>CAVXCT010000014.1:0-268744 GCA_963760355.1 uncultured Gammaproteobacteria bacterium | reverse complement strand
ACAACTAAATGCAATTCTTAAAAACAATCTGAGGAAAGGGTAAGTTGCAGTAAACTTATCCAATTTCCAAAGACCAATTCGAGAATTACATATGGCTCACAAACAACTTACCCGAGAACAACGTTATCACCTTTACCGCATGGTGCAAAACGATTTAAAGCAATGCCAGATGGCAGACATACTCGGTGTCGACCCATCGACGATAAGCAGAGAGCTTAAGCTTAACTCAGGTAAACGGGGTCACTACCTTCAGAATGCACACTACCTCACGCTCGCGCGTCGCAAAGGCAAGGTCAAACCGCGTATCACCCCCGAACAATGGGCACGTGTTGACTACTGGCTTCGGCAAGACTTTAGCCCTGAACAAGTCTCTGATTGGCTGGAACAACGTGAAGACATTCATATCAGTCACGAATGGATCTATCAGCACATTAAGAAAGACAAACGCAATGATGGTAAGCTTCATAGCCATTTACGCGGGAAACCATCGCACCGCAAAAAATACGGTAGCACGTGGAATAAAAACGTTCTAGGCGAACGTACTGACGATTGAAGAACGTCCTGAGTTTATTAATCAACGTAAATTCTATGGTGATTGGGAAGTCGACACCATGATTGGCCGCTAGGGAGGTGCGGTATTAGTCACCTTGGTTGAACGCAAATCAAAGCTCTGCCGTATAGGTCTTGCTGTGAATAAAACCGCCGAGGCGGTAAAAGAAACGATGTTAAAGCTACTTGGGGCACAGTATCAAGCTTTGTACACACGCTAACGTACTCGACAACGGCCCTGAGTTTGCTGAGCATCGTAAAATCGATAAGGAATTAAAAAGCCAGGCTAACTTTGCAAGACCCTATTGCTCAGGCGATCGTGGATTAAACGAGAATACTAATGGATCTGATACGGCAGTATTTACCCAAGCGTAGTAGCTTTGATGATGTGACTCAAGATAGAATTAATTTCATCATGCACAGATTAAATAATCGACCCCGAAAAACATTGAATGTGAGAACACCGAGCTGAGGTATTCTACGAAGGAACGAATATTGCATTTAGTTGTTGAATTCACACCCCCCTACTTTCAGGGGGTTTTCCGAGGCTTATCTAAATGGAGTGAATCCACTACCTCCGAATGGTGAACCGCCAAAGCCACTCATTGGACTCATACCCGGCATTCCTCCGCCCAATGGTGACATGCCCGGCATTCCTCCACCTAATGGCGACATTCCCGGCATTCCTCCGCCTAATGGTGACATGCCCGGCATTCCTCCGCCTAATGGTGACATGCCCGGCATTCCTCCGCCGAATGGCGACATGCCCGGCATTCCTCCACTTAATGGAGACATTCCCGGCATTCCTCCGCCTAATGGTGACATGCCCGGCATTCCTCCGCCGAATGGTGACATGCCCGGCATTCCTCCGCCTAATGGTGAACCGAAACTATTCAATGGCGATGCTCCACTAAATGAAGAGAATGGTGACCTAGCACCAGAAAATGTAGAAAACGGATTGCTATAGTTGCTTCCACCAAAGCTAGAGAAAGGACTCATTCCACTATTTCCATAAGGCGAGTAAACGCTATTACCCCTTGAACCATAATAGCTATTTTGAGGGTAAAGAGAGGCATATGGCACGTATCTATAAGCCTGTTGTCCAGGGTATCTATTCGCGCCATAGGGATTAGCCAGGTAAGGATTAGCGTTGTAACGGTTTAATCCGGAATAAGGAGACATGTAAGGTGACTGATAAGGGTTGCCATAAGACCTAAAACGGTTGTTTCCAAAGCGGTTATTACCAAAACCATTGTTATCGCCAAACATTTCTTCCATCCAGTACATCGGTGTCCATTCTGGCCAGTCGTTGTATCCGTTGTTGTTGCCAAAGAAACTATTGTTATTGCCGAACAAACCATTAGCCTGAACTGCTCCCAGACTAAAAAATAGCGGTAATAAGAGCAAAGCTCTAAAAGTGGTTTTGTGAATAGATTTTTTCATAACTGCTCCAAAAAGAAAAACGAGCCTCGTCTGGCTATTATTTAACGCTTTTGTATTTAACACCCCGCATAGTTAAATATAACAGAGTTGAGCTTAACTTAAGCTTAGCAGTCAAATAATCAAATACACTTGATGATGTTAACTATCTCTACATTAGCAATAGGAAATTCATAGTTATCAATCTCTGAAATTGTAATCCAACGGATTGGTTGCCCTTCAACACCCTGAGGCTCACCTCGCCATTTTCTAACGTCAAATACATCGAGAATTACTGTTTTATTATGTTTGGGTTCCTCTTCGATATATTCATGGGTGATTGATATCATTTCGGAGCTAGACTTAACCTCTATCCCTAACTCTTCCAAAATTTCCCTGTGCAAAGCTTCTTCACTGGTTTCATTCTCTTTGACTTTACCACCAGGAAATTCCCACTTGTCACCTTGATGCTGATCTTTAGAACGTTTCGCTATCAGAATCTCTTCATTCTGATTAATAATCACAGCGACAGCAACACGAATAATCAAGCCACTATCTACTTCTTTCTCTTTCAATCTCTCCCATCTCCTTCTATCTCTTTCGGAGTTTTTTCTTAAAAGCGAGTAGCGGCTCAAAATCAGCAGCGCAGCGTAGTTTGGGTATCCAGCGTGCTAGATTATTTGCGGTAAAGACACGACCTTCGTGTTCATTTTCAAATACACCATCATGAAATAAAACCACCCCATCACGGCCTCGCCCCTTGCACATTTGACCCATCACATTATCCAGGATTTGATCACCATGCTGGTATTTTTCATTCCAGTCATAAGCCGTCATTTCCCAACCAAGATGCTCAAAACCAGCTTGTTTAAGGGCTTGCATCACCTGTGGTTGGTCTTTCTGATTAAACCAGCCATCGCCATAAGGCAATCTAAAAACCGGCGGTTGTGTGGTAAAAAATGGCTCAAGAATCGCTTTAGAATCAAGAATTGTCTTATTCAGTTCTGTCAGGGAAAGCTTACTATGATGGTGATGTTCATAACTGTGAGAACCAATATCATGCCCTTCTCCTTTAATACGTTTAAGCGTATTAAAACGCTGCTTACACAGATCTAGCGATTTACCAGCTTGGTATTTTTTGCAATCAACCTTGTTGCCCAAAATCAGAAATGTGGCTTTTATATTTTCACGTTTAAGCACATCAAGAATTTTGGGTGTAACACTACCCACACCATCATCAAAACTGAGATGCAGCCGATGTTTTTTTGTGGGGCATTGATATTGAGCACGAACCACATTACAGTTTTCTTCCGCAAGTACCTGAAAAGCCATCAGCGGATTAAGCATTAATAATAAGAAAAACAGGCTAAAAGTGGGGGGGTGTGATTTTATCTTCATTTATTTGTATTTGCCCTTTTATCTGACCAGAGTAAATCATCCATATTTAATTACTTAATATAAGCACTATAGTTGAGCTTGAATGGCGTAATTTTAGTTCATATTCAAGGCGCTTAAGGACCCGTAGCGGAGCTTACGTTAAGTAAGTGAGCAACGGAAGTCGCAAAGCAACGCCGAAGATGGGCTAAAAGTGCGTTATTCTAGCTTAACTACGGTAGTCGGCGTTAATTGTGATGTACTCATGGGATAGGTCTGAAGTCCAAACGTGGGCCTTCGCATCGCCGGTATTTAATATCACGCGAATAGTGATTTCCTCTTTTTCCATTTCTGCCTTACCCTGCTCTTCGGTATAACTGTCTGCAGGTTCTCCAGACTCGAGAAGCAGTGTTTCACCTAAATATAACGTTAGCCTGCTGATTTTTATATGTTCTACTGGCGCGCGTCCTATCGCAGCAAGAATTCGACCCCAGTTAGGGTCGCTAGCAAATAAAGCGGTCTTAACCAATGGAGAACGGGCAACCGTGTAGGCTATCTGTTTTGCATAGTCATAATCAGGTGCTTTCTCGACACTGATAGTAACGAATTTAGTCGCGCCTTCTGCGTCCCTAATAATCGCTTGAGCAAGCTCTTGGCAAACATCATTCAATGCGGCGGTTATCACATCGCTATTAGTTTCATCCAAATGCACACCCGATTTACCGGTTGCCATCATCACGAATGAATCATTTGTGGAAGTATCGCCATCTACGCTGATAGAATTGAAGGACTGAGTCGTTACATTTTTGCAAATAGCGTCAAGTTTTGATCTTTTGATTGATGCATCAGTAGCCACAAACGACAACAAGGTGGCCATGTTTGGCTCAATCATTCCTGAACCTTTGGCGATCCCTGTAATGGTCACCACTTTCCCATCAATCTCCAGCGTTTTACTCACGCCTTTATGTACAGTATCCGTAGTCATTATGGCTTTAGCAGCACGCATCCAGTTATCGGATGACAAACTTTCGACCAATTCTGGAATCTTATCAACAATCTTCCAATACGGCAGTTGCTCGCCAATAACCCCTGTTGAAAATGGCAGAACACTATCTAAGGTGCTCATGCCTTGTTCTGCAACTTCGGCGCAAATCAAATCCGCCGATGTCATTCCCTCTTCACCGGTTCCGGCATTCGCATTGCCAGAATTAATCACAAGATAACGAATGCCGTCAGTAGTTTTCAAATGTTCACGACAGATCCTGACAGGTGCAGCACAGAAAGCATTCTGTGTTAACATACCTACCACACGAGAGCCTTCTGATAATTCAATTAAGGTCAGATCGTCACGGTTTTTATAACGGATATTAGCCGCTAAAGAAGCTAATCTGACTCCTTTAACAGGAGCAAGTTCGGAGGCAGGAGTCAGGTTTACAGGCATTTATGCGAGCTTTCCATGACATTGTTTATACTTTTTCCCCGAGCCACATGGACACGGATCATTACGTCCAACCTTTTTCACATCACGCTTGAATGGCTTCATCGCTTCAGGTTGCGGTAAATCAGTTGCTGGGTCGTCAGAACCTAATGCGTTTTCTGCATCAGCATGTACAAAGTCAAGATCTACTTCCTGCTCTTGCAGGAGTTTGTGCTCTTCTTCAATAGCTTCAATATCTTCAGGAACAGTAATCTCAAGTCTGGTTAAAAAAGTAACAACATCAGTTTTGATTTTACCCAATAAATCTTCGAACATTTCATAAGCTTCTCGCTTATATTCCTGCTTAGGATTCTTTTGCGCATAACCTCGTAGGCCAACACTCTGACGTAAATAATCCATCGAAGCCAGGTGTTCCTTCCAATGCGTATCGACCACATGCAACATCACGTCACGTTCTAATTCACGCATACGTTCAGAACTAATGAGGTTTTCTTTCTCTTTTATTAGCGCCTGAATGGATTCAAGAATTTTATCTCTTAACGTTTCTTCGTGGAGATCATCATCTGCATCCAGCCAGCCTTGAATATCCAGATCAACTGACATCTCCTCACTAAGGTGCCTGGTTAAACCTTCAATATCCCATTGCTCATCTATACTTTGTCGTGGGATATAAATATCAATTGTGCTTTCAACCACATCTTCAATAAATGATTCGACTGACTCTTCAACATCGGCAGCTTCAAGTAGCTCTGCACGTTGTTCATAGATTACTTTACGTTGGTCATTGGCAACATCATCGTATTCAAGTAGATTTTTACGTATATCGAAGTTATGTCCCTCAACTTTACGTTGGGCATTTTCAATCGACTTACTCACCATTTTCGCTTCAATCGCCTGACCTTTCTCCATACCTAAGCGCTGCATGATCGCTTTTACACGATCCGAGGCGAAAATACGCATCAGGTTGTCTTCCAATGACAGGAAGAAACGCGAAGAACCTGGATCACCTTGTCGTGCAGAACGTCCGCGTAACTGATTATCGATACGACGTGACTCATGACGCTCTGTACCTATAATATGCAATCCACCTGAGGCGATAACTGCATTATGACGTTTCTGCCATTCTGCTTTGGTAGTTTCTTTTTGCGCATCAGTGGCATCTTCACCTAGCTCTCTAATAGCAGCGTCTAGTGATCCACCTAATACGATATCAGTACCACGACCTGCCATATTGGTAGCGATTGTTAACGCACCTGGCTGACCTGCATTTTCGATAATATGTGCTTCACGTTCATGCTGCTTAGCATTCAATACTTCGTGCTTGATACCCTTTGTATTGAGTAAACCAGAAAGTACTTCGGATGTTTCAATAGAAGCTGTACCGACTAATACAGGCTGACCTTTTTTCTGACAGTATTCAATTTCTTCTGCTATTGCCTGATATTTTTCTTCTTCAGACATGTATACCAAGTCGTTGCTATCTTCACGTGCCAAAGGCTTGTTGCCCGGAATAACAACTACTTCTAAGCCATAGATTTCTTGAAGCTCAAAAGCTTCCGTATCAGCGGTACCCGTCATCCCTGAAAGCTTGTCATAAAGACGGAAATAATTCTGGAAAGTGATAGAAGCCATAGTTTGATTTTCGGCATTTATGTGAACGCCTTCTTTCGCTTCTACCGCTTGATGCAAACCTTCAGACCAACGTCGACCTGGCATGGTACGGCCTGTAAACTCATCAACAATAACAATCTCATTATCAGTAACAATATAATCAACATTCTTCTGAAAAAGGTTGTGCGCACGAAGTGCCGCGTTAAAGTGGTGTAATACCGAAATACTAGAGCTGTCATATAGCCCTTGTCCTTCAGGTAAAATTCCAGCCTTTTGTAGAAGGTTTTCAACCGTTTCGTGCCCTTCATCGGTTAAGAATATCTGCTTTCCTTTTTCATCAACGGTGAAATCACCAGGTACCGTGATATTTTCTTCGTCTTCACCTTCTTGACGTTTCAGGCCAGGAATGATCTTATTAATGGCTGCATATAACTCTGAAGAATCTTCAGCTGCCCCAGAAATAATCAGTGGCGTTCTTGCTTCATCGATAAGAATTGAGTCGACCTCATCCACTATCGCAAAATTTAGTTCGCGCTGAACACGATCTTCTTTTTGATGGGCCATATTATCACGCAGATAATCAAAGCCGAACTCATTATTGGTACCATAGGTGATATCAGCAGCATAAGCCGTTTGACGTTGTGCCTGATCCATACCATTGACGATGATACCAGTCGTTAAACCAAGAAATCCGTATAGTTTAGACATCCACTCTGCGTCTCGCCTAGCAAGATAGTCATTGACTGTAATAACATGCACGCCTTTTCCAGGTAATGCATTGAGATAAGCCGCCAGGGTTGCTACAAGGGTTTTACCCTCTCCAGTACGCATCTCGGCAATTTTGCCTTCATCCAGAACCATTCCACCAATCATTTGTACGTCATAGTGACGCATGTCCATGGTCCTTTTTCCAGCCTCACGCACAGTAGCAAACGCTTCTGGTAGTAACTCTTCAAGAGTTGCTCCGTCTTTCAATCTATTTCTGAATTCTTGTGTCTTTGCTTGTAACTGTTCATCAGTTAAGACTGAATATTCTTCATCCAGACCTGCGATTATTTTAGTATTTTTGGTATAAGCCTTAACCAGTCTCTCATTACGACTACCAAAGAGTTTTTTGGTAACTTTTCCGAACATATTGATTATTTTCCCCCGGATAACCGGAATATTTAAAAACTAATCACTCGTCCCCACGAGAAATTGGCAGAATAGGTTTGTTATAAGGGTTTTTCTAAGTAATACAAGAGGAACCCGCATTTAAAACGCGCATTATATTACAACTAAACGTGTAAGTACCTTAATGACTTGTTTTTATTATTAACTAATACAGATAATTAATTATTTCTTGAGGTTTCTCAGCGCGATATTTATGAAAGATTCTGGATTTATTGGCCGATCATTTTCCCATACTTCTAGATGCAGATGAGATCCAGTGACCCTGCCTGTTTTACCCATAGTAGCGATTTTGTCACCTTTATATACAACATCTCCTTTATTTATGAGTATTTTTTGTAAATGTGCATAACGACTTTTCAAAGAGTCTGAGTGGTGAATTTCAACGACATTTCCATATCCCCCTTTCGTACCAGAAAAAGTGACAAAACCACTTGCGATTGTGCTAATCGCAGTACCGCGTTTTGCCGCTATATCGATGCCATTATGATGACGTTTATGACCATTAATTGGATCACGACGCTTACCGAAAACAGATGAAATATAGCCTTTTTTTACCGGACTAGAATAAGTTCCAACTGCTGGAAATGGGTCCTTGGAAAAGTTATTCGATTTATTTGAAAGCTTTTTTAGCATTTTAAAGCTTATCTTTTGTCTTTTTAAGTGACTTTCTATCTCTTCTATACTCTTGAGTATATCGGCTTCATTGAGTGGTACTGATTCAGAACCCAAGTCATTTACCTCTGATGCATGACCACCTCTCGCTGGGACTTGATCAAGATGAAAAGCAGAAATATCAATATCATTATTGGTGGCGATAGTTTTACCTAGTGAGTTAAGACGGTCAATTTCTGCTTCCAGTGTTGTAACCTTTTTTAATAAAAGGTCGAATTTACTCAGTAATTTTTTCTCATTGTGAGAAATTTGTAATTGTTCATCACTGTATTTAGCGTAGTAATTTTTTGCGGAAAATGCTGTTACTATAAAAAGTGTTATCAGCAACAAGGGTAATATTATGTGGGACCACACTTTTACTGTTATTTCTTGGTGGTGACATCCATTATCACTTAAAAAGACTACATTCATGTTATGCTTCAGTTCTAAGTCGTATCCATACGAAAGAAGCTACAGTGAAGAATATTAATCAACTCGTTAACTCTCAACTGACTGGAAGTATAAAAAATCACGACAAGCTGTCAGATTTTGTCTATAAGCTGATGCACCTGGATAAAGCCAAGCATAATCTCTGGGTGATAACGAAACAGCAACAACTTACTTTATTGACTGATAACCCCTACTTGGGCACGCAACTTCAATATCAAATGAATGTCATTTGTGCCGAACTAAATAAACACTTTTTGTTGCAGCTAAAGAAAACCAAGGTAAAGATAATTCCCCCTTCTTCCATACCTACAAAACCAGATAATAAACTTTATGAAATCGGTGAAAAAGCAAGCGAGATACTTGCCAATATCGCGCAAGAAATCGATGATGAAGAATTGAAGAAGTCTTTGCTTAAATTGACAAAAAACAAGAACAAGAATCAAACTATTTAGAAAAGTACAATTCTATAATTTGCACAAAAAAAGGGCCAGCCAAAGCGTAGCGAAGACAACAGTTATTTTGTTTAAAGCTGGCCCGAAGAGCGAATCAAATGAGTCTTAAGTAGGGGGATTCAATTCATCTTAGATAGAAGAATAAAAATAATCTAAGTAAGCAGGCAGTTATCCCCAACATATAATTGCGGTGGTTTTACATCAGAAGTCAACGTAACCACTTCCCAGCTATCCTGATTTTTTAGCAACTCAAGAAGTAGAAGGTTATTGATCGCATGACCCGATTTATGGCCGTGGTAGGCGCCGATGATGCCATAACCTAAGGTATATAGATCGCCAATCGCATCCAGCATTTTATGCTTAACAAACTCATCGCTGTATCTTAGTCCGTCCTTATTAAGTACACGATATTCATCAAGAACGACTGCATTACCGAAGTTACCGCCCAAACCAAGATTTTTTGAGCGAAGCATTTCTACATCACGCATAAAGCCAAAGGTTCTGGCACGACTGATTTCACTATTATATGACTCTATAGAAAGATCATGTTCAAGCGTTTGTTTGGTATCTTTTACTGCAGGGTGATCAAAGTCGATTTCAAATGAGACTTTAAAGCCATCATAAGGTGTTAATTCAGCCCAACCAGACTCATTTTCAAATCGAATTGGTTTTTTAATTCTAATTAGCTTCTTAGGTCGGCTAAGTGTATCGATACCCGCAGACTGAATCAGGAAAATAAACGGTGCGGCACTGCCGTCCATAATAGGAACTTCAGACGCATCAAGGTCAACGTATACATTATCAATACCTAGCCCTGCAAACGCCGACATTAAGTGTTCAATGGTTGAAACTTTAACACCATCTTTGACTAAAGTTGTACTGAGAACAGTTTCACCAACACTTTCAGGTGTTGTAAGAATTTCTACTGCAGGGTCGAGATCAACACGGGTAAATATGATACCAGTGTTGGCTGCTGCTGGGCGTAAAGTCAAATTGACTCGCTTACCCGAGTGCAACCCTATGCCCACTGTGTTAACAATGCTTTTTAATGTTCTTTGAGCTAGCACAATGTCACCTGAGACCGATTGGTTTTTCTATTTAATAACAATAATATTTTACTTTACGTTACGTTACTGAATGCTTAACAGGTCATCATATCACACTTAATATAAGAATCTATTACCACTAAAGTTAAGCTGATGTTACCAGAAATATTAAACGCAAATAAGAGAAGCAATATCAGATTACTTTTAACTCTCTTTAAAAAATTCCTGTAATTGTAGTTTGGTTAACATGAAAACACCATCCCCGCCTCTTTCGAAATCAATCCATTGAAAAGGAACATCAGGATATTCCTCTACTAATACATGTTGGCTATTTCCAACCTCGACTACTAAAATTCCTTCATCATTTAAATATTGAGATGCTTGAGCAAGAATTTGACGGGTACAATCCAATCCATCATTGCCCGAACTTAAGCCCAACTTTGGCTCATGGTGAAATTCATCAGACATAGTGTTTATATCATCTTCATCAACATAGGGTGGATTAGTAACGATAATATCGTAGCGACGGTCACCTATATTAGAGAACAAATCTGATTGAATAGCACTTACCTGTTCTGCCGCATCATGTTTTTCAATGTTAATTCTCGCAACATCCAAAGCGTCTTCCGATAGGTCTGCTAAATCAACTTCAGCAAAAGGAAAAGCATAAGCACAAGCGATTCCGATACAGCCACTACCTGTGCAAAGATCCAGGATATTTTCAACCTCATCTGGTATTACCCAGGGTTGAAATTGATTTTCTATCATTTCAGCTATAGGCGAGCGTGGTACTAAAACACGTTTATCAACAAAAAACTTTAAACCAGCGAACCAGCCTTCCTGAGTTAGATATGCCGCAGGTATACGTTCTTCAATTCTTCGTTTTAATAAGGCTATGATGGAGTTTTTTTCTGTACTTGTGAGTTTTGACTGCCAGTACACATCGGGTGTATCAACAGGTAAATTTAAAGCACGTAAAACAAGGTATACAGACTCATCTAATGGTGAAGACATACCATGCGAATAACTTAATTTTGCATCCACAAAACGGCTCGCGCCCCAACGCATAAAATCCGTCATTGTAGAAAGTTCTTTGGTAGCTCCTTCATAATCTGCAGTCTGTTTTGTCATCACTATAGTTTCCCTTTAACGAATGCCGTATTATCCTATTTTTATTCTATATTTCATTAACTAATTAACCGACCTCAAATAAATGAATGCTTCTCTAACTGATTATCTTAAATCAGGTGCGCTTTATGCTTTACCGCACCACTTTATTTCACGCACTATATTCAGATTAACGCGCGTTAAATCAGCCTTAGTGCCAAAAGCTATCATATTATTTAGTAATGTGTTTGATGTAAATTTGGATGAAGCAAAAAATTCAGATCCTAATAGTTACTCGACTTTTAATGAGTTTTTTACACGTGAGTTAAAAGAGGGTTTAAGACACATTTCTGATTCAAAAATAGTAAGCCCGGTTGATGGCACGATTAGCGAGTTTGGTGATATTCAAAATGGACAACTTTTACAAGCTAAAGGCATCACTTATAGCCTAGAGCAATTACTTGGCGGAAATAAAGAGCGAGCCAAGCTATATGATAACGGTCAGTTTATTACGATCTATCTATCTCCACGCGATTATCATCGTATTCATATGCCTTGCACTGGAATCCTTAAAGAACAAGTCCATATTCCTGGTCGTTTATTTAGTGTTGCGAAACACACAGTTAAAACAGTCAACAGTATCTTTGCCAGAAATGAACGTGTTGTTGCTAGTTTCAATACCGAGTACGGATCAATGGCTATGGTCCTGGTAGGCGCAATAAATGTAGCCGCAATAGAGACTGTTTGGCATGGTCTTATTACTCCTCCTAAAGGAGAAACTGTTACGAGTAAATCTTATAAATCTAAAGATATTCAGATAGATAAGGGTGAAGAAATGGGTCGATTTAATATGGGCTCAACAGTGATATTAGTTTTTCAAAATAGCGCACCTAAATTAAGTGATTCATTATCAATTGATCAAACACTTAAACTTGGCGAAAGTCTTTCTGATAGTTAAACACTCCCCGAATGGCACTTATTTAAGGTCTAGAATCAATAACTACGGGTCTTTGAGGATTATTTTTGATAGAACAATCTAACCACGCCTGTCCAAATATACAAAAAAACACTGGCAAAACAATAGGGATAACTATTTTTATACTAACCTTCGCAGGATTTAAGTCTTTGTTTTTTTGAAGTTTGTTTCCTTAAGTAAGTGCCATCGCCACCCCCCTACTTTTACTCTATTTTTTAACTATACAATTCAGTACCTTAGTTGTTCTCATAACACTTTCATATCTTTTTCCCATGCATTATTCTTACTCTAAAATATGTAGACTTGGAGAAAATAAGTGATTAATACAGCAAAAATACTCATATCTAGCATCATAACTGCAGTTCTACTTACTGGCTGTAGTACAGCGCCTGTCCAGGGAGACCGACTCAATACTGCTGAAGAACTATTAATAGATGTTGAAAATATTCTGGCAAGAAGTTCAGAACCAAACGCAAAACTCTATGCAAAAGAACAATTAGGGTCAGCTAATGCCTATTTATTAACCCTGAAAGACAATAAAAAAGTATTAACGAAAACTCAATTACAAAGATACAACGCACTCTTGCAGCGTGCTTCTTCTTTACAGAAACGAGTAAATTAAGGATATTAATTCACTAGTGTCCGGTTTAAAATTTCCCAAACCTTCAAAAGCCTGAGTCTACAAGGATAAGGTAGAATATGCAGTTGAAAAGACAGCATTTTCCAACCTTAACTGAGACTCAGGCTATGAAGCATATTAACACCATTTTACATGGACTTTTACAGCATATTTCCAGACCCCTTTTTGACCGGGCTGTGATACGCCATCAGGGAGATTATCGTGTCAGAAAACTCTCTTGCTGGACGCAGTTTGTATCCCTCCTCTATGCCCAGTTAGCCAACCGTCAATCACTACGTGATCTCACCCTGGCGTTTAATAGCCAGGCCAGTTTTCACTATCATTTAGGCGTAAAACCCATCAAAAGGTCTACCCTCGCAGAAGCTAATGAGTCACGCCCTGTCGCGCTCTATGAGGAATTGTTCTATGCCATGTTGGAGAAAGTAAGAGGCAAGGTTGCCCGGGATGCAAAAGAGGTCGTTCGCCTGATAGACTCAACGACCGTGAGCCTCAATCAACACCAGTTTGAATGGGCAAAATACCGTACCCATAAAAATGGCATGAAGCTCCATTTTGTTTACGACCCTAACACAGAAGTGCCGACATATTTCAGTATGACCCCAGCAAAAAAGAACGACTGTGAAGCCGCAAAAAGTCTCCCCTTAATCACAGGAGCCACCTATGTATTTGACCGTGCCTACAACCACTATGAGTGGTACTACAAAAACCTGCATTTAAAAGGAAATACGTTTGTTGGGCGAATGAAAAAGAATGCCTGTTATAAGGTGCTTGAAACACATCCAGTGGAAGGCAATATTCTTGCCGACCAAACCATTCGGTTGACTAGCAAGAAGGGACAGGATTGCCCCATTTTATTACGAAGGATCCACTTTCTCCGCAAGGAAGATGATAAGGAAATTGTATTAATTACCAATGACTTAAAACGGCGACCCACAGCAATAATGGATCTCTACAAACAGCGCTGGGAGATTGAGCCCTTCTTCAAATGGATCAAGCAAAACCTGCGAATAAAACGCTTTTTGGGGACATCGAAGAACGCTGTGAAAATACAGGTGCTGGTCGCTATGATTGCCTACCTGTTATTACGCTTTGTAAAGAACCGTTTGTCTCTGAATAAGCTCTCGTTACAGGAAATAACACGGCTAATATCAGCCAATATTTTTCATAAAAAGACACTGGGTGATCTTCTGCTAGGAGTTTATGATAGATTTAAACCTGATAAATCAGTGACATACAGGCAAGGACAATTGTTGTTTTCTTAACCGGACACAAGTGATATTAATTAAAGATCAGTATTTAAATTTAGTTACATTATCAGTAACAAACTACTATTTATAAGCACACCTTCTACTCTTGGGCACATTTTTATTTCTGCAGTAATGTAGCACTAAAAAACTCCAATTGAGTGATGAATAGGTCTATGTGTATTACTTTGATGACCGATTTGATCAGAAGCGGTGCTTCTGACCCTGCGGGTCTTTCGTTGCGCTCAATCTCCAAAAGCCGCCTGTGGCAAGGCGTTAGTCACACGTGCCTGTGTAGTATAAATAGATAACAAAAGTCAGTGAACAAAAAAAAACCCGTAAAGCTAAGGCTCTACGGGTTTTTATTGTTAATAACTTGGTGATGACCTACTTTCACATGGGGAAACCCCACACTATCATCGGCGATGACACGTTTCACTTCTGAGTTCGAGATGGATTCAGGTGGTTCCATGTCTCTATTGTCACCAAGAAACCGGGTTGTTGGGCAATCAACTGTGTTGATTCCAACATTTGCTAATGAAGATGTATTTTCACTAACAAGGTATTAGGCAAAGCACTTTGTTTGGTATTTTATCAAAGTCCAGGTTTTCTCATTTGTTGTTACGTGTGTAACAGCCTTGGTTCACAAACCATTTAAGGTTATAGAATCAAGCCTCACGGGCAATTAGTACTCCTTAGCTACATACATTACTGTACTTCCACATGGAGCCTATCAACGTCGTAGTCTTCAACGGCCCTTCAGGGGGATCTAGTCCCCAGAGAATCCTCATCTTGGGAGGGGCTTCACGCTTAGATGCTTTCAGCGTTTATCCCGTCCGAACTTAGCTACCCTGCTATGCCACTGGCGTGACAACAGGTACACCAGAGGTTCGTCCACTCCGGTCCTCTCGTACTAGGAGAAGCTTCCCTCAAGATTCTAACGCCCATGGCAGATAGGGACCGAACTGTCTCACGACGTTCTGAACCCAGCTCGCGTACCACTTTAAATGGCGAACAGCCATACCCTTGGGACCTGCTTCAGCCCCAGGATGTGATGAGCCGACATCGAGGTGCCAAACACCGCCGTCGATATGAACTCTTGGGCGGTATCAGCCTGTTATCCCCGGCGTACCTTTTATCCGTTGAGCGATGGCCCTTCCATTCAGAACCACCGGATCACTAAGACCTACTTTCGTACCTGCTCGACGTGTCAGTCTCGCAGTCAAGCTCGCTTTTGCCTTTGCACAAACCTCCCGATTTCCGACCGGGATTAGCGAACCGTCGCGCTCCTCCGTTACTCTTTAGGAGGAGACCGCCCCAGTCAAACTACCCACCATACACTGTCCCCGATCCCGATAAGGGACCTGGGTTAGAACATCAAAACTACCAGGGTGGTATTTCAAGGGTGACTCCACCTGATCTAGCGACCAGGTTTCAAAGTCTCCCACCTATCCTACACAGGTAGGTCCAATGTTCAGTGCAAAGCTGTAGTAAAGGTGCACGGGGTCTTTCCGTCTAGCCACGGGTACACGGCATCTTAACCGCGATTTCAATTTCACTGAGCCTCTGGTGGAGACAGTGTGGCCGTCGTTACGCCATTCGTGCAGGTCGGAACTTACCCGACAAGGAATTTCGCTACCTTAGGACCGTTATAGTTACGGCCGCCGTTTACCGGGGCTTCGATCAAGAGCTTCTCCGAAGATAACCCCATCAATTAACCTTCCGGCACCGGGCAGGCGTCACACCCTATACGTCCTCTTTCGAGTTTGCAGAGTGCTGTGTTTTTGTTAAACAGTCGCAGCCACCTAGTTTCTGTGGCCCCCCGCAGCGTGAACCGCAGGGGGCGTACCTTCTCCCGAAGTTACGGTACCATTTTGCCTAGTTCCTTCACCAGAGTTCTCTCAAGCGCCTTAGAATTCTCATCCCACCCACCTGTGTTGGTTTGGGGTACGGACACTATTAAGCTGAAGCTTAGAGGGTTTTCCTGGAAGCATGGCATCGACCACTCCAATCTCGTAAGATCGTCGCATTCGCGCTTCAGTGTTAAAAGGACCCGGATTTGCCTAAGTCCTACACCTAAACGCTTAGATACACAAAACCAACTGTGTTCTGGTCTAGCCTTCTCCGTCACCCCATCGCACTTAATAGCGGTACAGGAATATTAACCTGTTTTCCATCGACTACGCCTCTCGGCCTCGCCTTAGGATCCGACTAACCCTGCGCCGATTAGCGTTGCGCAGGAAACCTTGGGTTTTCGGCGGACGGGTTTTTCACCCGTCTTATCGTTACTCATGTCAGCATTCGCACTTCTGATACCTCCAGCAGGCCTTACGACACCACCTTCAACGGCTTACAGAACGCTCCTCTACCAATTACACATAGTGTAATTCCGCAGCTTCGGTATACAGCTTAGCCCCGTTAAATCTTCCGCGCAGGCCGACTCGACTAGTGAGCTATTACGCTTTCTTTAAAGGATGGCTGCTTCTAAGCCAACCTCCTAGCTGTCTATGCCTTCCCACATCGTTTCCCACTGAGCTGTAATTTTGGGACCTTAGCTGGCGGTCTGGGTTGTTTCCCTTTCCACGACGGACGTTAGCACCCGCCGTGTGTCTCCCGTACTGAACTTCCTGGTATTCGGAGTTTGCAATGGGTTGATAAGCCGATCAAGGCCCTCTAGCCATAACAGTGCTCTACCCCCAGGAGTTATATACGAGGCTCTACCTAAATAGATTTCGAGGAGAACCAGCTATCTCCGAGCTTGATTAGCCTTTCACTCCGATCCACAGTTCATCCCTGCATTTTTCAACATACGTGGGTTCGGTCCTCCAGTGCCTGTTACGGCACCTTCAACCTGACCATGGATAGATCGCTCGGTTTCGGGTCTAATCCTAGCAACTTGACGCCCTATTAAGACTCGGTTTCCCTACGGCTCCCCTAACGGTTAACCTTGCTACTAAAATTAAGTCGCTGACCCATTATACAAAAGGTACGCAGTCACCCCTCTAGGAGGCTCCCACTGCTTGTACGTATGCGGTTTCAGGTTCTATTTCACTCCCCTCTCCGGGGTTCTTTTCGCCTTTCCTTCACAGTACTGGTTCACTATCGGTCGGTAAGGAGTATTTAGCCTTAGAGGATGGTCCCCCTATCTTCAGTCAAGGTTTCTCGTGCCACGACCTACTTAATACGTCAAACAAGCTATTTCAAATACGGGGCTATCACCCACTATGGCCACACTTTCCAGAGTGTTCTTCTATAACTTGTTTGCTCGGCTGCTCCCCTTTCGCTCGCCGCTACTTGGGGAATCTCGGTTGATTTCTTTTCCTCCGGGTACTTAGATGTTTCAGTTCTCCGGGTTTGCTTCGCCTGACCTATGTATTCAGTCAGGGATGACACCCTAGGGTGCCGGGTTTCCCCATTCGGAAATCCTCGGATCAATGTCTGTTTGCAGACTAACCGGGGCTTATCGCATGCTACAACGTCCTTCATCGCCTCTTACCGCCTAGGCATCCACCACATACGCTTAGTCACTTGATTCTATAACCTTGAACAGTCTATGAGCCTTTTGTATGACCTCATAAACCTGCTGCCTCTTTATCTTCTGTATTGCTACTTCGGATCTGGATTGAGCAATCAAAGCAATGACTGTTTTACTCGTAACGTTTGAGAAGGGTCTTTTAATCAAAACTGATAATTGTCTTTCTTAAAACACCCTTTTGGTGCTATTTAAGTCCTGTTATGAAACTTAAATAGCGTTTTTCAAGCAATACTCTCGTCTCATCAACGTTTGTATTACTCGCCTAGTTAGATTTATCACTTTCCTGACTCGTAAGCCAGTTCCGCTTTAAATCTTGCTTTGCCTAATTTGTTAAAGAACGCATCCTTCATACTAAAGAATGGGTTTGACGATTAAGTCAATAAAGATGTCTGTTGTATCGTTAGTGATTCACTAAAGAACAAACAGCTTGATGACTCAATAATCGTTTTTTGAGAGTAACCAGAAGTTACTAGACTGTAGTTTAAAGATGGTGGAGCCAGACGGGATCGAACCGACGACCTCCTGCGTGCAAGGCAGGCGCTCTCCCAACTGAGCTATGGCCCCATTGGGGTGCTAAACCTTACATACCTCATGAAGGTAATTTTGGGTAGATTGGATTTTGTGGATTGCGAAGCGTTAAATACACGTGAGCAACACTCAAAATTCAAACTGCGCAAAATTGGTGGGTCTAGGTGGATTTGAACCACCGACCTCACCCTTATCAGGGGTGCGCTCTAACCAACTGAGCTATAGACCCTTTTTTACTTCGTCTTTTTTCGTTACCCGGCGTTGCATTTCGTCGCTCTCTCAGTTGCGTACCTGATGTACGCGCCTTCATTCTCGACTTCATGCGCCTTGATTAACAAAAAAACACTTCATAAAAAATAGTCTCCATTACTCAATGCCACATAACTAAAAAATCCTGCAATAAAAAGGCTTTCTAACCTTGTCTACAACTCAAAGCGTTGAACAGGCTTTTATCCAAACCATTAGATTCAGATTTTACAGTCTAACCAGATTAACTTGTGTGGGTACTCGCAACTAACATTTTAACGTTATCTTTAAGGAGGTGATCCAGCCCCAGGTTCCCCTAGGGCTACCTTGTTACGACTTCACCCCAGTCATGAACCACAAAGTGGTGAGCGACATCCCGAAGGTTAGTCTACCCACTTCTTTTGCAGCCCACTCCCATGGTGTGACGGGCGGTGTGTACAAGGCCCGGGAACGTATTCACCGTGGCATTCTGATCCACGATTACTAGCGATTCCAACTTCATGGAGTCGAGTTGCAGACTCCAATCCGGACTACGACCAGCTTTCTGGGATTAGCTTACTCTCGCAAGTTTGCAACCCTCTGTACTGGCCATTGTAGCACGTGTGTAGCCCATCCCATAAGGGCCATGATGACTTGACGTCGTCCCCACCTTCCTCCGGTTTGTCACCGGCAGTCTCCCTGGAGTTCTCAGCTTAACCTGTTAGCAACCAAGGATAGGGGTTGCGCTCGTTGCGGGACTTAACCCAACATCTCACGACACGAGCTGACGACAGCCGTGCAGCACCTGTCACGGAGTTCCCGAAGGCACTAAGCAATCTCTTGCAAATTCTCCGGATGTCAAGGGATGGTAAGGTTCTTCGCGTTGCATCGAATTAAACCACATGCTCCACCGCTTGTGCGGGCCCCCGTCAATTCCTTTGAGTTTTAGTCTTGCGACCGTACTCCCCAGGCGGTCAACTTAATGCGTTAGCTGCGTCACTGATCCCTCAAGGAGACCAACGACTAGTTGACATCGTTTACAGCGTGGACTACCGGGGTATCTAATCCCGTTTGCTACCCACGCTTTCGCACCTCAGCGTCAGTTTTAGGCCAGGAAGTCGCCTTCGCCACTGGTATTCCTTCAGATCTCTATGCATTTCACCGCTACACCTGAAATTCTACTTCCCTCTCCCAAACTCTAGTCAAACAGTATCAGGTGCAGTTCCCAGGTTGAGCCCGGGGATTTCACATCTGACTTATCTAACCGCCTACGCGCGCTTTACGCCCAGTAATTCCGATTAACGCTTGCACCCTCTGTATTACCGCGGCTGCTGGCACAGAGTTAGCCGGTGCTTCTTCTAAAGTTAACGTCAATTAACAAACTTATTAAGTTTATCAACTTCTTCACAATTGAAAGTGCTTTACAACCCTAAGGCCTTCTTCACACACGCGGCATTGCTGGATCAGGCTTGCGCCCATTGTCCAATATTCCCCACTGCTGCCTCCCGTAGGAGTCCGGGCCGTGTCTCAGTCCCGATGTGGCTGGTCGTCCTCTCAGACCAGCTATAGATCGTCGCCTTGGTAGGCTCTTACCCCACCAACTAGCTAATCTAACGCGGGCTCATCCAATAGCGATAGCATGCAAGCAGAGGCCACCTTTCATCCGTAGATCGTATGCAGTATTAATCAGGATTTCTCCTGGCTGTCCTCCACTACTGGGTAGATTCCCACGCGTTACTCACCCGTCCGCCACTCGACGCCAAAGAGCAAGCTCTTCGCGTTTCCGTTCGACTTGCATGTGTTAAGCATGCCGCCAGCGTTCAATCTGAGCCAGGATCAAACTCTTCAGTTTAAAATGTTTTAAGTCCTTACGGACTTCGTATCTTTAAATTGAAGGTCAAACCTAACTTACGTGTTAATCATTACTATTAATAATAGTAACAAGAATTATCGTTCGTATGGTTCTTGCTTCTTGCGTTAAAACACAAGCTACAAGCACCCACACAAGTTTTTCTGGTTCTCTTTTTTTAAAGTTCAGCTCAAAACCGTTGCTTGAGCGAGGCGAGAAATTTTACTCCGTGATTTTGATGTAAGCAACATTTATTTAATGTTTTTTACATCCTAATCGAGTCAAACACCCTTCAAATCAAAACACTATAAAAGCCTTCTGATTTGTCAGAGCGGCGCATTATAGACACCTCTCAAATTGAATCAACAATTTATTTCAATTTAATTTAAATAGTTTTAAATCAGATCAAAACCCCGATGAATTAACAAGTTTTATTTAGATGCCAACTCATCAGAGCGGCGCATTATAGGCACATGATATTATGAGTCAATAACTTATCTGGCATTCATTCAAATTAAATTACAAATAAGAAAACTAACAATGCTTACCCAAGCTCGCGCCAGGCAAAACCATCGACTTGAGATGCCAATGATACATCACTCGCTTTACAATTTAATCCATCACATAAAGCACCTAGTGCATATTCATTGGTATTATTTTTTTCACTCACGTGCATTCCAATAATATGTTTGAGGTTTTCTATTTTGAGATTCTGTAATAACTGTGTTGACTGTTTATTATCAAGATGCCCTTTATTGCTAGTCACCCTCTCTTTTAACTTTTGCGGATAGATCCCATTATGCAGCATGTCTTTATCATAATTACATTCGAGCAATAAGCCATCGACATTATTCAGTTGCTGAACAACATGCGGTGTAATACTACCAAGATCAGTTGCAATACCTAACCTTGAAGCACCATCTGAGAAGACAAACTGACAGGGTTCACGAGCATCGTGAGGAACGGGGAATGGATGCAGAAACAAATCATCTATAGCAAAGTCTTGATGCGAATTGATAAAATGCGTTTCGGGAAAGTCATTATCTCTGCAATTATCCCAGGTACCATGAGTCAACCAAACAGGAATATTATATTTTCGAGCTAATCTACCAACACCGATAATATGATCGGAATGTTCATGTGTGATAACAATTGCAGTTATAGAATCAGCCGTACGTTTTAGTTTAGCTAACCTGTTTACAACTTCTTTAGTTGAGAAACCACAATCGAGAAGAATTCGAGTATCACTTTCCTTTGAACCGGACTCGATCAGGGTTGCATTACCCTTACTACCGCTACCTAGTGATGCAAATCGAATCATTCTGTTCTAATCAGAACTTGGCAATCAGAATTTTTAAATCAAAGTCAGCTATTTCTATTATTACTTATTAAACTCGTTATTAAGAAGCACTATTATTCGAGCATGTTCTGCTGTGGTTAAAACCGTGCCTTCGCTCTTTGCGAAACGTACTAAAGGAACACCTTGAGCATTAATCACTGATACCCGATAGTTGCCACCTTTCATAAACGCAGGATTTGATCCTTGATAGCGCACATTCATTTCCCCGGTAGCCAGCATTTTATTAATAACTGTAAATTGCATTCTTTCGAGAATAATCTCCGTCAATAGCATGGCTCTTTCGTACCTATCATTAATTTGCAAAAAAGATTCATTACCCTGCTTTTTAATGGTTGAAAGATTTACAGATCGGGGCTTAAATGCTGCGACAGATGGTTGTGTAGAAATAGAGTTAGTGTAAGTGGGATTTGTTGTACTAGTATTCAGCGAAACAACACTTACTGTTCCGGTGGGCATTTCGAACGCCTTGTCAAATTCTGGAGCCGTTAAATCCGGGGGGAATTCTAAATCCTTTACTGACCTATTATTTTCATAACGAGCTTTACTTTTATTGCCAGTAACCATACCGCTAACTTTACTGACAGCATTATTAAACGTACTACAAGCAGATACGCCTGAAATAACAAATAACACTAACGTTAACTTGATAACACTGTTAATAATGCAAGGGTATAATTTACTCATTGATTCCTCATTTTAAAATTTTTCAGTCAGTCTTGTTTATATGAACAACTATATCAAAAACCAGAATTAGATTAGAATGCCAGCAGCATTAGCAGCAGCAGCCACTTCTGGATAAAACTTCTCAGAAAGAGGAACCAGTGGCAAGCGCATAGCATTACTTCCATAACCCATTTTGTGTAATAACCATTTAACCGGAATTGGATTGGATTCTACAAACAGCTTGGTATGTAACGGGATTAATTGATTATTAATCTCTTCTGCAGTTTGGCGGTCTCCCGCAAGCGCTGCTTTACACATTTGGTGCATAAGCGCAGGTGCTACATTTGCAGTAACTGAAATATCACCCTTACCACCATTAAGAATCATCTCCATCGCAGTTGCATCATCACCGCTGATGACGTCGATTCGTTCACCACAGCGATTAATGATTTCTTTTGCCCGTTCAATATCACCAGTTGCCTCTTTAATAGCAACAATATTTGAAATAGCAGAAAGACGTTCGACTGTCTCAGGCAACATATCTACAGAAGTACGTCCTGGTACGTTATATAAAAGTTGAGGAATCGCCACTTTCTCTGCAATCAGCTTATGATGCTGGTACAAACCTTCTTGTGGCGGCTTATTATAATAAGGTGAAACCAATAACACCGCATCCGCGCCATCTTCTTTGGCAGCTTGCGTTAGTGCAAGCGCCTCAACTGTACTATTAGAACCCGTACCTGCGATTACTGGTATTTTGCCTGCAACCAAAGCTATAATCATTTTGACTACATCACGGTGTTCTTTGTGCGAGAATGTTGCAGATTCTGCTGTAGTACCCATTGCCACTATGGCATCAGTTCCTGCATCTAGATGAAAACCCACCAAAGCTTCTAATGCAGGTTTATCTAATTCACCAGTCTCTGTCATCGGCGTAGCCAGAGCAACCATACTTCCCTGAAACATCTTAAATACTCTTTTCGTTAATTGAATGTAAAATCATTAATTGAACAAAAAACCACATTCAAAAATAGTGTTATGTTTGTCGCATGCAGTCTAATGCGCCATTAATCGAAACACAAGCGCAAAGCTTACTTGAAGTCCCCTCACTAACCTTATAAAGCCATCATAAATTGACCGATTGTGTTGTAACAAAAACAATCGGTAACGTGATCATTCACCATTCCTGATGCCTGTATATACGCATAAAAAATAATGGTACCAATTAACTTAAACCCTCGCTGCTTTAAATCCTTACTCATTGAATCGGATTCAGCTGTGCTTGAAGGCACTTCACTCATCTCTTTCCATTTATTTACAAAAGGCTTTCCACCAACAAACTGCCTGATATATGCATCGAAACTACCGAACTCTTTTTGTACTTCCATAAAACGGTTAGCATTATTAACAGTTGCATTCACTTTAAGCTTGTTTCTTATGATTCCCGGATTATCTAAAAGTTCTGCTATTTTTGATTCATCGTATTTAGACACCGTTTCAATATGAAAGTTATCAAACGCAGGCATACTCTCGGCAGTCTACCAATTGTTGTGAGGATTGAAACCCTGATCAATATCAGCACGTAAGAAAGCCGAGATGTCGATGCACGTGTATGTTTCGACGGTAAGTCGAATATCGAGCTGAAAGCTGGGGACAATGTCGTCATCCGTCACAAGTAGCATCAGTTACAACTGATGCACCCCAAGTATTATGATTATTACCATATACTGAGAAATAAGTAGGCTGGAGAGTGTTAGACCAGACAAATATTAGTAAAGAGCTATATTTCAATTTAATTAAGTCATCCCCCTACTTTTAGCCACTTTTTTAAAAAGTGCTTTCTATTTCTCAGCTAAAAGCTTTTCAATGGTCGCTTCAATATTATTCGCTTGAGAGGTGTTCTTATGAGTCTCACCAATAAAGTTAGCGCGCACATGCCCTTTCTTATCAACTATATAATACGCAGGCCAGTAACGATTTCTCATCGCACGCCAGTAACCCATATCGTTATCAACCATTACCGGATTTGTTATTTTAAATTGCTTTATTTTCGCCTTGATATTGACGTGAATTTTTTCATGATCAAATTCAGGTGAGTGAATGCCTACGATTTGAAAGCCCTTGCTTTTGAATTTGTTTTCAACACCGTGGAGCCATGGAAAAGAGCGATAGCAATTCCAGCAATCGAACGTCCAGAAATCAATCAGGGTTACTTTTCCCAATAAGTCTTTCTTGGTAAGAGGTTTTGAATTCAACCACTCTTGTGCCGATGTTTGAGTAAACTCAGGTAA
Organism: uncultured Gammaproteobacteria bacterium; assembly: GCA_963760355.1. Classification (GTDB taxonomy): domain Bacteria; phylum Pseudomonadota; class Gammaproteobacteria; order Thiotrichales; family Thiotrichaceae; genus Cocleimonas. The sequence continues at coordinate 244,163 of CAVXCT010000014.1, read as the reverse complement.
TGCATAAGCTTCTTTCGCTTGTGCAGGTATAGTGAGAAAAATGACAAAAACTATACTTAAAAAACTATTTCCTAGACCTTTGAAAAGTCGCATGCTTTATTACTCCCACTTATTTATAGTTCTGTGTGTATAGGTTAGATTATTAACTTATTTCGAAAAAGGAGCTTTCGCACTGAGAATGATTGCAATGCATTGCTCAGCAAAAAAACTGGAGTAAAAGATTAATACACTGAACTATTAAATTATTCAGTCGTGTCTTTACCCCACTCTATATCATTAAACGCAGCTAACTGTTCTTCGGATGCTTTTTCCTGAAACTTATCTTTAAATTCGTCATACGGCATTCCGTAAACCACTTCACGAGCCTGATCGTAATCGACTTCTTCACCACGCACTTTAGCTTCGCCCATATACCATTTAGCGAGGCAATTACGACAGAATCCCGCCATATTCATTAAATCAATATTCTGTACATCAGTACGCTTTTGAAAATGTGACAAGGTTTTGCGCCATGCGGCTGCTTCGATTTCTAATTGAGTTTGTTTATCCACGAAAAATTTCTCTGCTACTAAATTGAATGAGTTAAATATAATAGACGAAATAAGCACATTTATCTCAGATATTGAATAAAAGTGCCTGTAAGTGGGGGGGTGTATTTTTGTTTATTCTTATTACCAGTCCAGATGCGGTGCTTCGCTCAACAACTCATTTTAGTGCTGCTTTACTTTTTTTAATATCAATACGATCGAGAAAAGATGAATAAGCGAGATAACTCAGCAGAAATCGCTTACCGCTTGCCCGGAGTGGTAAATATTTTGGTTGTTTTAATAGCCCTTGTTTTGCTAGCTGACTTAGATTTAGGATGAGCAACTGCTAACCCTACAAGATTATTTAAATAACTAATGCTAAAAGCCCCCTCATGGTATCCAACAGAGACACCAAGGGCGGTAAATCTTTTTGTTCAATCACCTCAATGACATCCGAAATATTCAAATAATCTGATAAAACAAAACGCAACTGTATTTTCACCTATCAGGAAATGGACACTTTTCTTTTTATTTTTGAGTTTCAAATCGTTGCCACTCACTTCCACCTAAAAAGCTGAGATTTCTATGGAACAAAGATTCAATATCATCTTTAGGCGCTTAAGCAACTAAATAAAGTTGAATTATGGGTGGAGTATTTACATTCACTGATCCAGTTTAAACTAAAACTAAACGAGACTTAATTATTAGTATCCACAGTTGATAGCATGGTAAGAAATTAAAAAAAGTCACCCCCCTACTTTTAAGGGTTTTTTAAAAGAATTAAATCCATATTGCATTTTTTGTTTCGTTTTTGTTCTCTTTTTGAGAAATTTCTGTAATACTTAATTCCATTTCAATAAAAAACTCATTTACAAAACTGCCATGCTTTCACATATCTATCTAAAAAATTTTGCCATTATTGAAAAGCTAGACCTTGAGCTAAAGTCTGGCATGACGGCTCTGACAGGAGAAACGGGTGCGGGTAAATCCATTTTGATTGATGCCATTGGGCTTGTTTTAGGTGATCGTGCAGATAGTGGCGTTGTACGACATGGAGCAGAAAAAGCCGAAATCACTCTAAGTGTAGACATTGAAGATACACCCACGGCAATACATTGGTTACAAGAACAAGAACTTGCTAATGAAACCGATGAAGAGAATCAATGCATACTTCGACGTGTTATTTCCTCTAATGGTAAATCACGCGCCTGGATTAATGGCTCTCCCTGTAATCTATCCTTAATGCGTCAGCTGGGTGAGCAACTCGTTGATATACACGGGCAGCATGAGCATCAGTCATTGATGAAAAAAGACATGCAGCGAACCATGTTAGATGATTACGCGGGCAATCAATTATTTAGAAAAGACGTTAGAGTAAAGTATCAAGATTGGAAATCCATTAAAATCAAGCTTGAAAACCTTCAAGGGGCAAATAGTGATCATCAGGCAAGACTCGACCTGCTACGTTTTCAAACTCAGGAACTCGATGATTTACAGTTAACAGAGAACGAAGCACAACAGCTTGATGAAGAACATTCAAAGTTATCTAATGCCGGGCAACTGCTTGATGCAAGTTCGCAAAGTATTATGCAACTCTATGATGACGACGAAAAGTCAATCTATTCAGCTATCAGTCGTGTAACTCAAAAATTAGAGTCCTTAAATCAGTTAGATAGCGCATTATCAGAACCTCTTGAGATGTTGCAAAATGCGCAAATACAAATTCAGGAAGCGACCGATTTATTACGCCGTTACAACGAAACAGTTGGGTTGGATCCCGAGCGTTTACACTGGGTAGATCAACGCCTCTCTACCCTGCATGACCTATCTCGAAAACATCAAACTGCACCTGAGGAATTATTCTCAAAGTGGCAACTTCTACATGCTGAATTACTCTCATTAGATAGTGATGAATTTGATGAGGATGCACTTCAAGATAAGCTCAATCTAGCTGCAGCGGACTATTTAGAATCTGCAAATAAATTGAGTAAAAATCGAAAAAAATCAGCCAGTAAACTAGCCAAAGGTGTCACAACTGCGATGCAAGAGCTGGGTATGGACGGTGGCATTTTCTCCATTGCTTTCGATGAGTCTGAGAATTTCAACTCGCATGGAAATGATCTAATCGAGTTCCAGGTCAGTGGCAACCCAGGCCAGCCACTAAAATCGTTAATAAAAGTAGCTTCTGGTGGAGAGTTATCCAGAATTTCATTGGCGATTCAAATGATAGCTGCGCAACGAATTACACTACCTGCGCTAATCTTTGATGAGGTAGACAGTGGCATCGGTGGAGGAATCGCAGAAGTGGTAGGACAGCAACTTAGAAATTTAGGACACAATAGACAAGTACTGTGTGTAACGCACTTACCTCAGGTAGCCTCGCAAGCACATAATCATTACCAAGTCACTAAGGTCAAAGGTAATGACACAACATCTACAGGTATGCTGGTTCTTAATGACGAACAGCGCGTTAAAGAAGTTGCGCGCATGATGGGCGGTTTAGAAATTACCAAATCTACACTTAATCTGGCAAAAGAGATGTTAGCCACTGCATAATCCCACTTTTTTTCTTATCAGAAGTTGTGGTTATTGCTATATCACTAATAACTACTTTTTTTGATTTCAAGTTTTGACTATCGGAACTATCTACAAAATTCTCATTCGTATTATTTAGAGTGTCATTTGAAACTGCATTCTCAATAGTTTGTTCTGCAATATCATTATCTTCTTTTGCCAATGAAGAAAAATTTCCATCAAAAAGAACAACTATTTCTGGCTCATCAGCCAAAGTTTCTTTAGGTGCCTGATGTTTCACACCATCATATTTATCTAAATAATCGGGTATTCCATCATTATCGCTGTCTTTAGTTTCGCCTTCTTTTTTGGTTAATCTGTTATCACCATCATCATTGGCGTCCAGGTAATTAGGCACACCGTCCTGGTCTGTATCATCATTAATGGCGGTATTGTCTTTATTGATATCTTCATTTTTTGTCAAAATTCCATCGTTATCATCATCATGATCTAGCGCATCAATAATACCGTCGTGATCAGAATCCAAAGGAGAATTTATATCCATACCAATTTCAATAGCATCAGATACTTTGTCTCCATCTGAATCGCGATTCATTATATTGGTTCCCAAAATTCTCTCTTGGGAATCCAGAAGACCGTCATTGTCGGAGTCTGTATAACGATTAACCTCAATTTTTAGCTCTGGTTTTTTCTTAAGATTCCCAACAACTTCTTTTTTGTTTGGTATATTTTTAGCTGCTATTAGTGGAGGTTTCGCAATATCAGTAGCTTTTATATCTGTTTTTTTATTTTCTATTACCTTCTTTAAAGTACCTTTAGTTATCCTATTGCTTGGTGACTTCGAAGCTACTACTACCGGTTTTTTATACTCAGCATCAACATAGTCAGCAATACCGTCATTATTATGATCTGGAAGTTTAAAGTTATCATCGATTCCATCACCATTTTTATCTATCGCCCCTGAGCGTGCTGAATCAAAAGCATCATCAATACCATCCAGGTTTTTATCTTGATTTAAGGCACCAGCTTCTTTTCCGTCCATCAATCCATCGTTATCAGAATCAGTATCCAGATAATCTTTAACACCATCCTTATCTGTATCTTTCTGGCTCTCTAAGAATGTGGGTAAACCATCATTATCATCATCATAATCTACTGCATCGATACGCTTATCATTGTCGCTATCAAGTGGTTTATTAAGATCTTCACCTACTTCAATACCATCCTTGATTCCATCACCATCTGTATCTGATAAATATGGTTCAGTTCCTATTTTTTCTTCGAACAGGTCTGTTAGGCCATCGCTATCGCTATCTTTATCTTCTATATTTGCACTGAACGCATAAGGTGTAGAAATTGAGAGCAAGGTTAACAAGGTCAGCCTACTCAACTGAGGTATTTTATTGTTTTTCTTCGAGAAAAAATTGCACAAAAGTACGATTGATTGTTTCACGACTGTCCCCTAGCGACTCATTAAAACTAGCAGAGTCAATTTATTATAATTATATTCGCCATGTTCACATGGAACTGGGATTTATTCAATATTTTTCAGAGTAACGGCTAATCTAGTAACTCTATGAAATTTAATAAAAAATAATCATCACCCCCCTACTTTTAGAGATTTTTTTGACAATCTTACAATGAGCTAAAAACACTGCCTTCAACACCAAATAATCGGGCATATTCTTTAGTCGCATATCGATCTGTCATTCCTGCAACGTAATCAGCAATAACACGAGCCTGACCTGCTAATCCTTCATCAACCAATGCTTTACGAGCCAATTTTAAATGAGATGGAGGGAGTAATCTTAGATCTTGCATAAAGATGCCAAAAAGTGCTTCGATAACCTGATGCGCTTTTCGTGTCATGCGGTAAACCTTATGATGAAAATAGAGATTCTCTCGTAAAAACTTCTTTAATTCCTGATTGTGTGATCGCATTTCATCACTAAAGGTAATTAGTTCTTCTGTGTGCTTTCTTACATCCTCAATTGATTGAGGATTAATTTCTGCAATCTTGACTTTACTGGTTTCTACAAGGTCTACAACCTGCTCACCAATCATACGTCGAATGGTTTCATGAACCCTACGATTGCCTTTTAATTCAGGATACTTCCACATTACTTTGTCGTATTGAGTACTAAATAACTGCATTTCACGCATTTGTTCAATTCTGACCAGGCCAGAGCGAATCCCGTCATCAATGTCATGATTGTTATAAGCTATTTGGTCCGCAATATTGGTTAATTGTGCTTCTAAAGAAGGTTGTTCTTTTTTTAGAAAGCGCTCGCCGATATCATCTAATTTGGTAGCATTTTTTAGTGAGCAGTGTTTTAAGACCCCTTCACGTGTTTCAAAACAAAGATTTAACCCGTCAAAATCGGCGTAATTCTTTTCCAGCACATCGATGATACGAAGAGATTGAAGATTGTGCTCAAACCCTCCGTATTCTTTCATACAAGCATGAAGTGCGTCTTGTCCAGCATGGCCAAAAGGCGTGTGCCCTATATCATGCGCTAATGAGATAGCCTCGGTTAAATCCTCATCAAGATCTAATGTACGTGCTATCGAACGAGCTATTTGAGCAACTTCTAAAGAGTGAGTTAGCCTAGTGCGGTATAAGTCACCTTCGTGATTTACGAATACTTGTGTTTTATATTCGAGCCTTCTAAACCCGGTTGAGTGGATAATGCGATCTCGATCTCGTTGAAACTCGGAACGATAGGTAGGAGAAGGCTCAGAAAATTTTCTGCCTTTGCTTAGTGCTGGGTTAGCTGCGTAAGGTGCTCTCATTGATGCTTATTAGGAAGCGCCTAGCACACGTAACAAAGCCTGCTTATCAAAATCACTTGAGATAAAGCTTTCGCCTAAAGATTTCATCAACACTAGATGTAGAACACCATCCTGAACTTTCTTATCAATAGACATTAACTCACTAAAACGTTCCGGAGAAATTTCTTTTGGAGGGTCTACTGGCAAATTCGCCTTTTTCAGTAATGTTCTGATGCTTTCTACATCTCCTTCTGAAAGCCAACCATGCTCCTTTGAAAGCTCAGCTGCCATTACCATACCTGCAGAAATAGCTTCACCGTGGAGCCAATTACCGTAACCCATGCCTGTTTCAATAGCATGACCAAATGTATGACCCAGATTTAATAAAGCACGCTGACCGATTTCTTTCTCATCAGCCGCAACGATCTTTGCCTTATGTTCACAAGATTTAAAAATTGCGTAAACTAAGGCTTCTTCATCTCGATTCAACAGCTTTTCCATATTTTCATCAAGCCAATCAATAAAGCCTAAGTCATTGATATATCCATATTTGATAATTTCAGCGATTCCAGCGCTTAGCTCCCGATCTTCTAGTGTATTTAGTGTTTCCGTATCAATGATAACGCATTGAGGTTGATGAAATGCCCCAATCATATTTTTACCTAAGGGGTGATTTACCCCTGTCTTTCCACCGACAGATGAATCCACCATCGATAATAGTGTAGTTGGTACTTGGATAAAGTTGATGCCTCGTTGATAACTAGCAGCGGCAAACCCCGAAACATCACCAACCACCCCCCCACCTAGGGCTACTAAAGTTGTTTTACGATCACAACGGGCCTGAAGCATTTCTGTATGAATCTGCCCAAGGGTTTCCATGGTTTTATACTTTTCACCATCAGGCAACGTGACATCTATACTAGAATATTGGCTAGTTATTACATGTATTTTTTCCAAATACAAAGGTGCTACTGTAGTATTTGAAACAATAGCGATAGACTGACCTTTAATATATGGTGTAATCAACTCAGGTTTATTTAGTAATCCTGCCCCAATAAAAATTGGATAACTACGATCTGCCAGATCAACGTTTAAAGTCTTCATTGTCGGATATGATTCTCTATCGCTTGTTCAACTCGTTTGACTATAACAGTCGCTTTTTGCCTTCCAGTAATTATAACGCTATCAGCGACTTCTTTATAGTAAGGCTCTCTATCATTGAGTAGGTTTTTCAAAGTATCGAGGGGACTTTTAGTCTGCATTAAAGGGCGAGATTTATCATATCGAATTCTTGAATATAATAGTTCAGCTGTTGTACACAAATAAACAACATGGCCATTGTTTTTCATATTTTTACGATTTTCTTCACGTAAGATACTACCGCCGCCAGTGGCTAAAACAATATTTTTTTTCTTACATAATTCCTTAATGACCTGTTCTTCTCTATCTCTAAAACCTTGTTCGCCTTCAATTTCAAAAATAGTAGCGATATCAACCCCTGTTCTCTCTTCAATAACTCTATCTGAATCAAGAAATTCCTTGTTTAGATGTTTGGCTAGATACCTCCCAATAGTTGACTTTCCAGCCCCCATTAACCCTACCAAAATAATATTTTTATCCATGTATTGTTTTATGCCAGTTGCTTAATCAGGAATCAAGCGATAACTCTTTTTAGCATCCAAAAAAAAACCAGGATAACCTGGCTTTTTAATTAGTTTTGATTGTATGAATTACTTCATAATTTTAGGTGTTACAAAGATAAGCAATTCACGCTTTTCATCATTGTCTACATCTGTTCTGAAGAGACGACCAAGAACTGGCACATCACCTAACACGGGTACTTTATCTACCTTGCTAGAATTCACTTCTTCATGAACACCACCTAATACAACAGTTTGACCATTATCTACAAGTACCTGAGTATTTACTTCTCGTGTATTGATGCTTGGAACTCCGGAAAATATCTCACCCACTGTATCCTGGTTAACTTTCAAGTCCATAATGACATGCTCATCAGGTGTTACTTGTGGTGTCACTTCCAAGCTTAATACTGCTTTCTTAAATGATACAGTTGCAGCACCGCTTGAACTCGCTTCCAAGTAAGGTATTTCAACACCTTGCTCGATCAAAGCCTTCTTTTTATCTGCCGTTACAACACGTGGAGTAGATATAATTTCACCTTTGTTTTCTGCTTGAAGAGCTGATAGCTCTAGATCTAATAAATAATCTCCGCTCAAAAGCGAGAAAGCGAATCGTCCAGCTGCGTTATTAATTACAGGCATATTAACATTTAATCTATCAGTAATTGCTGGAACTCCTACAGAGGTTCCTCCACCTACCAGATCATTCACCATAGAGTTGGTGCCACCAATAGTGCCTGATGTTGCTGCTTTACTACCGAATGCAGTTGCACCAAATCTTGCACCCAATTCTTTACTGAACTCATCAGTTGCAATAACGATTCTTGATTCAACAGAAACTTGTCGTACGGGTACATCGAGACTTTTTATCAGACTCTTAATCTCAGCAACTCGATCTGCGGTTTCTCGAACGATTATCGTATTCGTTCTCTCATCTCCTGATGCATATCCACGAGCTGAGATTGATGAACTTTCAGATCCTGTATCACTTTGTATCATAGCAAGCATATCGGTAGCTTTTGCATAGTTCACAGGAATATATTCTGTAATTAATGGCTCGAGTGCTTGCTTACGTTTATGTGCTTGTAAATCACGCTGCTCTTTAGCCTCTAATTCAGTGGCTTGTGCAACCCAAATCACATTACCATTACTTCGCATTGCCAGCCCTTTCGATTCAAGAACTATATCTAATGCTTGATCCCAAGGGACATCTTTAAGTCTAAGCGTAATATTCCCTTTGACACTATCACTAACGACGATATTCTTATCAGTAAAATCTGCTAGTAACTGGAGAACTGAACGAACTTCAATATCCTGAAAATTCAATGAAAGCTTCTTGCCTGTATAGTGCTTCTTTTTCTGCACTAAAGGATTTGTTTTAGACTTAGGTTTAACTTTCTTAAGATTAACAATGTAATTCGCACCATTTTTTGATGTATCAAAATTAAATGCAGAATTAGCGATGATTTTGACTTGTACATCACGCCCACTTCGAAGAATATCAATATAGGATGCTGGTGTTGCAAAGTCTAATACATCAATTCTCTTTCTTGGTTGCTTAGCTACAACATTTTTCATTGTTAATACTACTGTATTTCCAATTTTTTGAGATTCAACAACTGTTGCAGCACTTGGAAGTTTGAATATTGCACGTCCACCAGCGTTTTGTGTTCTATGAAAATCCACCTGACCTAATACATTATTAGCTCTATGTTGAGGTGACCGGTGAGTTACATTGCGTTGTGTTGGTTTATATTTTGTATTAGCTGTTTCAGGACGAGCTACGTAATTACTTGCAACTGCCTGATGTTTTACGCTCTTAGTTTTAACTACTGGACCAGATCTCTTATTCTGATTTGCAGCATTTCTTCTAGCTTCATTTCTTTTAACTGCTGCTTTTTTTTGTACCATTGCTCTCTTTTGAGCAGCAATCTGACGAGCTTTTGCCTGAGCTAGTGAATTATTTGGCTGAGCTTGGCTATCATCAAAAGTCAGAACAACATCATTGCCCTGCATACTAGTGGTATATTTTGTGAGCTTATTTAACGACACCATGACTCTTAATTTATTACCTGTACCAGCTATTTTGACTCCCTTTACAGATTTAGAGTTGACTTGCTGACTTCTCTTATTCATCCCTCTTTCAGCATTAGCAAAATCTAATACAATGCCTGCTGGTTGTTTCATTAAGAAGCTTTTAGGTATCCCAACTTTACTGTCAAAATGTAGACGTAAACTCGACTTTCCTGATGATTGAATCGTTGAATCGACACTTTGCAATCTAGCTGTAGCATAACTACTTCCTGTCGCAAGTAACAGTGCCGGCAAGCTCAAGCCCAATAAGGTACGTGTAATAATTTTCATTTTAAATAACCCACTAGTTTTAATTTTATTTTTATTTGTTGTTCCAATTGATCATCAAGTTATTCTTGATTCAAAGCAATGGATATATCTCTTTCCTTATAACCGCCTAAACCGTTTGACACTGTCTCAGTCATTTCCATTTTCACTTCTGAGATGTTCACGATTTTTCCATAATTTTGACCCAGGTAATTACCCGGTTTAACTGTCTGTACTGCTCCTTCAGGTATTCTCACTAAAGCCCATAAGGTATTATCCTTTTTAACAGTACCAACCATTCTCAAGCTATCTAAGGGAAACCCTTCCAAAAATTCTGGTACTCGAGTAGTGTCTATATTAATCCCGTTATCGATAATTTCTTCCCTAACTGTATTCGGAGCAAGCATCGCCTCATCGAAAGGATCTTTTTCATGCTGTGGATAGATATACCTCAAATAAGGTTTAACTTCCGGTATTGGAGCAATAGGAGCTGCTGGTTTTCCTCGCTGTACATTGAAGTACTCATCTAAATCACCTTTATTTCCATTACACCCAGATAACACTAGAAAAGATGCACATAAAGGTAAGATAATTATTTTCTTCATAGAGAAATAATTCTTAGATTTATTATTCTTATTAATCATCATTCTCAGCCTTCCTCAGTCCCTTGCACTTCTTCTTCACTTAAGTAACGATAAGTTTTAATCGTAGCTTTAAGCGATAGACGTGAAATTGTCGTTTTATTATTTTTCTTTTTACTGGCTTCTGCGCCCTTATTTTCATCAGCTTGTTTTAACTGAATATTATTGATCGTAACAATTCTAGGTAATGCTGAAAGATCACTCACAAAACCTGCCAATTCGGCATAAGTTCCTTTTGCTTCGATTTTGATTGGTTTCTCTGCAAAAAACTCTTTATGTACTTCATCTTCAGGTTGAAACAATTCAATTTCTAAACCATTGCTCAATCCTTTCTCAGAAATATCCAAGATCAAACCTGGAATTTCAGTATCACTTGGCAATTGATCTTTTAATGCTCCAAATGAAATCTGCATTTCTTCTAATTGCGCTTTAAAAGCAGGTAATTGATTTGCACGAGCTTGCTTTTTTTCATATACGCTGCGCTTATCTTGTTCCTGTGCTTGCACTGTTTTGAGCGCCGCTATTTGGTCAACAATTACTAGTTTATAACCGATAAACAGGGCCAAACTAAATACAATAACGACCGCACCTATCTTAATCGGGCGTGAAACATTCGCCGGATCGCTTAATAGGTTATTAATTTCTTGAGTATCAATTGCCATTTTCGCTCTCCTTATCTTCCGCCTGCGTGAGTAATTGATTTACATTTAGCTTGAAAGATCTTAAACGACTCTTATCATCTTTAGGATCGACTTTGATTGTATTTAGATCAGAAGAACTCAACCAAGGTGATGCATTTAATCTATTCATATAGCTAGAAACTCGAGCACTAGACTCTGCCTTACCTTCAAGTTTTATTTTATTTTTCTCTTGTATAAGCTGAGTTAGATAGAGCCCTTTAGGCAGTGCATTAACCATCTCATCAAATAAGTGAACAATACCTGGTCTAGTTGATTGCAGTTTTTCAATTACCGCAATACGATCCAGTAATGCCTTTTTATTAGCGTCTAAGGTTTTAATCTGTTCTAAGGTTTTATCAAGTCTTTTTATTTCAGCCTGTATATAAGAATTTCTTTCTTCTTGATAAGAAATTCTACCGTCCATATATGTATAGCCCGCACCAACTGCAAGTACTCCCACTGCAACCGCGCCTACTATAGAGGTAACGAACTGTTGCTGGCTTTTCTTCTTAGCAGCTTCTCGCCATGGTAATAAATTAATTCCAGCCATTATTCAAACCCCCTTAAAGCTAATCCCGCAGGAACTAACATTGCAGGAATATCATTGGTAAAACGTGCTGGATTAACTTTTGAATGCAACACGACATTTGCAAACGGATTTGCTAAAGCTGTAGGTATTCCTATTTGATCTTGAATTTGTTCATCGATACCAGGAATACTTGCACAGCCCCCTGATAATAGTACTTTGTCTACTTTCTCATTTTGCGTAGAGGCATAATAGAACTGCAGGAATCTTTGTACCTGTCTCACCATATTTTCTCTAAATGGATCGAGCACTTCAGCTACATAACCTTCAGGTAAGTTACCATTTTTCTTCGCCAAACCAGATTCAGCATAAGAAAGGCCATATCTTTGCGATATTTCCTCTGTTAATTGTCTACCACCAAAAACCTGCTCTCTAGAGAAAACGACTTTGCCTTGTTCGAAGACGTTAATACCTGTCATCGAAGCACCGAAGTCTACAGCCGCAACCACATCATGTTTATCTAAGTCATTGATCATTGTTTTAAATAACAATTCAACTGCATTAGATTCTAAATCGACTATTTCTACAGTTAAACCTGCCATCTCAGCAGCTGCTAATCTGACTTCAACATTTTCTGTTCGGGTTCCAGCTATTAATACATCCATCATTTCAGATGATGTTTCAGAAGGACCCAATACTTCGAAATCAAAATTAACCTCATCCATTGGATAAGGAATGTATTGCTCAGCTTCTAAAGATATTTGAGCTTCTAATTCACTAGCAGGAATAGATGCTGGAATAGTGATAATTTTATTGATAGCCATCGAAGAAGGAATACCTAAAGCACATCTTCTACTCTTAGTACGACTGTTTTTAACCGCTTGCCTGATAGCTTCACCAACTTTCTCGGCTTCGTTGATATCTCTTTCACTAGTTACTCCATCAGGCAACCCTGATACAGCATAACTATCCACACGATAATCAGACCCTTTGCGAGAGAGTTCTAACAGCTTTACAGCCGATGAACTTATATCAATGCCTAAGAGATTGCCGCTTTTCTTTGAGAAGGAAAACACAGATTAGATCCTTTTATTGTTATTATTCATAGAAACCCTTGTGGGGTATTTCTTATTAGTTCTGTGACAATACTAGCGTCGATTACTAAAATAGTCTACCCTCTTACCCCTCTATGGCACATACTTTGGACGGACGGTAGAATGTTATAATTTTTAATTATAAGTAACTTATAGGTAGTACCAACTATCAAACATATTAAAAATGAAAACATAACAAGCACCTAGAAAAACAAATTTAATCAATTCAAATGCCTCTAATTAAAATACTATTTCGTTATTTCATTGCCCCTATTTTTTTTATAGGCATATTAGGCATTGTAGCTATATCAGCTATATACTTTTACTATTCCCCACAGATACCATCAGTTAGCGAACTGAAAAACACACAACTCAACCTTCCTCTTAGAGTTTACAGTAACGATGATCAGTTAATTGCTGAATTTGGCGAACACCGTCGTCGTCCAGTAAAATACAATCAAGTTCCAGATAATTTACGAAATGCTTTTATATCCATAGAAGATTCACGCTTCTATCAGCATAAAGGCGTGGACTTCAAGGGTATTGCCCGCGCTATCGTAGCTGCTGCAAAAAGTGGACGAGTTAGCCAAGGTGCAAGTACCATCACCATGCAGGTGGCTAGAAATTTCTATTTAAGTAATGAAAGAACCGTAGATAGAAAATTACGCGAGGCACTGCTGGCCTTAAAAATTGAAGACGAGCTTAACAAAGAAGAAATATTAGAGTTGTACCTAAACAAAATTTTTTTAGGAAAACGGTCATATGGAGTTGGTTCGGCAGCTGAAATTTATTATGGTAAAAAAGTAGAAGATCTTACCCTCGCTCAAAGTGCGATGATTGCAGGTTTACCTAAAGCCCCCTCAAAATACAACCCTGTGACGAATCCCAAAAGAGCCCAACAACGCCGGGATTATATTTTGAAGCGAATGTTTGAACTGGGTTACATCACTGAGACAAATTATCAATCTGCTTTAATTGAGAAGATTACAGCCGAAATTCATAACGTCGAAACAGAAACCTACGCGCCTTATATGGCGGAGATGGCTCGTACTGATGCTATAAGACGTTACGGCGAAGAAAACATATATAAACTAGGTTTAAAAATCTATACGACATTAGACAGCACCGAACAAGACAACGCCATACAAACTCTTCGTAAAAATCTACTGGATTATACCAAAAGACATGGTTATCGAGGTGCAGAGGACCAAGTCGAACTAAGTACTTTGAAAACTTCAAAAGAACAACAAGAAAAGCTAAAAACATATAAAATATATGCGGACCTTTATCCGGCATTAGTTACAAGCAGCTCGAATAAAGAAGCAACCTTAGAAGTCTATGAGGAAAACAAGCCGTTAAAAATAACACTCAAACAAATATCCTGGGCTAGAAAACACATCAATGAAAATAGAAGGGGGAAAAAACCTAAATCGGTTGACTCTGTATTAGCTGCTGGCGATATTATTAGAGTAATGAAAGATGAAAAAGGTATCTGGAACCTATCTCAACTGCCTAAAGTCACAGGTGCTCTTGTGTCAATGAACCCTAACAATGGAGCAATTCAAGCAATAGCTGGTGGCTTTGATTTTACTTACAGTAAATTTAATCGGGCGATACAAGCTAAACGTCAACCTGGCTCTAGTTTCAAACCTTTCATTTATGCTGCTGCCTTAGCAAAAGGATATTCACCCGCAACCACTGTTGAGGATGAACCACTTGATCTAGCTAATAGCACATGGGATCCTCAAAACTATGGGCATGATTTTGCTGGCCCTACTCGTTTAAGGGTAGCTTTAGCAAAATCGAAAAATCTGGTTTCAATCAGGCTTTTGCAGCAAATAGGCCTTGGGTATGCAATCGAATACGCAAAACGTTTTGGCTTCACAAAAAGAGCATTACCTGAAGATTTAACGCTTGCTTTGGGCACCGGATCAGCTACCCCATTAGAAATGGCAACTGCTTACTCAAGTTTTGCAAACGGTGGCTTTAAAGTAGAAAGTCACTACATTCGTAAAATTATTGATAGAACCAACACAACCATATTTGAAGCTAACCCTTACATTGCTTGTGAAAATTGTTCTGAAAATGATCCAAACAATTCACAAATAATAAATCCCGCAAAACGCATTATGAAACCTACGGTTCATTACCAAATAACCAGTATGTTACAAAGTGTGGCCCAATCAGGAACAGGTTCAAGATCGAATAGCTTGGGCAGAAAAGACCTAGCAGGAAAAACCGGCACAACTGACGATCAAAAGGATGCCTGGTTTTGTGGTTTCACTCCGACAAAAGTAACAACTGTTTGGGTTGGGTTCGACCAAATTGCTCCACTAGGTAAAAGAGAAACAGCCGCAGGTGCAGCACTTCCTATCTGGATAGATTTTATGAAAACGGCATTGAAAGGTCATAAAGATATAGGCTGGAAAGCCCCAAGAGGTTTAATTAATGTACAACTCGATGCCGAAACAGGTATGCCACCAAATGAATTTACTATGGAAACTATTTATGAAGCTCTGACACCAGATCAAATTCCAACAGAAGAAGAAATCTTAGCCTATATGGCTGCTCATCGAGATGATATGATCGAACGACGAGAGATGCAAAACCTGGAAAACATGCAACACTTAGATGAAGCAGCCAGAACCAGACATATGGAACGCATTAGAAGAGAAGCAACCCAAAGACAAGAGAACAAAAAAAGGCGCGAACAAGCCCGTCAACGGGAAATAGATAGACTGCGTAGCTTAGGAATCGAACCACCCGCGTCCTTAACACAACAAAAACCTCAAGCTGAGACGAGCAATCGACAATTGAATCAAACCCAGAGGTCCAACAGAGAAGGTGTGGAAATACCTGAACAGCTATTCTAACTATGCAAGAATAGTAAAATTAAATTTACACCCCCTACTTTTAGCAGGTTTTTTTCACTCTTCAAGCAAACATCGTTTAACTCTAATACTGTCTCAGCTGTACCTAGGATAATCACTTATGTATGCTGCTTTATTATATTAAATAAAATCGTTTTCATTATTCTTCTGTATAAAAGAAACTACCAACAACAAGTATAATAGCGCCAATATTAATCGCTATATCAGCCACGTTAAAGGTGGCAAAATGGGAATAACCATCTGCCCATTTAGCCAGAAAGAACACATCCCAGTCTGCATATACATCAATAAAATCAATAACTCGACCATGCAATACGCGATCAATCAGATTATTGCCAACGGCTCCACCTAAAACCAGTGCAAGCCCTATAGCCGTCCATTTCTGATTTTCTTTTAATTTTTTTAACCAGATCAAAATAACAATACTAACGACTAAAGTCAGTCCCACAAAAAACCAACGCTGCCATCCCCCTTGATCACCTAGAAAACTAAAAGCAGCACCATAGTTGTAAGCCAATGCAAAGTTTAAGTGGGGTACAACAGGATAAACCTCTCCACCCAGTTCTAAGCTGCTTTCTGCAGTCCATTTCGTTATTTGATCAATAAAAATTACAACAAAACTTACCCACAACCATTTTAGAGATGTATTAGATAAGATACTGCTATCCACGGATGAATCCGAAGCCTGCTTATTAGGCATATAAACGAGCCTCACCGTCACCAGATACATTTTCTACACAACGACCACAAAGCTCAGGGTGCTCAGTGTTTACACCAACATCTTCTCTGTGGTGCCAGCAACGAACACACTTCTCATAGGTTGAAGCATTTACTGACAACCAAACGCCATCAACATTTTCACCTTCAGCTGCAAAACTATTTTCAGGCTGTTCTTGAGCTTCTTCAACGTTGGCATTAGAGGTGATCAAGACAAAACGTAATTCATCTTTCAGTTTGCTTAAAGCAGAATATTTATCACCTGATGCGAAAACAGTTACTTCGGCGTTCAGAGAAGATCCTATAGAACCATCTTTGCGTAACTGCTCTAGTTGTTTACTTACGGCTAAACGAACAGCAAAAACTTTATCCCACTCTTCTTCAGTTAATGCTTCATTACTCCCTAGTTCAAATAGCTCTTCGTACCACTGAGTTAATAAAACATAATCTACCGGCTTCTTACCTTGCACAGCTTCATTCTGATACATCGAATCCCAGATTTCTTCTCCCGTAAAGCTAAGGATTGGATACATCCAGCGAACCAACGCTTGTAAAATATGATATGCCGCAGTTTGTGCAGAACGACGCGCTAGAGAATTAGCTGGCATGGTGTACTGTCTATCTTTAGTTATATCCAAATAAAGACTTCCCATCTCAACCGAGCAGAACTTAAGTATTTCCTGATAGACCAGATGGAATTGCATCTTTTCATAGGCATCAACAATGATTGCTTGTGACTTATGTGCTTTAGCCATTGCCCAACGATCAAGCGCTAACATATCTTCAGCAGCGATAGCATCTGTAGCAGAGTTAAAGTCGTTCGTATTTGACAGCAGATATCTCGCTGTATTCCTGATACGTCGATATGCATCTGCTGAACGTTTAAGAATCTCATCAGATACCGTAATTTCACGAGAATAATCAGAGGATGCAACCCACAGACGCAGTATATCTGCACCCAGATTCTTCATAACTTTATCAGGATAAATAACATTACCCACCGACTTTGACATTTTCTTGCCTGCAGCATCAGTTACAAAGCCATGCGTAAGGACATTTTTGTACGGAGGTCTTCCACGCATGGCTACGGAGGTTAATAGTGAAGAATGGAACCAACCACGATGTTGATCAGAACCTTCTAAATACATATCAGCAGGCGAATTTCTTAAACGCTCATCCCTATCAAGTACAGAGAAATGAGTCGTCCCAGAATCAAACCAAACATCTAAGGTATCGGTTGTTTTATCATAATCACTTACGTCACTTCCGATTAACTCTTCAGCAGAGACTCTGTGCCAATACTCGATCCCTTCCTGTTCCATTCCTTGAGCAACCTTTTCCATGATCTCTAGAGTATTTGGGTGCAGCTCTTGGGTATCTTTATGCACAAACAAAGTAACTGGAACACCCCAGAATCGCTGGCGAGAAATACACCAGTCTGGGCGGCCTTCAATCATTTTATAGATCCGGCTCTTACCCCAGTCAGGAATCCATTTAACTTCATCAATGCCTTTTAGGGCATCTTGACGCAAATGTTGTTTTTCCATGCTGATAAACCACTGTGGAGTCGCACGGAAAATAATAGGTGTTTTATGTCTCCAACAATGTGGATAGCTGTGACGGATTTTTTCTTGATACAATAAACTACCATTGGCTTCAATCGTCTCTAAAACTGTTTTATTTCCAGCGTAAACGAATTGCCCACCAACTAACTCCGTATCAGACAGGAAGTGGCCGTCATTACCCAGTGGATTGATAATCTCTAGATTGTATTTTTTAGCAACCACATAGTCGTCTGTACCGTGGGCAGCAGCTGTATGTACCGCACCTGTTCCACCTTCTGCGGTAACATGCTCACCTAATATCACAGGGAGTTCCCTGTCATAGAAAGGATGCTTAAGGATTAATCCTTCTAGATCAGAGCCTTTGCATCGACCCAAAATGCCTTTATTTTCAAGCTCGTAACGCGCTAAAGCGGCTTCATACAAGGTTTCTTCAAGTACCAGATTACCCTTATCCGTAGCAACCAATACATATTCAAAGTCAGCATTTAGGGTAACAGCCATACTTGCTGGTAAAGTCCATGGCGTAGTCGTCCAGATAACAACGCTAATATCAGTCGTACCTGCAGCGCCAAATTTTTCAGCAAAACTAGCTTGATCGATTGCCTGATATTTAACATCTATCGAATCAGAGGTTTTGTCTTCATACTCAACTTCGGCCTCAGCCAAAGATGATCCACAATCCAGACACCAGTTAACCGGCTTTTGTCCTTTTTCCAAGTGGCCTTTTTCGATGATCATTGCTAATGAGCGAATAATATCGGCTTCTGTCTGAAAATTCATAGTCAGATAAGGTTTATCCCAATCACCAAGAACACCCATACGAATAAAATCAGCTTTCTGGCCTTCAATCTGCTTACCAGCATACTCACGGCACAGCTTTCTAAATTCTGTAGCATCTACCTTCTGTCCTACTTTACCCACTTTCTTCTCAACTTGAGCTTCAATCGGTAGGCCATGGCAATCCCACCCGGGCACAAATGGCGCATCGAAACCCGCTAAGGTCTTGCTTTTTAGGATTATGTCTTTCAGGATTTTATTTACTGCGTGACCTATATGCAGATCACCATTGGCATAAGGAGGACCATCATGTAATACATAGGTCGGCCTTCCCTCAGCATGTTTACGAAGTTGTGAATATAAATCAGATTTAATCCACCCTTCCAACATCGCTGGTTCACGATTTGCAAGATTTCCCTTCATCGGGAAATTAGTATTTGGTAGATTTAATGTCTTTTTGTAATCGATTGAGTTGTTAGAGTTGTCGCTCACGGTACTTCCTGAGGTTAAGAATCTTAAAGCACGTAAGAATAGCAATATTTGGGCTGAAAACCGATAGTTTAAATGTTATTTTTCTTCTACCTCGATAATGCTCCAGGGAGACCTATGGCCTCTTGCCGCAGCAGCCTCATCGATTTTTTTTCTATATAAATCCAGGAAGTAATATTGCAGTTGATTTGCATACTTTCCACCTATCCCGGGGAAAGGAATGAATGGATTTGTTCTGCTATCGCCCCAAAGTGCTAAACGAGTACTTTTTTTGCTATCACCTCGACGGTGAATTCCAAAAACATTGACAATAACTAGCGTATTTTTTTTCACAGTAAATGACTTGGGCTCAGGCAACCCTAACTCTTTCAAGTCTTCTGCTAGATATCTCGTTGAGCCTTTAGCGTGATAGCTATTTTTATCGTTACTTGCAACTAGACTCATTTTGTAATGCCACTTTATACGCTTCCAGTTGAGTTTGTGAGATTGAGGAACAAAAGTAAAAGGACCAGACTCAGGCGAAACATCATCTATAAATAGCCAGCATTTCATCGAAGGATGAAAGGTATCATTATGAAAATTTTTCTGGGGATCTTCTGTTCCTTTACAATATTGGTTTTTTACTTCTTCCAGGTAATATAAAGGCTTTCTGAAATGTCCTGATGCAAATTGAGTTAACTTGTTTAGACTTTTATTGGATAGAACTCCTTCTAATACTTGTCTCCCTTGTAACACTTCGGGAGACAATACCGCTCTATGAGTTAAAGTGTTTCCCTGGCGTGCTTCTCTAATTTCTCCATCAAATGATCGAGCTACATTTTCCAGAGCCTGGAACTCTGCTTCACTTAAAAAATTTTCTTTTACAATATAGCCTTTAGCAAAATAGGATCTTCTGTCTTCAGCAGAAATCATAGGGGATAAAAGCAACATTCTGGCACGCATCACAACATGAGAAAACAGCAATCGAAATACATGGAGACCCAGCCGGTTCAAAGTAGGAGAACCTATTATTGGATTATCCTGAAATGATTTAGCTGTGGTAAAGATTTCAACCAACCAAACCGGTATTTTTGATAGATGCTTCATTTTTACCTTAATATTCAAGAGGCAAATACAACTTCAAATTACAAAACCCCATTTTAGAGTTAAGTAGGCTAATAAACCACTGTTTTAACCCACCCTCCTACTTTTAAGCCTTTTTCTAAATAGTTTGTATTTACAAAAGTACTACGTAATAAATATGTAAGAACTATGCATTCACAAATAAACATTCAGCGTATCGCTAAACTATTAACGAATATCTCGAATTTCTTTAAAAAAGTGCAAGGAAATCACCCATGAAAATAACACAATTAGTCCGCCATATATGCAAAACTACAATTATAATAGCTATAACGCTTTCTGTTGTTCAGGCAAATGTTCCTGATATTACCACTGGCGCACAACTTCAAGCAGAGGCAGAAAAACGTACTAAAATCATTTCTACTGAAGAACTTAAAAGAGCCCTGGATGAAAATCTTGAATTGATACTGATTGATGTGCGATTACCTACCGAAATTAAAAATATGGGTGGCGCTATTAAAGCTGATCAGAATAGAAACATTCCAAGACGATGGCTCGAATATCGAATTACCAATGCCGCCCTAAGCAAAGACACACCTATTGTTGTGTATTGTGGGGCAGGTATTAGAACACCACTCGCAGCAGATACCTTACAAAAAATGGTTTATACCAATGTAAGAAATCACTCGGATGGATTTATCGGATGGCGTAATGCAGGCCTCCCAGTGGGTAAATAAATTATTAATCTATAACTTGCTAATCGATTGTTTTAGCAGGGCAAAAGAAAAAGTGGCTATTAAGTAGGTGTGGATTAAATATTAAAACTAAGCATAATTTACACCAAGTTCGCTTATCTTTTATTTATCATTTATTTATCTCCTATATTATCTTCGAATAAAGAACTCTTCTTCTGTGTTCCTGTCGAACACTGTGATAGATTATCGATTAATAATATAATGTTGGAGCGCCTCGCGTGACCTTAGAAAATTCAAATAACACGCTAAATCAATACCCTTTAGAACAACCTTTTAAATCGCCGCTGATACTTACAGCTATTATGGTACTAATACCTTCACTGACTTTGTACTGGTTTTTTGGCGATTCTCAAAATACACCCCGCACGTTCAAGATATTTTTTGGCAACTGGATTTCTCCAATCATTCTGTGGTTCTTCTGTGCGAGTTTTTTCCACCTCTGGTTAAAAAAATCAAGATTGAAAAAAGAACAGGAACATAGCTTATTACTTGCGAATAAACTTAGTACAAGCATCAGCGAAGATGAAAGCATTATCGACAATCATGCAACCAGCCTCCATTTAAAAACGCTTAAAATCATCGAGCAAAATAAAATAGCTTCTAAAAACCTTCTCAATACGCGCTTATCACTCTTCCTTAATCATAGTGAAGAGAACGTTGACGACACTTTTGCCATCAAAGAACGCGAATACATGAAAGGTTCTTTTTCACTCTCACGATTTATGGTTTGGGCTATTCCAATTATGGGATTTATCGGTACCGTCTGGGGAATCAGTAACGGTATCTCGCACTTCTCAGATGCCATGTCCAGCACTAACTCTGTGACCGATGTATCATCGATGCTCAAAGATAATTTACCGTTAGTAACCAGCTCTCTAGCAACAGCATTTGATACGACTTTATTAGCGTTATTATTGAGTATTCCATTAATGATGTTGATGTTGACGCTGGAAAAATCAGAAGAAGCTTACCTGATTGATCTGGATGAACGCTGGTTCCACGACATCAAACCACTTTTAACAGACGAAAAAAATGGTGCTACAGCCAAAATATCAACAACTGCTGCAAATAATTCAACGGCAGATTCAAACGCCAGTACTAACAAGGTTGCTGGTGAAATTAAACTGCTAAGCACCCAAATCAAAGCTCTGCAAGAAACCATGGAAGATTTATACGAAACAGTTTTCACCTCCGCCCTTATTGATAAAAACGATAATAAGTGAAAATAAAGAAGTGAGTAAATTTAACTAGCAATGGGAATGTCACGCGCCACGCGTATCGCACGCTATCAACAACAAGAAAAACTGGAAATCAGCTTGTTTCCGTTTTTAAGTATCTTCCTGTGTGTAATGGGTGTCTTATCTTTCATCAATGTACTCAATAGTTTTAGTGCTCCACAAAAAATTGAGCTCACAGCGCAATTAGAACAAGGCTACAAGGTTGCTTACCAGATATTTAGTTTGCCAGATGGCATCATCAGTGTACCTCCTGTTATGTATTTAGATAAATTAAGAGATACGGTTGATCAGCATGATCAGCTTGTTATAGCTGATATTTTACAACGCCGGCAAAGGGCAATGTACCGATTAGAAAATCATACTGGGCCCATTATGAGTTTAACTACAGAGCCAGATATCGATGATATTCTTCAAGCCATGCATGACATCAGAACACTCAACGAAATTGCCTTAAAAGCGAATTATTTATACGAAGAATTTCTGTTATTTGGTATTTATCCAAATGGTAGTCAGGCCTATCAAAAAATTCGCGACGTGATGAGTTTCACCCAGGACGCTGCATCTATCAGTATCGGTTTGGAACCTCTGGATGCTAATTGGACTCTAAACCTTAAGAAAGCACAAACTAACGCTTATTAACCATCTAATAACTAGACCTACCAGCAATGAGAAACTTGATCAGCCTAGATTCACTCACAGATATCGTATCCAATTCGGTGGGTATTCTGATCATATTCGCTGTTATCAACCTGATTCACGATAATAACAAAACCTTTCAACTGGAAATTCCTTTGGAGCACAACACCCAGCTTAGCCCTGTATTTTTTATTGCAAAAGACGATCGTATTTTAGCTTTGGATACCAATACCATTTTTTCCAATGCAACCTTACAGGCAACTAGTGGAGCTGCTGCTAGTAAAAGACTATTCTCATTGGATTTTCACGGCTTAATAGGAAAAATTGACGAAGAAAATGGCATCTCATTTTTTGCACGAGACACACAGGATTGGCCTAATTTCAATCAATTGCAAAAACGCGGTTCAAATCTCCGGGATTCGTTAATCAATATCGATGCTAAAAAACAATTCGCTTACTTCTTTGTTTACGATAGTAGTGAAGATGGCAATATTTCAGGTAGTGGTTTTGAAGCTTTTCGTGAAGCAAGGGAATTTCTAAAAAACAGAAATGTTAAATCTGGCTGGCAACCAGTTAATAGTGAAGCACCTGCGAATATCTGTGATAAGCGCTTCAGGGGTGGTTGTAAGTACTTACCTTCATACTTGGGAGATGGCTAACAATGAATCAGGCTCATTTTTCACAACTGAAAAAAAGCTGGGGTTTAGCGGATGAAACTTCCATCCCAGAGTTGCTTAGCCATGCTCAAAACAAACTGAAATCAGATCCAGATAACCCAGAACTGCTCTTTAATATCGCAGAGCTGATGCGTCATACAGGACAAACCGAAGAAGCAAAAGCGTATTATCAAAAAAGCATAAAAAGCACTGATAAACGCTCTAATCAACGTGGTGAAGTGCTAGAAAATCGAATAGAGAAGAAACGCGATCATACCAGGGCCAAATTTATATTCTTAACGTTTACTCCGCTCTTTGCACTCATCATTGGTGGCACATTATTATGGAAACAGCTGAATAAACCTGAAGTGTTACCCGCTGATAGCAATCCAGAGAAATTTGCTTTTACTCAATGGCTAGCAAAGCAGCAAATGGTTCAAATCATGACCACTTTACAACAAGAGAATCCTGAGCTTACTTTTGATTTTAGCCGTTCTAGTACATCTCAAACACCCATGGAGTTTATGCAATCGTTAATGCAACCCGATGCACTAGAGAAAATCCGTAGGAACAGAGAAAGAGCAGCGAATAATCAAAAAAATACTGGCCCGGGCCGACCAGCGTTTCAATGCACAAAAGAGCCAGCTGTCAGCTGTGCTGCAAACGATATTCCTAGTGCACCTGGTGAAAAGCGTGAAGAGGTCGTTCAGTTAATGGAGGCTTACAACACCATTCTAGACTCAGAACGTGATTGCGAAAAACTGGAAAAATCCATCGATGCTATCGGCCAGCAACTCCAATGGAGAAAATCCGAGAGGCGCATCAAAGCTAATCTGGAAGATCTAGCCGTGGAATGCTTCTACAAACAAAAGAATGTAGAGAAAACTATTGAGCACTCTCGAAAACTACAATGCAGTGGTGACGAAGGTTATATCAACAGTGTCTATTGGTTTTTAACCGCAATTAACCACCAAGCAGGTGATAAAGCACAAGCGTTGTCTTCATATGAATGCTTCAAGGAAGCAACTGATTATGTAGAGCAGCAAGACTTCAGTGCTGCCTATGTAGCTTCTAGGCACCGGGAATCAGGCGCTCTCGCTTGGTTATACTTCGATGATCTTGAGACAGCCACCAAGGAATTAGAAAAAGGCCGTACTATTCTTAAGAATGTAAAGAAGCAAACAACGGCTACACGCGAAGTTATTTCTGAAATTGACCTCGATTTGCTCGAAACCTATGTCACCGCTAATATTGATATCTACTCTTTCAATGATTTGGTCGAGGAAATCAATTCCAGTGGTTTATTGACAGATGGCTACAAACAGATAAAAGATACTTTGGCAGCCATCTATTACATGCAGAATAGAGATTACGATAGCTCTATCATTGCATTAAATAACCTTTCAAGTAGATTTAAACTAATGCCCGAGTTTATTTGTGGCTGGGACTGGAGTGGTTTCAGAAGAGGTCTTGAAGAATCCATTGCTGATGATGGAATGCGTGAACAAGCCAAAAACCTGGTCGATGCAGCTAATTGTTATGTTAAACAAACCATGCCCGAACGTATCCAGATGGTTAACGAAGTATCAGTTTGGTTAAAAAGAAAATGATCTTAATTAAATGGGACTTTCAATATGATTTTAATATTGTAAAAAAAGAGCCTATAAGTGGGGGGGTGACTTTTAATTTTTTAATCTCATCTATTAACAAGGATAGAATATAAATGCTCAACAAAATCATACTCACCTTAATAGAAAATCAGCCTTCGACTCAATTGCAGGCAATGAGCACTGATGTATTAGAAAATCCGGCGACTTATAAAGGATGGATTTATCCTTTACGTTACCTGCTAGCGTTACGATACCTCAAAAATAAGCAAAAGGTTTTACAAGGTTTTCGTTCACAAAAAGTCTACCCAATCAACGATAACGACTATAAACAAGCTTTGATCGAGCAACTTTCTGGCAAGACAAAAACTGATTCAATAGAAACCAAATTCAGAAACCCAATAACTGCTTTAAGCTTTAAATCTAAACTCATTTACCCTGTTGCACTGATTGGTATCGCTATTGGCATATTTGGAATAAATCAGTGGCAACAACAACGAAAAATTGAAAATATATTTGCCAATCACCTGCCCTATTTTTCCGACTTACTGCATAGAAAGCTTATTTTTAAACATAACGACCAAGAGCAAGCACTAGGCAAAGTTGAATCCTCAATTAAACAAGAAGAGGAGAAAATACTCAATGATCTACCGGTTAAAAACGGCATAAGAGATATTGTAGAAAAACAATTAACCAGGCTTAAAGACTCTGCCACAACCAGTGAAGAAATCATGCTCGGATTCAAAGACGTGAATACGGTTTTTGATCAACATAAATTACCTTATTACCTATCTCCGAAGTCATTTACCATGCCTTGCTCTTCATTGATTGATGCGCCAGTTGAACAAATGATGATGCTGAAAGAGTTAGAGTCACTCATGAGCAACAACAACCCAGAACTTTGCCGCACAACCATGATGACTGCGTATAAAGTAGATGATAGAAAACAACTTTTTTATGATACGGAAAAAGACTCGGTAGAACTCCCATTATTCCGAGTAAAACGTATAGATAAAGTGCCTGCGATCGATAGTGCACTGGGATTAACCTTTAAAGATAGAGGCATTGGCTCGATTATTTTATTGGAGCGTATTGCCAATTTTGCCAAAGAATCTGTTTTGCCAGCCCTCACCTTTCAGGGAAGAAATTATATAATACCGTACTGGATGCAAGGCTATTATGAGATTGAAGAAGCCATAACCAAGGCATATAAAAAAGACTTAACTGATATTTATCCTGATAAACAAGATCAGAGAAAAATTAAGATCGCCGTAAAAAGCTTCATTAGCGATAAATATCGAATGTCAAATGCCAAGATGCAACAAACTCTGCAAAGAGAAAACAGTAATAGTGAAAAAAATATTTTTGGTAATGGCTTTGATGCCATTAGTGTAATGTTAGGTAAGTCGGCTGAGGCTGATAAAAAACAAAAAACCAAAAAACTAAACAAGGAATTTGAACCTGAAATCCTGGAAAAGCTGGATCATGTTCTCTTGCCTAGCATCGAATATCACGAAGCCTATCATCAGATCAGCAAAAAGAACTGGAATGCCCCATCATGGCTAAAATCCACCTTTGAAGACAAACTCAATCAGGATGGAATTGATCATACCCTTGAGGAACTTGGTGCATACCTTGCACAATTAGCTAATACCGATCAAGGACAAAAAATCTGGTTAAGCAAACTCCTTATTTTTTCTCTTAATCCGATGACTAAAGGACAAGCTGAATACTATGCTTCCAGCATCATATTCAACGCTATGGAATCTCTTTACCTAGGAAACGAGGTAAAACCAAACTACATCGCAACGGTTGATGAAAAAACCAATATTTTTAAAACACTGGTCTCTAAAAATCAAAGTGAGATAAAAGCCTTGGCTAAAACTGCCTATGAAATACTATTTGAGAGACCTGTTCCTAGTTTGAGGAATCACTGATTAAGCACAATAAATTAATTATTTAACTTATTATTTAACTTATCAATTTGTATTACCTAAAAATTAACTCACCAGATTTTGTATGTTATGTTAGTAGCAGATTTAACTTTTCACTCATCTGTCAGTGTCTGCCAAACACATGAAGCTAATATTTACGTTTTTCACCATACTGCTAACATCATTCAGTAATTGTTACGCTGATGATGTAATAAATGCTATTAGCTTAACGCCTGGCAAACCTTTCATTGAAGTTAGCCATAACGGAAAAATTATTAAAATAGAACGTAGGCAGATAGAAAAGAAGAACATTAAAACAAAACCTTGTCCTCCTTTTTGCATCAAGCCTATGAAATTGGCACCCAACGTTGAAACATTCGCCGAATTGGAACTTGTCTCATTTTTAAGCAATGA
Organism: uncultured Gammaproteobacteria bacterium; assembly: GCA_963760355.1. Taxonomy (GTDB): domain Bacteria; phylum Pseudomonadota; class Gammaproteobacteria; order Thiotrichales; family Thiotrichaceae; genus Cocleimonas. The sequence continues at coordinate 216,667 of CAVXCT010000014.1, read as the reverse complement.
AGTGAAAAATGAAAAAGGTTTTTTAGTAGATTCTCGAATGTCAGAATATTTCGAAAAAGAAACCATACCAGGATCGATTAATATTCCATTCTTGCTATTTAATAGTAATAAGGCACAACAAGCTTTAACATTGCTAGGTGTAAAAGAGGAAAACTCAACTAAAGATTTCTCGGAAGCAAAAACCATGTGTTTTTTTTGTGATGACTCCTTGTGTGACGAATCTAATCGAACAATTTCAGCTTTACTAGATTTAGGTTATCCAGCTAATAAGCTAAAATATTACCGAGGTGGCATTCAAGCCTGGAAATCTCTGAATCTAACGACAATTTCTGCTGATTCTAAAACATCAAACACTGTTCAAAAAAACTAGAATGACAGAAAGCCGCTACAAAATTGAGTATGTTCAATCAGAACCTAAAACAGAAAGTCATTTCAGGTTCTTTGGTGCCTTGGGTTATCTTTGGCTAGCATTACTAGCGTCAGTTTTAACCTACGGAATAGTTTATAAACATATTCCAACAAGTGAAATCATTTCGTATTTTCAGAAATTTAAAACTGACTTAGTTAAAACTGATATTTCAAGCCAGTCCGACACCCCCAATAAAACTGACATTGCCCTTTTTGAAGACAGTATTATTATCGATACTGAGGTTACTGCAGAAAATACAGTCGAACTTGAAAATAACGAAAATACTGCAGATACTCACAAGTTAGTCAGCGAAGTTATCAATGATAATCAGCTTACTGAAGACGTTGTTTTCGAATCAGAACAAGTAGAGCCTACAACTAGTCAAACTCAACAAGCGGAAACTAAATCCATAGTCAACGAGATCATCAAAGCGCAAGATAAAATAAATGAAACTAAAGTTATATCCGGGACAACGGAAACTATCGAAAGTGCAACTGCAGCTGTTGAAATCGAAATAGAAAAAATAATTGAAACTGTTACTACAACAAAACAGGAACCAGTACAAAAAGAAATCGAATTAGAAGAGAAGGCTGAGAAGAAAGCTCACCTTAAAGTAAACAAAGATCCTTTGACTACTTTATCAGATTTAGTAAAGAACGCAGTTTCAACTACAAATGAAAATGATCTGGCTTATTTAAAAGCAGTAACTGATTATGAAACAAATAAAATAGCTGATAGTGACTTCCTGGAAAAAATAAAATCTCAAGAAAAAAAATCTTCTGAAAAAAATATAGATAACAGTATAAAAAAACCAGAAAACAGCAGCACATCAGCAGTAGATGCAATTATTGCTACGATGAATGCAGACAAAGCCGCTAAAGAAAAACCACCACTAAGCTATCAAGAGAAAATTCAATCTGAAGTTAATATGCTATTAAAGAATGAGAATAGTGCGCAGAGTACAAGCCAGATTAATAATTAATGTTATTTAATCAGTACTTCATTGATCTCTAAAGAAATATTATCTCCGCTCTTGATAGAACGCTTTTCAGCAAATAAATCACCATTTTGAGCGATAGGCTGACCTGTCTTTGACACTCTCGCGCCCACAACCACTGCATCAAATGAAGACATTTTTAAATTCGGCATCATAGCCATCGAATCATTAAGCACAATTTCGATTGGCAAGTCTTGTACTTGTTTACGTACTGCAGCTAATGGCATTGGTGGACCACTCATAGCTTTGGCGTAGATAAACACTAAATCTGTAGGCGATACTTTTTCTTTGAATTCTTCAGAAAGAGAAACCATTACTTTTATTTCAGCCACAGGCTTATCATTAGCTTCGTCAGAGACAATTTGAGTTACAGCAGGTGTACCTTGCTCAGCTTGCGTATTTTGCATTTCAGCAGGCAATTTACCGCGCGCTTCTGATATTAAACCCTTAAGTTGTACAACTTGTTGCGGGGCTTCCTGAATTAATGGAAGGACCCTATTCCATTGAGCAATAGCACCTTGATAATCACCATTTTGTCGAGCCGCCATACCTGATAACCATAATGCCGTTACATTTTGTGGTTCTATTTCAAGCGCTTGATTGACTAACTTGCCAGGTCTTCCGATCAAGCTTCCTTGTTGAGACATTGATAAGGAATCAGCGAGAGACAACATAACATTAGCCGAATCAGGCATAAGCTTGTATGCACGTTCAAAAGACTTTGCGGCATCAGAATAACGCTTGAGAACCATGTAAGAGCGACCTAACATATACCAGCCTTTTGCGTTTTCCGGGTTTGTCTCAAGTTTCTGCTGAAGACCTGCGACCATGGTCTCTATATCTGGCGTGCCATCAGCTTTTTTAGGAATAGCCTTTTCTCTGGCTAATTTAGAGGCTTCAACAGGGTCTATATTTTGTGTAAAAGTTATATTGCCAGTCCTATAATAGAGGGGAAAAGCAATAACAGGAATCAGTAATAAAATAAACGCCATACTTATCAAAGATGACTTTGAGTTACTGCTTTGACCTTTTATTGCCTCACTGTCATTTAAGTCTGCAAACAGTGACTGTTCTAGTTCATCTCTAGTAGACTGATAGCTTTCTTCATCAATTTCACCGCCTTCAAAACGACTTTCGAGATCAGCCAGTTGCTCTTGTGCAATCAAAATATTTTGCTGACTGCTTCCATCATGATCAAGCTGACGCTTTTTTAAGGAAGGGAATATAAAGGCGAAAGCGATTAAAACTAAAACCGCACAGATTATCCAGAACATTAAACTTAATTACCTTGGTTATGTTGTTTTTGTTTATTTCTTTTAGAGTCTAATGCTGCACGTACTGATTCGCGCTGCGACTCAGTCAATGGTTCAGACTTTTCACGACCTTGCTTTCGGATGATTTTTAGCAATAAAAACAAGCTTAATAATAAAAAGACAGGTGGCCCTACCCAAAGTAATAATGTTTTACTTTTAAAAGGTGGTTTATATAAAACAAAATCACCGTATCGGGCAGTCATATAATTTACTACGTCAGTACGAGTCTTGCCTTGTTTGACCATCTCATAGGTCTTATCACGCATATCCCTGGCTAGCTCTGCATTTGATTCAGCCAGATTCTGGTTTTGGCATTTAACACAACGTAACTCGGCAATCAGTTGTAGATAAAGCTGCTCTTGAGTTTTGCTTTCAAACTGATGAAATTCGATTTGAACAGCAAACGCAGAGATACTCAAAAAAGAAACAAGAAAAACTAATGTTCTTAGAGGGCGCTTCATCCTTGTTCCTTCCTTAATTTATCAATCAAAGGAATCAAAATATCATCCACTGCATCTTCATAAACTGGACCGGTAAATTTATAACGAACGATACCCTTCTTATCCATGACAAACGTTTCGGGAACACCTACAACACCCCAATCTATCCCTGCCATACCTTTTGTATCAACCGCCACTGCTGTGTAGGGATTACCTAATGTGGCGAGCCATTGTAGAGCATCGTCGCCGTAATCTTCGGTACCATAGTCTTTGTAATTTAAACCAACAGTTGGGACTTTTTTCTCGGCAATCAATCGGCTTAACACTTTATGCTCTGCTCTGCACGAAACACACCAAGATGCCCAAAGATTAAGCACCCAGACTTGACCTTTCATATCGTTAACTGAAATAGTTTCTTCAGGTTTATACATTTTAGGCAACTCAAACTCTGGAGCAGGCTGCCCAATAAATGGTGAAGGTATTAATTTAGGGTCATTCGATAAACCAAATAGAAGCAATCCAACTAATGCAAAAAACGCAATAAGTGGAACAAAGTACTTCTTATTCATGCCGTAGCACCTGAAGTTTTAGGAGTAGATTCAGGAACTGAAGAATTTTCTAAATTAATTTCATACTCATCTACAATTTTAACTTTTCTTACACGACGGTAGCGCTTATCAAAAGCAGCAAGCATGCCACCAAGCCCCATTAAAACCCCACCCATCCAAATCCATCTTACAAAGGGTTTGTGATACAGTCTGAAACTCCAGGCGTTATCGCCTAAAGGCTCGCCTAATGCTACAAATAAATCACGAGTAAATCCGGCATCGATCCCCGCTTCAGTCATTGGCATTTGGTCACGACCGTAATCACGCTTCTCAGGATTCATCGTTGTAACTAAATTACCGTCTTTAGTCACATCCATACTCGCCCTGTTTGCACGGTAATTATCAACCTTAACTGACTCGACTCCTTTGAAGATAAATGTATAACCAGCCAATTCATAACTTTGCCCAGCTTCAAGACGTACATCTTTCTCAGTGTCATAAATTGAAACTAAAGTAACGCCAATCACCATCATTGCCATGCCGATATGGGCAATTACAGAGCCCCAGCTTGACAACGGTAATTTAAATGGTGAACGTCCTAAGCTGACAACCCACATGATTGCAGCTAATGAAACCCAACTACCCAAAAATAAGCCAATAAAGGTCTTGATATTAAAGTCAGACACTGTCACTAAAGGAAGCACAAAAGCGGCGACTAAACTAATCACCAAAGGAATCATTAACTTTTTTAGCACTCGATTTAAATCATCTTTCTTCCAGCGCAGATAAAACCCGGCTCCCATGACTATAAACAATGGAATTGATAGCGGCACCATCACGCTATTAAAGTACGGTGGACCTACTGAAATTTTACCAGAACCTAAGGCATCAATGATCAAAGGATAAAGAGTTCCAAGTAGGACAGTGGCCGTCATCACCACAAGAATGACATTATTAGCTAATAGCCCCGCTTCGCGAGAAACCACTGAGAATGTACCCACAGACTTTAGTTTGTGAGCTCTAAATGCGAAAAGTAATAGTGACGATCCAATAACTACCAACAAGAAAATTAGAATAAACAAACCACGTTCTGGATCACTTGCGAAAGAGTGAACTGAAGTTAGAACACCGGAACGCACCAGGAAAGTACCCAATAAACTCAATGAAAAGCCCATTATGCAGAGTAAAACAGTCCATGCTTTGAAGCTGGCTCTTTTTTCAGTAACTGCTAAAGAATGAATCAAGGCCGTAGCAATAATCCATGGCATTAACGATGCATTTTCAACGGGATCCCAAAACCACCAGCCGCCCCATCCGAGTTCATAGTATGCCCACCAGCTACCTAGAGTGATGCCAAAGGTTAAGAACATCCATGCGATGTTGGTCCATGGTCGAGCCCAGCGAGCCCACGCTGCATCAAGTTTGCCCCCTATCATGGCAGCCATTGCAAATGAAAATGCCACTGAAAGTCCGACATACCCCATATAAAGCATGGGTGGATGTATAGCTAAACCAATGTCTTGCAACAATGGGTTTAACTGTCTGCCTTCTGCCGGAATTTGCAATAAACGCTCAAATGGATTTGAGGTAATGATCACAAACAGCATGAAACCCACACCGATCAAACCCATCACACTTAAAACGCGCGATAACATAATCGCTGGAATACCTTTACTAAAGTGAGCTACTGCTGCCCCCCAACCAGAGAGCACTAAAGCCCACAATAATAGCGAACCTTCATGTGCTCCCCATAACGCTGATACTCTAAAAATAGTGGGCATTTGAGTATTGGAATTATTTGCTACGTACTTAACCGAGAAATCATTAGTCAGGAATGCATACAGCAAACAGAAGAAAGAAATGGTTATAAAAAATAGTTGGGCAAATGCCGCGGGCTTTGCCATGGCGACCCATTGCGACTTGGCAGTTAAGGACCCCCACATGGGAAATATCCCTTGAACCACCGCAACAGATAAACCTAAGATCAGTGCAAAATGTCCAATTTCAGGAATCATTAGTAGGTGCCTTTTTCGGAATTAACTGTATGTTCTTTTTCCAGAGTATCCTTGAGCTCTTGAGGCATATATTCAGCGTCATGTTTCGCTAATACTTCATCCGCATAAAACAAGCCATCATCGCCCATTTTGCCTCTGGATACCTGGCTTTTACCTTCTTTGAATAAATCAGGAAGTATTTTATTAGTCACCACGGTAATTTCGTTATTACGATTATCTCTAACAATAAATCGAGCCTCTAACTTAGAATCACTTCTTTCGAGGCTACCTTCTTTAACCAAGCCACCCAATCTAAATACCTGACCTTTTGGCACTACTCCGTTTAACACTGCTTCGGGGCTATGCAAGTACGCTAGATTACCTTTCATTGCTTTACTGATTAATGCAGATGCAGCCCCAACACTTATCAAAGCCAGTAAAACAAATACAAGTCGTTTATGTCTTGGTTTCATATCAACCTCTAATTTTTTCGTTATTCGCACGTCTTTCTTCAAGGCGTTTATTGCGCTTAATCTGAGCAATGATTGAGCGTCTTTTTAACATTAAAGTCATAGGTTCTAACACCATCAAGACTGCGGCAACTCCCATTGCACTCCAGATGTAAGCGCCAAATCCACCCATGTGAAAAAACTCGATCATTCACCTACCCTTACATCACAATGCTCTGATATCTCAAAATTACTCAAGAGCTAAACTCTTTAAGCTTAGACACCCAGGTTGTATTTCGTTCACGCTCAAGAATAATTATTCTCACACGCATTAAAATAGTTGCAAAACTATACATCCAAAAACCTAGCGTTGTGATTAACATCGCGATTAATATGTTCGACTCTACGCGTTTCAGTGAAGACTCTTGATGCAACGAAGCGCATTCATTTGGATCAGGGCAATTAACCGCGTAGTAAATAATTGGCACTAATACCAAACCAACCAGGGCTAATAAAGCTGAAGCCTTATCAGAACGACGAACATCATCAATAGCAGACTGTAATGCGATATAGCCTACATAAACAAATAACAGTATCAAAAAGCTGGTTAATTTCGGATCCCAATCCCACCAGGTTCCCCAGCTTGTTTTACCCCAGATAGCTCCGGTAGCTAAAGCTATTACGGTCATAATCGTTCCGGTAATCGCTGTTGCAGAAGCCATCATAAAAGATAGGCGGGTATTAAATACCAATCCAACCATGGCCCACGCCACCATAACAGCGTAAAGCCACATTGCCATCCATGCCGAGGCAACGTGAACATAGATAATTCTGTAGTATTGTTTTTGATCACTTAATACATCTGCGGTTTTAAAAAATCCCCAGTACAATCCTAATACTATAAAGACTATAGCTGCTATCCAGAATAACGGAATCAACTTACCCGCCAGTGGGTAAAAATTCATGGGTGCTGAATGTTTAAACCAATTGATTTTCATATTAAATCGTAACTTCTACCTTGGTATTTCCTAAAATTATATTCATAAGTACGTGATAACCATTCAATCTCTAGAACTATCATAGCTTTAGTTACCAAGAATTGTTAAGCACACCCCCCACCTTTTAGCATGTTTTTGATAAGGATCAATTAAACTAACAATCTAATCACTCAAAAGCATGTAATACAGCCTCAGTTACTCTATAGAGATCTTTATTGCTGCTGCGGTCGCCCAAGGCGAAAAAATTACCGCCAATAGCATAAAGGCAAAGAGCAATAACAGATACGGTTGAATGCTTAAGCCTTCCACCATACTAGTTGAAATAGCACCCGCACCATATACCAACACAGGTATATATAAAGGCAACACTAATAACGACACAAGTACACCACCACCGCGTAGACCTAAGGTCAAGGCAGCTGCAATTGCACCCAACATACTCAAAACTGGCGTACCTAATAATAAAACAAGCATCATCACTTTAATCGATTCAAAAGGCAGATGGTAAAATAAGCCTACCAACGGTGAAATCAAAACGAGTGGCAATCCAGTTAATAACCAATGCGCTAAAATTTTTGCCAAAACCACTATCGGTAATGAAACAGGTGCCAGCGTCATTTGCTCTAAAGTACCATCGTCATAATCATCTGAAAACAATCTGTCGAGCGCTAATGTTGATGCCAGCAAAGCTGCCACCCAAACCACACCCGGTGCAATTTGTTTTAGAACTTTATCTTCGGTACTTATTCCTAGTGGAAATAAGCTAATAACAACAATAAAGAAAAACAGCACGGTAAATATTTCACTGCGACGGCGCATAGCCAATAACAAATCGCGTTTAAGAATTAATAAAAAAGCACTAAGCATGAGCGGTGCTTGCCTTATTTAGAGATATTCTTACCAATTCACCAGAAGTGAGCGGAACTTCCTGATGAGTAGTTAAAATTACCACCCCCCCACTTTCAACGTGTTTTGCAATAATAGATTGTAACTGCTCAACAGCAGCAGCATCTAATGCAACGAAAGGTTCGTCCAGAATCCAGAGTTTAGCTTTACTTAATAAGAGCTTTGCCAACGCTACCCTTCGTTTTTGACCTTGGGAAAGTGTTCGCGCTGGAAAGTCTTCAAATGCAAATAAACCAATGGTATCAAGCGCCTCCATCAGTTGCTTTTGAGAGGCATGGATTCCAGCTAATGAACAATTAAGATTTAAATTTTCGTACGCAGACAAATCAGCTTTAATGCCATTTTGATGCCCTAAATAGAGCAATTCCTTGCGGTAAGCTTCGTCTTGCTTTTTTACAGGAATCCCTTCCCACAACACCTTACCCTCATCAGCCAAAAACAAACCACAGAGGGTTCTCAGCAAGGTGGTTTTACCGCTACCATTGCTCCCCTCAAGACGCATCAATTGCTTCGCTTCCAGCTTAAATGATAAGTTTGAGAATAACTCTCTATCACCTCGGGTACAGGTTAGATTTTTAACTTCCAGCGTCATAGCGGGGGAGTTTAGTGAAATTAGCCGTCGTGGTCGAGTGACTTTGTGTTGATCTTGTCAGAAACTGCATTATACCTGTATTATATCAGCCATTCTGTAGATAAAATCAAACTTATGAGCATTAACGCATCCTCAGTACAACAGTCAAAGGAGAAAAAAGGGGGCTGCCTTAAAACCCTAGGCATCATGCTCATAACAGTAATTATTTCAATCGTAGCAACGATTTTTGCTATTAATTATTTAACTCAAAAAAAGCTCGAACCTGTAGAGCTGAGTCAAAAAGAAGAAACAAGACTCAACAAAAAACTCAAACAATTTGGCCTACCAACATTACCTTCAAACTCCTCACAAGAAAATACTAATGAATTAACGCCTGAGCCTTATTCAGAAGACCCAGATAAACGTGAAATTAGCTTTAGCGAGAAAGAACTCAACGCAATGCTTGCTAAAAACACAGACCTTGCTGAAAAAGTGGCTATAGATTTAGCCGATAATCTAGCTAGCGCAAAAATGCTTATCCCCCTCGATCCTGATTTCCCTTTTTTAGGTGGAAAAACCCTTAAATTAAAAGCGGGGACTGAATTAGCTTACGCCAATGGACGACCAATAGTCATTTTAAAAGGCGTGAGTGTTTGGGGAGTCCCAGTTCCCAATGCCTGGTTAGGCAATTTAAAAAATGTTGATCTCGTTAAAGAATTCGGCGGAGACGAAGGTTTCTGGAAATCTTTTGCAGACGGAGTTGAAAACATCTCAGTTGTCGAAGGTCATTTAAAAATAAAATTAAAAGAATAGAAGCTTTTACACCAGACTATGTCAGGATCAAAAAAAGCGAACTTTTAGGAAAAGCAGGGGAAATTCAAGCATTTTTAATCCGTCAAATCTCTCGTGCAAAGGTCACGATTATATGGGGATTGAATATGGAAGGGCTTTTTTACACTAGAAAATTTATTTTCACTGGATATCAAAGGTATCATTCAAGGTACTTTTAATCTCAAAAGTATTGTCGTTTTATTGGGTGGTGTGTTCTTGATATACACGGCAATTAAAGAAATTTCCCATATGATGATGCCTGAGGAAGATATAAACAAAAAACATAAACCAAGGTCTTATGCACTGGTTCTTTTTTCGATAGTCACTATGAATGCGATATTCTCTTTCGACTCCATTATAAGCGCTATGGCAATCACCAAAAACTTCGTCGTAATGGCAACTGCAATCATAATTGGTGGGCTATTAATGGTGCTACTTGCAGATAAAGTCACGGAGTTCCTTAAAAAGAACAGGATGCACGAGCTTGTAGGCCTATTCATCTTATTTTTGGTTGGAGCAATGTTACTTTCTGAGGGGGAACATGATGCGCATCTTAAGTTGTTTGATTCAGAAATCACTCCAATCAGTAAAGCAACCTTCTATCTCATTATATTTGTAATGATCATTGTTGAAATTGTGCAATCACGTTATCAAAAGCGTTTGCTTGCACTAAAAGTAGCGCCAATTAATAAGTCTTAATTGCGACAACATAAAAATGCTTAATTTAAGATTAAAAATTAAGCATTTTTAATGTAGTATAGAAACAAATATAGTTGTAAATAAGAATGCTGACAAAAACAAACCCCATTAACCCATAATTCGTTAGCAGCATTCCTCTGAGGCTAAAAACACAAGGGAAGTGAAGTATGAAGAAGAGCGCTATCAAGAGCATGGCTTATCTGTCTATTATCTTAATGGTTTTTGATGTTAGTGCTGTAGGTCTTCAAGAATACCTACAAAATACAGAAGCTGGAACTGAAGTCGTTACTCAAGCTCCTGCCATGTCTTCCGTGAATCAAGCAACCAGCCAACTTACCCATATTATCGAGCTCGTAGTTGCTGGAATAGTTGCTGCAGCCCTAATCATTTCAGTGTTAGTTCTATTTTTAGGAAGATGGTTAGCCAGAAGAGAAAAGAAAAAAATCAAAAAAATAAGAATTGAAGCTGAACAAGACAAAGAAAATATTACTTCCGCAGCAACAACCATAAGAGAACAAGAAAAAGAGTCGACTAAACTGGTTCATGATATCAGGTCACAAGCCTCTGAAATCAGTACTCAACACGAAGAAAACATTCTATATACTAAAAGCATAGCTGACACATCTGAAAAAGTTAAAGCTCAAGAAAAAGAACTTACCGAAGTAGCAGACCATGTGAGTAGTCGTATGGTTGATATTCAAGCATACTGGGATGATCAACTTAAAAGTACCATAGAAACTGTAGCTCAGGTACAAGAGAAGTTAGATAAGAACTTAATTTCTGTGGACGATGATTTGGGCAAAATACACCATCAGAAAAAACTTTCTCAAGAATTGTTACAAGATTTCTTAAATAAGCATAATGAACAAAGCAATACTTTTGATAGTAACTCAGAAATCACTAAGCAGGTTAATGAGAACTTACAACAAACCTTAAAAGAGTCGAAAAAGCTTGTTGAAATACTCAAAAAACACCAAAAAGAAGCAGAGAAATCACTTAAAAATTACAACGACAAATTAAATACTTTTGAAGAACAGGCTTACGAACAATTCGATACCAGCTTCCAGGTAGCTGACCTCGCAAGACAGGAACTTAATGCCAACATTGATGAAAGCCGCAAGCACGTCGAGACCATGAGAAGACACGAGCAACAAAGCCATGGAATTAGCGCACAAACAATGAAACATCTGGAAAGTCTAGACTACTCAAAAATTGTAAAGATTTCGAATACCTTAGATTCTACTCAAGATATGTTTGACGATATCCACAATAAAGTGGAAGAAACTCGATATATGCTTGATGAACTAAAAGAAATCGAAAACGATATTAAAAGAACAGCTGATAAAGTAGAAACCGTAGTCAAAGAACAAAAGCTTTTAGACTCTACGGAAGCAGAAGTAGCTATTGATGAAGATTATATTTCTGAGGAAGTGCTATCTGTTGATGTTTCAGAATCACCAAACGCAAAAACAAAAAATTCTGGCAATACAACGATTAAGATAGAAGATTATAAAATGGCTAGTGAAGATGACCAGCCGACTCCTTTATCATTTTTCAGGAATATAAAACAACAAGAAAAATGAGCCATCCTTGGCTCCCAGCTGTTGTATCCCTTACGATATTAGTTGATCTGTGATCTTCCAATATTCAGAGCCATTCCCTGGTTCACAACTGGTATATCCTATGTTTTTTCAAATGGAGCGTATGAAATAAGTTACATCGTTGTAACTTGAAAGAAATATACCAGCCCATTTTTTAAACTAAAATACCTCAGATCATTAACGGCGAATACAACGCGATAAAGGATTAAACGGCAAGTTTAACGGGACAGAAGTCAGCTTAAGGTTTTTAACCATTCTCAATAAAATTCTCTTGCTCAAAAATAGTTTTAAGCAACCCATGATTTAATCGATGCGCTGGACTGTTGGCGGTGATCTTACCTTGAATGATTCCCCCTGAAAGCATTAGGTCGCCAACCATATCTAATGCCCTGTGAAAAATCAGTTCATTCTCCATACGCAAGCCACCTTTGTTGATCGCTTTATCTTTTACGATCACTACTGCGGTTTTAGTATTTGCACCCAGACAAACGGGATCTTTTTGAAAACGGGTTAACTGGGCTAACAAGCCATTTTTGAGTCGGCCAAAAGTTCTTGCAGAAGCAATCTCTTGTTTAAACGTTTCTGGAGTTACTTCGCCGCTCCAATGCAACCGTCCAAAATTAGCAAGAGATATAGCAATATCTAAGTACAAAGAGTCAGCAGGCTCAATTCGGACAAAACGCTTTCCTTCCACATATTCTGCTTGAGAAGTAATCTGAAAAACTCTTTGAGCTTCATTTTGCTGAGTCAGGCCAGTTTCATCAATACCTTCAATAAAAGGTTTGGCACTGCCATCCATAATTGGAATTTCTTTACCTTCTAGTTCAACAATAATATTGCTGATACCACATGCATAGAATGCAGCCATCAAGTGCTCTACCGTTCTGACTTGTTCACCAGTATCCGCAACCAGACAAGTGCATAGAGGAAGATTTTTTGTGTTTTGCCAAAGAGCTGGAATTTCTATACCCAACCCTTTCTTTTTAACTACACGAAAAGTAATCCCGCTATTTACTGGAGCGGGTAACAAGGTAATTTTATGGCGTTTAGCAGTATGCAACCCTGCCCCTTTGAAAATTAAGGGTGCTGCAATAGTTGCTTGAGAATATTTAGTCATTATGTGTTTGTAAATTGCTATTCGCTATCTTTGTCATTAGCGTCTTGCTGTAGGTTCCACATTTCAGAGTATCGACCTCGTTGCCCTAACAATACTTTGTGAGAACCACGCTCAATGATCTTACCAGCTTCCATAACCAATATCATATCAGCCTCAACTATGGTCGATAATCTATGTGCAATGATTAAAGTAGTGGTCTGAGAAGATATTTTACCCAGGGTTTTTTGTATTGCTTGCTCTGTGGCCGAATCCAAAGATGAAGTTGCCTCATCAAAAATCAATATAGCTGGCTTCTTAAGAATTGTTCTGGCGATGGCAACACGTTGCTTCTCACCCCCTGATAGCTTTAATCCACGCTCACCAACTACACTATCCCAAGCATCAGGTAACCCTTCAATGAAATCGTAAATATGAGCCATTTTGGCAGCATTTTCAACATCTTCACGTGAAGCCTTTAGATTTCCATACTGGATATTATAGAAAATACTCTCATTAAAAAGTACAGTATCCTGTGGCACGATACCAATCGACTCGCGCAAGCTGTCCTGAGTGAATTCTTTTATATCCTGCCCATCAATCAGAACTCGACCCTGATTTACATCGTAAAAACGGAATAACAGACGAACCAGAGTCGATTTACCTCCACCACTAAAACCTACTACTGCAACTGTTTTTCCTGAAGGAATGGTAAAATCAACATCATGCAGAATGGGCCTTTTTTCATCATAAGCAAAAGACACATCTTCAAATTTCACCTCACCTTTGCTTACCTTGATATCAGTAGCACCATCAACATCTTGAATCTCGGGCTTTTGCTTTAATAGTTTAAAAACTAAATCCATATCCGCCAAGGTATATTTGATTTGTCGATATATGATTCCTAATGCATTTAAAGGAATAAAAAGTTGCAACATAAATGCATTAACCATAACAAGGTCACCAATGCTCATATTGCCTTTTACAACACCATTTGCTGCTAAAAACATAATGATCGTAACACCAACAGCAATGATTGCTCCCTGACCGAAATTAAGCATCGACATGGTTGATTGGCTTTTTACTGCCACATCTTCCCATTCTTCAAGTATTTCATCGTAACGATTCTGCTCAAGGCGTTCATTATTAAAATACTTAACCGTTTCGTAATTAATAAGACTATCAAAAGCATGCGTGTTTGCCTGTGAATCAAGCCTGTTCATATCATGCCGATAGTGCATTCGCCATTCTGTAACCAATAAAGTAAAGACTACATAAAAAAGAACTGTGCCAAATGTTACGAGTGCAAATATCCATGCATAATTGGATAGCAGAATAAAAGCAACAAGTGAAAACTCAACAAAGATCGGAATGGTACTGAACACCAGAAAATTCATTAAGGTAGCAACCGAACGAGTCCCTCTTTCCAGATTCCTGCTAATTGCTCCCGTTTTACGTTGCAAATGAAATCGTAACGATAATTTATGCAGATGCTGCATCACACGTTTGGATAATTCACGCATTGCGTGGTAGCGAACACGCGCAAACACAGTATCACGCAACTCATTGAATAATGCGCTGAGTAATCTAAAAACACCGTAAGCAAGCAATAGAGAAATTGGAAGAACTAGAACCTGCTGCTCTTTCCCGTCAAATTTGTCAATGATTTCTTTTAGTACCAGTGGTACAGATACGGTAGAAACTTTAGATAACACCAGACAGAGCAAAGCTAGTAGTGCTCTGCCCTTATATGCACTGAGATAGGGTAACAGATGACGTAAATTTTGAAGATCACGGCGGTTGCCATGAATTTCTTTGCCAACAGGTATGGAATGCAAAATCAGGCCAAAATATACAAAAGGAAAATTATGCCTTATTTAGTGGCAAACTAATAATTCTTTAATCAATCATTTGAGTATGCAAAGAATCTTTCTACATCAGAATAAAAAGAGGATTCATTTGAACCCTCTTTTTACTGATTTGATGACAAACTAATGTATTTAAAACCTAAAGCCACCCCCCTACTTTCAGGGGATTTTTAAAATTATAACCGAGTCACAATACTGCATCTTCGGGGTACATTTTATGAACACGACCAACAATCAGTGGATCGGGCGCATAAATTACCGAAGTATCCTTATTATCGTAATCAAGGTTATGTAAAAAATCACGAATACAAGCCAGTCGAGCGCGCTTTTTATCATCTGATTTAACCACTATCCACGGTGCATCAGCAGTATCCGTATTAAAAAACATCGATTTCTTGGCGTCCGTATAATCTTCCCATTTATCCAGTGACTCCACATCTACAGGACTTAATTTCCACTGTTTAACAGGATCATGCTTGCGTGAGTGGAAGCGTCGTAACTGCTCTTGGCGTGTTACCGAGAACCAGTACTTAAACAATATGGTATCGGAATTAACCAGCATACGCTCAAACATTGGGCATTGACGCATAAATTCCAGGTGATCATGACGCGAGCAAAAACCCATCACGATCTCTACACCTGCGCGGTTATACCAGGAACGGTCAAATAAAATCATCTCACCTTTGGTTGGCAGATGTCTTACATAGCGTTGAAAATACCATTCACCTAATTCACGTTCGGTAGGCTTTTCCAGAGCAACAACTCGCGCAACACGAGGATTCAAATGCTCAGTAAAACGTTTAATCGTGCCACCTTTACCTGCTGCATCACGACCTTCAAAGATGGTAACAATTTTTTTATTGGCATCTTTTAACCATTTCTGGACTTTTAACAATTCAACCTGTAGCAGCCGCTTTTCTTTTTCGTATTCTTTTACTTTCATCTTTTCTGCATAAGGATATGCACCCGCCGCATGACTAATTTTCAGCAAATCTCTACCTTTGGTAAAAGTTTTTGAGTTCATTACTTTAGTGGAATCTGTTAAATCTACCAATGCTTTAATAGCCTGCTGTTTTGTCATAGGCTTATCTGCTGCTTTCGCTGAAGCCTTTTGGCTTACCTGTTTTAATGGTGTTTTTGCTGTTTTCATATCCATACCTTCAAGTTGCTAATGTTGTACTTGTAATTGGCGGAACAGTGTATACCAAGTTATACCTATTCTGTATGATCTACGTCAATATGACAGAAAGAATACAAAAGTTACTTTCACGCGCAGGCTATGGTTCGCGAAGAGAGATAGAACGCTGGGTAAAAGCCGGTGAAATCATGGTGAATGGCGTCAAGGCAGAAGTTGGGCAGGCTATCAGCCAAACCGATAAAGTTATTTTACGTGGACAGGCATTAAAGCTATCTACAAAGCTAAATGCCAAGCCTCAAGTCTTACTTTATCACAAGAAAAACGGTGAAGTCAGTACGCGCAAAGATCCGGAAGGTCGGCCTACTGTTTTTGACAATTTACCTCCCTTAAGCAGTGGACGCTGGATTCAGGTTGGACGTTTAGATATCAATACCGATGGTTTATTGCTTTTCACTACCGATGGTGAACTGGCTAACCGTTTAATGCATCCTTCATACGAAATAGAACGCGAATATGCTGCTCGTATATTAGGCGAAGTCACCGATAAACATATAGACAATTTACTCAAAGGCGTTGAGTTAGAAGATGGTGACGCAAAATTCAATACCATCAAATTCGCGGGCGGCGAGGGTGCCAATAAGTGGTATCACGTCACACTCCACGAAGGTCGAAATCGCGAAGTTCGAAGGCTTTGGGAATCTCAAGATCTTGTCGTGAGTCGTCTAAGACGCATACGTTACGGCAATGTAGAACTTAAACGATCATTACGTCCTGGGGCGTTTGAAGAGATGGATGTGAGATCCATGCGAAGTCTTTATGAGATAGTGAACATGGAACTAGATGAGGAAAACTTCTTATCTAAAAGCGAATACAAAAGTAGAGCCGATAGAAACAAGGCATTTAAGTACGGCAAGGGTAAAAGTAAGAAAAGCTCGTTTTCGAAGAAGAAATAACTAAAAATTACATTGATCACCCCCCTACTTTTAGGCGCTTTTTATTAATAAAGTGCTCAAAAGTAGGGGGGTGACATTATTTACTATTTAAAAGCTTATCTCGTTTATCCAGTACCCAGACATTCAACAAGCTGCCAAAGAACAAGCACAAGCTAAGCCCTAACATCCAGTAGCCGTAAACTTTCTCTTCTGCTGAATACATATACCAAATGCCGATTATCATATAGATAAACGAAATCAGCATAACGATGATAAAAGTATCTCGATTACCTCGTAACACTCCGCGTACAAAAAACAATAACGGTGTAACAAACACCGCAATCTCTATAGAACGAGGGAACTCTTGCACGGGTGACAACCAGCCATTCCAGAGCACAATCAAGATTACTAAGCCGACGATACCTATGCCGGCTAAAGCCCTGTAGAAAACGGTGATATCCATAATCTTTAATTTGCCAGAGTCATTTACAGCGCAACAGCCAATTTGGCCAAACGCTTACCCAACGCCAAACACAAGGCTTTCTCTTCTTCACTTAAAGGCAAATCGCTATTTGGCCCGGCAAGATGTGAAGGTCCATAAGGCGTTCCACCCGTTCGAGTGGTAAAGAGTTCAGATTCAGTATACGGTAGCCCACTAATTAACATTCCATGATGCAATAAGGGAATCATCATGCTCAGTAAGGTTGATTCCTGCCCACCATGCATGCTCGAAGTGGAGGTAAATACGCCTGCCGGCTTTCCCACCAAAGAACCTGATAACCATTGACCACTGGTTTTTTCCAAAAAGTATTTTAAGTGGTGCAGCCATATTGCCAAATCGTGTTGGGCTGCCTAGTGCTAGCGCATCACAAACTTTTAATTCGTCGAGCGTCACATAAGGCGCCCCAGAATCAGGTACTTTTGGTTCCGTCGCCTCACAGACTTCAGAAACCTCAGGGACAGTACGAAGAACCGACTCAACACCATCAACTGCTTCTGCACCACGCGCAATGAGTCGTGCCATTTCAGCGGTTGCACCGCCACGTGAGTAATATAAAACTAAAACCTGTTTCATAATTGCCTTCGATTGTACTTAAATAATGTTCTTAGAAAAATTATTAGAGAATATCGATGATATTTTCAATAGGACGACCAATAGCGGCCTTGCCGTCTTTCACCACAATTGGACGCTCAATTAAAATGGGATTATTCACCATCGCTTCGATTAACTGCTCTTTGGATAAGCTTATATCGGCTAAATTATTATCTTTATAGGCTTGCTCACCTTTTCGCATTAACTCCCGGGGTTCTAAACCGAGCATATCCAGGATTTCAGTAATCGCAGCACTGTCAGGTGGCGTATCTAGATATTTAACCACTTTCGCCTCAATACCTTTATCGGTAAGTAGCTCCATGGCTGCACGGGATTTGGAACAGCGCGGATTATGATAAATAGTAGTTGTGTCTGACATATTACCCTCTTCGAATTATTCTTTTAGTGAAATTAGTGAATTTAAACTGCCTAGTGTATCCAAGCCAAACCTAAACACAAATTATTTATTCTCTGTTTAATTTCTCATTAGGATATAAAGTCTATTTTAGAAAAGTGCCTGAAAGGTGGGGGGTGCTTTGACAAGCTCAGCAGAACTGTGTTTTTTCTTTTACAGACTGCTTAATACTTATATTTAAAAGGAAAATAAGTGCGCATTAAACACCAGTAAAAAACTAATAATACTATGAGCTAATCTCAGCATCCTTCGCTTCTTTGCGTCTCAAGGATTAGAGAAGATCAAAGCATTTAAACAAGTGTTAGATATTAGCAGCTACCCACTAAACCCGATGCAGTAAAGCACTATGCTTTCATTTAGTATTATCATGGGCATTCCAACCAGCTATGTGGTTAACCCTAAAGGCGAAATCATGGATAAATAGGCTGGCATCATTACTTATAATGATCTTGATTATCACATGAACCCAGCTACCTTCACAAACGCGTTTACAGAAGTAAAAGGTAATCGTTAACAAAAGATAAATACTCCAATTCATACAAAAAAAGCCCTCATCTGAGGGCTTTTTTTATTGTCCAAAATCTGCTTATTATTTCAAACGGATTGTTTGGCCAGGACTAATATTGTATGGAGGCTGTAAGTTATTAATGCTGATAATATCTTTCCAGTACACACCTGTCTGACGCATGATCTCAAATACCGTATCACCTTTTTTTACAGTATAAGTACTTCCACCAGCGCTTGATGCTGTATTAGCGTAAGTAGCCGTATTGGTCGCAGCAGCAGTACCACCAGAGTAAGTAGTCGGTGCATAAGGCTTATACGTTTTTTGCTGATAGCTTCCGGTGTAAATACTTTTATTGCTAGCCGTTACGTTTGTATTAGCCGCAGGTGCGCTTGTATTTCCAGATGCAGAGCTGTAATCGTAATACTGAGTATTCGGATCAGTTCCATATCCTGCATAGTTGGTATTTTGCTGTGGCTGTGCCGCAGGTTGTTGCGGGTTCGCACGTGCTTGAGCTTGTTCGCGATTCCACTTATCAATGTAATATTGCTGATTATGCGTTGACGCCTGAGCTTTTGGCTGAGGTGCCGGTGCTGCAGGTTTGGCTGGTTTGTATGTATAAGTACTTTGTGCCTTAGGTTGAGTTGTACCACATGGAGCGCAAGTTGCAGAGTTTCTTCGCTGTGATTGACCCGTA
Organism: uncultured Gammaproteobacteria bacterium; assembly: GCA_963760355.1. Lineage (GTDB taxonomy): Bacteria > Pseudomonadota > Gammaproteobacteria > Thiotrichales > Thiotrichaceae > Cocleimonas. The sequence goes on along the minus strand of CAVXCT010000014.1, from coordinate 197,170 downwards.
CCTCGGACCTGGCCGCCGCCAGCTACCTGGCTAGAACGTGCACGTTGACCGAATAATCCACGACGTTCTCCAGATGTAGAATATCCTTCACTACCTGTTGATCCTGAGTCATACCCAACTTGAGATGCCCCCCTATAGCTACTACAGCCTGATGCCATTACAGCAACTAGTGACGCTACTGCAACTAGTTTGATTTTACTGTCCATAATAAATACCTTCGATTCTATTTTAATTGATAGATTCCCACAACTAACGCTAACAACACTACTGTTAGCCAGCCCAGCCACTCGATGTATTTAACAATGAGTGGTTCCATGCGAGGTCCTGCTTTAGCAACTAGTAATGCGACCAAAAAGAATCGCGCCCCTCTTCCGACTGCAGATGCAACCACAAAAGGTAAAAATGCCATCGACAAAAGTCCTGCACTAATTGTGAAAAGTTTATAAGGTATTGGCGAGAAGCCAGCGACAAGAATTGCCCAAATGCCCCAACGATCGAACAAGGATTTAACCTGCTCAAACTTATGCCCATAACCCCAATTTTCAATGAGCGGTCCCAACCACTCATAAGCCCATGTACCCAGTAAATAGCCAGCTATTCCACCGAGTACTGATGTAAATGTTGTCCATAATGCTAAACGCCACCATTCAGCAGGTTTTGCCAGCGACATCGGAATCAACATTATATCTGGAGGAGGTAACGGCAGTAACGCCGATTCTAGAAAGCTAACTACCCCCAGATAGTTTTTCGCATATTTATGCTGCGAATACTCAATTACTTTGTTATATATATTCGAAAACAGGTTCATTTTAAAGGATTTTTTTGGTTTTTTGTAATATTTATTGAAATTAGCCCTAAAAACAGCGCCAACCGCCCGTCGTTAACCTCCAACTAATGGAACAAAAATTACCGACTCATGATTTTCAACGGAATAATCTGTTTCACTGTTACGGGTCACAACCTGTAACTTTTGTTCACTATTTTGCGCCCCTACGGGAATAACCATCCGTCCTCCTATTTTCAGTTGCTGGATTAACGCAGACGGGATTTCATCGGGCGCCGCTGTAACCATAATGGCATCATACGGTGCAGCATTCTCCCAACCCCAGCTACCATCACCCAAATGGGTACGGATGTTGCGATATCCTAACTTATATAGTAATTCCCTGGCATTGCGATGAAGTTCAGTCACAACCTCAACGGTATGTAAGTTTTTCACTAAACCACCCAAAACAGCAGCTTGATAACCAGAGCCAGTTCCCACTTCCAGCACGTTCTCTAACGATTCAGATTTCATGATTAACTCTGTCATGCGGGCAACAATGAACGGCTGAGAAATAGTTTGCCCATGACCGATAGGGAATGATGCATCTTCATAAGAACGACTCGCCATGGCCTCGTCAACAAACAAATGACGGGGTACCAGACGCATAACACGTAATACATCAGGATTTTCGATACCCTTCTCCTGGAGTCGATCGACTAATCGATCACGCGTACGTTGCGATGTCATACCTACGCCCTGGATGTCTAATTCGTTCATGAAGAGCCTCTGATTAGATACTGTGATGCTATATGAGTTTCTATGTGATCATATTCCAGGTGTGGATCGCAAGGAATACTGATGCCTTCACAAGATTCACAACAACGCGGATTCCATAAAGGCTTATATAGCTTATAGTATTTAATTAGAGTCTCTTCCATACACCCCCCTGCTTTGGAACCATTTTTGCATATCGTCAAGGGCAGAATAACGCGTCAGGTCTATGTGAATAGGAGTTACAGATACATAACCTTGTTGTACTGCATAAAAATCTGTGCCCTCACCGGCATCTGCTTCTACACCCACTGGACCTATCCAGAATATTTCTCGGCCTCTTGGATCTTCTGTTTTAATCACTGGCTCAGCTTTATGCCGCTTTCCAAGACGTGTCGCCTTAAATCCTTTGATTTCCTGCCACGGTAAATCAGGAACATTTACATTAAGTATGCTGGCGGCTTTATCTGAATCACTTAATGTTAAAGATGGCATATCGTTTAATAATTGAATAACGGCCTGAATTGCAGACTCATAATGCTGGGCTTCGTAAGAACCCATAGAGACAGCTATTGACGGCAAACCCAGGTTACGGCCTTCCATTGCGGCTGCTACCGTCCCTGAGTAGATGACATCATCACCCATATTGGGTCCTGAGTTGACACCTGAAATCACAATATCAGGTTCTTTATCTGGGTATAGTCCTGTAAGCGCAAGATGCACACAATCGGTGGGTGTACCATTGATGCTATAGAAATTTTCACCTCGTTCAGTAAGGCGTAACGGTGATTCAAGTGTTAGAGAATTACTTGCACCACTTCGATCTCTGTCGGGCGCAATTGTCAGCACATCAGCAATTTCTGATAACTTATCACGCAGCAGATTTATCCCCGGCGCAATAAAGCCATCATCATTACTTAACAGTATTTCCATAAAATGTTCCATAAAACACTCATAAAATGATAATCTTTACTATCGATAACAACCATCTGATAGCCATCACGACTAACTGTGTCTAATTTTGATAAAAAAACACTAAAAGAGCTTAAAAAGCAACTGTCTGCAAAACAGCTAGCCGAGAAAGAAGCTAAAAAGGAGGCTACACAAAAGCACCTTAAACAACAAGCACAAGATCAGTATGATCAAAATTTCTTCGCAGAAGCGATGCAAGGCGTAAAGCCACTCGCAAAAGATAAAGCTTATCACGAAGCTGAAAGACCGACTGCAAAAATACGCCAACCAGAGGAAGACTTTGAAGAGTTATTTATTCACGATCCACTTTCAGATGAGCTTGAAGTAGAAGACGTTGAAATGGAAGGTGTATTAAGTTTTTGTAGGGAAGGCATCCAGAACTCCGTCTTTAAAAAACTCCGCAGTGGAAAATACCGGATTTCTGATGAACTTGATCTGCATGGCGCAAGCATCAAACAAGCCAAAATGATTCTCGTTTACTATCTACAGGAAGCCGTTCAATTCGAAGGTTGTTGTATCCGGATAGTACATGGCAAAGGCAACCGTTCCGGAGACAAAAAACCAGTTTTGAAAACTCAGGTTAACCATTGGTTGAGTGAACACGAGAGAGTATTAGCCTTTCATTCCTGCAAGCCAAAAGATGGTGGAACTGGGGCAGTCTATGTACTTCTCAAGCGGTAAAGCTCAGTTAATACGGATACTTAAATAAAAAAGGTCACCCCCCTACTTTTGAATGATATTACGTTTTAGTTTTTTTAAAACGTAAATAGAATTTATGCAGAGCTAAGCACTTTTTATGATTTAGCATAAAAAAAGGACGCCGTAGCGTCCTTTTTCATATTAAATGATCAATATTACTTTACTTCATCATTTCACTTCATCAGTGGTGTTATCCAAATCAAAAGGATCTGATTTAATATTGTCATGCGGGTGCGCTGTATTCTTTGCTTGCTGACCTGCAATGACTTTCTTTTTCAACCTGTGATACAAGAACCAGTCAACACTTAAGAAGCGACCTGCACCCATAAAGAATAAGGTTAATAACATTAAGAAATAAACCACAGTCTTGCTGAAATCTGAACTACTCATATCGGTATAACCATGAGTCATAAGCATTTCTTTAAGAGTAGCAACAATATCCTGACCATTAAGTGCCATAATTGCAGTCAATATAATCAGAGCCAGTAAAGGTATTGAAACCCAACGTACAGCGAAACCAATCAACAGCAAAAATGCCCCGATAATTTCTAACCAGCCGATTGAGCTAGTCAAAACACCTGATAGTGCATCTCCTATTAACGGAACTTTGGCTAAACCAGCTGATGTAGCTTGATAAACAGGATTGTCAGTATTGAACCAGGTTAAAGGGTTATACCAAACGGTATTGTCTGCGGTAAACAAACCCAGCTTTCTGCTACCAGACACCCATAGCAATGGCGCCAAGAACAATCGAAGTAGTAATGGTGGTAAAAAATCCAGGCCTCGTAGCCATCCAAAGCTGAAAAAACCGAGTAAAAACTTAGTCATATAAGACACTCTCCATGTAAGGTTATTGGGTCTATTTGACTGTTTTCTACTCGGTATTGCAAGTTAAATCTAAGCTGTTTCTTATACAATAGGCATAGATTTTACTAATACTATCTCCAAAACGGTTTTGCGACTTCTCGATTAACATCAGCACGACTAATACCAATATCTTTCAACATTCGATCGTCTAGCTTTGCAAGCTGTTTGCGTTGACGTGTGCGCTCAATCCAAGACTTAAAGGTATTCAATAAATTCTTTGAAGGATTAATTACAGTTTCTTCACAGCTAGGCAGACACTGAGAAAGATGATTATTATGATTTACTTCTGTATATACAGTCATGACATGTCTCCTTAATTATTTAACGTATTTGTAACGACCTTCTTATTTAAATTGAGACCCTGCAAGCAAGGCCTCCTCTATGATTTACCCCCTACAGGTAAGACCATGAGTGGATTTAACGCTTCATCAAAAAAACTATCCAATCGTATTATCAAAACCCCGCTATCAGGATTTCAGATTGGTCATAATTAGTATTACTCCGTATTCAAATTGCTCAGTATCAAAATGATGACATCATCAATGACATGGAACTTTATCAACTCAGAACCTTTGTAACCGTTGCTGATACTGGCAATCTTACACAAGCAGCGGAACGTTTATTTACAAGCCAGCCTGCTGTAAGTGCACATATCAAGGCATTAGAGGAAGAGCTAGAAGTAAAACTTTTTAATCGGACCCCAAAAGGTATGCGTCTTACAGAAAGTGGCGCTTTCCTCAGAGATAAAGCCCAATTAGTACTGAACGCAGGTAATGAGTTAAAACTCGCTGCTAAAACGCTTCAGGGAGAAATCACTGGTCAGGCAAAAGTTGGGTTAAATACAGATGCTGAATATCTGTTATTGGCGAAATGGCATAACGCATTAATGTCAGAGTATCCGAATTTGAAAATCCAATTGACTCAAGGAACTTCTTCCAACCTTGTACAAAAAGTTAGCAAAGGATTACTCGATGTAAGTTTTTTTTCTGGAGATATACCTCATGATCAAGTCAGTTATGTAGAACTTTGTAATACACAAGCAGTAATTGCCGCTGCACCAAAATGGAAAGACAAACTAAAATTAGCTGGCAGAGAAGAGCTGGCACAACTCCCGTGGATATATCCTGAGCCGTTATGTATTTATCACAAGTTTATTAATCACGTTTTTTCGGATACTAAAACTCAACCTTCATGGATTACATCCACTGCCACTGAAGAGTCCACCATTGCTTTATTGCGCTCAGGCGTGGGGCTGGCCTTTATTCGAGATGATGAAGCCGATGCATTATTGAAAAAAGGTGAAATTGTTGTGTGGCCAGGAGAAGCCTTCACACTACCGTTACGTATGGCCTATTTAGAATCTAGAAAAGAAGACCCCGTGATAAAAGCCCTTTTAGAAATAATTGTGAAAAAATTCGATAAACATAACAAATAAATTTCCTTTCGAAATTTACGAAAAAACGATAATTTTCAACTACAATTAAATTAATTCATAATTCAAGGATTCATCATGTCAAAGCAAAAAGTATCTTTTCTTGGCTTAGGAGCCATGGGCTACCCGATGGCGGGTTATCTCGCTAAAAATGGTTATGACGTAACCGTTTACAACCGAACAACAGCTAAAGCAGAAAAGTGGGCTGATGAATATTCTGCTAATAACTCTGCTAAATTTGCAGTCACTCCTGAAGAAGCTGTTGCTGATGCTGAAATCGTTTTCACTTGTCTGGGTAACGACAATGACGTTAGAGAAATCTTTAAGAAGGTGTTTGCCGGCTGCTAAAGCTGGAACGCTTTTAGTCGACCACACCACAACTTCTCCTAGCCTTTCTCAAGAACTATATGCTGAAGCCACAGAACGCAATATGGAGTTTCTTGACGCTCCTGTATCCGGCGGACAAGCAGGCGCTGAACAAGGAATTCTTACTATCATGGTAGGTGGGGATCAAACCACCTTCGATAAGACTTTGGAGGCAATGAATAGCTACGCTAAAGCGACCACATTAATTGGCTCATCAGGTAAAGGCCAGGCGTTAAAAATGGTGAATCAACTTTGTATTGCAGGCTTATTACAGGGCTTGAGTGAAGCCTGGAGTATGGCTAAAGCCGTTGATATCGATGCTAAAACCATGGTTGATGTACTTCAGCATGGTGCTGCTGGCTCTTGGCAGATGGTAAATCGAACCGAAACAGCAATGAATAACGAATTCGACTTTGGTTTTGCCATCGACTGGATGCGCAAAGATTTAGCTATCTGCTTTGATGAAGCGGAAAAACTCGGCGTCGAATTACCTCTGGCCAAGCAGGTTGATGAAAGATATGCAGAACTTCAAGAAAGAGGTTATTCCCGATCTGACACTTCCGTACTTTTAAAGCAATTTGACGACGAAAGACGATGAAGAAATACACAGGTAAGTGTCATTGTGGAAACGTTAGTTTTTCTTTTGAGCACCATGAGGTTATTACTTCAGGCTTACGCTGTAATTGTTCACTCTGTAAACGCAGAGGTGCACTGATGACGGATTTTGTTATTCCCCCGGAATCATTTCATATCGAATTGAAAAACCCTGATAACCTCGCACTTTATGAATTTGATAATAAAGTAGGTCATCACTTTTTCTGCAAGGAATGCGGCATTTACCCTTTTCACCAAACAGTTAGAATGCCAGAACATTATCGAGCTAATCTAGGTTGCATTGATGAGATTGACACAGAATCTATTGATGCCAGCATGTTTGATGGTAAAAGCTTATAGAAATTGCCTAAATGTAAGGTTTATTCTTGGCTCTAGTACTTGTAGTAGTTTTCGGTAATGAATGCAACCAGTGATGCTGAGTCGTACCTTTCATTAGAAGTAAGCTGCCTTCTTCTAATTCAAGAGAGACTGTTTCTTTACTTCGTTTATGCTTAAAAGAAAATTTTCTTTTTGCCCCTAAACTCAAAGAAGCGATTACCGCATTTTTACCTAAAGCCTCTTCATCATCACTATGCCACGTCATACCTTCTGCACCATTATGATAAAGGTTTAGCAAACAACAATTAAAAACAGTATCAGTATGCTTTTCGACTAACTTCTTTAATTGTAATAACTCAGCCGTCCACAACAAAGCCTGCTTAGTCGTATTAGAATAAGTATAGCTATATGGTTTATCACCATACCAGGCTATTTTTCTATCAGTGACTATATGTTTTCCATAAATAACAACTTCATCATTTTTCCAATCGATATTTTTTAACAAGTTTAGTCTAAACTGTTTAGACAATTCTGATTCTAAGGTTTGTCCGTAATAAAATACTTCTCCGTCATATGGCAGGAGATTAAATTCATCATCAAATCCAAATAAATCCATAAATCATTTCTTGTGATTAGATATTTTAGCCGCTTCCCAACCAATCATTGCTGATTTTCTCTCTTGCCCCCACATATAACCGCCAGATACCCCACTAGCTCTAATTACCCTGTGACATGGAATTAAAAAGCCAACGGGGTTACTGCCGATAGCAGTACCAACAGCTCTTGCTGCACTTGGTCGTCTAATAGTTTTTGCAATCTCTCCGTATGTACTTAAATAACCCAAGGGTATTTTTAATAAGGCTTCCCAAACTTTCAACTGGAATTCAGTGCCTTTGATGTGAAGTTTGATATCTTTATCGTCGCCTGAGTCTGCACAAGAAAAATTTACAGCTTTCGAATGTACTTCCTTTTCGGCTTCATCGAAAAAGGCATGAGGAAATCGCTGTACCAATTCTTTAAAAATCTTATTTTTGTCATGTGTAACAAACCCCATGTAGCAGATCCCTTTATCGGTTGATGCGACTAGCATTAACCCAAAAGCACTTTGTATATACTGATAATGTATTACAAGTGACTCGCCACCTCGCTTAAATTCGCCGGGGGTCATACTTTCTATTGTAACGAATAAATCATGTAATCTGCCAGTCCCTGACAAACCAGTCTCTTGTGAGACTTCCATCAACGAAGATTGTCTTTCCCTTAATACCTGTTTGGCATAATTTATACTGGTATATTGCAGAAATTGCTTAGGACTGATCCCCGCCCAGTCGGTAAATAAACGTTGAAAATGGAAAGGACTTAAATGAGTATGTGCTGCAATTTCTTCTAAACTAGGCTGCTGTTGAAAGTTATTATTTATGAAATGGATAGCTTTTTCGATACGCGCATAATCTCGATTACTTTTGTAGAAATCTTCGTTAATCATGATAAGTGATAATCTGTCTGCATGTTTACATCATAAGTTTTAAGGTTTGTAAGTAAAACCCGATTCTTGCTAAATAATGTTAAGTAAAAAACTATATTTATACCCCACCACTTTAGAGTGGTTATTTTATAAATATCTCTTTATTCTATGTTTTCCAGTATCTGTTTAATACTATATACTTCATGAAATTAACACATTGCTGATCGTTATAATTTATATATTTAGAATATTAGACTACTACCCACAAAATAAATTAACAGTCAAAATCAATAAACTATCTTACAGCTCATTTGTTTCTATCGCCTAAGCCCCTATGAAAATTTTTAAATCATTTCTATTTTGGTTATTTTTTGTTATCCCGATGACTTTGGGAACACTCTACTACTTAAGAGTAGCAAGCCCACAATATGAAGCAAACGCACATTTCACTATCGAAAAACAAGGACAGGGTCAGTCTGATCCTTTAGGGGCTTTGACCGGACTCCCGGGAAGTGTTTCATCGACAAGGGATGCGCTAATAGTCAAAGACTTTATCGAATCTCGTGAGGTAATAGAAAGCACCAAGAAGTACTTTGATTTAAACGCCCTATATGCTCGTGAAGATAAAGACTACCTATCAAGGTTAGAAAAAAACTCAAGCATTGAAGATATTGTTGAATACTGGCAGAAAAAAGTTAACGTCCAATTTGATACAACTTCAGGAATCGTTGATTTGAAAGTGACAGCATTTGAACCTGAGTCTGCGGTAAAAGTGACTAAAGCTATCTTGGAAGTCAGTGAAGAACTGGTAAATACCTTATCTGAAAAATCTCGTCAAGATAGCCTTCAATTTGCTCGTAAAGAGTTAAAACAAGCTGAAGCAAAGCTCAAAGAAGCACGCTCTGATGTAAGAAAGTTTCGAGAAAAAGAGCAGGCACTTAGCCCTGAGCAGTCCGCAGAATCCAAACTAAGACTAGTTGAAGAACTTGAGGCAGAACGCGCACGAGCAGAAGCAGACTTGAGAAGTCTAAGGCTGGAATTTCCTGATACATCACGAAAAATTATTGAAGCAAAAAACAAAGTTTTTTCCCTAAAAAAACAAGTGAATATAGAACGAATTAGAAGCACCAAAATTACAGACAGCAATGATGCTAAATCAATGAGTGCGATAATATCAAAGCATGAAGAATTATTAACAGAACAGGGTTTTGCAGAAAAATCTTATGAGGCTGCACTCCTTAATCTTGAACAATCCAGAATTGATGCTACCCAGCAACATCGTTATCTGACCGTAATAGTAAACCCTAAATTGCCCGAAGAACCATCTAAACCTAACCAGCCAAATGACTATATCGTATTATTTCTATCCTGTTTACTCTTATGGGGCATACTAAGTTTAATTATTGCATCTATAAGAGATCATGCTGGATGGACCTAAAACAATGATCTTAAATTTCTAGACAGAATCATGGAATTATTAAATGCACTAAATGTTCAAGCTCGGGTAATCTCTGCATTGACCTTGCGCGAGACACGATCTCGATATGGAAACAGTAAATTAGGTTTCTTTTGGGCGCTGTTTGAGCCTTTTGCACATGTGGTTGTATTTATCGGAATTTTCTCAGCCCTAGATCGAGCAATACCGCTTGGGGATAATATGGGGTTATTTATTCTTACAGGAATCATCCCATGGCTGCTATATAGCAATCTGGTCAATAATGTAATGGGAGGTATACAATCAAATAAGGCTTTGCTCGGCTATCCTCAAGTAATGCCCATAGACATTACAATTTCCCGTATTATTTTAGTATTTTCAACCATGTTTTTAGTCATGCTTTTTTTCCTGGGTGTCGCAATCTACATGGGTACATCGATTAGAATTGATAGTTTTTTAGAAATGATGAAAGTGGCGGGACTTCTTATACTCCTTGCTACTGGAATCGGTTTAATTAATGCCGCCATTGTTCCCTACTATCCATCTTATGAAAGTATTTTTAGTGCCTTTTCAAGACCCCTATATTTTATTTCTGGAATTTTCTTCACCGCAAATTTTCTGTCTCCTGAGGTTTATGCGATTGTTGATTTCAACCCGTTGATTCACTTAATAGAGTGGTTTCGGTCTGGGTTTTACCCAAGCTTTGAAAGTGATTTGTATGACCCTGAATATGCCGTCACTGTTTGTGTTGGTATTTTTGCTATTGGTTTATTGGTTGAAAGATTGACTAGTAAAAGAGCACGTCAGGTATGATTGAATTTCGTAATGTGAATAAAGCCTATGATATGGCTAATGGAAAAAATATAATTCTCAATGATGTCAGTTTCAAGTTTCCTGATAAAAAAAATATCGGTGTTTTAGGGGTCAATGGCGCAGGTAAATCAACCCTGCTTAGATTGATTGCTGGAAGCGAATACGCTGATAGTGGGAGAATAATCCGCAAAGGCAAGTATTCCTGGCCTCTAGGTTTCGCTGGTTCATTTCATCCTTCACTTACCGGGATAGAAAATCTTCGCTTTGCCTGTCGAATCTATAATTCAGATATAAAATATGTTACAAAATATGTTCAGGACTTCTCCGAACTTGGGGACTATATCCATGAACCGATAAAATCCTACTCTTCGGGTATGCGTTCGCGCTTAGCTTTTGCCTTAAGTATGGCAATAGACTTTGAAGTGTATCTGGTTGATGAAATTATGGGTGTTGGAGATCAAGGCTTTCAAAAAAAATGTAAAGATGCTTTTAACGCTAAAAGAGAGCATTCAAGCATTATTATGGTTTCACATAGCATGGCAACAATTAAAGAATACAGTGATGTTGCTATATTATTGACCGGTAAACACCTCGAAATTCATAACGATGTAGAGCACGCTGTATCGCTCTATAATAATTTGACAACTGTCTCAGGCTAAGGAAAAAACTGCTGTGGCAATCCTTTAGTCTGTAACAGCGCAGCAATATCCATACTCAATGCTATAGCCACATGAACCACTACACCTCCCCATATGGAGCGAGTATGCAACGCCAAAACGCCTAAAAATAAACCGAAGAAGATTGCACCGCTTGCTTCTAACCAGGGCTTGGACAAATGTATCATCATATAAGGTACGATCATCACAAATATGGCGTTCACCCCAAAGGTAGGGCGACACGCTTGTATGATAAATCCTCGAAAGAAAAACTCTACGCAAATAAATTGGAGTAAATACAATACTTCCCAGGCGATCAAATCAAACCAGCTTCGATATGCCAGCTTATAAAAAGGATAATGATTACTGAAATCATCTCGAAAGCTAACTATTACAACAAAAGATAAGATGGGAGCTGCAAGCAATACATACCATTTAATATGTTCTCTTAAACGCCCCACTCCAAGACCGTAATTTTTCAGTGGTTCTTTCAGTATAAATTTAATTGTCAAAACAGGTATCAACACAAAAGTAACTAAATGCCAAAAACCCCACCACGCTTGTGTCACCAAAGGAAAGAATGTCTGGCGACGTAACTCCATCAGTTTCGCTGCTGGATTATCAGATACTTGAGAAAACCACAAATTCAACGTTGTATAAAAAACCGTATTAAATTTAAGGTAATGAAGTAGCAATATACAAAACGCTACTACCATTAAAACGATAGCTGGCCTTTTATCCCAATAAACGGGACTAAGATGAACATTCTGATTGCTTGCACCTGTGACATCCGCATTAAAAAAGGATTGCTCATGGATAGACTGCAAAATCCCCAGGAAATTTTTAAATAACTTCATAGCTTGATTGTAACTGAAAATACCCGTATAAAATTTATCATAAGTATCAATTTTGTTATCTATTAGTATTTAATGATATACTACCGTACAAATTAAATTTAACCTTCAAAGGGTACACAATGGAAATCGAAGTAGAAGGCAAAACAGTTCAACTTAGTGAAGCAGGTTGGTTAGAAGACCTAAGCGAGTGGTCGGAAGCTATTGCAGAAAAAATTGCAACAGATGTAGAAGGTATCGACGAGCTTACTCCTGAGCATTGGGACATCATAAACCTCACTCGTAAGGCATTTCACGATAATAATCAGGTAGCTGAGCCTCGCAAATTCATGAAAATGATGAAAGAAGAATTTGGTAAAGATCGCTCATCTAATAAATATATATTCAGCTTCTTCCCTAAAGGCGGATTAATTAAATCAGCCAATAAAGTTGCAGGATTACCAAGACCTAAAGGCTGTAGCTAAATTTTAACAATTATATAAAACCTTAAGATCACCGTTTCTGCGTTGAAAAATAATCACTTACATTTGTAAGCTCATATTTACCGCGTTGAACTGATAACCTTAAGTTTTAATCTAAAAAGTTAAAAATTGATTCAAGGGAGCCAGTAGTTGAATAACTACTGGCTTTTTTTATAGTACTAATTTGCTATGATCAGTACATGTCTGCAGAACTAGAATCACTAAAACTGAAATTACGAGAATTTGCTAAAGAACGAGACTGGGATCAGTTTCATTCCCCGAAGAATTTTTCCATGGCGATGATCGTAGAATGCGCTGAACTAGTAGAACACTTTCAATGGCTCACCGACGAACAAAGCAAAAACCTTTCTACAGAAACTCTAGATGAAATCAGCCTGGAAATGGCTGATATTTTTATTTATTTGATTCGATTAGCTGATAAATTAGATGTGGATCTTGTGGAAACAGCAAAGCATAAAATGATCCTAAATGCAGAAAAATATCCGGTTGAGAAATCTAAGGGTTTAGCGATTAAATATAATAAATTATAAAGCCACCCCCCTACTTTTGACTCATTTTATTCGCCTTTCGGGTTAGCTTTAAACAACAAAGCTGTTGTCTACGGTTCGGCTGGCACTTTTTATAAGCTTGGATTTTCTGTGATATACCTAAGAAAGACCCTTCAATAATTTAGCGTTTACTTTTTGCTGATGACCACAACGCGCTCTATTAGCAATAAATATACTCTTAAGTATATTCACTGAATCTTCAAAATCATCGTTGATCACAACATAATCGAATTCAGGATAATGTTGAATATCATCAACCGACTGTCCCAGGCGCTTTTTTATCACCTCATCGCTATCTGTAGCTCTACCACGAAGGCGTTTTTCGAGCTCTTCCTTGGATGGTGGTAATATGAAAATTGATAATGCATCAGGCATTAATCCTCGCACTTGCTGAGCACCCTGCCAATCAATTTCCAAAATCACATCCACACCCTTATTGAGAATATCTTCTACTGACTTTTTAGCTGTTCCATAGTGGTTACCAAACACATTTGCATGTTCAAGGAAATCACCACCATGCACACCATCCAGAAATGTATCCGCATCGATAAAATGATAATGTTTACCGTTAACCTCACCCTCACGCGCTTTACGAGTTGTATGAGACACTGCCATTTCCACACCCTGCAATGTTTCCAACAGTTTAGTAATCAAACTGGTTTTACCCGCTCCTGAAGGCGCAGAAATAATGTATAGTGTTCCCGTACTCATTAACAACTCTCAAAAAATAAATTATGTCGTGTTTGAATCGCATTATCACTGTCCCAGCTTTTTCTGACAACTATATCTGGCTTATTTGTGATGAAAATCAGCAATATGCTGCAATTGTTGACCCTGGTGATGCTACGCCTGTTATTGAAGCTTTAGAAACGAACAGTATTCAACCGACTGCCATTTTAATCACACACTTTCATGCTGATCACGTAGGCGGTATTTCTCGCTTATTGGAAAAATACCCAGATCTTCCTGTTTATGGACCTGCGAGCGAGCGTATTCCACATATAACCCATCCACTAAAAGGTGATGAAAAAATTCATCTTGATCAAATTGATGCAGATTTTCAGGTCATGAATGTACACGGTCATACCGCTGGACACATTGCCTATTACACCATCGATCAAAACAGCGAAGGCCGTTTATTCTGTGGAGACACTCTATTTGCCGCAGGTTGTGGGCGCGTTTTCAATGGCACTATGAAAGATTTACATGATTCTTTAGAAAAGATCTCAAAACTGCCTGAAGATACATTGATCTACTGCGCACACGAATACACTTTGGATAATATTGGGTTTGCTAAATGGGTCGAACCCGATAGCAGTGATCTTCTCGCAAGAGAAGAAGCTTCAATGGCGTTGCTGGATAGTGATAAGGCTACTGTTCCCTCTCGACTATCATTAGAATTGGAAACCAATCCATTTCTAAGAACACATTTACCTAATGTGATAACTCGAGTTTCAGAAGTTACTGGTAAGCAACTCGATAACTCTACAGAGGTATTCACCGCGATGCGTACCTGGAAAGATACCGAATACGATTAAATTTAGGTCACCCCCTACTTTAGGAGGGTTTTTCTAGTATCGCCCTAGCCTGACTTAATTAAAAGTTTAAGTATCAAACTCGATTTTACTGTGACTGCCGTCGCAAAAAGGCTTATTGGCCGAAGCACCGCAACGGCATAACGCAGTCACACCTTCTTTCTCGGCCTCTTCACCATCAGCTAAGGTTATTGTCAAAGCCCCCTCGACCATTAATGGCCCACCTTTGACTACTTTCACTTTTGTTGTATTACCTGATTCCACTGCTGTTTCTTCCATTACTTTTTCCTCATTTTGCACTATTGATAACGCCCCAGATGGGCACTTTTTTACCTGAGCAATAATGTCTTCATCGGTGCTTTCGACCAAGTTTACCCACGGTCTATTTTCAGGATTGAAAACCTTTGGCAAACCATGAAAACAAATTTTTGAATGTGAGCATTTGGCGGGTTGCCAAACGACTGTAATATTATTTGTTGAATAGCTCTTGATGACTTCTTTCATACTATTTCTCCTCGTGCTTATAAGCATAGCTCAAAGAAACAAACATGAACTTCACACAGGTCTATTATCTTACGATAGCCGTGTAAATATAATTACTGGAAGATTCCTTAGTATACGGATTCGGGAATAAGACCAGATGAGACTCAACACCAGAAAACACACTTTCAAGCAAGCGAATAAAATCGTCGCTCGCTTTAACATCAGACCACAATGCAAATACGCCACCTTCGTTGATTTTATTGGCCAAGGAAGATAAACCCTTCTCGGTATAAAACGCCGCATTCCCGGGAGAGAGCAAGAAACTGGGTGAATGATCGATATCCAGCAATACTGCATCCACTTTTTCATTCTGATTAGCTTCTCCGAAGCCTTCAGTATCGGCACTAGTAATGGCAAAGAAGTCACCTAAAATCAACTCGCAACGTGAATCAGCCATTAAATCATCACCCAAAGGAATCAAGCCTTTTTGATGCCATTCAATCACTGGCGGCATCACATCGATAACCTTCAATGTTTTCACAAAATTATTTTCTAAAGCAGCCGCAGCTGTATAGCCAAGCCCCAAACCACCTACAATGACATCCAATGGTTTATCTTCAAAGTTTTCACCAAGCGCTGCTAAACCCAAATGAGATAGCTGGACTTCGGCTTCGACAAATAAACTCGACATAAGAAACTCCTCATTCATCTTAACTTCGTAAATGAGTTTGTCTTCCAGACGAGGCTCTGAGCGTTTTCTCAAGCTGATTTCACCAAGCGGTGTATTTTGAAAGTCGATTTCTTCGAATATATGAGGCAAGGGAAATTCCTGAGGCTGTAAATGAAATCATTATTTGCTCTATAGCTTTATATCGCAAGTAAATGAATCATTTAAAGTTTGGAGTAGACATTAATACTAAAAAACACAGTTCTGCTGAGCGCTTTAGTTTATCCTGAGCATTGTCGAAGGCAGCCCCCCTACCTTTAGGTGTTTTTTGTTCATATTAAATGAAAAACACAACCTTCGGGCCTTCATCATTGCGTTCCAACGTTGTCTTCGCTGCGCTAAAGCTAGCCACTTTTTCCAATCAGACTTCAAGTATTCTCTGTGTTCCCATTTCCAAGCCATCAATAGTCCACGAACCAACACGATAGCGAATCAAACGCAGTGTCGGAAAACCAATAGCGGCCGTCATACGTCTGATTTGTCGATTACGTCCCTCACTTATAGTAATTTCTAACCAACTATCTGGGATTGTTTTACGCACACGCACAGGAGGATCACGATCCCAAAGAAGATAAGGCTCGGGGATTATTTTTACTTTAGCGGGCATCGTCATGCCATCTTTAAGTTCAACTCCTTGACGAAGCTTTTCTAGATCAGATTGCTGCGGCTTACCCTCTACCTGCACCCAATAGGTTTTGCTCATTTTATGCTGGGGGCTGGCGATTCTGTTTTGGAGTTTGCCATCATCGGTCAACACCAATAAACCTTCGCTATCTCGATCTAAACGCCCTGCTGCATATACCCCTTTTTGCTGAATAAAATCAGCTAAAGTCGGACGACTTACATTATCGGTAAATTGAGTCAGCACTCCGAATGGTTTATTGAATAGAATTATTTTTGACATACCGCTAAACTATCACACTAAGCTAGGGCCTAAGCAAGAGACGATGCTACAAAATATGCTAAGAATATTATTACAATCACCTCAGAAAATAGTTAATTTAAATACGTTATGCATAATTTTTAGTGGGGTTTTTTTAAGCGCCTGTAGCATTACTTCACCCAAAATGAATGTGCCCCTTAAAGCTAAATCAAACTCAGCATTAAGTGTAGTTCCTAAAAACCAAAGATCTGATGAGCTATCCTTATTTATGGCTTTTTCAGGTGGCGGAACACGTTCTGCGGCGCTCTCTTATGGTGTTCTGAAAAAAATGCGCGACACTAGAATCACGATTGGAAATAAGCAACGACGCTTACTGGATGAAGTCGATTTGATCTCTTCCGTGTCTGGCGGAAGCTTCACCTCTGCCTATTTTGGTTTATTTGGCGATCGCATTTTTAGAGACTTTGAGAAGAAATTCCTGAAAAGAAAAATCCAGACCGAATTACTCAGGCTATCAGTATTTAGCCCCAAATCATGGATTCGACTCGCTCCAGCGTTATTTGAACGCAGTGATCTGGCTGCAGAGTATTACCATCAAACAATTTTTAAAAAGAAAAATTTTGGTGATATGCGACCCGATGCCCCTTATATTGTAATCAATGCGACAGACCTATCTCTAGGACAGGGATTTTCTTTTACCGGATATCATTTTAGCTGGATTTGCTCAGATTTAAACAGTTACCCAATTTCTCGTGCGGTTGCAGCGTCTGCTGCCGTGCCTGTTCTTTTCTCTCCCATAACATTGGAGAATCATGCAGGCAATTGCCAGTTTTCACCAATTATCTGGGACGTTCAAAGACGCAATAGAAACAAAGTAGATAATAAGCAAAAACGCTATAAAGATGCCTTAAAAGTCAAAAACTATCGAGACAACAAGAAATTAAAGTATCTACACCTGGTTGATGGTGGTGTCGCTGATAACCTAGGCATACGTTCTATCCTGGATATTATTTCGTTCCATAACGACAACATGTGGAATACGATGAAAACCTACGGTATGCAAAAAACCAGGAAAATGGTTTTTATCAGTGTTAATGCAGCTAGTTTTCAAAACCCCATCATTGCGACTAGAAGACGCGCTCCATCGAGTGTCGACATTATTGATACGACTACTACGATTCAGTCAAATAAATACAATACAGAAACCATCGATCTATTGAGAAGTAAATTCCCAATCTGGAAAAAACAGGTGCAAGAATCTCGCTGCCGAGAAAACCACGGTAAAGACTGTGCGAATATTGAATTTCAATTGATTGAAATTAATCTTGAAGACCTGAAACCACCCGAAATCAAGGAGCTTGGAATCGTACCTACCTCTCTGGAACTACCTGGCAAAACAGTTGATCAGCTAGAAAGTGCCGGGATTAAATTGATGCAACGCTCAAAAAGCTTTCAGAGTTTTGTGAATGGGTTTTAAGCATTTTGCTGTTGAAATAAACTAGTCGCTAATCTACCATTGTATATCTTCGATTCCTTTTTGAATCTACAATGAACATTAGTGAACTTACCGTTTTGTTGTTTAAAACGGATAATTCATATATTTGACTTGTCATTTTTGACTGTTAGTGAGTCTAGAAAAGTCACCCCCCTACTTTTGAATGATATTACGTTTTAGTCTTTTTAAAACGTAAATAGAATTTATGCAGAGCTAGGCACTATTTTAATAACCCTACTGAATTCGGCTAGAGACCATTAAAAATTCAGTTAAAACCACTGCCAAATTCGTTCACTACCAGTGGAGTTCCCAGAAAAATAAATAATATCATCCGCTTCGAATGGAGACATTAAAATTTCTGCGGATATAATTATTGTCGCCGCAAGCATTACGCTAATTATACAAATAGGTAAAATTGTAAGCTTCATGATTATCTCCTTCGCCATAATTGGGGTGACTATCAATATATTGGTTTCTCGCTGATGATTCCGTGAAGTTCATCACACTTTTGTAAAAGAGTTATTATTTCTGGCTCTTGGTGAGCTTTAAACTGAATTACATTTGAGTTTTAAAAACAGCCAATCGTTTATCGACCATTGTACGTCGATGATTCCTAACGGAATCTACGACGATCTTTAGTGAACTATACGTTTTGTTGTATAAAACGAATAACTCAGCCGAGTGAAACGAGACAACAGCTTCAGCTGACCCTTTAGTGAGGCGTAAGCCGAATCATTATTTGACTTGTCATTTCTGGCTCTTGGTGATCCTAGAACCCCCCCCCTACTTTTTTAATGAAAACTCGTTTTTGTTGTTTAAAAACGATATTTTGAACTTATACAGAGCTCGTGGTTTTTTCACAAAATTGTGAAACCATGCCCTTCGGGTAGCCTTCGTTGCACTCCAACGTTGTCTAGGCTACGCTTTGGCTAGACGGTTTTTAAAGAGTATTTCCAAAGACCTCAATTCAGCGTTACACTATCAGACTACCATTTAAACAAGGAATAAATCCCATGCCAGAGTATCGTTCACGCACTACCACCCACGGCCGCAATATGGCGGGCGCTCGCGCTTTGTGGCGCGCAACGGGGATGAAAGATGGTGATTTTGATAAACCAATCATCGCAATCTCAAATTCATTCACCCAATTTGTACCGGGTCATGTGCACCTTAAAGACATGGGTCAGTTGGTTGCGCGTGAAGTTGAACGCATGGGCGGCGTGGCGAAAGAATTTAATACCATTGCGGTGGATGATGGTATCGCGATGGGACACGACGGTATGC
Source organism: uncultured Gammaproteobacteria bacterium (assembly GCA_963760355.1). GTDB lineage: Bacteria > Pseudomonadota > Gammaproteobacteria > Thiotrichales > Thiotrichaceae > Cocleimonas. Next base: position 177,704 of record CAVXCT010000014.1, on the reverse strand, counting down.
TGTATAGCTTGCCATCACGCGAGATTATTTCAGATTCGGTAGAGTACATGGTAAATGCGCATTGTGCGGATGCTTTGGTGTGTATTTCAAACTGCGACAAGATCACACCGGGCATGTTGAACGCGGCATTGCGTTTGAATATTCCCGTGATTTTCGTTTCTGGCGGACCGATGGAATCGGGCAAAGGCGTGATTAAGGATCAGGTCGTTAAACTGGATTTGGTCGACGCGATGGTCGCAGCGGCTGATGACAATAACAGCGACGAAGACGTGATGAAAATGGAAGTCTCGGCCTGTCCTACCTGTGGTTCGTGCTCTGGTATGTTTACCGCAAACTCGATGAACTGTTTGACCGAAGCTTTGGGTTTATCGCTACCGGGTAATGGCTCGATGTTAGCGACGCATGCAGATCGTGAGCAGTTATTCCTGGAAGCAGCACGTCAGATTATGGTGCTAACCAAACGCTATTACGAAGAAGACGACGAAACAGCATTACCACGCAATATCGCTAACTTCAAAGCCTTTGAAAATGCCATGAGTCTAGACATCACCATGGGTGGTTCAACCAATACCGTATTGCATTTACTCGCAGCAGCGCACGAGGCTGAAGTTGATTTCACTATGGACGATATGGATCGTTTATCTCGTGTTGTTCCCAACCTGAGTAAAGTAGCACCAGCGACGCAGTTATTCCACATGGAAGACGTGCATCGCGCTGGCGGTGTATTCAGAATCCTGGGCGAACTAGAACGGGGTGGCATGCTGCACACTGAATGCAATACCGTACATGCACACACCATGGGCGAAGCACTAGAAATATGGGACATCGCACGCAATCCATCTAAAGAAGTACAAACCTTCTACAAAGCTGCACCGGGTAATGTACGCACTACGCAAGCATTCAGCCAAAGCAAACGCTGGGATGATCTCGACATCGATAAAGTGGGGGGGTGTATTCGTGATGTCGAACACGCTTACTCAAAAGATGGTGGTTTAGCGGTGCTTTACGGCAATATTGCTGAAGATGGTTGTATCGTAAAAACGGCGGGTGTTGATGAGCATATTTTGAATTTCTCTGGTCGCGCTCGTGTGTTTGAATCACAAGATACAGCGGTTGATGCCATTCTTGCCGATAAGATCGTCGCAGGTGATGTAGTTGTGATCCAATACGAAGGCCCAAAAGGCGGCCCAGGAATGCAGGAAATGTTGTACCCAACCAGCTATTTAAAATCCAAAGGCCTGGGCAAAGAATGTGCCTTGATAACCGACGGGCGTTTCTCTGGCGGCACTTCAGGACTTTCAATCGGTCACGCATCACCCGAAGCTGCAGAAGGTGGAACGATAGGTTTAGTCGAAGAAGGCGATACCATTGATATCGATATTCCAAACCGTAAAATTTCATTAAGAATAACCGATGATGAACTCCAGCAACGTCGCGATGCAATGGATGCAAAAGGCAGTGCTGGATGGAAAGCTGGCCCTCGACCTAGAAAAGTTACCCCAGCACTAAGAGCTTATGCTGCAATGGCAACCTCAGCTGCAAAGGGTGCAGTGAGAGATGTGTCTCAGGTAGAGAAGTAATAATAACCAGCTTATCTTCTAGTATCCGCTATTTTTTCGTGGAAAAATGCTCACTTACATTTGTAAGCTCACATTTTCCAACTTGAACTCCCGGATACTAGAAGCAATCTAGGTCATTCTTAATGTTATTAGCTTAAAAACACACCCCCCTACTTTCAGGCACTTTTTACAAATGCACAAATCTGCACTTAGAACCTATCCACCGAAAAAGCATCAAGATAACCTTCAAAATTCATCATAGTCTGATCACTTTTATCTCCCTCAATCATTGCAGTAATAATTTTTGCTGATATCGGTGCCTGTGTTAAACCCAAATGCTGATGACCAAAAACCATGCCTATCTGTGGATGCTGCGGATGTAAATCGATTACCGGTAAAGAATCTGGCAATGTTGATCGATTACCCATCCATTTACTAGGTTGCTGCTTATCACAATCCATATTCTGGATAATCGCATCTAAATGCTTACCTAAGGTTTTATAACGTTTTTCGACAGGTTTCGAATCTACATTGGCAAACTCAGCAAAACCAGTGATACGCATGCCGGTTTTCAATGGTGTTAACATCACATTTCTATCTACTGACTTAATCATGCGACTAAATTTAACCGGACTATCTGGAAAGGTTAAGTGATAACCACGTTCGGCTACGAGAGGAACTTTCAGATCAAGGTCTTCAAGTAATTTTTTGCTCCAGACACCTGCGCAAACCACTAATTTATCAAAATTAAAATCACCACTAGATGTGGCTAAACCTACTCGCTGATTAGGTGTAGAGATTTGCTTAACTTCTGACCGTTGAAAGTCTCCACCTTGCTGAATAAAGTGGTCAAATAGCTCCAATAGCAGTTTCATAAGGCTCTAGTAATTGTATTGATTCTGGACAATATAAAGCATGTTGAACATCTCGTGATAACGCAGGCTCTTTCTCAAACAAAGCATCACCTTTTAAGATTTCACATTCTATGCCATACGCTTGCATTTCTTTCTGGAGCTTTTCAGCTTGATCGATATCGGATGGATTTTTCCCACACCTGAAGATAGCCACTTTTATGCATCAATTCAGATGTGATTTGTTTGTTTTAATAGCAATTTCCATGCATTTACAGAATATCTATTCAGCTCGATGATGGCATTACGGCTTTTCTCTCGTCGTGGTTTAGTCGCCTCTTTTAGAAACTTAAAACTCCACGGGATAAACGATAAGAAATGATCTGGGGTTACTTTTAATGCAGCATTTTCACTAAAAAGCAGTTTCATCGCAGACAGTATATTGCCCGGAGTAGCCTGAGGCTCAATAATCTCTATTGCAAGAAAACTGGCATTACCAAAAGAGGTTTCTGTTGCTGGGTCAGTTTTATCAAACAATGTGACTTGATAGCCAGCACCCTGTAATTCAAGCGCTGTGGTAATACCAATAATTCCACTGCCAATAACTGCTACAGTGCCTTTTGACTCTCCTTGATTCATCTTAGGATTTATCGGTTAAGCCTTGATATGCCTGCATTGCTGCGGCCAAATCTTCTCTAGCTGCACCTACTGATTTAAACAGTGTGATTTGTTGTTCGCTATCCTTCAATTGACTACGACCGCAGTGTTGTGAACCACATAACTCGGTAAATTCAGCAATCACATCTTCTTTTTTAAATGCACCACTTTGCATCGTCTGGGCTAAATCACCCGCTTCAACTAAAGCACCAGAGCGAGTATCAACAAACACCGAAGACTTTTGAACCGCAGCATCATCCGTTTCGCGCATATCTGGTCTGAAAGCACCGACTAAATCGAGGTGTATACCTGGCTGCAGCCATTCACCCAAAATAATGGGCTGATTCGACATAGTGGCACAACTGATAATATCGGCTGATGATGCGGACGTTACTAACTCGGCATCAGTGCATACTGTTGCAGGTTTACCTTCAGCGGCCAAAGCTTCAACCAGTTTTTCAGCAGATTGTTGATTACGACTCCAAACTTCTATTTGGTCTATTGGCCTTACCGCAGAGTGCGCATCCACTAACGCACGAGCCAAACGACCAGAGCCAATCATCAATAATTTGTGCGAATCCGTGCGTGATAAATATCGACTAGCCAGCGCTGAAGCTGCGGCTGTGCGCCTTGCTGTTAACTCATCCGCATCAAACTGTAGAAGCGGTTCGCCGGTTTTAGCACTGCTCAATAGATAACTACCATTCAGACCCGGTTTTCCACGCTGGCTATTTCCCGGAAAAACGGCTACCTGCTTAACCCCAAGAAACTCGCCTTCAATCCATACCGGCATTAACAATAAGGTTGCCTGAGGATCACCAGGAACATTAATACTGTGATGATGACGGACCGGTTCAACCACCGTCTTTATGAAGATATCATCTATAGCATCGATCAATTCTGACCACGGGAGTAGCTTTTTAATTTGTTCAGCATTCAGGTATTTTACAGCGCTCATAATCGTACTTAAATATATTAAAAAAGATTAAAATGAGAAAGTAACACGATTTTATTAGCTTGAGGATGAATAAAAGATCACCCCCCTACTTTTGAGGGTTTTTTAGAGGATTCTATTGATTTAGGTTTGTTTTTAAGTGTTTTATAACGGTAAAACGAGCTAAAACTCGGGTTTCGATTCACGCGCAAATAATTCTGTGACGGCATCTTCAGGCGCCATCCCTTTATAAAGAACCTTATGAACGCATTCGCTAATCGGCATCTCAATCCCGGCACGCTCAGCCAGCATATGGATACTGTGTGATGTCTTGGCGCCTTCCACTGCCTGACCAATTTCGGCGATCGCTGCATCAAGATCCTTGCCTTCTCCCAATGCCAATCCCAGACGTCGGTTACGCGATTGGTTGTCAGTACAGGTTAATACCAGATCGCCTACGCCTGACAGCCCCATAATTGTCTCATGTTGCGCACCCATTTTATCCGCAAGTCGCATAATTTCAGCAAGACCGCGAGTGATTATGGCGGCTCGGGCATTGGCTCCAAAACCTAATCCATCAGAAATTCCCGCCGCAATCGCTAATACATTTTTAACTGCTCCACCCAGCTCAACGCCAAGCACATCATCACTGGTATATACGCGGTAATTTCCACCTTGAAAAGCTGCAGCAGTTCGTTCTGCCAGTGCTTCTGTTGATGCAGCTGCAGTCATTGCTGACGGCAAACCTTTTGCAACTTCGGTGGCAAAGGTTGGCCCAGAAACCAAACCATAAGGTATATCGGTACCTAGTTCTTCAATAAGTACTTCGTGCAACAACTTTCCACTGCCAACTTCAAGGCCTTTGGTTGCCCACACAATTGTGTGCTGTTTGCTCAGTTTTGGTTTTAATTGCTTGAGTAAATCGCGAAAGCCATGGCTAGGTATAACGATCAATTGATAGTTAGAGTGTTTAACTAGGTCTTCGATTGAGTCAGAGCATCTTAGATTATCGGGGAAAGGAATCCCCGGAAGGTATACGGTATTTTCTCGGGCTTTATCGTAAGCAGCAATAGCTTCAGAATTAAAATCCCAGAGCAATACGTCAATGCCATTCCTGGCAAGCTGCAACGCCAGAGCAGTACCCCATGAACCAGCACCGTATACTGATATTTTCTGGGGACGCTCTGTTGCTGTCATATTTATTACTCTTTAATATTTTACTCTTAAGCAGTCAAACTTCTTAAACTTCAGTAGTCTCTGCAGGTGCCTCACCGTTGGCTTGAGCTTCTTGTTGCTTAGCAATGTTTTGAGCGTAAAGCGCATCGAAGTTAATTGGAGAAAGGTGCATTTCTGGGAAACTACCTTTAGAGACTAGGTTAGAAATCACTTCGCGCGCATACGGGAACAAGTTGCTTGGGCAGTAACTTGCTAATAAATGGTTCAACTGCTCAGCTGGGTAACCCTTAATAAGGAAAGCACCTGCCTGTACTACTTCTACAAGAAATGCTGTTTTACCGTCTTTACCTTTTACCGATACTGTCAAGTGAAGCTCTACTTCATAGTGATCTTCAACTAGTGGGTTAACCTGAGTATTTAGGTTTAAGTTTGTATCTGGTTCCCAATCCTGAGTAAATATAGCTGGGCTATTTGGAGATTCGAATGAAATATCTTTAACGTAAACACGCTCGATAATAAATTGTTGCTCTTGAGCTTCAGTATTTTGAACAGCTTCTTGTCCGTTAGCCTTTGCTCCATTTTGTGAATTTGTATCTTCAGCCATCTTGTACTATCCCTAATTTCTGATCCAGTTCGCCCTGTCGGTCGAGAGTAGCAATGTCATCATAACCACCCACGGATTCATCATTTATAAAAATTTGCGGAACGGTATTTCGTCCGCTACGTTGCTCCATTTCATCCCATAGATCACGATCGCGACCTACACTAATTTCGTTATATTCTACACCTTTTTTCTTCAACAAAGACCTTGCACGCATACAATACGGGCAAAAACGCGTGGCGTACATAATTACTTCAGCAGACATATAGCGATTAACGCTTGGATAAAGGTAAATTTGCTGACTCCCATGCCATGATACCACCCGTAAGGTTTGAAACATCTTCAAAACCAGCTTTAGTTAATTGGTTACATGCATGTCCAGAACGACTACCGCTACGACAATAAACTAGCACGGGTGCTTGTTTGCTTTTGTTTAACTCACCAATTTTCTGAGACATTTGAGATAAGGTAATATGTTTAGCGCCTTTAATTATTCCAGACGTTATTTCTTTATCTTCACGCACATCAACAACCACAGCGTTATCTTTATTTAATAGCATAACCGCTTGATTAACGTTCACTTGCTTATATTTTCGTGTTAAACGTGAAATTTCAAGTTTGATGGTAAAAGCTAATACTGCAATAAAACCCAATATAAGCAAAGGGTTATTGCCTGCGAAATCAATATATTGTTGCATGAATTTTCTTAAGAAATGAATAAAAAGGGTAAGATAACCGCAGTAGAGCTTTGCGTAAAGCTCTAATACTGTTTTTTAAGACTGAAGATACACCCTAATTAGATTTTTGGGTATACGGTAACTTCTAAAAATAGCAAATAATACGATGTTAAACTGATCGGTATAGTTTAATGCGTACTGCAAAAAACCTCTTGCATCATTCCGATGAGCTTAAGTGTACGAGCATCACCTACTCGATAAAAAACGCGATTTGCTTCTTTTCTTGAAGCAAGTATGCCTTTATCACGTAAAATAGCTAAATGCTGTGAGATATTGCTTTGAGAGGTTCCAACGCACTCCACAATATCTTGAACGCTTACTTCGTTCTCACCAAGTACACATAGAATTTTCAAACGCAAAGGGTGCGAAATAGCTTTAAGTGAACGTGATGCTATTTCAACATCTTCCTGTCTAACTAAAAGATCACTCACAAGTGTGCAACTTTCATCGGCACCCTGGGCAATTTTCGGACTATTCATATATATAAGTACTCGGTAAGTTAGGTATATTCGTTATTCAATATATTATAAAACAACGATACAATAATATACTTCGATGGCTTTTTTTACAAGACGATTATAATTTACGTTAATGCTTAAAAATTCGTTGACGACCTGATAAAATCCCAACAAATGGGGCTAAAAATTACAACAATCAAATCCAAGTGTTCGTCTGTGAAAATTAACATTTTCACAGCACTACTTTACTGTTTTTTCCTAACCACAGCCAGTAGCTTTGCTGAAAACTCTATCCAAAAACAAAATAAGATTCAAAATAAAATATCGAGTACTAACAAAATACTTAAGAAGGAACGAAACAAGTCTCAGAAATTAGAACAAAAAGTGATTATTGCGGAAGATAAGCTCAATGAGATTTCTAAAAGACTTCACAATACCGAAACAAAGATAAATTCGTTAACAACAAATCTAGCAAAATCAAATGCCAAAAAGCAAAAATTATTAACACAAACCAGCCAACAAAAAGATGCTCTTGCGCAACAAATGCAAGCTTTATACACATCAGGAAAACAATCTCATTTACGTCTTTTGCTTAAACAGGATGACCCGTCAGATATTAGTAGGACAATAAAATACTACGAATACATGAATAAACATCGTTTGCAGCGCATTAAAACAATACAAACGCGACTTGATAAAGTAAAAGTCATTCAAGACAAGATAAATGCCGATTCTAAAACGTTAAATGAATTACAAACAACACAAAGTTCCAGAAAAGTCTCGTTAAAAAAGGCCGTACAAGCTCGGGAATCAGCCTTAAAGAAACAAAAGAAAGTCATTTATTCACAAGAAAAAATTCTTTCCAAACTTCTAAAGGAAGAAGCACATTTAAAGAGGGTTATACAGCGCCTTGCCCAAAAAAGGAGAAAAGAAGAAGCAGATAGAAAAAAACAAGAACAACAGAACAAACTTGCCAGTAAAGCGATAGCCCGCAGCTAAAACAAAAACGAGCAAACCAGCACCAACTACTGCAACAGTTAAACGTCATTTTGTACCCAATAAACCTTTCTCTGCTCTTAAAGGCAGGCTTTCCTGGCCGGTAAAGGGTCGCCTAACACAAAAATATGGAAGTAATAGAAATACTAAACAAAAATGGAAAGGCGTGGTTATCTCTGCTCCAGCAGGTTCTAACGTGCACGCTATAGCACGTGGGAAAATTGAGTACAGCGGCAGATTAAGGGGCTATGGCTACCTGGTTATCATTAGACACGACAAGAATTACCGCAGTCTCTATGCTTATAATCGTAGTGTCTTTAAAAAAGTAGGACAAATCGTTAAAGCTGGGGAAATTATAGCGGCTGTAGGTAATTCTGGTAGTCAAACAAACTCAGGCTTATATTTTGAAATCCGCCGAGGCACAACACATCACAATCCTGCTCGATGGTGCAGATAAGCATTAACAAGTAAGCTTTTTCAGGTTTGCTTATTTAGTGACAATATCTCCAATATTAGGGTAATATCAAACCATCTTATTTGTATATTAGAGAGCAATATGCCCTTAAAAAAGCCACTCATAACAAGCATCATAACTGGCGTAGCTATTGGTCTCGCCGCATCTTTAAGCATCAATGCGTTCGCGTTAAAACCAAATACTCAAACACTGCCACTGGCACAGCTTAAAAAGTTTTCGGAAGTATATGCAAGAATCAAGAATGATTATGTTGAAGAAGTTGATGATAAAAAGCTAATTACAGATGCGATTAGCGGCATGTTAGCAGGACTAGATCCACACTCTGCTTACCTTGATGAAGAAGCATTCACTGAATTACGCGAAGGGACATCTGGAGAATTTGGTGGGCTAGGCATTGAAGTCGGTATGGAGAATGGGTTTGTAAAAGTTATAGCTCCCATCGATGACACTCCTGCTAAAAAAGCAGGTTTAAAATCTGGTGATTTGATTATTCGCCTAGGTGATACATCAGTTAAGGGATTATCACTTAATGACGCTGTCAAGATCATGCGTGGTAAACCGGGAGAACCTATAGATTTATTGATTACACGAGAAGGAAAAGACAAGCCTTTCAAAATAACCATAGTTCGTGCTGTGATAAAAGTTAAAAGTGTTAAACAGAGAATCCTCGAAAAGAACTATGGCTATCTTCGTATTTCAAGTTTTCAATCAAAAACCACTAACAACACAAGAAAGGCGATTGAGACACTAAAGAAAGAAAATAAATCAGCACTTAAAGGGTTAGTACTAGATCTGAGGGATAATCCAGGTGGTGTATTAAATGGCGCGGTTGGTGTTTCTGATGTGTTTTTGAGACAAGGCAATATTGTTTACACCGAAGGAAGAGTAGATGATGCGCTGATGCGCTATAACGCCACACCTGATGATCTAATGGATGGTGCGCCTTTGGTAGTACTTGTTAATCAAGGTTCCGCTTCAGCCTCTGAAATTGTTGCTGGTGCGCTTCAAGATCACAAGCGCGCATTAATTATTGGTACAAAAACTTTCGGCAAGGGCTCGGTTCAAACTGTTCTTCCCCTTGATGAAAAAACCGGAGTAAAATTAACAACTGCGCGCTATTTCACACCGTCAGGTCGATCAATCCAGGCAAAAGGCATTGAACCCGATATTCTCGTAGAAGAACTCGAATTCAAGAAAAAAGATGAAAATGGTGAAGACGATATTTCACCCTTGTCTGAGGCAGATTTAAGTGGTCATATTTCTAATCCCAATGGGACTAAAAAGAAACCAGAAACAACACAAAAACAAGATAAAGCAACAACCAAAGAAAAACCAGAAAAGAAAAAATTGGTAGAAAGTGACTATCAACTCTATGAAGCATTAAATTTGCTAAAAAGCATGAACTTAATTCAGGAAATGAATTTAAAGAAAGGTTAATTACATTGGCATAACAACTCCTAACCTAGATTTAACAAAGTACATCGTCGATTCCTTGCGGAATCTACGATGGATTTTCTTGACTCTTTTTGAGCCTCAGAAAGCCACCCCCCTACTTTTAAGCGGTTTTTGCAAAACCTTACCGTTTGGGCTGTAGTCGCTATGCTCCAATATCATTTCGGCTGCACCTCGGCGAGGCAGTTTTATGAATCCCAACACTAAAGCATATTTAGATATGTTAAGTTTTACGCTAAAGAATAAGGCATGATTGTTTTTTTGCGGTAGAATCCCTGCCCATGAATATTCGCACTCAACTCGAAACAAAAATCACTCAAGCATTGGCCGATGCCGGGGCTCTTGAAAATGCTCCTGCGGTCGTAAAAACCTCGTCCCGACCAGAGTTTGGTGACTATCAAGCTAATGGCATCATGGGCGCTGCCAAAGCACTTAAAATGAATCCTCGGGAATTTGCTGCCAAGGTTATACAGAAACTTGATCTAACTGCATATGCGGAAAAACTTGAAATTGCAGGCCCCGGATTTATCAATATTCATTTAAAAGACGAGTGGCTTGGGCAACAAGTAGAAAAAACACTCGGGTCAGATACCTTAGAAATAGAAAAAGTAGAAAACCCTGAAACTGTAGTCATTGATTATTCTGCACCTAATCTTGCAAAAGAGATGCATGTTGGGCATTTGCGTTCTACCATAATTGGCGATGCAATCTCTCGCGTTCTAGAATTTACCGGGCACAAAGTCATCCGCCAAAACCATGTGGGAGACTGGGGCACACAATTCGGCATGTTGCTCACTTATATGGGTGAGTTACAACAGCAACAAGATGAAATTACACTTCAATTAGCTGACCTGGAAAAGTTTTATCAAGCAGCTAAAATTCGCTTTGATGAAGACGCTGATTTTGCTCAACAAGCGCGTGAAAACGTAGTAAAACTGCAAGCGGGTGATCCTGAGTTCCTGGCCCTGTGGAAACAGTTCATTGATACATCACTCAAGCACTGTGATGAAATCTACCAGATTCTAAACGTGTTGCTGACACGTGAAGACGTGATGCCAGAAAGTGCCTATAACTATGATCTAGAAAATATCATTATTGACCTTAAGAAAACAGGTTTATTGACTGAAGACCAAGGAGCTCAATGCGTTTTCCTTGCTGAATTCAAAGGAAAGGACGACTCAATCATTCCAATGATTGTACAAAAATCGGATGGTGGCTATTTATACGCAACAACAGATTTAGCGGCGCTTAGATATCGTAATAATACTTTAGGTATGACACGTGGCTTATACTTGGTTGACGCACGCCAAAGCCTGCATCTCAAACAGGTATTTGCTGTCGGCAAAAAAGCTGGTTTTGTAAAAGATGAAACCAGCCTCGAACACATGGCATTTGGTACGATGATGGGCAAGGATGGAACACCGTTTAAGACCCGCACTGGAGGCACTGTTAAACTCATTGATTTACTCCATGAAGCACAACAACGCGCACTTGATCTAGTCACAGAAAAGAATCCTGATTTAGATTTAAAAAGCCGAGAGAGTATTGCCAAGACAGTAGGTATTGGCGCTGTAAAATATGCTGATTTAAGTAAGAATCGTACTTCTGATTATATTTTCAACTGGGACACCATGCTTAGTTTTGAAGGGAATACATCCCCCTACTTACAATATGCCTATGCACGGATCCAAAGCATATTCCGTAAAGCTGGCGCAATAGATGACTCAGCAAAAATCATCATTCAGGAACCAGCAGAGCGTCAATTAGCCAGTAAATTATTGCAACTTTCTGAAGCTGTTGAAGCGGTAGCTAAAGACGGTACGCCTAATATATTGTGTAACTATCTTTACGAGTTATCTGGTAACTTCATGACGTTTTACGAAGCCTGCCCAATTATGAAGGCTGATGAAAATATTAAGCAAAGCCGCTTAAAGCTGTCTCAATTAACCGCTAATACTTTAAAGCTAGGGCTTGGCTTATTGGGTATAGATGTAATGGAACGTATGTAAATTTGGACAGGAAATAGATTAATTTTCAATCATTAATTTAAAGCCTTCATGAGAAGCTATGAAACCAAGCTCATTGTAAAACCGAATAGCATCCGAACGCTGTTTGTTAGAGGTTAATTGAACAATATTACACCCCCGTACTTTGGCCTGGTTTATTGACCATTCGAACAATTGCTTGCCGTAGCCTTTATTGCGATGATCTTTATGAACTCGAACACCTTCGATTAAACAACGCCACGAACCTTTGTATGTAAGATATGGGATAAAGGTGAGTTGCAGCATTCCAACAATCAAAGTTTTAGATCGTTGTTTGATTTCAGCAACAACTAACTCGTTATTAGGATCAGCATCTATAGTTTTGAAGGCTTCGATATATGCTTCATTTACAGGGTTTGAAGAAACTTCGCGATTAGAACCTAACTGATCATCAGCCAACATTTCAATCAAAATGGAAAGGTCACACTGTTGAGCTTGTCGATAGAATAATTCCAAACCAACCTCTTCTAAGATTTTATTGCACTACACAATTTTTTCTCTGTAATCGGGAAACAGAGTGTTTCCGCGATATCGTAGCGAGCTTGTAGTTTAGCCAACTGATCCTCATGCTCTTTATCATAGAATATGATTACTTTTATACCACTATGCCGTTGAACTACCGACATCATAGATTCCAGGGAACTCGTTCTATCACGAAAATCGGATTGGTAATTAAACTCGGCAACAATTACATCTGGTATTTTCTTTTTTAACAGTTTCAGCACTTTCCGCATACTGGTTTCGACAATTACCTTAAAACCGAGACCCTCATACAGTTCTGTGAAATTTGGATACCCTCCGATCTCACTAACGGCCAAAAGCATAGGGTTATTATCCAAGATTAATCTCTATCTATCTCATAAATTAAATCCAGACCATACTCATCTACTGATGTTTCGACTTCTAAAGAAATCACTCTATTAATTTTATATCTAATTGCTATTTTTTGAGTTTGATCAAATAAGCCAAAAAGATAGCGCACATACAATCTCGAACCTAGTCTTTTACCTAAAGCCAACTCACTTTCTTGTAAATCTTCTTTAGTAACAATATTGACATCATCCAAGCCAATAGATGACCCGATGTTCTGGACCAAGCTTCCACTACCCGTTATTCCTAAGCCCCTAACAGCCGACATCAATAAGGCACTTTCCTGGCCTGATGCTGAAGATAAACTATGTCCTGTTAAAAGGAAGCTTAATGCTTCGCTTTCAGGCATAGACGGATTAGAGAAAATAGTAGATTTAGGGTTTAGTATATTACCTCCAAGATGAACACCAACAATTTGATTATCCACAGTTCTGGTGGCTCGAATATCCATTCCCACAAGCTTAGGTGAACCATTAAATATCAAGCGACCATTATTGATTTCCAAATCCTGACCATAAGCCTGAAACTTTCCATCAGTAACCCTTAAAGAACCGTTAGCTAATATATCACGACGGTTATGAGTTACATTAACGTCACCAGAAAGCCTTGCTTTTAAACCAAAAGCATCTAACCGGACTTTATCCCCCAAGGCTATTACTACATTCGGTTGTAATTTTACCGCTGAAACCTGTTCGCCAGGTTTTCTCTCACCTATTACAAATGCATCTCCTGATTCATCGATGCTGGTTTCAGGGATATCATTTAAACGAATATCTGCATACGGGATAGTTACCTTTCCTTTAATACTAACTACTTCAGGTGACAAGCCCAAAACAATGTCTGGTGACATCGTCGCCTTAATTTCATTGGTGTTCATAAAGGTAATATTATCGCCACTGATTTTGATATTTGCTTTCCATTTCGCCACATCCTTAATGTCCATATCACCAGTGACATTTAAAGCACCTTTACCCATAAACATTTTACCGTTTATTCTGGCTTTCCCAGGCTGATCGGCTGTTACATTGATATTGATATCGGTTAATTCAGTACCTGCTTCGGGTAATCTAAGGTAAGCATTTTTTATGTCAGCCTGTCCTTTAATTTGAGGCTTACTTAATAAACCGCTAAAGCTAAATTTACTGCTGAGTTCCCCACGCAAGCCTCGACTATGAGGGATGAGTTCTTGTGCAAAGTTAATATTAGGAATATCGAAATTAGCCTTGCCATCAATTGTATGCTTACCATTTTCTGGTGATAGTTTCATCGTGGCATTTGCTGAAAATTGACCTCGATTGACTATATTCATCGAAGCATCAGCGTTAATAGTTCGATTATCTATAGTTGCATTAATTTCAGCATTCTCATAAAAGAAATCACGTTCTTCATCTTCACCTTCAACTTTAAAAGAGAAACTATTACTTGGAAGTTTAAATTGTATTTTTCCTTTAGGTTTTCCGTTATTTTGCTGAATATCGTAAGATCCATTTACAACACCATTCAAATCCATACCCTCAGGCAACCATGGCTTGGCTAACTCCAAGGGTATTTCTTTTAAAGTACCTTTTGCGTTCAAACCACTAATGTCAGACCAACTGGCTGTCGAGCAAGCATTAGTCTTGCTTCTCGACAAGCAAAATTGATCGGTACTAAACCCACTTTTCGAAACACTGACTCGAGTTGGTTTTTGCAGTGACCAGTCACCCGCTGTTGTATCAGCCAATGTTAATTGTTGGAGGATGCCACTCCACTGTTGGTTTTTCCAACCGCCATTTGCCTTAAGTTGTACTTTTACCTCTTGATGATCAATCGAGGTTGATAGTGTGTGATTTTCTATGGTTCCATAAAGCTCTAGGTTCGCACTATCAATTTTCTGCCCATTGCTTTCAAACTTTTTCAGTTTTCCATTTATTTTATAAATATTATTCGTTGTACTGGCAGTAAAGTCAGCAGAATCAAGGTTAAAGGTTTTATAACTAATATTTTTAGCATCAATACTTGCATTGATAATGGGCTTGTTAATCGTTCCTTGCAGTTGGCCTTTTACAATTAGACTACCTGATAATTCGGGTGTAATTTGTTTGAGGTTTTTACTATCAATATTCCAATTTAAGTTAAAGGGACTGCTTGCTCGCCCACTAACTTGAAAACGGTTATCGCCAATCTGGGTATTAAGTTCTTTAACCATCGGGATACCCTCGATTAATTGAACTTCACCTTGTAGATTCATATCAGACTGACCCAATTTAAAATCCTGGTATTGCAAATTTGAGGCTACTAATTTTGTAGAGATGGTTGGTGATTTATAAAGTCCGAATATCTTGGTATCTCCCTGTATACGACCCGCCAAATCGGGAGAGACCTGGGTAAGTTCTGGGGCATTAATATTAACTTGCAAGTCTAGTGGCTCACTTGCCTTACCGTTTACCAGTAAAATATTTTTACCACTAGCAACCTTTAGGTTCTTTAACAGGATTAATTCTTTATCTAAGCTGATTTCTCCTTTTAGGGTAAGCGCTTCTTGACCTTGCCTGATACCATTAAATTCGAGATTCTTTGCTTTAATATCTAACGTTGTTACAGGCTTATCAATAAGGCCTTTTAAAGTAGCAAATCCATTGATACTACCGGCTAATTGAGGAGATAGTTGTTTAAGGTCATTAGCCTCAATATTCCATTTTAAATCAAATGGTTCAGTTGCATTACCAGATAGATTTACAGTGTTTTTTCCATTTTTTATCAATGCACTCTTTAGTTTTAGTTCATCATTATCAACGACAACATCGGTATCAATTGATAATGGGAATGTGGATTGTTTATATCCTGCATATTCGAGACTATTAGCTATAACTTTAGCCAGTATTTCTGGCTTTTTATACTCTCCTTTAATGGTAACAGCACCTTCAACTTTTCCCATGATATCAGGGACTAGTTGTTTCAAAGATTTGGCATCTATTTTAAGTTCTAGATTTAATGGCTCTGTTACTGCACCATCAACCAGAACAGTGTTATCCCCAAGTTTCAGTTCAAGCTTATTAGCTCGAACCAAACTTTCTCTTTCTGTAATCTGGCCTTTTGCCGTTACCTTCTCACCTCGAAATGTGCCATCTAACTCCAGAATCTGTAATTGGTTTTCAAGGCGTGAATCTAAAAAAGTGCCTGTATATTTTAGTTTCGTGTCTGCACTAGCTGGCCATTTAGGTAATAAATTATTCGTAATTAGATTTCTCGCATCAACATCTAAATTCCAACGAACTTCTGGATCCCACTCAACTTTACCTGTCGCTTCTGCATTTCCATGCGCGCTAACTAATATCACATCTTCAATTGAAACTTGTTTGTAATCACCCTCCCCTTTAACAATGGCAGTTACTTTGCCCAACTGTTTTTGCTGTATAACTAAATCACCGTCAAAAATATAATTGGTTAGCGTACCTTTAAGATTAACATTTCCATTAATATTTCCAATGACGTCATGTTCAAAAGTTGCAGTACCAGTAGTTTTAATGTCATGAGGCTGATTCATATTCAGCTCTCCATCAACCACATTAATTTTCAAAGGTCGATCCAATATAATTGGACTACCATGTAACTTCTCAAAATTAAGTATGTTATGTTTTATTGTTGCCTTGCTTAGTTGAATATCTTGAATTTGAAAAAGTAGTGTTTGGCTCCTACGATCACCAGGTATGCTTTTTGTAATTTGTAATGATTCTAGTTTTAATTCATTTGCATCTAGATTAATTGGCAATCCAAAATTTGGCAATGATGTGATGTCCTCTTTAACCACATCAGTGCTTGTTCTGCCTTTCAAATCTATTGAAAGCTTTCCTACAGTTACATTATCAGCATAGATTTTTTCTTTTTTAATATCAAACTTGCTCAGTTTCACATCAATATCACGAAGCACAACCGCGACACCATCTTCCCAGACAAACTCATCAACATGTAGTCCGGATAAGACGCTACCTGAAATCCCTTTAAGAGTAAGTTGTTTTAATGAGGAATCAGCAATATACGCGATAGCTTTAGGACCAATAGGAGTAAAAAGCGTAATCACTAACGCAAATAAGAGAACAAGTAATAATGACATCACCCAAAACAAAGGCGAGAACACATACTGATTTAAATGTGTTCTCACAAATCAGATCCCACACTTAAATGTAACTGAGGATCACTGAAATTATCTTCAGGAAATCCGATATCTATACGAACAGGGCCAACGGGAGAGCGCCAACGAGCACCAAAACCAACACCTACTTTCAAACCAGGTTCATCCCAGCTTTCAAATGCATTGCCTGCATCTACAAAAACAGCAGCACTCCAGGAATCACTGACCGGGTGTTGATATTCAAGGCTTAGATCTAACAGCTGCTTACCACCAATAACTTTTCCATTATCATTTACCTCTCCAAGACTTTCAAAACTGTAACCCCTAACGCTAGTACTTCCACCCGCAAAGAACCTCAGGCTTTTGGGAAGAGTATCGAAATCTGAAACCAGTGAAGAACCAAGATTCATACGAGCTAAAATACGTCCCGAACCAAATTGCTTAATCCCTTTAGCCTGAACTTTAATTTGAGTGAGATCCTGGTCGCTTAGAATTGCTTTTAATGCGGTATCCAAAGATAATTTTAAGCGCCAACCTTTTGTGGCGTAGAGTAACCTATCAGCTACAACTCGCTCTAAACCAACACCAAACATCAATAACTCAGAATCAGTTTCATCCTCTCCATCTACCTGTGTTTTATCTTTAACCGCTGTTATAGAGGCACTTCTTATCCAGCCATTATTTAATTTACGAATAAGTGTCCCGCCAACAGAGAATGTATGGCTTTCAATATCATCATTTGTGTCTTTTTTGAGATCAATACCATAAATAAGGCTATTATCATCTGGATTATTTCTGGGATTTAATAGCTTTATAGAAAACTCTGGAAGTTTCTCAGCATATTGAGCTTTAACCTTTAACTGTTTGCCACTTTTACCCAAGTAGCGTCTATTCATTTCTACAGCTACTCTGGCACCCGTATCGGAACCGTAACCCACTTTAAATTTGTAAGCATTTCGTTTCTTAGGTGTTAACGTTATAGCGATGGGTAATTGATAATTCTTGGCCTGATCATTTAGTACTTCAACTTTTATCAGATTGAAATAACCACTGCGTTGCAATAATTGTTGTTGGTTTATCAAGTCTTCAGCATTAAAAGGATTGCCTGTTTTGAGCAAAATATATTTTGTCATTGCACTATCAGACAGGAGTTTTTGATCTACCGTTATTTCACCATATTGATAGCGTTTTCCAGTATTTAGAATGAGGACAATGCTTGCACTATAAGTAGTTGGGTCGACTTTTATACTGTGCTGCTCAAACTCAGCATCATTATAGCCAAGAGTTTGTGCAGCCTCAGAAAGCTTGGTTTTAAAATCGGTATAATGCTGATGATTGAGCACTTCCCCCTTTGAATAAGGCGGCTTTTTTAAAATATCTGTAAAGAGCTTCTCGTTTTTACCCTCGCCAACAACCTGGGTTAATATCGATGTCACTTTTGTCGATTTCCCTGGCGTAATTGTCAAGCGTAACTTCCAGCAATTATCGACTATTGAACCACCCGAAACCAACTCTGCATCGTAATAACCCAAAGCCCTTGTAGCTTTGCGCAAATTCTTTTTTACTGTAGTGAAGAATTGTTTTACTTCTGCACGATCGGCAGTACATTCAGGAACAGTAACAGGCATATGTAGTTCGATATTCTTCTTTAACTCATTATCGACACCGGTGACGTCTATCGTTGCTAATTTTGCTGATGAAACTTCTTCTTTACCATCCGTTTTTTCGCCCTGCTTAACCTTAGATTTGTCATTGGTTGTTGCAATAGCAGTCTTTACCAATACGTCGTCGTCGGCATCATCATTCGCATCTCCAGCGTAAACAAAAGAGACAAGTAAAAAACCAAGAAAAATTGAGGGTAAGCTTTTCAACATTTATTGTTCAAAGCTCCAGCGAAGAATGGCATCCTGTATTTTTGCGCCACGTCCGGCCCCGGTTCTTTTTCCGTTATGTTGAATGGCAATTACAAGCCTTTTACCCTTTCTGTTCAACATATACCCGGAGATTGCAGTCACAAAATCTAAAGTTCCAGTTTTTAAATGGCTACGCCCACGTAGCTGATCTTTTCTGAAACGATTGACTAAAGTACCATCTACACCTGGTAAAGATAAGGACGCCATGAATTCAGGCATATATGGATCTCTAAATGCGGCCTCTAATAAATTTCCCATTTGGCGAGCTGTAATTAATGCCGATCGAGATAAACCAGACCCGTTTTCTAATTGAACACCATTTGTGTCGATGTCATTAGCATTTAAAGTATCTAAAATAGCCTGTCTTCCCTTTTCCATCGTTCCTGGTCTACCATATTTTATAGCACCTAAAGTCAGCAATAATTGTTTGGTCATCACATTATTGCTCCACTTATTGATTAGTCGTATTTGCTCTCCCAGTGTTGGAGAGCTATGCACATGAAATAGTTCATCTTTTGCTGACACCTTAGCTATCTTCAAGCCCCCTTTTAGGGTGCCATTGAGTTCTAGCCAGAAATCACGAAATGCATTAAAAACATGTTCTTCAGGTTTTGATATAGCGCGCAAGATAAAACGTTGCTTACATTTAGCAGCGTAGTTACCGCTGATGATCAAGTCCCCTTTTTTATTTTTATTAAATTTTGGACGAAGATGAGATTTTCTGCACCTTCCCTTGATTAATTTTATCTGATTATCAAAGTTGAAATCAGTAATTTTCGGATAAGGTGTTAACTTAACTATTCCAATCTCTTTATTCTTCTTTTTCTTGCTCTTTTTTTTGCTCTTTTTCTTATTTCTTTTCTTGTTTCCTTCAGATATTTGCTCGTTAAGTTCAGGGGTAAAAAGAAAACGCGTCGCTTGAAAATTAAACATCAATGCTGATGACTCAACATTGTAAATTCGAAATTCTTTTCCATCAAATGCCGCCGGATTATGTGGTGGTAACTGGAAATAGCTATTATCGATAATAATATCTCCCTCAATATGTTTTAAACCCTTATTGCGTAAAGTATTCACCAATTTCCAGAAATTTTCATAAACCAGAAACGGGTCACCATACCCCTTTAAAATTAAATCACCAGATAACACCCCCCCACTTATAGGGCCTTTTGTCCATACCTCAGTTCTCCAAGAGTAATTAGGGCCCAGTTCCTTTAGTGCGGCGTAAGTGGTTAATAATTTCATGGTTGATGCTGGTGTGCGTAACTTATCAGCATTGAGTTCTAGCATTGGTGCATCAGCGTTTAAATCTCTTATATATATGCTGATATTTTTCGTTGGTATTTTATATTTTTTTAACAGCTTATTGACTGATGCTGGTAAGTCTTGAGGAGCTTGATTGGTGTTGTAGTGTGTTTGAGCGGGTTGTGGTTCTGCCGCTATTGTTGTCGCTTTAATTTCATTCGATTCTTTTGCATTAACTGAGGCACTAATGAAGATTCCACAGACGATAAGAGTATTTGCGCATGAGAAGAAACGCTCTTTTATATCTGATAAGTTCATTAAATCCCCAATCTACAAAGTCATTGATTTATATTTATGCTTATAGATCTCTATCGATGTCTAAGACCTTGATTGTGTCATTTTCGCAGTATTCCCATCTCAGGTCAAAATCATGCAATTTCATTGAGTAGATTCGATGACTTTTAGAGATACTATCGTGATAAGAAGGTCTTGGATCTAGTTCTAGCAACTGTCTTACTAATAATTCAATATCCTCCCCTAAACGATCACTTGCTTGATGACACGCTTTCATTATCTCGTTATTCATAATAACTGACATCTTTTTTACCGGTTTTTTATTCGCATATCCTGCCTTAGCCTCAGGTATTGCATCAACGTAAGGCAGATAGGGCTTTATATCTAAAACAGGTGTGCCATGTAATAGATCGCAACCTTTAAGGTGTAAGATCACATTCGAGCACTTAATTTCAATATCATTTAATTCAACAACGGATAAACCGATTGGATTTGGACGAAATGTCGAGCGAGATGCAAACACCCCAACCTTTTGATTTCCGCCTAAACGTGGCGGTCGAACCATGGGTTTCCAACCTTGCAATTGAGTTTCATGAAAAACAAATTGTAGCCATATATGTGTAAAACACTGCAACTCACGAATACATTCTTCAGTAAATTTTTCGTCCAGTATTAATTGTGCTTTTGCGACAGTTACTAATCCAGGTTGTCTGGGGATTCCAAATTTCTCTTTATAGCAAGATGAGATTAAACCAATGGGTGTTAAATTTAGGGTTTTCATTCAAATGGATTATACTGGCGCACTGACCTATTATTAAATACTACAAACAATAAAAACCAGATGAACTGTGATTAGAGCTGAGCTTAGGTTAATGCATAAATCTTAGATTTAAATGACAATTTAATAACATGTAAAGGTATTATTTACTTATGAGCCTAGATAGTAGTGACAAGAACAAAGATCTGAATGATTATAACATTCAAGTTATTGTAAGTACCCAGTACATTGAAGCTGAATCAGACCCGGATGCCAATAGATTTGTTTTTGCCTATACCATAAACATTGAAAATAAAGGCAAAATTGCTGCGAAACTACTTAGTCGTCACTGGATAATTACGGATGCTAATAACCGCGTTCAGGAAGTCAAAGGTAAAGGCGTGATTGGTGAACAGCCTTATTTAAGGCCGGGTGAATCGTTTGAATATACTAGCGGCACCATGATGGAAACTCCTGTCGGGTCCATGCAAGGTACTTACCAGATGGTGGCTGATGACCAGCACCACTTTGACGCCATTATTGAGCCCTTTACTCTGGCATTACCTAAGATGTTAAATTAAGTATTATTGGCCAATACTATTGGCCTACAAAAACAGTAAAAAGACAAACTATCCATTCATCCATTCATCTTAAGTAACTAGACTTAATTTGCTTTTAGCCTTAATCTTTGTTTAAACCCTAATTGAAAGTCACCCAATAACTATAATAAAGACTAACAACCAATGAAGATTGCTACCCACTATTTCTCCGGCATACTTTTGTGCAGTATATTACTGTCCTTTACTGGTCATGCGAATGCGGCCATGTATAAATATGTCAAAAAGGACGGATCAACATTACTTTCAGATAAAAAATTTAAGGGTTCTGGCTTCAGATTAGTCAAAATTTACAAAATCAAGAAGTCGGAGGCATATAAATCAAGCATTAGAAAGAAACAAAAAACCTCAATAGTTTCATCATCACGAAAGACTAAACGTAAATCTAAATACAAGAAACGTAAAAACTCTCGCTTAAGTAACAATAAAGGCATTAAATATGCCAACCTTGTTGATCCGAATGGTCGTGATAGCGGTGTCATTGTTGGTTGCGGGAATGATCGCCATTTAAACAAGCAAGCACGTGTCTATAAAAAACCTATTCAGATTTATTCACGTATTTACGATGTTGACGAAGAACTTATCCACGCAATCGTAAAACAAGAATCCTGCTTCAATGAAGGAGCGCACTCGCGTGTTGGCGCTATAGGATTAATGCAACTGATGCCACAGACCGCACTCGGCTTAAGAATCAACGACCCCTGGAATCCTGAGCATAATTTACAGGGTGGCATAAAATACATCGCAAAAATGCTGGAAAGGTTTGATGGAAATTATAAGCTTGCGATTGCCGCGTACAATGCTGGACCGGGCAATGTCAATAAATACAACGGAATTCCACCGTTTAATGAAACACGAAACTACGTTAAGAAAGTCTTTGCTGAATATAAACGCCTGAAAAAAGAAGGTATTAACTATAAACGCAAGATTCAACTGGCGTCTAAATAGCTAAATCTATTAAATTAATATATTCAAAATAGAAATGCCACCCCCCTACTTATAGGCACTTTTTTACGATAATAGAAGTAAATTAACAGTGCCTTCTAGAAAACTCAATATTTTCCATCTTTTTACCCTTCTGCAATTGTTGACTCATCACAAGCTGTAGTATCCTTACGCCCTGAAATATTGCGTTTGAATAGGAGTTGAACGATGTCAATGTCTGACCGCGATGGTCTAATCTGGTTTGATGGGAAAATGGTGCCCTGGCGCGAAGCCAATGTGCATGTACTTACACACACATTGCATTACGGCATGGG
This sequence comes from uncultured Gammaproteobacteria bacterium, assembly GCA_963760355.1. Lineage (GTDB taxonomy): Bacteria > Pseudomonadota > Gammaproteobacteria > Thiotrichales > Thiotrichaceae > Cocleimonas. The sequence continues at coordinate 154,697 of CAVXCT010000014.1, read as the reverse complement.
TGTTTTTGAAGGCGTGCGCGCTTATAAAACCGACCAGGGACCTGCGATTTTCCGCTTGAAAGAACACACAGATCGTTTGTTTGATTCTGCAAAAATCATGAATATGGAAATGCCATTTTCAAAAGAAGACATCACTGCCGCACAAGTTGCGGCTGTTAAAGAAAATAACCTGGATTCTGCTTACCTAAGACCCATGTGTTTTTACGGTTCGGAAGGAATGGGACTTCGTGCTGATAATCTTAAAACGCACACTATTGTCGCTGCCTGGGAATGGGGTTCATACCTTGGTGCTGAAAATATGAAGAAAGGTTTACGCATTAAGACATCATCATTCACACGTCACCATGTGAATATCAGTATGTGTAAAGCTAAAGCGAACGGCCATTACATTAATTCTATGTTAGCACTTCAAGAGGCACTAACAGATGGTTATGATGAAGCATTACTACTTGATGTTGAAGGTTTTGTCGCAGAAGGTAGCGGCGAAAATATCTTTATTATCAAAAATGGCATTATCTATACGCCAGACTTAACTTCTGCACTCAATGGAATTACACGTAATACCATCATGGCTTTTGCCAATGACTTAAACTACGAAGTAGTAGAAAAGCGAATTACCCGTGATGAAGTCTATATCGCCGATGAAGCTTTCTTCAGTGGTACAGCGGCTGAAGTTACACCTATTCGTGAATTAGATAACCGAGCAATAGGTAGCGGTTCACGTGGACCAATTACTGAAAAATTACAATCATTGTATTTTGACAGCGTTCATGGGAAGGTTGATAAGTATAAAGACTGGTTAACCCTCGTATAAGAGGTAATCACAACCTAAAGGACATCAAATGGCATCTCAGGGCAATTCAGACAAAGAAGCGGATTACAAAAAGTTAAATATTACGAATGACGTCACTATAACTCAAAATGATTTACCTTTGCATTGTCCGACAAATGTATCTGCCCTGTGGTGCGCTCATCCTAAAGTATATCTTGCGATAGAAAACTCTAAAGATGGCACTGCACGATGCCCTTACTGTGGAACGTTATATCATCTCCAAGACTAACTAGATCAAAGTTAATAGAATGCCCTCAAAATTTTTCCACCCACGTTATTGGCCGACATGGCTAGGGGTGGGAATTCTTAAACTGATCATTCAACTCCCCTGGCGCTGGCAAATGACAATAGGTAAGTGGTTAGGCTTATTGCTATATTCTGTTGCAGCCTCTAGAAGAAAAATTAGCCAAATTAATCTCGAAATTGCTTTCCCAGAGCTATCAAAATCCGACTTAGAAGCACTCAACCGTGATCACTTCATCTCTATGGGTCAAGGCCTTATCGAGGCAGCACTAGGCTGGTGGGGTTCTGATGAACAAATCAAGAAGCTCGCACACGTAGATGACTTCCATCATTTACGAGATGCGCTAAAAGATGGCAATGTCATTATGCTAGGCGCTCATTTTTCCAGCCTGGAAGTAGGTGGAAGAATTATGGCGCTAGAAATGCCTCTTCATGTTACTTATCGCCCACACCAAAATGCGCTGATAGAATATTTGGTAGCGGTACAAAGAGATACTAAATACGGCAAAGCCATTCCTAAAAGCAATATTCGCGATATGATCAAAAGCATAAAAAATGGCTCACCCGTTTGGTATGCCACCGATCAAAACTACCGGGGAAAAGGCAGCTTAGCTGTCCCTTTTTTTGGTGTTGAAGCCCCAACAAATACAGGTACTGCAAGATTAGCTAAGATGACAAATGCCAAAGTCATACCCTGCATAACTGTCCGTTTAACGGGTAAAAATGACAGTCGAAAAGGCTATCTAATAAAAGCTTATCCACCAATAGAAAACTTCCCAAGTGATGACGCTCTGCATGACACAACTCGATTAAATCAAATCCTGGAAGAGTTGATAAAAGAATATCCAGATCAATACCTTTGGACACATAAGCGTTATAAACATTACAGCTCAGAAGATAAAGATTTTTATAAAGAATATTCTAAAAGTCATCTATCAGGTCTCAAGTCATGATTATCCAGCGCTATCTGGTACGTGAAATCATGTCTACATTTTCAGCGACTTTGCTGGTGTTATTGTTAATCATCGTTGGCAATACTTTTGTACGCCTATTGGGAAAAGTGAGTGGCGGTAACTTGCCTATTGATGCATTGAGCAAGCTCGTCTTTCTCGGATCCATTAATGGATTAATAAAACTCGTTCCTATTGCCTTGCTTATAGGCATGATGTTAGCTTTTGGGCGCCTTTACAGAGACCATGAAATGACTGCCATGCATTCCTCTGGAATTGGCCCAAAACAGTTTTATAAAGGAATTTTTCTATTTGTCGCTCCTTTGACGCTAATTATTGCTGGGCTGACGTTATTTGTAATTCCGGATTTAGAGAAAACCAGTTACAACATAAAACAAGAAATAAAACAACGACCTGAGGCATCCGGTATTCCTGTGGGCGAATTTATGCACAGCAAAACTGGTGGGAAAAGCATCACTCTGTTCGTTGAAGATATCGATGAAGAAAATGTAGTGATGAAACGTTTTTTTATGCACCTTGATGATAACGAGGAAGCTTCTAAAAAAAATGAAAGTCCTAATAAAGTTAATAATTCTGATAACAAAAAGACAGAAGAAAATGTTGAAATTATTGTTTCTGCGCAACAGGCATTACTTTACGTTGACCCTAAAAGTGGTGATCGAATAGTCAAAATAGAAAATGGAAGCCGTTACGATAATAATAAACGTACGGGTGAATTCAGTATTTTTAACTTTGCTGAACACGGTATTCACATACCCGCCCTTGAAATCAATATTTCTAAAGACTTAGAAACAGAACCTACACTTGATCTTTTAAAACTTCAGAGTAATGAGAGCAATGCCGAAATACATTGGCGTTTGGCGCTAATTCTTCAAGCGCCTGTAATGGCGTTATTAGCGTTTCCTCTAAGTCATACAACACCAAGACAAGGACGATTCGGCAAACTTGCGTTCGGTATATTACTCTATGCGGTATATGCCAACTTGATCATAACAGGGAAATCCATGATCGAAGATGGACGAATTCCTAACTGGTTAGGGCTTTGGTGGACCCATGTGATTTTTATAGTATTGTCGCTTTGGCTAATTCGTAGACAATACGGCAACCGCTAATGAAGATTCTAGATCGTTACTTATGGAGTTCCACACTACAGGGCATTCTTATTGCATGGTTAGCATTGGTTGTTCTTGATACCTTCTTTGCGTTTATAAATGAAGCTGGCAAGACCAATGCCCTGTACACCACATTCCAGGCAATCATCTATTTAATTTACACCCTTCCCAGTAGTTTCTATGAATTTTTTCCTACCGCAGTGCTTATTGGTAGTTTACTCGGGCTGGGTAATCTTGCTGCAAACTCTGAATTTATTGCGATGCGAGCCGCCGGAGTATCGATTGGAAATATAGTGTTCTCAATCATAAAGCTAGGTGCTTTATTAGCTATCGGGATATTTTTTGTTGGCGAGTGGTTAGTCCCAGCCAGCGATTTGCATGCACGAAATTTCAAAGCACAGTTAAAAAATAAAAATATTGTCTTGGTTGATGATTCTGGTCTGTGGGTGAAAGAAAAGGAAAGCATTATTAAAATTGGTAAAGTGCTGTCGAGCAAGCATGTATCAGATGTTTCTATTTATTCGTTTAAAGAAGATTATTCAGGCCTTAAAGCCATAATTACTGTAAAAAATGCAAAAGCGAATGAAAGTAACTGGGATCTCTATCAAATTGATACAACAAAGTTTGAGCAGACTCACGTTGTCAAAACTTTTAAAGATTCACAAACAAGCACAGCATTTATAGACCCCAAAGTATTAGATGTTGCCAACACTGACCCGAATCAATTATCCAGTAGTGCGCTTTCAAAAATTATTGAATACCAAAAACAAAATGCAATAAAGACCGACAAATACGAGCTTATTTACTGGAAAAGATTCTCAATTCCCTTATCTACATTAGTCATGCTGATTCTGGCAATGCCATTTTTATTTGGCTCAAACCGGGGGGGTGGTGCAGGACAGCGGGTTTTTGTTGGAATCATTGTTGGAATTGTGTTTTATTTAGCAAACCGAACCGCAAACGAGATAGGTGTGGTTTATGGTATTTCACCCCTGCTAAGTGCTTTTTTACCTTCTTTGTTATTTTTAGGTGTAGGCCTGTTTTCAATTAAAAGAATTAAGTGAATAAGTAATTTTTATTTTGAAGTATTTAGTTTTTGATCAGACTATTCTCTATCCCAGCAACACATAAGGCTCGTTTACCTAAGGAAGAACGCAGTATCTTGGGATACTTTTTTGCCAGTGCTACCAGCCTCTTGGTGTTCATAACTTCAGGCAAACAGTCACTACTTTCTATGAGTTCGATAATCCGTTCTTTATTATTCAGAATAAAATGCTTTCCATCCCAACGAAATCCTTGTTTTTGTCTGCGCCACTGGGTTGGCAGAGGCTGGAATTTATTAAAAATTTTACGTAACTCATTTTTATTCCAGACACCTTGGTACTTGCTTTTATATCCCGTAAAAAGAAATTTGTGTAAGCGATAGTCAAGTAATGGGCTACGGCTTTCAACACCAGACATCATAGAGTTTCTATCATTATGCCAAATCCATTCACCTAGTCTACCTCCAGGCGCAACATCCATGCTTAACGCGTTTGAAAAGTCCTTTGAAATCGTTTCCAAAGGATCTGGATTAACACTCTTCCAGATTTCAGAAAAGCGCGCATTAATTAGAGGATGGAATTGCTTCCCAAGGCGAGATGAAAACTTATGTTTCGTGTTGAGCACTTCTGCTGGCATTAAGGAATTTATGACGCTTTGTCTCACTCGATTTGACTTGCCATTGCTTGAATACATCAGCTTTATCCATTCCCACTCTTTTTGTTGTAAGGCGTTTCGCATTGCAAAGGGCATATGTCGCTCCCAATAACCGCCAAAAATTTCATCTCCACCTGAACCATCAAGAACAACAGGTATTCCCTCTGATTGAATGACTTCATACATTTGCGGCATTGCAACTGCATTACCATTTAGAGGAAAGGGCTTTTCATGATGCCAACAAACCTTTAAAAAACGCTCAAAGGTGTTTTCATTATAATCCATCACAACAGTCTCTGCAGGTAGACCCAATTGTTCAACAGATTTTTTTGCATAGAGATAATCATCAGAGCGACCAGTATCTCCCATAAAAATTTTCACCTGATCTTGCAATCCCATACTGACCATGATGGATAGCAATAAAGAACTGTCAATGCCGCCAGACAACAACAATCCAACAGGACGATCAGAAACTAGCCGTGCAGCTACACTGTCACTTAAAGTATCTACCAGATTAGTCGATTCCCCCATCTCATTTTGTTGGACACGCGAATGCCAGTCAAAATAAGGTTTTTGCTCAAGCGTCCAGATAACGCAATCGAAATGACAAATATGACCCGGGAGTATCTGAGAAATTTTGTGGAGATGTGTCTGACTTGATGATGAAGGATACATGTTGCCGTACAACATATAATCTAACAATGATTCTCTTCTAAACTCTAATTTAAGACCAAGGTATTCCTTTATCGCCCTGATACTTGATGAAGCACAGAAGATATTTTCATCATGGTAATAAAACAGTGGTTTCTTACCATATCGATCTCGAGAAAGAGTTAGGAAGTTTTTTTGTGAATTAAACAAACTAAAAGCCCACATACCATTAAATCTACCCACTGATGAATCACCCTCACGGATTAATGATTTCATCAGTACTTCAGTATCGCCAGCAGTTGTTAGCTTCACACCATCATTTCGTAGTTCTGCTCCCAACGATTTATAATTATATATCTCCCCGTTATAGAGCAATATGTGCGAATCATGTATAAAAGGTTGGTTAGAGCTTTCACTCAGATCAAGGATAGATAAACGCTGATGTCCAAAGGCAGCGTAATATTTATCACCTTCTGGTGTTTTATAATCCACAAAATGCACACCTTGGGCATCAGGCCCTCTATGCTCTATTGTTTTTAGTGCAGATAGGAATTTCTCTTTTGAAACCTGCTGCGTTTTTTGAATAACCTGGAAAAAACCGCACATATATCATTTTTCCTCAGGATTAACTTGGTTCATCCTTGTATTTGCGATTCTTGCCAAAATATCGAACATGGTTTCGATATTTACTTTAGCCTGTTCTACAAACTCGCTTATTTTAGGATCATATTCCGACGGAACAGCTTTCATAGCCTCATCACGGTTATTGAAATGTAAATGAGGCAAGCCCATATCCTGCATCAGCCCACGCATTTTCCATGTATTAGAATCCCATGTAGAAAAAGGAATACCAAGCACAGATGCTGCAATTACAGCATGGAATCTACCAATACACATTCGCTTATGTTGGCAAAGAAAATTCAAGTAATCAGCTACTGTTTTTTGTTTAGGTGAGCGACCAAGTCTCAACCGCAACTTGAAAGGTCCAAATTTATAAGTGGTTTTTTGTGCATTATCAGTGAAACCAAAATCTTTGATCGGCTCATGATGAACAAAAGAATGTAGCAAAGTAGAAGCAAATAAAACATCTGGTACAACGTGACATTCAACTCCTTGTGAGTTTATTTCATTAGCACTAAATGACTCTCGAGTGGAAATATATAGAAAGTCTTTAAGCTCTGGCCAAATAGGGTTTTCCTGGTAAACACAGTTCACCAGAGCAGATGGATATTCGCTGGCTAATTTTATCAAGTGATGGAAACGACCATGATGAATTGACCCTTCTCCATTTATAACTAACAAGTCAGCATTTTTTAATATTTGATCAAAACCATGGAATTTATTAAAGTCATAAGGAAGACTTGCTGAAAGCTCAAGCCCAGTTCGACTGAACTGCTCCCTAAAAGTTTGACCTACTAACTGACATCCAAAATGAGGGGAGCCTAAACTGGTATCTCCAATAAAAACGATTTTAGGTTTCCTTGAGATTGAACCGTTATCTAAATCACTGATCATTAACTTCCTCTGCAAAACAAATCAAATCAAACCAAACTAATTGTAACGTGTTGTGGTCATGACAGTCTCATATAATGATTAAATACTAACTGTAATTAAAATCAGATAATTTATATCTATTTAAAATACAAGTATTGCATAAGCTTTACACCCATATGGAGTCGTGTAAAATCCCGAGCAAATACCACGATGATTATGGAATTCGTCAGATTTAATATCTAACTACATTCAAATTATTCACTATGTATAATTCTACAAGTGTCATTAATTTTTACGTGAACCTTGATACCATCTAATGTAATTTAATCATTTATAATCTGGAGTTATTTGAAAAATGGCTAGTATATTCAAGAAATTTGTAAATAAACAAAATCAAAAGCTCCCAGCTTATGCTTCAAAAGTAAGGGAAGATATTGATAACCTTCCAGATATCAGCGCCAAACTGGAATTTCTTCTCCACAATAGACAGTTCAGAGTTGATCAAAAAAAACCTGAGTTTTTAGCCCTTCTTGAAAAAATTAAAAACAAAAAAGCAATTAATATTCTAGAAATAGGCGGAAGACGTGGGGGGAGTTCAATTCTATTTTCATACGCGGCAGGAGAACAAGCAAACATCTTGACTGTTGATTTAAACAACAATGGAAATAGGTTAAAAGCTCTTCAAAAATTTAGCCATGACCGTAAAATACAATTCTGGCAGGGAGATAGCCACCTTCAAGAAACGTATGACAAGATTGAACAGTACTTACAGGGTAGTAAGTTTGATGTGTTATTTATAGATGGTGATCATACTTATGAAGGAGCCAAGCAAGACTTCATTAAATATTCTGGTTTAGTGAAAGATGATGGCATTATTGCGCTTCATGATATTCAAGAAGACTATAAAACACGTTTCAACGTACAAACAGCATCCTGGACTGGTGGTGTTCCACCATTCTGGCGTGAAGTTAAAGAGACTGGTTTCAACACAGAAGATTTAATTTCCGACCCATTTCAAGATGGCTATGGAATAGGTGTTGTACATTGGGATACTTCAGTTTGTAAGGACTTGGTTAAACAACTCGAAAAAATAAATCATTGATGTTATCCGAAGTTTTCAAGAGATAATTTTTAGTTTTCTATTGTCTTTTCTGAATAAGTACTAATCAGATGATGTAATACTGATTTGATAAATTCATTAGAAAAATAATCCTCATATACTTTTCTTGGAGGAGAAGAATAATCAAATTCATTTTCTCCCATTAGTGTGACTAGTTTTGATATTGAATTAGCAATTGAATGAGGATTACCTGCTTCACAAAAATATATTCCCTGACTTTCTCTCTCTATCAGCTCAACCGGATATGCATCTGACACCATTGTAATCACAGGCTTACCAACAGCTAATGACTGATAGACTTTGTTCGGAATAACTCTATGAGATTTTTCCCCAATACCAAATATACCAAGACATACATCAGACTTTCTAATTCGATCTGGCAGACCATGAAAGTCTATCCAATCTTCAAACTGAACTGAGACATTTTTATTGTTAGACTCCTGAGCTATTTTTTCACATTCTTTTCTCTCGGGACCATCACCCAAAAATACTAGTTTTATTTCAGGCCCCTGATAAAACTTGATAGCTTCGGCAATATATCTCGGACCCTGTAGCCCTATAAACGTTCCAAAAAAAAGAATTTCTGGCACTTTATTATTAAAAGTTTCCTTGGGGTAGAATAGTGACTCCTCAGCTGATACAGGTATTACAAACACCTTGTCTTCAACACAACCAAGCTGCTCAATAAAATATTTTTTGTGGCAAATAGTATCTGCTATAACTATATCAGCCAAAGAAAATAGTTTTTTCTCCCATCTTAATAGCGCTCTAGCTTGCCTAGACTCTGGCCTATACTTTTTTTTCTCATGAACTCTTTTATCATAGGCGCTGATAAGTGGGTCAAAAACTAAGGGGAGTTTTCTTCTTTTTACCCAGCGAGATGCTGCCGAGATATCACGTTGTCTAAAGCAAGGAACCCAAACCAAATCAATTGATTTAAACTTTCTAAAATAAGCTTCAAAGTCAGCTAATTTTGAAAAGCGAGGACGGAACTCAACAATTTCATACCCCAGACTTTGAAAACATTTGATAATGGTTCTGTTTCGCGGGTAATTCGGACCGTAATTACCATATCTCCCCCACCATAAAATGCGACCTTTAAAGTTTGTCATTATATATTTTCAAGGGACTTTACAATCTGTGTTTGAATATCTGGATAACTTTTACAAAACTTTTCCTTATCAATTACCTGAGAAGCCAGATTAGTAATAGGAGTCCTTATAATAAATTGCTTGTTTTGATATTTCTGCAGTGCCAGAGCATCATTTTTTTCAGGCTTCATAAATTGTGGCTGTATAGTGATTACAGGTTTATGTGTATAAATAGCCTCTGAAACCATAGTAAGGCTATCTTCAGTACAAAAAACTACTCTAGCTTCTTCTAAAAATCTCTTTACAACTTTTTGTGGATTGGATGAAAACCAGACGACTTCTTTAATAACGTTTTCATCTAGATGATTTCTCAAAAGCTTTTCAACTCTTTTACCTGTTCTCCGGGAAGTCGTTATCATCCATGAAATATTATCCCTGTTAGCTATTTCTATAACAGCCAAAGCAAGTTGCTTCCAGTCAGAATCAGTATATGAATAACCTGCTCCATCTCCCCCAATTAGAAGAGTATAGAATGGATCATCCCTAGTTGTTTTCTGTTGATCTATGTTCGCAGGAGGCAAGTCAAGAACCACATTATTGTTAACACCTTCTAAGGGTACTACGGTAAAAATTTTATCTATCAAGTCACTTTTGTAATGCTTTAATGTTCCACTATGAATGTTATTTATCTTAATAGGTTTGCTTAATGAAATATTAGCAAATATGGTATTCCCTCCAGCAGATATTACTAATTTAGGTTTTTTAGATGGAAGGTCGCCGTGCTGGTAAAAAAAAGAAAATGCATTTCGTCCCAGAAAATAAGGAAAATAGTTAGCAATCAAACGCATTAAAAAACGCAGACTTTTGTGTTTTATTTGAACATCTACCACTATGACTTCATATTTGAAATATGACTGTATAGCATTACTTAGACCAATACTCTGGTTATAATGTCCAGGCAAACCATCTGAAATAATCCAAATTGTTTCCATTTTCTTTATACGCTCTTACAAACAGTCACTTTTTTACACCTCTTTTTCCTGTTTTCAATTTTAACAAAAAAGTATAAAAGTTATCCTTGCCACTAATGGATATACGTTTCAATCGGTAAAGGCTTGCTTGCTGGATATTATCTATTCCTTTTTCAACCGTGGTTGCATTGTTATAATTAGCCTGTTCTACTAGTTTCAAGTCGGTTTCATCATACAATCCAAAAGGGTAACAAAAAGACCGGCATTTAATACAGAATAGCTCTTCAATCTCTTTTTTTGAATTAATAATCTCTTCAAATTTCTGCTGTTTTGTTAATCTGGGTAAATTATCATGAGTGATAGTATGTGAACCTATTTCAACCAAACCTGATTCCAGTAACTCTGTTACTTGCTCATCCAACAACTTAGGTTCAGCCATTAACTCACCAGAGTTATTCTTCTTCTTACGCTTGCTCGACCACTCCCTGTTATGTCGGTCTACAACTAAGTAGATGGTCGCCTTCGCTTTATATTTTTTTAGTAGTGGTAAAGCTTTGGTGAAGTTATCTTGATAACCATCATCGAACGTTAAAGCGATGCTTTTTTCAGGTAACTGGTCCTCTTTAGAGACTAACTCGGACATAGTAAAAAAATGCCAACCGTTCTCAGTTAAATAACAAAGCTGTTTTTCGAACATCTCCGGTGAAACACGTAAAGAGTTGAATTTAGCCCCTTTTATAGGATCACTGATCATATGGTACATCAGTATTCTGGGATATTGATATGGCACAGGTTTTTTCCACCAGGCATATCGATGTGAATAATATGCTGCCAATAGAACTAGGAATAAAACTAAAGATAAATAGATATCCATAAACTAGTTAGCTCCACTTAATGCATCATACAAAGCTAAGATCTTGTCTAGCATTTCCTGTTTACTGTAGACAGTAAGTTCGTCTTGTGGTGCTTGAATTTCACCATCATATAACTGCTTACAACGAACGGCAGTTTCATCTATATCACTCAAAGAAACCAAACCCGCTGGATATACCTGCCCCATAGTTTCACCGACACCACCATGATTGTAAGCAATAACCGGAGTACCTAAACTAATCGCTTCAACAGCTGTACGGCCGAAAGATTCCGGTTGGGTGGAGAGAGATAATACAGCCTCTGAAATAGCATATATTTCCTTCATATCTGATCGATAGCCCGCAAAGGTAACCATATCCTCAAGGCCTTCAGACTTTACCCGTGCATAAAGTTCTTCTGCGTATTGTTTTCTTTTAGGGTCTTCGCCGCCAACAATCAAACCATGGATATCAGGGTTGTCTGATTTCAACTTTTTAATAACATCGAGAAAATCATTATGACCTTTCAAACGAGTCAAACGGCCGGGTAAAGTGATCAGCCATTTACCCTTAGTTTGTGGAAACTCTTTAAACCAGGCATCAAGCCATACTGTTTCAGGCTGATAGTGAAAAGGAAATTCTTTAGTATCGATACCGCGGGCAATCGTAATGATTTTATCTTCTGGTGTTTCAGGATATTTCTCTAAAATATATGATTTTACAGTATTTGAAACGGCAATGACTTTCTCACCATACGTCATAATTTTACTGTAACGGTTTACCGAATTTAAACCGTGCATCGTAGTCATAAAATGAGGTCCGCTATTCGATGGCATTTTACGCCAGGCTAACCATGCAACCCATGCTGGCATTCTCGAGCGCGCATGAATGATATCGATATTATTCTTCTGCAACCAACTTCTGAGTTTTCTTCCCTGTAAGAAAGTTAAAGGAGACTTTTTCCCTAAGTCCCATTGAATATGCTCACTACCTTCTTCTTCAAGCCTTTTGACCAATCTTCCACCTGCAGACATCACAATTGATTTATGGCCCGCATCGACAATAGCTTTGGCAACCTCTAGAGTGCCTTTTTCCACCCCACCACTTTCAAGATCTGGAAGAAGCTGCAATATTGTTAATTGTTTAGTCATTTATAATTCAAACTTTTCTAATAATAACTTTGCACAACGATCAGCCTCGTAAATTGGGTTGATTGATAAGCCTCGGTCGAGTGTCTCTAAAGAAATAACTGCTCCTTCACTTAGTAATCTATCCATTTCTCTGGTTATACGTGATGGTTTATCATAGCCTAATTCTATTATTCCAGTCTTAGCTCCTGATGTAAGTGCTTCATATATCATTGAAATACTGTCAGCAGTTACCCAAATCTGTTCACTTTCATGCATTCTCTGCGGAAGCCAATCCTTGGAAACTTTTTCAGGATGAACTAAAACGATCCTTGGAAAATTTGCTTTTATTTCATCATACGTTGTTTGTGGGGTTCTGCGAGAACCCGCAATAACCCATTGAGTTTCAGGTTGTTTTTTTAGAACACTTTGAATCTGTTTTATAAGCTTTTTTGAATCCCATTGATAATGTTTAGATGGGCCACCAAGCATGATCAATCCTGTATCTTTAACGTGGGATGAATTATTCGGTACGACTCGATTTATTGCTCCTGTTGTTTCAATGATATTATTTTTGTTACAAGGATTATCGTGTCTTGGAATAAAACATAGGTCGAATAAAAAGTAAGGCAGACTTGGGCTCATCATCACAACGACCTTTCCGCCATAACACTTCTTATATGCCAGCAAACTTAAATGCGTTTGGTGCCCTGTGCCGATAATTAAATCAGGCGATTCCTGGTGATTTTTTTTATCACACCAATGTAAAAGCCACATCTTTAGCGCTTGAATTTTAGTAATCAAAGAGGGCCGGGTGATTTTAATCTCGCGATATTTTGATAATGCCTCTGCCAATCCTTCGGTTTGATTGGCATGCCCTGGCCTTTCATCCGTTAATACCCAGACATTTAGCACATTGTCCTTTTTGGTATTTGAGATATTCATTTTTTAGATTTTATCTTTTTTTGGGTCAGACTTTAATAATCTAAAGTCTCCATGTCGGTTCTGGCACTACATTTTTCACATCGATTGTTATTGGAGAACCAGACGATATTTTTTCATAATCTTCCATACTCCACTTTTTAAATTGTGAATGGCCCACCGCCACGATAATTGCATCGTACTTTTCAGATGATGACAATGGATCCTGCACAACGCTTTCAGGATAGTAATCGTTGGCTTCATTTGCTTCCGGCCATGGATCATAAACATTTATATCTGCACCAAAATCCTTTAGCTCGTCATAAATATCCAGAACTTTAGAATTACGCATATCAGGACAATCTTCCTTAAAGGTAATGCCCATCAACAATATTTTAGAGCCTTTAATTGTCTTCCCAGCCATTATCATTTTCTTAATGGTTTTCTCAGCAATGTACTTTGCCATACCATTATTGATTTGCCGTGAAGAGAGGATCAGATTCGGTTTATAACCTAACTCCTCTGCTTTAAAAGTCAGGTAATAAGGATCTACGCCGATACAATGTCCTCCCACTAAACCTGGACTGAGTTTTATAAAATTCCATTTAGTTGCTGCTGCATCGATAACTTCATTTGTATCAATACCCATCTGATCAAAAATCAAAGCCAGTTCATTGATCAGTGCAATATTTACATCACGTTGAGTATTTTCAATAACTTTAGATGCTTCTGCTACCTTGATACTAGACGCTAAATGAGTGCCTGCTGTAATAATAGATTTATAGAGATCATCTACTTTTGTAGCTATTTCTGGTGTAGAGCCAGATGTAACTTTCAGAATATTTTTAACAGTGTGATGCTTATCACCAGGATTAATTCTCTCTGGAGAATAACCGACAAAGAAATCTGTATTGAATTGTAACCCTGAGCCCTTTTCTAACTCAGGAACACAGACATCTTCAGTTACCCCTGGGTAAACGGTCGATTCATAAATAACCAGATCATCTTTCTTCAAGACTTTGGCAACAGTTTCGGATGACTTAATTAATGGAGTCAAATCTGGGCGACTGGATTTATCTATAGGAGTTGGGACTGTAATAATGAAAATATTACATTCTCTTATTTGCTCGATATCAGTTGTGTAATGAATATTATCTTTTACACTTTCCAATAACTCATCTTCCACTTCCAGAGTTCTGTCATGGTTCGATGCTAATTCATCGATACGCTCCTGGATAATATCAAAACCGACTACTATGTATTTTTCAGCAAAAGCAACTCCAAGCGGCAAACCAACATAACCTAACCCAATAATACAAATTTTATCTTTCATCTTCTCATTCCTTTTACACCGAAACATTGCCTAAATTTGCTAATTTTGTCATCCTATAGGATTCTAATCCTTATCGCATTTTAAAACTTCTGTTTTAGCCAACAAACTATGAAAATATCTATCATCAGCGGTAGCCACCGTCAAAATTCCCAAAGCATCAAAGTAGGCAAACATATTGAAAAAACATTATTAGAATCTAAATTATCTGATGAAACCTATTTATTTAGTCTGGCTGGAAATCCAATACCATTATGGGATGAGTCTATTTGGGAGGGCAATGAAGAATGGAAACGTATTCTAGATCCCATCTCTGACGAACTAAAAAGCAGTGATGGTTTTGTTATTATTTCTCCTGAGTATCATGGGCAAGTCCCTGCCGCACTTAAGAATTTCTTTTTAATGTGGAAACAACAGTTATCTCATAAACCGGCACTCATTGTTGGCGTATCTTCTGCCGATGGTGGTTCATACCCCATAGCGGAATTACGTATGAGTAGTTATAAAAACAACCGAATATGTTATCTGCCAGAGCACTTGATCATTAGAAATGTAGAATCAGTTCTTAATGAAGATCAAGCGAAAAATAACTCCGAAGCAGATAGCTATTTCCGTGAACGAATCCAGTGGTGCCTAGGTATCCTGAATGAGTATTCCAAAGCATTAAAAATAGTTAGAGATAGCGGTGTAACTGATACAGAGAAATTTACTAACGGTATGTAAATTGAATGTAATAGTAGTTTCTAGAAAAAATGCCCTATAAGTAGGGGGGTGACTTTTTTTATATCTTTAACTGATTCATTTAGGCTTTTGACCAATAATCACAGCTTCGTTTCTAAGCCCAGTATCAGTTTTTCCCAGTTCTCCATTTTCCCTGTATAGAATTATCTGCAAAGAACTACAAAGATCTAGTAGCTCTCCTGCTTTTAAACGAAAATCAGGGTTGCTAGGACCAGCATCTGTAACTTTTAGTTGAGACCAGGTTTGATAGAACAGCAAGCCTCCTGGCTTCAATGAGTCCAATATTTGCGGGAACAGTTCACGATTCAGAAAGTAACTAACTACGATTACATCGTACTTTTTATTAGGCATCCCTGCACTTTCGACGTCACGAAGAATCGTGTCAATTTGCAACTCATTCTTTGAAGAATAAGATGCCAAACCATCAAGCACCACAGAAGAAATATCTATCGCATCAACAGCAAAGCCTCTTTTAGCTAGGAATTGAGCATTTCCCGCCCTACCACAAGCCAAATCTAAAGCATCTCCGCCAGAAACAGGCAGCAAGCAGGAATTATCCCTAAGCACGGTGGCAGCTTCTGCTGAAGAATAATCTGACTGCTTATATGCCTCATCCCATTTTTTCTTTTTATCCGACATTTATTTCTTCCAAAATGCAGGCGTCAAGACTACTAGCAATGTGAATATTTCTAAACGTCCCAAGAGCATAGACAAACACAATAACCATTTTGAAAAATCACCAACCGCTTTATAATTCTGTGCTACTTCTCCGAGTCCAGGGCCTAAGTTATTCAACGTTGCTGCCACAGCTGAAAAAGCTGTAACCTGATCCATTCCTGCTGCCATGAGTATCAGCATAAACAACACAAAAATAGCAATATAAACCGAGAAAAACCCCCACACTGCTTGTATAACGCTACTATCTACTGGCTTTCGATTCAGCTTGATTAATATTCGAGCATTTGGATGGATAAGTCTGAGCACTTCGCGCCAGCCCTGCTTAAATAACAACAGAACTCGAATTACTTTCATTCCTCCACCAGTAGAACCTGCACAGCCACCTACAAAACTTGCAAAAACTAAAAGAACGGGTAAAAAGCCAGGCCAATGACTGTAATCTGTTGTGGTAAACCCTGTCGTAGTAGCTATTGAAACAACCTGGAACATTGCATGATAATAGGACTCAGAAAAGCTCCCGTAAACATGCATAAAGTAAAGATATGTAAGTGTGACTATGGTCAAAAGTAAAAGTAACAAACCATATAATCGAAACTCTGAATCTCTTTGATAAGTTTTTAAACTGAGTGAACGCCAAGCAATGAAATGCAAACTAAAATTAGCACCAGATAGCAGCATAAAGACCACTGCAACAAGCTCAATCGCATGACTTCCAAAGTACCCCATACTTGCATCATGAGTAGAAAAACCTCCGATTGCTACTGTAGAGAAACTATGACTGATTGCATCAAACACATCCATGCCGGCAATGTAATAAGCTACAGCACATGTGACGGTGAAGGTAAGATAGATTATCCAAAGTAGCTTTGCTGTACCTTTTATTCTTGGAGTTAGTTTTGAGTCCTTTACCGGCCCAGGTGCTTCCGCTCGATAAAGCTGGATTCCACCAATACCCAACATAGGGAGTATGGCTACAGCCAATACGATAATACCCATACCACCCAACCACTGAAGCTGTTGCCGATAAAACAGAATTGACTTTGGCAGATCGTCCAGACCTACAATAACTGTCGCTCCTGTAGTCGTTAAAGCAGATACTGATTCAAAAACAGCATCAACGAATGAAATTTGCAGCTCCTGGGAGAACATTAAAGGAGCAGATCCAGATATTCCTAGAACACTCCAGAATAAGACTACAACTAGAAAGCCTTCACGTAAACGTAACTCTCTTTTTCTATGACGTACAGGGAACCATAGGACTGCTCCTACGATCAAAACTAGCAAAAAACCTTTGATAAATGGCGCTATGGAAAGATCATTATATATCCAGCCAACAATGACAGGCGGCAGCATGGTGAAACTAAACAACACCATGAGCAAACCTAAAATACGCTGAATAATAAACAGTTGCATAGACTCAAGACCTAGATATGGCCTAAACCAACCTGAAACATTTTCTCAACAGCAGTTATATAGCGCTTGTCAGCGAGGAATAGAATTACATGATCATCTTCTTCTATGATTGTGTCGTGATGCGGCATGATTACTTCATCCTTGCGTACAATTGCACCCACAGTTGCTCCTGGTGGTAATTTAAGATCCGCTCGTTTCCTACCAACTACTCTTGAGTTTTGAGAATCTCCATGAGCGACAACCTCAATTACTTCTGCGTCACCTTTACGAAGCGAGTGCACAGATACAATATCACCACTTCGTATATGCGTCAGTAACGCACCAATTGTAATTTGCTGAGGCGAAACAGCATGGTCAATATTCGCATTTTCGACTAAATCTACATAACCCGTTCGATTAACCAATGACATTACTTTACGAGCACCTAAACGTTTAGCCAGCATTGCAGATAAAATATTAGCTTCATCATCATTAGTGAGTGCACAAAAAATATCGGTATCTTCAATATTCTCTTCAACTAGCAAAGATTCATCAGCAGCGTCACCTTCAAGAACTATTGTTTTATTTAAAGTCTCTGCAAGTTTTTTAGCAATTTCAGGAGATTTTTCGATTATTTTAACTTTATATCTGCCCTCTTCAAGCGCATTAGCCAACCTACTACCTACGTTGCCTCCCCCTGCGATCATTATACGTTTGTAGGGCCTATCAACACTTCGTAATTCACTCACTATGGCTCTTATATGTTGGGCACTTGCAATGACAAAAATTTCATCATTCGCTTCTATGACAGTGCTACCGATAGGGCTTATCGCTTTACCATTTCTGAATATTGCAGTAATTCGCACTTTTACTTCGGGTAAATGCTCACTCAGTTTGCTAATTTCTTGACCAACCATAGGTCCTTCATGGAAAGCTTTTACTTCAACTAGCCTTACTTTTCCACCTGCGAAGTCTAATACCTGCTTTGTTCCAGGATTAGATATAAGACGATAGATATAGTCGGTAATCAGTTGTTCTGGGCTTATTAAGACATCAACCGGAATTAATTCTGGTATAAATAATTCTGGGTGTTGCAAATAACCTGAAGCTCTTACACGAGCAATACGAGTTGGAGTTCGGAATAAGCTGTATGCAATCTGGCAAGCCATCATATTAACTTCGTCACTATTAGTAACAGCAATTAACATATCAGCATCATTAACATTGGCTTGCTCTAATACATCTGGATGAGATGCCTGACCTTGACGTGTATGAACATCAAGCTTTTCTCTAAGCTCACGCAGTGAAGATACATCTGTATCAATAATAGTAATATCATTATCTTCACTCGCTAGGTTTCTTGCCAAAGAACTTCCTACTTGGCCTGCTCCCAAAATAACAATATTCACCGTTTATTAACTCTCAAGTTATTTTCCATATCTTTTGGGATCAATTTTTAACGAACGCATTTTTCGATATAAATGAGTACGTTCCATTTGCACCAGTTCCGCGAGCTTACTGACATTGCCTTCTACAAGCTTCAATTGATGGTCTAAATAATCATGCTCGAATTGCTCTCTCGCTTGGCGTAAAGGTAACTCAAATAAACTATCAGAATTTTGGCTTAATTCTTGTGAAAAAACAGGAACTTCAGTACCTATAGCCTCTTCCACCTCTTCTTGAGTTATTTCCGAATCTGTCCCTAAAATCAATAAACGCTGGACTAAATTACTTAATTCACGAATATTTCCTAACCATTTATAATTTCTTAAGAAATTTTGTGCAGGAACTGAAAAGTGCCTATAAGGCAAACCATCGTGTTCAATTTGCTGATCAACATAGTAATTTAATAATTCTGGCACATCTTCTGGGTGTTCCCGAAGTTCCGGTATCATCAAAGGCACAACACTAATTTCCAGATAAAGCTCTTTATCAAAACTATCAGCTTCTACATCATCTCTTAAATCATGCTGAGATGAAAAAATAAGTTTCAAACTCAATGGTATATGCTCATTACCACCAACTCTT
This sequence comes from uncultured Gammaproteobacteria bacterium, assembly GCA_963760355.1. Lineage (GTDB taxonomy): Bacteria > Pseudomonadota > Gammaproteobacteria > Thiotrichales > Thiotrichaceae > Cocleimonas. The sequence goes on along the minus strand of CAVXCT010000014.1, from coordinate 135,446 downwards.
GTAAAATAACCCTGTCGTAGAGCAACTAATAAGCGTTTTTGTGCATCCTTTGAAAGTGCACCAATATCAGAAAGATATAAACTACCGCCCTGAGCTTGATCAAATAGACCATAATTTATTTTATCGTTAGCTTCAGAACCAAATATTTCTTTACTCATATTCTCTTTGGAGATTAGAGAAACTGTTGATTTTAAAAATAACCGTTTACTGTTTTCGCTTTGGGAGTGGATATAACGAGCAAAAACCTCTTTACCAACACCCCCTTCACCATAGATAAGCACCAAACTATTATGCTTAGATATACGGTTAGCTTGTTCTCTAAGCTTGACCATCAGCCGGCTACTTCCTACAGGATATTGAGGCGCGCTTATCTGCTCCCGAAGTTCTTTATTTTCCTGGACTAACTGTTCAGAACGTAAGGCATTTTCGATACACAACAACATTTTAGCAATTGATAACGGCTTTTCGATAAAGTCGTGAGCACCTAATCGAGTCGCCTCGACAGCTGTTTCAATCGTTCCATGTCCAGACATCATAATCACAGGGCAACATAAAGAACTACTTTTTTGCCAGTCTTTTAACAAGGATATGCCGTCTTGACCCGGCATCCAGATATCAAGTAAAACCAGATCCGGCCGACGTTTCCTTCTTAACTCTTTGGCTTCTTCTGCATTTTCGGCTGTTTCGACTTCATAGCCTTCATCTTCCAGTATTTCACTTACTAACTGGCGAATATCTGGCTCATCATCGACTACTAGAATATATTGTGCTGTCATGAATTATCCTTTTCGTATGGCAGGCGCACGATTATGCTGGCTCCGCCGTTTACATTATTTTTGGCTAAAACATTACCATCATGTTCTTCTATTATACGCTTCACAATAGCCAGACCTAAACCCCCACCTTTGGTTTTGGTAGTCTTATAAGGCTCAAACAAGTGAGGAAGTAACTCGTTTGTTATTCCTGGCCCATTATCCGTAATAACCAAAACAAATTCCTGGGTACCTTTCGCTGATTCTTTTATCTCGCTAGTAATAGTTATTATCGAATCACCATTCTCACCAAAATCATGCATTGCATCCAACGAATTTTTTATCAAGTTCACTAGCAGCTGCCTTATCCGATCACCATCGATATTTAGTATAGGTGAGCCTTCAAGCCTTAGAGTAATTTCGGCGTTAGATTGATTAATTCTGTAGAGCTCAACAACTTCGCGAATTAGACCATTAATATTAATATTTTTTAATTTGAGGTCGGGTATTCTGGCATATTCGCTAAATGCATCAACCATTGTTTTCATACTATCTACTTGGTGCACAATGGTGTTACTCATTCTTTGGAGCAACTCTGCAGAATCCTCATCTAATAAAGGCTTTAGCCTGCGTTGTAACCTTTCCGCTGAAAGTCTTATTGGTGTCAGTGGATTCTTGATTTCATGAGCCAGTCTTCTCGCCACCTCACCCCAGGCAGCATCATGCTCAGCCTTTACTACTTCACTAATATCATCTATCACCAATAAATAACCTTGTGCTCCATCAATAAGATCAGGCAAAACAATACCCCGGCACACTAAAGTATGTTTCGCATTCCCAAGCATTAAAGTTATTTCTGTTTGCCAATCTTTGTCTTTAAGATTTTCGCTAGAGGCAGATTTTATTAATTTAGGCATGATTGCACTATAAAACGGTAGCAACCCTTCAGTAACACGACATAATGCTTTAAAGCTTTTGCCCTCAGACTTCTCCAGTGGAGCATCCAAAAGCTGTTCAGCTGCAGTATTTATTCTTCTGATTACAAATTCTTCATCAAGCGTAATTACACCAGAAGTCAAGCTTCCTAAAACAACGTTTAAATAATCATGTTGCCGCTGTACCTGCTGTTGACTATCCGCACTTTCCTTTTGCGCTCTGGATAACCTAGTTGTCATGAGATTAAAAGATCGAGCCAATAAACTAAAATCATCCTTCTCATTAACATCCAGCTTTTTTTGTAAGTCGCCTGATGCAACAGCATTGGTTGCTTCTAATAAAGTTCTAACAGGTTCAGTCAGTCTAATTGAATAAATAAATGCTGCCCAAACTGAAAATAAAACTGACAACAGCATGATGAGCAATAAAGTTATTCTAAATCCTTTTTTTATTAACTCTTTCTGATAACTAATCTCCTGATACTGTTTATAGGTATCCTGGACGCTATCGGCTAATACACTCTCTTTTTCAGAAAAAGGAAATAAGGCTGTCAGGGTTAATGTCTCTCTACCAACCCCTGGGGAGATATTTAATGCAACACGAGAAAAAAGTCCGCCCTCTCCAACAGGCTCAAGTTGGTACATATAGCCGCGACTGGAAAGCTTTCTGATAATATCGTCTGTGGGAAAATGCGGTAGCAAAGAACTCATTTCTTCGCCGCTATAAACTAATACGCGTTTATTACTTCCAAACAACACAATCTCATAGGCACCCATTGCTTTTAACTGTCTGTCTATGAATGAACCATAATCAAGAGTATCTACTCTAGTAAGTGCTGTGCCTGCCCTTTCTAAATTAAACAAATGCTGTCTCATACGAACATCGAGAGAGCTTCTGGCAAGCTCTAGAGAGTCATCCAATGCTCCTTCAATTTTCACATTGAACCAGCTATCAACCCTATCTCCGATAAAATTCATAGAGAAATATGAAACAACCAACACGGGCAAAATGGTTAATAAAGAAAATGCGTACATCAAGCGCAAAGTGAAACGCGACCCCGCTTTTTGAGAACGCAGATGAACAAGAGCCCTGATTACGTTATGCAGGATCAAACTCAACAAGATTATCAATATAGCTATATTTAACGGTATTAGCCAAGTATTGACAGCGCTGGATTGATCAGGATTTTTTGTAGAAATACTTAATAAAATAAATGAAGTTACTAACAATAAAAACGTAACTAAAACAGGAAAAACCTGAAAAAAGAATGTTTTTAAGGAAGGGGCCACATCACGCCCTCGCTAGTCAAGCGATTTTGATCGCTAAATATAGACTGGATACGCAATGGCAAGCGCAAAGTTGCAGGAACCATATCAGCTATGGCAAAAATATAAAATTCTCCGTCATCTAAAGAGGCAGAAATATCAGGTAATGTATATAGCCTTAATTCACCTAATTTGCGTAAAGCAGCAGATAAACTAGAGAAGTTCCAGTGTTCATTCGTGTCATTTCTTGATAATACATAATGACGACTCAAGGCATGATACTTAAGTTGATAATTTACAGTTAAAATTGCTGTATCTTTGTTAAACCACCAACTACTATGCTTGCCTAAACGAAATTGAACTCGAGAGTTTAATGTCACACCATTTATTAATGCATCGCGCAAATAATCAGTCAATTCATAATCAATACGAGTAGAAACTTCGAATTTTTTCGGATCTCCTTTTAAATTAAAGTCTTTAAAATCAATCTCTCCTGCAAATATATTGAATGATGTCAGCGTCATCAATAACACTATTAACAGAGAGAACATAATTTTGGAGTGATAAAACATGTTGTTATTTTACCACTAATGATAATCGTTGTAATCTGATTGCTCATTTAAATCAAAGATTAATACACCCCCCTACTTTTAAGGAGTTTTTGTCTATTTGCTGAAATAAATTCGAAATATAAAAAAACGGACAGAAGCCTGCTATCATGAAGCATATCAAGAATTAACTCTATTTTTTTAACTAACAGCTAATTCCCTTTCTTTGCCTGATTCTTCTAGTACTTGATTCTCCGGATAAACTACTTTTTGCATAGACTTGACTTTATTTTGAGTGAAATCTTGAGTCCAGAAATCCTCCCAAAGATCGATGAAGTTCATTGAATTTTGCAATAAAACCTCTTGATCATATCCACCAGCGCCTTGTGCTAATATCAACCATAAATCATTCTGGTGGAAGTCATCACAAGCATTATTGTCTTCATCATCAGACACACCATGTACCTGGTAATAGCCATCTTCCACAGGAATCCCTAACGCCCCCGTGTTTAAACGCATTACAGGGCTGAATATCATAACGATTTCTTCAGCGATAGCTAATAATGTTAGCAATAATGGGTAGTCATCATAAGCAGCAAGAAAACACTCTTTTAACTTTTGAGTCGCAGGAGAAGGAATAAATTCTTGTTTGTCTTCATCGGTAATACTCAAATCACTCATTAACTCTTCAAAAAGAATCAAGTGAGATCTTTGAGGTGTGCCCTGGAAGTTACAAGGCTCTCCAATTTTGTAATAAAAGCCGAACTCATCTAACGTGTTCAGCGTTAATAAAAAGCGTGCATAAGCCTTGCTTCCAGGCTTCATCACATTTTCTACCTTTTTCGACTGAAACTGGGCCATTAATAATGCATCGGTAAATATGTGAACTATAGCCCGGTATTCCATATGTATGGTTTGCATTTCCTGCAGTGAATACTCACAGGAGCTCATAGCTGAGACTATCGGATGCTGGTTAATCTTATGATCTTTAACTGATGAAATAAGCTCTTGGAGAAACTCCATATTTTTATTCCATTTTTCCTCACCGACGCTAGCTATCATTTCCTTTACTGCATTTTGCCTGATCTGATCCATGATTAATTCCTTATATAAGTTAGTTAAGAGCAACTGTTTTATTTAGAAATATGCTCAATCACTAACTGAATTAAAGTGTTTGGAAATTTATCCCTAGGGTATGATTTACGTGTATATGAGCCAAAAAAACATCATCTCCAGAGACCTCAGTAAAGTGATTAAGAACCAACATAGAAGGTTCAATCCTTTGAGCCCTGAGTAGTTCATATTCCTTTATTGATAATTATAATAATCAGCAAAGCACACAAATTATTAAGCTTTCATACTAAATAATATTTGTATTGCGCACAAGTATTTTGATTGATTAATATTGGCTGAAAATCTATATTTTGCCTTAAATTCGCATTGCAAGAAGTGACTGAAAGTTATCAATATATATTAAGTAAATGAATTTAAAATATTTTCTGAATTTTGGCGTAATAAAAACCATCCATGGAATTTTCTCCGGGGAAAATTTGCCCACCTGATTGATGGGGAGTTTCAAGAACGAATATTTCAGCATCTTTATTTTTATTCATAAAAAGGCTAATTTGCTCCTCATTTTCTTCAGGTAAAATTGAGCATGTTGCATAGAGAAAAATCCCACCTGGTTTCAACTTTTCCCAGAGTGTTTGAAGCATATCTGCTTGTAGTTTTTGTAACTTAGTAATATCGCTGTTTCTGCGTAATACCTTTATATCGGGATGCCTGCGGATGACTCCCGTAGCAGAACATGGCGCATCCAGTAAAATGCGATCGAACATAATATCTTGAGCATATAAATCTGTATCCAAAGCATCTGCCACCACTATTTTTGCTCTCAGATTCAATCGATCTAAGTTTTCCTTTACTCGTCTCATGCGTGACTCACTATTATCTATAGCTATCACCTCTAAATTTTTAGCAGATTCCAAGATATGCCCTGTTTTACCACCCGGTGCTGCGCACGCATCAAGCACCCGCATGCCATCTTTACAATCTAATAGAATTCCTGCTAGTTGTGCAGCGCCATCTTGTACCGATGCATCTCCTTCGGCAAAACCAGGCAAGTCATAGACATTATGCGGTCTTTCTAATTTAACAGCAGTATCAACACCCTTTAAGAGTTCAGCCTCTATACCTGCTTCTGTTAATTTTTTTAAATATTCATCTCTGCTTTGATGATTCAAATTAACCCTAAGCGTCATGGGCGCACGTTGATTAGATTTATCTAAAATTCCTTCCCAGTTATCTGGCCATGCTTTTCTGATCCGATCGATTAACCATTGTGGAAAAGCATACTTAGCGGGATCCGCGGCCAACATTTCCTTTTGTAGTTTTTCCTGACCTCGCAAAAAATTTCTAAGTACCGCATTTACCAGATTTTTAGCCCATGGTTTTTTCAAGCTTTTCAGTGCTTTAACTGTTTCTCCAACTGCCGCATGATCTGGCGTTTTTTGATAGATGATTTGATACAAACCAACACGAATTAAGCACTCAACATCTTTATCTTTTTTCTTCAGTGATTTAGTCAAAAGAATACTAATAAGTGCAGAAAGAGGCTCATGCCAACGCAAACTCCCATAACAGAGATCGCTAACCAATGGGCTATCATTACCGGCCAAAGCAGTGCTTAAAGATTCACCATGGTAAATAACAGATTGAAGTATGCGAGCAGCAGTAGTTCTTGGGTTTGCTGCTTGTTTATTTTTTTTATTCTGCATGATTATAATTGTTTACTTGATCATCTATTCTTTTAAGGGTTAATTCAGAATATAAAACACACACCCCCACTTTTGAGCCTATTTTTATTATCATCATCAAGCTCATGACGGAAACACATTTCCTCGTAATGATTGTCCATTCAGGAAATCTTTAACATCCATGGCTTTTTTACCAGGTAGCTGTAAACGAGAAAATGATAAAACACCATTTCCCGTAGCAATTTGTATTCCTTCGGGAGTTTCAAAGATAACCGAACCAGGTTGTGCATCGCTCTTTTTATCGATAACTTTAGACATAAAAATTCGTAACGGTTTGCCGTTAAACAAAGTAAACGCTACTGGCCAAGGGTTAAACGCTCGTATTTTTAAATCTATCTCTATTGCTGGTTGATTCCAATCGATCTCAGCTTCTGCTTTGTTTAGCTTCTCAGCATAGTTACTTATAGCATTATTTTGAGACTCAGGCTCTAGTTGATCTTTTTCGATTAAACTTAATACATCCATTAATGCATCCGCGCCCTCATTTGCTAAACGGTCGTGAATAGTTTGACTGGTATCCTCAGTTGTAATTGGACAAACACGTTTTAGCAACATATCACCAGTATCAAGACCTAAAGCCATCTGCATAATTGTAACTCCAGTCTCGCAATCTCCAGCTTGAATGGCGCGATGAATGGGCGCAGCGCCACGCCAGCGTGGTAATAATGAAGCATGAATATTTAAGCAGCCGTAATGTGGCAGATCCAAAACCATTTCAGGTAATAACAGACCATAAGCTGCCACCACCATCACATCCGGTTTATACGATGCCAGTGTTTGTTGTGCTTCAGCATCTTTCAAAGACAGTGGTTGTTCTACAGGGATTCCAGCATCAACCGCAACTTGCTTAACCGGACCAAATTGAACTTTTCTGCCTCTTCCAGCAGGACGATCAGGCTGGGTATAGACAGCGACTACTTTGTGCTCAGAATTAATTAAGGATCGAAGTGCAGGAACTGCAAAATCAGGTGTACCTGCATAAACAATATTCAATTTTTTACTTCTCTATTTACTTGCTTTAATTACTTGCTTTAATTACTTGCCATTAGACGAATCAAGAAAATTATATTATGCGCTAGCAGCATGTTTGGCTAGTTTTTCGAATTTTTTGCGTAAGCGCTGTTGCTTCAAAGGTGACAAGTAATCGACAAAAAGCTTACCCTGCAAATGATCCAACTCATGTTGAATACAAACCGCTAACAGACCATCGGCGTTTAATTTAAACTCTTTGCCATTTCGATCCAATGCCTTTACTGTAATAGAATCGGCTCTTTTAACTTCAGCGAAGTATTCAGGTACTGAAAGACAACCTTCTTCACAAACTTCTTCGCCTTCCTCATGAATGATTTCAGGATTTATCAGGCAAATCGGCTGATCTTTTTCTTCCGAAATATCCACAACCACTAATCGTTGATGCACATTAACCTGAGTTGCGGCTAGACCTATTCCCGGTGCTGCGTACATGGTTTCTAACATATCATCAAGAAACTCACGAATTCCATCCGTTACCTCAGTGACAGCAACCGCCTTGGTTCGCAAACGTGCATCAGGAAAACGTAAAATATCTAAAATAGCCATAAAATAGTCCAATCTGAATTTTTTTTGAATAATACCGTAAGTCTGAAAACAGTGCATTGGATAGATGAGATACGATATTATTAATACCAGAATATAGACACCAGAATAATAAACAATAAAAAACAAGAGGGTTTTCATGTCTTTTAATTTCCTAAATTTAACGCGTCTTCCAGTGTTAACGTTGTCGGTATCTGCGCTCTCTCTATCTTTGCTTAGTGGTTGTAGTGGTTTAGATGCTTATAGTGGATCATCTCAAGGCGTACCTGCATCATCATCAACTGCCCATGATCCATACGATAGTTACTACGGAATGCCTAAATCTGCATCTAATGATCATCGTTACAGCCCTAAATATGCGCGCATTGTCACTAAAGCCAAATTCAAACACAACGCACCAAAACGTTATGTGGTTAAAAAAGGCGATACCTTATGGGGGATTTCAAACAAATTCTTACAAAATCCTGCTTATTGGCCTGAAGTTTGGGATAAAAACCAAAAAATAACAAATCCACACCTAATTTACCCTGGTGACGTACTATTTATCTATCAAGGGCATAAAAATGTAAAACTATCTGATGGATCTATCGTCGAGAAGCTCGTTCCGCAAATGCGTATCGAACGCACAGGTGGTGGTGAACCAATCTCTACACTTTCGCCATTTTTAGTATGGCCGAAAGTGGTAGATGAAGAAACTATCCAAAAAGCACCTTATATTGTTGATGCGCGTGATGCGAATATTTTGATCGAACGAGATCAAACTGTTTACATCAAAAACCTAGCAGATAGACAAGCAGGTGGAGAATACGCAATTTTCAATGTGGGTAAAGTCATTGCTGACCCAGAAACTCAAAAAGTGTATGGTCGTGAAGTTACCTATAGTGGCTTCTTAAATGTTGAACAACCCGCACTGAATGCAGATGTGGCTACAGCTCAAGTTATCGAGTCAAAACGTGAAATAAAGCGTGGCGATCGTCTCCTATACATTGAAGACCATACGCATACTCTTAAAATGCCAATTATCATCCCTAAACGTAAAGTTAGAGGATCAATAATTTCATTATTTGATGCTGAGATGATTACCGGGCAAACACAGGTAATAACAATCAACCAGGGCGCGCGCAATGGCATTAAGCCGGGTTTCACCTTAGGCGTTTATTCACCAGGTAAAATGGTTGATGACCCTATAGCAAAGCAAGCAGGTAGGAAATTTTACGAGCCTGTAAAAGCCTCTAAAGTAGGCATTCCACCATCTCGCGCGGCAACGGCTATAGTATATAAAGTATTGAACGACATTAGTTACGCAGTTCTTACTCAATCAACGCACGAAGTTAAAAACGGATACAAAATAGGTAATCCTTAACACTTATATATTTATAACACCATTAGGGGCTCATGTATGATTTATACTGAGCCCTTTTTATTGCGCTTAATATATCGCTAATTAACATAACTACATGAAAACAGATGATGAATTACAACTCTGGATAGCATTATGGCGAATACCTGGAGTAGGCCCTAAAAGTTTTCATAAGCTTTTATCAAATATCGGTGATGCCGCGACTGTATTTTCATCTAGCATATCTAGGCTTACCCAGGCCGGAATTTCTGAAAAGCTAGCGCACGCTATTCTTGACAATAAAACCAATCAGGAATCGGCGATTCCTGATATCGAGTGGTTAAAAGCAGCTGATATCCACCACATCATTACGATTCAATGTGATGAATATCCTGAGCTATTAAAACGCATTAGCGATCCTCCTCCGTTATTGTATGTGCATGGAAAACTCTCATTGCTCAAAGACCCACAAATAGCCATCGTCGGAAGTCGTAATCCTACTCAAGGCGGAACCAACAATGCTTATGAATTTGCCAAGCATCTGGGCCAAACAGGGTTTTGTATTACCAGCGGTTTAGCGCTAGGTATCGATGGCAATGCTCATAATGGAGCCCTTGAAGTCAATGCCCCTACCATAGCCGTTACCGCTACGGGCATTGATAGAGTCTACCCTGCAAAACACCGGGAAATGGCACACAGGATTGCAGATAACGGCGCAATAGTGACTGAATTTCCCATTGGTACTCAACCCAAAGCGAGCAATTTCCCTCGTCGTAATCGTATTATTAGCGGCCTAAGTTATGGCACTCTAGTAGTTGAAGCGGCTCAACAAAGCGGATCACTGATTACCGCACGCTTAGCGATGGAGCAGAATCGAGAAGTTTTTGCCATTCCCGGGTCAATACACAATCCACTTGCTAGAGGTTGTCATCAACTCATAAGGCAAGGTGCAAAACTCGTGGAAACAGCACAAGATATTTTGGAAGAAATGGCTACCGTCATTGATGTTAGTGAACACCCAGATGATCTACAGATCTCTTCAAACACTTCTACTAATCGTCCCACTTCTGTAGAAAATAGAATTAAGACTAATTCAAACCCCGCGAATACTGAAAACCTTGATTCCTCGCCCAACGATGACCAGCAAATCATTTTAAAAGAAATGGGTTTCGACCCAATTTCTATAGATCAATTAATAGTCAGAACGGGGATCGACACAGCATCATTATCTGCATCTCTACTGATGCTGGAACTACAAAACCTAATTGCCTCGAATGGCGGCGGTACTTATACCCGCTTAAAGTAGTTAAGGGTCCATTAACTAAAATCAAGACATAACACCAACCAGCGGTCAGCTTAACCATGTCAATCAGGCATGTTCAGGTGACATTCATCTTCATTTACTATAAAATTCCCTTAAAATTACTAACTTGTAAAAACCTACAAGAAAACTTAGAAAAGTACTTTTTACCCCGTAAAGAAGTGTTTTCTAACAGCAAATTAGAGACCCCAAACCACATGAAAGAAAATACACTGGATGTACTTTTTTACCTTTTTGATAACTTTGCTGAAGCTGAAGATGTCGCACAAAACAGAGAAGCTCTTCACTGTGAACTGAAAGACGCTGGTTTCCCCAAGACTAGAATCACCAAGGCATTTGATTGGCTAGAAAGTCTTGCGGACGATGACAAAATTTATATTTCAGAGCCAAAGTCGCATTCAATTCGTCAATTTTCAAAATACGAAGCGCGGTGGTTAGATCAAGAGTGCCAGAATTACATGGTATCTCTTCACCAAACAGGTGTTTTAAGTTCTGAAATGTTCGAGCGCACGATTGATCGCATCCTGACTTTGGGTGACAAAGAATTTGATATAAACCGTCTGAAATGGGTGATCTTAATGCTATTACTCAATCAACCAGATACTGAGGCAGAATATATCTGGATGGACGATGTAGCACTTGGAGAAGAATCTCCGGTGTATCATTAGTAAAAAAAACCACAAGCATTTAACAAATGGCCCTACTCAGGGCCATTTGTTATTTTGGAACAAGTTAAAACAAATTCACAACTTTTAATCAGCGAATAAACTAACAAAGTCACCCCCCTACTTTTAAGGCCTTTTTAGTTTAATTTATCATTTTAGACAGTTTTCCAGGATTACATTTTGTTCATCTTAAAAGACCCATTTAATCCATAAAATTTTCCATTAGAAAAATTTCATCCTTTACTAAAATGAACATTCCAGTGTATTGTTGCCACCAATTTCCTATCAAAACCCCGATTAAAGTATAGTTTTTTAATCATTTAACAGACATTTATTAAGGCACATTATAACGAACTATGGGCAGATCACTGGTTATTGTGGAGTCGCCAGCTAAGGCGAAAACCATCAACAAATACTTGGGAAAAGAATACATTGTGAAGTCGAGTGTAGGTCATATTCGTGACTTGCCAAAAGGCGGTGGAATCCAGACAGGAAAGAAAAAAGCCCCAACACTCGCGCAGCTAACAAAAGGCATGAGTGAAGTCAAAAAAGCCGCGTTTAAAAAGAAGCGCGATGACGATAACCTTGTACGTCGTATGGGAATCAATCCTGAAAATGGCTGGCAAGCTCAATACGAAGTTCTCCCCGGAAAAGAAAAAGTCGTCGCTGAACTGCAAAAACTGGCTGCCAAAGGTGACAAAGTCTATCTCGCGACCGATTTGGATAGAGAGGGTGAAGCCATTGCCTGGCATTTAAAAGAAGTGATTGGCGGTGACGATGATCGCTTTCAACGGGTAACTTTTAACGAGATCACAAAAAGTGCTATCCAGGAAGCCTTTGAAGACCCAACCAAACTTGATGTTGATCGTGTCAATGCTCAACAAGCCAGACGCTTTCTAGATCGTGTTGTAGGATTTATGGTCTCACCTTTATTATGGTCGAAAATTGGACGCGGTCTCTCTGCCGGTCGAGTGCAATCTGTTGCAGTGCGTTTGATTGTGGATAGAGAACACGAAATCAATGCATTCAACCCCGTAGAATTTTGGGACATCCACGCTGACCTTGCCACTAAAGCAGGCGAAGCCTTGCGCATGGAAGTCACCAAAGACAATGGTGAAGCGTTCAAGCCTGTTAATGAACTGCAGGCAATGGATGCTGTTGCAAAACTTAAAGATGCCGAATATTCGCTGTTAAAACGCGAAGACAAGGCAACCAGCAGCAAACCCAAAGCACCTTTTATTACATCGACTTTACAGCAAGCCGCGAGTACTAGATTCGGTTATGGCGTAAAACGTACAATGGGGTTAGCACAACGCCTTTATGAGCGTGGCTACATAACCTATATGCGTACCGACTCAACCAATCTGAGCAAAGATGCGGTAGAAAGTGTTCGCGATTATATTGGCAAAAAATACGGCAAAGATTACCTTCCTCAAGCACCCAATCATTATGGCTCCAAAAGTGGCGCACAAGAGGCTCACGAAGCTATACGCCCTTCCAATGTCAAAATCATGATGAGTGATTTGCAAGATGTTGATGATGCTGCCAAGAAGCTTTATGAATTAATCTGGCGTCAATTTGTAGCGTGTCAGATGACTCCGGCAAGATACGATTCAACCCGCCTTACAGTGCAGGCGGGCCAATATCACTTGAATGCTTCTGGTCGTACCTTACGTTTCCCCGGCTGGACCAAAGTACTGCCACCTTTGAGTAAAAAAGATAGCCCAGACCTACCTGATCTAAACCAGGGTGATGTGCTTAATTTAGTTGAGTTAGATCCACAACAACACTTTACCAAGCCGCCTCCACGTTACACAGAAGCATCTCTAGTTAAAGAGCTGGAAAAACGCGGCATCGGCCGCCCATCTACCTACGCGTCAATCATTTCCACGATTCAGGATCGTGGTTATGTAAAAGTAGATTCACGTCGTTTCTTTGCGGAGAAAATGGGCGAAATCGTCACCAAACGCCTGGTAGGTAGTTTCGAAGAGTTAATGAATTTCGACTTCACCGCCGAGATGGAAAAAGAGCTGGATGAAATTGCAGGCGGTAAATTACAATGGAAAGACGTTCTCGATGATTTCTATAAAAACTTTAAAGTTAATTTAGAGAAAGCCGGCGCACCGCCTGAAGACGGTGGGATGAAGACTAATGAAATGGTCATGACTGAGATTAAATGCCCAACTTGTGGACGTAATATGGGTATCCGTACAGCTGGAACTGGGGTGTTTTTAGGATGTGATGGTTACAATCTTCCGCCCAAAGAACGCTGCAAAACAACAGTTAACCTTGTACCCGCTGAAGAGTCTATTGATGTCACTAATGAAGATGCCGAAACAGAAGCATTGATGGCCAAGCATCGCTGTAAAAAGTGTGACTCAGCCATGAACAGTTACTTCATCGATGAAAGCACTAAATTGCATGTGTGCGGTGAAAACCCGGAATGTGATGGCTACGAAATCGAAAAAGGCACATTCAAACTAAAAGGCTATGAAGGCCCTGTGGTTGAGTGCGAAAAGTGTGGTCACGATATGCACCTCACTACTGGCCGCTTTGGCCCGTACATGAAGTGTAGTAATGAAGATTCTTGCAAAAACACCCGTAAGATTTTACGTAATGGCGAAGTAGCACCACCGCGCGAAGACCCGGTTCATATTCCAGAATTAGAATGCGAAAAATCAGACGCTTACTTCATCTTACGTGACGGTGCTGCAGGCTTATTTCTTGCAGCCAGTACTTATCCGAAATCACGAGAGACACGTGCACCTTTGGTAGAGGAATTAAAACGTTTTAAAGATCGTATCTCTGAGAAGTTTTACTATCTGGCAGATGCTCCTGCAACTGACAAAGACGGCAACAAAGCTGCTGTGCGCTTTGATCGCAAGACCAAAGAACATTACGTAAGAACCGACAAAGACGGCAAGGCAACAGGCTGGTCAGCACGTTTTGAAGGCGGTAAATGGGTTGAAAAATTACCTGTTAAAAAGAAACCAGCTAAGAGAAAAGCCGCCACCAAGAAAAAGGTTGCGGCTAAAAAGTAATAACACACCCCCCTACTTTTAAGCTGTTTTCTTAAACAAGAAAATAGCTTAAAAGTAGGGGGGTGCATTTTAATCATTTGCAAATGTTAATTACCAAAAACTCACAAGAATTAATCAGCATCTTCGAAAGTGGTGGGGTATTCGCCTATCCAACTGAAGCGGTCTATGGATTAGGCTGCGATCCTGATAATGAAGCCGCTGTTTTAAAATTACTCAAAGTTAAACAAAGACCTGTATCAAAAGGTTTAATTCTAGTCGCTGCAGATTTCTCTCAAGTTGAGAAATATGTCAAAGAAATTACCCCCGCCCAACTACCATTTACCAAACCAAGCGCTACCACATTTATCTTCCCTGCAAAAGAATCTGCGCCAAAATGGATAACCGGTGATTTTGATTCAATTGCGATTCGCATTAGCAAACACCCTTTGGTGAAAGATTTATGTGAAAGCCTAAATAGTACGATTGTTTCTACCAGCGCCAACCTTTCAGGGCAAGACCCTCTGAAAGACAGCAATCTAGTCGTGACTGTTTTTGATAAAATAATAGATGCTGTTCTCATTGGCGAACTTGGTAATGCAGAAAAACCCAGTACTATTCGAGATAGTATCAGTGGTAAAACAATCAGAACTTGAAACTTCTTATCTTATACTTACTTAAAGTCGCCTCTCGTGAACTTTATGCACAAAATGGCTTTTAGGTTTTTTAAAGTCATTATTAAAAAATTCTTCAATCTCTAAAGTTCTAGTCTATATTTCCATTTGTTCAAACAATATGAATTTAATGGAGGAGAATATGAACTTAACAAAACAATTAGGAACATTACTTGTTTCGAGTGCATTAGCTTTAGGTGTTATGAGTACATCTCATGCGGCAGACATGGATGAAATACACTTTCTAATTCCAGGTGGAGCTGGTGGTGGATGGGATGGTACGGCTCGTGGCACAGGTGAGGCACTAACAAAGTCTGGCTTGATTAAGTCTGCGAGTTATCAAAATATGTCTGGTGGTGGAGGCGGAAAAGCCATTGCCCACATGATTGAAACGGCGAAAAAACAGGAAGGCACCTTGATGGTGAATTCAACACCTATTGTTATTCGCTCTTTGACCAAAGTATTCCCACAATCATTCAGAGACCTGACTCCTGTTGCCTCTATCATCGCTGATTATGGTGCATTTGTAGTACGTAAAGACTCACCCTATAAGAACTGGGGCGATGTCATGACAGCGTTTAAGGATGATCCCAAGAAGGTGAAATTTGCCGGTGGTTCAGCGAAAGGCAGCCTCGATCATTTAGTTCCTGCTGCGGCGATTAAAAACGGTGGCGGCGATCCTAAACAATTTAGATACATTCCTTATGATGCCGGCGGAAAGGCAATGGCGGCACTGCTTTCAGGTGAAGCACAATTCCTTTCAACAGGATTAGGCGAAGCGCTGGATTTAGCAAAAGCCGGGGAAGTGAAAATATTGGCTGTTACGGCGCCAGAGCGTGTTAAAGAAGCTCCTGATGTCCCCACATTGAAAGAAATGGGTAACGATACGGTATTTGCTAACTGGCGTGGATTTTTTGGCGCACCGGGCTTATCTAAAGAAATGGTGAAACAGTACAATGATATGTTAAAAGCCATGTACGATAAACCAGAGTGGGAAACGGTTAGGAAGCGTAATGGTTGGGTCAACCTTTATCAACCTGGAGATGACTTTTACAAGTTTCTTGAAGATCAGGAAAAAGTTGTTGGCGATCTGATGAAAGAACTTGGATTCATGAAATAAAAAGTCTATCCAAATAGTAACAGCTATTAAGAAGACGCCTACTATTAATATGAATTAGGCGTCTTCATTTCAACATCATTCCACAAACACATTCATTGAGTTATTTATGAATAAAGACCGAATAGGTGGTTTTATATTTTTGGCATTTTCACTTGCCTATGCTTATAGCACCACATTGATTCCATCACTACCCGGGGAAAATCTGGATCCACTGACGCCAAGAACCTTTCCTTATGCGCTTTCAATTTTTGGCGTCGTTTTCTCATTACTACTTATTTTAAGATCAAGCATCTCACACGAGAACCAAACCTTAAGTATGTGGCGAACTTATGATTGGAAGTTAACCGCATCGTTTCTAGTTCTAATGGTTGCATACGGGTTACTCCTTCCTTCTCTTGGTTTTTTAGTCGCGACGCTATTATTTCTGCTCTCCGGATATTTTCTTATGGGTGAGAGAAAGATTAAAACACTATTTCTTGCATCGGTGCCTTTGGTAGTTATTTTTTGGTTTTTATTAGCAAAAGTACTTGGTGTATATCTCGAATCAGGCAGTCTCTGGGAGAGCCTGAAATGAAAAAGGATAAATCAAAATGCTAGAAGGAATTTTAACCGGCCTGGATACAGCCACATCTATGCAAAACATCTTAATGGTTATGCTTGGATGTTTCGCAGGAACCATCATCGGTATGCTGCCTGGTTTAGGGCCGATCTCAGCAATAGCATTAATGATTCCCATTACATATGGACTTGATCCAGCATCAGGCATAATTCTTATGGCTGGCGTTTACTATGGTGCGATTTTTGGAGGATCTACATCATCCATTTTGATTAATGCTCCCGGTTGTTCAGGCACAGTAATCACAGCAATGGATGGTTACCCCCTGGCAAAACAAGGACAGGCTGGAAAAGCATTAGCACTAGCCGCTTATTCATCATTTGCTGGAGGTACGATTTCAGCAGTCTTCTTACTTTTTGCTGCCCCTGCACTGGCAACAGTATCCCTGAGTTTTCAGTCACCCGATTATTTCGCCTTAATGGTACTTGGTTTAACGTTAGTCGCTGCTTTTTCCAGTAAAGGGCAAATATTAAAAGCATTCATTATGACTATCGTAGGCTTGATGATCTCTACCGTTGGCACAGATAGAACATCAGGTGTTCAACGCTTTACTTTCGAGCGACTCGATCTTATCGATGGCATCAGTTTTCTACTGCTTGCAATGGCGACCTTTGCACTTGCAGAAGCATTAATGTCTGTATTAAAACGCGAAGATAGCTCTATCAGCGGCAAACAGACGGACAAGAGCAGCTTAGGCAGTATGAAATTAACAAAAGCTGAAGTTAAAGAAGTTGCGCCTACTGTCGTACGCTCTTCTGTGCTAGGTTTTTTTGTTGGTGTCCTTCCTGGGGCGGGAGCGACCATTGCATCATTCCTTGCTTACGGTTTAGAACGTAATATTTCTAAAGATGAGGATAAACCCAAATTTGGTACTGGATTCCTACGTGGACTAGCAGCTCCTGAATCGGCTAATAATGCTGCATCATCTGGATCTTTTGTTCCTCTGCTAACTTTAGGTATTCCTGGATCAGGTACAACAGCTATTATGCTTGGTGCTTTAATTAGTTACGGCATTCAGCCAGGACCAAGACTGTTTCAAGATAATCCAGAAGTATTCTGGTCAGTGATAATTTCAATGTACATTGGCAATGTGGTTCTGTTAGTTTTAAATCTGCCATTGATTCCTTATATCGCGAAAATATTGGCCGTTCCTAAACGGTTTCTTATTCCATTGATATTATTATTCTCTTTAACAGGTGTCTATCTGGTCTCTTTCAATGCCGCTGACATCTTGATGATGGTTATAATCTGTGCCATTGCTATAGGGTTAAGGCTGATGGATTTTCCGATGGCTCCGTTGTTATTAGGATTTATTCTTGGAGCAATGCTTGAAGATAATTTACGCAGAAGTTTATTAATATACGACGATTCATTCCGTTTCTTATGGGAAAGACCAATTGCGCTTACCTTAACTATATTTACTTTACTCGCGTTGATTTCACCCTTAGTGAAAATGTATGCTGATTATCGACGCAATAAAAAAATGGCATCTGCTGCAAATCAAAGTTCGACCTAGTCTTGTAGAAAGTTGAATAAGTAGTTAACCTGGCTTAGTTACTTTCCTTTATAAAGACGTTCTGGTCGACCCACACTGCCATAATTGATGTCTGCTGATACTTCATTCATGGACAGTAAATATTCGAGATAGCGACGAGCAGTAGTACGACTACTGCCTATTTCTTTACCCACTTCTTCTGCAGTAAACATAGTCGCTTTATCTTTAGCAAGTAACTCTTGAATTTTATCTAGGGTTAGTGAATCAATACCTTTAGGTAGTTGTCTTATGGTCGTTGGTTGTTCACCACTTGAAAGTAATTTATCGACTTTAGATTGATCTAATTCAGTCAGATTTCGCGTGCTTTCATAATACTTTTGAAACTTGGTTAAAGCTTGCTCCAATCGATTAAAAACTAAAGGCTTCAAAATATAATCAAAAACACCACCACGCATTGCGCTCTGAAACGTTTCAATTTCTTTTGCAGCCGTTATTAAAATCACGTCAGTTTCTTTATAGTCTGCCGTATTTCTTGTAAGAAAGTCGATGCCATTTCCATCACCAAATTGCACATCCAATAAAATTAAAGAGGGTGACATCACCTCTACAAGATCACGAGCATCTGCAATGCTATGCGCAATACCAACCGTTTCATAACCCTCTATTCGTTCTAAAAAACGGCGTTGAATTTCAGCAATCTGCGGATCATCTTCTACAATAACAACTTCAATATTTGGCATTTTTAACGAGTTCCATTCTCTAGTTTATTTTGTTCATTTTTAGGGATGTACACACAGATTATAGTCTGCGGTTGCTTTTCTGAATCATTTTCATAATCCTCAACAGTAATTGACTCGATGCTAATCTCTCCTTTCAAACGTTTTAAACGTTCCATGACAATCATTAATCCTAAACCATGGCCAGTTTCTTCTTTTGTAGTAAATCCATCCTCAAAAATTTGTTCTACTCTGGTTTTGGAAATACCTGCTCCATTATCTTCCACCTCAAATACCAAATCATTGCCAATATCAGTAAATGAAAGGCTGACTTTGGGATCATCTTTACGATAAGAAATGGCCGCTTCAAAGGCATTGTCAATTAGGTTACCAATAATCGTTACCAAATCTCTTTGATCAATACTATCTGGTAGTTGTCTTAAACTACCATCGCGATCTATTTCTAAAATAACGCCTAATTCTTTTGCCCGGTTATATTTTCCAATTATCATTCCTGAAATTATCGGATCAGAAACTGCCCCTGCGAGATACTGGATCAAATCTTGATAGCCGCTGGTTTCTTTGAAGATTAAATCTAGCGCTTCATCCTTGGCATCAAGTTGAATTAATCCACTAATAGTATGCATTCGATTCGCGTATTCGTGTGTCTGAACACGCAACAATTCAGAATATTGTTGGAGCCTATTTAACGAATCTGAGAGTTCATCGATCTCATCTTGTGGGCGAAAACTGGAAACCGCACCCACTAACTTCTCATTAGCAAAAACGGGCAAACGATTACCGATAAAATCTCTCCCTTTAAACTTAAATTCAACATCTAGCATAGGCTCCTTGGACTCTAAAACGCTAACAAGCCCGCTATTAGGCAGGATCTCTCTTAAAGGGTGATTTATATAAGAATGGCTTTGGTCGATCCTTAAATAATCGAGTGCAGCTTGATTAATGGTGGTAATTTCACCTTTCTCATTAATCGCGATAATCCCTTCTCGTACTGCTTCTAAAGTCGCCTGTTTTTGTACTAACAAATCTGCAATTTGGGCTGGCTCTAAGCCAAATGTTGCCTTTTTAAATACACGTGAAATAAAGCTCGCAAACACCCCTCCCACCAATGTTAGAAACAAAGTAAACCATATAAATTTAGTCCTATAATTTTGGACAATCTCATCTATTTCAGTCAAAAGGTAGCCAACAGAAACCACCCCTATAATGTTATTACTTGAGTCTTTTACTGCAGTCTTCCCCCTCAGCGACACACCCAAAGTGCCTTTAGCTTGGGACACATAAGATTCACCTTGAATCAACGCACGATCATTATCACCGCCTACCATTTTTTTGCCAATACGATCTATACGAGGATGGGCCATTCTTACCCCATCCTTATTCCCGACAACGACAAAACTCGCCCCAGTTTTTTTACGAATGACCTCCGCGAACTCTTGAATGGGGGCTTGCTGATTATTTAATAAACTTTGAATAACAATAGGACTGCTAGCAACCGTTCGAGACACTTGAAGTGCCCGGGTACCTACCTGCTCTTTTAAACTTTCATCTAAAGCTTTAACCGTAAACAAGCTGAACGCGAGAACAAGCAACAACACCAAGGAAATAATAACTAACAATAATTTAGTTTGTAGAGAACTACGGGTGAATCTCTCAAAACTCTTCATTCAGGTGATCGTTACCTTATTGTTACGAATTGGCGTTACATTTTAAAAAAGTGCCTATAAGTAGGGGGGTGATTTTATCAATATTTACCTATTATAACTAAACATGCTATGAAATTCGCTCAATCCTGGAACTATCCATGATAGTATCAGCGGCGAATTTATTAGAAGCTAATCACTCCTTTATCATGTCATTGATACAATTAAAAAATATCCAGGTCAGTTTCGGCGGCCCTGCCCTGCTTGATCAACTCAGTCTAACGATTGATGCCGGTGAACGCATATGTTTAATCGGTCGCAACGGTGCGGGTAAATCAACATTAATGAAGGTACTTAATGGCGAAATCAAAGCCGATTCTGGCGAGATAATCGTCGAAAAAGGTGCAGTGATCGCCCAGCTGGAACAAGAAGTACCGAGTGATATGTCAGGAAGCGTGTATGAAGTCGTAGCATCAGGGTTAGCTGAAACCGGCGAACTATTGAGCGCTTTTCATGCGATGAATGAAGAACAGGATGTGGGCTCTGAAGACTGGATGAAACGCTTTGAACGCATTCAGCATAAGCTGGAATCCTGTAATGGCTGGCATTTCCAGAATACCATTGATACCGTTATCTCACGCTTGGAATTGAACCCTGATGTGGATTTTGGTCAACTTTCTGGAGGTGTCAAACGTCGCGTGTTACTGGCACGTGCGTTGGTACAAGAGCCCGATGTATTGCTACTTGACGAGCCTACCAACCATCTAGATATCGAAGCCATTATCTGGCTGGAAGAATTTCTGCTTAACTTTAATGGCTCACTGGTTTTCATTACCCATGATCGCTCCTTCCTACGTCGTTTAGCGACCCGTATTATTGAAATCGATCGTGGGCAGGCTACCAGTTGGCCCGGTGATTACGAAAACTTCTTGCGCCGCAAAGAAGAAACCTTGCACGCCGAAGAACTCGAAAATGCGCGTTTTGACAAAAAATTGGCGCAGGAAGAAGTCTGGATTCGCCAGGGGATCAAGGCACGACGCACCAGAAACGAAGGCCGGGTGCGCTCTTTGGAAAAAATGCGCAAAGAGCGCAGCCAACGTCGAGAAACACAGGGACAGGTAAATATACAGGTAGATGTGGGTGAACGTACCGGCAAACGCGTGGTTGAAGTAGAACACATCAATTACACCCTACCCAATGGACGCGTATTAATCGATGATTTTTCAGCCCTGGTTCAGCGCGGCGATAAAATCGGTTTGATCGGCCCGAATGGTGTCGGCAAAACAACGCTGCTGAAAGTTTTGCTGGGTGAATTAAAACCTGACTCAGGCAAACTCATCGAAGGCACAAATCTACAAGTCGCTTATTTCGATCAATTACGAAGCCAGCTCGATGAAAGCCGTTCGGTTAAAGATAATCTCGATCGTGGTGCTGATAAAGTCATGGTGAATGGCAAAGAAAAGCACGTCATCAGTTACCTGCAAGACTTCCTGTTTTCACCAGAACGGGCGAATTCACCAGTAAACGCACTTTCGGGTGGTGAGAGAAATCGACTACTTTTAGCCAAGCTTTTCATCAAACCCGCCAATGTACTGGTACTGGACGAGCCGACAAACGATCTGGATGTAGATACTCTCGAGCTACTTGAGGAGTTGTTACTAAACTATACCGGCACGGTGCTTATCGTGAGTCATGACCGTGCCTTTATCAACAACCTTGTAACCAGTTGCTATGTATTCGAAGGTGAAGGAAAAATCAACGAATACGTGGGCAGTTATGATGATTGGCTGCGTCAAAAACCTGCGGTAAAAGCACCCAATAAAATGCAAAAGTCGGCGAAAAAGAAAGAAGCGACTACTGAAATACTAAAAAATGAAAAACAAAGCGAGGCTACTGAAAGTAAAAAGCTTAGTTTCAATGAGCAGCATGAACTCAAAAATCTACCCGTGAAAATTGAAAAACTGGAAAAGCGGATCTCGGAATTAGAAGTACTCATGAGTGAGCCAGATTTTTTCTCGCAAGAACATAAAAAAGTATCCGCAGTAACGGACGAACTCCAGCAATCTCAAGCTATACTAAAAGAAAAATACGATCGTTGGGAAGAACTGGAAGCTTAGTTCAAATGAAAAATTCTCACTCAGAAAAAGAAGGATAAATATCATGGATATAGGTGACTATCGTCGCGAATTCACCAAAGGCGGCTTAAAGAGAGCAGACTTAAGTGAGTCACCCATTATGCAGTTTGAAAAATGGTTTATACAAGCTCGTGAAGCAGAATTATCCGACGCCAGTGCGATGACTATTGCAACTGTATCAGCTGCTGGTAAGCCTTCACAAAGAATGGTATTACTAAAAATATTCGATGAAAAAGGTTTTGTATTTTTCACCAATTATTCCAGTCAAAAGTCGCAGGAAATACAGCAGAACGCCAGTGTGTCGTTACTGTTTCCGTGGACATCTTTAGAAAGGCAGGTAGAAATCAATGGTCGGGCCGAGAAAATACCAACCACTGAATCCTTAAAATACTTCCTTTCCCGTCCACGGGGTAGCCAATTAGGGGCTTGGGCTTCTACACAAAGCTCTCCTATCAGTTCGCGTGAAATTCTGGATGGACAGCTAAAGAAGATAAAAGATAAATTTACTCACGGTGAGATTCCACTCCCGGATTTTTGGGGAGGTTATCGCGTTATCCCTGAAACTATCGAATTCTGGCAAGGTGGTGTAAGCCGTCTGCACGATCGTTTTGAATATACACGTGAGAATGCAGAGTCTAATACCTGGAAAATCGAACGCTTACAGCCTTGATAAATATAAAATAAAGCCTATTACGTTTTATCGGAATGTGTGAACGGAAATCAAAAATTACACACAAATATGTTAAGATAGATATAAATAATACACTCCTACTTTTAGGTGCTTTTTTTGGTCTAAGTGAAAAGTTGAAAATAGGTAGGTGGTGATAATAAAAATAGTAAAAACAGGGGCTTAATAACTTCAATCGCAAATATACAGAACCATTCGGAATGGATTTGTCGTATCTTTACGGCGGCTGATAGTAAGAATAACCATGATAAAAAACTACCAAGTAACAATCCACCAGGTTCTAATGGGCGGCTTAATAGCATTGTTATTAAGCAATAGTGTGAATAACGAAGTTCAGGCATCACCATTCAATCAAAATTCACCTCTGGGAATGAATACCAATGAGGCGCTCGAAGTAGATGCCAGCCTGCCATTTGCTGATATTTTCCGTTTAGCGTTACCTTTTAATGAAGCTCGACCCTGGTTCACCAAAGGCAATGTCTCTTTCGATAAGAATGGCTGGCCGAAAAACCTGAATGGAGGGCAAGCAGGGACACGTTTTCTCAGTCATATTCCCATGCAAGCCCTGCCTAAAGGCGAATACACCGTGCTGTATCAAGGTGAAGGTAAAATCAACTATGGAGCTAGCGCCAAAGTAGTTAGGCGCTCTCCGGGTAAGGACATCATCAAATTAGTGCCTATGAAGCAGCCTAATGAGCTTTATCCAACAGTTACCGCAACGCTATTTATTAAAGAAAATAACCCAAAAAACTATATCCGTAATATCCGTATTATGATGCCGGGTGGTATCTGTAGAAATGATCCATTCAAGCGTGTTACAACCGAAAGACAATGTAATAACAATAGCTACCAATCATTTGCAGATAACCACAATCAGGTGATATTTAACCCGGATTTTCTTAATTTCATGAAAGACTTTAAAGTCGTTCGTTTCATGAATATGTCAGGTGTAACGCGCAACAATATAAGCTCCTGGATTGATCGCCCTACACTACCTAAAGCAACCTGGGGTGGAAAAGAAGGTGTACGTGGCGTGCCTATCGAAGTAATGATTCAACTAGCAAATATACTCGATGTTGACCCCTGGTTTAATATTCCACATAACGCTGATAATGTGTTTATCAATCGTTTTGCACAGACCGTTAAGCAACAACTCAAACCGAATCTTAGGGTGTATCTGGAATACAGCAATGAAGCCTGGAACAACATTTTCGTGCCGCAGGCTGAGCACATGAAACAAACGGGTTACAAGCTCAAGCTGGATAAGAATCGCAATATCGCTGGCTCTAAATATTACTCGATGCAAAGTGTGAATATTTTCAAAACATGGGAACGCGTATTCGGCGGAACCGATAGATTAGTGCGCGTAATGGGCGGCATGACCACTAATACTAAATTGACAGAGACATTGTTAGGTTTCCAGAATGCCTATAAACATGTTGATGCGATTGCGGTAGCGCCTTACTTTCATTTTCCACAAGACAAAATGGCGGGAATCAAAAGTGTTAACGATGTATTTACCGCGTTAAATGCTAGAGACAATCGTTACTCAATTCGAAACACGCTTGAATTTGTTAAGAAACAAATGCAGGTTACCAAAGGCTTTGGTGTCGACCTGATCGCCTATGAAGGTGGTCAGCATCTGGTACACCATAAAACGCATAGCATGACTCAAGGTGCTACTCCGCATCTATATAAAGCCAATAAAGACCCACGCATGGGAGCTGCATACTATCAGCTTCTAGCTGGCTGGAAAAAGCTCGGTGGAAAACTGTTTATTCCATTCTCTGCACCACGTCCATCAACATGGCATGGTAGCTGGGGTATCAAAGAACATATCGCAGAAACACCCGTTCAAGCACCTAAGTATCGTTCTTTACTGGGTTTTGGGCATGGTAATCCATGCTGGTGGGAAAGCTGCCGAGGCGGAAAAATTGTTCGCCATCAAAAGCCCAGCATTATACCTAAACATTTGATCTCAGGAAAACAAGACGAGAGCACAGCGAAGTATGTAGCTATACAAAAGCAGCCACTGGGACAACGCACGCTTCACCAAGCCAAAGCTGAGTTCATCGGTAACGTGATACAAGGCACCATCGAAAACCCACGTGATTTAACCGCCAGATGGCGTGCAAACTGGGATAACGACAATCTTTATATCTGGGTAGGTATTGTGGATGAAAAGCATGTCAGCGACTCAAAACAATCATGGGCAGACGACTCCGTCGAAATTTATATCGATGCGGATGCTAGCCGTGGCGAAAGCTATGACCAGTTCAACGATTTCCACTTAAGCTTTAGTTTGGGTAAATCTAAAATCACCACTGGTAGCACAACACCACAAGACAGATTACAAGACATTAAGTATTCAACTAGACAATTAGCTAGTGGCTACCAACTCGAAGCTGCAATTCCATGGAACACGTTGAATATTCAGCCAAGTGCTGAGCATGCTATCGGTTTTGATATCCAGATCAATGATGATGATAATGGTGATGCGCGTGATGCAAAGATCTCATGGAATGCCAATGTCGATCAGGCATGGAAAAATCCACGTGTATTTGGTCAATTGATTTTACAAGATAAAAATCAATATTTCGTTAAAACAGACGGTGAATCTCGAGTGGACAAGAAGGCTTTTCAGTATCCACAATAGAGAAGCTTCTATTACTCAAAACCAACACTTTGTTGTTACAATAAGTGAAGGAGTCTCTGATTAACCTAGCTGAGATTCTGTAAGTCTCTAGGGCATCTAATCCTAGGCGCGCATTGCAGGGAATGGTTATTCCCTTCACAAAAAGTGCAACAAAGGAGAAGATGCCCTAGAGGCTTACCCCTTGGGGCTTAGCCAAAAACCCAGTCTCTGCGTTGTAGTCATTTGAAAGACATGAGTATTCCTACATGACTACGCCTTGATACTGGATTTTTGGCGTTGCCAGAATTCAACTAGGTTAATCAGAGACTCCTTAATGGAAGAACTATCAAAAATACTATGCGGCGGTTCAGGCGATAATGAAATATACGCCTTATTAGAAGACTCTAAATCAGAAGATGGCGACTCGAAAAACCTGCTCTTCACCGACGCCCAGGAACTCATTATCGCCTGGAGTGAAGAAGAACTTCCTGCCACTATCGAAAAAATCGAAGAGCTCAAAAGCACCGGATTGTTTCTTTGCGGATATCTTTCTTACGAAGCAGGATTTCATTTCATAGATAAAACCATCAAGAAGCGTCTGGCTAATCACCCTACACAACCTTTGCTCTACTTTATAGCTTTTAATAAACTAGAAAGCATTAGTAGAAAAGAGCTGGACAATAGCTTTGCTGAAATAGATACCTATCCTGAGGCTGATCTGTGTCCACATAACTTTTCATTGAGTGTCGCTAAAGACACTTACTTAGCAGCCATCCGAAAAATTAGACGTTATATTATCGCCGGCGATACCTACCAGATTAACTACACAATCAAATACAAATTTGATTTACTGGGTAATGCAATCTCACTCTACAAAGCGTTGCGTAAAACTCAGCCGGTCGAGTTTGGCGCTGTATTAAATTTTCCAAATTCGAATATCGTTTCGCTATCACCTGAGCTGTTTGTAAAGAAAAAGGATGGAATGATTTTTTCCAAGCCAATGAAAGGCACGGCAAAGCGAGGCAGAAATGCAAAAGAAGACGAATTTATTCTGGATTTTTTGAAAGACGATCCTAAGACGTTGTCAGAGAATGTAATGATCGTGGATCTTATCCGTAACGACTTTGGACGAATCTGCGAAACGGGTAGTGTCACCGTAAAAAATCTGTTTGAAATACAGACCTTTAAAACCATCCACCAGATGATCTCCACCATCAGAGGCAAACTAAAACCTGATATACACTTGTCAGAATTACTTCATGGTTTATTCCCCTGCGGCTCTATTACCGGCGCACCCAAGGTTAGAACCATCGAGATCATTAATGAACTAGAAGCCGAACCACGCGGAATATACACCGGCGCAATTGGCTATCTATTTCCTAATGATGATTTCTACTTCAATGTTCCTATTCGAACCATAGATATAGGCAAAGACAACCGCTGCGAAATGGGTATCGGCAGCGGCATTATTTATGAGAGCAATCCGCAAGCCGAATACGAAGAATGCCTGTTAAAAGCCAATTTTCTAACGGGCATTAATAATAAATTCTATCTTATCGAAACCATGAAATTCGATGGTGAAAAACAGGAATTTAAAAACCTGAGAAAACACCTCGAACGACTAAATTATTCAGCAAGCTACTTTGGCTTTGTCTTGAAACAGCGGGCGATGCAGGCAAAGCTCGCTGACCTAGAAGAAAAACTAGCAACAAAAAAGGAATCGTACAAAGTTCGACTTACTGCGTTTCACAGTGGCGATATAAAACTTACGTATGAGTTACTTCCTGAAGATGATGGTGTTGAAAAAACCATTATGATAAGTAACCGCAAAATAGATAGCGAATCAATTTTCCAATATCATAAAACCTCACGACGTGAGGTTTATAACAAGGAGTATGAAAAAGCCATTAAAGCAGGACATTACGAAGCGATTATCTTTAATGAACACAATGAGATAGCAGAAGCCTGCCGTCATAATATTTTCGTAAAAAGACAGGGTAAATGGTACACCCCCCCACTTTCAGCCGGTATTTTAGACGGAATAGAACGCCAGAACTTCAAGCAAAAAACAGAA
This sequence comes from uncultured Gammaproteobacteria bacterium, assembly GCA_963760355.1. GTDB lineage: Bacteria > Pseudomonadota > Gammaproteobacteria > Thiotrichales > Thiotrichaceae > Cocleimonas. The sequence goes on along the minus strand of CAVXCT010000014.1, from coordinate 107,395 downwards.
GCCATAGAAAAGTTCTTAACCCTGGATCAATTGCAACACTGTGAAGAAATCATACTAACCAACTCTGTCAGAGGAGAGGTTAGAGTAATTCTGGAAAAAGACAAACCAGTAACAACAGGTTTAGGAGAGTCGGCGCATTCAATCAATCTGGATGAATATATTGCCTTAGCTAACAAAGACAATGTCTGTATTCTGGATGCACGCCTGCAAAGAGATTTCGAAGATTCAGAATATACATTGCCTAACTCTGTATGGAAGGACCCCTTAAAAATAGATCAATGGATCGATACCATTCCGAAAGATCAAAAAGTAGTCATTTATTGTGTTCACGGTAGAAACATTAGTGAAAGTGTCACTGAACGCCTAGTTTCCGAAGGAATCGATGCAAGCTTTATAGAAAGCGGCATTGAGGGAATACGAGAGTTAGGTGTTGATGTGGTTAAAAGTGATTCCTGGTTTTAATAACTATTTAAAAAGAGCCTTGCAAAGAATAAATTCCAATATCGTTTTATAAAACAAAAACGAGTTGTCATTCATAAGTAGGGGGTGGCTTTTCTAGGCTTACCAAAAGCCAGAAAAGTCCGTCGTAGATTCCGCAAGGAATCGTCGACGTACATAGGTCGAAAAACCACTTACTATCTTAAGTCTCATTAGTTCTTAAGTTAAACGCTTACCAAAAGCCAGAAATGACAAGTCAAATAAATGAATTATCCGTTTAAGCAACACACGGTAAGTTCACTAAAGTCCATCGTAAATTCCATAAGGAATCGTCGATTTACAGGGTCCGCGCTTGAGATATCATCCACTACTAGAACTGTTTAGAATGATGTTAATAATAATCACAAACATAAAAAAGCCTCCAACTGGAGGCTTTTTTTACAACAAGATTCTCATGCATATAACTACACTAAGAAATCTGTTGATAATACAAATTCTGCGGATGGTTTGCATCTGCAAAGAAATACCAACGCTCGGCTATCAAACCTAGATATTGTGCTGCAACTGCAACCAATGGGATAAGGTAGGCTGAATTATTTAAGCTAATCACCAACAATACTAATGGCACTAAAAACGCTAGAATCAAAAAGCTGTATCTCATACTTTTTACAAAAGATGGATTCTTGCCGTGAAAATATTCACGGGTATTGAATGATCCGCCCATTGAGCCTTGTGCCATTTGTCTGATGTTCTTGTGATTAACACCAATTGCAGATCTAAGGTCAGATTTTGGCTTGATGTTACGGTTACGCAACATTGAAGCCACGCGAAAAATAAGCGCTGCTACGGTAAAAAATATCGCCCAATTTGCGTAGAAATATACAAGACCGGAATTCAAATAAGCAGATAATGCAGTCGTAATAGTAAAACCAGACGCTGTTCCTAACAGGATAAAATTAATCACAGTGAGTGGTGTATGCCATTCCTGCAAAAACTTGATGCAGCCATAAATCATACCAGTACAAATGAACAAAGCGTAAGTTGCAACCGTGGCTACCAAACCAAACAATAAAGTTGCATCAACCCCTGTACCACCTGGCATAGTGAATAGCGGAGCGTTCCAACCAAGATAATGTGCAGCTCCGTATGCCGCTATGGTTACTATTGCAGCAGGCAATGCGATTACTTCACGCGACAACCAGGATGTCCGCCATTTTGTCGCCGTACGCCACGCCCTCTCTGGATGTCCTAGATGGAAGAATGATGCAAATAAACCAATCGCTAACAAAATCAGAGCAATCGCACTACCGTAAATATAAAAATTGGCATCATGCTGTTCTGGCATCAACTTAAACTGGGAAAATATCTGCCCGGTAAACAACGCCAAAAACAAACCCTGACCAGCACCGATCAATGTGGTTAAAAATATAACTGAAAATGCAGGATGCATATTTAATACCTAATTATCTGATTAAATGCCTTTTAAAACTCTTATAAGACACCCCCCACCTTTTATGAGGTTTTTTTGTTAAAAACAATGAAAACCTCACCCTTCTGGCTGTTGTTGCTTCGTGCCAACATTATCTCAGCTTCGCCTCGGCTTGAGGTTTTTTTATAAATCTATTTATTCACTTGGTTACTTAGATTGCTATCTGCTTGTTCCAGTACAAGGTAAAAGCGCGAAGAGTATAATTTATACTTGAGTACTTTTTAACGCCGCAATGGGCAAGCAGGTAATGTTGTAAGTTACCAAGAAGTCATGTCGTCTAGCGATGGACCAGTACCGGGTTCATTGTGTCTTAGACGCTCTTCTTTACTCAATGGATTATCAACACGCTCGAGCTCATCTTTATGTATCTTGATTTCAGTTTTACGACGTGGCAAATAATGATTCGCAGGCTTGGTACCCCATTCTGGCATCAACTGATAACCCGCACGCTCGCGAATAGCTTTTGATACTTCGGAATTTTCATCGTGCACATCACCAAACAAACGCGCACTGGTTGGACAAGACATAACACATGCAGGCTTTCGTTCGCTTTCTGGCAAATTTTCATCGTAGATTCGATCAACACACAACGTACACTTCTTCATTACACGTTGTTTTTCATCGATTTCACGTGCGCCATAAGGACATGCCCACGAACAATACTTACAGCCGATACACTTATCGTAATCAACCAGTACGATTCCGTCTTCTTCGCGTTTGTAACTAGCACCTGTTGGACAAACCGGAACGCAAGGTGGCTCTTCGCAATGCAAACAACTTTTAGGGAAGTGAACCGTTTCTGTTTGTGGGTAAGTACCAATTTCAAAGGATTGAACACGGTTGAAGAATGTACCTGTAGGGTTTTTTCCATAAGCGTATTTATCAACCATGGGGCCAGCTTCGCCCGAAGTATTCCACTCTTTACAAGAGGTTACGCAGGCATGACAGCCAACACAAACATTTAAATCTATTACTAAAGCTAACTGAGTCATTATTTTAACCCCCCTGTCTTACCAAGAGTTTTTCTGAACTTACCCGCAACAAAACCTTGCCATTTATTTCTACGCTTCTTCTCCATACCTGGCAAAGGCTTAACCGTGTCGAATTTCGGTAATGTATGCTTAGCTTCGTTATCACTGGCTTTATACACACGAACACGAACATCGTACCAACCGGCCTGCCCTGTTACAGGGTCAGAGTTAGAAACATGCTCACCCGCATCATGAGCCGGTAACTCTTCTGAAATTACGTGATTGAGCAAGAACCCTTTGTTGGATTCATTTGCTTTTGCATCGAGACCCCATGAGCCCGAAGCTTTACCAATCGCATTCCAGGTCCATACAGTGCCAGGCTCAAGTGATTCAGAGAACCGACACATGCAACGGACTTTACCGTGCATGGATTCAACCCAAACCCAATCGCCATCATCAAAGCCATTATTCCGACCAAGTATCGGACTTACAAATAGATAGTTATGCGTGTGAATTTGTCTTAACCATGCATTTTGCGAATCCCATGAGTGATACATCGCCATTGGGCGCTGTGTCAGTGCATTCAAAGGGTACTTTTGTGTATCCGTTAACTGTGACTCAAGTGGCTCGTGGTGGAATGGCAATGGATCGAAGTAAGTCTCCACACGCTTACGTAGTCGATCTGGTGGCTGTCTACCATCTGTTTTACCTTGAGCAGCCAAACGGAATTTTTGCAAAATCTCCGAATACACATGAATATTGATCGGCTCGTCGTAACGAATCATATTGTGCTCTTGCGCCCAGTGTAAATAACCCCTGTTCCAGTTACGCATATACTGGAATGACTTTGGCATTTCATAATGGAATACACAGTCATTCTTTTTATACATTTCCCACTGGTTTGGATTAGGCTCGCCTTTCATGGATTTTTCGCCACTCTTACCACGCCATCCTGCAAGGAAACCGATTCCAGAGCCTGGAGCCGTTTCAAAGTTAATCACTAAATCACGATAATCTTTAAATTTACGCTCACCTTTTTTATTGGTAAAAGTAGGTAATTTCAGGCGCGTACCTAACTCAACAATGACATCCTGAAATGGTTTACATTCACCTTTGGGTGGCAATACAGGAATACGAACCGCATCCACAGGACCATCATATTCTGATATAGGACGATCCAGCATCGACATCGCATCATGACGTTCCAGGTAGGAAGTATCTGGAAGAATCAGGTCACCAAAATCAACCGTCTCGGAATGGTAGGCATCAGCAACAATAATGAATGGGATTTTGTATTCGCCCTCTTCATCTTTATCCACCAACATCTTTCGAACTTCGGTAGTGTTCATCGATGAGTTCCATGCCATATTCGCCATGAATAGCATCAAGGTGTCAATGGGGTATGGATCGCCACGCCACGCATTAGTAATCGCGTTGTGCATTAAACCGTGAACGGATAATGGATATTCCCAAGAGAAGCCTTTATCAAGACGAATCGCTTCACCTTTATCATCAACAAACAAATCATCTGGATCAGCAGGCCAACCCAATGGCATACCATTTAATGGCGTATTTGGTTTAACATCATCCCAACCTGAAGGTGGCTTAGGACATGGAGGGATTGGACGAGGAAACGGTGCTTTATGACGGAATCCACCGGGACGATCAATCGTTCCTAACAAAGTCATTAATATGCTAAGTGCGCGAATAGTCTGAAACCCATTAGAGTGCGCAGCCAAACCACGCATCGAATGAAATGATACTGGGTTACCAGTCACACTATCGTGGTCTTTACCCCAGGCATCTGTCCATTGAATCGGCAATTCGATTTTTTGGTCTCGGGCGACAATACCCATTTCATGCGCTAAACGGCGAATAGTTTTAGCATCAATTCCTGTTACACCTTCAGCCCACTCTGGCGTGTAGGCGGTAACTCTTTCCTTTAACAGCTGGAAAGCGGGCTTACAGGGAGTTCCGTCTTCTAGTTCAAATTCGCCTGTAAGGAATGGATCAACGCCTTCTTTGCGCATGGGTACGACAACATCATTGACACGATCCCACCAGAATTTATTTTGTGGATCAAAACACCCTTCTTCTACCGGCTCATCATTTCTTATAAACATACCTTCGTTATGACTATCGGTAGTCATATCAATCAATTCTGCCGAATTGGTGTAATTTACAAGGAAATCACGGTCGTACATACCCAGCTTGATAATTTCATGAATAATGGCGAGTAATAAAGCACCATCAGTTCCGGGCTTTATCGGAACCCATTCATCTGCGATCGCGGCATAACCTGTACGAACTGGATTGATAGCCACAAAACGACCACCATTACGTTTGAATTTTGATAACTCAACCTTCATCGGGTTGGAGTGATGATCTTCTGCAGTGCCGATCATGAAGAACAGCTTAGAACGCTCCAGATCTGGTCCGCCGAATTCCCAGAAAGAACCACCAATGGTGTAGATCATTCCTGCCGCCATATTTACCGAACAGAAACCACCGTGTGCCGCATAGTTTGGAGTACCAAATTGCTTGGCGAACATTCCAGTTAATGCCTGCATTTGGTCACGGCCGGTAAACAGCGCGAACTTTTTAGGGTCTTCAGCACGAAGTTTGCCTAAGCGCTCTTCCATGATACCGAAGGCCTTATCCCAGGAAATTTCTTCGAATTCACCGGCGCCACGTTCGGTACCTGGCTTACGTAATAATGGCTTAGTCAATCGCGCTGGTGAATACTGCTTCATTATTCCAGAGGCGCCCTTCGCACATAACACACCCTTGTTTAATGGGTGGTTCGGATTACCCTGTATATAGCGTACTTCACCATCTTTAACGGTAACTTTGATACCACAACGACATGCACACATGTAACACGTTGTCGTTTTTACTTCCACGCCTTCAGTTTCTACAACTACTGGAATATTTTTCATGAACAACCTTCATTTGGACTAAGTATTAGAATTTAACTAGGTTCTAATTTAGGGTGCGGGGATAATGCACAACATATTTTTATAGTGCAAATTAAATATTTTTATATTTGGATAGACTAATATACCTTGTAGAAAAAGGGACTTTACACACGCTAAGTTCTAGTATCTACCTTGAGTCGAACTAGTACTAAGCTTTGTATAAATGAGTTATCTGTATTTAAAAAACGCATAAATACACGCTAAAATCCTGTATCGCCTATCGGCGAGCTAGCTTTAAGCTCTGGCATGAATATTCAGCCAACACCTCACCTCAAGGACCGTCGTCACTAAGTTATATGGGCTGAGTTTTCCATTTCAAAAAACGAAATGGCAAGCTCATTGGAAGTATGGGGGGTGTTAGAGAAGAATTTTTTAGTCTTCAGAGAAGCGATATTTTTTGATATTCCATTCTTGCCCTGCAGTGCATTCTATAACTAAACAAGACGGTCCACCATGAGTTCTTGTCTTTCCTGCAGCACCAGGATTAATCACCCAGGGCGTATCAGTTTTATCAATGACTTTTTTATGAGTGTGACCATAAATAATTATTTTAGATTCTGGATGAGCCTTGCGTAAAGAGTCATGACTGGGTTTGTGCGCACCGTGAGTATGACCATGCTCTACCGTTATGGTCTCACCTGCCACCTCGAAACTTAATATTTCAGGCAGTTCAGTATCGCTAAGATGACAATAAGGATCGTTATTACCTGTGACGGCAATCACTTTGCCTGATTTAGGCTGCATCGACTCCAGAATATCAACGCCACAAATATCTCCAGCATGCACAGCGATATCGCATTCGCGGACGACATCAGCAATTCGAGGATCAAGATGGGAATGTGTATCTGAAACTACGGCTACTTTAGTAATCGTTTGGCCCCTCATTAATTTGTTTTTGTCTAATTACAAATAAATAGACTAGCATTGTTGCTGGTCTAAATTCAAACTTCTGTCGAACTTTATTTTTGGCAAAATACCCTGTCACGTAAATCTCTACCTTGTCTTCATCTGCAATACTTGCGTAGTACTCTTGAAGAACTTTAGCCGCTTTTGGGCGACTTTATTCTGCCTTTTATTTTTTGAGTTTCTTGATGAGCTAGCAAATTATTTTTAATTTTTAGCTATATAAAAATAATTTATTTAAAGGCAAATTTTTCTATCTGTACTTGATAAGGCAATACAGGTATCTTGTACGGTTTTGGCATGGTGCCACAAATATTTTCGGGAGATAAGCATGATAAAACCACATGGTTCCGATGAACTGAATCCACTGTACGTATCTGACGCTACAGAGCGAGATGCATTGCAACAAGAAGCGCAAGGACTGCCTTCTATTGTCGTAAGTTCTGCTACTGCAGCGAATGCTGTTATGTTGGCTGGCGGTTACTTTAACCCGCTCACAGGCTACATGAATAAGGCTGATGCACTGTCTGTGGCGGACAATATGCATACTGCGTCAGGTCTGTTCTGGCCAACACCTGTTCTCAACCTTGTTGAAGACGCCGGTGACATCAAAGCAGGTGATCGCATTGCGCTGAAAGATCCCAATGTCGACGGCAATCCGGTTCTGGCGGTAATGGATGTGGAAGCGGTTGAAGAATTTACCGACGAAGACATGGCGACCATGACCCAGTCTATCTACCGTCCTGCTGAAGGTGAAGAGCATATTGGTGTGGATACTTTTAACTCTCAAGGTAAAGTATGTCTGTCAGGCCCAATCAAGGTTCTTAACTACTCTTACTTCGAGAAAGAATTTGAAGGCACTTTCAAGACGGCTGTTGAAATTCGTCAGGAAATTGCTGATCGTGGCTGGAAAAAGGTGGTGGCCTTCCAGACACGTAACCCGATGCATCTGGCGCACGAAGAGCTATGCCACATGGCGATGGATAGACTCGGTTGTGATGGCCTGGTTATTCACATGCTACTTGGTAAGCTGAAGAAGGGTGATATTCCTGCTGATGTTCGTGATGCAGCGATCCGCAAGATGGTTGAACTGTATTTCCCTGAAAACAGCGCGATGGTTACCGGTTACGGGTTCGATATGTTATACGCGGGACCAAAAGAAGGGGTGCTGCACGCAGTATTCCGCCAGAACATGGGTGCTACTCACTTTATTATTGGTCGTGATCACGCGGGTGTTGGTGATCATTACGGTGCTTTCGATGCACAAACAATTTTCGATAATGAAGTCCCTGAAGGTGCGCTGGAGATTGAAATTTTCCGTGCCGATCACACGGCTTATTCCAAGAAGCTGGATAAGGTTGTGATGATGTCTGAAGCGCCAGACCACGAAAAGGATGATTTCGTGCTGCTCTCTGGTACCAAAGTCCGCGAAATGCTGGGACAGGGCATTGCGCCACCCAAGGAATTTTCGCGCCCTGAAGTCGCTCAGATTCTGATTGACTACTATCAAAGCCAAAACAGCTAAATCGTTTTGAGAAAAACCTCAATCTGAATAACGAATAAGGCCGGGATAATACCCGGCCTTAATTTTTCAGCGACAGTAGTTATTGTTACTGTTCATTACTTCCATCCTTTATAAACCAAGCCTTAGATGCACATACAAGATTGTTAAAAGACAGCCCCCACCTTTTTGCAATTTTTAATTACTCCACCAATTTTGCCCATAAATCATGCTCATCAGAATGCGTAATTTCAACTTCCGCAAACTGTCCCGGTTCTAGGAGTTCTCCCTCAATATAAACTGCGCCATCAATCTCTGGTGCATCACTGCTACTTCTGGCAATCGTAATATCTTCTGCTTCGGTCTCGCCTTGTTGCGTATCATCGGTTAATACCATTAAACGCTTGCCTACTTTAGCGGCTAATTTATTCGCACTGATTTCAGCTTGCACTTCCATGAAACGTTCCAGCCTGTATTGCTTTTCATCTTCAGGCACATGATTAGGTAGATCATTAGAAACAGCACCTTCAACTTCAGAATAAGCAAAACAACCCACTCGATCTAGTTGTGCTTCCCTCAAGAATGACAGCAATAGCTCAAAGTCCTCTTCTGTCTCGCCGGGGAAACCAGCAATAAAAGTACTACGAATAGTAATATCTGGACACATATCACGCCATACCGCGATTCTTGTTAATACTTTTTCCGCATGCGCTGGACGCCTCATATCTTTCAAGATGCGATGACTGGCATGTTGAAATGGAATATCCAGATAAGGAAGAATACCTTTGTTCTCTGCATTTTCAGCCATTAGAGGTATAAGCTTATCCACATGAGGATATGGATAAACATAATGCAAACGCACCCAGGCATCTAACTCAGCTAACGATTCCGACAACTGCTGGATGTGAGACTTGATTGGCCTACCATTCCAGAAACCAGTCTGGTATTTAGAATCGATGCCATAAGCACTAGTATCCTGAGATACCACCAAAAGCTCCTTAACTCCGGAGTTAACAAGGTTTTCAGCTTCTTGCATTACATCACCAATGGGGCGACTCACTAAGTCACCTCGAAGCGCAGGAATAATGCAAAAGGTGCAGCGGTGATTACAACCTTCGGATATCTTTAAATAAGCATAATGTTTTGGTGTGAGTTTAATACCCTGTGGCGGCACTAAATCAAGATAAGGGTCATGCGGTGGTTTGAGTTGCTCGTGCACAGCTCCCATTACCGCTTCGTAGGCATGAGGACCTGTCACTGCTAAAACATCTGGATGAGCTTCTAGTACTTTATCTGAGTCCGCCCCAAGGCAACCAGTAACAATAACCTTACCGTTCTCTTGAAGCGCTTCACCAATTGTATCTAAGGACTCTTTAATAGCACTATCTATAAAACCACAGGTATTTATTACAACAACATCGGCACCATCATAATCTGGAACAATCCCATAACCCTCAGTTTTGAGTTGCGTCAAAATTCTTTCAGAATCAACCAGAGCTTTTGGGCAGCCCAAACTTACAAAACCAACTTTAGGCTGATTACTATCCATTTCTTTACACCTGCTTAACTATAAATAACTATAAATTAACTGTGATTTTTTTGCTGAACCCAGACTTAACAGGGACTTAAGTGGGTTTAGTATATGATAATTTTGTTTGTGCTTATGCACAATTGTTTCATTAACCTAGATCAACTAGACAAAACTCGTCACTTCTTGAATATTTCTGCTCGAGTCAGTCATACAAATACTGTAAGACATTGATTTTAATCATTAAATAATAACTGGTCAAAAATTAAGCAATTTGATGAATAGTCAAAGAAAATCAGGCTCAACGAGGTAGAAGGGAAACATATTAACAGACTTATCCACAGATAATGTGGACAAGTTTATTAAAAATATAAGTCAAGTATTTTAATCGGGAAAACCTAAAAACATGTTAATCCTGCGTCCCTATTTTTTAATGATAAGTATCAGGTGTTTGCACGTTGTTCTTTATAAAAGGTGCGACAAAAGCGATGGAAATATTTTGAATTATTTTTAAGCTACTTAAACTTTTTCTGGATTGAATAATGGTTTCAGTAATATAAGCCCCCCCCCATCAGTAATATTTAATGCTCGCTATAAAACGGTTACATTTAAAAAATTCTTATGAATAAGTACAACAAATACTCATTCATAAACAATCTGCGAGGAGTCCCCAATGTCACAAAAACACCCTGTTGTTGCCGTAACCGGATCGTCTGGCGCGGGTACTACCTTCGTTAAACGTGCTTTCGAAAATATCTTTTTACGCGAAGGAATAAACCCAGCAATTGTAGAGGGTGATAGCTTACATAGTTTAAGTAGAAAAGACTTTAGCAAACACCTCAAAATAGCCTCTGAGAATGGCAATAACCACTTCAGTCATTTTGGCCCAGAAGCGAATGATTTTGCCGCCATTGAAAAAACCTTTAAGGATTATGGCGAATCAGGCACAGGAAAAAAACGTTACTACTTGCACAGCCCAAGTGAAGCTGATGATCAAAACAAACGTTTAGGTTGTAATAAAGAATCAGGAGAGTTCACGCCCTGGGAAGATATAGAAACGGGAAGTGACTTACTCTTTTACGAAGGTCTGCATGGGCTAGTCGTAGATAAAGCAAACGATATCAATGCACCCAAGTTTGTTGATTTAGGCGTGGGTGTTGTACCAAGCGTTAATCTGGAATGGATTCAAAAAATCCATCGTGATCATGCAGAGCGCGGCTATGATGCTGAGGTAATCGTAGATACTATCCTGCGTCGTATGCCTGACTATGTTAACTACATTGCACCGCAATTCTCACAAACGGATATCAACTTCCAGCGCGTTCCAACCGTTGATACCTCTAACCCATTTATTTCGCGTGATATTCCAACAGCAGATGAAAGTTTTGTTGTTATTCGTTTTAAAGACCCGAACAAGTTTATGATCGACTTCCCTTATCTTCTCAATATGTTGCACGATTCATTTATGACACGTCGAAATACCATTGTTATACCTGGTGGTAAAATGGGAATGGCGATGGAAATTATTCTGGCACCGATCATTCATCGTTTAATAAATAACGCCAAGTCTGCTTAAACGATATTTGTTTCAGAGACAAAAAGCCTCTGTTACATTAATTATGTACCGAGGCTTTTTTCTAAATATCGTCTTAACAATACCTAATAATTTAAAAGTCACCCCCCCTACTTACCATGAGCTTGCCATTTCGTTTTTTGAAATGGACAACTCATGTATGCCAGAGCTTAAAGCTAACTCGCCGATAGGCGATACTAGATTTTAGCGTGTATTTAATGGTTTTATTTACTTCTTTTAAATCAGGATTCTTTCTCGGCAGCATATTCGAATGCATCGGAGAATAATTGATCTTCAGGTAATCCCAGTTTAGCAAAAGCTTCTTTAGCAGAATCAATCATAATTGGTGGACCTGCCATATACACATCATGGCCCGATAAATCATCAAAATCTTCCACAATAGAGTCATGCACAAAACCCGTTCTACCTGCCCATTGATCACCCTCTTTCCCTTCATCTAAGTCTGATAAAACAGGAATATATTCAATATGTGGGTATTGGAAAGCCCACTTTTCAGGCAGGTCATTGCGATATAAATCAGCTTTTGTTCTAGCCCCCCAATATAAATCTACAGGACGTGTATCTGCTTGCTCAATCAACTGCTCAAGCATGGCCTTAATTGGCGCAAAACCTGTGCCACCAGCTGCGAGTATCAAAGGTCTATTTGAATTTTCACGAATATGGAAACTTCCAAATGGCCCTTCTATTCTAACCAGAGCTTTTTCTTTCATATCATTAAAAACGTGATCCGTAAATTTTCCACCTGGCACTAAGCGTAAATGCAACTCAAGATATTCATCATTAGAAGGAGAGTTGGCGATTGAGAAAGCCCTTCGTGATTTATCCCGCATAATGAATTCAATGTACTGGCCCGCACGAAACGCCAAACGCTCAGACTCTGGAAGCTTCAATTGCATTTCCATTACATCACCGGATAATTTTCTCAGTGATATCACGCGCGCAGGCAATAGTTTAATCTCTATATCACTAGAACTTGTTACTTCTTTAACCTCAAGCACCAAATCTGACTTGGCAATAGAGACACAAAACACCGCTTTACCCTGCTCATGCTCGTGCTCCATAACCGTTAATGGCAAACCTTGTGGATATTCTATTTCGCCCGAAACTACAGTTCCTAAACAGGTACCACAAGAGCCACTTCGACAACCATAAGGAAATCCAATTCCCTGACGCAAAGCCGCCTCTAAAATAAGCTCATTCTCCTCAACTTCAAACGAGTGTTCGCTCGGCTGCAAAGTAACCTGATACACCATAATAACAATCTATCCTATGTAAAGAGATCCATGCGCGAGATCTCGTTAATTTTTATCAATTTTGGTCTGAATTTTAACGCAAAAAAAATAAATAATATTTTTATTTGAAAAGCAAACGCAACAGCACAAGACAGCTGCGCTGACAATATCGCGTTTTGCCCAGGTTATCCACAATATATCTACACCTTCCAAAGAAGATAAACACAATATGTTGTGCTTGACGAACGCCTATACCACACTCTATAGTATTGTAACTTTTTATTGAAGCACTAATTTAAAAGCTGTTAATAGTTATTCTGATCTGTAAATTATAAAGAAAACTACTAATAATCAAAAAATTACCTCAATAGAATGAAGGAGATTTTAGCTAATAAATTAGCTAGAAAATCAGCATTAACAATATTTAGGCTAAGAGCCAGGATCGAGTAATACGATCTATTGAAAAGCGTCAAAAACGCCAATCTCTAACTAAAAATTATAATGTAACAAAAAGTCTAACCAAGACCAGAAACTCCAGAGAAAGCATGAGTTTTAGGCACCAAAGGAATGGGCCCTAAGAAAGCCTAATATATCAAACCAGAACTGAAATATTGATACATTTAGACGTCACGATTTTCAATTCTACTGGAGAAAACTTATGCAATCAGGCTCTAGTGATAACTTCACTAACAACACCACCGATGAATCTCAAAATTCACAGAAAAAGTCTATCTTAACTGATGCTATCGACGAAACCATGCAAAGAACCACTTCGCACCAAGATGCCATCTATAAAGTTGTGCGTCGTAACGGTAAAGTCACGCCTTTCGAACACAGCAAGATCGAAGTAGCCCTAACAAAAGCTTTTCTCGGTGTTGAAGGTGGAGTTGCAGCGGCATCTTCTCGAATTCACGACACCGTTCACAATCTAGCGCGGCAAGTTTCCGACAGTTTATTCCGTCGCATGCCTGATGGCGGCGTTGTACATATTGAAGATATCCAGGACCAGGTAGAGCTGGCATTAATGCGTTCAGGCGAACGCAAAGTTGCACGTGCTTATGTTATCTACCGCGAAGATCGCGCCCACGCGCGTGCCGAAAAAGCAGAACAATCTGCACCTACAAAGACTTCTAAGAAACAGTCTATAAACATTACCACATCAAATGGGGACACCAAGCCACTCGATAGAAACCGCCTACGCAAAGTCATTGCAGAAGCCGTTTCGGGCTTAGACGGCGTTGATCAAGACACCGTCGAAAAAGAGGCTTTGCGGAATTTATTTGATGGCATCCCGGAAGAGGATGTCGGTTCCGCGCTAGTAATGGCAACGCGCGTCAACATCGATAAAGATTCAAACTACTCGATGGTGGCGGCGCGTTTGTTACTAGACAACTTACGTCACGAAGCATTGAGCTACCTAAACGGTCGCCCAACAGAAGCAACCCAGGCAGAAATGCAAAAACGCTATCCTGCCACGTTAAAGAAATACATCAAACAAGCGGTTGAACTAGAATTGCTTGATGAAGAACTGACGCGTTACGATTTAAATAAACTCGGTGCAGCACTCAAGCCCGAACGTGACCAGCAGTTCACCTATCTCGGTCTACAGACACTTTACGACCGTTACTTTATACACACAAACAAAGGCATTCGTTTCGAATTGCCACAAATCTTTTTTATGCGCGTTTCAATGGGCCTGGCTATTAATGAAGTCAACCGCGAACAACGTGCTATCGAGTTTTACAACCTCCTTTCCAGTTTTAACTTTATGAGTAGCACGCCAACCCTGTTTAATTCAGGTACGCGTCGTCCTCAGCTCTCCTCCTGTTACCTAACTACCGTGCCTGATAGTCTTGATGGAATATACAGTTCCATTAAAGACAATGCTTTACTCTCCAAGTTCGCCGGTGGTTTAGGGAATGACTGGACGCGGGTGCGTGCTCTAGGGGCTCATATAAAAGGAACAAACGGGAAATCTCAGGGGGTTGTACCTTTCTTGAAAGTCACCAATGATACTGCCGTTGCAGTTAATCAGGGTGGCAAGCGTAAAGGCGCAATCTGCGCTTACATGGAAACCTGGCACGTAGATATCGAAGAGTTTATCGAGCTACGTAAAAATACCGGTGATGAGCGCCGTCGTACCCACGACATGAACACTGCCAACTGGATTCCGGATTTATTCATGCAACGCGTTGCCGAAGAAGGCAGCTGGACACTGTTCTCACCCGAAGAAGTTCCAGACCTGCATGACCTGGTCGGCAAAGCCTTTACCAAAGCGTATGAAGGCTACGAAGAGAAAGCAGCACGTGGCGATATCAGCCTATTCAAAACGGTTAAAGCCGTAGACTTGTGGCGCAAAATGCTAGGCATGTTGTTCGAAACAGGCCACCCGTGGATCACCTTTAAAGACCCATGTAACATCCGTTACAGCAACCAGCATGTGGGCGTGGTACACAGCTCGAACCTATGTACTGAAATCATGTTACACACCAACGATGATGAAATCGCGGTATGTAATCTAGGCTCGGTAAATATTGCCAAACACACAACAGCAGATGGCATTGATATGCCAATGCTCGAGAAAACCATCACCACCGCAATGCGTATGCTGGATAACGTGATCGAGTACAACTACTACAGTGTACCGCAAGCGCGTAACTCCAATATGCAACATCGTCCTGTGGGTTTAGGCTTGATGGGTTTCCAGGACGCGCTGTACAAGCAAAACATTCCTTATGCCTCACAAGATGCAGTTGAATTTGCTGACCGCAGTATGGAAGCCGTTTCTTACTACGCCATCAAAACCTCATCCGATCTCGCAGAAGAGCGTGGCAGTTACCCTAGTTACGATGGTTCATTGTGGAGCCAGGGCATCTTGCCAATCGACTCACTCAAACTGATGGAAGAGCAACGCGGCGAATATTACCAGGTTGATAATTCAAGCACACTGGATTGGGACACACTACGCAAGCAAGTTAAAACTCACGGCATGCGAAACTCAAACACCATGGCGATAGCTCCCACAGCAACTATCTCGAATATCTGTGGCGTAAGCCAGTCAATCGAGCCGACCTACCAGAACATGTTTGTTAAATCGAACCTCTCAGGCGAGTTCACTGTAATCAACCCATACATGGTCAACGAACTTAAAGGCCTGGGACTTTGGGACGAAGTCATGATCAACGATCTTAAATACTTTGATGGCAGTGTGCAGCAGATTGATCGTGTTCCAGATCAATTAAAAGCCAAATACGCAACCGCATTTGAAGTAGATTCGCGTTGGTTGATTGAAGCGGGTAGCCGTCGCCAGAAATGGATCGACCAGGGTCAGTCATTGAATTTATACATGAAAGAACCATCGGGTACAAAACTCGATAACCTGTATAAATTAGCGTGGGTACGCGGTCTTAAAACTACTTACTACCTACGTTCAATGGGTGCTACAGCGATGGAAAAGTCGCAGGAAAGCAGCAGCAATGTTCGTGAGAATGTGCCAGAAGCACCTGAGAAGGTAGGATCGGCGGCGCCAGCGGCGTGTTCGATTCTGGATCCAGATTGCGAGGCCTGCCAATAAATCTGAATTCGTCTTTACTTCGATAGCGGCGTTGCACGCGACACCTCAGACTAGTCACATACTGATTGTATGCTCCTAGCCTTCGGCATCACGCGCGCCTTGCTCTCAAAGCAAATACAAACCCAGAAGCGTATTAAAGACAACAGATACACTGATTACGATTGAAAGATTTAAAAAGACAGTTCTGTTGAGCTTGTCGAACACACCCCCTACTTTCGGGTTGTTTTTTAGAAAAGAAACGATTAGATCACCAAAGGGAACGCTTCTCCCCTTTAATAGAGAGGCACCAATTACTGACTTATTGCGTCTAAATGATGTGATTTACGCCCATAAGCAAGGCGTTCGAGAAACCGCAGCGCAGCGTACATCAAGTACGTGAGCAGCGGCAGTCACAGGACAACGCAGCAGATGGGTGAAAAGTACATTATTTAGATACATGAGTTACATAGAAAAGAACATCGAAGGGAATGCTTCTCCCCTTTAATCGAGAAGCAACTATTTTCAACTTATTGCATTTGTTAGATGCAATAAAAACCAAAGGAAGGAAGCGGTAACTATTATGACTAAGTCAAAATCACACCGCCCTACAAAAACAACAACATTACGGGCTAACAAGGCGCTAGCTAAAAGTACGTCAGTAAACGGAGAACATATAATGCTCAATTGGGACGATCCACTAAGCAAGACGACACCAACAGCGACAACGGCAACAGTACCACCTTCCGCTGAAACTGAAGCCTCTTATCAGCAGAAGCACAAGCTGAGCCACAATCGTTAGCGGCATCTTATGCAAACGAGTGAGGTACTGGGCGGCATGGACTTCGACGGTTCTTCATTAGAAGACAAAGGTGTTGTACTTCCTGAAGCATCAACTGCCAGTGCTGCTTTAGCAGAAACTTCACTAGAAGCTACTGAAACTGCACAGGCAGATGAGCAACTCGCCGAACAAGGCGATTGAAGGCATCGAACGTGATCAAACTGAAATTGCGGATTCATTAGCACCTGTTAAAGCCAGTGACAAACGCGTTATTAATGGCGAAGCAGACGTAAACCAGCTCGCGCCGTTCAAATACCCGTGGGCATGGGAATACTTTCTCAACGCCAACAAAAATCACTGGACTCCGTTAGACATCAATATGGCGCAAGACGTGCAAGATTATCAGCACACGCTCAACGATGCTGAAAAACACGTCTACACCAATGTATTAGCGTACCTGACCACATCAGACATTCTCGCAATGCGTAATATTGGCCTCGCCGTGATGGAAAAAATGACAGCGCCCGAGCTACAAATCTACCAGGCGCGTCAAGTGTACGAAGAAGCACTACACACCTGGACCTACCAGCACTGTATCGAAACCATTGGCCTCGACCAGGGTGAAATCTACAACCGCTACCGCGTCGTGCCAGCGATTCATGGCAAAATCCAGCTTTCTAACCGGCGCCTGGATTCAGTCATGCGTTCAGACATGAACCTGAAAAACCCTGACGACCTTAATGAGTTTGTTATGGCTTACACCTTCTTCGCCGGCATCTTCGAAGGCACATGGTTCTACAACGGCTTTACACCGATCTTCTCGCTGCAACGCCGTGGTTTAATGAAAGGTACATCAGAGCAACTGCAATACATCATGCGTGATGAAGTAATGCATGCCTCATTCGGTATCCGCGTGGTTAAGCAAATCATGCTCGAAAACGACGTAACACTCGACCCAAAAGCCATTCGCGAAATGTGGGATGAATCAGAAGCCGCCGAAATAGCCTACGCGCACTACATCCTGAAAGATCCGATCCTCGGCTACACAGCCGACGACCACATCGAGCAATTCCGCTTTATCGCAAACCGCCGCGCACGCCAGCTCGGCTTAGAAGAGCCTTTCCCGAATGCGCAAAACCGCAATGCCTGGTTAGACGAACAAGCGAATATGAAGAAGGAAAAGAA
This sequence comes from uncultured Gammaproteobacteria bacterium, assembly GCA_963760355.1. Classification (GTDB taxonomy): domain Bacteria; phylum Pseudomonadota; class Gammaproteobacteria; order Thiotrichales; family Thiotrichaceae; genus Cocleimonas. The sequence continues at coordinate 89,245 of CAVXCT010000014.1, read as the reverse complement.
CTTCTTTGAAACGCGTGTGACTGAATATCAGACTGGTGGGGCTTTGGATTGGGGGTAACCACTTTCCGTCTCTATGATAGACGTAATATTTAAAAGAACACGCAAGTAGTCCCGACGGTGTCGGCAAACCTACTTGCAGTGAGGGATGCACATTATGGTTGCGTTACCTAGCGGTGCTAGGAATCATAACAACTTTAATTTGGTACTACATCCCGCTGCTAGTATTAGTACTACTGGTAAAAAATCCATATTTGAGGACGCAATCTTCATGTATGGCGTGTCGTCAAGCACGTTAAATCACTCTGAAACACTCAGGGTCGACCCGAGTATTATTAGGAAAACATTACAATGTTTACTTATAAGACACGGAAAATCGAGATTAATATAGATGTTGCCGCAATATTGAGAGCATTATCGCTATTAATATATTGTATCTTCACTTTATAAATCTTAGCCTGTTGGGGCTAGTTTTCTAGCTCCTTCAGTATTATTTAATACACCTCTTACTTTCAGACACTTTTTCATTAAATCTCTTAGCTTCAATCCAACTACAATTACTAATTCCATTCAAAAGCGATGAGTATCACAAGAGATCATGGATTAGTGTGAAGGTTGTTTAAGCGAGGTACGAGCGAATTTCCTTCGCTCCCATTATTTCTGATTAAATACTTAGGAACGGTTTAATGCGTAGCCTTGAGGATTTGGCCCGGCCATATGCCTCAACCCGAGGAAAAGAAACAGCATCAAGGCAGCGAAAACACTTCTCAACTCTAATAGCTACTATATATCCCAAGTTCAAGCAATCAACATCGACGATTCCTTCGTAATCTACGATGGACTTTCTGGCTCTTCGAGAGCCTAAGTTACTGGCATTGTGGTTAGACTCGATTGAAATACTAAAAACAGTCTAAAAGTAGGAGGGTGTTTTAAGTCTTTTTGCTTAACTGATCTAACACGCAGATTGGTTTAGATGTTGGTCTTTTTCTATCCATTTGTTTAAGAATTCCCATTGGTCTAGGTCTTTCACTTTTCTGCTTTTTGAGAGTTCATGAACGCCTAGGCCATTTTCATTGGCGAATGGGTAGTTTTGAGATTCACTAAGTTGTGCGATAAATGGAATTTCAAGTCGTGATAGGAAGCGTTCTAATAAACGAAATGCTACGGTATTTTTCTTGACTCTATTGGCTATTAAGCCGATTTTTATATTTCTAGATCTGATTTTTCCATTAATAAGCAACGTCTCAATGAAGCGAGTTGTGGCGTGTATGTCTATGGATGAAGGGAGCACAGGTATTAACAATGTATCTGTTTTATTGAGAAGTATCGGTAATTCAACAATGTCCATTCCAGCAGGAATATCATTGATTAAGATATCGACATTTTCCTTTGCTTGTAGTTGCCATGTTCTGGTTTTCGAACTACTGACTTTAGCAGCATTTATGCCTTGAATAATAGGCAGAGAAGAATCTCGCCTATTTATCCAATCTAGACTTGTGCCTTGCTTGTCGTAGTCGATGATTAATGTCCGATAACCTTGCAAAGCAAGCTGGACAGAGAGGTTTGTTGAGATAGTGCTTTTACCACAGCCACCTTTCGTATTCATTACAGTTATTCGATTCAATTTATGTACATGAACTTTGGGTAGTTCATTCTCCAATTTTTATTATTATATAGAGCACTTTATTGCAAAACTATGAACGATACAATTTTTAAACGACGAGGAGTAGTGTTTATAAAAAATGATTAATAATTAGTAATAATTAGGACTCCCATAATTATATCCGCATAACCAAGAGGTTTAGAGCCTCTCTTCCTAAAGTAAAATTATAAATAATGGCTAAAAGGTGGGGGGTGTCAAATTTCAAGTTATCCCAGCTAATTTGATTTGAAAATGACACCTCCCTACTTTTAAGCACCTTTTAGTCACCCCCGTACTTTTACGTGGTTTTTTCTTTCAGCTTAATGAAAACCACGCCCTTTGGGTCGTCGTCGCTTCACTCCAACGTTGTCTATGAAGTACGTCCGTGTACTTCACCGCTTCGCGGCAGTTTCGCCTTGCTCAACTGTGCAAATTCATTCCAGATGAATTTGTCAGCTCTGCTTCGGCTAGGATGAAGGTTGTCTGAGCAAAGAATGAGCGAGTTCCCTTCATACCCATTGTTTCCCCTCTGAACTCAAAACTATGATGTTTCAAAATTAACGGCATTTTTGGGGTTACGTTTTTATTCGGCACGTCTGTGTGCCTCACCCCTAACGGGGCTACGTGAAAAATTGTTCCGGACAATTTTTTGATGCTGTAGACAAAAAGGTAACTCGTTGCCTATCCCCTAAACCCGAGGAAAAGAAACGGCATCAAGGCAGCGAAAACTTAATCCGTCCTAGAAGTAAGCGCGAACACTGTACGTCGACGATTCCTTGCGGAATCTACGACGGACTTTAGCGAACTTACCATTTCGTTTTTTGAAACGGATAATTCGTTTATTTGACTTGTCATTTCTGGCTTTTGGTAAGCGTTTAACTGAAGAACTAATGAGACATAAGATAGTCATTGGTTTATCGACCATTGTACGTCGACGATTCCTTGCGGAATCTACGACGGACTTTTCTGACTTTTGGTAAGCCTAGAAAAGCCACCCCCCTACTTATGAATGACAACTCGTTTTTGTTTTATAAAACGATATTGGAATTTATGCTTTGCGAGGCTCTTTTTTAACTAACTACCGATTTAAAATAATTCTAAAAGTAGACTTCATGCGAAACTTATAACAAGTGGCTGTTGTCAAAAACAACAGACGTTATGCATCTGTTACCATTAATTAGTCGTACATAATTCATACAAAAATTTAACAAAATTATAGGTTTTAACCATGAAAAATACACTGGGCGTTTTGTTTACCCTTCTTATTCTATTCACTACCTCTAATGCTTTAGCCGATAAAACAGTATTAGCTGGTGGTTGTTTTTGGTGCATGGAATCAGATTTTGAAAAACTAAAAGGCGTGACTGATGTTGTCTCTGGTTTTAGTGGTGGGACATTAAAAAATCCAACCTATAACGGAAACCATAAAGGTCACTACGAAGTCGTTGAAATAACTTATGATCCAAAAATCGTAAGCTATAAAGAAATTTTAGATTATTACTGGGTGAATATTGATCCGTTCGATGCTCGAGGACAGTTTTGTGATAAAGGATCTGAGTATCTCAGTGCTATTTTTGTCGCTAACGAGAGTGAAAAGAAAATAGCCGAAGCGTCTAAAAAAAGTATCCAAACTCAATTCGCCTCAAAGAAAATTGTTACTCCGATATTAAATGCATCAACTTTCTGGCCTATCAAGGGCAAAGAAAGTTACCACCAGGATTATTATAAAAAAAGCCCACTCAGGTATAAATACTACCGATATAGCTGTGGTCGAGACAAACGTCTCAAAGCTATCTGGGGAGATAAAGCAATCCATTAAGCTTTTTATAATGACACCCCCCCACTTTTTGACTGTTTTCATTTTTTGTAAAAAAATGAATGTGGTAATCACTGATACAAGAAAGCCCCGAATATTATCGGGCTTTTTTTATCGATCAAAGTATGCGTCAGATGGCGCAAGCTTATCTAAGCTAGGTATCCGGGTTACCGCGTTTATGTAAATCACTCTCCTTTTAAGACGTTACTGAGTGGACTCTGCCAATTTTATATTTTAGATACCATTTAATTACCCTGTCAATATATGGGTTATCATTGTTACCCGGGCTATAAAACAGGTTCGCCCCGCCAGATCATCAGATGAAGGTTGAACCGGGGAGACTGATAATCGACTTTTCCTAAAATGACTTTTTACAAAGCTTCATACATTGTTTAAATTCTGGCCATATCACCAGTGATTCTGCTCGATCACATGATACTTCTATGCGTTTACGTTGATCGCTCTCGAGCCATTTTTTTTCTAAAGGTTTATTAACATGCATGAGATACAGAGTTAAGTCCGTTTTTTTACCATGACTCATAATTGAAAGACGAAATTTGAAGTTTTTATCAAGCTGTCCGGTTAATCCCGCTTCTTCATAGGCTTCCTCTAGTGCGCTTTCACGTTTGGATTTCAGTGCGATTCGATTACCTTTTGGCACAATCCACTGTTTGCTATTACGGCTGGTAATTAAAATGATTTTTGTTTTCCCTGATCGCTGTAAATAGGGTAGAACACCATATTGTTTTTGCAGCATGCCTGTTAACCTACCTCAATGGCTTGAGGGTTCATCGCCAAAGCCTTATTTTTATAACGTTTATCGGCTGTCACCTCGCGCCCAAACCAGTCAGCGGGTTGAAAATCATCTGCTTGTTTTGTGGAAGAAAATTCAACCTCAACCAGCACTAGTGACTCTAGCTCTCCCATAAAAACATCCAGCTCAAATATTTCTAGTGTGTTTAATTGACCTGTCCAACGATGTTTTTCTATTTGTTTCCCCTGTGTATCCGGCCATAGGGTTTCAAATTGCTTTTGCTCGATTGAAGTTTCACGCTCACTCCGAACCATACCCGAGCCAGATTTCACAGTGATAAAATATTGCTCGTCTTTTTGCCTTAATCGCACCTCAACTGAATCGTTTGAATGGGTAATATAACCCTGGTGAATATATGTTTTCTGCGCATGACTCAGGACTGGCATGGTTTTTACAAGAAATTTACGCTCGATTTCTATGTGTTTGCTTGTCATTATTTTGTAAGTTTGAAATGGTTGGCTTGCAATTCTTGCCAGAGTGAATGGTAAGCTTTGGCGGCAGGTCTGCTTCGTGCAAAGGTCCTTACTGGTGCACGATGAATACCCATTTTTTCTATATCGGTAGAAAAAGGTACAACAGCTTCAAGAAACGTTTTTTTATACCTGCTGCGCAAATGATCCATGGTTTCGATGTGAAGCTTTTTTTGACGCTGAACCATGGAAAAAAATGGGATGAGTTTTTTCTTGCCCAGGTGGTGTTGTTTGAAAAAACCGAGCAATTGTTCAAAGGTTCGTACCGTTAACGTTGATGGAATTACTGGAATGACGATGTGATCAGCCGCCTTGAATACACTTTCAGATAGTGAAGAGATATTAGGCGGGCAATCGAGTAAAATGACATCATACTCGTGATTAACGGACTTCAATGCTTTTTTTAGTCTTGAGCGGCTATTTTTCATGCGTGACAAAAAGATATCGAAATCACGAAAAGTCATGTTGGCCGGAAGAATATCGAGGTTTTCAAAATCACTACCCCTAATCGCCCGGGTAAAACGTTTTACGTCTTTAAAAAAAGTTTCATTTTTAAGCTTCTTGGATGGCTTGACTCGAAAATAAAAACCCGAAGCGCCTTGAGGATCGAGATCACATAACAAAGTGCGATGGCCTGATTGCGCCAGCTCATAAGCAAGATTCACTGTAGTCGCTGTTTTGCCTACGCCGCCTTTGTTACTGTAACACGCTATAATTTTCATCCTTTGGCCTCGATATTAAATAATTTCTTGAATTGTTTTTGTGTTGAATGGCTATCAAAAGTTTTAAAATTTGAAATAACCTTGGCACGTTCTTCGAGCTGTTTTTGATACAACATGGCAATCAAGGCTCCCACACTTTTGGCTACGGTCATGTCCTGTTTGCGGCCTTTGGAAGCATGGGCCATTATAAAGTCCTGCAGAGTATCTTGCTGAACCGAGTAATCATTAAATAAGCCTAAATTATCCTGCAAATGTTTCAGTGCCTTGATTAAACCTTTAAAGGTTTTGGCTGGAAACATGGGCCTGAAAAACTCCATTAAATAGCGTAATTTTTTACAATGAATGCGCAGATCATGTACTTCTGAGTCGGCGGTTGTTGGGTCAATTGCTCGTGCGATTTTACAAACCTTGCGATACCTTTTCCAGATTAATTCACAGGCATAAAGATATGCAGAGTGATCAGCATTCGCGCCGGCTTGCAATGCGCCTGACCCACTAAAAAGTGTTGCCAGGCTGTTAATTGAGTTGTTATAAGCGGGACTTTTTAAGTGTCTGATCATCTTTTTTAGCTCATCATTGCGCTCAATTTCAAATAAATTAAACATAATGGTCAAGCCATCGTGTAAAGACTCTGGTAACAGCTCAAAGTAATGTTCCCGATCCAGTAGATATACATCCAGATCTCTCAATCGACCCGTTGGTGACATCAAATCTGAAAAAGCCTGTTTTAGAGTTTGTGTTTGTTCATCGCTATAAATCCCTTTAAACAAACTTACTACCGATCTTACTTTACGCAATGCAACGCGATAGTCATGAAGAAACTCACTGTCCTCATCAGCCAGGATCCCAGGCTCATTTAAACGGGCAACTTCAATATGAATCTTGATGATGTCATTTGCCGCTTGAAATGCGAGTTCATCCTTTGTGATGGCAACGACAGGTTTGGGGTTATATGGTTGATAGTCAACAATTAATCGACCATACATGCTGGAAATATCTTGCTCTACTTTGAAACCAAGTCCGTTAATTTTCTGCTTCATTAACTCAAATGCACTGTCGTAACCACGCAAAGCCTGTAGTGTCGCCAGTGTCATCTTGGTTTTTACTCCTTTAGCCTGGAAGGTTCGTAAATGCACTCTAACATGGGTTTTTTTCTCATTATCTATTGCATTGATCTGGATGTCGCTGAATGTGCCACGACCTACAACCAAAATACGTCGAAGCGGGGAAACAAAACTTAATGCTGTTTTTACAGGTCCATCTTTCAGGTTGGCAATAAATCCACTTGCTTCATCGGCAGTCTGGGTTAATACTGTTCCATCTTGCTGAAGTAGCATCAGCATTTTTTCGCTAAAAATAAACGCTTGACCCGACTTACGAATCGACTGGTTGAAACAGTCAAGCAGTTCGAATGGCGTGGCGTCTTCCTCCCTGTGATATTCAAGTTGAAGATTCCCCAATTTCTCTCCCATACTGTTGTCTTGTATGGCACCTTCGAGAATAAAATTTATGCTATCAAGTTTGCTCATTTCTTTTTTAAATTTGCCTCTTCTAGATATTTCTGAATCAATGCTTCGATTATTTTCTGGACGCTGGAATTATTCTCTATTGCGATAATTTTCAATGCCTTTAAGGTTTTGTTTTCGAGTCGAAGCGAGGTGTTTTTCTTGCCCGCTTTATTTGACTTTGAACGTATGTCATTTTGTTTTGACATTAAATTAATCACTCATGAATGATGTTATGACGTCATTATGTCATGTCATCACATATGGCTCAAGTTATAGTCTTACCCAATATGAAATGAGTCTGAATCATCAAGTAATCTTTGCGAAAGCGTTATGTCGAAAGGTGGAACTACGGTCGTAGCTTTGGATGTTTTTTCGAAGGACGCGCAACTATCATCACTAGTAGATGATACGGTAAGCGCTGCCAAGAATCTCTCTAAAGAAATGTAACCTGGTTTTACAAGTCAGAAACCGCCTGCCTTAATCTCTGGAAAGTGCACAAATTGAAGTCATAAAGGCCGACAATAGTAATATAAAATATAAGCTAATAGGTAGTTTCCCATAAACTGTAAATTCACACCCCCCTACTTTTAAGCACTTTTAGACAATTCTAATAAAAGTGATAGTCTAACAACAATAAATGACCTCCCTAACGAAAATCACCAATATCTATTAAACTAGAGAGCTAATTAATGTTATTAGAAAAGTACTTAACTACGCGCCAATATACTGAGACACTATGTAAACCTCTGGAAAAAGAGGATTATGTGCCTCAGGCTGTCGAGTTTGCCAGTCCGCCTAGATGGCATCTGGCGCATGTGACCTGGTTTTTTGAGGAGTTAATCCTTAAACAATATCTGGATAAGTATGTGGAATTTCATCCGGGCTTCAATTTTCTCTTTAACAGTTATTATCGAAACGCCGGTGAGAGGGCAATTCGCTCGCAGCGCGGAATTTATTACCCGCCCCACGGTTGAGCAAGTTTATCAATATCGCAAACATGTTGATGCACACATGAAAAAACTGCTGTCAGGCCCTATCTCCGATAATATCAAATACCTGGTCACTCTGGGTGTCAATCATGAACAACAACATCAAGAGTTACTGATTACCGATTTAAAATATGTACTCGGTTTAAACCCGCTGTTTCCAGTTTACGATTCTGATTGCAATTGGGTCTCAGACAAAAACACAACGGACGGCTGGATAAGCGTTGCCGAAGGGTTATACGAAATTGGCCATACTGATGATAGTTTCTGCTATGACAATGAACTCGGAATGCACAAGGTTTTCCTGCATGATTATCAAATCGCTAGCTCACTTGTAAGCAATGGCGATTATATTGAGTTTATGCAAGATGGCGGCTATGAAAATTTTAACTATTGGCTGGATGAGGGCTGGACATGGCTCATTAACAATAATATTGACTCGCCACTCTATTGGCATAAAATCAGCGGTGAATGGCATTACTTCACCCTGGCGGGATTAAAACCGGTCGATAAAGAAGCCATGATTGCACACGTTTCCTATTATGAGGCGAATGCCTTTGCCAACTGGAAAAAACTACGGTTACCCACTGAGTTTGAATGGGAAACCGCGTGCCAACAATTCAATTGGGGCAAACGTTGGGAATGGACATCATCAGCCTATCAGGCTTACCCCGGATTCAGGATCAGCGAAGGCGCGGTCGGTGAATACAATGGTAAATTCATGGTAAACCAGATGGTATTGCGTGGTGCCTCTGTCGCTACCACCAAAGACCATGGCCGTTACACCTATCGAAATTTCTTTCACCCGCAAATGCAATGGCAATACTCAGGCATTCGCCTGGCAAAATAATATGATTAAACAATTCGCTAAAGATGTAGACGACGGCCTTAGCCAAGTCCAAAAAAAGCTTTCATCCAAATATTTCTACGATGAGAAAGGTGATGCCCTGTTTGTAGAAATTATGGGGCTTGCAGAATATTACCTGACCCATGCTGAAATGCAGATATTCAGGGAGCAGACCTACAACATCATCGAGGCTTTTCAACTCAACCGAGCGGAATATTTCGAGCTAATTGAATTGGGTGCTGGCGATGGCAGCAAAACCCAACACTTGCTTCAAGCCCTGTCAGATGAAGATTATCAGTTTGACTTTATACCCATTGATTTTTCCCATAACGCACTGGATCTACTCGAAAAATCCTTGTCTAAAGAGTTACCACAAATTTCTGTTAAACCAAAACAAGGGGATTATTTTGATATTCTGGAATCCTTAAAAGATAGTCATCATCCAAAAGTGTTGTTATTTCTGGGATCAAATATTGGCAATATGAATGACGATACCGCTGCTGAGTTTATCTATCATTTGGGAGCAAACCTTAGCCCAGGTGACAAATTGCTGATAGGTGCTGATCTGATTAAATCTGCCGATATTGTGATCCCTGCCTACGATGATAGCAAAGGCGTAACTCGTGAATTCAATCTCAACCTGCTTTATCGTATTAACAACGAGCTAGGTGCCAATTTTGATTTGAAAAACTTTGACCATTTGTGTGAATACACCGAAGAGGAAGGTATTGCCAAAAGCTACCTAGTCAGTCTGACGGATCAGGACGTAACCATTAAAACAACAGGAAAAACCTATCAATTCACAGCGGGCGAAAAAATACATACCGAAATATCGCGTAAATATAACGACGAAATTCTCAACAATATTCTGAGTAAGACAGATTTCAAAATCATCGAAAAGCTAACAGATAAGCAAGCTTATTTTGCTGACTATATTTTACTTCGATGTTAAGTTAAAAATGTTACTGTTGTCACATGGAAGATTGATTTTAGTATGCCACTATTTGGTTATACCAGTACCCAAGAAAATACACTGACAGCTCGGCTTGTTAGAACTGCGGCATAGAAAAAGAAATAAAATATTGGGACGATTAACAACCTAGTGATAACAGTCTCAAATCTAAATATAAAATCACACCCCCTACTTTTGAATGATATTACGTTTTTGTTTTTAAAAACGTAAATAGAATTTATGCAGAGCGAGCCACTTTTTCTTGTAACCACTAATCTAAAACATCTCTTGTAGTGAATATCATTCCAAGCCCGAACACTGCACATCGACGATTCCTTCAGAATCTACGATGGACTTTTTTGGGCTCTTGGGGAGCATAAGAAAGCCACAAAAAAGGCGTCCAGAGGACGCCTAGCTTTAAGCCATGCTTTATTTATTTATATACAGAGGCTTTCCTGAAGTGCTTAGTCAACAGGTAATACACAACAGCACGCTGTTTGTTGCGGTTAGATTTTCCATACTGCTCCATCACCGCTTCAATACCCTCGTCCAGCTTGGGAGTATCCTTAAGGCCCAGCTTCTTGATAAGAAAACTCTTCTTCAAAGTTTCCAGCTCTTTTGAATCCGATCCTGATACCTTCGCAGCGTCAGCCTTATAAATCGCAGGACCACAACCGATTGTCACGGCTGTTAAAAGTTTCATATCAGCATCTACTCCGCACTTATCCTTTAAATCCTTTGCATATTTCTCAATTAAATCGTCTCGTTTACCCATACTGCTTCTCCCCTTCGTTGGTGGTTATAAAAAATGTATGTTGATGACTCACTATCTTGAGTGGGTATAATGCCATATTGGTTCAAGGATAATTAGGATAATAGTAAAATTAAACTTGTAACTATACTAAAAAGCCACTCCCCTAACTGTATTGAATGATAGCTCGTTTTTGTTTTTTTAAAACTATACTACAAGTTATGCAGATCTAGGTTTTTCTATTTGAAACAATGAAAACCTCACCCTTCGGGCCGTCGTCCCTGCGTTCCAGCGTTGTTTACGCTGCGCTTCGGCTAGGCATTTTTCTTTTATTTCTTTTTATATAACTGCTTAAACAACTCAACTCTCTTTTTATTCACACCACCATCACTATACCCAACTCTTGATGCTGATCGAAAGTGAAAAGTTTCTGATTCAGCACCCTGGCCTGGATCGATTCTGATTTCAAAATCATCCACAAATCCAAATACCGATGATGTAAAAGTAGCAGCAATGTAATTATCTTTTTCGATCTGTACCACGCCTTTCATGTCTTTAATTGTGGACATTATTTTAGTCATGTCATGACTTACTGAATTCTGGATATCCTTAGGTTTGATATCAACTGGTTCGATGTAAATAGCTTCGATGTAATGATCAACATCCTCTTTATATTCACTACATACACAATTAGGCTTTTCAGAGCACCTTGATAAGCTGCCATTGACTAAACCAGGTGCTTGCCCTTTTTGTGAGTATTTTCCAAGTATCAACAAAAAGGCAATAGATAATACGATGAGTACAGAAACTATAGTGAGTGCTGTTTTCATCATTTATTTGAGGGCGATACCCTAGTTTTCTTCCTGGTTATCTTCTTTAACAGGTATTAAAGTAACTGCAGCTTTCACTATTAACAATAACGGAAACAAGCCATGTAACAAAAGATCAAACACATCTATGCCGCGAGATAACTCGCCATTAATGAGCATCTGGATTTTTTCAAAAAGATGTGGCTGAGGTAAAAAAGGTGCTAACCCAAGAGTTAATGATCCAAGAATCAGCACTAACCATGGCAGCTTTCTAATCGTGTTTATCAAAACTACTTTCCTTTATGTTTTGCTGTCTATTGTAATTAACAGGGAATGTTTATTACTACACGTAACTAATAGCTTACTGATAGCGCTTGTATTAATCACTAAGCGCGATGGTTGCCATTTTCATCGTGCTTTCAAATGATTCTGCACCTGCAATGAATAAACCATTATGGCAAAACATGGCATCATCTATACCCGTCACTTGTTGAAGCTCGTTATCGGATAAGCCAGCCCAGGTCGCAGGTAACGGCTTTCTATCTTCGAATGAGCCTGGTTCAACAGGCACAGTCTGTATTCGCCATTGCCCCGTCTGAGAAGGGTAAACCATGTACAAAGCCCGTTCCGATAAGTCGTGAACCGTTCTTTTCCACGGGGTATATTTTTCTAATACAATTACTCTTGGATCTTCAGCATTATCAATCGCTTTAGCTACAATTTCTTTGGAACTAATACCACCGTTAGCTGCTGCAATAAAGCGTGTTAAAACGCGCGATGCAAAATCTACTGCTTCGTCAAAACAGTCATCAAAGTGACTATCTTCTTGCCAGGTCGGGTTAAACATTGAAATGGTTTGGCTAAGGCTAATACCTTCAGCAACACCATCGACATGACCACAGTCGATGGCATCAATCGTTGAAACGAGACCCACATCAACAGCATGTGCTACGTCTTTATTGCCGTCGCAGATTTCTACGCCATATTTTTGCCAAATCAAACCAAAGGAAGAAAAGGGAATCCCATTTTCGCGCTCACCTGCGCCACCCCGTTGATGATGATCAAAACGGTCTGCATCCGCGTCATATTCACCACCAACATCAATCACAATATCTGCCTTGGCGATAAGCGCTAAATCACGTGTGCGTATCAGCTTAAAAGAAGGGAATATACTCTTAAGTGCAGCGACACTGAAAACGTCATCAGCATGAAAATTACCATTGTGAGTTGCTATCGTTTTATCATTCATATGTTTTTTGACATTTTAAAAAGGGATAATCAAGCTGTGACTAATTAAACTTTGCTGTTTTGGAAAGTTTTAATTAACAAAATTTGAGGGCGGATTCTATACGAAGATGGCTAACAAAAATAGCTCTAGTAGTAGATAACGTCCCAGGTTCGAACAATGTACATCGACTATTCCTGCGGAATCTACGATGGACTTTAGTGAAATTACCGTGTGTTGTTTAAACGGATAATTCAGCCGAGTGAAACTGATAATGTTGGAACACAGTGACGACGACCCGAAGAGTGAGGCATTGCCGAATAATTATTTGACTTGTCATTTCTGGCTTTTGGAAAGCGTTTAACTGAAGAACTAATGAGACTTAAGATAGTCAGTAGTTTATCGACCTTTGTACGTTGACGATTCCTTGCGGAATCTACGACGGACTTTTCTGGCTTTTGATAAGCCTAGAAAAGCCACCCCCTACTTGTGGGCACTTTTTAACATCATAACCACTCCCGAACCATATTTACCAAATCTAATTCTGTGTATTCAAGCACCAGTGCTTCAACTAAGCTGTACTGCTTATCCAGATAGGATTTATCCTTACTGATCATGCATACTCCCAGCTCTGCTTGTTGCCAGTTATCTAGCGCATCAATTTCGGCTATGGAAGCATTGAATCGATTGCCTAGTCGATCTTTTAAACTTTTGATCTGACGCCGCTTGTCCTTTAGCGAGTGTGCATTGGGTATTTGCAGGCTTAGTTTAATGAGTAATACATGCATAGTTAAAACCAGTAATTTTCTTTGCTTAGTTTAAACAACCAGGGTCGATAATTAATGTCAGAGTAGAATAGCACTTCCTTAAGCTTTTTCGGGTGACCTTTTTCTCTCACATCAGCTTTAGCTCGGGCTCTGGGCTGCACCAATATTGGATAGGCTTTAGATCTTCATTAATAACCGGTTAGTTCCAGAAAACCTTTGCCTTTATGCGTCCCGCTAACAGCGACAGCTCCTTCATAATATGCAATTGACGCAGGGTTCCATTGGTCATTTTTTGTCACCCTGATGCTAACTTCCAGGCCCTTACTTTCGATCTTGAGCTGCCAATTTAAAGGCAGTTTTTTGTTGCCAACCTCAGTTAATTCAATAGCATTCAACTCTATATCTGATGGCATAAGCGTTGTTGTTGAGCCATCGGATTCAATATATGTGCCAGTGATATAATCAGGCTGTCCTTGCAAGCGCATGCGAAATGCCATAATTTTATCGCCATTATCAAGATGAAGTGATAACCAGTCCCAACCCAGTGTTGCTGGGTCAAATAACTGTGATGTCCATTCTTGATCAAACCAGGCGTTGCCTTTAACAGCAATCTGCCTGTCTAACTCATTGAGGCTCAGATTAGGATTGGAATTGGAGTTAAGGTCAGGAGGTGTTAACGCCCCACTCATTGCGAAGGTTCCGTCAATATCAATAAACGGGGCACTATAATAATGTGAAGCGTGTTTACCATTCGCTGATTTTATACTGTAACCGCTTTGTCCTTGCAGAACATAAGGGCCTGTAATAGATAAATTGATTTGGACTTTAAGGTAAGAAATCTCAGCACTGTTGCTGATTAGTTTAGCATTGAAGGTCAACTTCGCAGGCAACAAACCCGCAGTGGGGCTTGTCCATTGCCAATCATCAATAAAAAATTTAAATGGTGTTTGGTCTACACCCGCATTACCCACATTGCCTCGTGCAAACTTCTCTGAAAACCAGTGTTTTGATGCACTGTGCACAGAAGCATGCGCCATATAGAATTGCTCGTTGCTCCAATTAGATTTTGTCGCTTCAGGCTTGTTATCGGGATTTAACGCCTTGCCATCAACGCTATCAACGTTTGGATTTCGAAAACGGAACAGCGTCCACTGCAAACCATAATTGTTGCCTGCATCATCTTGCAGGTTTGCGGTCAAATACCACCATTCGACATCAAATGAATCATGAGAATAATGGTCTCTGGGAAAGCTTATTTTATAGTTTGGGTCAGCAACTTCGCCTAAACGTTCTAAACGATGCGGGCCAGTATTGCTAAAACCTCTACCAAAAGATTGCGATATCATTGCATTTGTAGCGCCATTTGGACTCGTTGGGTTATTACTTTTTTGCTTAAAAAATGGCGCTCTGCCTGCAACTACAACCAAAGCAAACAAAATGACAATAACGACTAGAATAGAAACCTTTTTTAATTTACCCATCGGATATCCTCAATGAGTGGTCTTCTGCCAGCGCGAATAATAGGAATAATAATTACAATGGTAACAACCAGCAAACTGGTGGCAACTATTTGTAGTATCTTCATCGGGCTGATAACCAATGGGTAGGTCCATGAAAACGCTTGATAATTGATGTCAAAAATTAGAATCCAGCTTAATAGAATACCGAAAGGAGTCGCAAATATTAATGCGACAAAACACAACAGTAAGTATTGAAATAAGGCCAGTAACTGTGTTTTTAATGCAGACACACCCATACTACGGATCAACATATTTTGCGGACGAGTGTCATTCATCAGCACAATAATAGCGCATGCTAGTGACAATGCTGCAACGAGCAGTGTGACCACATTCAATCCATCTGTAATAATGAAAGTGTCGTCAAACGCTTGCATCGACAATGCGAACAGCTCTTCGGTTTTTAGTAACTTCCCTTCAGGATCTAGTCCTGCGGTAAGCATTTTTTCTCGTAGCAAATCAATATTACTCTCAGCACCCTGCAGTGCGTACATACAACATTTTGATTTTGATAAATCAAACATGTCTAGTGGCATCAATACTTGTGCAGAAGGGTTGCCAAAATCATAAATAATACCCAGTATTTTATACGACGATAATTCACCTTCGGATGGATGAGGGAGCTTGATTACATCATTAACCTTATACTCAAACCCGAATGCAAATTGTTGATTCACTAACACTCCTTTACCTGACTCAAAGTCGCTCCATAAATTTTCATTTGTGCCTTTGTCATAAAATGCCATGGCCTGCTGGTTGAACTCGTCTGTAGGATAGCTAAATTGCTGGACTTTTTTGCCCTGAAAAGAAATGGTATTTTCTAAACGTTGGTAAACATTCACGCCAGTGCCTTTTGCTAAGTCACTGATGTTAGGTTCACCTTTGTTATTAACGTAGTAGTCGGCGGCCAAACGCTGCTCAAGCCATCCTAAGGTTGCTCCACGAAAACTATCTACCATCAGATTCATACCAATATTACTGGTGGCAGCAATAAAAAAAGCACAGCAGGCAATTTTGGTTTTTCCTGACAAGGCTAAACTTTGTTTGGAGCTAACTTGTAATAATGGGAAACGAGCAGGGATAAAGCGTTGAATAAACGCCAACATGCCGGGGTAATTGGCAAGCAGCAAGCAACAACCAGATAAAATCACTAATGCGGTCGCGATGAGCAGCAACCAAAGCGCTTGAGCATGGTTTAATATGACATAGGCGACAACTGCAAAAACAACAAAACCAAGCCAAATGATGCGCTTCCAAAAACTTTGTTGAACAAGAGATAACGGTACATCTTTGGTTTGTGCCAACTCATGATTTAATTTATTTAACGGAATGAAAGTTGCGCAAATACTGCCGACCAGGCTAATACCAGATACCTGGATGAGCAGGCCGATAAGTGATACTTTTCCAAAGCCCACCTCTACTGAGTACAAATTTTCAAGCGTTGCCTGGACGATAGGAGATGCTAATTTTGCTAATTCAATCCCTAACACAACGCCAACAAAACTGGCCAACAGGGTAAGTAATACAATTTCAAGCAACTGCACAATAAACAGTTGCTGCCTTGAAATACCTAACTGCCGACAAATTTTCAGCCATGTTAATCTCGAATTTAAAAGTAAGTTAACGGCGTTGACCACAATAAAAAGACACACCACGAACATCAACAATGCCATTGCCATTAAGTTTAAGTGGAAGCTGCCTGTGAGCTCGGAATCTTGCTCACCTCCATTGGCATTTGTCAGCTGAAGGTGGTTTGGCAATGATTGCTGAAGGGCGTCCTGTTTAGCTTTTGATAACTCGCCAACAACTAGCAGCATCGATAACTCGGCGTCTGGATAAAGTCGATAGAGTTCAGCAATATCCATAATGATGTCATTACCCAATGCTGCACTTTCAAAAGCTTTGAGCTTTGATAAGGGCTTTCCTGCCTCGGTTGTAAATGGCTGGGCTGAGTCTTGAGAACTGCCAGGTTCACCTAAATTACCGTTATTTTTTTTAGCGTCTGATTGTTGTTCAGGTAGTTGCTCTAGCAGCTGTTCAAGCAAATGTGGATGCAGGATGGCTGTGCGCTCACTAAAGCTTAATTGCCTGATAAGTCGATTGGTTTCATCCGATGCTATATTTGATGTAGAACTGGGCTTTGCCGCAGCATTTATTTGCTCAGCCAGAGGTACTGGGTTTGAAATAATGGGCAAGCCAAGTAATGAAAAAGTGTCGATGCCGCTGAAATCAATACGTCTTTGGGTAATTTGGGTATTAACTTGCTTATTTGTATAAATATGTTGCTTTGTTTGCGCCACTGCAATCAATTGGCTAAAGCCTTTTACTCTGAGGGCTGAATAATCTTGCTTGGTGAGTTTTAGCCTAGATGAATTAGATGTAATTGTAGATGTGACGTCTGGAACTAGAAATTGTTGTTCGCTACTGTAGCTTTGTTTGGCGCTACTGTTGATCACCAATACGGCACTTAAGCCCGCCGCTGCAATAATTAACGATGCCATTAACATTAATAGGCTAAATTTGCTGTTACGATAGCTTTTCAATAAAACGGAGAGAAATGGCCAATACTTCATATTAAATCTGGGTCAAGCTGCCGTCGTCTAAATACCATTGCTGTTGAGTAAGCAAAGCCACTTTTTCGCTGTGAGTTACCATCACAAGTGCGGTGTTGAGCTGCTTGCAAGTATCGACCAACAGGTGGCTAACCAGGTCCGAATTTTTACTGTCCAGATTACCTGTAGGTTCATCGGCTAGTAACAAAGGCGGTTGGTGTGATAAGCCGCGCGCAATGGCAACTCGCTGTTGCTCACCACCGGAAAGTTGAGTGGGAAGTTTATTTATGTGACTCTGAATACCCAAAGCATCCAGCAGTTCCTGGATATATTCATGTTCTACCTTGCCGGTTATTTTGGCAGGCAACATGATATTTTCCATTACCGTAATACAATCGATTAAATTAAATTTTTGAAAAATAAGCCCAACCTGGAATTGGCGATATTCATCCGCTTGCCTTTCTGTGAATTGAGTAATGTCTTCACTGCGAACTTGCGGGCACTTTTTTTGTTGTTGATGATTAGAAAGTGTATCAGTTTCACTAACTGACTGATTCGAAGAAGTTAATAGTATTGCACCACTGTCAGGCTTATCGAGCGCAGCTATAAGATGCAGAAGCGTTGATTTCCCTGAGCCTGAGGCACCTTGAATACTGATGCTGTCACCTGCATTTATGGTTAAATTAACATTATTGAGAATAATGCGTGTCTCACCCGCATCGGTATAACTTTTCTGTATATTCTTAAGGGCAAGCATAAAAAAGGTATCTGATTTTCATTGATGCCTTGAGTATAGGGCAACTGTGGGTTGCAAGACTACTGATGCAAGAAGCTTTCAACAAGTACCCAGTCACGCTAGATATTTGTTCAGGGTCTCAGGAAGTTAAGCGAGTTAAATTGGCTTCTTGCGAAGCAATTTTAAAATCGTCAAATAGAGGTTATTACGTCGATGATTGAAACGAAATTCTGTTTCTTTTAAGTGATAATAAAACATCTCCTTTCTAAAATCCCTTTCATCTTAGCTAGTCGGGAATAATTAGGGTAAGAATAACTTTATTTCCCCTAGCTATTATTTAAAACACACCCCACCTAGTATGTTCACTTTTTTAAATAAGCAATTGTTAAAATCCACCCAGCCGAGTGCAACTGTTCAAATTCATCGGGAATGAATTTGAACAGTTGAGTTTATCGAAACTGCCTAGAAAAGGTGAGCCGAAGCGTAGCGAAGACAACGTTGGAACGGAGTGACGACTATCCGTTAGGGTGAGGTTTTCTTTAAAAAGATTTAAAAACCTCATAACACATGGAGGTACTTCATAGACAACAGCTTTAGCTGATTCTATATGGGTAAAGTTTGCAAAAACCGAGTCAAAGTACGAGGGTGTGTTTTTTAGAAGCTATTCTTTAGATTTTTCACCCAAATATTTATGAATAAAAACAGCAGTGCGTTGTAGTGAATCCTTGGTCGCTAGATCATCAGCAAAAGTACGCACATGAGGAGGTCGAAAATCAAATCCGCGACCAACTCCAGGATAGACGATTAGCTGAGGCTTTCTTCCTTTTTCCTGAAGTGTTTTAACACCCTCCATAATCGGCCGCAATCGTTGGTACTGTTCGTGCTCACCAAAAAATATCAAAACCGGTACTTCTAAGTCATTAATCTCGGGAGCATACTGATAAATCTGCATAGGTTCCGGTAAATTTGGATCCTGCCAATGTGGATAAAACGAAACATAACAGGCGACTTTTTCTATTTGTTTTTTATGTGTAACTAATGCCTTAAGTGTCATATAGCCTCCCCGGGTATGGGAGACAGCACACACTTTATCACCCAATATATTTGGCTGTTCCAAGAGCGTATCAATGCCTTTTGCAACATCGCTGTCGTATACATGGTCATGCTGCATAGGAAAAGGCACTACGAACCTGCCGCTAAAAATATCGGGGGCAAGCACAATAAAGCCGCGTGCAGCTAATCGTTTGGGCGCTAGAATGGTTAATTCATCTAGACCTCGCCTACCATGTTGAAATAAAACTGCTGGATACTTCCCTGGTTTTTTGGGTCGGAAAATATAAGCGGGGATATCTGTGTCGCCACTGGCGTAGGAAATCTCTTCCGTAATTACATCATAGTTGTCAGCTTGAGGAAGTTTTCCGTTTTCCCACCAGTCATCGTTCCACCAAAGTTTATCCTTGTCTTGTGGAAACTCAGTTTTTGTCCAAGGCTCATGGTCCGCATATATTTGGAACTGAATAATCATTGCAACAAGTAAAGAAAATACTTTAATCATGGATTCTCCATTTAGTTTTTAACAATCCAGGCTCCGGGGCGTTGGATAATTGAAAATGTATTTTGACATGTTTTAATAATTAGAGTCAGCATAAGATTTTTTAATAATACTATTTAACAGGCACCCCTGTATTTTTTGAATGAAAATCGTTTTGTTGTTTAAAACGATATTTTGAATTTATGCAGAGCTCGAGGTTTTTCTATTTAATAAAAGAAAACCTCACCCTTCGGGTCGTCGTCACTGCGTTCCAACGTTGTCTACGCTGCGTTTCGGCTGAATGACAACTCGTTTTTGTAGTTTAAAAACGACCCTGGAATTTATGCAGAGCTAGCCACTTTTTATAATACTTAAAGATATAATTATGGATATTCTAAGTATTTTACTATCAACGTACCTCTACAGGACTAATGGATTAAAGAAATAAAAAAATATCTTTATGTCATAAATAAAACACTTATGTGCAAAACGATGAAAATTTACTCATATAATTAACACTACAATAAGCCGATGAAAAAAGAGATTATTAATTTAGACGAGGTTTTTGACAGGTCCGCGGCACCAACTCTGAAATTCGATGGTGATATGATGGAGTTGATCTTTGGTGAAAGAGATCTATGGCCATCCTGGGTTGCAGATATGGATTTCAAGGCTTCCCCGGAAATACTTAGTGCATTATCACAACGACTTAGTCATGGCATATTTGGCTATGAAAGCAGTAGCGATGCATTGCCAAAGGCAGTCACAAACTGGTACGAGAAAAGGCATAACTGGTCGTTTAGTGCTGATCACATAGTATTTACACCGCGAACACTTAATTCGATTGCAGTGGCTATAAACCTGTTTTCAGCTGCAGGAGAAGGCGTCATTGTACAACCACCCGTATTCTATGATTTCAAGAAGATAATCAGTGCCAATAAGCGGCGATTCGTCAAAAATCCACTGAAGTTTGATCATGGAAAATACCAGATGGATTTTGATAATCTGGAAAAAGTGACGGCTGCAAAAAACAATAGAATATTAATACTGTGTAATCCTCACAACCCGCTTGGCCGGGTCTGGTCAAAACAAGACCTGCTAACCCTATCTGAAATCTGTATTTCAAACGGTGTATTTATCATTGCGGACGAGATTCACGGTGATATCAGTTACCAAAACAAATACACACCATTGGCCAGTGTTTCGGAAAATGCCGCACTCAATAGTGCTAGCTGCATTTCACCAATCAAATCATTTAATCTGGCCGGAGTTGCAAATTCCATGGTCGTCATCTCTGATGATGAAAAAAGAAAACGTTTCAAAGACTGGTATGACCGTCTGCAAGTTAACAAGAACAACGTTTTTAGCAATGCCGCCATGCTGGCCGCTTATACCGATGGTGCAAGCTGGCTTGATCAGGTTATCGACTATCTAACGCTCAACATCGAGACACTTCAAAATTTCTTGCAACAAAAAATACCCTTGGTAAAACTCGTAGAACCCGAGGGAACATACCTGCTTTGGCTGGATTTCAGGGAGCTAGGCCTGGATCCAAAACAACTGCAAGCTTTCCTGGTGGAAGAAGCGCACATAGCAAGTAATCCTGGACATTGGTTTGGACGAGAAGGCGTTGGCTTTGCGAGAATTAATATTGCCTGTCCACGAAGTATTTTGATAACCGCACTAGAACAACTCGAGATCGCAGTGAACAAGCACAACAATGCAGATACCTCGAGGTAAGGATTGTTTTTTTAAAACATACTTTTTCAAATAACTACTAACGAAAACAGCTCTTGTAGTAGATAACATTCCGCTTTAACACAGTACGTCGACGACTCCTTGTGGAATCTACGACGGACTTTGACTTTAGTGAGCTTACCGTTAAGTTGTTTAAACGGATAATACAGCCGGGTGCAACTGAATAACTCATCGGGAATGAATTGAACAGTTGAGTTTAACGAAACTGCCTAGAAAGGTTAATTACATGTAAAGTAGAGGAAAAATAAGGATGCCATCATCAGTGTATGTGACCTCTATTCTGGTTCATGCTGTAGCGCAAAACCTTGCACTCCCGGCCGAATAGACGTAAGCACTGAGACCACCCTTGAGTGAGACCCTAAAACTAGGAATAACTTCCAGTGGCTGCGCTCATTCTGCCAACAAACCCTTGAATAAAGCGCCAACCGCATAACAGATATTACCCCAGAAGCGTTAAACATCCAGCAAGCTTACACAGGATTGAATAAACTGTTAAAGCTGATTCAATGGCGGATTTTGCAACAAAACACTGCCCACATAGCGGGCCCCATGTTGCGTTAGATGACCACCGTCGAAACTGATCAGCCTTGGTTGCGTAGTAAACAGCGGGCAATCTTTTTCACTCTTGCAAATCAAAGCCTGGATATCTACAAACATCCTTTCAGGCACATTTTGTTTTATCGTTTGATTGATCTCAAGTTGTGCGCCATAGACCGGATTTCGCAGTTGCCTTAGCTCATTATCTGACAAACGAAGATATTGTCGCAGATTGAGTTTGCCGAAATCTTTGCGTCCGACGACGATAAGTTTTTGTGGTGCTTTGATTTGCAGATTCTGGATGGTAGTCGGCAAACGTTGTGCGGACCATAATTTCCAGTTTGCGGCAAGAATGACCACATCAGCTTGCTTAATTTGTGGCATGGCAGCTGCCAGGGTATCGGCTTTTTGACAAATTGGGACGTGTTTTTGTTCTATTAAACCACTGATATTTTCTGATCCCAGATAGACCCCACATATAGCCGGGATACGTCTGGAACTGATCTGATAGCGTTGATGCAGATTATTCTCCAGCATGGTGTTGTAAAAATCCTGTGCATGGCTGTCGCCTATGATCAGCATTTTTTTTCGCTTATCAGTTGGGATAAAAGGTTTTTCCATTTGATTAAAAAAACGGCGCCGCACATAGTCTCCATTTTTAGCTTTATCGGCGGCTTGCAGAATATCAGCCCGTGCATTGAACTCCTGAGCTGTGATTGTGCTGGAGGTGGCAATAGTCACCAGCAAAAGCAGACCAACAAGCAAAAAGAGTTTTTTAACCCCAAATATCATGATTCATTCCTTGAAATGATTCTATTAGTACTTAGTCGGCAATTTATAAAAAACGTTCCGTAAAACCATCTCGTTACCATTCTCCTTAATCCGGGGAAAAGAGCCAGTACCAAGGCTGCGAAAAACTTCACATTTCAAGTAGCAAATATCATCCCTGGCGCGAACAATGATCATCGAAGATTCCTTGCGGAATCTACGACGGACTTTAGGGAGCTTATCGTTTTGTTGTTTAAAACGAATAACTCATTTATTTGACTTATCATTTCTGGCTTTTGGTAAGCCTAGAAAAGCCACCTCCCCACTTTTTGGCTATTTTCATTGTTTGACCGTAAAAAAATTAATAAAATTCACAGGCACAAAAAACAATGCCTTCCCTCGTATGCTCAATGATTCTCAATATTAAAGGCCTAGTTTAAAAGGGATATTAGCTGAGGAATATAAGAATTTCCTTTTCCTGCTTCTACCTGATCTGCGTAAAGGGTAGTAACCGCGATGGAAACCTTATTGGCGGCTGCAAGGTCGGTTACCATGGCTTGATAGTAGCCAGTGTCTTTTGCTGAGTTTGCTAAGGAGAAAACGAAACCTTCGGGATCTTCAGCAGTAAGGTAGGATTTGAAGCGATCGAGAATTACACCTTTGCCGCCACCATTTTCTAGTACATCTAGCAAGATTTTGGGGGCGACACCGGATTTATTTGAGGCCACAGCAGCTTCGGCTAATACAGCGGAGAAGCCAAATGATACATAATACTGCCAACGTTGTCTTCGCTTAACTTCATCTAGCCGCTTTTTCAAATAACCAATTATCAGAAAAAAAATTCAAAACTACAGGAGATGTTTTAAGATAGTTAACATACAAATAATAAAAAAATCTTATGTTCTTCTTCGTAATTCTCATATTTTTCGTATTGATTGTCGGATATCTACAATTTTCTGCTTTTAAAGGAAATATCGGAGAAATTATCATAAATTTCATAATTAACAAAAAACTCGATAAGAGCGAATATCACCTCATAAAAGACATCACCATGACAGTGCGAGGTGGAACAACCCAAATAGACCATGTGATCGTCTCTCAATACGGTATTTTCGTGATTGAAACTAAAAACATGAAAGGCTGGATATTCGGAGGAGAACGACAGAAGGCCTGGATGCAAACATTGCCTGGTGGGAAATTCAAATTCCAAAATCCCTTGCAACAAAACTACAAACACATAAAAGCTTTAGCGCACATGCTTGATTTAACGGATGATAAATTCCATTCGGTAATTGTGTTTACCGGGGAAAGCACCTTCAAAACCAGTATGCCTAAGAATGTTCTGGATAAAAGTTATATTGATTACATAAAATCGAAGAGAGAGATTTTATTTTCCTATGCTCAAACCGAAAAACTCATCAAGCAGATAGAATCTATTCGTTATGAAAGAGGACTCAAGACAAACCGGGAATATATTAAGCATCTGAAACAGAATCATTCAAAAACCAGAAAAGAACCCTCTTTTTAAGTGTTTTAAGCCACCCACCACCTTTTAGACACTTATTCAAAAGCCAATTATCAAATAACTACCTAGCCAAAGTGCAGCCTGGACATCATTGGAACAAAGTGACGACGACTCGTGGATGAGGTTTACACTCTTTTAAGTAAAAATCGCTTAAAAGGTGGGGGGTGACTATTCGAATAATTTGAGGCGCAGTGGTGATTAGGCAATCAACTGACCACCATTAATTTCAAGAACCTGACCAGTGATATATCCTGATAACTGTGCAGAAGATAGGAACACATAGGCAGGCGCACAGTCTTCTGGCGTTCCAAGTCGCTGAAGGGGGATGGAGAGTCTGGTTGCTTCTAATTTTTCTTCCGTCGAATAGCGTTTGTGGAAATCAGTAGTGATCGTTCCCGGAGAAACTGCATTCGACCTAATTTTATCAGGTGCAAGTTCACGTGCCAGAGCCTTGGTATAGGCGCTGACAAAAGCCTTGGTAGCACTGTAAATAGATGAGCCAGGGCTGCCACCTGTCGTTGCAGAAATAGATACCGTATTGATGATGGAAGCGCTTTGAGATTTAAGAAGACTGGGTATTAATGCTCTGGTGATTTGGACCACTGCTGTCTGATTAAGGGCAACGAGTTGTTGGTATTGATCGTCGCTGAGTTCAGCGGCAGGAAACCGACCCATCATTGTGCCAGCATTGTTTATCAATACATCGATTTTTGATGATTTAGATTGCACAAATTTAACAAACTCTTGGACCGCATGGGGATCTTGTAAATCAGCTTCAAAAACGGAGTCGGAAATTCCTCCAAGGTTTTGAGCGGTTCCAGATCGACCGCTGTGAGCGATGATTGTTGCACCACATGCATGCAATGCTTTTACTGCGGCTAAACCAATACCACGACCCGCTCCAGTGATTACGACTGTCTTTCCGGTTAAAAGGTCATTTCTAAATCCATTATTTGCCATCAGTTTTCCTTTGATCATTGTTTGAACCAGCTTTAGACTGAAAGATAGTGCTTTCCACTGCTGCACGCCAGCCAGTATAACGACGGGAACGTTCCGCTTCTTCCAGCCGGGGTTGAAAACGTTGCTGCAGCTTCCATGAATCCGAAAAACCTTCCATGTCTGGCCAGGTTCCACTCTGCATTCCCGCCAACCATGCCGCACCCAATGCCGTTGTTTCAAGTATAGAGGGCCTGTCGATTGGTGCAGCGAGCATATCTGCCAAAAACTGCATGGTCCAGTCACTCGCTACCATGCCTCCATCCACCCTAAGAATGGTGTTCTCAAGTTCTCCTTGCCAATCGCCCTTCATGGCATCAACCAAATCCCGGGTTTGGAAGCAAACTGCTTCTAAAACAGCTCTTGAAAGTTCGCTTGGGCCTGTGTTGCGGGTCAGCCCGAAGATTGCACCCCTTACATCCGGTTCCCAATAGGGTGCGCCAAGGCCGGAAAACGCAGGAACCATAATGACGTTTTGGCTAAGATCAGCCTCAGCTGCGAGACCTCCTGTCTGATTTGCTTCGTCAATAATTTTTAGACCATCGCGAAGCCACTGAACGGCCGCACCTGCAATAAAGATAGAGCCTTCAAGAGCGTAGCTTGTTTTACCATTTAGTCTATATGCGATTGTGGTAAGTAGTCGATTATTGGACATCACTCTGTCCTCTCCGGTGTTCAACATCACAAAACAACCGGTTCCATAGGTGGATTTAATCATTCCTGGAGTGAAACAGGCCTGTCCAAGCACAGCCGCATGTTGGTCACCAGCCATTCCCAATACTGGAATTGAAGCACCAAATAAGTCGTTTATTGTATTACCAAAATCAGCAGCGCAATCTTCCACTGACGGAAGCATATTGCGTGGAATATGGAATAGTTTTAACAGTTCATCGTCCCACTCATTCTTTTCAATATCGAACAATAAAGTACGGGCTGCGTTTGTAGCATCTGTTTTATGAGAAGCCCCGTCTGTAAGGCGCCACAGTAAATAGGTATCGATCGTTCCAAAAAGTAGTTCACCGTTATCTGCCTTTGTTCTTGCTCCATCGACATGATTTAGTAACCAACGGATTTTGGTCGCAGAAAAGTAAGGGTCAAGAAGAAGTCCTGTTTTATTACGAATTGTCTCCTCATGACCACTGGCTTTTAGTTTAGTGCAAAAGTTGGATGTCCGTCTGTCTTGCCAGACAATGGCATGATGAATCGGTTTACCAGTAGCCTTTTCCCATATGACTGTGGTTTCACGTTGGTTTGTGATTCCAATACCTGCGATTTTTGATGCTTCTATACCTGCATCAGCAATTGCCTTTCGACATGTTGCTACCACGCTGTGCCAAATCTCCTCTGCGTCATGTTCGACCATGCCAGATGCGGGAAAATGTTGTGCAAATTCTAGTTGAGCTGACGAAATAATTTGAAATTGCTCATCAAACAGGATGGCTCGTGAGGATGTTGTTCCTTGATCTATTGCCATGATGTAAGAGGACATAACTATCTCCTTATTTTCATAAAGTTAAAAAAGGACCTGAGTTTCCTCAGGTCCAAATAGCATGAACTAATCAGCGATTGACAGAGGAATAAACCTCTAGTTCAAAGCTTGATTTTAACTACTGAGTCCAGCTTTTTACGAGTTCATCATATGAAACGGTAACTCCCGCAGGCTTCTCATTAGCTAGTTTCGCCTTTGGTGAACCAGGTTGAGCCAACCAGTAATCTGCTCCTTTTTCCTCGTTTAGCTTAGGACCAAGTTCACCCTGAACACCCGCGCGTTCGATACGGGCTAACACTTTTTCCTGAGCTGCACACAGACCATCTAAAGCACCTTGTGCTGATTTAGCACCCGACATTGCATCACCAATGTTTTGCCACCAAAGCTGAGCTAGCTTAGGATAATCAGGAACGTTAGTACCTGTAGGAGACCACTGTACACGTGCTGGCGAACGATAGAACTCGATCAAACCGCCAAGCTTATCTGCGCGTTTTGTGAAATGATCAGAGTTGATGGTTGATTCACGAATGAATGTAAGGCCAACATCAGATTTCTTCAGGTCAACCGTTTTTGAAGTCACGAATTGCGCATAAAGCCAAGCCGCTTTCGCTCGGTCAGTAGGAGTAGACTTCATCAACGTCCATGAACCCGCATCCTGATAACCGATCTTAGTACCTTCTACCCAGTAAGCTCCATGTGGAGAAGGAGCCATCCGCCATTTTGGCGTACCGTCTTTGTTCATCACAGGAAGATCAGGTTTTACAGTTGCAGCAGTAAAGGCTGTATACCAGAACATTTGTTGAGCAACATTACCTTGAGCAGGTATCGGACCCGCTTCACCAAATGTCATACCAGCCGCTTCAGGTGGTGAGTACTTCTTCAACCATTCAATTGCTTTAGTAACGGCATAAACAGCAGCTGGCGAGTTAGTTGCGCCACCACGTGCTACACAAGAACCAGTAGGTTGTGATTTATCGTTTACACGAATTCCCCACTCATCAACTGGTAAACCGTTTGGCTCGCCAACATCTCCCATACCCGCCATCGACATCCACGCATCTGTATAACGCCATCCTAATGATGGATCTTTCTTACCATAGTCCATATTGCCATAAACTTTACCATCCACGCCTAAACGCTTAAGGTCACGACCGGTAAAAAATTCAGCGATATCTTCATAAGCTGACCAGTTCACGGGAACACCTAGGTCGTAGCCATATTTAGCTTTGAAATCACCTTTGTTGGTAGCATCATCAAACCAATCAGCTCTAAACCAATAGAGGTTTGCGAACTGTTGATCAGGGAGTTGATATAGTTTTTTGTCCGGAGCTGTAGTAAAGGAAGTACCGATAAAATCAGCGATATCCAGACCGGGATTAGTGACATCTTTACCTTCACCACCCATCCAGTCAGTTAAATTACGAACCTGTTGGTATCGCCAGTGCGTTCCAATTAAATCTGAATCATTGACATAACCGTCATAGATATTTTCACCAGACTGCATTTGGGTTTGCAGTTTCTCAACTACATCACCCTCACCAATTAAATCGTGTGTGACTTCAATACCAGTAATGGCAGTAAAAGCAGGCGCAAGCACTTTGGATTCATATTCATGAGTACCAATAGTTTCTGAAACTACTTTTATTTTCATGTCTTTGAATGGTTTTGCTGCGTCAATAAACCATTTCATCTCTGCCTTCTGGTCATCAGTACTTAATACTGAAAGACCAGCGATTTCGTCAGCTAGAAACTTGTCTGCAGCAGCCATATCAGCTTGTGCAGAATTCATTCCTATCATCAAACCAGCTATTGCTGTTGATATTAGTAAATGTTTTCGCATTTTAAAATCCTCCTTTAAGGTTTTATGCGTTATGAAAAGAACAAGCTCATTAGAGCGTATTCCCATTTTGACTTCATACTGTTTTAAAAACGCCAATAGCGTAAACAAATGAAATACCGAGAGCCCACCACAATCCAGGACCTACAAACCCTAGCCAAGCGAGGTGGATAAAAGCACTGCCAAGAAGCGATATAAAAAGACGATCACCTCTGGTTGTTTCGAAACGAAGAATACCTACCCGTGGATTACCACCCGGTGAAAAATATTCCCAAATACTCATCAAGACCAGACAACTTGCTATCCCTATCCAGATAAACGCCGTCGGGCCCGTCCATGCCATCCAAGAGAAATCCATTCTTTGATACTCCTTTGAATTATATTAAACACGGCCCAAGGCAAAGCCCTTGGCGATGTAATTACGTACGAAATATATAACCAGAGCACCAGGAATAATTGTAAGTACCCCTGCCGCTGCTAGCACACCCCAATCAACTCCAGATGCACCCACTGTTCTAGTCATAATTGCTGCTATAGGTTTTGCATCAACGGTTGTCAGTGTTCTTGCTATGAGTAATTCAACCCAAGAAAACATGAAACAAAAGAAAGCTGCTACACCGATCCCTGAACCTATCAAGGGGGTAAATATCTTTATAAAAAATTTAGGAAATGAGTAGCCATCGATATAGGCGGTTTCATCTATTTCTTTTGGTACACCAGACATAAACCCTTCTAAAATCCAAACTGCCAAAGGCACATTGAAAAGACAGTGTGCCAGTGCCACAGCAATATGCGTGTCGATCAAACCAAAGGCAGAATAAAGTTGGAAGAATGGCAGCACGAACACTGCCGCAGGTGCCATCCGATTAGATAGCAGCCAAAAGAACATATGTTTATCGCCTAAAAACCGATACCTAGAAAAAGCATATGCAGCTGGCAAAGCGACGGAGATTGAAATAACTGTATTTAAGGCCACATAGATCATTGAGTTGATATAACCGTTGTACCAGGAAGGGTCGGTGAAAATCACTGCATAGTTAGCTAATGTTGGGTTTTCAGGAAAGAGGGTGAATCTTGAAAGGATTTCCTGATTGGTTTTAAAGCTCATATTGATTAGCCAATAAATTGGCAACATCAAAAAAATAATATAAAGCGAAGGGGTAATCCATTTTAAATTTCGAGGTTTGTGCTGACGGTTTTTCTCACGTATCGCACCTTCGACTAGGTGTGTGGTTGGATTGGTAGCTTTATCCATAATTATCCCTCCTTCTCCGGCTTATCAACACCCACATTACTCATTACAGTGAAGAAAACGTAACATACGAGAAGCACAATCAACTGGTATACAAGTGACATCGCCGCAGCTGGACCAAGATCAAATTGTCCAATCGCTTGTTTAACAAGATCTATAGATAAAAAAGTTGTTGAGTTACCAGGACCACCTCCAGTTAGAACGAAAGGCTCTGTATAAATCATGAATGAATCCATAAAACGAAGCAGAAATGCGATTATCAAAACTCCTCGCATTTTAGGCAATTGAATATAACGAAAAACCGACCACTTTGATGCACCATCAATCCTAGCCGCCTGATAATAAGCTTCAGGAATGGAGACCAAACCCGCATAACATAACAACACCACTAGGCTTGTCCAATGCCATACATCCATAATTATGATTGTGACCCACGCATCGATAACGTTGCTGGTATAGTTGTACTCAATACCCAATACAGACATTGTATGCCCGAGTAAACCAATATCCCCTCTTCCAAATATTTGCCAAATTGTACCCACTACATTCCACGGAATGAGTAACGGTAGTGCCATTAACACCAGGCAAATTGGAACCCAAATTCCTTTTTTTGGCATTGAGAGTGCAATCAGGATTCCTAAAGGTATTTCTATGCAAAGTATGATGAATGAGAACAGCAGGTTTCGACCTAATGCATTGTGAAATCGTTCTGACCTCAAAACATCGGTAAACCATTCAGTACCCACCCAGAAAAACTTGTTACCACCGAAAGTATCTTGCACCGAATAGTTCACAACCGTCATGATTGGGATAATTGCAGATAATGCGACCAGCAAGAAAACAGGAATTACCAACAGCCAAGCTTTATTGTTATAGGTTTTATTATCCATCATCTAAATACCTTTTCCGTTATCTAGGGCCTGAACCAAATGATCATCTTGATAAATATTGATACGTGATGAGTCGAATATTATTTTAGGTTCGGAAGGGATATTCTCGCCTTCATTCAACACTACATTTAAATTATTACCTTCTACATTTGCGCGAACAATCTTGAAACGACCAATATCTTCAACGCCTTTAATCTGCAAAGGTATTCCAGACTCAGATCTTGTTAGCGAAACAAATTCAGGACGAATCCCAAGTTCAATCTTCCCTGTTAAATCGGTATAAACACCCTTGAGATTGATGCAATGACTTCCAATTTTTGCTTTATTTTTATTGACCTCAACAGGCAGGATGTTCATACCAGGTGAGCCAATAAAATACCCAACAAAAGTATGTCTGGGCTCATCAAAAAGTTCTTCTGGAGTACCTATTTGCACCACTTCTCCTTCATACATAACCACAACTTTATCTGCGAATGTCAAAGCTTCGGTCTGATCATGCGTCACATAAATCATAGTATGTCCAAGCTGACGGTGCAGATCTTTTAACTTGGTTCTAAGCTGCCATTTCATATGGGGATCTATAACAGTCAAGGGTTCGTCAAAAAGAATGGCATTTACATCGTAGCGAACCAAACCACGCCCCAAAGATATCTTTTGTTTTTCATCAGCAGTAAGTCCACGTGCTTTCTTATTAGCTTTATCATGTAAATCGAGGATATCTATCATCTCTCCAACACGTTTCGAAATCTCATCTTTTGGTACATGACGATTCTTTAAAGGAAACTCGAGGTTTTGCCGTACAGTCATCGTGTCATAGATAACAGGAAACTGGAAAACCTGGGCAATGTTGCGCTGTTCAGGTTGAAACGAGGTGATATCTTTTCCGTCAAATAGAATCTTACCTTTCGAAGGGACCAACAAGCCCGAGATGATATTTAATAATGTGGTTTTACCACAACCTGACGGACCAAGAAGTGCATATGCTCCGCCATCTTTCCAGACATAATCGATTTCTTTCAACGCGAAATCATCATCAGTTTTTGGGGTTGGCAAGTATGAATGGGCCAATTTATCGAGGGTGATTTGTGCCATTATGCAGCCCCCGCTATTGGTGCTGATACGAGTGTATTTTCGCCATCAAATATAAAGAATTTGGAAGGATTCATATATACAGGAATCTTAGCGCCGATCTCAACCAGATGAACACCATGGGTTAATACAACCAATTTTAGATCGTCCTGCGTCACATGAACAAAAGTCTCTGAACCCGCTATTTCAGTGGTAGAAACTACTGCCTCAATTTTCAAAAACGCATTGTCAGATTTACTTAACATCAAATGGTGAGGACGCATACCGATTCTATAGATCC
Organism: uncultured Gammaproteobacteria bacterium; assembly: GCA_963760355.1. Taxonomy (GTDB): domain Bacteria; phylum Pseudomonadota; class Gammaproteobacteria; order Thiotrichales; family Thiotrichaceae; genus Cocleimonas. Next base: position 57,182 of record CAVXCT010000014.1, on the reverse strand, counting down.
CATCTGGTAAACCCTCGAGGTGTTGTGGACAAGTAACATCACCCTGTGAAAACACAAACCTGGAACCTTGTTTCTGCATTGAAATAACATTCATTGGTGGATCTGAGAATGTCTGCGCTGTCACCAAATCCGATGGTTTATTATGTACATCAATGGTCGCCCCAAACTGGGTTACACGACCTTCATGTAAAGTTGCTGTATCACCACCAAGCAATAACGCCTCTTGCGGCTCAGTCGTTGCGTATACAAATATAGCGCCGGTCTCGGCAAAAATACGGGGTAACTCAATACGCAGTTCTTCTCTTAGTTTATAGTCTAAATTAGCGAGTGGCTCATCTAACAACACAAGTTCAGCACCTTTTACCAATGCTCTCGCCAGAGCAGTTCGCTGTTGTTGACCACCTGAAAGATTTAATACACCTCGTTCAAGATACGGTGTTAGCTTCATTAATTCTGCAGCTTCACGCACTTTAGTATCGATTGTTTTTTTATCGACTTTTGCCACGCGTAAAGGTGATGCAATATTTTCATACACGCTAAAAGCGGGATAGTTGATAAACTGTTGATAGACCATTGCTACGTTACGTTTTTGCACCGGGGCTTTCAAGACGCTGCTGCCATTCATAAGAATGTCGCCAGAAGTTGGTCTATCAAGTCCTGCCATTAACCTCATCAATGAAGTTTTGCCAGAAAGTGTCGGCCCAAGTAATACATTCAATGAACCCTTCTCTAACTTTAAAGAAACGTCATTAATGTGGTAAGTATTGCCTACCTTTTTACTTACTTTTCGCAATTCTAACAATTACAACTCCTTACACTGTTGTAGATTTACCGATGAAACTTGCTTCTGCATCCATACATCAAGTGCCAATATTTCTTGTTCGCTGAGACGAATTCCCAATTTAGTTCTACGCCAAACAAGATCTTCAGCGCATTCTGCCCATTCATGCTTTATTAAATATAGAACTTCGCGTTCTGTTAATGTCCCGCCAAAATTTCTCCCCATATCGTCAAACTTTGAGGCCCCTTGCATCAGTACCCATGCATTCGTCCCATAGGCACGAACAAGTCTCTTGGCAAGAGAGGCATCCAAAAACATAAACTCTGCTTTCAACTTAGATAGTAGTGCATCAAAGTCAGTTACCTCGAAATCCCCTCCGGGAAGTTGGGAATTAGCTGTCCAAGTCCCTTTTTTCGAACTTTTATCCTTAAAATCAAGACTCTCTTCAATTTTCTCTAGCATCGATTCAGCTAGTTTGCGATAGGTCGTAATTTTCCCACCAAAAACATTTATCAGGCGTGGCTCTTCACCCTCACCATCGACGCGCAAAATGTATTCTCGAGTAGCTTCTTGTGCAGCACTTGCACCATCGTCATAGAGTGGTCGAACACCGGAATATGACCAAACAATATCTTCTACTTTAACTGGCTTTTCAAAATACTCACTTGCCATAGTGCACAAATAAGTTATCTCTTGATCTGAGATTTTCGCATTAGCAGGATCATCTTGATAATCCTGGTCCGTAGTACCTATCAATGTGTAATCTTGCTCGTAAGGCAACGCAAAAATAATACGATTGTCAGAATTTTGGAAAATATAGGCTCTATTGTGATCGTGTATTTTAGGAACGACTATGTGGCTTCCCTGAACCAGACGTACATTTTTTGAAGCAGTACTTTCAAGTGCTTCATCTAACACTTTATCAACCCAGGGTCCTGCTGCATTTACTATCAAGCGTGCCTTATGCTGTGTAATCTTTCCATTACGTAAATTTTCAGTTGTTATATTCCAACTGCCATTATCTCTGTGAGCAGCAATGACCTTAGTGCGCGTTTCAATTTTTGCGCCTCGATCTTGTGCATCTTTAGCATTCAAAACGACTAAACGAGCATCATCGACCCAGCAATCTGAATACTCAAAGCCCTTTTTGAAAAGTGATTTAAGGGGTTTACCTACAGGGTCTGTTTTAAGATTTACTTGTTTGGTAACGGGTAATAATTTGCGTTTACCAATATGATCGTAAAGATACAAACCCAATCGCAACAGCCATGCAGGACGCATTGCGCGGTGATGAGGCAGAACAAAACGCATCGGCCAAATAATGTGGGGGGCCATTTTCAATAAAACTTCGCGTTCACTCAATGACTCCCTAACCAGTCGGAACTCGTAATGCTCCAGGTAGCGCAAGCCACCATGTATGAGTTTTGAAGACCAGGAAGATGTACCACTTGCAAGATCATTCATCTCTGCTAGACGAACGGAATATCCACGACCTGCAGCATCCCGAGCAATGCCACAGCCATTTATGCCTCCACCAATGACAAAAATGTCATCTACTTCTGACAATACTCTCTCCTCAAGTTTTTATTGAATGGGTTTCAATTCACTACAAAGAAAGTAGTCAAAGATTTTACGAGTGTCAAACGAAAGTAATTCTTTCACATAAGGCTATATTTCATGATTGAACTTCAATAACTTTAATCTCTGAATCCTCGCATACCTGATGAAATTCGGAATCGATAATGACGTCCGTAATAAACGTATCAACCTGAGAAATATGACCAATTCTAACTGGAGCATTGCGCTCAAGTTTGGTCGAATCAGCAACTAATATGACGTGACGTGCATTCTCAATAATAGCCTGGGCTACTTTTACTTCGCGGAAATCAAAGTCTAACAATGAACCGTCTGAATCTATCGCAGAAGAACCGATAATTGCGAAATCAACTTTAAAATTTTTAATAAAATCAACTGCCGCTTCACCCACAATTCCACCATCAGAAGATCTCACAACACCACCCGCAATAATCACTTCATTGGCGTCATTAAGCCTTAACCTATTGGCAACATTGATATTATTTGTAATGACCATTAACCCTTTATGATCACCCAATGCGTCGCTAAACGCTTCAGTGGTCGTACCTATATTTATAAATAGTGAAGCATTATCAGGGATGATTTTAGCCGCAGCTTCACCAATAAGTACTTTCTGTGATGCTGCAATTTGCCTTCTAGCTTCGTACTCTACATTCTCATGACTATCGATTGTTCTAGCACCACCGTGAACTCTAATAAGTTTATTAGCATTATTTAGATCATTTAAATCCGTGCGAATGGTTTGTGGAGTAACATTGTACTCATCAACAAGTTCATCAACCGTTACTTGCCCGTATCTTTTTATCCTTTCAAGAATTTTGCTCTGCCTTTTTGTTACGAACATGGTATTTAATACCTTATCTGACTTTCCTTTTTCTTGCCAAACACAAATTACGCAAATTAAAAGAAAATGTCAAAGCAACTTTTTAATGCTAATAAAGAACTGAAAATCAATTAATTACCTACCAAATTAAAAATATAAAAGTTTTCTCTTTATTTACAGGTAATAATCCTTCTTAAAAACGAAAATAATGAATCGTTCTACTTTGGTAAGCCCGATATCTTAAGTGGTTGATGATTGAAAAATAGCTGGAGTTAATCGATCATTGTATGTCGACGATTCCTTGCGGTATCTACGACGGACTTTAGTGAACTTACCGTTTGTTTTATAAAACGAATAACTCAGCCAAGTGAAACTGACAAATTCATCGGGAATGAATTTGAACAATTCAGTCTATCGAAACTGCCTAGAAAAGGTGAGCCGAAGCGTAGCGAAGACAACGTTGAAACGCAGTGACGACGACCCGAAGGGTGAGGTTTTCTTTAAAAAGATTTAAAAACCTCATAACACATGGACGTACTTCATAGACAACAGCTTCTGCTGCCCCTTTAGTGAGGCTCGGCCAAATAATTATTTGACTTGACTTTTCTGGCTTTTGCTAGTGTTTAGCTGAAAAATAAATGAGATTTAAGATAGCCAGTGGTTTATCGACCTTTGTACGTCGACGATTCCTTGCGGAATCTACGACGGACTTTAGTGAACTTACCGTTTCGATGTTTGAAACGGATAATTCAGCCGAGTATGCGAGACAACGTTGGAACGAAGTGACGACGACCCGAAGGGTGAGGCGCTAGCCGAATAATTATTTGACTTGTCATTTCTAGCTTTTGGTAAGCCTAGAAAAGCCACCCCCGTACTTTTGACTTATTTCATCGGGCTTATTATCGGTCTAATTATTTCTTGTGTAGCTTGGGGTTAGGTACTAACGTCAGCCCAACCTACCGCGCTACGCAACCATCAAATCAGAACTAACTGGAAACATTGAAGAAATTCGACGCGTAGTTTCGTCTAATCGATATTGGTTTTTTACAACGACTTGATCCTTGATAGCATCAGCTAAAGAAATTGAATCTAAAAAGGCTGTTAGTTGCTCGCTGAATTCATTCCATAACTGTTGAGTCTGACAATTCTCACCTTTCTTGCAGTTTGAATGTCTTTTAGCACTACTCGTGTTATCAGTTGGTTCTTCAATCGCAAGAATGATATCTGCAATACTAATATAATTAGGCGTTTTGCTTAATCTATATCCACCGCCTGGGCCACGAACACCTTCCACAAGTCCTGATTTTCTAAGCTTTGAGAAAAGTTGTTCTAAATAAGATAAAGAAATAGTTTGAGAACTAGAAAACTCAGTTAGTGCTACTGGGCTAGCATTATAGTTAATTGCCAAATCCATCATGGCAATTATGGCGTATTGTCCTTTCGTTGATATTTTCATGTAATGTACCTTTTGTTACTCAAATTACATCCATAATATAAGAGTGAATGTAAAAAAAATGTAAAACTTATACAAAATTTATACAAAAATCTGTTTTTGACTGTTTAAATGACACCACCCACCTTTTGACTCATTGATGCGGCTTTGCCTTACCCATGGGTCATATTTCTGTGAAAGATGTTGTTTCGCTAAGCTCAGCTCATTCAACTGTTCTAATTGATTGCTGATGAATTAGTCAATCTTCCTTCAATATTTCCTGCGGAAGTTGCTCTAACTTTAACAAGGGGTCAGCTAAACAAAAGAGGCAATACCCTTAAATATTTACCCCCAAAAGTTATATTTCTTAAAGTATGATTTAATCATAAACCATATTTTAAAAACACTGTTCTGAGATTTATCCCTAAAAGTGGAGAGCTGACCTTTGTAGGTGTTTTTCAACTATCAGAAGATGATAAATACAGCAAACCCCTTCAACCAAAGAGACACAATACTATGAGTTCAAATCCAGTTACAAACGCTTTCGACTCATCACAATCAGCCACTGTTGTGGATCTTAGCCAGTTAAGCTTTTCCCACACCATGCAGGATTCGACGCTGGATGTATTGATTGATGTTGATCTAAAACTTCAGCAAGGCGAAACAGTCGCAATTTTAGGTCCTTCTGGCTCGGGTAAAACTTCGTTGTTGTTATTACTTGCAGGTTTGGAGCAACCCAAAAGCGGTTCCATTCTACTGGATAATAAAGACCTTTCCAGCTTGGATGCTGATGCATTAGCGGATATTCGCCGTGACAGTCTAGGCATTATTTTTCAGTCGTTTCATCTAGTGCCGAGTTTGACAGCACTAGGGAATGTTATGTTGCCGCTAGAAATTGCTGAGCGCGATAATGCGCGTCAAATCGCAACGACTATGCTTGAGCGAGTTGGCCTGGCAGAGCGAGCCGGACATTATCCGATGCAATTATCAGGCGGTGAGCAGCAACGTGTTGCTATTGCTCGTGCCTTGGTACACCAGCCACGCTTATTACTAGCGGATGAGCCGACAGGTAATCTGGATCCTAAAACAGGTGAACGTGTCATCGAATTATTGTTTGGTTTAAACCGCGAAAGTGGTTCGACAATGATTCTGGTGACGCACGATGAAGCAATCGCAGCGCAGTGTCAGCGTGTGTTTCGTCTGCAACAGGGAAAATTAGTGGAGGATGTTGCTAATGCGTTTTCTGCTTAGCCTGGCCTGGCGTGATCTACGCGCCAGCGGTTCGTCACTATGGATTTTTTGTGCCTGTCTGTTATTCGGCGTTACCCTGGTTGCCGCTACTGGTGGCTTATATCGTTTAGTGAGTGACGGTTTACTGGCAGACACAAGGCAACTATTGGGCGGTGATGTACAGGTGTCTTCTAACCAGCCACAGCCACTACCTGATGAAGCTGTGAATTGGATGACGCAGAGCGGTAAAGTGTCGGAACTCATCGAATTGCGTACCATGCTAGGAACGCCAAAAGAAGATTTTGTGCTTGTCGAACTGCAAAGTGTAGATGACTTGTATCCGCTTTACGGCAGTTTGCAACTCGAACCTGAGAAACCACTCTCTGAGCTTATCAAGAAACAGGATGGACGCTGGGGTATAGCTATCGATAATGCACTGTCTGTGCGTTATGACCTTAAGGTCGGTGACCCGGTATCTATCGGCATACTACAAATGGAGGTGCGCGCATTAATTTTGCAGCAACCAGATCGTAATTTGTCGGCAAATTGGCGCGGTTCACCAGTGCTAATTTCTCCTCAGGCGATCAGTGATGCCAGTTTACTTCAACCAGGCTCACGAATTGATTACGATTATCGAGTGGCGACCGACATAGCTGCAGACACCTGGAAAACGATGTTTTATCAACAATTCCCGGATCGTGGCTGGGAAGTGCGTACCTTCGAAGACCGTAGTGAGCGTATCTCTGAACGATTGGGACAGATTGCTTCTGGCCTTTTGCTGATTGGATTTAGCACTTTGTTCATTGGCGGTTTGGGCGTGTTCAGCAGTATTCAATCCTATTTGCAGAGTAAGCTAAAAACCATCGCCACCTTTCGCTCTCTGGGTTTGCGGAATCGACGCATTGCGTCTGTTTATCTGTTGCAAGTAGGAATTCTAGGGGGTGGTGCGAGCCTTGTGGGGTGTCTGCTCGGTGCATTGCTGGCTTTATTGGGTGGCTCCGTAGTGGCTGCTGAACTACCAATTAGTACCTCGTTTGCTGCCTTAGTTTCGCCACTACTAAGCGCCTTTCTATTTGGTTTGTTGACTGCTTTTTGCTTTGCGTTACCTGCTATCGGTTCAGCTTTATCGGTTTCGCCAGCGAGTCTGTTTCGTGACTCTGCAATAAACGCGCTTAGCATCCCTCGAAACTGGAGGGTGGCAACCTCTATTTGCGCCGCTAGCATTATCGCGCTGATCTTAATCAGTGTCCCTTCACTACTGTTTGGTGCTGGCTTTATTTTGCTTGTAGCATTGTTACTGGCGCTTTTAGAAATTGCTCTGCGCCTGATTCGACTTATTGCAAAACGTATAGACGAAGAACACGGAAAAGCTGGAGCAAAAGTTGTTCGTACAAGTCTCGCGTTTCGTCTAGCACTAGCGAATCTATATCGCCCAGCTTCGCCGTTACGTAGCTCTTTATTATCACTGGGATCCGCGCTAACGTTACTGGTGATCTGTACCTTGGTGGTAACCTCTCTGCAGCGGACGATTAAGTCAACCATTCCTGATGAAGCTCCCGCATTGGTTCTCTATGACATTAGCCCGAATCAGCTTAAAGACGTTAAAAATGCATTGAAAGAAACCTCGACTCAGTCAAGGATAGAGCTGGCTCCCTTAGTGCAAGGCCGTATTGTAGCGGTCAACGGTAACACGGTTGTTAGCTTATTGGCTGATGGCGCTGGTGGTGATAAAAAGTTACGAGACGCGTTAAACGATGACCACAAGCTCAGCTACCGTGGTGGTAATGTTGATGCTATAGAATTGATTGAAGGGAGTTGGTGGACAGCCAACGATGATCAATCAATTCCCAACATGTCACTAGAAGATCGAGAAGCCGGCCGTATCGGGGTAAATATTGGTGATCAGATAAGTTATGCGATCGCTGGTAAAACACTTGAATTCAAAATAGCCGCGATTCACCGACAAAAAGGTGTGCAAACTCGCTTTTGGTTTGAAGGCATTGTTGCGGATGGTGTGCTGGATTCGTCCATTGGGCGTTACGTGGGCGCAGCCTGGTTAAGTGATGATCAAGCCTTGCAAGCACAAAAAGGCATTGCCGAGGTTGCACCGAATGTAGTCACTGTTCGTACCGCTCGCATTCTGGCCAGTGCCCGTGATTTGCTCGGTCAGGCGACTAGTGGCTTGATGATCATTGCCGTGATTAGTTTCCTCGCCAGTTTGTTGGTTTTATTTGCTGTAATTGCAGCAAGTCGGGTTCGTCAGGTCTACGATGCATCTGTATTTAATGCGCTGGGTGTACGTTTATCCGTGATTCGTAAAAGCTTGTATATCGAGTTTTTACTCATCGCTATAGTGACAGCAATATTTGCAGTGATACTGGGTTCAGCTATTGCTTTGCCACTACTGGAATGGCGAATGAAATTGCCCTCGACTGACTTAATCTGGGTGGGCCTATTGACGGCATTGGTGGTGAGTGTAACGACGCTGGTGATTGGTGCCCAATATCTTCATCGGCGGATGAGTGTAAGGCCTGCTGTATTATTGCGGAATACAGAGTAAGCCAGTAATTGATACCCACCCATCTTTTAAATGACAACTCGATTTTGTTTTTTAAAAAAACGAGGCGTCATTCAAAAGGTAGGGAATATGTTTTGATCTATTGTTTTTAACACAATTCAAAACCAACGATTATCTCAAGAAATCATGGACCAGGATGAAGGTTGTTTGAGTGACTCTTTGCAAAAGAAGGATCGAGTTCCCTTCAGCCCCATTATTTCCCCTCTGAACTAAAAACTATGATGTTGTGAAACGAACGGCATTTTTTTGGTTACTTTGTTGTTGACGCAGACAACAAAGTAACTCGTAGCTTTAGCTACGAAACTAATAAAAAATTGACCCTCCCTACTTTCAGGCATTTTTTTATTCGATAGCTTTCTTCAAACAGCACCCCCGATTACCAGCGACCCATGCTACAACCACCTCTCGGATCAATTCTTGATCTGTCGAGACGATTTTTTCGCCCTATCGGCGTAAAAAATCGACTCGTAGCTCCGCTACGAAATAAAACATCAGTAATAGTTAATTTAGTCCCAAGCGCTAACATCGTAAGTCGACGCTGCACTTCGGCTAGGCATTTTTTTAATTCAACCAGGTTAATCAAAGATTCCTTTATTATAAAAAAGTAATAGTCGCTCTAAGCTTAATTAGCCACCACTCTTTCAAACTTTTTATGGCGTACCACTGGGCCGTAATTTGAGCAGCCTCTCCACCAGCAAAGATTACCTTTTACAAACTGCATCAAGGCTCGATATTTTGGCGCTTTATAAGTCGGCTGGGTAATGTATTCTTTTATCCCCCAACTACCAAACCATGAGTGTTTTCGCGGCGCTGAAAATGCCACAAAAAGTTTTCCACCAGACTGTTTCCAGCCTTGCAGGAATCGATAATACAGCTGAGCCATACGCGGATCACGATTTGCAGCAATCAAGTGTGGATTGGGGCCAGCAGTCAAGCTATGGGTTTTGTAAGCCACCAGGTGCTGCCCACCTTCGTAGGCAACCAGATTAACACCATAGTGATTTGCTAGCTCTGCCTGCTGTTCTACACTTTTTAATATATTTTTTATTGAATAAGGATTTTTAGGATCTTCCAGTAATTTAAATACCGAGTCTACACTTCTTAAGCGCAAGACCTGTTTTTGTGGCGCATAAAAATAAGGGGCAATTGCCAGGGCATCCGTGTGTTTATACGCATCGCCTTCTTCGAGCAGCATTTGAGTTAAACGCAGATTGCCTGTCATACCACCCATAACCCGCACAAAACGTCTGGTATCGCCAAAAACTTTTTCCCAGATTTTAAATATTTCGACACTACGTTTTGAATAAAACTTGTATCCGGCATAATCCCGGTTCGGATCAAGCCTCATTTGTTCGCCCATCTTTTTCATATAATGCGCCTGAGGGAAAATACCATTCCAGGCTTCATTCGAGTTTTCCACGTACGCTTTAAGACCAGGCCTCAGGTTATTTTTTACGTATTCTGCATATTTATGAATAAAATAGTTGTCTGCCTTATGCGGCAAGGTAAACCATGCATCACTTTTCAAGATGTTTGCTAGCTCCACCATAATTTCTAAAGGCACGCCACGAACTCCCTCTTTACCTGCCCATGTTTGATCTTGCGGGGTTGCCCGTTGCTTCCAGGAATGCATCGAGTTTCGCGTGATACCCGACATATTCATAAAACGCAGGACTTTGAAGTCTTTCATGAAATGAAGGTAATCAGGGTTGAAGGTTAATTGCTGGTGATGATTTTCAAATGATAGATATTGCTGACTGCCACAATGATTCGCGCTATTCACGCGTTTAAAGTAATTTCCGCTACAAATACCTCCCGGCATAAGGATTCGAATATTTCGCAGATAATTTCTGGTATCGCTTTCTGCAATGCTGATAGTGGCACTGATTAAACCTTTTTTATCAGGTACCAGCTTGATTATGTCTTTACCTTTTGATCGCTTAAGCAATTTTGCACCAACGCCATATTTAATCAGGCCATCTCCATCATAGAGGACCGTATAGTCTCCTTTAGGTAATGCTGCTGCGGGAATATGACTAAGGAATCTTGTTCCGACCTTTCCGTGGTTGAGTAATCTGGGCCAACCATTTGCATCGTAGATTATTTTCCCCTTAGTCAGCCATGGTCGAGCCTCCTCAAAGGGCAATGATAGTTTGAATAGATCAACAAACGGAATGCTGGTTCCAATATCCATTGCTTCATTGGTATTAATACCAAGGGGGGAAGACTTATTCTTGGCAGCAGATGCGGATATGCTTATTGTAAAAAGTAAGAGTAGAGTAAAAACCGAATATTTATGCATGGAGTAGCTAGCTCCTACACTAGCTTTAACTGTGATGCTTGCGAAGCAGGGGTATTAGAATCTGGCGTTTAACTTGATTCATAGAATACTAAGCCACAGTTATTATTTTTATTATTATTGCGATAATCTTACCTTAGCAAAATAATTTTTGAAATTGATTTATGCCATGTGGTGATCAATGATAAAAGGCATACAATATATTGTGGAATTGATGTGATAAAAACACAATATATAGAAACCAAAGAAAACTTTCAGACAAAAGGAAATTAGTAAAATGATGGGGACAGCACAAACCAGGAAAATCACGGCACTGACTCATGCTTTGCCTGTAGAGATTACTAAACCTGATGGATCACCCGGAATAACAAACAGGGGAAAATCACATCAGCTCTTGAGCGAGCTGGAAATGCAACGCATGAATTTTGCAGTAGCGGGGTTGCGAAACGGATTGCGCAAGATGGGTTATAAGCTTGAACTGGATCAGGATATAACCTTCCACAAATGGAAACACAGGAAAATAACGTCGGTGAGAAATGTTCAGCGCGGTATAAGCAAGAAACTCTAAAAGTTTGCACTGATCTCGCGAATCCTACTTACACGGCTTTGGAGAAGGATTTCATTTGAGTTTAGATTTAGATGGTTGCGATCCGTCGGTTATCACCGGGACGGGCACTACAGTGCAAGTTGAGTTAATTATCGTGAAGCACATTTATTACTGGAACTATGTGCTGAAAGCGAAAAAATGTTAGCAATGGATGTGGTAGAGCTTAATCCGTTCCTTGATGATAAAAACATCTCTTCCGAACGAGCTATCATGTTGATTAGAAGCGCTTTAGGCCAGTGTATTATGTAGTAGGTGGTGAATTCTACTATTTTGGCAGCTGTAAACTAAGCTATGTATTAACTCATCATTGATATCACGCTCAGAAAACAGAAACCACAACACTAAGATAATGAACTCAATATCCTGAATAATTTAAAAAGCCCCTTCTTTTAACTGTTTTAACACACCCCCCTACTTTTGACTCATTTATGCGACTAAGCCTTACCCTGCGGGTCGGCGTCGCGATGCTCCTTCGTTGTCTTCGCTACGCTACGACTGGCTGTTTTTATTTTTTAGCTAAAAGGTGAATCATCATTATCAGGCAGAAAAAAGCCCGGGATTGTCTCGGGCTTATAAGGGAGTAATTTACGCATCAGTGAATAAACAAAATCTACTTATCATCCGTTTTGTCTTTTGATCGATCAGCAGACATAAACTCTTTAAACTCAGCTTCATCTGCTCGACGTTTTGCATTAGATCGGAAGTCTGTAAAGCTACGCGCACGATTTTTTATTTCTTCTTTTATTTCGACAATGCGATCGTATTGAGTTTGTTGATACTCATCGAATACAGTGTTCTCACTAGTTGTGCCATCGTCACCCCTGGTTGGAATCCAGGATCCATTAACCATAGCCGTCCATTTTTGCTGAATTGCTCTTGGCAAGTCTTTTACATTTCTGCCTTTAATGTTCCAGTACAGAATCAACAAGCCAAGTGGCCAGAAAAGTACGAAACCAATTACCATGGCGGCAATGTTGATACCAGACCAGTTGCCTTTTGTACAACAACCCTTTCGCGCATGTCGAAACTCACCTGAGTCGTCGAGTGTTGAGTTATTTGATGATGTCATAATTTTTTCCTCGCTTTAATCATTAGTTGACAAATGTAAACACTGTTCACATAATAATATACGTACTTCAGGTAAGAATTCAAGGCTTTTATGAAAAAAGTTTACAGTGTTCACATTGGGCGCTTTATTTAGTAGTCAAAGCGTAATCAAAAGGCATAACAGAAATAAATTGAGAACTAGTGGAAAGTAAAATGAAGTTAAATAAAAAAACAAATAAAAAACCCTATCATCATGGCAATCTTGCTGAATCGCTTTTACAAGCTGTCGATGAACTCGCCACTAAATTTGGTCTCGAAGCAGTTACCCTTCGAGCTTGTGCAAAAATAGTGGATGTTTCGCCTTCATCCGCCTTTAGACACTATGCGGATAAACGTGCTCTACTCACCGCATTCGCCACCAAGGCATTACATCAATTATCAGATTTAATGGATTCCGCTAAAAAACAAGCCGATACAGATGGCTCCAATGCATTCGCAGCGGTTGGGCTGGCTTATATACAATTCGCACTCGACAAACCGGCTTTCTTTCGCGCAATGTGGCGCGAAGAAACAACCTATACCAATGACGAAGAATACGTTGCAGCAACAAAAAGATTAAGTAGCCACCTGCATGGGGGATTTGGGGAAACAATCCCAGATGATGACCCTGACAGTCTTAGCCCGCAAGAACTGTTAGCATGGTCATCTGTACATGGCTTAGCGCATTTATTTGTGGATGGACCTGTGGACAAAGGAGAATCCAGGACACACAAGCTAGTAACTGCAGAAGCAATGATAAAGACGCTTTCGTCTGCTTTTGATCACTCCAAGAATAAATGAATTGGAACAAGCTTATTTGATTTTTAGCTTTTGGTGAGCGTTAAAACTAGAATTTTGATGTTTAAATTATTACAGCTGGTGATCGGCCATCGTACGTTGACGATTCCTTGCGGAATTTATGCTTTGCGAGGCACTTTTTCTTTTATAATAAAAACACCATCAATCAAACAAGGCTGTACCATGAATTTTTACGATCTAAGCGTCAATGACCCCGCTGGCAAACCCATAATCATGTCAGACTTCAAAGGCAAAGCCTTACTGGTGGTCAATACCGCCACTAAATGCGGGCTCACGCCTCAGTTCGATGGTCTTGAATCTTTGCACCAGAAATACAAAGATAAAGGCCTGGTGGTTTTAGGATTTCCTTGCAATCAATTCTTAAACCAATCACCCGAAAGCAATGAAACCGTAATTAATGTGTGCAGAATCAACCACGGTGTGACTTTTCCATTAACCGAAAAAATAGATGTTAACGGTGGTGATGCTGATCCGATATTTGTTTTCCTGAAAAAAGAACTCGGTGGCATGTTGGGTAGTACAATTAAATGGAATTTTACCAAGTTTCTGATTACACCTGATGGTAAGCCCTATAAGCGTTTTAGCCCTAAGACTGAGCCTGAAGATCTTGAGGCTGATATTATTGAAGTTTTGAAAATGGTTGATGCTGATTAATTCAAACTGCTCACGGTGTTGTCTGCAACAAGCTCCGTAGTCGTGAGGAAACCACATCAATAGCAGAAGATGAAACCCAGATAACCTTATGTTTAAAAGACACTGAAATAAAACAAAAACTCTGGCCGCGTGACTTTAAACTCAAACTATTTGTTACTATTGGGAAAACACTGCAGATTTATAAACACCCCCTACTTTCCTTGAGCTTGCCATTTTGTTTTTTGAAATGGACAACTCATGCATGCTAGAGCTTAAAACTAGCTCGCTAATAAGCGATACTAGGTTTTAGCGTATATATACAAGGTTTTTGATGCGGCAGTACCTTAACCTGTGGGCTGTCTTTTTATGAAAGGTAGATTTTATTATTGATTAGCTGAAAAACTTAATGTGCTTCGACTAACAGTTTAGGAACATTACAAGTCTTTATCTAGCTGAGTTAATTTACCCATTATTATCTGGTGCTTCTCGCGGCTCAGTAAATTGCCCAGATTGTTTTTCAGTGTTGCTATTTGTCTGCTAATGTTTTCCAGTTCCGAATCCATTAATGGACCTGTACTTTTTCTGGCTTGTTGCAGGCTCTCAGCAGCCGATTCGAGCAAAACGCTAAGCTTTTGTTTTTCAGCCTGATCAGGTTGAAAATTGTTTAATGTACCAATCTCTTTCTGAATCTGGTCAATTTTATTTATAGCTGAGGGATTAGCCACTATTTTTGCCTGTTCCAGATAATTCAGCGTTAACTTTATTTCTTCCTCAGCATTAGCGTTGTCATGACTAACAAACAACTCATGCTCCGCATAATCAAAATGCAACCGCGCATCGAGGATATATTTGTAAGACTCGCTTGCTGATGATGCTTCATTCCAGTGCTTTTTTACCAACTGAAGCTCATGTTCAACCAATGCAGTGCTGCGATGCCATAAACGAGATAGCATGCTTTCGTTTTGATAAGTGGTACCGTTCAATTGTTTTTCCAGTTTGGTTATTTCATTCGCCAGCTTTATTGCTTCCATATTACTTTTAGCATTTTCACTGGACTGTGAATCTACAAGCCACTTTTTAGCTTCCTGTAATTTCTTTTTTACCGACTCAATGTCACCCTGTTTGTAATTCTGCTTTGCATACTCAAGGCTTTGCTGTGCCATTGATACCGGGTATTTTGTTTGAATAGATGTATCATCATCCCGGCTATTAGCTTCTAAACTAGTCGTTTGTTCTCCTGAAACAGAAGTAAATCCCAAAGTTAACAGCAAAAATATTGAGAGACATACTCCAGCCTGATGCTGTGATGAATGAGAACTTGTCTTGAAAAGGCTCATTTTTTAACCCCGTTTGAAAATGGATGTCTATCTGGGTTTCACTTAATCGTGTTCAACCAGAAAAGGAAGGGCTGTATAGTATAAATCGGCCAAATTTTTTATAGAAACGCTAGAAATTTTATTCACAAATGGAGACTAAGAATAGAAAATGAGTAGGGAAATCTATCGGAAACGTAACTGATAACGATTTTGAATAATAAAGGACTATTTTAAGGTCACCCCACTACTTGTCAGGATTTTTCTTTATATCCCCACTTATCTTTACTTACCTTTTTCTAAATTTAATACTGAATGATTTTCAGACGAATAATGAATCCGCTTTCCCATCAACTTGCGTAATGTGGAATATATATTAATTCATTATTAAAAAGGCATTATTTTGACTCACCCAATTATGACAAACGCAATCCCTTCAATAGATAAAAAAGATATGGAACGATGCTTAATGTCTTCTATACTGTATGTCTATGAACACTTATATGATTTTCAGGAGATTGTAATGGGGCAAGACAAAGATCCTCTGCTGGCATTGCTCGTCCGTATAAAAAAACGTGATGAAGCTGCTATGGGTGAATTGTATGACTCAACTGTCAATCGTGTTTATGGCTTAGCGATAAAAATCGTCATCAAACCTGAGCTTGCCGAAGAAGTAGTTGGCGATGTGTTTATGCAGGTTTGGAATAAAACCAAGAGCTTTGACGATAACAAATCTACACCAATAGCATGGATGTTGATGATGTGTCGTAGCCGCGCATTAGACAAACTGCGTCGTGAGCGACCTCAACTGAATAACAATACATTTGAATTAGACCAGGATGCCACTCAAGATCAAAATGAAGTAACCCCGTACACAGAATTACAAGGTATCGACATATCGAGCCGTATCCATGAAGCTCTGCAGTTGTTGAATGAAAAGCAGCGGCTTCTAATTACCCTGGCTTTTTATGAAGATATGACTCAAACAGAAATCAGTGAACATACTGGCGAACCGATCGGAACCGTTAAATCCAATATCCGCAGGGCACAATTAATTTTAAGAGAAACCTTATCCCGCGAAGAGTTTGCAAATGGAGGGATTTATGACAAAGCATGATAATAAAAACAATGTCCTTGATGACGACGTCCTGGAAATGTTGGCAGAAGCACACGAGCCTGTCGATCTAGATGACAGTGCTGTATTGCGCATGCGTAATAAGCTGATGGCAAATATCGGCGCAGATAAAACAGCAACATCTGAAACTTTAGCCGATGATAAAACAGATGGCAATTTTGACGTAGTACCCGCATCTGATGAAGATGGATGGATTGAAGCTTTCCCTGGTGGCAGTTTTAAAGTGCTTCGTGGGGATGTTACTAAACCAGCATCGGTATTGTCTTACCTTATTAAATTAGAGCCTGGATTTAACATGGATGGGCACGGTCACCCATTTGATGAAGAAACGCTAATGCTTGAAGGTGATTTGACTCTGGGAGATATCCACCTCAAAGCTGGTGATTTCCACTTTGCAGCAGCAGGTGTAACGCACGGCAAGGTAAGTACCGAAAATGGCTGCATGGCATTTATGCGAGGCGCATTGCCAATTTAAGCTATTTATCCGGTTTAAACTGCTTCAAATAATTCGCTAAATTCTTTTTCCTCTATCTTCCTAAACCACAGTTTATTTTTATAGGCTGTGGGTTTTCTTGTCTGTTTTTTCATTTTTTGTTCGCTCATTCGCAACAAAAATAAATTCACTCTTTAAACCCTCCTGTTCAATATTTACAAATAAATGAATCCGTTTTTTCTTTTGCTTGCGTAGTCCCAATTAACAAACGCATAACGAACACAACACTGTTTGTTAAAAATTTATCACTAAGCACAAGGAGAACAACATGCAATCTTTACCCATTTCTACAAAAAAGACCTTGCTAGCTGCATTTGTAGCAGTTACCTGTACCGTCACAGTAACCACAGCATCAGCATCTAGCCACCGCGAAGCACCCTTCATTACCGCCAACCCAAAAGTCGATGCGACAGATTTCTATATGTTTAGAAGCTATGAATCTGGTAGAGAGGGTTATGTGACATTAGTTGCGAACTATAACCCCTTACAAGATCCATATGGTGGCCCTAATTATTTCAGCTTATCACCAGAAGCTCTCTACGAAATTCACGTTGATAACAACGGCGATGCAGTTGAAGACATTACTTTTCAGTTTAATTTCAACAATATTTTAGGTAATGATGGTAAAGGCATTACCCTTCCAATAAATGGTAAAGACATTGCGGTTCCATTAAAGAATGTAGGAGCAGTAACGTCTGCTGATAATAGCGCCCTTAACTTTAAAGAAACTTACAATCTCACCATGGTTAACGGTGATCGCCGATCAGGAACAAAGTCAGCAGTGATAGCAGCAAGTTCAGGTACAGATAGTTTCACCAAGCCGTTTGATAATATTGGTGAAAAGACCTTTGCTGTTGAAACATACGATGCTTATGCCAAGACCTTTATCCATGACATCACCCTTTCTGCCTGTCCAACAGGCACTCAAGATGGACGCGTATTTGTAGGCCAACGTAAAGATTCATTCGCCGTAAACCTGGGTGAGATATTTGACCTTGTAAACACAAATCCACTTGGAAATGTTGATGGCGAATCAGATGATCTTGCTGATAAAAACGTCACAACTTTAGCCTTGGAAGTTTCCATAGCCTGCTTAACGGAAGGCAACGAAAATGGAATTATTGGCTCCTGGACAACGGCAAGTTTACCGCAAGTACGCGTACTTGATCCAACACCTACATTTGGTCAACCAGCAGTCAATGGCGGCGCATGGACTCAGGTTTCAAGACTAAGTATGCCACTTGTTAATGAAGTGGTTATTGGTTTACCAGATAAGAATCGATTCAACTCAAGCGAGCCCAAAGATGATGGGCAATTTGCAAGTTACGTGACTAATCCCGTATTACCGGTATTGCTAGAAGCTCTATTTGATGTACCCGCACCAACCGTTGAAAATCGCCCTGACTTAGTGGCCACCTTCTTGACTGGTTTTACGGGTGTCAATGCGAATGGTTCGGTCGCTGAAATGCAACGTTTAAACACCAATATCGCACCAACACCTAAAGCAGATCAAAGTAACTTTGGAGTAGTTGCAGGTGATAATGCAGGTTTCCCAAATGGACGAAGACCTGGTGATGATACAGTCGATGCGGCTTTACGTGTATCTATGGGTTTGCTATGCCACTTACCATTAGGCTTATGCGAGCCAGCTGATGCTCCTGCGGGTGAAGCACCAATTACAGACGGTGTAGTCCAGAATGCAGCACAGTTTGACGCAGTATTCCCATACCTAACTACACCAATCCCTGGTTCAACAAACCAATAATCTGACTAAAGGAGTCAATAATGAAAATCAATTTAATCACGATTAGCATGGTTTCCCTGTTAGGTTTAAGCGCTTGTAATAATGGCAACTTTAGCAACAACAATAACCCGGCACAAACCAATGTTGAATCATTTTCAAGCCAGAACCCAGATAGCAAGTCGATAGCAATCGCAGACGCTATGATGCTCAAAAGTGACCTTAACGCATTGTTTGGAGATGCGGATAGTGAACCAAAAGCGGTTGAAGATGGCGATTCAGTACAAGACGTTATAGACCGCTAATAATATTATTATCAAATAAAAAGAAAACCGTAACGCGAGGCCTTCCGGGTTTCGCGTTGCTCATTATTAGTCAGGTCTTTTCATAAAGTGCTGACGCGCATAAAGGGCTGCATTTAGATCAACAACCTGGTCTACCAGCAGCTTATTGTCATAAATCTCCAAAAGCAGCACAATCTGTTCGAGACTGGATTTAAAAAATACAAGTTGCAAGATGTGCGTTTACAAAAGTACCTAAATTGATCGAGCATTACCGTCGATAATAAAAAATCACACCCCCCTACTTCCCTTGAGCTTGCCATTTCGTTTTTTTAAATGATCAACTCATGTATGCCAGAGCTTAAAGCTAGCTCGCCGATAGGCGATACTAGGTTCTGGCGTGTATTTAAGCATTTTTTTTAGTTTAAAAAAACTCATTAAGTATTATCAGATATCCTAAGGGGTAATACCGTTCTAACCCTTACTAGATAGGGTTATTACTTCGTTTTTAGCTTATTATTCACTAAGGATTCAATCGATTTAGGTAATATATAAGTATTTCCTCCACATTTTAACCTTTGTTAAATATTAGAATTCGATTGAATATCATATATTTGTGACACTAGATTAATTTTACTTATGTATTAAAATAAAATACAGATGGAATTTGGTACAGAAATTCCACTTTAAACGCTAGTGTTTTGCTACAATGCGTAATTGATTTTTATCAATGCGATGAGTTTACTACTGTTCTTTAGGAGCTATAAAAATGTTTATCACGACTAATCCATTCGCGCAGTTAAATGCCGAATCCCCTGAAATATTTACCCCCGGCCTTATGCAAGGCTATGTCATTCTGATGATTCTTCTGGTTATCGGTGGCACCCTGTTTGATGTTTGGCATAAAAAGAGTGCTAAATACTTTTTTGAAAATGCAGAAAGAGCAAAGAAAAAAGCATCACGCCAACTTGATAGTGCTGAAAAGCGTGGCCTTTTAGTTAAAACAATTACTAATGAAGTGCTAACTTCTTCAGAGTTTGCTAATCAGAAACGTAGACTTTCACACTTAATGTCAATGTATGGCTTCATAGTTTTCGTCGTTGCTACAGCAGTTATGATTTTTGGTTACGCAGACGCTGGCAACAATACACCAGCGATCTGGCCTTTATTATGGCACCTTGGCGCGCTTAGTTTAGCAGTTGGTGGTTACTGGTTCTGGTTTGCGATTCGTGTTGATGTGTCCTCAGAAGGTAAGCCCTGGAACAAGATTGCACCTAAAGCAGATATGTTTATTTTGTCATTACTTGCTATGAGCACTTTTGGACTACTTTGGTCAATTACTAACGGCCTGGGTATTTTCTTCGTACTTTTCATCATTTCTAGTACGGTTTTATTTGGTGGTGTAGTATGGTCAAAGTTTGCTCACATGTTCTTCAAGCCAGCTGCGGCTTACCAGAAGAAACAAGTTTGGGCAGACGGTAGCCGTGAAGGTTTACCAGATATGCCTGATCTTTCTGACCCTGCTATTCATGAGAGATTCCCTGACATTCCTCAGTACATGGGCAAAAACCCACCAGATATGGGTGCTGGAATCAGACGCGAACCTGCTAACCACTATTAATTCTTAATTAATAAATATTAGCTAATTTACAAATTTAAAGAGGATTTATTATGCCAACTTATGTACATATGACCCGTTGTGATGGTTGTGGCCAGTGTGTTGATATCTGTCCATCTGACATCATGCATATCGATACTGATATTAGACGTGCTTACAACATAGAACCTGATATGTGTTGGGAGTGTTACTCTTGTGTTAAAGCATGTCCACACAATGCTATTGATGTTCGTGGTTACGCAGATTTCACCCCGCTAGGAAGTTCTGTGCGCGTACGTCGCGACGAAGAGAAAGGTGTTATCGCCTGGAGAATTATTTTCCGTAATGGACAGAAAGACTTCGATCTTATTGCTCCTATTACGACTAAGCCTTGGGGTACTGCAATCCCAGACCTTAATACTGCTTCAGCACCTGAAGACAGCATGCGTAGTAGCCAGCTACTTTATAACGAGCCTAAGTATGTTCGTTTTGATGAAGGTGGTCTGCATGATCTAGGTTCTAACAAATTGGTTATGAAAGAAGGAGTATATTACTAATGGCTTCATATAAGACTGTTGTCGAAGACAATATTGACGTTCTTGTTGTAGGAGCTGGCTTAGGTGGCACAGGTGCTGCTTTTGAAGCTAGATACTGGGGCAAGGATAAGAAAATCGTTATTGCTGAGAAAGCAAACATTGACCGTTCTGGTGCTGTTGCACAGGGTCTTTATGCGATCAACTGTTACATGGGTACTCGTTTTGGCGAGAATAACCCTGAAGATCACGTACGTTATGCGCGTATGGATTTGATGGGCATGGTTCGTGAAGACTTGCTTTTTGATATGGCGCGTCACGTTGACTCGGCTGTTCATCAGTTCGAAGAGTGGGGACTCCCTATCATGCGTAACGAAAAGACCGGCACTTATCAGCGTGAAGGTCGTTGGCAAATTATGATTCACGGTGAATCATACAAGCCAATCGTTGCTGAAGCTGCAAAGAAATCAGCAGACAAAGTTTACAATCGCATCTGTGTTACTCATCTACTAATGGATGACAACACAGACAACCGTGTTGGTGGTGCTGTAGGTTTTAACGTACGTACTGGTAACTATCACGTATTTAAATCAAAGACTGTTGTGGTTGGTGCCGGTGGCGCTTCAAATATCTACAAGCCACGTTCAGTAGGTGAAGGTGCTGGACGTGTATGGTACGCCCCATGGTCATCAGGTTCTGCATACGGCTTAATGATTGAAGCTGGCGCAAAAATGACACAGATGGAGAACAAAATCGTTCTTGCTCGTTTTAAAGACGGTTATGGTCCTGTTGGCGCGTACTTCTTACATCTTAAGACGTATACGCAAAACGGTAATGGCGAAGAATATGAATCGAAGTGGTTCCCTGCTCTATCCAAGATGGTTGGTAAAGAATACCTGGATACCGAAGGACAGCATTTATCGCATAAGCCAATCCCAACCTGTTTACGTAACCACGCATTCATTAACGAAGTTAATGCAGGTCGTGGACCCATTTACATGGTTACCACAGAAGCATTCCAGGATCCGCATTTAGAAGAAATCGGATGGCACAACTTCTTAGGTATGACGGTAAGTCAGGCAGTACTTTGGGCATCAACTGACGTTGATCCTAAATATGAAAACCCTGAGCTTACAACTTCTGAGCCTTATGTAATGGGTTCTCACGCTACAGGTTGTGGCGCCTGGTGTTCAGGTCCTGAAGATATTTCACCAGATGAGTACTTCTGGGGTTATAACCGTATGACTACTGTACAGGGTCTATTCGGTGCGGGTGATGCTGTAGGTGGAACGCCTCACGCATTCTCATCTGGTTCTTTCACTGAAGGTCGTTTAGCTGCAAAAGCTGCTGTACAGTACATCAATGATGGTAAAGCAGATGGCATCTCTGTTTCTGAGACTCAGATCCAGAAGCGTAAAGAGCAAATCTATGAGCCGATGGAAACCTACCGCGTTTACCGTAACCATATTACTGCTGGTACGGTTAACCCTCACTACATCAACCCTAGACAGGGTCTTGACCGTCTACAGAAGATGATGGATGAGTACTGTGGAGGTGTAACAGTTAGTTATATGACTAACGACAACCTGCTTAACATCGGCCTTAAGAAGCTTGGCAAACTTACAGAAGATTGGCATGGTGGTATTGCTGCTAAAGATATCCATGAGCTACTACGCGCATGGGAGCTTAAGCACCGTATCCTGACATCTGAAGCTGTAATGCAGCATACTCTCTTCCGTGAAGAGACTCGCTGGCCTGGTTACTACTACCGTGGTGACAAGATGAAGCTTGATGATAAAAACTGGCATGTATTAACAGTTTCTCGTCGTGATCCTGAGACTGGCGAGTACACACTTGAAAAAGCGCCACTTTATCACTTGATCGATGAAGATGACGGTAAAGACAGTAAAAAGAAGGCTCCTGCAAAGAAGAAAGCGACTGCTTAATTCTTTCTAGTTAATCTTCAAGTAAACAAAATGCCTTACTTATGTAAGGCATTTTTGTTATGGAGATATCAAAAATTCCCATAGATTAAGTAATAAATAACAACTTGATCAAAAGTTAGAATATATAAAGGCCAATAAATCTACCTTTTAATCTTTTTTTATCTTAGAGTAACCCCAATATTCTAAAATTCACCCTAATATGACCAAATTAGTACGGAGAGTAATGTGAACATCCTAGACAAAACCGATGATGAAATAATTGCAATAGCAGGCCCCTGGTGGGCAAATCTAATCAAGTACTCCAATAACAAAAACTACCTCATGTTTATAGAGCACTTTGCCAAGGTATTACGCCCGAGCGCAAATGAAATGGAACTCGGCAAGCAATTTGCGCGAAGCGATTTAGCGCAAAACCTTAGCCCGGAATTTGACGTTTTGGGTACAATTCGTCGTGGCGAACATATTACGGTACTTTTTAAACAAAGACACAAGAAGAAGGATGGTGAGTGGCTAGGAAGAATGGTACTTGGTTATGAAGAAGATGAAATTCGAATCTTCAACGTTACCATTTTCTAAACCAGCTTTTCATTCTGAGATTGTTTAACATCCTAAATCTGTTTATTTAAAAGACACTATGAATAATATTATTGAAGAAAACAAACTTGTTGAGCTCAACTACGAAGTTGTCGATAAAAAATCTAACGAGCCACTGGTTCAAATTGAGTACCCGATTGGCTATGTACATGGCACCAATTCGGTTTTATCTTCTGATGTAACCTCAACTTTAGCTGGTCATTCAGTAGGTGACGTAATCGAAGTACCTATCGACACCAAAAAACTCTATGGTGACAGAGACGAATCTTTAGTATTCACCGATCTAATCGAAAATGTCCCTGAGGATTATCGCGAGATTGGTATGACTATCACCATGGAAAATGAAAAAGGCGAGCCTAAGAATTTCATAGTGACTAGAATTGATGACAAAACACTAACCGTAGATGGAAACAACCCACTGTGTGGCAGAGAAGTCGTTTTCAAACTTAAAGTTCTGTCAATTCGTGAAGCTACCCCAGAAGAGATTGATGTCGGTGGAAAAGTTGATGCCGATCCTGATGTAGAAGAGCTTCTAAAAGATAGCTCATCCGAAACAAAGCATTAAAACGATCACCCCCCTACTTTAAGGGGGTTTTTTATGTCCTTTATTCTTGCAACCTATATCTTAGACCTTGTCTTATATTGCTTTCAACATATCCCTGACTAAATTGGTATGCTTTTTGCATCAATTCTATTGACAGTTAAATTAAAAACTTTCAAGAAACACCAAAGTTAAATTTATTCAATAAGTTACAAGTATTCGATATTTACACCGCATGTCTTTGTACAGTGCAACGACACAAAATACGCACTAAAGATGTGCAGTTTCATAGAAGAAAAAGGAGGTTACAATGTTACGATTCTTAGATTTTTCTGATTTTTGTGATTTGAGTGATGATGAAATCAAGGCTATAGCCAATGAAGCAAATGTTCCTTATATCGAGGCATGCGCTATTGCACATGAAGCTGAAGATAACCCCGAAAATAGTCGAAAAGTGTTAGAACTGATGCAGCATTATTTAGAACATGTAGAAAAGAATGCAGATGGAGAAGGCTCTAAAGATATACACAAAGCAATCAACCACTTTGCCTCTACCCATAAATTTACATAGAAGAACAGATGGCGAATAATATTTAGACTACTTCCAATATTTACTAAACCTGACCTTCAGAAATTATCACCAGCGGGTTAGCATTTTCAGGAAGATCAAATGCCTTCAGTGCGGCATAGCCAGCTGCACCTGAAGGTGTTGTTGGTGTATCGCTTGCTGTAATTTCATCAGCGGCTTGTGTTGCCATTTCATCAGATACCGTGACAAAGTGATCAGCACCAGCATTTAGAATTTCGAAGGCAAGCATCGAGGCAGTTTTACAATCCAGGCGCCCCATATTTGAATCGGGGCCATCTACCGTTACAACTTCACCTGCATTTTTACTTTCTTTTAAGCAGGGCGCGAAGTCTGGCTCTACTACAATAATTACTGGCTGGATTTGCCAGTTTTGACGAATCATATAGGTAATTGCTGCGGCTAAACCACCAACACCTGCTTGCAAGAAAACATGTGTTGGCCATTGTGAATTTTCTTCGAATACTTGCCGCATTTCTTCTGCAATAACCGTATAGCCTTCCATCACAAGTCGCGGCGCTTCTATGTAACCAGGCCAAGATCCATCGGCTAAATGGATAAAACCGTTGGTTTCTGCATCCTCAATAGCTGCCTGTACACTTTCCTCATAATTCTCACCAGAGTGAATGACTTGCGCGCCTTTTTCTTTTAATCTTTGGGTGAAATCAGCAGGTACAGTCGCTGATAAATGAATTCGTGCTTTTGCCCCAAAAATTCTCGCACCCGCTGCAACCGCCATACCGTGATTTCCCGCACTGGCACAGACAAAGGTCATATTGGTGGCTTTTTCCTTGATCTTTTCTAGTGAAATATCAGATGCCCCTGAATCATCGCCAATGATTAATTGCAAAACGGCATAGACACCACCAAGGGCTTTAAATGCACCAAGGCCCATGCGATTTGATTCATCTTTTAGCCAGTATGAAGTTCCATTCAATTCCTTATGAAACAACGGAGAAACTTCGTATGCAGGACACATACTCAGCATACGCATGGGTTGCTTGTGTGAGAGCGTGAAGGATAATTTTTTCATGCTAATTAGTATAGCAAAGCACTGAGAAACTGACTGATCATCAATTCTTTAATCATTATGACACCCCCTACTTTCAGGCACTTTTTTATAAAGTGCCTGAAAGTAGGGGGTGTCATTTTTAAGCAGCCTTATTAAAGACTGCGGTTTGCAACACTTGATTAGCTATTCTTGAAGAGTCGTTGTTAGCGAACCACTCTTTATGAATTATTCTGAGTTAGCAATCAATTCAACATTACCACCAGAGGCAGTTGTGTTAATACAAAGATGACGTTCATGTGCATAAAGATGAGGCGATTCAACATCGTCAATGAAACGTATGATTGCACCCTCGCGCTTTGCTAAAGCTACCCGGTATTCTCGAGCCAGTTCAAACTGCTGATGAGTATTCGCTGTATAAACAAAATTTGCCAACTTTGGAATATCAGTCAGTTGTTGTGGGCTGATACCTTTTTCAAATACAGCAACATTGACTTGCTGGCTTAACCAGTCCTGTTGCTCTGAGTTGAAATTAGCATTAAACACTAACAAAGGGTTGCCGCAATACAATGCCTGAATAGCCTGCTGGAACGCAGTTTCTGAATCTTGCGATGCAATTATCGTCAACCCCTGAGAAGCCAAACTCAATAAATTATCTTCACCCGTCGGGCCTGGTAACTGGCTGGTATCCCGTAGTTCATGACGACAACGATTAATTAGTCCAAGGTACTGTTGCGACATTTCAGCTGATAGCGGTTGAAGATGTGCAAAGTCAGCTGACTTAGCATCCAAAATGGCTTTGATGCTTTTGTTTAATTCACTATCAGTAACATAATCATTTTGCTGAAATTGATCAGTTTCAGTAAAGTCATCTTGGCTAAATAACAGTCCGCTATGAACCAAGCGTTTAAGATAGAAAGGTCCACCTGCTTTTGGTCCCGTTCCGGATAAGCCTTCTCCACCAAATGGTTGAGATCCAACGATAGCGCCAATCTGATTACGATTGATGTACATATTGCCGACTTTTAACCCATCGACGATTGTCTGGACGCGCGAATCTATGCGCGTGTGCAAACCAAAGGTTAAACCAAAGCCTGCATTGTTAATGGCGTCAATGACCTTATTTATGTCTTTCGCTTTATAAGTAGCAACATGTAAAACCGGGCCAAATATTTCACGTGACATGTCTTGAATGCCATTAACTTTAATCACGGTTGGCGGCACAAAAAATCCATTTGATGCGACATCTTTGTCAACATTGGACATTGCCGTTTGATTCAAGATGGCATCTTTATGTTCATCGATGTAATCGTTAATCCCTTTCGCTGCCACTTCATCAATAACTGGGCCAACATCAACATTTAGATTCCATGGATTACCTAGTAGCAATAATTCCATCGAGCCATAGAGCATTTCCAGTGTGTGCTCGGCAATATCTTCCTGTAAATACAAAACGCGCAATGCCGAACAACGTTGACCTGCAGACTGGAACGCAGAAGCAACGATATCGGTGATCGCCTGCTCAGGAAGTGCCGAAGAATCGACAATCATTGCGTTTAAACCACCCGTTTCTGCAATCAAAGGCGCTCTAATATCGCTGGATTGACTCATGCCAGTTTCGATGTGCTTAGCAGTCGCCGTCGAACCGGTGAAAATCATGCCGTTAATGTCGGGGTGACTACTTAAACCAGCACCAATAACTGTTCCTGCCCCTGGCAAATATTGAAGAATAGCTTCAGGTACACCCGCTTCATGAAGTAGCTGAACCGCTTTAAATGCGATCAAAGACGTTGACTCAGCTGGCTTAACTAATACCGCATTACCTACTGCAAGTGCGGCACTTAGTTGACCCGAGAATATCGCTAGCGGGAAATTCCACGGTGAAATACACGCCATCACACCAACAGGCTTTTTATTAGGGGCAATATTTTCGGCTTGTGCTGCGTAATAGCGCAAAAAGTCTACCGCCTCGCGTAACTCGGCAATGCAATCAATGATCGTTTTTCCTGCTTCTCTGGCTAATAAGGCAAAGAATTCACCTGCATTTTCTTCGTATAAATCTGCAGCTTTATTGAGTATTCTGCCACGCTCGCTAACATCAAGCGCATACCAATCGCCTTGTGCCTGATGCGCACTTTTAATCGCAGCTTCCATTTGCTCAGCCGTTGCATCAGTCAACCAACCAACCACATCACCTGTAGCAGGATTTGCTACTTGATGCCTTTCATTTTCAGGATTATTTTCATCTCCAACTACCAAAGGTTTAGCTTCCCATTGGGTTGTTTCAAATGGCGCACGCATGCTTTCCATAGTTGCAATATCTGCCACATCGAGCCAATCAAAACCTTTAGAATTGGTACGCTCAGGCATAAACAAATCTTTAGGCTTGGCAACACCAGGCACAGCTTGTTGCAACCATTCATGTGCCTTTTTAATAGGGTCAGCTGTTACTTCGCTTGGTGGAATTTGATTATCGAGAACCTGACTCACAAAGGATGCATTAGCACCATTTTCTAATAAACGTCTAACAAGGTATGCGAGTAAGTCTTGATGTACGCCAACTGGTGCATAAATTCTGCAAGGGATATCATGTTTTTTACGCACTAACTCATGTAATGATTCACCCATACCATGCAGACGCTGGAATTCATATGTGCTGGAAGCACCTTCCTCATTTTCAGTCATCTTCAGAATAGACGCTATCGTGTGAGCGTTATGAGTGGCAAATTGTGGGAATATTCTATCTCGCTGATTGAGTAATTTCTGAGCGCAATACCAGTAAGAAAGGTCGCTATTGTTTTTACGTGTATACACAGGATAACCAGGCAATCCTAACTCTTGAGAACGCTTGATCTCACGATCCCAATAAGCGCCTTTTACCAAACGCACCATTAGTTTGGTGTCATATTTTTCGGCAAGTTCGTATAACCAATCGAGCACATGCGGAGCGCGGTAGCTGTAAGCCTGAACCACAATACCCAAACCATCCCAACCTTGCAGGCTTCCATCTTCAAGCAATGCTTCTATGATATCTAAAGAAATATCGAGTCTCTCTGCTTCTTCCGCATCGATATTAAGACCAATACCTGCTTTTTTGGCTAATAAGCATAATGATCTAAGCGATGGATAAAGCGCTTTCATAACATCGGCTTTGTGCAAAGTTTCATAACGCGGATATAACGCTGAAAGCTTTACCGAAATTCCCGGGTTTAAACGAACATCCTTACCTTTGCAATGTTCTACAATTTCTGTGATTGCATCAGCATATGCAAGGTAATACTTATCCGCATCTTTTAATGTGTATGCCGCTTCACCCAGCATATCGAAAGAATAACGATAGCCTTTTTTACTGTAGACAGAACCGTTCTCAATTGCAGATTCGATGTCTTCACCCAAAACAAACTGTCCACCCATCATTTTCATCATGCGTTTTATAGCGACACGGATAATCGGTTCACCTGCCCGCTTAACAACTTTTTGTAGAGAAGGAAGTAAGCCGCGCTGATCAGAATCAGACAACACACTGCCTGTAAGCATTAGTCCCCAGGTCGAAGCATTTACCATCAGTGAACTTGAATGGCCCAGGTGATCTCCGAAGTTTTGCGGTGCAATTTTATCCTGAATCAAGTCATCCAGTGTTTTGCTATCGGGAACGCGTAAATAAGCTTCTGCCATACACATCAAGGCCACACCTTCTTGTGTCGACAAGCCATATTCCGCAAGGAAACTTTCCATTAAACCAGGCTCACCTGATGCACGCATTTCGCGCACCCAGGAGGCAGCCATATCTACCGTTGATTGGCGCAAAGCCTCATCAATATCAATATTATCCAACATATGTTTAACAACAACAGCTTCATCACCTAAAGTTGATGCGCGTAGAGTTTTACGGATATCTAAAAGTTTGCTCATAATTACTCCCTGTATGAATATGATGTTTTGGTTTGGCTACGATTCGATTCGTTACGATACGTTACTATACTTTAAATAGTTCAATAGACTTATATAAGCAAATAAACTACTCTATAGGTTTTTATAATATTTATTTACGTGTATTTTTAACCATGAAAAATCATATGGCTAGTCTTTTAGACTCTTACGACAAGAAAATACTATCCATTATGGCTATTGATGGACGTATAAGTGTTGCTGAGTTAGCTAATCGTATTGGGCTTAGCAAAACCCCGACACTGAAGCGCTTAAGAAAGCTAGAACAAACCGGTTACATTACCGGTTACCAGGCTCAACTTGATTATGATTTATTAGATCAGACGCATGTTGCCTTTATAAATGTGACACTTAACGATACAACAGCAGCTTCATTGAAGAAATTCAATGCCGCGGTAAAGGAGCTGGTAGCCGTCGAACAATGCAATATGATTGCAGGAAATTTCGATTATCTATTAAAGGTACGCACTACCGATATTCAAGAATACCGAACACTTTTAGGTGAACAAATTGCTGCTTTGCCATTCGTATCACACACTTCAACCTTCGTTTCGATGGAAACAGTATGTGATAGGCATAAAGTGAAGTTATGAAATAGCTCTCATACTTTTAAGTAGTGAAAGAAGAATTTTAGGTCACCCCCCTACTTTTGAATGACAACTCGTTTTTGTTTTATAAAAACGATATTGGAATTTATGCTTTGCGAGCCTGTTTTTGATAACTGCCAACTAAAACAGTTCTAGTAGTTGATTACATCCCAAGCTCGAACATTGTCCGTAGACGATTCCTATGGAATCTACGATGGACTTTAGCGAACTTACCGTTTCGTTTTTTGAAACGGATAATTCAGCCGAGTGAAACGAGACAACGTTGGAACACTGTGACGTCGACCCGAAGGGTGAGGCATTGCCGCATAATTATTTGACTTGTCATTTCTGGCTCCTGGTGAGCCTTGAAAAGCCGCTCGTCAGGTTTTGGCGAAGCCGTATCTTTCAGCAAAAGCATAGAGCAAGTCCGCCACTAGGCGAAACTAGCACTTAGTATGCATTAGACAAACTTCATTAATTCAAGGTTAAATCAAGCCTAGCTCACCGCTCTAATCGCTGGGTACAAATTTTCTGTCTCGTCCTGAATCCGGGTGAGTACCATCTCAAACATTTCATCGGTTTCCCGCATAAATCTCTCATGATTTCCACCGATTGAAAGTTCATGACTCTTTTTATTACACCACTTCTTTACATAGCTATTCATAATCCGCTTGATTTCCTGAGAGCCGGACATAAAATTCTTAGCGGTATTGTTAATTTCAGAGGAAGAATGTTTTAGTAAGTCGGTATACAGATTTGCTTCAACATCATGCATATGCTCGTTTACCTTATCCATATAATTGAAAAACAGCTTACAGCAGGTATCCGAATCACAAATCAAACGGTCTTTAATCAGGATAGCTAAAATATTTGATAGCTCTGTAATTTTATGGTTTTGCAAATTCAACTCATCATAGGTAATCATTATTCTCCTCCTGGGGATTTGTAGCTAAGATCATGGTCACTATATGTTTATTTACAAAGCTTATCCTTAATCTAAATCAATAATTATTATATTAATTACCAATAATTCTCGGGAGTCCGACTTTAATAAGAGTGGATGAATAAGTCGCTCTATCAGAGTCCCCCAGGGGAATGAAGGCAAAGACCGAGAAGCAGTTAGAAGATAGATTGGATTATCTTTGATTAGTTTTAAAATGATGGTTCCTGATGAGCGTTAAATCTTGAAGTTTTGATGTTGAAATATTTTTAGTCGAATATCGGCCATTGTACGTATACGTTTCCTTACGGAATCTACCATTGACTTTAATGAACTTACCGTTTGTTGTTTAAACGGATAATTCAGCCGAGTGCAACGAGACAACAGCTCCAGCTGGCCCTTTAGTGAGGCTTTAGCCGAATAATTATTTGACTTGTCATTTCTGGCTGTTGGTGAGCCTAGAAAAACCACTTCACTTCTATCGAGGCAATTTCGTTGATGCGGCTTCGCCTTACCCTACGGGTCCTCTTTCTGTGAAAGATGTTGTTTCACTACGCTCAGCTCATTCAAAGTTCTAATTCACTCTAGATGAATAAGTCAGCCAGGTCTCGGCTGGGACACTTTTTTATCATTGACAGGGTTTATTTGTTTTAAGCCCCGCTACTTTGGGACTTTTTATAAAGAATCAATGAATTGAAACAGCAGATCAAATCGTGGATATAGGTCTTAAATATTCTTACTTTGTTATCAATTTATGTTTCGAAGAATCTATGCAAAATCCTTTGCGGGCTTATCAACCCGCATATTATCAAAAGTCACAGCAATCACATTGAGTGAGTGAGTCAATACGAAGAAAGGAAATAACATTAATAACCTGAAAATCGTGTTAAATTAATATGCACCACGGGTTAACTTCTAAGACTTTTTATCCTATTTCTCTAGTAATGCCGCATGTGCTGCCGCCAGACGTGCTGATGGTATGCGCGGTCCTGAGCATGACACATAAGTCAGTCCTATTTTATGGAAAAAGTTAATCGATTTTGGATGTCCACCATGCTCTCCACAAACACCCATATTCATATCCGGACGAGTTTCTCTTCCCCAGTCAATAGCCAGTTTAATCAATTTTCCTACGCCTTTTATATCGAGCACTTCGAAAGGATTATCCTGAAGAATTTTATTTTCATGGTACATAGGCAGAAATTTATTCTCCGCATCTTCACGTGAAAATGAAAATGTCCCTTGCGATAAATCATTTGTCCCGAAAGAGAAAAACTCGGCTTCCTTGGCCAGATACCCAGCTCGCATACAGGCACGCACAACTTCAATCATGGAACCAAACTTGAATTCCACTTTAACACCATATTTTTCCTCGACTTGCGGATGAATCTCATCGACATAAGATTTAACCCTGATTAATTCTTGAGCCGTACAGACCTGGGGCACCATAATTTCAGGACAAACATTACTACCTTCTTTAACACATTCAGCTGCTGCTTCTAGTATTGCGCGTATTTGCATTGAATATATTTCCGGGAAAGTAATACCCAGTCTGACACCACGATGGCCTAACATCGGATTGGTTTCAAACAGGTTTCGCACCATTTTTAAAATTGTGGTTTTCTTCTGAATCACCTCTTCTAATACCTGCGAATCAGCGAGATTGCTAATCTTAATAGGTTCGCCCGACCCCTCATAGAGTTGCTCAACCGCTTCAGTCAGCACATTTATACCTTGCACCGTATCTTTAAGCTGAACCAGTTGGTCGAGTTCTTTGATTAATTGTTGTTCTGAAGGTAAAAACTCATGAATCGGCGGATCAAGTAAGCGAATAGTGACCGGTTTCGGTGTCATTACTTTAAGAATGCCTTTGAAATCTTCCCGCTGTATAGGTAACAGTTTATCAAGCGCTAGTTGACGTTTTTTAGTAGTGTCTGCAACAATCATATCAATTACGATAGGAAGGCGGTCTTTTGCGTTGAACATGCGTTCGGTACGACATAAACCTATGCCCATGGCGCCATACTTCAGTGCCTGTTTCGCGTCATGTGGCGAGTCAGCATTGGCCATCACTGCCAGCCTCGCACGCTCATCAGCCCATTCCAACAATTCCTCCAGTTCTGATGTAAAGACAGCTTCGATCATCTCGGCTTCACCCAGATAGACATCTCCTGTGGTGCCGTCGATAGTAATTAAGTCGCCTTCGGCAATTGTGTATTTACCGACGACTGCAGTACGGGTAAGCACATCCACATGAATACCTTCGGCACCTGCCACACAGGGTTTACCCATGCCACGTGCGACTACTGCTGCATGTGAGGTTTTACCTCCACGCGCAGTTAAAATACCCTGCGAAGCAAAGAAACCATGAATATCTTCCGGCTTGGTTTCTTCCCGGAGTAATATCACTCGTTGACCACTACGCCCCAGTTTTTCTGCGCTGTTAGCATCAAATATAGCATGCCCAACGGCAGCACCCGGTGATGCCGGCAAACCACGAGCAATAGGCACTAAATCTGTATTTGGATCAAGCTGGGGAAATAACATCTGTTCCAGTAAATCTGGTTGTATACGCAATAAGGCCTGATTTTTATCAATCAATCCTTCCCCAACCATATCCACGGAGGTGCGTACCATGGCGGTAGCATTCATCTTACCGTTTCGTGTCTGTAAACAATACAGTTGGCCTTTTTCTATGGTAAATTCAAAGTCCTGCACTTCCCTGTAATGTAATTCCAGTGTGTCTCGCAGCTGTTTTAACTGTTTATACATTTCAGGCATTTCATCCAGCAACGCATCGATTGGTTTAGGTGTACGTATACCTGCAACTACGTCTTCACCCTGGGCATTTGTCAGGTATTCACCAAACATTTCATTTGCACCAGTATCTGGATAACGGGTAAATCCCACACCCGTTGCACAATCGTTACCCAGGTTACCGAATACCATGGTGCAGATATTAACGGCTGTTCCATTCGCCATTTGCGGAGTGATATTGAATTCTCGACGATAGTCCACAGCACGCTTGCCATCCCAGGAATTAAAAACAGCCTTGATGGCTAATTCCAGTTGCACATAGGGATCTTCAGGAAAAGGTAAACCCGTTACCTGTTCTACGACATGGAGAAAACGTTCAGATGCATCTTTGAGGTCAGCTGAAGTCAGAGCAAGGTCTTCCTTAACACCCACTTTCAGCTTTATCTTTTCGAATTCTTCATCGAAAACATCATCAGAAATACCCAGCGCTACCTTGCCAAATAACTGAATGAAACGACGGTAGGAATCATAAGCAAAACGCTCATTGCTGGTATGTTCGATTAAGCCCATTAGCGTTTTACTGTTTAATCCAAGATTCAAAATGGTGTCCATCATTCCCGGCATTGACATGGCTGAACCGGATCGAACCGAAACCAGCAAGGGATTTTCAGGATCACCAAATATTTTTCCGGTTTTCTTTTCCAGAGCAGCCATATGCTCAGTTACTTCCTCCATCACACCCTCAGGAAGATGTTCCATGTCATCAAGGTGAGCCAGACAGGCCTCGGTGGTAATTACAAAACCAGGGGGTACATTCAAACCAATCTGGGTCATCTCGCACAGATTAGCCCCTTTGCCTCCCAACAACATTTTATTTTTTCCGTCGCCTTCCTCAAAAGCATAAACACTCTTGGTTAAACTGGTCATATAAATCCCTCTGTTATAAATTGATATTTGATTAAATTATCCGCTTATTCTGAAATTGTCTTTAAGGCAGCTTTAGAAAGTATTAAAACCTCATTCCTGAGTTAAACACCGCCACTATGATCTGCTTCGTAATAGATTTTTTTCCGCTCTTTTTTATGTTCCATTTCTTGATTATTAACCAGAAACTGAAACAGGTCAGCGATCGGCCCTGATGGTATATTTACAACCAGCGCAGCATATTGCACCATCACCGCCTGTTCTCTGCCATATGCGTAACGTAAAACACCCTGATCATCCGGTTTTTCAGCTAAATTGAGTAAGTGAATGTAATCAGAGAACTGGTGATCACTGAGAAGAATTTCTGTTTTTTCACTTAAAGTATTGTTTAATATCATAGTGTTCACCTAAGTCCTTAAACAACTTATAGTGTTCTTCTTCCTCTGCGAATTCCTGCACCAGGCTACTTAACGGTTTACCCACCTTGTCGCACAGGAGCAATCAAGACAGCACTGGAAATGACAGCCCCAAGCAGCAATTTATCAGCTGTCAAACAACCAGCCTGGGTGATCCATAGTGTAGATACCGCCAAGACTAAACTTATATATAAGAATTGTTCACTCATCCGCTTCCATGTAAATTCTTTATTCCTTTTTACTCTCTGTATAAATAATAACTTTACAAAAAATCTGTCAATTTAGAATAATAAATCACATCTACTGGCAAGCGTTTATACAGTATAACTTTTTCATTTTCTAGTTAATATCCACACTTTCATGACATGAACAGGGATACTGGAATATAAACAAACATAATCAAACTGCGGTAACAGATGCATGAATAAATCTTCAGAGTCGAATGACAATGAAACTTACACACGTAACGGACTGAGTTTGAGTTATTGAAGCAAAATTCTCTTGATAATCTGTTTTATGCGACAGGACGTGCTATCGAAAAAGCTAATATTCAGAATCTTTATATGACATCCGCTTATACCGTCTGGGACACTAGATACTGGAGCGCCGGATTGAAAGTTCACAAACCTATCAAAATCCCCATGCACGGACAGTATGCTATTTTTCAGCAGGAGAATGAACCAGGGCTCGGTAATGGCGGCCTTGGCAAATTTGCGGCCTGTTACATTGACTCTTTAGCAACATTTCAGACTCCAGCTATCTGTTTAGGCATACCCTATGAGTTCGGAATTTTCGACCAGGAAATACATAATGGCTAGTAGCGCGAATGTTCTGATTTATGGTTGCGCGATGGCAACCCCTTGGAGCTGCCTCGTACCAATTTACGATTGCCTATTCGTTTTGAAGGACGCTCACTTTTTTAACCTCATTCAAACCCAACACATTCTCAAGAAATAATGGATCTGGATAAAGGTTTTTTGAGCAAAGCGAACTCCTTTCAGCCACATTGTTTCCCCTCTAAACGTAAAACTATGTTGTTGTGAAATAACCGCTCTTTTTATTCGACTAGATCTCGCCCTTCGGGTCCTTGTCGCTGATCTTCAACTTTGTCTCACTGCGTTCGGCTGGGCTTTTTTAAAGAATGAATGGATTTATACAGCAGATCAAATCGTGGATATACTAATTATTCTACAACCATATTAGATAATCCAGTGGTCCAGGGAATCGAGTCAGAAAGGTGGGAAATCTCCCAGCAAAACAGCTCAATATTTTTCTGATGCTTTCATTTTTTTTCTTTAAACATAACGGTTAAAAATAACCGGGATAACAAAGTGTAGTGAGGAACTAACGTATCTTTGTTTTTTCCGAGTACATTTATTAGTTATGTGTTTTAAATCGATAAGTTACATTTCGCAAATTAAATGGCCAAACTTATTTACCTGATTCCAGTCTGTGAATTCTATATTTGTTTTGGGATGTGTTGGCCCTTTCGTTATCCACATAATCATTCTTATCATGTAGCGATCAAAAATATTGTATTTCTGATAATCAATTTTTCCTGCAAAGACAGCAAGCTCTTTTGGTTGCCATGATATTTGAGATAAGAATTTTTTTAAATATGGGTTTGTTTCAGGTTGATTTTTATTTGGTTTTCGAGCAACAACATTTACTGAGAAAAAAGCATTTGATTTTTTATCTAATATTTGTGAGTTTTTATTTATAAAATCATAGACTTTAGGGCTGTGCTTGCCGTAACGGATACTTGCTCCGATGACTATTTTATCAAATGCATCTAGGTCTATTTGATTTTCATCCTCTATCGGAATCAATATTACTTCATTATTTGATTTTTCAATTATCCTGAGCAAGTGCGAACAGATGTCTTTGGTATGTCCATCAGTTGTTGAGTAAATGATAATGATTTTGCTCATTAGAATACGACGATTGATTCCTTAATTTCTAAACATAACGCCATACTAAAAAGCGTTAGCAAGTCTAAGCTGCGTGTTTTTGCGGGTGGTTTTAAGCACCTTATACATTTTTTCATTTCAAATTATCAATAAATACCAATGGTGAAACATTAAATTTATTGCTGATTATTTTGATTTGTTCAATATTTAGTGTTCTTTTTCCTGTCAATATTTTAGATACAAAACCTTGGCTCCCAATTTCTTTTAAATCTGGCTGGTTTAAATCATGCTCTTTCATAAAAAATTTCAAAGTATCTACAGGGGATGCTTCTTTAAGTATATATTTTTGGTCTTCATAATTATCAATTAAATGACCGATAGTTTCCATAACAGGAGCAAGTTTATGCTGCTTATTATTACCGACTTCATCCACTAAACTGTCTAGTGTTTCTACTAAAGCATTCTGATAATTTATAGGGATTAATTTATGTTTATGACACCCCCGCACTTTTGATTCGTTTTACTCACCCTTCGGGCCAGCTAAAGCTGTTGTCTTCGCTGCGCTACGGCTCATGGTTTTCACACAATAATAATGAAAACCACGCCCTTTGGGTCGTTGTTGCTGTGCTTCAACTTTGCCTCCCTGCCTTCGGCTGAACTTTTTTAAAGATTGAATAGATTTAAACAGCGGATTAAATCGTGCAAGTCCTAATTATTCATTTATATCGTGTCATCAGGAGTAGCGACAGCTTTTATTGTCATTTCCGCATAGATGGTTGTCACCTTTTTTTCAACCAGCTCATCGATACTTTTCGTTAACGATAACAGAGACACCTCACCAGCCGTCTCTTCAGATTGCGCTAATTTGCAAGCGAAGCTCCAGAACATACACCTCCTAATCCAAAATCTGAACAAACCCCTTCTTTAAGTATTATGAATGACCAATCCATACAATCAGCCATACTCAATGGCATGAGAAGCCAGCATAGACAGGCTACTAATGCGTTCACGGGTTTGTTATGACATTATAAGTAGCCAAAACATCACACGGTCCTCTACACATCCGCATCGCAGGGTTATCATGTAAGTTCACCAGACTGTATTCACAAACTGGTTAGTGCAACTGATTAACCATGAAACCTTCGATGCCATTTAACTAATAATTTCGGCATGCGCTCCCTGGTCCGTTATGCGTTTCAGAATTTTCTGAGAATCCATTACCTGAGGATTGTATTGCACAATGGTCAAATGTGGTGTTTTACTAGAACCACGTACACTTGCAACTCCGTCCAAAGCACGAAGACTGTCCTGTACCGTTATTCTCTGTTCAGGGCTCAGATCTTCATCGATATGCACTGTAAGATCAACAAGATTGATACTCATAACTTACCTCCTCTCTATTTGTTTTACTAAATAATACAAAACGTAATAATTTAGAATTAGTATAAACGATGATATTCCTGATGTTCTTGTTCTAGGTCATACACTCGCCTTGTTTTTTTATTAGACTTGTTGTAACTATATTATTAATTTAAATCCTTCGTGGGTGCTTAAAATAAGCCATATAGACCTAAAAAATAGTAGTAATTTTAGTATTTCAGACTGTAAAGAAACACAAACTGCGTTCTATAGGATTCTACTATCCACCAGGTCTACATACCTGATTTAACGCTTGTCCAGAGATTTAAATTGGTAAAGTACTAAATGTGGCAAAAACAGGGGGGGTGTGTTTATATCATCTCCTTTAAAAATATAAGTCAGTATTACGTATGTCAGAGTTTAAAAAAGGCGCATTGGTTTACTATAAAAGTAAAGCTGCAATCGTAGATGCCGTTAGTGACAAGATCGATATTTCAATCTTTAAAACAACGAAACGGGTGCGTGACAAAGACATCAAACAATTACACCCTGGTCCGGTAAACGATATTTCTACTCTCGATATGGAGTTTCCCGATCCTCCTGAAACCTTAAGTGAAACATTGGAATTACTGCAAGACGAAACGGTCTCCCTGAGTGAATTATCTGATTTTCTATACGGAGAATTTTCTCCGCAAAGCGCATTATCTAGCTGGATGCTGGTAATGGATGGTCTTTATTTTGAACTGGTTCCGGATGAAAACGCGAAAGACGGTGGAGAGGATCTTATAAAGGCTCGTCCGCTAGAACTCATTGCTGCTGATAAAGAAAAACGAGACTCGCGGCTTAAGCAGCAGGAAGCCTGGGATACATTGATCAAGAGAATAAACAATGGGCAGATTGAAGAAGCAGATTACACCCACCTTGTTGAAGTTGAGCAGCTAGCCTGCGGTGAGCGGGAAAATAGTCGAATTTTAAAAGCGGTTGGTATTCATGAGACCAAAGAGGCCGCGCATGCGCTGTTAATGAAACTCGGCTATTGGCCACAACATTACAATCCCTGGCCGCGTCGTATGGGTGTCAATATGAGTAATCCCGAGATAGCCATTCCAGAGGCTGTTGAAACCAGTCGACGTGATATGCAGGACTTACAGGCATGGGCGATTGATGATGTAGGCAACCAGGATCCTGATGATGCAATCTCAATAGAAGGCAGCCGTTTATGGGTACATATAGCTGATGTTTCCTCTATAGTAACTCCAGATTCCAAGTTGGATATTGAAGCTCGTTCTCGCGGTACAAATGTGTATTTGCCTGAACAGACAATTCACATGTTGCCGTCAGGCATCACAGAACAACTTGGGCTTGGCTTGCAAGCACAAAGTAATGCGCTCTCGATTGGCTTTCATATTGCAGAAAATGGAGAAATAGAAGATATAGAAATCTGTTTTTCATCACTTAAAGTCACTCGAACCACCTATGATGATGCCGACATGGAGTTGGACAGCACATTTGCTGAATTACAATCACTGACAGATCGTTATCATCAACGCCGAATCAATAATAATGCCGCAATGCTGGATTTACCCGAGGTAAATATTAGCGTCGATAATGGAGAAATCTCGATACGTCCTTATGGGCGTGGTGGAAGTCGTAAGATAGTCACAGAAGCGATGCTGGCGGCGGGTGAAGCCGTTGCATTATTTGCGCAGCAAAATAACATCCCGATTCCCTACGCATATCAACCCGAACCCGAGGAGGTTCAGCATCCGCAGAAAATGTCCGAACATTATGCATATCGTCGTTGCTTTAAGGCATCCAGACATACCACAGAACCGGCTGCACACTTTGGGCTTGGTCTGCCAATTTACACACGTGTAACCAGCCCGATCAGGCGATATCTGGATTTAATCGTACACCAACAGCTCAGGGCATTTTTAACGCAATCACCCCAACAACCTCTACTCGGACACGAGGAACTTGTAGAAAGGATCGGTTTGGCGGATGAAGCATCATTTGCCGCGCGTAAAGCTGAGCGTAATTCCAATCAGCACTGGACGATGCTATACCTTAATCAATATAAAAAGAAACAAGACAATGATGAAAGTAATTGGCAAGGCGAAGCAGTCGTTGTCATGCAAGATGCGCGTAAAACTACGGTTATTTTGCCAGACCTGGCTTTAGAGCCTAAATTACAACGTCAGGATAATGCTGAATTAGATCAATCGTTAACCGTACAAGTACAATCTGTGAATATTCCAGAATTACAGGCATTTTTTCGTGTAGTGAATTAGGAATTGAGAAAAGCACCCACTAGAGATTTCCAGGTTGGTTTAATTTACATGCCTTTGTTCGAGAGTTTTCGTACTCATTTAACAACATCAATGTTTAACTTTTTTTTGTGAGTCATAAGCAAGTATTGAAATAAATCTGCGATATGTTGTTAACTTGATTTCTTTACAATAGGTGATAGATACTGGTCTTTCGATAATTGATACTGAATCATCAAATCTTTTATCAGCACACCGTTTAGAACGCATCTCTTCGATTTGTTTATCTGCTAGTTTTGCTTTACGTCCAAAGTAGACACCATTTTCTTTAGCCTTTGCAATACCTTCCAGTTGACGTTCTTTTCATAATACTGTTTCAAATTCTGCTATTGAAGCCAAAATTGCACGCTCATTTACACTGTAGTTTTAGTAGTAGCTGCTATGCAGTTTCGTGCAAGGTGATTGTTATACCTTGATATTATTGGGGCGTTTATATATGTCCTGTAAAAACCCGATTACTTAGATTCATGGCTAAGTATTAAAACCATCTTTATCGTCTCCTGCATTTACATGATCAAGACGCTCATATTCCGCAATTAACTGTGCGCCAAACAATAGAATGATTGCTGCCATTTCCAGAAATAACAGTGCAACTATGGTAGTGGCTAATGATCCGTAAATGAGGTTGACCA
The DNA here is from genome assembly GCA_963760355.1 of uncultured Gammaproteobacteria bacterium. Classification (GTDB taxonomy): domain Bacteria; phylum Pseudomonadota; class Gammaproteobacteria; order Thiotrichales; family Thiotrichaceae; genus Cocleimonas. The sequence goes on along the minus strand of CAVXCT010000014.1, from coordinate 15,729 downwards.
TCGATAAGGTTGAAAAATACCAGACAAGGATATGTCGGGTTGCTTCCCAGAGTATCACCACAGAAACACTTCCTATAAATGCGTGACGAAATGAAATTCTGCCTACTGGCATCACCATGTAAAACGAGGTAAGTAGTAGTGTCAAACCGATCATGCCGAGTCCGTATAAAAATACTCCGGTCACATTATTCATCTGCCAGGTCCAGATGAAAACCGAGACCTGGTTTTGATCCAGCATATTCAGAGCGCCACTGATTAGCGTTATTATAAGAATACTTAGACCTAGAAGAGCTATATAGATGTAGGGAATGATCGCTGAAATCAGGAAATGGCGACGATGAATGATGACGCGATGAAAGAAGATCACTGACATCGCATTTTCCAGCACTGTAAACGCCATAGAACTGAAAAAAACCAGCACTAACAATACTACCCAGCTTACGGTTTCCCGATGATCAATAAAAGTAGCAATTTGCTTTGTCAGCACCTCTGATTGCTCACCAATCAACAGGCTGAGATTATTCTGAACAATAGTAAGTAACTGTTCTTCTGCAAAAAAATGTGAAAGTCCGGTTAAAATTAATGTGAACAGGGGAATAATGGAAAGTAAAGTGTAATAGGCGATGGCACCGGATAACAGAATACCCTGGTTTGCCCTGAATCTGACCAAGGCGTTTTTAATGAATATGAAAGAAGTTTTTAAAAACATTTGAGAGTATCCAGTGGCATAATTCTTTGCTGTTAATAATCAGTGAAAGTATAGAGGTATAAGCCTATGAAACTTATGACATGGCTCAAGCAGTCTTTCTGTTTCTAAAAATAATTGGTTTTAAACTTTTACGCTCTAACCCGCTTTGTAAAATAATTTGGACACCCACGACTAAATATCATCGTATTCATCCATTAAACTTTCGCAACTGTTTAGTGCAATACCTATCTTAAGGAGCAATGGATCAGAATGAAGGTTGTTTGAGCGAACTTTTTGTAAAAGGAAGGAGCGAGTTCACTTTAGCGCTATTTTCTTCCTGCTGTTCGCCTCTGAACTTAAAACTGTGATGCTGTGAAATGACGGCATTTTTGATAAAGATGAATAAGCAGTGTCCCTTGTTTAGTCCATCACTTCGCCTCGCGTAGCGATGCCCTGCCTACCCTCTTACGCCTAGGGAGTTAACGACGGTAATTGGGTGAATAAATGGGTGAAAACGAATAAATTACTAGAACGAGAAAGCGCATTTACCCACATCAGTAAAAATGTCGGATGGTGCACCTTATCCTAGCTACTCGCTAGAATTTTTGATGTTGAAATTATTTTAGTTGATGATCGGCCATTATTCCCTCCTATTTTTACTCACTTGGGTAGGGTTTACTTAACGTGGCGATAAATTTTGTAACTAACTACAAATTAGAATGTGTAGTTAAAACGAATTATTGCTGCATTTTTTGCTGCATCTAATGTGTCGTTATCACCAACATTATCTGCTTTAGAAGTATTTAACGCATAAGTCACGCTAGCCCGAACTTGGAAAGTAAGAGTTCTGATTGGTAAAAACTTCTAAAATTAGCAAGTATATTTTTTCTAAATCCATTTAAATGAGGTTAAAAGAGACCAAATATATAAAAACCTTTAATTTCCACGTAATGTTTACAAAAAGATAAAGTATTTCTAAACATTAAGTTTTACGAGAAGTAATACTCAGTTGTGTAATGCTTTACCCGATTTGTCATTTTTTTGTAATAATACGCATCACAGTTCTATTATTATATTTAGTAAATAGATGAAGACAATAGCAATTTTGCTTCAGTCACAACTAGTATAAACGCTCACATCTAGGGCTATTTCACTGTTTTAATTAGATTTGTTAAGTTTTAACCTGCATTTTTTCGGCTACAGATTCAACAGATTAAATTAATCAGTTAAAAATATAATCTTCATTTTTTCTAAATTTAACTGTCATTAGAGTATTCACGCTATTCAAAAAATGATGATAATCTGATTTTAACTTACGTATTTTTAAAGCAAGAGGTAGTTATGTTTGTAATCTGTGGAGAAGCACTCATTGATATTTTTGTAGAAGATAATCAGCAATCGCCTAATGAGAGTTTTCCAATGCAGGCTTGTGTGGGTGGATCACCTTTCAATGTAGCTATCGGCCTCGCCAGGCTCGGACAACCAGCTGCTTTATTCACTGGAATATCGAATGATATGTTTGGCAAACGCCTGAGTACTGTTCTTGATTTAGAAGGTGTTTCACAAGAACTGATTGTTAAAAAGTCTTTGCCTACAACAGTGGCATTCGTAGAGAAAGATCAAAATGGAGTTCCTACCTATTCCTTCTATGGGGAAGGCACTGCTGACCGTTCCATAACATCTGATGATATCAATTTTGATATGGATGACCCTATAGCAATTCATCTTGGTTCTTATAGTATTGTTTCACAACCAACAGCAGACTCTTTGCTATCACTGGTTAAGAAATATTCGGGCAAGTGCTTAATCTCACTCGATCCTAATATCAGAGCGATTGTCGAACCTGATATGAAAGTTTGGCATGACAGGGTTGAGGAGTTAGTTAGCCTTGCGGATATCGTAAAAGTCAGCGATGAAGATTTAGCATTGATGTATCCAGATATTGAACCAGAAAAAATTGTCAAAAGATGGTTAGCCACCGGGCTAAAACTAATCGTTTTAACCCGAGGAAGTGAAGGCAGTTCGCTTTGGAGTGCAAATATTCAAATAAATGTAGAAACACCTAAAATCAAAGTCATTGATACCGTAGGTGCTGGAGATACATATCAAGCTGCTTTATTGGATTCGGTGGGTGAATTATTCTTGAAATATAGCAATGATTGGGCAGAACAACTCACTGAAGAAAAAATTAGAAAGATTGGTGAATACTCTGCAGCTGCAGCTGCTATTACTTGTTCAAGGCAAGGCGCAGATTTACCCACTAAAGCAGAAATAATGGATTTCTAAACATATTGATAAGATGACCGTAATTAAGCACTATCTCCAATCTAACTAGAGGGATTAACATGAACTGTAAACGTCTTGAAGGCCGCGTTGCATTAATCACTGGATCCGCCAGAGGTATCGGTCAAACTTTCGCAGAACGCTATATCGATGAAGGTGCAAAAGTCATTGTTGCAGATATAAATTTCGAGCGAGCTCAAGAAACAGCCAATACATTGGGTGACAATGCTATCGCGGTTAGCCTAGATGTCACCCAACAAGAAAGTATTGATGCTTGTGTTACCGAATCTATTCAGCGTATGGGTAAAATAGATATATTAATTAATAATGCCGCATTGTTTAGTGCTGCACCTACTGTGGAAATTGAGCGTAAAGATTACGACAGACTATACGCAGTAAACGTTGCAGGCTCACTTTTCATGTTACAAGCCGTTGCCAAACACATGATTGAACGTGGCGGAGGCGGAAAAATCATTAACATGGCAAGTCAGGCAGGGCGCCGTGGTGAGCCATTGGTCGCTGTCTATTGTTCGACCAAAGCAGCCATTATCAGTCTGACTCAATCAACAGGGCTGGATTTGATAAAATATGGGATCAATGTCAATGCGATATCACCTGGTGTTGTCGATGGTGAGCATTGGGATATGGTTGATTCTTTCTTTGCTAAATATGAAAACCTCAAGCCAGGTGAGAAAAAGGAACAAGTTGGCAAGAGTGTGCCGCATGGCAGAATGGGCGTTGCTGAAGACCTTACTGGAATGGCTGTATTCCTTGCAACCAGTGATGCTGATTATATTGTCGCGCAGACTTATAACGTCGATGGTGGGCAGTGGATGAGTTGATGAGGGAAATCTCATTAATATTGTATGCTGTAACAGTTACTCTAGAACCTTTAAAAAGGTAGGGGTGTCTTTATAAAATAGTATTGAGTTTTATCAATTGAGTATTACTAATCTCACGCGATAATCTTTATTTGGCGATAAAATAATTCAGAGTGAATTGCTTATTAGATCAATATTTTTAGGTTTATTACTAGAATTATACTACGATAAAATATAAACAATCTCCTCCCTAATGACTTCAAATGCTAATAGCCAAGATGAGAAAAAAGGGGCAAAAAGTATGGGGGTGTGCTTGTGTTTTACTTGAAACTTTTCAACTCACTATTTTCTATTCTTACTCTCCATGATTCTGTACTAAATTTTGGAGAAGCACTTAATTTAACCGCTCCTGCGGCCCTCAATATAATAGCGACATTAAAACGCATTTTTTTAAAGGAATATTATGGATTATTCATTCGACAAAGTTTTCGATTTTAGCGGCAAAGTAGCTCTAATCACTGGTGGTGCTAACGGTATTGGAAAATGCATTGCCGAACTATACGCTGAACGTGGCGCAACAGTGGTATTGGTTGATCGTGCAGAAAGCAGTGCACGAAACAGCCAGCGCCCTCGGGTCACAACATCTATCCTGGGTGGGTGACGTTTCAGATGAGGACAGTGTAAAAAGTATTGTTGCAGCTACAATCGAAAAACTGGGTCATATCGACATTCTAATTAATAGCGCGGGTATCGGCCCATTAGATAAAGCTGAAGACACATCGGTTGATTTATGGGATATAACGATGGCTGTTAATTTACGCGGTTCGTTTCTTTATGCTCGAGAAGTAGGTAAACAGATGATCAAGCAGAAAGGCGGTAGTATCATCAATATGGCTTCTCAAGCTGCTCTGGTAGCTCTTGATGGGCATCTAGCTTACTGCGCTAGCAAAGCTGGTATACTGGGGATGACTCGTGTCCAGGCAATGGAGTGGGGGCCGCATGGCATCACTGTTAACGCTATCTCGCCCACTGTAGTCGAAACTGAAATGGGTGCTCAAGGTAGTTGGGCTGGCGAAATCGGAGAAGCTTTCAAAAGAAAAATGCCTGTTGGTCGTTTTGCACAACCTCAAGAAATTGCACATGCCGCACTCTATCTCACCAGTGGCGCTGCGGGCATGATCACAGGTGAAAACCTCGTTATTGATGGCGGTTACACAGCAACATAAAGAACTAAAGAATCAAACTTATGCAAAATTTAGCGCCTGACAATTTAGGGCCAACAGTAAATATCGGCGAAATATTAGTTGAGATTATGTCGACTAGTATTGGTAACGGATTTCTACAGCCACTTGAATTAATCGGCCCCTACCCTAGTGGTGCTCCAGCAATATTTATTGATCAATGCGCCAAATTGGGTGGTTCGGCAGCGATGATTGGTTGCTGTTGGAAACGATGACTTTGGTCGAATTAATATTGAACGCCTGAAATTAGATGGTGCAGATATTTCTGGAATTGCGATTGATAATGAATATCCAACAGGAACTGCCTTTGTGCGCTATCGTGAAGATGGTTCTCGTGATTTCGTTTTCAATATCCAGCATTCCGCTGCTTCTCGAATTGCGTGGTCACCAGCAATCGAATCTGTAATCAACAGTGCTGGCCACCTGCACGTTATGGGTACTGCGCTTGTCTCCGAAACAACAGGGAAAATTATAGAAAAAGCAGCGTCTATTGTAAAAAACCGTGGTGGAACTATCTCACTCGACCCCAATTTGAGAAAAGAACATACATTCGACGAAGAGGGTGAACGTCGACTAAAGTCGTTAATTGATCAATGTGATTTGTTGCTACCTTCTGATGAAGAGCTAGAAATTGCCGCAGGAGAAGACAGTCGAGATGAAGCTTTAAAAGCTCTATTTGATCGAGGTATTTCTGAAATCGTGCTTAAACAAGGATCCGAAGGTGCAACCGCATTTACGGCAGATGGATCAATTACTCACCAGCCCTCCTTTAGTGTCGATGAAGTTGATCCTACAGGAGCGGGAGATTGTTTTGGAGGTGCTTATGTCGCATGTAGACGCAATGGCTTGAATATCGACCAAGCTCTAACTTATGCGAATGCAGCTGGTGCTAGAAATGTGACTTTCCGTGGACCCATGGAAGGTACTGGATCAAAGACTGAACTAGATGAATTCATCAAACTTCAACTAAGCAACTAACTTATAAAATTCAACTTAAAAAAATCAAAAATTAACAACGGGATAATCTAACCATGTTAAATACTTTGCAACAACTTGCTGATAATTATAACAACGGAAAATCAGTTGGAATCACGTCTTTGTGTTCCGCCCACCCCATCGTTATTCGTGCAGCATTAAGACACGCCAAAGAAACAGGCAACGCTGTACTTATTGAAGCTACCTGTAATCAGGTAAATCACCAGGGCGGATATACGGGAATGCAGCCTGCTGACTTTGCCTCATTAGTATTCAACATCGCTAAAGAAGAGCAATGCTCTAAAGAACAAATAATTTTAGGTGGTGATCATCTTGGTCCTAACCCTTGGCGAAAGCTGCCTGCTGAAGAAGCAATGCAAGAAGCGGAAAAAATGATCGCTTCATATATTGACGCAGGATTTCGTAAAATTCACCTTGATACATCTATGGGCTGCCTAGGTGAAGCTATTGCACTTGAAGATGATATAACAGCTAGCCGTGCCGCAAGACTTGCTGCAATTGCAGAAGATAGAGCCGATAAAGCAGGAGAAACAAAACCTCTTTATATCATTGGAACTGAAGTGCCTCCTCCAGGTGGCGCAGATCATGAGATAACCGAATTAGCCGTAACCTCACCAACAGCTGCGGCTCATACTATTAAAGTTCATCAAGAAGCCTTTAACCAGGCAGGACTTGATGACGCTTTCTCAAGAGCTATAGGTATTGTGGTTCAGCCTGGCGTAGAATTTGGCAATCATAATGTAATCACATATCAGCACGATAAAGCGACAGAATTGTCAGCTCTGCTAAAGCAGCAACCGCAGTTTGTTTTTGAGGCTCATTCAACTGATTACCAAGGCACTGAAGCCTTAAGAGAGCTGGTTGAAGATGGGTATGCGATTCTAAAAGTTGGCCCAGAACTAACATTTGTCTATCGAGAGGCACTCTACGCATTAGATTTAATCGCAAGTGATTTACTCACTACTTATGGTGATCGCCCGCTTTACAACGAATTAGAACGAATTATGCTAGAAAAACCTGGCAACTGGGAAAGTCACTACCATGGAGATGAATCAACTCAACGTATGCTGAGGCATTATTCCTTTTCAGACCGAATTCGTTATTACTGGGCTCAACCAGAAGCACAACAAGCCGTAGATAATTTGATCAAGGCTTTAGAGGGTCAGGTTGTTCCACTCCCTTTACTAAGACAATATTTGCCTGAATACACTCATCTGGAAGGACAACCTTTGAATATTGAAAACATACTGGTTGAGGCAGTGATTAAAACGATTAGACAGTATCAACAGGCTTGCGGTTTATAGGACTTTTAACTAGGTCGCTATACTGATAATGCCTTAGGTAAACAGTGGATTATTTAGGTTTGATTTCTTGCGTAATTACCTATTCAGGTAGCTCGTTTATTAACTTGTGAAAAAAATTATAAAAAAACACAATTGTTGCTATATATCGCAAATAGTTAACTATACTAATCGTAATAATTTAAAAAACTACTGAAAAGTGGGGAGGTGTTAACTATCTTTTGATTGTAAGTTAATAATTATTTTAGTGAGATGACATTTAGGTTATTTTAGTTTCCATAGCTAACTCTGGTTTTAGGAAAAACAAGCCTGATGTTCTATTTCTGGAACAATAATACTTTCTTTCAAATTTTATTATTAATATTTGGATTCAAAGAGTCATCTGTAATAAGACTTTACTGCTCTATCTTGGTTCATGTAGACCATCTATACACAAGAGAGTATCAATACTAAGAAATTTAGTACCAAACAGGAATCATTCTTGGTGCTAACCTTATTATACTAGGTAAGCAAAATTAGAGATTAAATCTATAACTCAGATGATCTTGTCTACGTTACGTTTATAAATACAAAGGAGAGAAAACTAATGAAACTAAAAACTATTGCCGCCACATTGGCCATAGCCGCTACTACTGGCTTCGCCGCATCTGCATCCGCAGAAGACATTACTGTCGCTACGGTTAATAACGCTGACATGGTCACCCTGCAAGAGCTTGCTCCTGATTGGGAAAAGAAGACAGGTAACAAAATTGATTGGGTTGTCTTGGAAGAAAATGTACTTCGTCAACGCACAACGACAGATATCGCCACGAATGGTGGTTCTTTCGATGTAATGTTTATCGGTGCGTACGAAACGCCAATATGGGGAGCTAAAGGTTGGTTAACGCCCCTGGACGATTTCGCCGAAGATAAGGATTATGACTTTGAAGATATTTTTCCGTTAGTTAGAAATGGCTTGTCTGCAAAGGGTAGTGTTTATGCTGTTCCTCTCTATTCTGAAACATCATTCACTTTCTACCGTACGGATCTGTTTGAGAAGGCGGGTATCAAGGCTCCAACTGAGCAAATCACATACACCGAGTTTGCCGAAATGGCAGCTAAGTTGCATGATCCAGATAACGGCGTTTACGGAACATGTCAGCGCGGTAAAGCCGGCTGGGGTGAAAATATGGCATTTGTTGGTACCGTTGCTAACGCATTTGGCGCCCGCTGGTTCGACATGGACTGGAAGCCGCAACTCGACTCACCTGAGTGGAAAGCTGCAGTTACCTACTACGTTGATCTGATGGAGAAATCAGGCCCTCCAGGTGCTTCTGCAAACGGTCACAACGAAAACCGTGCTTTGTTTAAAGACGGCAAATGTGCAACTTGGGTTGACGCAACATCAGCCGCTGGCGATGTTCGCAATCCAGAGACTTCTGGCGTTGCAGACAAGACAGACTTCTTCAAAGCGCCTAAGCAGGTCACTGATAAAGGTACAGGTTGGTTCTGGTCTTGGGCACTTGCTATACCAAAGAGCTCCAAGAAAGTTGACACTGCAAAGGACTTTTTGAAGTGGGCGACGTCTAAAGAGTACTTCATAAAAGTAGGGGAAACAAAGGGTTGGGTTTCTGTGCCAAGTGGTACACGTAAATCAATTGAAGAGGATCCTCGTCGTCTGAAAGGTGCACCTTTCGCAAAGACTGTTGTTGAAGCGATCCTATCTGTAGATCCCGCAAACCCAACACGTGACCCAGTGCCATACACGGGTGTTCAGTTTGTTGCGATCCCTGAATTCCAGGGTATCGGTAACTATGTAGGTCAGCAGATTGCTGCGGCTTTGGCTGGTCAACAGTCAGTTGAAGATTCTATGGAAAACAGCCAGAAGTTCGCTGTTCGTGAAATGACGAAAGCTGGTTATATCAAATAATCACATCTTCTGGTGGGGCCGGAGCCATGTGTTCCGGCTCATTTTTCACTAGCGTTATGGCAAAGACCTTAAGGGGAAATTTGTCAGAATATTATTCACAAAACATTGGAGTATAAACAATGGCTACCAAGGCTACCAAATCTGCCGCCAGATGGATGATATCGCCGGCTGTGCTTTTATTGCTGGGTTGGATGATCATCCCTCTTGTCATGACGGTTTATTTCTCGTTACTGCGCTACAACCTTTTGCAACCAGGCGAGACTCCATTTACAGGTTTGCAGAATTATTACTGGTTTTTTACCGATCCCAGCTTCAGTGCCGCGATGTTCAATACCTTGGTGCTGGTCGGCGGCGTGCTGACAATAACCACGATTGGTGGCATTGGTTTTGCTCTTTTGCTGGATCGACCGATGTTTGGACAGGGCATCATCCGAATTATGGTGATTGCACCATTTTTCGTCATGCCAACCGTGTCCGGTCTGGTGTGGAAAAACATGTTTATGAACCCGGTGAATGGGGTTTTTGCCAGTATCACCGGGGCATTGGGTTTGGAGCCGATTGACTTTTTCGGCCAGTTTCCAATGATGTCTATCATCTTTATTGTCTCGTGGATGTGGCTTCCTTTCGCCACTCTGATCCTGTTAACAGCACTCCAATCACTCGATCAGGAGCAGATGGAGGCAGCTGAAATGGATGGAGCAAGCTGGCTAAACCGCTTCTGGTATATGATGCTGCCGCATATGGCGCGCGCCATCACGGTAGTCATTTTGATCCAAACGATCTTTCTTTTATCGATCTTCGCCGAAATTCTCGTCACCACCAATGGCGGGCCAGGCGTTGCAACAACCAACCTCACCTATCTGATCTATGTTTCGTCGCTTCTGCAATATGACGTGGGCATCGGCAGCGCGGGTGGTGTCGTCGCAATTATACTTGCTAATATCGTCGCATTTTTCCTGATGCGCATGATCGGCAAGAACCTAGACTCTTAAAGGAGAAACAGACATGGCACGCGCAGTCTCAAAACAAACTAAAGTCTCCAACACGGCTATTGCCGGAACACTTGGCTTCCTGATGTTTTTCCCGATCCTTTGGATCCTGATCCTGTCCTTCAAAACAGAAGAAGACGCGATCAGAGCTCCCTTGGAAATTCTGTTCAACACAGGCTGGACTACCGATAGCTTCAGCGCGGTTCAAGCGCGCTCAGACTATTTCAAGCACTTCATGAACTCGGTGATCATTTCGGTTGGCTCAACTCTCTTCGGCCTTATCCTCGCCGTACCGGCAGCCTGGTCGATGGCGTTCAGCCCGTCGAAACACACCAAGAACGTGCTGATGTGGATGCTCTCAACCAAGATGCTGCCACCAGTGGGTGTTTTGATCCCAATTTACCTTGTATTTTCCGCGACTTCGGATTGCTCGACAGTCGAATCGGACTGGTGTTCGTACTAACAATGATCAATCTGCCGATCATTATCTGGATGTTGTATACCTACTTTAAGGAAATTCCAGGTGAAATACTCGAAGCTGCACGGATGGATGGTGCGTCGCTGCGCGAAGAGGTCATCTATGTTCTTACGCCAATGGCGGTACCCGGCATAGCATCAACAATGATATTGAATATCATCCTGGCCTGGAACGAGGCTTTTTGGACGCTGAATCTGACGGCAGCCAAGGCGGCGCCATTGACTGCATTTATCGCCAGCTATTCAAGCCCCGAGGGCCTGTTCTACGCCAAGCTCAGCGCCGCTTCAATCATGGCAATCGCACCGATCCTTATTATGGGCTGGTTTAGCCAAAAACAACTTGTACGCGGCCTTACTTTCGGCGCGGTTAAATAGAGGAAATAAACTCATGGGAAAAATCGTACTCAAACAGGTACAAAAGAAATTCGGTGACGTAGAAGTCATTCCACCGCTTGACCTGACAATTGAAGATGGTGAATTCGCTGTATTTGTTGGGCCATCTGGCTGTGGTAAATCCACGTTGCTACGCTTAATTGCCGGGTTGGAAGATGTGACCAGCGGACACGTGCAAATTGACGGTGCTGATATGACTAGTGTGCCACCCGCTAAGCGCGGCTTAGCGATGGTATTCCAATCATACGCGCTCTATCCACACATGTCGGTACGTAAAAACATCGCCTTTCCTCTCAAAATGGCAAAGATGGATCCGGCTGAAATTGATAAGCGGGTTAATGAAGCCGCAAAGATATTAAACCTAACCGACTATATTGACCGTCGACCAGGCCAACTTTCCGGTGGACAACGTCAGCGTGTTGCGATCGGACGCTCGATAGTACGTGAACCGTCGGCATTCCTGTTTGATGAGCCACTGTCGAACCTTGATGCTGCCTTGCGGGGTGGTATGCGCCTGGAAATTAGTGAGATGCATGAGCGTCTGGAAACGACCATGATCTATGTGACCCACGATCAGATTGAGGCCATGACCATGGCGAATAAAATCGTCGTATTGAGATCGGGTTATATTGAGCAGGTGGGTAGCCCAATGGAATTATACCGTTCACCACGAAATCTCTTTGTAGCTGGTTTCATTGGCAGCCCGACAATGAATATGCTGACAGGAGCTGAAGCCAAAAAGTTCGATGCGACCACTATTGGAATCCGCCCCGAACATATAGCAATTTCAACTGAAAGCGGTACGTGGGAAGGAACGATTGGTGTCTCAGAGCATCTAGGTTCTGATTCATTCTTCCACGTGCAATGTACGGCGTCTGATGAACCATTGACCATACGTGCCAGTGGCGAAGTTGATCTTCATTATGGTGACAAAATCTTTTTGACTCCTGATGAGGCACAAATCCATTGCTTTGACGAAAAGGGACTTCGTTTTGAAGGTAATATGCTCGAAGATGGACTATTTTAAATAGTTGATCCAATTCATCATGGTGTTAGAACGCCTCTATTTTTATCAATAGAAAAAATGCAACACGCTGATATTTCTTCATTGCGATTAGCAGTTGCAAATTAAAAAAACACTTAGCCGAGGCGCAGCCGAGACAATGTTGGAGCATAGCGACGGCAGCCCGAAGGGTGAGGTTTTCATTTATTGAAATAAAAAACCTCATAAAAGTGGGGGGGTGCCTTAATCGTCTGGATTAACCCTCTCCATATTCACTTGAACTTAAGGAGAGACCGCATATCAGACTGGAATATGGACACCTTGTTTCGATAGCGATGCTAATGTTCTAAGTGCTGAGGCAAATAACCGATAATGACAAATTCACAATCAAAAACATCTCTGAATCAATTGCATTTGGGCTTAGGATCATTCCATCGCGCTCATCAGGCGATGTATATGCAAAACCTGCATGATATAGGGGAAACGCAGTGGCAGATTATTGCCGGGAATATACAGACCAGACATGCAGTCTGTGGTCGACAGTCTAAAATCTCAGGATAATCAATATATACTTGAAACGATCAGCCCCGCTGGTGAGCGTAAATATCAACTGATTAAATCCATCAAACAAGTGATTGATTGGGATCAACAGATGCAAGGTCTTACTGAAATTGCCGCTGACGAAAACACCAGGATTATCTCTTTTACCGTAACGGAAGCCGGATATTATCTAGACGAGAATTTCAAACTTGATGATAGTTATGCAGATTTACAAAATGATTTAGCGGGAAAAGCGCCACTCACAATCTATGGAACCATGACCCAGCTATTGCGTACGCGCATGCAGAAGAACGGAAAGCCAGTGACATTATTGAATTGTGATAATGTCCGCAGTAATGGCAGCAAGTTTAAAAGTGCCTTATTTGAGTACATAGAACGGATTGGTGACCAGGAATTATTACAATGGGTAAAAACTAATACCAAATCTCCGAACTCGATGGTTGACCGGATTACACCTAGACCAACTCCAGACATTGTTGAGCGGGTACTTGAGGCAACCGGCAGAAAGGACCCAGCGGCTCTAATGGGTGAAAGTTTCACTCAATGGGTAATCGAAGATGATTTCATTGCAGGTCGTCCTCCATGGGAGCTGGTGAAGGTTGATATGGTCGAAGATGTTGAGCCTTATGAAGAAGCTAAAATCCGGGTTCTGAATGCGACACACTCTTGCATTGCATGGGCAGGAACATTGCGAGGATATCAATATATTCATGAAGGCTTGAATGATCCGGAAGTGCGCGAGTTAGCCTATAACTACGTGACTGATGACGTTATTCCTTGCCTATCTAGCCCTGATCATCCAAGCCCTATAGATTTGGCTGAATATCGAGATATAGTGTTAGAACGATTTAGCAATCCATACATACAGGACACCAATCAACGCGTTGCCATGGACGCATATTCAAAAATTCCAAGCTTTATTTTGCCTACTATTCAGGATGGAATAAAAGCGGGTCGCAACATCGATAGTGTAGCGGTTCTCCCTGCCCTATTTCTCGCATTTTTAGTCAGACAGCAAAATAGAGAAATTGCATTTGAATACCAAGATGCCATGATGAGTGCAGACAATGCACAAGCCATCGTTTCATCGGACGACATTGTACAAACATTTGCCAATGATCAGATTTTGTTTGGACACGATGCCGGTAATCCAAATTTGATATTAGCGCTTAGAAATGCCTATGCAAAGGTCAATGCCTTCATAGATAAACAAGCATAATTTGTTAAAATTAAGTAGTAATTGTAGAAGCAAATTGCGAAACCCCTCCCCGACGCCTTAACTATGATCGTAGATAAGGACAGGAATTACCATACAAGCGCAGCGACGACAGCCCTTTAGGGTAAAGCTTTGCAGCTCAGCGATAACGGAGCAAATGTCATTCAGAGAATGACAGCCCGTAGGGTAAGTCGTAGCCGCATAAAAACGGTATAAAAGTGGGGGGGTGACATTTAAATAAAAAGGTAAAAGAATAGGATAATACAAGTCCTAGCAGATAAAATTATTGCAGAAGCCAGATCAAAATCAAGCAAGCGTTATATGATTGCTATCGCAGGCCCCCGGCTTCTGGAAAATCAACCTTTGCAGAAAAACTCAGTCTTCAAATAAATCAACAAAGTCGAGAGCCATTGAGTGAAGTCATCCCAATGGATGGATTTCACCTCGATAATACAACCCTAGATAAACTTCAATTACGCCATCGCAAGGGGGCAGAAAACACTTTTGATAGCAAAGGTTTCGTAGAGATGATAGAAGCTTTTCACAGCTCAAATGAAGCTATCAGTATACCTTTGTTTGATAGGGCTAAGGATGCAACTGTTCCAGATGCAAAAACGATTTCTGCAGAAACTCAAATCCTGATTATTGAAGGTAATTATCTACTGTTGAGTACTGAGCCCTGGACGCAAGTCCACCGAATGTATGATTACAAGATCTTCCTCAATCCAGACATAGATACGGTAAAAAAACGCTTAATAGATCGCTGGCTGGAGAATGGTTATAACCTTGAGAATGCCAAACAACGTGCTTTGTCCAATGATATCCCAAATGCTGAATTCATATTAGAGCATTCGGGCGGAGCAGATTTAGTTATTAGTAAGTAAACAGCACTCTTTTAAGGTTCCCTGTGTAGGCAGCAACAGGATGACAACTCGTTTTTGTTTTTTTAAAATGACAATAGAATTCATACAAAGCTGAGGCACTTTTTTCTATGAGTAATCTACATAAATCGATTGTTATACCGTGGCCAAACTTTTAAACAATACATTCTGGTCCAGTAAATAGCGTGAGAATAACGGTAAACTTGCAGCGCCAACCGCTCTGGCATTTCTCCCAACCAACCCAGAATACACTTTAGGACACTTAATACCTTTTAAATCCAACTCTGCAATTCTTTTAATGGTAGCTTCTACTATTTGTGAGCGGACATCCGACGGGAAATCTCCATCAATAATCGCTGCTTCGAAATCAATAACGGAGTGTGATGATGCAATTGCAATTGCCAGGTGGTATGCGGTTTCATTAATCCAGTGCTCCAGTGATTTACCCAGGGCTCCCCAGTCATCCTGTTTCAGTATGTCAAAAGAAATGTCCAGACCATTTTTTTTTATCTGATTTTCCAATTCAAGCATGGAAGCGTGATCAATTAATTGTGTAGCCACGCCATCCTCGCTGACTACAGGCATTGAACCTAAAGCACCGGCATTCCCCGAATTCCCAGAATAAACAGCCTGATTGAGTACCACTCCTCCACCAATAAAAGTACCAATAAAGAAATAAACAAAATCAGCAAGCTCACTACCCTGACCAAAGACCAATTCAGCACCACAGGCTGCTGTCGCATCATTTTGTTCAAATACTGGGTATTGACAAAGGGTTTCCAGTCGCTGTGCAAAGTCTGCCTTCTGCCAATCTTGCATCAGTTCAGGTGGCGCGCCAATCTTCTCTGCCCAGTTCCATAATTCAAAAGGCAATGCGACCCCAATACCCGCTATTCGAAGGCGCTGATCTTCAGTCAGTTTGGCTGTAAGTTCTGCAATTCCAGACTGTGCAAATTCAAAGATTTCCTCC
>CAVXCT010000013.1:0-24166 GCA_963760355.1 uncultured Gammaproteobacteria bacterium | reverse complement strand
AACAAAAACAAGTTGTCATTCAGCCGAAGCGCAGCGCAGACAACGTTGGAACATGGTGATGACGGCCCGAAGGGTGAGGTTTTCATTAAGTTATTATAAAAAACCTCATAAAAGTGGCTTTTCGAGTCACCCTAGGTGACAGAAAAGTCCATCGTAGATTCCGCAAGGAATCGTCGATGTACAGGGATAGTTCTAGAGACGAATAAAACTACAAAGCATAAATTTATTAAACAAAGCTCACCAGGAGCCAGAAAAGTCCATCGTAGATTCCGCAAGGAATCGTCGATGTACAGGGATAGTTCTAGAGACGAATAAAACTACAAAGCATAAATTTATTAAACAAAGCTCACCAGGAGCCAAGAAAGTCCGTCGTAGATTCCGCAAGGAATCGTCGACGTACAATGCTCATGTTTGGGATGAATTTAACTAGTACTAATTTTTTTTTCGTAGCGCAGCTATGGGCATCCGGGTTATGTTTGAGGAGCTTAGCGTTCCTTTCGATAGTATTCCTCTGCGATTGCAAGAACTTACGTTTCAAGCATCTGTAATACCTTAATAAATTTTGGATGGTTGCGGATTAGATCAAGATCAGAATCATTGGCTATCCATTCTTTCGAGACATATCCTGCACCTATGGCAAACTCAAAGTGATTTACGGCATTTTCAACATTGCCCAGTAATGAATTGATACAAGCAGCGTTGTATAGAACAGATGGTTCGTCTGGATCGATGGATAGTGATTTTTGCATCCATTTTAAAGCCTCTTGTTTCTCACCCGCCCTGATAAGTACTTGTGCACCTAGATACAGTGCACGTGAATCTCCAGGATTCAATTCAAGATGATTCTTGACTACTGTCATGCATCGCTCAATCTCCTGTTCAAGTTTCTTCGATTCTTTCAAATCATCATAGGCTGCAACTAGAAAAACCGCTGACTCATAGTCATCAGGCCTTGTCTTTGTTGCCACCTCAAACAAATGGACAGCCTTCGAAAGTTTACCTTGTGCTCTGCTGGCACGTGCATACTGATAATTGGCAACAAAAAGATTGGGATTGATTTGTAGGGCTTTATCAAATTCATGTTCAGCTTCGCGGTACTCCCCATTCTGGGCCAGAGCAATTCCACGTGATGTATGTGATTCTGCCATTTCGGGATCGAGATCGAGAGCTTGTTGGCTTAAATCAAGAGCCTTCTGTAAAATGGTCTTGTCCCTTTCATAGTACATATAATATTGCGCATAGCTGTCTGCAAGACCAGAGTAGGCCAAAGCATAGTGTTTATCGATATCTATGGCCTGTGAAAACAACTGTATCGCATATTTGGTGGTATTCCTGTGCCCCTTATGCAAATAAGAGCGGCCTTTAATGTAATGATCATAGGCCTGAACATTCTGGGTTTGAGTTTTTTTTATTTTGCGCCGGTCATTGGAGCTTAATTCGATCTTTAGGGACTCAACAATATTTTTTGAAATTTCATTCTGGATGGCAAATACATCTTCCAACTCACGATCATAACGATCTGACCAAAGATGAAAACCATCCTTAACACTAACTAGCTGTGCTGTAATACGCAATTGATTGCCTGCTTTCCTGACACTGCCCTCGACTATCGTATCAACACTCAATTGCAAACCGATTTCACGTATATCCTGGTTCTTGTCTTTGAAGGCGAAACTTGAGGTTCGTGCAACTACTCGAATATCTTTAAATTGTGTGAGGTCATTGAGGATGTCCTCCGTAATACCATCGCAAAAATATTCCTGTTCAGGATCATTGCTCATATTGACAAAGGGA
This sequence comes from uncultured Gammaproteobacteria bacterium, assembly GCA_963760355.1. Classification (GTDB taxonomy): domain Bacteria; phylum Pseudomonadota; class Gammaproteobacteria; order Thiotrichales; family Thiotrichaceae; genus Cocleimonas. The sequence goes on along the minus strand of CAVXCT010000013.1, from coordinate 22,372 downwards.
AGAACAGCAACTGATGGTCGTGTATCTTGTTCATCCTGTTTATACTTTTGCATATCCTTCTCGGGTAGACTGGAGTCGCAAGTTGCCTTGTAAACCTTAATAGGCTCATCGATATTTTTAAATATTTTTTCTCCGATAAACTCAACTTTAATATCTGTCTTATTTCTAACTTCATTGTATACAGCACCAGAGATTGTAATGCTTCCTTCTTCTGCGAGATCCTCCAATCTTGAAGCCACATTGACTCCATCGCCAAGTACATCATTGTTTTCAAAGATGACTTCCCCTTGATGTATGCCAATGCGTAGTCCGATGCCTACTTCTTTCGCTTCCTTTTGAATTTCACAACCACAGCGAATTGCATCTGTGGATGTGTAGAAGCTGGCAAGTATTCCATCTCCCATTTCATTCAGCCATTCTCCTCGATATTTTTTGACCAAAGAACGATGAAAGCTCCGATTTCTATCAAGAACTTTTATAGCCTTATCTTCATCGATGCCCATAAGGGAGGTAAAGCCGACAATGTCGGTGAACATGATTGCAGCTAGTCTACGAACTTTGGTCATAATTGCTAATTTACTAAACTAATACCAAGATGTTAATCACAATATTAACGGATATCACACTATCGGTTGATACTGGAAATGCCACTACCCCAAGATGAGAAAAACTTGTCAGAGGCTCTTTTCGAAAGTTATACAACCCTAATTATAAGATGGCTGCTAAGTTGAAGCACTAACTGTTTTCAGGAAGTTCGAACATCGAGCAAAAAAAGTATTGTTACATTCTTGTAATGACTACACCAACCTAAATGATGACGTACATTGCTCACGCCTGGGATTTCCGCTACTACTAGAGCTGTTTTTTTGGTAGTTGATTAAAAAGTGCCTGAAAGTAGGGGGGTGGCTTTTCTAGGCTTACCAGAAGCCAGAAAAGTCCGTCGTAGATTCCGTAAGGAATCGTCGACGTACATAGGTCGATAAATCACTGAATATCTTAATTCTCATTAGTTCTTTAGTTAAACGCTCACCAGGAGCCAGAAATGACAAGTCAAATAAACGAATTATCCGTTTCAAAAAACGAAACGGTAAGTTCGCTAAAGTCCGTCGTAGATTCCGCAAGGATTCGTCGACGTACAATGTTCTAGCTTGGGATGTAATCAACTACTAGAACTGTTTTAGTTGCTAATTATAAAAAGTACCTGAAAGTAGGGGGGTGTGGATTCCCTTTCAAAGCAACGAGCATCGCAGTAAATAATGGATCAGGATGAAGGTTGTTCGAGTGAGGGGCGAGCGAGTTCCCTTCATACCCATTATTTATGAGAAGCGCAGTGAACCCGTTAGGTGCTTTGTTGGGACGGCTTTTCTTTGATTACTTTCTTGTAGCTGTAGTCAAGAAAGTATCATATTGCCAGTAACTAAAATTAGAGGGGAAGAACAAAGTTTACCAGCATCGAAAAAGCCCACTTAAATCTAAATCAAATAAAAAGCGTCCATAAGTAGGGGGGTGACCAAAAACAATCCAGCCGAGGCATAGCCGAGACAATGCTGGAGCCAAGCGACGGCAGCCCGAAGGGCGTGTTTATCATTTAAGAAGATATAAAACACGTAAAAGTGGGGGGGGGGGGGTGTCATTTTTTATACTAAATCGTGAGTGTCCAATTTATTCTTCATATAATTATTTCAATCTATACTAATATTAATTAAATCAATATTAATTCTGGTTTAAACCTACGTTAACGAGAAACTTCTCTATGTCATCTTCAAGCTCTCAACCTGTCGCCGATACTATCTTGACTAACCTTGGATCATACCGATCTCAAGCGGATGCCAATCTGGAGTGGATAAAAAAGGAAATGAGCCCCTACTTTCTGAATTTGAATAAAGAGGAAGTAGAGGCCTTAACATTGCTAACGATGAGTTTGGATAAACTCGAATCATTAGAAAAGATAACGCTGATTGATCGAGAATCCCGTCTTATGATTGCTCAGCTATCCACCAAAGGCTCTATTTACAGAACAATTCATGACCTTCCCGAAAAGCCACTTAGCTACGCGGAGATCACCACCTCGTTTAATCCTTTACCCGATAGTAAAGTAGCCTTAGAAGTAATACGCTGTGACTTTAAAGAGCTAGATGAAGTTAATGACTCCAAACAAAAACAAGGTCCGCTTGACAGCAGCATTCAAGATGTAATCGCTGGCTACATAAAAAAAGACTACCCGAATTACAGCAAAGAACACATTGACGGCTTAATAGATGTTATTTACTCTAGCAATCCTCAATACATCCTTAAATCACCCGCTGAAAGAGTCTCGCGGGTTATTCGTATTTATATTGAAACGCAATTAAATAGCGGCATTTATCTGAATCTTGAGTCAACAGAACATAATGAGACGCGCGTATCTTTCGGCGTCACCAATCCTCCGCATGCAGGTTTTTTAACCCAGGTTCTTGAAGTTTTTCAACGCCTAGAGATTGGTGTGAGGCGGGCATATCACTTAAGCGTGACTAATGGTCTAACTCCCTACTTTTTGACCACGCTCTATGTCAAACCTAGAGACAAATCCGAGTTAAATGAGGCTAACCCACTTTTTAACAACTTAAAGCTCGAGCTGTTTAGCACTCAGATCACCTCCACTACAGATCTTAGTTACGCGAATCTGATAAAAAACGGCATTATGAGCGGCCCAGATTCCACATTGATCTCTGCTTTTATAGGTTTTTGCCATGCAAACTTAGCCCATAACGCACCAGATGTGTATGAACGCGGAAGTATTATTCGTGCATTTCATCATGTCCCTAGCATCAGCATACAATTGGTTGAGCTTTTTTACGCTCGCTTTGACCCGAGTTTAACTAATAGAGAAGCTGCTTATGCAACGAAACTTGAAAGTGTTAGCGAACTGGTAGAGAACTTTAACTCAGGCCGCCGAATACTAGATGATTTAAGGCGTGTGGTATTTCATTGCGCTCTGTTATTCGTAAAAAATTGTTTAAAGACCAATTTCTTTGTGATCGAAAAACATGCGCTGAGTTTTCGCTTAAACCCCCACTACTTAGAGGAACTAGGGCCTGGATTTACTGAAGATCTACCCCATCAGCGCCCGTTTCGCATAACTTTCTTTTCCGGCAGGCGCGGCAATGGTTTTCATATTGGTTTTTCCGATATCGCTCGCGGTGGCTGGCGTACCATAATTACGCAAAGCAGCGACGATTTTGCGAATAATGCCAGCACTCTGTTTAAGGAAAACTACGTGCTTGCCCATACCCAACACCTGAAAAATAAAGACATATACGAAGGTGGCTCTAAGATGGTCGCGATCCTAAATATTGACCCACGCACCACTCCCGAACAACGCGATCAGTATCTTTACAAAATGCAGCACGCATTTGCGAATGCCTTTCTAGATTTGTTCGTCACAGATAAAAATGGTCGGGCTAAAGACCCAAGGGTTGTTGATTACTACGGCCAGGAAGAACCTATTGAACTAGGGCCTGATGAGAACATGCACAACGTTATGATAGAGCGCTTGGCAGAGCTTGCTGAGCGACGTGGCTATGTGCTTGGCAAAGGCATCATGTCGAGTAAGAAAATTGGTATCAATCATAAAGAATACGGAGTGACTTCAATCGGCGTCATTCGCTTTGCTGAAGTTACAATGCAAGAGATGGGCATAGATATGCACACCAGTGCCTTCAGTGTTAAATTTACTGGCGGCCCGAATGGCGATGTCGCTGGTAATGGCATGCGCTTATTGCTAGAGCGTTGTCCACAGGTTGCGATTAAGCTTATTGTTGATGGTACGGGTGCGTTATTTGATCCAGAAGGCCTTGATAAAGACGCATTGTCAGCTATTGTTTTAAAAGCTGATATCGAAGCTTATGATGCTGAAGCCTTGCATCCAGGCGGTTTTATTTTGTATCGGATGAAAACCAAGAAAGAAGGCATTAGTAACCTATACAAAAAACTAACTATGACTGAATCCGGTCTTGATGAGGAATGGATCTCCACTGACCAGTTCTACAATGCTTTTAATAGTATTCTGTTTACCGTTGAAACCGATTTATTTATACCCGCTGGCGGGCGACCTGAGACCATCGACGAAACGAATGTTGATCGCTACTTTAATGCTGAAGGCAAACCCAGCGCTAAAGTTATTATTGAGGGTGCAAACTCGTTTATCACCCCCGCTGCAAGAACAATATTGCAGCAAAGAGGTGTAGTAATAATGCGCGATGCCTCAGCGAATAAATGTGGTGTTATATCCTCATCTTATGAAATTATTGCTAACCTGGTTTTCACCGATGAGGAGTTTCTGGCTAACAAAGATGAGTACGTTAGCGATGTTATTGACATTCTTAATAAAATGGCAGAGATTGAAGCGCGATCAGTTATACGCAAGTACCGCAAGCTGGATGGCAGCGAGACTTATACTGAAATATCAAGCATGCTAAGCCAGGAAATTAATGATCATTACGCGCGTATGTTCGATTACTTTCAGGCTAACCCTGAGCAACTTACCTTACCCAAACAGCAACAAGCGATGCTGGCGCATATGCCAAAATTTATTCAAAATTCTGATGTGTATGGCCCTCGTATCCAAACCCATTTACCTGAAAAAGTTAAATATGCGATCTTGGCTAGCAAGCTGGCATCAGGGCTTGTATATGCAGGTGATGATTCCAGCCTATACGCTGACATTATTGAGGCGCAACTAGCTCGGGTAACAACTTAAGATACTTTTATTTGACCGATGTGCAGCAACAAGAATTGTAACCAGCCGAGGCGATAGCCGAGACAATGTTGGAGCGCAGCGACGACAGCCCGAAGGGAGACAATTAGGACACCCACAATTTATATAAGTAGGGGGGTGAGATTTTCTAATCAGATTAGCTGGATTAACTTGAAATTTGACACCCCCCATCTTTTAGCCATTATTTATAGTTTTAATTTAGGAAAACAGGTGTTCGCACAGGTTTAAACGTTTGCCTTGCTGTCTTAAGACGGCTTTTCTAAGTTAACCAAAATCTGTCTTAGATTTTTTAAAAAAAGTGCCTCAAAGCCGGGGGGTGACTTTCTTCCAAGAATGCATCTGTAGTTAACAGAACAACGTAAAGGTAACTGAATTTATAAGAAGATAAATATAATTATGATTAAACCATTCTATTTCCGAAGCCTATCAGCACTGATGATTTGTACAATCAGCTCATCATTTTTAACCGCTCAAATAACTGCTGAAACGCTTCCAAAAACTGATTTACCAGATTCATTCGTCACTTCTGTTACAGCTAAAAGCGGCATTAAAACCGCATGGTATGACGATGCAACGACACGTTATGCGCATGGCGTATTGGGTGATGAGATAGAAGCTGGGGCACTTTATGCTAAAACGACGGAAGGCAAAACGGTGTCTACGACACTTGAGACGGCGCAAGTCTTTGAAGATATCTATCCACGCCTAGCGGATTTAGATGGTGATGGTCGAAACGAAATCATAACCATTCGAAGCCATAATCAAAAAGGTGCGCAAATAGCGGTTTACGGAATCACTAAAGAGTCACCGAATACACTCTCCCTTGTCGCAAGTACGCCTTATATTGGGAGTTCCCATCGTTGGTTAGCCCCTGTAGGCATTGCAGATTTTGACAATGATGGAACAATGGATATCGCGTATATCGATCGCCCACACCTGGCCAAAATATTACGAGTTTGGAGTTACCGCGATGGAAGCCTTCAGCAAGTTGCGCAAAAACAAGGCTTAACTAATCACAAGATTGGGAATAGCTTCATCACCGGAGGTCTGCAACAGTGCGGGAATAAATCATCAATGATTACTGTCGATTCGAATTGGAAGCGACTCATTAAAACCACGTTTAAAAACGGCAAGTTAACGAGTGAGGATATAGGTCCTTATACGGGAACCGCAAGTGCTGATGCGGCACTGAATTGTAACTAAAGCATAGTGGTTTTTTAGGCTAACAAAGAGCCAGGAAAAGCCATATTGTTAATGTGATTGTGAAGACAGGTCGGGTGCACATAGCGAAAAATGCGGCAATATCCCCATGATGAGTATTGATATAGTCATCGACGTGAAGTGAGCGTTACAATACTTATGCCTGATCACTAAACGGGCTCCTTTTACAATGACAATCAATATAAAAACCAGCGAGGAATATTTATGATTAAACTACATGCTGCGGTACTTCCAATCTTTACAACCCTCGGGCTTTCTCTTTTGGCTTTCTCGTCTTTTGTGAAAGCAGAAGAGGTTGGTGACGTGAATGTGGACTGGTTAGGTAGTGACATTAAAGTTGAAGCGATTCAAGACCCTAAGGTTAAGGGCATCACTTGTCATGTTTCGTACTTTGATCGTGGACTTATCGAGCGTGTCCGCAATGGTGAGGTTTTTAGTGACCCCTCTAACTCATCAGTGGCTTGTAGCCAAACCGGCCCAATTGTTATTGGTGATATAGAAAAGGATGATGGTGGTGAGAGCGTTTTTTCAAAACGGACATCGCTTGTCTGGAAATCTCTAAAAGTGACTCGTATTTATGATGAGAAGCATCAGACAATGATTTATCTTTCTCATGCCACTCAGGTTCAAAACGGTTCTGCGAAGATGGATATTTCAACGGTTCCTCTTTTTGGACAAAAAGTGACTTGGAGTAAAGACAATTAGGACACCCACAATTTAATCGATAAAAAAGCCCGATAATATCGGGCTTTATGTAAAAGTATTTAGAGTAAACACCCCACGACTATAGGAGAAATTAAGATGAATGATTTTAAAAAAGCTAAAAAAACAGTCGAAGTTTCTATTGGAAACTCAGTTAGAATACTTCGAGAACTTCAAGAATTAAGTCAAAATCAACTGGCATTAATTAGTGGCATACCTCAATCAACATTATCAGCTATTGAACATGATAAAGTGAAATTAGGGGTAGAAAGAGCAAAAGTTTTAGCTAGAGCATTGAAATGTCATCCTGCTGTTATTGTCTTTCCTGGTTGGGATATTGAGCAAGAATTAGTTGCGTAATAAAAAAGCCATAAGTTGCTGCATCGGAAAAAAGACTCGCTACCGCTCGCATTTTTCGCTGAGCTGTGGCGTTCTGGCTGTAGAAAAACCTATTCAGCTCGATTTAGAACATTTTTCCAGTTATTCTGAATTTATAACTTATTGTATTTATTAGTTATTATTTTTTAGTAACGTTTTAAAACTCCACTAAAACAAGTGTATTTGTCAAAATAGAGGTTTTTCTACAACCTCGTTATGCTACAGAGGAAGCATAGATGATAGTAAATAATGAAATTGCAGATAATTTCATGGAAACATATAAAGATTTTTTATTATTTGTGTACCAGACCTCAGATTTTACTGAAAAAAATTGTGAATTATTAGAAATGCTATCGATCGGCAGGGATCAATATATACAAAATAGAAAACTTCTGAATATTTATAAGGAAAATAACGAGGTCAAGTTAGAAATATATCATGCAATCAAATCTCTTGAAGTAAATAACTGGGTATATCTTAGAGATACTACAAAATACTCAATTTTTCTAAAAGAGGATATAACCGTGAGCTATGCTGTTTTAGGCTTAACTCAGCCGATTAAAGAAATATTTGGTTATTCTGGGTTGTACTTGAAAACAGGGCTAGTTTCGCTTGATAATTGTATTGTTTGTGATGGCATCATTTCTAATATCGTGGGGCTTGGGTCAGGTTACAAATCAGAATTTAATGAAAGCTTTAAGGAATTAAAGAAGAACAACTTGTTCTATAACTCACCAAAGGTATAGAAAAGATTAGCTTGTCTTTTTAGGCTATAAAACAAATAAAAGCATAACGAATAAGGTTAGATCGTGATTCGAGCGCAGCAAGAAGCCACGAGCTGAACCGTTTGTGTACGCCCAGCATGGGCATGAACTAATGAGGTGAAAGTCCTCTGTTGGAGAATCACCGTCAGAATCCCGTGTTGGTAGTATGACGTTAACAACTAGCGTAAGGCAACTGCAAAACCGTGAGGTTTTGTGGGAAGGAAAAGACAATTAGGACACCCACAATTTAATCGATAAAAAAGCCCGAAAATATCGGGTTTTTTTGTACTTGTGATTTCTACATATATTCACTGCTAAAACTAAAAAATGACACCCCTGTATCAATAGCATTTATAAGAGCTGTTTCTTAAAGATGTAATAGAGGGGGTTAAATCTGAAATCCAGCTACTCGTAGAAAATGAATAAGTTGCTCACCGTGCTGTTCTATTTTTTCTACTGAATCATGCTTCGCATCTTCTATCTCCAGCAAGCTCAAATGGGGTTCAGGGCAGTTGCTAATAATCGCCCTGGCGTCTTCAACGGGGATGGTTGTATCCTCTTTGCCATGAACCAGCAGTATTGGGCAATTTATTTTGCAAACCGTGCCAAGCGGTGCAAATGTTGCAAAGCGATGGCCAATCACCCACTCCACATAACGCATAATCAGCTTTCTAATGAATGAAGGAAAATAAAAGCTTTTTAAGTAGCGCTGCATCATCCATTCAGGATGTGCAAATGCAGAGATACTGATAACCGCTGCAATATCCTTACGTTTAGAAGCTTCGAATAATACCGCGCCAGCACCAACTGAATGTCCTAACAGGGCAATCTTTTCAGAGCGCTCCGGATGATGTTGCTTTAACCAATCGATGACATTGCCCAGGTCTTCTGCAAAACGGGGTAATGATGAGAAAGTATCCGGATCACTACTGCCATGGCTTCTAGTATCGAAAAGCACAACATTAATGCCTGCCCTGTGAAACGGCTTTGCAATCGGTAACATCAATTCTGCATTACTACCCCAGCCATGCAGAATAACAAGTGTTTCACTTGATCCGGATACTGGAAGCAACCAGCCAAATAGTTGTTTGCCCGCTTTTTTTTTGCCTGCTTTTTGTTTACTAGCAAGGCTGGGAATGTGTAGCTGAAGATAGTCAATACCAAGCAGATCTTTTGGGTTTCCTGTTTCTTTATTTCTGGGTGCGCGGAAACCTAGATGGATAGCTATAAAAAATAAGCCAATAATGATGACAATTGCCAATATTGAAAAGATAAAATAATGCATGATTACCTTGCAGTGTAGATGTTGGTATTAATGTCAGGGATTATTGAAAAGACATTGTTCTGCTTAAGAAAGTTCTGTTCCAGATGCAACCACTACCAAGAGATCTCCCACTTGTAATTGATGGTTCTTCATCATGTCTTAATTTATCCATCAGTTAAATCCTGCTTTGAGAGGCCTTTGCACCAAAGATATGATGGATAAAAATCGCTTAAATATCCCGGATTCCCCCAGGGCAAACGCATTAAAAATAGCTCCATATAAGTTTCTGAGTGAAATTAGGCTACCTAAATGAACACTTTTGAGTAATTTTCCGTGCCCTTCGACTCCGCTCAGGGTACTGCTGAGTATATTGTCAGCCCCCTGAGTGGAGTCGAAGGGTGCAAAAAAACATGAAAAACTAAGCTATTGATAATTAAAATTATTTTAATGCGTTTACCCTGGAGTGCTTCCCTTCCCTTCGACCATGCTCAGGATAAACTAAATCTGCTCAGCAGAACTGTCTTTTTTATAGATATTAAATCTTGGTTACTGCTTTATCCATGGTTTAGCCCGGAAAAGAAGTTTTCTTAACTGTCAAAACTACGTAGTTTCCACAGTCAATCTACGAACATTTCCGAATTACGTTTTTGTCTTATCAGTCAGATAATTCCTGTTGAACAAACACTGGACAAAAATATAATCGAAAATCAAACATGAAAGCCTATCAACACATTTTACTGACCACTGATTTCTCTAAATTTAGTGAACAGGTAGCCAAAAAAGCCATCAATCTGGCTGGGCATTTCAATGCAAAAATTACCCTATTGCATGTAATCGAGCATTTTGCAGAAGATATGCCTGCAGGGTTGGTTGCGCCAGGAGATGTTGATCCTGCCAAGTACGTGATAGATCAAAACCGGAGTCAAATTGAGGAGTTTATTAAATCAATTCCACACTTTAATGCGATTCCCATGGTGAGCTTTTCAATGCAAGGCGCCGAAGATGAAATCATCAAAGTTGCCAGGGAAATCAAGGCTGACTTGATTATTATAGGGGCATATGGCGTAAATGGAGTTCCGGTTATACCCAGGCTTAACGCGGACTTAGTGAAACAAAAAACTGAGTGTGATGTGCTAATGGTTCATGCAGACGCTGCTTAGCTGTAACAGAGAAATTCTCTATTCAGCTATAAGGCAATTAGCCTAGAAAATACTTATCATGACAACTCAATTCCCATTAAATATAGAGCACTTTATTCAGGCCACTATTGCTATCCTGGCAATTTCCAATCCAGTCGGTGCAGCGCCGGTATTTCTTTCCCTGGTGGGAAATGTGGAGTCACCAAAACTAAGAAATGCCGCTCTGAAAGTGTCATTCTATGTATTTCTGATTCTTTGTACTGCAACTCTTGCTGGTAGTGGCCTGTTAAAAATTTTTGGAATTTCATTATCAGCTTTTCAGGCAGGAGGTGGCCTGATTATCCTGTTGATGGGGTTGGAAATGATGAAAGGGCAGCCAACTCATGTTCAGCATGAAAAACTGCAAGATGATGAAAACGATGAGCTGCTAGTACCACTCGCGATGCCATTGATCGCAGGCCCCGGAGCGATAGCCACGATAATGACACTGACGGCGAGTAACCAGAATGTGATGGGGCATATCAGTGTATTACTGGCAGTAATGCTTGAGGCAATTCTGTTATTTATCTCACTGTCAGCTTCGGCATGGTTAGTAGAACGTGTCAGTCAACGTGGGCAACGTATTTTTCTACGTTTTATGGGTTTTATTCTGGTCGCGATGGGGGCACAGATGGCACTCACAGGGATTAAAAGTTTTTTATTCGACTGACTTTCTAGGTATATCCCACAACTCAAGTATGTTCTTCTATGGTTTACAGTATGCCAATCCAGTGAGAATATGTAGTTGCAAGTGTAATACTAAATTTAACAGGAAATAAAATGGACATACTTAACGAACAAAAAAGCCAAAGTCTTCCCAGCTTAAATGTGCCAGTGCCAGAGTTTGAAGCGTCCACTACTAACGGCGTTAACAAACTATCAGTGTTTGCGTTATTGAGCCATATTTGACCCAGATAATGGATACACAAACTGATACATCGAACACTCAAAGTTCACAGCGAGTGGGACACGTCAATACTGTTCATGGAAGTGTTGTGGATGTGTCTTTTGCAGGACCTTTACCCCCTCGTCGTCAGGCACTGCGTGTAGATCTTGGTGATAAATTCCCTTTGATGCTTGAGGTGCAAACCCATGTGAGCGAGACGTTAGTCAGGTGTATAGCACTTGCGGCTACCAGAGGTTTGGCTAGGGGTACAGTAGTTATTGATACTGGCGGATCATTGCAAGTTCCTGTCGGTGAAGAATTATTGGGGCGTATGATCAATGTTTTTGGTCAGCCTATTGATAACGGCGAACCGTTTAAAACAGATCACTATAGCTCTATACATAAGGCTCCTTTGCCGTTATCTCAAAGAGTTACTCAGCAGCAAGTATTCACCACAGGTATTAAAGCCATAGATTTATTAGCACCGTTGGAACGTGGTGGTAAATCGGGGCTATTTGGTGGTGCTGGCGTTGGAAAAACGGTATTGATTACCGAGCTGATCAATAATACCGCAGGTCAATATCAAGGTATCAGCCTGTTTTGTGGTATCGGTGAACGTAGCCGTGAGGCCGAGGAATTATATCGTGAGATGGATGCTGCTGGTGTGTTGAATAATACCGCACTGATATTCGGGCAAATGAATGAGCCACCGGGGGCCCGCTTTCGTGTAGGGCATGCTGCTTTAACTGTGGCTGAATATTTCAGGGATACACAGAAACGTGATGTACTGTTGATGATTGATAACATTTTTCGTTTCATTCAATCGGGTACCGAGGTTTCCGGATTGATGGGTCGTATTCCCTCACGTGTGGGATATCAACCCACATTAGCCTCTGAACTATCCGAGCTTGAAGAACGTATTTGTAGCACTGCATCTGCAGCGATTACTTCAGTGCAAGCGGTGTATGTTCCTGCAGATGATCTGACAGATCCATCTGCCACTCATACCTTCGCACACCTTTCAGCCTCTGTGGTGTTGTCTCGTAAACGTGCCGCACAGGGGTTTTATCCAGCGATGGATCCATTACAGTCGAATTCTAAAATGTTAAATCCGGGTGTTGTTGGGCAGCGTCATTTCGATGTGGCTCAGTCGGTTCGTAGCTCATTAGCCGAATATGAAGAACTCAAAGATATTATAGCGATGCTGGGTGTCGAGGAGTTGTCAACCGAAGATCGTAAAGTTGTGAGTAGGGCGCGTCATCTAGAACGTTTTCTCACGCAGCCTTTCCATACAACGGAGCAATTTACCGGTAATTCAGGTCGTACTGTTTCACTTGATGACACTATACAAGGCTGTGAACGTATTCTTGCTGATGAGTTTGTAGATTATCCAGAACAAGCTTTGTACATGATCGGCTCAATCGATGAGGTTGTGAAAAAGTCATGACTGAGGTGATTAATCCAGAGAGTGGCATGACCTTGAAGCTATTATTGCCAACAAAAGTATTATTGGAAGAGCCTGTAACAAAGATCGTTGCTGAAGCTCAAAATGGTAGTTTCTGTTTACTTCCTAGACACATTGATTTTGTAGCTGCACTGGTACCGGGTATTCTAACGTTTACTCAGGAAAGCGAACAGAAAGGCGAACAGAAAGGCGAAAAAGAACAATATGTGGCTGTGGATATCGGAACATTGATCAAACAGGGCCGAAATGTTTTAGTTTCTGTGTTCAATGCAGTGCGCGGTGATGATCTTAATCAGCTGCATGATCTGGTTAAAGAACATTTTATAATGCTAGATGAACAACAACGAATTACCCGCAGTGCTTTGGCGCGTTTGGAAGCGGGAGTCATGCGCAATTTAATTAAGCTTGAAAATCAACGATATGGATAAACAAAAACCACAAGAGAGTTTTGAGCATTCTGTTGATCGCAAGGCAGATATAAAATTACGTGCACAACAGGAAAAACATCGTTCAGTCTGGTTTGGGCTGGGAATGTTTGGCCTTGTAGGTTGGGCTGTGGTTGTTCCTACTTTGATAGGTATTGCGTTAGGAGTATGGATTGACGAGCGCTGGCCTGGGCCGGTTTCATGGACGTTGAACCTGCTTATTATTGGATTAATAGTTGGTTGTATGAATGCCTGGTTTTGGGTGAAAAAGGAGAGTAATGATGATTGAGTCTATAAACATTGAATCGATAAATACAGCTGTAAACTTGTCAGGGTGGTTAGTTGCTTTGTTTGTGGGTGGGCTTGCTGGCTTTGTCTATTTCTTCGGTCTTTGGTTAACACTAAAGCAATTACCAGTCAGTAAAAACCCCGGTTTATTGATGCTATCCAGTTTGCTTTTACGCATGGCTTTTGTAATGTCAGTTTTTTATCTGATTATGCTTAGCGTTGGTTGGCAGGGACTGTTGATAGCGCTTGTGGGGCTTACATTGGTTCGCTTAATACTCAGTAGACGCTATAAGCCAGAAGCTTTATTAAAAACCACAACTAATGCTGCAAATGCTGCAGTTGATTCAGCAAAGCCGATATGAATATTACCCCTGACAATACGATTTTGTGGCAGTGGCAGTGGCTACATATCAATGCGACCATCGCTTTTACCTGGGTTGTGATGATTTTACTGGTAGGTGGTTCATGGTTAATTACCCGTAAACTGACAATAGAGGCAGAAATCCCACGCTGGCAGAATTTACTGGAAGTCGTGGTAACCGCAATTCGTGATCAGATTAGCGATGTCAGTGGTCAGGATGCAAGCCGATACCTGTCTTTTATAGGGACTTTATTTTTATATATTTTGTGTTCCAACCTGCTGGAATTAATACCAGGATTTGTAGCTCCTACTGGATCATTATCCACAACCACGGCATTGGCAATCAGTGTCTTTGTCGCAGTACCGTTATTTGGTATAGCGAATGATGGAATAGGTGCTTACCTCAAGCAATATATCAAGCCAACACCATTGATGCTGCCATTCAATATCATTGGTGAACTCACTCGCACCATTTCTTTGGCAGTAAGGCTGTATGGAAATATCATGAGTGGCACCGTAATTGTCGGCATTTTATTGAGTCTGACTCCGTTTTTCTTTCCTCTTGTGATGCAATTGCTTGGACTTATTACAGGCACTGTTCAGGCATATATATTTGCCATGCTGGCGATGGTTTACATTGCATCAGCGACAGCTGCACATGATAAAACTGAAACAAGCGATACAAATGAATCAGGTATCAAGACCAAATCTAAACCCAAACCGAATCCTAATAAAATTTAGAAAAGGAGTATAAATATGGACAGTTTTAGCATCATCGCCGTAGTGTCAATTATTACGGCAGGCCTAACAATCGCTATCGGCTCAATCGGGCCTGCGTTCGGAGAGGCGCGTGCCGTTGCACAGGCACTGAATGCCATAGCCCAGCAGCCAGATGCATCCAGCACGATTACCCGAACCCTGTTTGTAGGATTGGCGATGATCGAATCGGTGGCTATTTATTGTTTTGTGGTATCCATGATCCTGATCTTTGCTAACCCTTTCTGGGAATACGCAAAAACAGCAGCCACAGCAGTAGGTAAATAAAATGGAAATCGACTGGTTGACAGTTAGTGCTCAGATCGTCAACTTTCTGGTGCTGGTGTGGTTATTACAACATTTTCTTTATAAGCCTGTTATTGATGCTATGGATAGGCGACAGCAAAGTATCGCCGATAATATTAACGAAGCCAAAAACCGTGAGCAAACCGCTCAACTGACCATGCAAAACTACGAAAGTAAAATTGCAGCTCTGGAACAGGACAAAGCAAATCTGTTACAAAAAGCGCAATCGCAGCCCAGGAAAAACGCCTCACACTGGTAGAAGAAGCACGTAAAGAAGTACAGCAACAAAAGGAATTATGGCAAAAACAGCTAGACCAAGAGCAAAACGATTATCTTCAAGACCTACGCAAAACGACTGTAAAGGCGATTCAGGATACCGGACGTCGTGTACTTGGAGACTTGTCCGAATCTACTCTTGAAGAGCAGATTATCGCTGTCTTTTTGAAGCGATTACAAAATCTGGATGATGAATTACTGAAGAATCTAAAAAATTCAAGTGGGGATATTCATATCCTCAGTGCCTTCGAACTTAAGACTGAGATAAAGCAAAAGATCACGCTTGCCATCCATGAAACTATTAATGATTCCGCTAAGGTGAATTACAAGGTATCCAGTGATTTACTCTGTGGTATTTCTCTGGATACAGGTGGATATCAGGTAGGCTGGAATATCCATGAGTACCTGCAAGATCTTGACCAGCGCCTGTTAGAAAACCTTGATTTTAATTCTGAGCATGAGTCTAAGGCTAATGTCTGATACGAATGTAAAACCAAACAGTTTAAATCAAAATGATTTAAAACCAAGTGCCTTAAAAAAAGCCGACTTGAAACAAAATCTCAAGCAAACGCTTGGGCAAGTAGAGTCGTTGTATGACGAAGCGCTTGCTCAGCCATCATCTGATTTGATTCTGACTGAAACAGGTGTAATCACTTTTGTCGGGGGTGGTATTGCAAGAGTGGAGGGTTTGCCAAAAACTCAGGCTGAGGAAATTCTGATATTTCCGGGGAATGTTCCCGGCATTGCGCTTAACCTTGGTGAAGATGAGATAGGTGTCATATTACTCGGGGATGACCCACAAATAAAAGCCGGTGAAAACGTTAAACGAACAGGGCATATCGCGGATACACCTGTGGGTGATGCCTTATTAGGCCGTGTTGTAGATGCCACAGGTAAAGTGCTGGATGGTGGTGCTCCACTGAAAATTAATAAACGCATGCCAATGGAATGTGAAGCACCTGAAATAATGGACAGGGCACCAGTAAAAGTACCGTTACAAACCGGCATTAAATCAATAGATGCGTTAATTCCTATTGGTCATGGTCAGCGAGAACTCATTGTAGGTGACCGGCAAACGGGTAAAACCTCGGTAGCTGTAGATACCATTATCAATCAACGTGGCACAGGGATGATCTGTATTTATTGTGCCATAGGACAACGAGGTACAGCCGTAGCAAGGGTTGTAGAAACACTGCGCGATGCAGAAATGCTGGAGCAAACAATCGTGGTTGTTACTTCAGGCGAAGACCAGCCCGGATTACAGTATATGACACCGTATGCAGCTACCACGATGGCTGAATGGTTTCGTGATCAGGGCAAACACGTATTGATTGTTTATGATGATTTAATTCGACATGCACGAGCCTACCGCGAATTGTCACTACTATTGCGACGTGCACCAGGAAGAGAAGCTTTTCCTGGAGACATTTTTTACATACATTCACGTTTGCTTGAACGCTCCACTCAACTGAGTGAAGCATTGGGTGGTGGTTCTTTGACGGCACTGCCTATTATTGAAACTCAGGCAGAAGATATTTCAGCCTATATTCCAACCAATTTGGTGTCGATTACCGATGGCCAGATTTACTTATCACCCGTACTATTTCGTAAAGGACTGTTACCTGCAGTGGACACAGGTAAATCAGTCTCCCGTGTGGGTGGTAAGGCTCAATTACCCGCATATAGATCAGTAGCGGGTGATCTTCGACTTGCCTATTCACAATTTGAAGAGCTTGAAACATTTGCACGTTTTGCATCGCGACTGGACGAAGCCAGCCAAGCTGCTATTGCTCGTGGCCGTCGTGTGCGCGAAGTATTAAAACAAGCAGAGCATCAACCACTAACTGTTATTCAACAAATAGCCATGCTCAAAGCCGTTAATGAAGGTTTGTTCGATGAGCTAGAGCTAGATCAATTATTAGAAACACTGAAAAACATTGCCGACGCACTACAGCAACAGATGAAGCCGCTAGCGATGAAAATCGAGTCTGGTGAAAAGCTCAGTGATGAAGATTGGAAATCTTTAATAGATTTCCTGACTGGGATTATCAAAAAGTAATAAAAAGCCATGGAAACGCCTGAACGCTTACAACAACAAATTAAAAGCATGGAGGGGTTGCATAATATTGTTGCAACCATGAAGGCATTGTCTGCGTCGAATATTCATCAGTATGAACAATCCATAGAATCACTGACTGACTATTGGCATACCGTAGAACTTGGCTTACGTATTGTGATGCGTGATGAAATTAATCCAATACATTTGCCTTCGTCACCCAATGCAGGGATGGCTGCGGTAGTTTTTGGCTCCGATCATGGCATGTGTGGTCGTTTCAATGAAGATATTACGGAATATATGTTGGCGCATTTTAAATCTATTTCGGGTGCTGTTAAGCCCAAAATTCTGTGTTTGGGACTACGAGCAGGGGACTTACTGGAGCGCGCAAAACAACCCGCAAATGAAGTACTGACCTTACCGGGAACTGCTAATCAGATTGGAACAAGCATTCAGCAAATATTGATTCATATCGAAAACTGGCGTGAAAACTTCGGCATTAAACATCTCTTTCTTTACCATAATCGCCCTAAAAATAGAGCCTCATACCATCCAACCAGATTTCATTTGCTGCCTTTACAATTAGATAAATTTAGTAAGTTTGATATAAAGGAATGGCCGGGTACCAGCTTACCCACCTATACCATGGATCGAGATACGTTACTCTCATCGTTACTAAACCAATATTTCTTTATTTCACTATTTCGTGCCTGTGCGGAGAGCCAATCTGCTGAACACGGCAGTCGACTGACCGCGATGCAAGCCGCAGAGAAAAATCTTGATGAACATATTGAGGAATTATCTGGAGAGTATCGTCGAGCGCGCCAGGATATTATAACGAATGAATTACTGGATATTATTGCAAGCTTTGAAGCGATGTCTGATAACAAGAAAAAGAAGAAGGAATAGTTTAGAGTTATTACTTCAGCTTAAACTTTAGATTTGTGAACGTTGTTAAATATTAATAGATTCTTTCAAATACCTGTATAGGTCAAAAACACATCAAAAGTAGGGAGGTGACTCAGCTACACTTAACAAAGCTATTTTTCCCTTCGTTTATGCGCATTAACCATCTACCTCATTAACTTCGATCAGGTTAAACAATCTGCCCGATATTACGGTATTTTTTAAAAACTCACTAAGTATGCCTACGTAGCAATATACGTATATGTCCGAATTTCAAAGTTGATCTTAACAAAATATTCTTAGCACATTAGCAATTATTATATGGAGAACAAAATGACTAGTGAATTACCCAATACTCTCACTTACCCGCAACAGTTGGAGAAAATTAAAGGTAATATGGGCGTTTTAGCTCAAGCTCAACCGGATGTGATGAAAGCCTTTGGCGCGCTTCATGTGGCAGGTTCAGCGGATGGAGCACTGGACGCTAAGACTAAAGAATTGATTGCGCTGGCGATTGGTGTTGCTGCCCGTTGTGACGGTTGTATTGCGTTTCACACCCATGATGCACTAAAAGCGGGTGCGTCTCGTGAAGAGATCACTGATGCGCTTGGCGTTGCTGTCTTGATGGGTGGTGGCCCGAGTGTAATGTACGCCACACATGTCATCGAAGCGATGGACCAGTTTGAGAATTCATTAAAATAAGAGCCCTGGGGTGGGCTTAAGTGAAGGTCTGGCATTTTATTTATGTCAGGCCTGTTTGTGTCACTATGCGCACTAGATCAGCTAGCGAGCGCGCCTCTAGTTTTTGCATCACGTTTTTTCGATGCACTTCAATAGTGCGTTGGCTTAATCCCAGATCAATGGCAATTACTTTGTTGGCTTTACCTTCGACAACCATCTGCATTACCTGATGCTCACGGGGGGTAAGATCATGGATGTGTTTTTTAACTGATTGATTCTGCTGTTGGGTATTTTGTTGCTTGTCACAATTTTTTAAAGCTTTGTTGATGCGATCCAGCAAGTCCTGATCACGAAACGGTTTCTGGATAAAGTCCAGAGCTCCTCCCTTTATTGCCTGAACCGCCATCGGGATATCACCATGACCGGTGATGAAAATAATAGGCAATAACGCTTCACGTCTAATAAGTTCCTGTTGTAATTCCAGACCACTCATGCCGGGCATACGAATATCTAATACCAAACAACCTATGCAATCCGTTGAATAGCTGGCTAGAAAATCATTCGCATTGGCAAACGTTTGGACTTTGATGCCAACCGAATCTATTAAGTCAGCGAGCGATTCTCTAACCGCATTATCATCATCGACAATGAATACAGTGGCTTCTTGATTAGCCATAATTAGTTCCTTTTCCTGATTTCTAAATTCAAGTATTTCTCTAAATTCAAAACTTTCTTTTAAATAGTTGGCAAAGTAAAACGGAATGTAACGCCTTGCTGGGCATTCCTGCTGAACCAGATGCGCCCTTTATGTGCGCTAATAATGGTTCTGCAAATGGATAATCCCATTCCCATGCCATTATCTTTAGTGGTGAAAAACGATTGATATAATGCTGATTCTTCCTCCTCGCTAATACCTGTGCCACAATCGCTGACAGATACTTGTACAGCATAATCATCATGTTTTATTGCAGAAATGGTTAGGTGTCTCTGTTTAATAGTCAATGCTTGCATTGCATCTTCAGAGTTGCGGATTAGATTTAATAATACTTGTTGAATTTGAATTGGGTCACCAAATACACTGGGTAGGTTTTCAGCTATATTAGTTGATAAAGAGGTATGTTTTAATAAGCCTTCTGTTTTTATAAATTTCATACAAAATTTAATTAATTCAGCTATATCAATCGTTTGATTTTTACTTTGTTTTGTTTTCACCATCTCACGCATATGATCAATTATATCGCCACTGCGTTGTGCCTGTTCTTCGATGCTTTTTAACGCCTCTTTAATTTTATCCAGATCTGGTTCTTCGCTGTTGATACGGTTTCTAGCTGCTGCACAGCGGTTAACTATAGCGGTAAGAGGTTGATTGAGTTCATGCGCGATGCCTGCCGACATTTCGCCCAGCATATTTAGTCTGTTATTGTGCGATAATTGCTGGCGCTGTTGTACTACCTCTTCCTGGGCGCGTTTACGTTCTGTAATATCAATTAATGTACTTAGTATCGCTGGTTTTCCTTTCCAGTCAATGATACTCGATTGAATTTTCATAGACCTGATTGTGCCATCGCGATGTAGCGCTTCAAATTCATAATTTTTGGGTGCAGAGTCACCTTTTATTCGAGCTTGTGAATATCCCTTGATACGTTCACGTTCGTGAGGGGCAATTAATGCTGAAATTGAATCCAATGCCAACACTTCCTGAGAAGTTTCGTAGCCGAGAATTTTCATTAAAGATTTATTAATAAACAAGGTTCGCCAGTCACGGTGGATCAGGATGCCTTCGATTGAGCCATCCACGATATCGCGAAAACGTTTTTCACTTTCTTGCAGGGCTAATTCCACCTGTTTCTGTTCGGTGATATCAAGGATGATACCTTCAATAATACTGGAATCACTTTCAACTAAAGATTTAGCGAAACCCTTTTCCCAGACCCATTTCTGCTCGCCTTGTTTGGAGTTGATCCTGTAAACACATTCGTAATGTTGTTGATTCTGTAAGGCAGTTTGCACCTCTTGCCAAATACGTTCTCGATCTTCTTCTACCACAAGTGATGCGTAAGAAAACTTTGCATCATCTATGAGTTCTTTAGAGGAGTAACCGGTAAGAATTTCTGCCGTACTGCTAAGGTATAACATCGTCCAATTTTTATTATTTCGACAGCGAAAGACAGTACCAGGCAAGTGGTCGGTAATGTTATTAGCAAGATATTGGTTATCTTGCTTGAAGTCTGTGGGGCTTGTTGTATCCATACTTAAAAGAGAATAATTCTGCCATTACCTATAAAAGTATTCGTTATAAGAATAATGGTAATCATTATGAATGAGTTAGATGATGGTTATGTTTCAATACACCCTTTTATTGATTTACGTCTTAAAAATAGCTCTATAAATGTTTATTCACGGTTTTAGCGCTATAAATACATGGCTTTTCTAGGCTCACCAGGAGCCAGAAATGACAAGCCAAATAATTATTCGGCTAAAGCCTCACCCTTGTATGTTCATGTCACTAGGTATTATCCTAGTTTTTAATTCAGATTCGCTATCTGAATTAAAAGGGTATGGCAGACCGACTCACCCTTGGTTCTTTAGAAACCGTCTTTAGTGAATGTCGCCATACCCATCCCTTAGATTATCTCGAACAGTTGCCAGGATCTACGAATCCGTATCTACAAGGCTGAGAACCCAAGGAATTTTATTATGACTAAGATTAAACAAACCCTCAACAAGATTGGTGTCGATGTGTCCAAGAAAAAGTTGGATATTGCATTAAACGATACTGATTTTATTTGTATTGATAACAATGAAGAGGCTTTTATAGCATTCTTGAAAACCCTTACATTGCCCTTAAAAGAGGTCCATTTTATTATGGAAGCGACGGGTGGTTATGAAAGTAAGTTTGCAGATTTTTTACTCAAGCAAAACATCGCTGTAAGCATTGTTAACCCTAAACGTGTTAGAGATTATGCCAAAGCAATGGGTAAACTGGCTAAGAATGACAAGATCGATGCTCATGTTATTAGGGACTTTGCAAAGATTGCAGCCCCTGTCTTTCTAAACAGAAAAAGCCCTCAAGAACAGAAGCTTAGAAATCTTGTGAAACGGAGAATACAGTTATTAAAACATCAATCTACCGAGAAGTTATATTTGGAAACCACCACTGAAAAAGAAGCACTGGTGACGATTCAAGAAATGCTTTGCTGTCTGGAAAGACAAATTGAATCATTGGATAGCATGATTCAATCGCTCATTGATACGGATCAAAATTACCATGAAAGGAAGGCTCTATGCATTGAAGTGCAAGGTGTTGGAAACCAATCAATCGCTACGTTATTAACCAACTTACCAGAACTAGGTAGATTGAATAATAAACAAATTAGTGCGCTCGTAGGTGTCGCCCCATTTTGTAATGATAGTGGCGATCGAAAAGGAAAAAAGATGATTTGGGGAGGGCGGAAACAGATACGAACGGCACTTTACATGCCAGTGCTTTGTGCCATTCAATACAACAAACCCATCAAAGCATTTTACGATCGATTGATAAAGAGAGGTAAAATACGCAAGGTAGCGGTGATTGCATGCATGAGAAAACTGCTAACAATTTTGAATGCTATGTTGAAAAACAATACTCGATGGGATCCTAATTATGCTGGAAAATAATTGACTTTGAACACAGTTACTAACGGGTCAGCTAAAGCTGTTGTCT
>CAVXCT010000012.1:0-60114 GCA_963760355.1 uncultured Gammaproteobacteria bacterium | reverse complement strand
ATTCACCTGCAACCGTTTGCGAACGAGGTATTACCAAGCCAGCATCGGGATCCCACAGAGCACCCTGAATCATGTCTTCTTCCAGGTGCGGGAATTTCTGTTTGGCTTCTGCCGTTGAAATAATTTTAACTTTATTACCAAATGCCCTGCCTGAGGTTACACGGCGCTTAAGTTCGGTCATGCGCTCATCGTCCCCCATACGTGCCACTTCGATACCACCGATACGTTCGTAACGACCCATTTTCTCAAAGAAGTCGATGCTGTATTTGGTGGTATGCATCGTCATCTGATCGTGCATGGTGTTAAAGCAAAAATCCGAAGCGTGCGCGGTTGAGCCTGCATATCTGTAGGGATAGCTGACTTGTCGATACCGACAATATCATCCCAGCCACGTTCGATAAGATGATGCGCCACTGATGAACCAGTGATACCGCCAAGGCCAATAATGACGGCTTTTGCTTGTTTGGGAAATTCTGCCATGTGTTTAACTCTCCAGACCAATCTTTAGATACTAATAATATCCTATGCTTAATTGATTTTGCCTGAAGAAAAAACTGACCTTAATTGAAAACGGTATTTTCTGTTTGATATGCGTCGGGAAGAAAAAAATCGCAGTAGAAATAGGAAAATACCAAAAAGCCCCAAAGTAGGGTGGTGTGAATTTATTTGAAGTTACCAACTGGTGGCCCTGCTAAACATCTATCACTTGGTTTTTATTGCTAAGTTCTGATCAGCTCTAAACGGATTTTCGTGAACTTCTAGTTCAGAGAATTTATTCCATGCTTTTAAGCAATTGAACTTACTGATTATGTTTTTGATAAGTGATGACATTTTTTTCTCCTTTTATGAATAAAGGGCAACTCTAATTAATAGAGTTGCTCTTAACCTGTTCCTTCAGGTTGTGTTCAGTATAGGATTGAGCTTGGATTAATTTTGTGAAATATTTACCTTGGATTTGTGACTTATTCACGTTTTATTGATTGTTATTTGTTCTTTTTAATCAGATTCTTTTACAGGTGTGTGTGGATGAATAACTGATGCGTCGAGTAGTTCTGTATAACCAGGAAACCACATATCATCCGGTGTTTGGTCAAATACTTTATTTAGGAAAGCTTGTTTAACACCTTGTGATTTGAATAACTCTAGATCTTTCTCGTGTTCAGATTTAATGTCATAGAGTGGCAGTAAATACCAGAATGCGGAATTTTCCATCTTATATCGATGAAAACCTATTTTTCCAGATTCACCAAGATACCGATTTTTACCGCCGATAAATGCAGTCGCGCATGCTGAACTGCATTCCTTATATGAGTATGTGTCTAAACCGAATGCCCGTAATCAACTTCGACAGTCCACGGCCTTCATAGACTTGTCCGCCTTTGCTTTCCAGAATAATTATTGATAGTTTTGGATTTGCTTCTATTACGTTTCGTACGTCATCAGTAATTCCAAAGTCAAATATGCCATTTATATAAAGTTGCTGCCCTTGTTCTCCTAACTTTAAACTATATTCAGATCGCTTGGTATAATTGGCTAATAAGTGCGTCTTTGCGTTGTTGAGGTATAAAATCACCTGTATTGATCCAAGAACATATACCAGAGAAAAAAGAACAGATAGAACCATTACAGCCTGAATGCTTCTGGTTTTGAGGGTATTTCCATTTTTGATGAAATCATTCTCTGTGGCACGGAACAAGCCGATAAATTGCCAGGGGAAAATTATAAAGCGTGTGATAAATAGGGAAACAATAGCGGCGACAAATCCTTGATCTGGATTTGAAATTAGTTTTGTTATAAGGAAAGGCTCTAAAAAACTAAATAATATTATCAGGCCAATAAATAAAATCCACAAAGAAAGTTGAAGTGGTAATTTGCCTTGCCAGTAATCAATCCAGAATTTAATAATTTACCTTTGATATTAAAAAAGCCTCAAAAGATACTCTTTTCAACGTCAACTAAATATACCCATTTTTAATAGAAAATACTAATAATTCAAGGCACCTGATAAACCCAAATCCACAGATAGAGCCGGTCTCACTTTAAAACCTGTAAAACACATTTTTTTTGCACACTGCTGAACAAGGATCACCACAAGATACAGCTGTTTTTTTTGCCATAACTATTTACGGGAACATTTTTTACAGGTTTTCCATTTCTCAGGCGCATCTATCCAGACGTCCTGTGATTTTCTGTCGTTTTCTTTTTAAAGGGGCGGTGGTTCGAATCTCCTTAGTGCTTCAAGCACTTCTGACAGTAATATTTGGTGTTTTTTCTTGAGTTTTACAAAGTATTTCCGCTCTGTTTTGATAACCTTAGCGGCCATTGCGTACAAACGCCAGCGTAGGGTCATGGCTCGATGATGCGAGAATGTTATCGGTAACAGTTGGCGCATCAGGGCAAACAGGTTATAGGAAAGTGCTGCTATATTAAAATAAAGGGCATTGGCATTAAAATCCGAGCAAGGTAATGTATCGCCACCAAAGTCTAGCTTGAGTTCCTTAGATACGGTTTTCTCTGTCTTCCCCGCGCTGGTCGTACCAGTGGACGATCTCGCTATTGCTCAAGTCGTCTCTATCCGTTGCGATGGCCCGATAGATATATCCCTTTGCCGTTATTTCTTCACAGGCTCCAGATATTTCAAGTTCAAGTCCGACTTGTCCTTTCATACGTTTGCGCTGGAGGATGAGGGTAAAGGGTTTTTCATGATCACCGATACAGTGGACGGTACAGTAAGTATCCTGTCCCATCATCACCTCGCCTTTTCTGTTACGTAGAGGATGCCACTCAGTCTCTGTCAGCGCTTCAATCTGCTCCCTGATGGTAGCGCACATTTTTGCACGGATGACGTAGTGGATCGATGCGGTGTCACAGTACCTGATAATAGCTTCCTGGTAGCCTGCTGAATCAATGCGTAGTGACTGGAACTTACATCCATCGGGCAAGGCATCCTGACATTGCCGGATGAATTCCAGATTCCTGCTGTTAGGTGATTCATTACCTTTGCGGAAGTCACAGGCAACCACCTGGCCTGTTTCGGCAATATGCCCGACCATCGGCATGTAGCCTTTGTTGGATTTGTATGTCCACTTTGCACAGGTCTTATTGGCAACCACTTCAGTGGTATCAATATCCAGTGTTACCGCCTTGCGCTTGTGCAGGGCTGATATCAAAAGCACCTTGTTGATAGTTTGCCAGAGATTCATGATCTGCTCGTGCCCACCGGTTCTTCTCAGTCAGTCACCGAGTGTGCTGGCGCTGGGTAAATGCCTGATACCCAGCATTGTCCTCAAGGCATGGTGCCCTTTGAAATGACGGACATCATCAAGATGAAAACGGCGCACAGCATCGGGGAATCAAAGCAGAGGGCTTAAAACCCGGTTACTCTTTGGTTGCGTAAAATGGTTATCAATGCGTGTTGATACTCCATGAGATGAGCTACTGTCAACAATCCTGCTCGTGAAGTTAGCTGGTCTTTAGTGGTTTCAAGTTAGTAGGGTAAACTAATCATAAGCCTTGTATTGCACCCATTGGGTGATGGGTTGTCTGGTCGCAAACCATTATACAACCAAGGCTTTTTTCTTTTTATGCTATTTTAAATGTGGAATGGGGAGGTGTATTTTTGTCTACTATGCGTTTTCGAAGAGACAAAACTTAACAAAGTGTAGATAATTTTTGCTATTTTTATTTTCATAGTTTGCATATATACAAATATCATTTAAAAAACAATAGGTTGCGACGGTGTAAAACTTGGCACACAAATTGCTTTAATTCTAGAAAAAAATAATTAAATACTAGAAATAACCTAACAATCGAAATTTATAATAATGGGGATAACGATGAGCGGAGTAACAAAATCAAATTGTATATACAAAAATGCTGAACAGGTAGAATTAGCTTTTTATAAAGCTTTTGGAGAGGGGGATTTTTTATTAATGGAATCTCTTTTTGCAGATGAGGGTGTCAGTTGTACACATCCAGAGGGCGCTACTATTATCGGACGAAAA
This sequence comes from uncultured Gammaproteobacteria bacterium, assembly GCA_963760355.1. GTDB lineage: Bacteria > Pseudomonadota > Gammaproteobacteria > Thiotrichales > Thiotrichaceae > Cocleimonas. The sequence continues at coordinate 56,110 of CAVXCT010000012.1, read as the reverse complement.
AACGTTTTAGATAACTGGGAGTTTATCCTAACAGATATCCCGAAAACCATTATTAACAGACAAGTATTGAATGTTACCCAGATGCAAGGTGCAGAAATACATTTGGTGCTAGAGAGCTTTGTTGCTGATGAACTAACAGGGGAAATGTCGGAAGTTTACACTACTAACATCTATGTTCTTCAAGAAGATGGATGGCGCTTGCAAATGCAACATGCTTCTTTAACAAAAGAAAAATCTTACAGTCCCGAATTTGTCTATAACGAAGATAGTGTTATGTGCCTTCAAAGGAGCGCGACTCTTAATTAATTTTTTAAAACACTAAAATATGACTATCTGAAGTAACAAGCTTCAGTATTTGTTGTAATTTAGTTTGATTTTATGTTGATATGGTCAAATTTGTTTTTGCCTTCTAGTATATGGGATGTGTTTGTCATACGTTTGTTAACATTTACTTTTCAATGCCCCCAAAATTTGTGTCAGTACAATATCTGCACTTTTAGGATTAGGATTGGTTTTCGCTAACACGCGCAATCCCCAAATATTCACCATCAAAAATTTTGCTAAAGCTTCGGGGTTATTCTCTATTGAAATCTCTCCCATTGCTTGTGCCTGTTGTAAACCTTTTATTAGCTCATCTTCAATAGCCTGTAATTGCTTATTTGCTTGGGCTTGCACTTTAACGTTATGAGAATTCATTTCGAGTATGGTATTTACAATTAAACAGCCACGTTTATCTTTGTTTTTACTTTTATCAACAATAGCTGTTAGAAAGGTCTCGATGCCCGCCAAGGGGGAACCTGAGTCTTGCATAAATTTCTTTAAGTTTTTAACGGAGCGTTGACCATAAAACTCGAGGGTCTCTAAAAATAAACCTTCTTTGGATTTGAAAGCAGAATAAATACTTCCGGGGTTCAATCTAGTAGATGCTACCAGATTAGGAATGCTCGTCATCGAATATCCGTTTTGCCAAAAGGTATTCATGGCTTTTTCAAGTACATCATTACGATCAAATTCGATTGTTCTAGCCATTTCTTCGCCTGCTTTTCTTTACCCAAAATTACTTTAATGATTCTCTATTTCACTTATGTAGATATAAAAAATATCTTCAAGATATAACTTGAATGATCATTCAATATACCCTAATCTGATTATTGAACAACACCTCAATTATAAGAGAAATTAGTAATGAGCACACTAAAAGATGAAATTGATGCTTATGAAGTTATCAAAGTGGAGAAAGTGCCTGCTCCAGTTTTAGCTACAATGAATGGGGCTACAACAGATTTAATTGCCTCGGGCATTGAAAATACAGCACTAAAAACAGGCGCTAAAATTCCATCATTTAGTTTACCGAATCAGAACAATTTCGTTAGTTCAATAGAAGAAAGACTAGCAGCTTCAATGCTGGTATTAACCTTTTACCGGGGAGGCTGGTGCCCTTACTGTAATTTAGAATTAAACGCCTTGCAAAAAATGAATCCTGAACTCGAAAAGGCAGGGGCAAAGTTACTAGCTATTTCACCCGAAGTTCCAGATCATTCATTAACAACCCAGAAAAAACACGATTTATCCTTCGATATTCTTTTTGACAAAGGTAATAAAATATCTAAAAAGTTTGGTCTGGTGTATACACTGCCACAGGAAATTCGCTCAATCTATGACACTTTTGGTATTGATGTTGTCGATCATAATGGCGATGACACCTTTGAATTACCAATGCCTGCGACATACGTCGTCAATCAATCGGGTGAAATCGTATATCATTTTGTCGATGCTGATTACACCAAACGTTCGGAGCCAGCAGATGTTTTGGCTGCGGTTAAAGCAAACGCATAAACGACATTGATAAGCTTCTAATAGACTGTTATATCAAGCTGAATATAGCTAGCTTGATATCGGTAAAGCTCATTATGTTTTGGGGGAGTGGCTTTAATTCAGAGTTTAACTAAATTTTGACTTTTAAACGTTCCAACTCTTCTTTCAGGGCCTCATTTTCTTCTCTTAATTCCAGAAGTTGAGAATTGGTAAAAGCTCTTACTTTTTCAATATTAATTAATTGGGGAATGTATTTTGGGCAATTCCAGTCAAGCGCAGTCACTTCTATGGTTGCCACTCTATCGACCTTACCTTGTTCTGGAGTCTCTAATTTTTCACAAAGTGATGGGTCGGCATCTTTAGCGTGTTGCATTTTAAGATGACCTAATATTTTTAAACGAGTGCGGTTTTCGTAATCCATCAGAAACAGAGATACCTTATCGTTGCTTGCCGCATGGCCCATGGTAATAAACTGTCGGTTGCCACTGTAATCAGCGAAGCCTAGGACATTAGTATCAATGATTTTTAAAAAGCCCTTTGGCCCACCCCGATGTTGAACATATGGCCACCCTGTCGATGAAACAGATGCAATGTAGAAACTTTCTCTTGTAGAAATAAAACTGATGTCGGATTCATCCAGTGACTCTTTTGTGCGGTTAGGATAAACCTTGGCATATGTGTCACCCGTTCCATCTTCATCCTGGAGGCCCCGTACTTCATTGATGAAGAGTATCTCGGCGTAATTATCCATAAGTGTTAGGTCGTTATTTAAAAGTAGCAATGTTTTGTTAATTGCTTTTATTATTATAGTTTATATATTAACTATTTTAACACAATATGAAATATTGATTTAGATTAACTTTGATAACTTTTTAATATTTAATTTATATGTGGAATAGGCAAAATAAAAACCTCATCTATCTAAAAAGTACGAGCTCAGCATAAGTTCCAAGTATCGTTTTTTAATAAACAAAAACGAGTTGTCAATAAAAAAGTAGGGGGTGTATTAACAACCCTATTAAAGGGGAAAATTAGCAAATCTCAAAAGGTGTCTTCTATGAACCAGGCGGAAAAGACATGTCGTCCATTCATGCCCAGTTTATTATAGATTGATGATGCCTGTTGACGCACTGCTTATTCCTGCGTTTCTCTTATGATCGTAATGTTCTGCCTTAATGGCGAGCACAAATGGCGAGCATATGAGATTCATCATTACTAACAATGAAAAGTATGGCAATCTACAAACATATCGATTGATCTATAAAAAATATTCAAGACTTAATATAAACACAGGTGAGTAATATGAAAGCTTCTGAGGTAATGAACCCAGATCCGATAACCCTGAACCCGGCTGACACGATTGAGTGTGCTTCTGAATATGTAATGAAACACCGTTTTCGCAGTATGCCGGTGGTGGATGAGAATTTTTGTTATTTGGGCATGTTCGAGGTGAACTGTCTGTTGAAACAGGTTATTCCGAAATCAGTTTTGATGCATCAGGGATTAGATAATGTCAGTTTTATCCATGAATCACTGGAAGAACTCTATAACCGGTTTGATGAAGCCAGGAATCACCCCATTTCCATCTGTATGAGTCATGAAGTCCTGCCTGTCTCTCCTGATACTCCCCTTACCGAAACACTGTTACAACTTTATGAAACGCGATCAGCCATTCCAGTTATCGAGAAAGGTACGTGCAAATTACTGGGGATGATTTCCTACTGGGATGTGGGTAAAAAAATACTCGCAGCCGGAGTGTAAACAGATGCATGAACTGAACAATGCGAATCTGATATTTGGCTTATCCCCGGTCTGGTTTGCCGGAGGATTGTTTGTATTAACCTATGTGCTAATTGTATCTGAACGCTTGAACCGGGCCATAATAGCGATGATGGCAGCAACCTTGATGATTGTCAGTGGTGTGCTGACCCAGCAGTCAGCCATGCAAGGTGTGGATATCAACACCATTGGTTTACTTACAGGCATGATGATAATTGTTGCTATCACGCGTGATTCCGGCGTGTTTCAGTATCTGGCAATACGCTCGGCGAAACTGGTGAAGGCTGATCCGTGGGGAATCCTGGTGATGATGATGTTTGTCACTGCTCTATTATCCGCATTACTGGATAACGTTACCACGGTATTGCTCATCGTACCGATTACTTTACTGATTACCGACACCCTGAAATTAAGTGCTTACCCCTATTTGTTTGCAGAAATTTTTGCATCCAATATAGGGGGGACAGCCACCTTGATTGGTGATCCGCCCAATATCATGATCGGTTCGGCGACCGGCCTCAATTATAACGATTTCCTGTTTAATCTTGCACCGATTGCATTATTGATACTGCTAGTTACCTTGATTCCCATTTATCTGATCTGGGGCAGACACCTTAAAGCTGATCCTAAGCATATTAATAAAGTAATGATGTACCGTGAGATAGATGCCATCAAGGATTGGCTGTTACTCAAAAAATCACTGTTTGTACTGGGCCTGGTGATGGCAGGTTTTATATTTGGCCATGATTATGGCTTACAACCTGCAACCATTGCGATGTTTGGTGCAGCTTTATTGCTTACCTTGAACTGTTTGCCCCATGGACAGGAGAAACAAACGACAATGGTTAGTCGGTATTTGGGAAAAGTAGAATGGATTACCATTTTCTTTTTTATTGGCCTTTTTATTCTCGTCCATGGTGTCGAATCCACTGGCTTGCTGGAAATGCTGGCGAATAAGGTAATTGAGTTGACGGGAGGCGATAAAACCGTAACAGCCATATCGATACTGTTTGTTTCTGCCATTGCGTCCACTATCGTGGATAATATTCCATTTGTAGCCACTATGATTCCACTGATAAAAAATATGGCTTCCAGTTTTGGCGGGGCAGAAGAATTAATACCCATCTGGTGGTCATTGGCACTTGGTTCCTGCCTGGGTGGTAATGGTAGTCTGGTTGGTGCCAGTGCAAATCTGATTGTAGCAGGTTTTGCCGAACGCTCTGGCCAGCCCATCCGTTTTCTTCCCTTTATGTTGATGGCCTTTCCGATGATGTTGATGTCGGTCATAATCAGTAGTGTGTATGTTTACTTTCGGTATTTTTAAACCAGGCAGTAAATACCAGTTTAAGTAGCCACATGACTCGAAAAGTGTTTTTTAAAAACCTCGAGCCCTGCATAAATTCCAATATCGTTTTTAAACAATAATAAAGAATTGTCATTCTAAAAGTGGGGGGCATTTTTTAATTAAATAAACCACTGAACCAACTCGACTACATTATTTAAGTCATTTCTGTTCCCTCTTAGAAAAATGTTCATGCGTAAATTTATCTAAGCAAGCCTAAATTGATCCGAAGTCAGCTGACAATCATTTTTTCCCATAGTTTCTTTATGCCTAAGTAAAAGACTTGCCATTGTCTCTGTCTTAGCTCATTTTTATCAGCAAAAACGTATCAATCATGTATCAATAAAGGGCACATTTATTGCATACTATATTTTACTTATCCACTCTGACGTATACCGGAATGAAACACAGCAGTTTTACGGGAAAACCCGAATACACAAGCTTTGAAGAGTTAAGCCAATTCCTCTCTAAAGGCATCGAAAATCAGGTAAATAAAGATCAACTGAACAAAGCGCTTCAATATGTGTATGAAGTTCAGGATGAGAATGATAACCGACCTTCGTCGCTGGATATTGCTTATACCCTGAAAAAACTCGGGGTTGATGTTCAAACCTTGATTGCCGCTCTTTTAAGTGATCCAAGGTTGCGCGAAAAGCTGGATCCCTTGTTTCTTGAAGAGCAGTTCAACGAGCGTATTGCAAAGCTGGCAAATCACGTTAACTGGCTAAATACATTTAAAGAAGCCGACCTGTCGATTGACTACATCCCCGAGCAGGCTGAAGCGCTACGCCGATTGTTATTGGCGACAGTTAATGATGTGCGTGCGGTATTGATCCGCTTGGTATTTCGTCTGCAACGCTTACGTAAGCTATACCTAGAGCCAAGTGAAACGCAATATGCAATCGCTAAAGAAACCCTGGATATTTTTACTCCGCTGGCAAATCGACTGGGAATAGGTGAAATAAAATGGGAAATGGAAGACCTTGCATTTCGCTACCTTGAACCCGATCAATACATGTCGATTGCGAAATCAATGGACGTTAATCGCGCCAAAAGAGAAATTATTATCAACAATTTTGTTGATCAATTACAGAGCTTGCTGGAAAAGAATCATATTAAAGCTCAGGCCTATGGTCGTGCCAAGCATCTATATAGCATCTGGAAAAAAATGCAGCGCAAAAATCAGGAATGCCATGAATTGGCTGATCTACTGGCGGTGCGTGTCATTGTGGAAAATATTTCTCAATGTTATCAAGTGCTGGGTATTGTGCATGGCCTGTGGAAACACTTGCCTCATGAGTTTGATGACTACATAGCAAATACTAAGGAAAATGGCTATCAGTCGATTCATACCGCGATTTTTGGTCCGGAACAGCAAATCATTGAAGTGCAGATTCGCACCAAAGATATGCAGGAATTTGCCGAGCACGGTGTTGCCGCACACTGGCGCTACAAAGAAGGCAGTAATCAGGATCAGGCGATGGAAAAAACCATCGAAGCATTACGTGGACTGCTGGAAAACCCTGTTGATGACGACACCTTGCTGGAAGAACTAAAACCCACTTTCTTCAATGATCGCGTTTATGTACTTACCCCTAAAGGGCTCAGTTATCGATTTACCGCAAAAAGCAACTGCGCTGGATTTTGCCTATTTTGTACATACCGAAATTGGGCATCACTGCATTGGTGCCAAGGTCAATGGTCATCGGGTGCCACTTAGTTATCCATTGAAATCAGGAGAGCGCATTGAAATTTTAACCGACCCGGATTCGACACCGAAACTCAGCTGGCTTAATCATAATAAACAATACGTTACTACTGCCAGGGCTAGCGCCAGTATTCGCAGTTGGCTCAAAATTCACTATAAAGATACCGAACACGCCCAACTAATCTCTGGTGATAAGCTCACAGGCCTCAGCAGTCATAATGTAGCCGCCGCCAGTTGTTGTAATCCGCAGATTGGTGACCGGATCATGGGTGTCTACCAGCCTGATTCATCCATCCAGGTGCATCGTGCTACGTGCCCAAACGCCTCGAAAAATGAAAATGAGCTACCTATTTTAGAACTTGAATGGGGTGAAAAAACTGACAAACAAAAGCACACAATCCATATTGAAGCCTTTGACCGCCAGGGTTTATTGCAGGATATAACAACTCTGCTGAATCAGTCGCAGGTGAATGTACTCAAGGCTAATACAGAAACGGATCTCGCTGATCAATCGGCAACGATGGAGTTATTGATAGAGCTGGATCCAGAAGATGAATTGAATCATCTGCTAAAACGTATCGAATATATTCCAAATGTGTTTAAGGCGAATCTTTCTGAATGACACATGTGTGGTTTCGTAGTATTAATTTCATTAAAACAATCTAACAATTAATTTGCTATTTCTAATTATGCGACCTATAGTTAAAAGACCGATCGGTCTTAATTATGAATTATATGAGCAAAGGTCAATCTACAAAAAAGATGATTATTGAAAAATCTGCTGATCTTTTTAATATCAGAGGTTATGCAGGTTGTTCCCTGTCCGACATTATGGCCGCAACTGGCCTTAAAAAAGGCGGTATCTATAATCACTTTTCGAATAAAGATGAAATTGCATTAGCAGCGTTCAAGTATTCAATGGCATTGCTTGAAGCCAGGCTGGCCGCAGTGACAGCTTCTAAGGATACTGATAAAGACCGCCTTGTTGCGATACTGGAATTTTATCGAAAATACGCGATAAATCCGGTTATCGAGGGTGGTTGTCCGGTGCTGAATACGCTAGTTGATGCGGACGGTACCAACCCTAAACTAATTTCTCTGGCGCGCCAAAAAACCCAGCGATTACTAAAAATGTTGGAGTTTATTGTTCATCGTGGTCAGAAACAGGGAGAATTCCGCACAGATATCAAGCCACGTACGGTTTCTTTAACCATCTTTTCCGGGATTGAAGGTGCACTGTTATTAACCAAAGCCTTTGCAGATGGGGAGGCCATCGAGGCAATGATTAATTGTCTGGATTCTATTTAGAAAACAATCTTTATCTCGAGTACATCTGTCTAGGAATGTCCATCTCGATACGATAGGTAAAGCTAATTAACATAGATTTAGGCCGAAAACTTTTTTTTCGGCATAATAAGACCGAACGGTCTTTTATAAAAAGACACAAAGGAGTCAGTCATGAAAATTAATATGTTGAAAGTGATTCGTACAATTACCGCAGTACTTGAAAAAACCTCTCCGTCGCTGGCTAATAAATTAGCCATCAAACTGTTTTTTTCACCAAGAGCATCAAAACAGAGACTTCCGGAATTACCTGAGTTGCAACAACACTGGTGCGATTATGTAAAAACAGATGGCAACTACCAGCAGCTGTCAGGTTTACACCGCTGGAACAGGACCGACAGTACTATTGGTACACGGCTGGGAAGGTTCGGCATGGAGTATGTCAGTCATCGCTAAACAGTTATTAGAGCGAAACCTGCGAGTGGTTTTATTTGATCTGCCTGCGCACGGTTTTTCTCCCGGCAAAAAAACCAACATACTCGAAGTCAGTTCAATCATACAAAACCTTACTGCTGAGGAAAAAGACCTACTGGCTATCGTTAGTCATTCATTTGGCGCAGTCTGCGCAGGGCATGCCATCAAATCAGGCATAACACCACAGCATTTTGTATCTATAGGAGCACCAACCTCGATGGAATTTATAGTTGATAATTTTTGTTCCACCATTGGAGCATCAGCAAATAGTAAAAAGGAGCTGATAAATCATATCGAAGGAATCCTCAAAGTCCCCTATAAAACTGAATCACTCAGCAATGTAGCGAAGCAGTTTAACTATGAATGGATTAATCATACATGACCGTAATGATCGACTCGTTCCCTATACGCAGGCGAAAGAGCTATTAGCATCCTGGACTGGTTCCAATCTATTCACCACGGAAAAACTCGGACACAATCGAATGCTAATTAATAAAGATGTGATTGAGACGATCATGGAGAAGTTGGTACCTGCGTAGTATTTTGTTAGCTTTCCTGGTCTCTCCAAGAGCCAGGAAACGTCTATGTGGTCTAAGCAAGGGATCAGCTGTTTTAATAAAAAGTGCCCAAAAGGCGGGGGGTGTCTTTATTTCATACTATTTAGAAAAGCATAATAATTCCAACGTGGAAGAAATGCCTAATCAATAGATGTACCCCAAAAATATAGGAAGAGTACCTAGATTTTAAATTAATCAAACGAGAAACGAGCTCTATCTCATTAACTCCAGCCGCAGAAGCTTCCTTAGCCAACTTCGAGAAGGTTTCAATAATCTGTTGGTTGCGTTACACCTGATGAGGTCACATCAGGCAAATGAGAAAATAAATGTACGGATGACGCCATCTTTAGCGTCAAAAGGGTTGGTACCACGATCACATGCTTTTTCTTTAAAGTATTTCCAGATTGATATGCAGATTAGCGGCAATGCCGGTCTGATTGATACCTCCTAGGTTATAAATCTGTCGACTCTGATAAACACGCCGTTGATGCGTTTATTGAGTGGATGCTGGAAGAGGCAAAAATAGAGCAAGCTAACCAAGCTCTTTCATTATGAGTGCTGGTTAGAAAAACTTACCAATAGGTTGATTTTAAGTCGCTTGTGAAGAATATTATAAATCACTAATATGTACCGAATAAAGAGCAAAAAGGTTTGCTCAACACAAATCTGATGAATAAAGGTACAGAGATGATTTACACAACAATCAAAAACAAAATAATCGAAGCACAAAAAGAAGCAGGATATTCTCGTGCTAGAAAACAATTACTCGAGCTGTCAGATAGGCAACTAGACGATTTAGGTTTCTCCAGAGACCTGTTAATGCGTGGTATTAGTGCCTACCCATGGCGAGAAGAAGAAATTACACATTTGATGACTGATAATGTCACCAATATAGATTTTCCAGAAAAAGTCATATATGCACCGATTATGCCGCGCAGACAAAAAGCAGCATAAATACTAACAGTTACATCCTTCCTCCTATGGATTTAACCGTGAAACATTAGTTTGTTTTACGGTTTTTTTTACGTGGAAAAAGTGCCCAAAAGTAGGGGGGTGCTTCGAATCTCAGCAGAACTGTTATTTTTAATCAAACAAAGCCCTGAACCCATTCTACTAGTTTGTTGAGTGCTTTTTGCTCGCGTTCTGGCAACTCTTCATGCGCTAACTCCTCCAGCCTCTTCTGAAACTGTTCAGTCGTTAATGGGCAATCATATTCCCCATCTATAATTCTGGCCTGGCAGAAGGCTTGCCATTGCTCTTGTTCTTTTTCATCGAGTGTTTCAGGCCAGTTTCTGGCACGGTATCTGGGGTAGAGTGTTTGCAGTCGGGTGGATTTAAATTCGGGTATCCAGTTGCTGAGCTTTTCGGGCGATGAGGTGAGCACTTGGTTGCACAGTTTGCGATCGTCATTGCTGATAAAGCCGCCATATAGTGCGGAGTCGGCGTCCATTTTTCCCAGTTCGCGGCTACGGCTATACATTTCTTCGAGACGGTGGATGAGGTTGTCATCGGAGATTAGTTGTTGTTTATGTACTTCGATTTGATCCCAGTCTATTTGCCAACGCTCTGCGAGTTCTGCCGTGAGTGTATTGGTTGGTGAGACGGCAGGTGATTTATTGATGTGGATGCCTTTTAGTGCGATGTGTTGATGGTTTTCATCGCGTTCGGCGCGTGGCTTGTAGAGGTTTTCGATAATTTCATCGACGCTCATGGTTAGCATCGCACTGGGGTCGTGGCGTAGGTCGTAGCAGATTATTTCATTTTTATTTACCGGGTGCACAATTAACGGCACGATGGGTGATAGACAGCCTTGTGTTGCGGGGAACATGCCGCTTACGTGCAGCATGGTTTTACGTTGCGCCAGTGCGACAGTGGTATTCAGCAGAGGTGCGACATTGTTCTTGATGCGTAGATCAAAGAAGTAGTCGTACAAACGCGGTTGTTTGGTTTTGATCAGGCGGGCGATATCTATAGTGGCTTTTACATCAACTGATGCATCATGTGCTCCAGTTTGTTCGATATCGTTGGCAGCGGTTAGATGTTCTAATCTAAAACTGGGAACGCCTTCTTCGCCTTCACGATCTGGCCAGTTAATGCCTTTGGGGCGCAGGGCATAAGTCATGCGAACTAAATCTAGAATATCCCAGCGATTATTGCCGTTTTGCCATTCGCGTGCGTAGGGGTCGATAAAGTTGCGGTAAAAGCCAAAGCGGGTGACTTCGTCATCAAAGCGAATACTGTTATAACCTGCACCACAGGTGCCGGGTTGGGAGAATATCTCGTTAATACGACCAAAGAATTCAGCTTCGTTATAACCTTTTTTATAAGCTAATTGCGGAGCAATACCAGTGACACGCACCGCATCAGGATGTGGCAGGAAATCATGTGATGGTTTGCAGTAGAACATCACCGGTTCACTGACGACTTCAAGTTCCAGATTGGTACGGATACCCGCAAATTGCGCTGCGCGATCGCGGCGTGGATCAACGCCCCAGGTTTCGTAATCGTGCCAGAAGATTGTTTGTTCAGTCATATAAAAAAGTGCCTAAAAGGTGGGGGGTGGCTTCATTTTTGTGCAAAGATACCACTGAGGTCAAGTATCACACAGTTGTTTGTTGCCATCGTTTAAAACTGAGGTATGATTCCACCTATTAAATTGGATTTATAGTTAGGACTTTTTTTATGGCCATGTTGTGGATTAAAACCTTTCATATCTTGTTTGTGATGTCGTGGATGGCGGGAATCTTTTATCTGCCACGTATTTTTGTGCATTTTGTTGAGGGTAAAGAAGCAGGGCAGGATGTCGATAGACTCGCGATTATGGCGCGCAAGCTTTACGGCTTTATGACGATAATGATGGTAATTGCGGTTGGCACGGGTTTTTGGCTCTGGCTCGCTTATGGCTTTACGGGCGGCTGGTTGCATGTGAAGTTACTGTTTGTAGGTTTGATGCTTGTATACCATTTCTGGTGCCGCTTACGGATGAAGGAAATGCAAAACGGGCACCTTGAACACGGTGGGGTGTTTTATCGCTGGATGAATGAATTGCCGCTAATCCTGACTATTGTGATTTTGATTATGGTGGTGGTTAAGCCTTTCTAATTATGCCAAATTTTTATCGTCAGTTATCTTCTCTAAATGAATCACAAATAGCTGGTTTAAAAGCTAATTATCTTAGTTTTAAAAACCAGGCAGAAACCGGACATACCCACTTTTTTGGAGGACGTTTTGAGAATATCTGTATCAAAGGTGAACATATTCCCGGTCTTAATGAATTGATGCATGAAGCACTTGATTTTGCCAAAGGTATTCTGTGTACAGATTCAGAGCTACATATCAGTTTCTGGTTTAACGAGATGCAGCAGGGACACTCAACTACCAAACATACACATGATGAAAATAATGAATTGTTGTCGGGTGTTTATTACGTCAATGTTCCAGAGAATTCAGGGGATCTGGTTTTGAGTAATACTGAAAATGGTGAAGAAGAAAGGGTAACACCAAAAGCCGGAGAGTTTATTTTCTTTAAACCAAATTTATCGCATAGAGTAGCGATGAATCATTCTAATGAAATGCGGTTATCTATTTGGATGAATATTTGGCCGAAGAATTAGAATATATAAATCCTATTAAAAGTAGAGGGGAGACTCAAAAAGTATACCCCCCACTCATAAGGCATTTTTAAGTTATTATTTCCAGCCAGCCTTATCCATCACCTTTACAGCGTCAGCATTGAGCTCGCCAAGTTTAGATAAATTCAATGAATCAGCTTTAAACTTGCCCCATGCCGTTAGGGTATCACTCCAGTCTGCATCTGTAAGTACAGGATATTCATAGTTCACTTCGGCATACCATTTTTGCGAATCTTTAGTGGTTAAAAAATCCATTAGCTTCTGTGCATTCGCTTTGTTTTTAGCGGCTTTAGTCATTGCAATACCACTGACATTAACGTGTGCGCCACGGTCAGCCTGATTCGGCCAATACACCGCTACTGCATCAGCTGCTTTTTTTTGTTTTTCATCTTTGCCATGGAGCATAGATCCGTAGTAGTAGGTATTCGCTACTGCGATATCACATTCGCCTGCTGCCGCTGCTTTTATCTGATCACGATCACCACCTTTTGGTTTTCGACCTAGATTGGCAACTAGTTTATCTGCCCAGGCTTGAGTCTTTTCTTCACCTATATTCGCAATCATTGAAGCGACTAGAGATTGATTGTAGATATTGTCAGAACTTCTGATACAGATACGATCTTTCCACTTATTATCAGCTAATGCTTCATATGTAGATAATTCTTCGGGTTTTACTTTGCTTTTCACATAGAAAATAGGGCGTGCACGTAATGACAACCCATACCAGAAACCTTCTGGATCACGATATTCAGCAGGTACGGCCTTATTTAGAGTGTCTGAATCTGTAGCTTGTAAAACACCTGCCGCTTTAGCTTTATGCAAACGACCCGCATCTGTTGTAATGAAAAGATCCGCCGGACTATTCGCACCTTCTGTTTCAAGACGCTTGAGTAATGGACCCGCTTTTGCAGTGACCAGATTTACTTTTATTCCCGTTTCTTTAGTGAAATTATCCAATAAAGGTTTGATCAGTTTTTCTTTTCTTGCGGAATATAGATTCACTTCTTCTGCAGCATAACTGACAGTAGGCGCTGCTAATGTGCAGGCAAAAAGTGAAACCAGGCCAACGATTTTTTTCATGAGGATGCTCCAAGATATATCTGTAAATAAAGTATGGAAACGGATGTTATTGCAAATAAGAATGATTTGCAATAACACTCATGATAAAAATGAGAATTATTCTTATTTAATGATTCTAGTCAATGAGTCGTATGTAGTAAAACTGCTTTATGCTGGCTCTGCGTATAGTATTAAAGAGTGGTCAACAAGCTTGTATCCATGCTCTTTTGCAATTTCAATTTGGCGTTGTTCGATAATTTCATCATGAAATTCGATGATTTTGCCGTTTTTCATATCTACGATATGGTCGTGGTGTTCTCCCTGATCAAGCTCAAATACAGCTTGTCCACCTTCAAAATTATGGCGCATGACTAAACCTGCTGCTTCAAATTGAGTAAGCACTCGGTAAATAGTAGCGAGTCCAATTTTAGAGTCATCTTCACGCAGTAATTGATATAAATCCTCGGCGCTAAAATGCTTTTCTTTAGATGTCTCTAAAATTTTAAGAATTTGCACTCGCGGCTGAGTAATTTTCAAGCCTGCTTCTTTGATATCATTTTTATTCATAATTCAACAATCTGGTTTGGATGGTTTGAAACGTTTGCTTCGATGATCGCATTGTTCGTTGCATAGTTTATCGCGAAGCCTATTGCTTAGTTTAGATCATTTTAGGCATGACTAATACAGAAGATAAGAATGAGAGTCATGTAGATTGAATAACCAGATTGAATATTCAGCTTACTCGAATTCCATCTGCCTAAAAATCCTTCCTGCATTTTGTAAGGCTAATTCATTAAAAGTATCGAGATGAGAGAAGCCAGACTGATCGATTTTGTAAGCATCCTGTTCTGAACCATCTTCATCGAGAATTTTAGCTACTGCGTTACGCATATAAACCAGGTAGTCTTTGGTGTATTTGGTGACTTCGGTAATATTGCTAGGGGAACCATGTCCGGGAATAATAACATCTGCGTTTAAGGCTTCGATTTTATCCCAGGTTTCAATCCAGCCCGCAGTATCAGTATGTTCGAATATAGGCATTAATCGTTGATGGAAAGCCATATCGCCAGTGATAAGTACTTTTTGTTTTGGAATCCACAAGGAAATATCACCAGGGCTATGACCAGGACCCAGATGCAGAATCTCGAAGGTTTCTCCCCCTAATTCGATAACCAGCTTATCTTCGAAAGTTTTATCGGGTAGTGTGAAAACCGTCCATTGTGCTTTATCACGTCTACCAGTCTTCATACGTTCGATCACAGCCTGTCCGTGATTTTTCATTTCTGCTAGCGCATCGACATGTGCAATAATTTCTGCACCTTGCTGTTTCCAGTAATTGCTTCCCAGCATCGCATGACCTTGCGCGTTTTCCAGGATGACATATTTGATGGGCTTGTCGGTTAGCTTTTTAATTTCATGGTGCAAGGCTTTGGCAAGTAGGTAGTTATCGCCCGCGTTAAATAAAATAACGCCCTCACTAGTGATTATAAAAGAGAGGTTATTGTTGTGGCCTGAGTTAGCGTAAGTGCCGGGAGCTGTCGCACCGATTGCAGAATAGATATTATCAGTGACTTTTTCAGGTAGGCTATAGAGTAAAGACTCAGGCGCTTTGTCCGTTTGCTTGATCGGTTTACCCAGCTCTTTCCACTTATTGTAGCCACCAGCGTAGTTTTTTACATTGGTATAGCCCATTTCCATAAGCGTTTTTGCTGCTAACGGGCTACGTTGATTAGTGCCACAATAAACGACGATTGGGGTGTCTTTGGTTTTAACGTGAGAACCGATATCGAACTCTAACCAGCCGCGGGTGATATTTACAGTTTCATCGGCATCGATATAACCGCCTATAAAGTCTATTTCATTGGCAGAACGTACATCGAGCATTTCAATTTTAGGGTTTTCTTCTAACAGTTTTTCTAGGGTTTTGGTGTCGATATTGGTAATGCTTTTATTAGCTTCGGTGATTGCTAATTGACCTGCGTTTTCTGAATCGGCAGCGATTACAGGGATCATCAGGACTGAGCTAACAATCAAATTAAGTGCGATGATTCTTATTTTATTGTAATTTATTATTTTAGGAATAAATGTCTCTGTCATATTTTATAGCCTTCAATTATTGCGTTATTTTTCAGTTAAATTGCCAGTCAAAGTAAGCAGAGTTTTTGCAAGCGAATCTGCTAATATCATTTGTTCTGTATGGGTTTTTTTAGAATCTGCACCCTTGGTGTTTGTATTCTGCCAAATAAAATAATCAGATTCTTCACCTTGATAATCAAGCTGCTGATAGATATTTGGCATACTCGGTATATGATCCCCATAAAAGCATAATGTGTGCGGCTTATCAAATTGCGTATAGGTTTGGATCAAATCTGCAATCATCTTATCTGCATTTTGTAAGTGTCGGAGGTAGACCGTCAAATCGTTTACTTCTGTGATTGGTTTTTGATCAAAAAAGCTGTTCTGCTCTTCTTCGGTAGTTTTTTCTAAATGCAAGGGGCCGTGATTTTCCATGGTTATTGCAAAGATAAATAAGGGCTGAGGTATTTCTTTTTCTGAGTTTTCTATAGTGTGCTGCTCAGTGATTTCCAGAATTTTATCAGTCACCGCCTGATCGGAAATATAAGGCCCAAAGGTTTTGCTGGTATCGAAGGCTTTGATATCGATGAATTCATCAAATCCCATTTGTGGAAAAATTCTGTCTCTACCAAAAAATGAATCAGGATGTGGGTGAATACAAACACAACGATAACCTTGTGCGCTTAAATAAGAAGCTATCGAGCTGATAGGCATCTTGTGTAGATATTGATAGGGGTAATAACGGTAGAGTCCTAAGTCTTGATATTTCATGCCACTCAAAAATGCAAACTCTGTTCGCATGGTGTTTGCCCCCCAAGCTGGGACTTTGAGTTTTCCGTATTGTGTTGATTGTTGATTACAAAAATCGAGATTTTTCAGCACTTCTGGCTTAATCGAATCATGTAATCGGCGTGCATCAAAAAAGGATTCGCTTTGGATAACGGTGATATTAGCTAGTTGATGACTTGCATTATTTGGAAAAATACCCTGAAAGTGGGGGGGTGGCTTATTTGTATTGCTCTTAGGTAAGCCAAAAGGTGATTGATTTAAGGTAGATTGAATCGCTTGTTGATGTTCTTGGGTACGAGCCTGGACTGCATAAATAAAAATCGAATTGAGTAAGCCAAGACTTTCGATATCTTCGTCTGGCTCTTGTGTTAATTTGAAGCTTAAGGCAATTTCACGTGCCACAAAAAGAAACAGCGTTATAAGTAATATACTGAGTAAAATTCTTTGTGCGGTAAATGCCATTGATGGTTCAAGGCTAAGCACCGTTATGATCAAGGCAATGATAATGATGGGCGCTACGATAACAGGTAACAGCCCCAGAAAAGGGAAGTAGAGACGAGGATGTTTAAACGCCTGAGAAAACATTGCGATATCTGAAAATACCAAGGGTTCTCGTAACGCTTTGTATTTGGCGTTGCTCACACCACTGAGAATGATTAAAAATATGGAAACAGCCAAGGCAGAAAAAATAGGGCGTTGCACAACTAGCGTCACCGCTAAAAATAATATTGATACCAATAAGGCTTGAAGCAAAACAGTTTTAATACCAATTGTAGGTATTTTCGGTTTCAACCATCGTTCAGGTAGAAATGAAAAGGCTATGGTTAAAACTAAAGCCAATGCGAAAGAAGGAAAGTACCCGGGAAATAATTCCAGCATCAGCGTTTTCCAGCGCCGAATAATAGATTCATAAAAAAGTCCGAAATTCGCGCTGGCATAACACTTAAAAACCTGGTGCCTAAGTTGAGTGGGAAAGGGAAGGTTATGCTGGGCTTATTCTTCTCGATACCTGTAACGATGATGTCCGCTGCTTTTTCAGGTGTCAGCATAAAAGGTCTATCTGCAATGAATTGATCGCTCAAAGCGGATTTAACAAAGCCGGGATAGACCATCGAAACTTTTATTCTGTCATGTCGTAACCAGCCGCGTAAGGCTTCACCATAACCTTTTAAAGCTGCTTTACTGGCGCAATAGCTTGGCGTGATTGGCATGCCATAGAACGCTGCCAATGAACTAATGATCGCGATATGGCCTTGTTTGCGTGTTTGCATTCTGGATATCAGTGGATTTAAACTGGCTAATACACCGTTGAGATTGGTGTCGATGACTTGAGTAATTTCTTCCCATGTTTCTGCTTCGCCTTTTTTACCTACACAGTTAGTAACGCCAGCATTACAGATAATCAGGTCGATTTGATGTTGAATGTCGATTTCGGTAATTAAATCCTGGAGCTTTTGGTATTCGGTTACATCAATAGAATAATTAATGACTTCTGCAGATTGTTGTTCGCATAACGCTGTTATTTCGTCCAGCTTTTGCTGATTTCTAGCGAGCAGAATTAATCTATTATCAGGATTCGCTAGTCGTAATGCGATGGCAGATCCTATACCACTACTTGCTCCGGTGATGACGATATTTTTCTTATTATTCATCTTTAAACTGAATTTCTTATAAGTTGATCAGGGCTGATTTTTGAGTTTGATTCAGAAGCAGAATCTTCTTCAAAAAAGTCTACAGTACTTTCAGCCAACCGTTTAATGCTGGCATCAACCGCCATTCTAATGCCTTTTTGATTATAGAAACTGCCATTGATTTGGGTATGCTCAATATAGGACTGTTTAAATGCATCGAATAATTCAGCCTCGGGCGGCTCGGCATTTGACCAGAATTCATCTAGCGAACCTTGAAAGGTTAATCCACGCATATCGTAAATGGCTGAGCCTAAAGCAATCACAGGACAACCCACTGCTAATGCTGATGTGCCAACGGTGCTGTTCACCAAAACAGTACCTTCGGCGTTTTCGAGTAAGGTATTCAGATTACCAGCTTCAAGGTACACGATTCGCTCAGAATCGATTTCGTATTGAGTACAAAGTTTTTTAATAATTTCAGGATAACTGATAAACCATGGGTCTAATGGATGTAACTTAACCACTAATTTTGTATTATTGGGTGAGTTCTTGGCAAATGATTCAATCGTGGTTTGAATCACATGTTCCAGACTCGTGAAATCAGAATGTAGTATAATTTGTGAATCTGCTTCTAGTTGTAACGGCAAAAGGAAAAAAGGTGATTTAGTTTCAATTAGAGCATCAATCTGGTGTTTTGATTGTTGTTTATAATAGAAAGAAACTGCTGGCATGCGCCTTACAAATCCCCAATATTCTTGCAATGGGCTGTCAGGTCTGTGCGTTTTATAATGCGGGAACATCGGCTTAAGCAAGGTTTTGGCGATATGATATCGAATATCATGCCATGCACGTATGGCTAAGCCTCCGCCCGTGTCCTTACTATCATCATGCCACTCAGGATTCACTTCAACATGTTTTAGAAACCAATCTGGTTTGCTCTCAGAGTTCTGATAGACCTTCGAGTAAGCATTTACACCGCCTCCATCAAGTGTTACCCAGTTTGGTCGGAAATAGCCTTCTTCAAATACATGAACTTTAATATTCTGTTGTTTGGCTAATTCAATTGCCGGAATATGAATGGGACGGGTATCGCCAAATAAGGCTATGTCAGTAATGTTATGTTCTTTGAAAGTAGCTTGATAGAAATCAGGCAGTTCAACTAATGATTGTTGGAAATTGATGTGCTTAAGAGCGGTCGAAAAAAAGCGCCCAGAGAGTAAATCACCCCCGCAGAAATTAATCTTGAGTGCTTGATGACCTGCTTTGATTAAAGCCTTTTCAAGTTCGGCAAAAAAAGGACTCGCAACCCCTTGTAGGAGCAGAAAGGATTTTTGCTGGGTTTGGGATGACAAAGCTAGCAAAAACTTATTCGCGCCCAATTAGCTCAATTTGATAACCATCGGGGTCTTCAAGGAACGCAATGATGGTGTCCCCTGCATTCATTGGCCCAGCGTCGCGGATGACTTTTCCACCTGATTGCTTCATCTTTTCACAGGCTTCATAAACATCATTGACACCAATCGCAATATGACCATAAGCGGTGCCAAGATCATAGCTTTTAACCCCCCAGTTATGGGTGAGTTCTAATACTGTATTACTGGCTTCGTCGCCGTAACCCATAAAGGCCAATGTAAATTCTCCATCAGGATAGTCTTTGCGACGTAATTCCTGCATACCTAATACGTCCCGGTAAAAAGCGATGGATTTTTCTAAATCTCCCACGCGTAACATGGTGTGTAGCATTCTCATAGTGTTATTCCTTAAAGTCTTATTTAGACACCGGTTTTATCGCCCCACAACCATGTATGGAGTTGGGGTAATATTTTAACAGTATTCCAGTTTAACGATTGTACAGCGTCAATCAACCAAAGCATGTCTTCTCGTTGATTAATATTCCCATCAGCTTCTTTATTTGCGATTTCAGTGGTAAGCGTTGGATTAACAACGTTAATATCCGCATCTTTATTGCAAGGTTGGACGTAGCAGGGTAATTGCGGGTATTGATTGGCGATTTCTTTTGCCCAAATTAAATCATTTTGATCTGCTACTACAAATTTGAGCGAAATATCTGGTTGAGATTGAGGGTTCTGATCGCTTGAATTGCAGGCCTCAAGGCAGCGTTGCAGACCGAGGTGCTTGAAACGCATCTCAGAAGACGGGGGTTTAGGGCTAACTGTCAGTTGATTTAATAAGGCAAACCATGACTTGGAAATACTGCCTTGGGTCTCCATGGAGAACTTATAGCCTTTTGATTGTCCCAGTTTAATCAATGGTTCCAGGTTCTGCATCGCAGGGTTGCCACCAGATAGTGTAATCCACATGGGTTGTTTATTGCTGAGCTTTTCTATTTCATTAAAAATAGCTTCAGCATCCATGCATTTCCAATCGTTATCATACTCTGGTAACACAGCGAAACCTGTATCACACCAGCTACAACGGTAATCACAACCAGCTGTTCTGATAAAAATTGTTTGGGTGCCAATAAGCTCACCTTCGCCCTGAATGGTGGGGCCAAAGATCTCCGAAATGCTGATTACATTATTGTCAGAATCTTTGGTTTGAGTATTTTTGATTAAAGGAATGGTTTCCTTGCTTGTTGATAGTGTAGCAGCGTTCATGGTCTAGGTTCTGATGGCCGAAACTCGGCCCATGTTTTGGGGGTTTCACTCACTCGTAAAGCACTCACTTCAGGCCATTGTTGTTTTGACCAATCAAACAGAAATGACGCTAAATTCTCAGCAGTAGTATCATCGTGACCAAAAGCTTCATTCAAATGACGATGGTCGAGAGTGTCATCGATGTATTTCTTTAATGCATCTAGGTCGTTGTAGTCTCGAACAAATCCTGTCGAATTAAGCGTTGCTGATCTCAGCTCGATTTCCACAATATAGTTATGACCATGAAGTCTGTGGCACGGATGATCCTCAGGCAAATTGAGGAGCTGATGTGAGGCGCTAAAAGTAAATTGTTTGCTTATCGTATACATGACTGCTTTCTATTTGGATGTTACAGATTGCCAAAAATCGGCATCCGCGTATTCGGTTGGGTCTTTAATATTTGCCAGGTGAAACGCTTCACGGCGTTCAACACAAGTACCACAGCGACCGCAGTGTTGTTCTTGTCCTTTGTAACAGGACCAGGTATCGGCAACAGGCACCTTATATTTCGATGAATCGCGGGCGATCTCGGTTTTATCGAGGTTTAAGTAGGGAGTGTATAGTGAAATGTCCGACATCCCATCTAACGCCATTTTTTGCATCGCTGCAAATGATTCAATAAACGCAGGTCGGCAATCTGGGTAGATAAAATGGTCACCGCCGTGTACAGCCATTGCCACAGTGTCTGCATTTTGGGATGCCGCTAAGCCAAATGCAATTGTCATCATAATCGCATTACGATTAGGTACGACGGTGGCTTTCATGCTTTTTTCAGCATAGTGCCCATCGGGAACATCTATATCATCTGTAAGGGCAGAGGTGAGTTGCTTGCCAACCTGGCTTAAGTCGATGATGGTGTGTTTGACGTTTAATTGCTTGGCGCAATGAGCTGCAAAGTCGAGTTCTTTACGATGGCGTTGCCCATAATCAAATGACAACAGTGATATTAGCGTGCCTTCACTCGCGACTTTGTATGCCAAAGTAACCGAATCAAGACCGCCCGAACAAACTACGAGGGCTTTCATACTTCCTTCTGTGGGAGATAATTCTCCCCGTGTTTTTTACCTGGTGCGTCGACAGGGGTAAATCGGTTGATTTACCAGTGCGCGGTATTATAACCAAAGGTTTTTTAAAATGCGATTGTTGTTTGTTTTCTGTTGTTTATCTTGAATGGTAAGTAGTGGAAACTTGGGAAATTGCCTCAAAAGTAGGGGGGTGACCTTTAGAAGTTAGTTTGTTGATATTGGACTGATATAAAACTCAATTAGTGCCTTTTTGTCATTTTCTGAAAGTTTTTTAAAGCGTTTTTTCATTCGTTTTGGCATATAGCGTTTTTCTTCGCTTAGTGCTTGAAACTGTTTCTCAAGATAACCTTTCCATTGACCATTTAGAATTGGCGTGTCTTCAATGGCACTCGTGCCATGTTCAACATGACAGTTTTCGCAGAGATCCATATGAATCTCTTTTCCTGAATCAGCTAACGCTTGATCATAGTCTTGTGTTGCAGGCTTGGATGTTTGATTTGCTAGAAATAATGAAATGGCTTCTATCTCATTGGTTTTGAGTTGTTTGGCAATCGTATTCATGTCCGTTTCTTTGCCATCTCTAGTTTTTACAAGATTGGATTTTCTTTCGCCTGATTTAAATTGATCGAGTATATCGAAGCTTAAAATAGATGAGAAACCTGCTACTTTGGGTATTGTTTTATCTTCGCTATTTCCATCTTTTTGGTGACATTCGCTACAGTATTTTTCAAAAAGTTTTTCTCCATTGGGTGTTCCGTTTGCAATCGAATAAAAACTTAAACAAAACAGAAATAATCCAAGATGATATTTGATGATAGTTAGCATAAGTTTAAAAAAAGAGAATATTAGATTTCTAAAGCATTATGCGGGATGCGTCCCATTATAGTTTCATTTCCCGCTTCAGGGTTGCTTGGGACATTAAATGCCAAGAGTAAAGATATACCCGCAAACACAGCACCTACATAGAATACCAAAGACGGAGAACTTATCCATAAAGCACCAAATATCACAGGGATGACAACTGCAGCTATGTGATTGATGGTGAACGATACCCCAGCCGTTGAGGCAATATCAGCAGGGTTGGCTATCTTCTGGAAATAGGTTTTTTGCGCGATTGCCATGGCGAAGAACAGGTGGTCGAGAATGTAAAGAACTACGGCGATGTTGGAATTTTCTACCAGTGCATAGCCACAGAAAACTGCTATCAAACCGATATATTCCATAATTAAGGCATTTCTCTCACCAATTTTACCAATGAGTCGGCCGATTCTTGGTGCCAGGAAAATATTAAAAGCAGAATTAATCAGGAATAGTAGTGATATCTCACCAACACTGAAGCCAAATTTTTCTACCATCAAGAATCCAGCGAAGACGACGAAAATTTGACGGCGTGCACCGCCCATAAATTGAAGCGCGTAATAAAGCCAGTAGCGTTTTCGTAATATCAGTTTTTTGCTCTGATAGACTTTCTGTGGGAAGTCATCAAAATGATTCCAGCTGTAAAATGCAATTAATAATGACACCCCCCCACCTATAACGTATATCCATTTGTAATCGAAATGGAAAAACTCGAATAATAGCCAAACTAGAGAAAATGCCAAAATGGAAGCAGCCGCTTTGGCAGCAATCATCTTCCCCAGGAACTCAGGTGCATCGGTTTTACTAACCCATTGCAGGGTTAGAGAGTTTTGAATGGTTTCAAGATAATGAAAACCCATCGACATTAAAATAGTGGTCAGATAAAAACCAATAGCAGAAGGGAAAAAACCAGTGAGTAGCGTACCTAGGCCCAATAATATCATTGACAGATAAGCCATTCGTTGTTCACGGATGAAGATTAGTACAAAGATTATGGTAAAGGCTAGAAACCCCGGAACTTCGCGTAGACTTTGTAAAATACCAATTTCTACACCGGTAAATGCAGCGCGCTCAATCGCAAAGTTGTTCAGCAGGTTTTGCCACATGGCGAAACTCATTGCTGTGCCAGCAGCAATAAGAAGGAGTAATAACTCAGGAGAGTTTTTAGTGATTTTCATTTCAGCTTAGTCATACTCTTCGAATAGTTTAGTTTGACCCTAGAGTACGTCAGTTCAAGATGAAAAATATGAGCTTACAAGTGTAAGTGGTTATTTTTCAAACGCAGAAATGGTGAACTTTAAGAGTGAAGTAAACTAATAAAATCAGTTGGTGAACTGCACCCAAGGGTACTTCTTATCATCTTTAACATGAGACCAGAATAAAACGCCTGAATTTCTCCAGGGATCCAAGATAATTCCGTCTTGAACGCCTTTACCTTTGGCAGTGACGACAAGAGTGCTGTGCTCTCTCCAGTAATCACGTCTAAATGCAACGGCATGATAAAACTGCAAAGATTTCATTGGCTTATTTATCTGCTTACCCATGTCATGAGTCCATTGGTAACATAAACCTCGCGGGCGTTTTCCATAATTAACCAGTACATTGTGATAAAGTGGAGGGCTCATTAGTTTATAGCGATTAGATAACACTTTTGGGTAGAGAACGGCTTCTCTGGCAACAAACTGCGCTTCACTTTGCTACTATGTCAGGTCCTAAAGATAAAATTGCCCGTTTAAGTTCTTCTATTTTTGTATTGTCGTAGTCATCAATGGCTTTAACAACTGTCCTACCTTGTTTGTTAAGGTGTGCACCATCGATAACGAATGATGAGCAGGCACTCAACAATAATAGGCCCACGAAAATAACGCTGATACGTATTGATAGTGAAGTATTCATCATCTTTTAAGCGTGCTTGGGTTCATTCTTGATCTGCCTTGTTACTCGCTGTTTTGGGAGATTCAATAATATTGGTTCTGCGTTTGTACTTTTTCCAGTAGTACAGTGGGTCATCCCCGGTTTTAACCGTATAAAGGGTTGCGTTATCCCTCCAGGGATCAAGGATTATGGCATCTTCAATACCTTTACCTTTAGCCGCAACGGTTAAAACATTATGCTCATAACGTCTTCCCTGATTAGGCAACTGCGCGTTGTAGGGTCAATGTATCGTAGGTGCGCCCTTTAACCAGATGGTCTTGCATATCACTGGCAAAATGATAACAAAGGCCTCTTTCTCTTTTGCCTGTATTCACAAGTACAACATGCGTATTGGGTGGAGCAACCAGGCGGTATTGATTAGCCAGGTGCTTAGGATATAAAACTGCCTCTCTTGCAACAAAGCTTGCTTCCCTTTTATCAATATTTTGTCCAAGTCCCATAATTGAATCAGTTAGTTCACGGATTTTAAATTCATCATTTGAATCAATCGCAGAAACCACTGTTCGACGGTTTTCCGCATCAAAATTAACATTATTAAAACGTACATCGTAGCTAATCGGGCTACTACAAGATGACAAGATCAAGCTTGAGCCAATCATTAGAAGGGATAGAAGTATTTTCATAATAGTTTTATCTTTTGTCCAATAAATCACTAGGATTCTGGTTTAGTAAAATACATTAAATAGTTAACGTTTACATCACTATTTAATTTATAACTTTGGAGCAGAGGGTTATACGTCATACCCTTAATATTTTCAAGGTGTAAGCCTGACTTCCTTGCCCAGGTTTCAAGTTCGGAAGGACGTATAAACTTGGCATATTCATGTGTTCCTTTGGGTAACATATTCAATACATATTCTGCACCAATAATGGCAAAAGCAAAAGACTTAGGATTGCGGTTAATGGTAGAAAAGAAAACACTTCCCCCAGGCTTTACCAAATCTGTGCAGGCCTGGATGATTGAGCCCGGATCTGGCACGTGTTCTAGCATTTCCATGCAACTTACGACATCAAATTGCTCTCTTTGTTTCTCAGCGAGGTCTTCAACAGGAATCTTTTGGTAACGGATATTATCAACCCCGGATTCTAAAGCGTGTAATTCAGCGACAGAAAGTGGGGCTTCACCTAAATCAATTCCCAATGTATCAGCGCCTCGGAATGCCATGCTCTCAGCGAGGATCCCTCCACCACAACCAACATCAATGACCTTTTTGCCTTTTAAACCTCCAGCATGCTGATCAATATAATTCAAACGTAGCGGATTGATATCGTGTAATGGCTTGAATTCACTGTCTCTATCCCACCAACGATGTGCCAAGTCTTCGAACTTTTTTATTTCGTTGGCATCAACATTAACTGCCTTGCTTGAAGGTTGGGGGGAGCTTTGTGTTTTTGGGTTCAGTTTTATTAGCAGTAAGCTTGCATAGCAATTCCATGTTTAGAACAGTATAATGTACGTTATTATATCGAATATGGATTCACAACTGCGAATTAAATATCGAGGTCTTGTCAAAGTCATTAATGCTTAAATATTTTTTTGGAATTCTTGCAGTGCAAATTGCCACAGTGGCCTTGGTTTTGCTTGCCCCTGAGTTACAAGGTGTAGGCTGGTTTCGATTGCTTATTCCGTTGTTGGTTGTAGGGTTTTTCACCGCTTTTTGGTTTAACTCAATCGCCTCGCATAAAAGTAAAGATGAACTCTTTGAAGCACAGGCGAAACATGCACGGATAGAGAAAAAATTCAGCTAAATGCAGAACGCGCAAAAACTCGATTAGTCGAAAAGACACAGCAACAAATCGCCAAAGAAAGCCAAAATAGCACATAGCAAAGCAAATTTTAAAGTAGGTGCCGCGTTTGCAGGAACTATTGGTGTAGGTGCTTTAATGCTGTTGACAGAACTACTGACTTTGGGTTTATTGACTATCAGCACAGCGGGTGGGGCATTAGGTGGTTATGTGATGCGTGCCAGAAAAGAAAGCAAGCTTGTATAAATACGTTAATCAACAAAATGCTAATGAGATCAGATATGGAAAGTAAGGTTAACAAAGTAATTAATAAGCCAGTAAAAACCATACCTAAAACTGTAACTAAAAAATAATAAGTCACCCCTACTTACCATCAGCTTGCCATTTCTTTTTATGAAATGGACAACTCATGTATGCCAAAGCTTGATACTAGCTTGCCTGAAAGACGATACTGGAATTCAGGGTGTATATGGGGCATTTTTTAAAGGTATTAATCTAAATCTTGTAATTGTTTATCGTGATTCTTACTTAAAATAAGTATAGCTACAATTGCCCCTAGCAGGGCTAATCCCATATCAGATTGTGTATCCCATACATACCCCTGGGTCCCTAAAAAGGCGACAGCATCTTCACCGCTTGCCACTGCAACCCACCATTCGATTAGCTCATAAAAAGCACTGAATGCGAGTGTTACAGAAATGATAAAAGTATTTAGTCCAGGCTTTACCATTTACCACATTTTTACGAATTAGAATTTCTCTGGCGAGTATGGCGGGTACAAAGCCCTGGAAGAAATGTCCAACTTTGTCGTAATTATTTCTTTCAGCGCCAAATAAACCGTCGAAAAGACGGGACTTCTGCGTAGGTGTAATGTCCACCTATCATCAGAACTACGCAGTGTAATCAGGATGAAGAAGTAGAGAATGGGTGTTAAGCGAAAAGAGTTAAAGTAAAAAGCATTAATATCCCACCAATAATTGCCGGTGAGACTTCAAGAAACCAGGTGAATTGGTCTTTGGGATTAATCCCAGACCAGATTAACACCACTAGAAAATATAGCTATCCATGAATTTTCGAAACACACCCCTACCTTTGATGAATTGCAGTTCGCTTTCCCTGATAAATCAGCATTAAACAACAATGCTGTTGTCTCGCTAAGTGGTCGTTTTTGTTGTAAAACGAGATTGTTTATGCTTCACGATGATATTTAATATTTCTTTCGAACCTGCAACATTAGCAGTAATACCATGCCAATACCCATTATAATGAAGCGCAATTATTAATGGCATAGAATAATTACCCGCTGGCTTCTGCAATAGTCCCGACATCGCTGGTGCAACAATCTGTGCAACCCCATAACTCAAGGTCAGTTTTCCCATTGGTTTGGCTGGTTTGGTGGGATAAAACTTTCCAACCATGGTTAGCATAAGACTCACTATTCCAATAAAAGTGATACCAAATAAAAAACCACTCAGTAGAACACCAGATAAGCTATGACTGAAATGCAGGAATAATGATGCCAATTATATTGATACCATAAGCCCAGAATAACGCTTTTAACTCCCCCGTTTTTCGCGCAATTCGATCCCATAAAATACAGGAAGGTGCAGCAGCAATGCCTGTTATTAACCAGACTAGCGAGCCATTGCCCGCCAAGGCTGGTTGATGATCCACGATTGCCACCAGAAAATGTAGCGCTGATAACATAACCTATTCCCGCACAGAAGTAAGCAGCGTAGAATAACAACATCCAGCTTTTTTCGGGTGGTTTATCCACCAGGGTTTTGCCCGTGAGGGTGAGGTGATGATTCACTGGCCTTGGTAACCATGCCCAGGCTGGAATAGCCAGTAAAACAGCGATCGCAGAAAAGACTAACCACTGTTGCGCCCAATCGAACTTATTGAGCATCAATATAGATAAAACGGCAGTCAGGGATATACCTAAGCCTACCCCAGCGAAATGTACTCCTAATTCGGGTTTGTGTCCGTGGCGTATCATCCAGTTAAGAATCAATCCAGTACCAACTAATAAACAGGCAGCGCTGCTTAACCCTGCGATGAAACGCATAATCGACCAGACTAGATAATTGTCGATAATTCCCATACCTACTGTTGAAACGACCGCAATAATCAAACCAGCACGATAAAGTATGTCTTTTAGTTTTAGATCACTGATAGAAGCAGCAATGATTGCCCCGAGCATATAGCCAATATAATTAATCGTTGCTAGCCAACCACCCGTTGCATCATTGAGAAATGTCTCATTGATCATTACAGGTAACAGCGGCGTATAGGAAAAACGCGCGATACCCATTGCTAGAATAAGGCTGAAGAGGCCCGCAAACATCACTTTTAAAGGATGATCTGTCGTACTATTTGGCATAAAGAAGAGGTTGTTCCAGTTGGATTATTTACTGTTTGATAAATGCCAAAGTGGTTTCGATAACTTGTTTATTAAGTAATATTTTACGATGACCGAAACCCGAAGTTATTAGTTTCTTTGCTTCTGGTTGACTGTTATGCATAGGCAAAACTTCTTCTATCGGGACTTCATGATCTTTATCGTCATGGATTAATAGTAGCTCACTGTTGAAGCTTTTGATGGTTTCAAGTGGAGAAATTTCTTCCCAGTTCCATTCGCCATGGTATTCATGGGCAAACTTTTTTATCGCGACTTTTTGTAATGCATCCAAGGTTGATTGTCGCAATGAAAATAGATCACCAAAAATTCTGAGGATAAATGCCACATCAGAGAATGAACTAATAAGAACAACCTTCGCGGCCTGAACTTTGTATTTGTCCATGGCTAACAGGGTTGTTCCCGTACCAAAAGAGTGTGCAATGATGGCTTCTACTGGACCTTCTTGCTGGGCTACTTGGGCAAGAACAGTGGCCCCATCGAGCATATTAGATTGTTTTCCGCTTGAATCTCCATGCCCGGGAATTTCAAAACCCACAACGCGGTAACCTGCCGCAACCAAAGGATTTATAAAACCCATAAACTGCGAGCTTCTGCCACCCCAACCGTGGGCGACAAGGATAGTCGGCCCTTCTCCCCAGCTTCGAACTGAAATCTGTCGGCCTTTTACATCAATGAAATGTGATTTCGCATCTTCACGAATCTGTTTTTCACGTTGTGGGATAATGACTTTTGGCGGCGTTATAAAAAGTTGTAAAGCAAGTTTTCCAGCTAATGTGGGTGAAACTACTCCTAAAATCTTGAATGCAAATGTAGTTAAACTAAAAAATACTCTCATCGTAAAAGGCATATTAGAGCTTTTAAATGGATGGTCGGTTTTATGTGGCATTTTTATTTGTCATCTGCGGTTTAATTTTAACAAATTTTTGATACATTCATGTGCAAGTTAGAAAGGCGTGGATAATAGACTCAAATCTATAGTTGTAAAGTAAAATACTTTAAGTATCTGATAGAATAATGCTTTGTTCTTTTTGTGTAAGCGTTGTTAGAAATCTCAATGAAAGCTCTTTTCTATATTTTTATTTTTTTTATTTTTGCCACTGCGATGGTTCTCGGTGGGGATTATTTCTATGATGTTTATAATTCATCAGCCAATCCAGCTGCAGCTGGTGAAGGCAATAAACAGCAGAAGAAAATAACAACGGTATCTAATAATAAACTTTCTGACAAAGATGCAAATACCCCTACCAAACTTATAATAAAGTCACCCCCCCACTTAAAGCAAGGTTTTGATTGGTCTGTGCCAGCCTATGCCGACGAGACTAAGTACTCAGGTTTAATCACAGGAAAAGACACCACAATAGAAGCCGTGAAGAATAAGTTCTTGATAGTGTTGTGGAGTGAAACTAATCCTGAACCAGGTGTGTTTGACTTTTCAGAATTTGAGAGAGACTTAAAACGCGTCGCACCACAACGAGTGTTGGTACGATTGGAAGTGAACTCAGCTTGTGAAGCGCCTGCTTGGGCATTAAAACAGATTCCACAGTCTTCAAAAAAGTCACTGATTTATTGGGATAAGACCTATCTAGATATAACCCGTCCTTTTATCCAGGAGTTCGCGAAACGTTTTGCTTCAAAGCCTCAGGTGATTGGGGTTCAACTTGGGCTAGGTGATGGTGACTTCAACGGTTCTTGTGATGATTACGATAATAAAAATGGCTGGGGTGAGTTCTGGATGTCACCTGAAGCAATTGCAGAAGGTGAAACTAAATTTGGTTTTTCGCCAGAGGTTTTTGAAAGTGCATCAAAAGCCAATATTGATATATATATCAATGCCTTTGGCAAATATAAGTACAAACTGGCTCTCACCAATATCGGTAATTTATTTACTTATGGTGAAGGTGCAGAGCGATATAATCAAATACTCAGTGCGCTCTCTAAATATGCCTTAGATAGAGGTATTGGCAATCGTGATGGTGCTATCGAGCAATGGATGAATTATATGGATAAAGCCTACGGTAACGTAATCACCAGTATGCCAGATGGTACTTGTAGGCTCGACTTTGATGAGCAGTTTGCTAAAGAAATCGAAGGTCGTTACTGGGGAACCGAAAACGAGTTTTACGGGCGCAAGGATTATGTGCTCGCTAGGCATGGGCCGTTTAGCAATCAGGCTTATCGCGCTTTAATCAGCTCACTACGCGCTTTGCAAATGCGTCGTAACTATATGTCTACAAGTGATGGATTACGGGACGTCGAACACCCCGATTATAAAACGCAGGAATTTCTCAAAGTACTTAACCCGCGTTATGGGTAAAACTATGGAAAACACACCCGATGCATTTGTCTTAATGGGGGAGCGCTACGTTGGCGCCTACCGTATGGTTGACCACAAGAACAGGCTTGTGTGAAAAATGCAGGGGATAAAATTGCGATTCGATCATTCGGGCGTTGGATTACTGAATCTACGCAAGGCAAACCCGCTGTAAAAATCCACATGCCTAAAGAAGAGAATTACTGGGATCAAAAATATTATCTTCCAGATAACATCGATTACGAATACTTTGCACGAGAAGCCAGAGAATTTAGCTTCGATATGAATGATGAGTTGGTAAAAATACGTTGTCAAAATGGCTGTGAGATTGAAGTAAAAGCGACTTTTAAAGACACTGTTAAAACATCATTGAGTGTTGAGGTTGCCGAAGGTATAACCCAAAGTCTCGAAACTATCGGGTGACAATAAAATAAAAACTGCAACATTTACTCTGAAATCGAATTTCTTGCAGTTGCATAGAAATACGGATATTTTACTCAAGAGTCAACAGAGTGCTATTCCTCTTATAATGCTACGCGTGAATCTACTCTAGCTTTGACGGAATTGTAATTATGCTAATGATCTCACAAGCCGTTTCCATTGCCGATGATGAAATCGAAATATCTGCGATTCGTGCCCAAGGTGCAGGTGGTCAAAACGTCAATAAAGTCTCATCTGCCATCCATTTACGTTTTGATATTAATGCCTCATCGCTTCCCGAATTTTATAAAGAGCGATTGTTAACGCTAAGTGACAGTCGTATCAGTAAAGAAGGTGTGATTATTATCAAAGCGCAAACTCACCGCACACAAGAGAAAAACCGCAAAGATGCTTTGGACAGACTCCAACAGTTAATCAAAAGTGTCTCTATGGTTCGCAAAAAGCGTAGACCGACAAAACCCAGTAAAAGCTCGCAGATTAAGCGTGTGGATAAGAAAACTCAGCGAGGTAAAACGAAAGCATTAAGAAAAAGAGTCGATAGAGATTAGAAAAAGTGCATAAAAGTAGGGGGGTGACCTAAAACCACTACAAACATCTAATAACAACGCTTTTCAGCATTAAAATGAATTTTCAGTGTTAACCGTAAGTTGGTAATCATCAACATCATTATCGCCGTTGAGTGGGAATGCTAAATCAATATGAACAGCTTTAGTGATACTCGTTCGGGTTGGAATCATACGCAACCCGATACCAACATCTGCCAGGAGTTCAGGGTCTTTACCTTCACCCCACGCACTACCCACATCGGTGAAAATAGCCGCGCCAAATTTAGCTAAATGCAGAGGATACCAGTCAAAATGAAAACGTTTTTCTGCGGTAAAAAAGAGCTGATTTATCGCCTTCTTGATAACCTTTGGGATAGGCACGCAAACCGGTATCTCCGCCTAGTAATATTTGTTCATCGGGTTGTAAATTGTTTTGGTATTTAAATGTTCCAGATAAATAAACATCACTACCGCTGTTTATTAAAAGAATACCATTCTGCGTTTAAATTTAAGCGTTCTCCCTGTAATTGGCCTTTACCCAGATACGAATTTATATCCATATTGATAAAAGCCAGACTGTTGTTAAATTCATAGCCTTTTTCAAAAGATGCAGAAAGATTTAAGTGGTTATCAGTAGAGCCAAATTGTTTTCGCAAAAGACCAAACCCAAGTTTGTAGTTGGTTCCCAAGGTAATGTCTTCAACTTCGCCCATACTTTTAAAATTGCTACGGGTGATATAACTTTCACGATCGTGTTCGTATTCAAACCAGGGATAGGACTCAGTTCGAGAAAACAGATTTTTATAGTCCGATTCCTTATATTTCCAGCCAACCTTATAACGAGTGACAGCATTATTCTCTAAACCATCATTTTCCAAATCGTCATTTTTTAAGCCATCTGACCACCCCCAAAAAGCGGACTGCTCAGATTTTTTTACGTATACTTTATTCAGTTACGTCGCCGCTGTCATAAATTGAGTTTTCTTCGCTAATGTTCGATGTAACAATACCCCAGGACTTGCGACTATCAAGTTCGAAAAAAGGCAGGGACAAATCAATCTGATGACCTTTACCATCAGAGTTGTTTTGTACCGAAGCATATAACTTTTGTCTAGAGCCTAAAAATTGCGGATCAGTATAAGCTAGGACGGTTTCATCCCGCTCTTCCTGGCTTTTAAAACCCAACACCAGACCTTTACCCGAACCTAATATATTTTGCTCCTGTATTTCGATACCGCTTTTGCTATTGCCACCAGATCGGCTATACGAAACGCCGGGTGCGAGCGTCCAATTATCTGTGGTATCCACTCTTATATTGACTCGATTGCCGCATAATTCATAAGGGGTAATTTCTACATCTTGAATAAAAGGATTACTTCTAATCAAACGTTGCGACTCAGCCAGCTTTGCGGAACTTAAAATCTTCGCCTGCTTTAAACAGTAATTGACGATGGATAACCTTGGGTTTGGTACTTACATGAAATCTTATTGGTAATTCTATGGATCGCTCTGGATTCTTTGGGATTTTTTAAATCAAAAACATCCGCAGCGTTAATAACAATTTCCCCCACTACAAGATTGTTCGTTGTTTTTAAATTCATCTTTCCATTGGTAGCAGGATTCATTAGCGAATACAGTAGAAACTTCGAATACTAACCGCAACAAAAACAGCCACATAAAAGCAGTTTTATGTTCTTGTTAAAAGTTATGTTGAAAGTGTTTTTTATAGATTTTGTTTTGTGTTTTTTTAATATTAACGCCCATGCTCTATTTTTTGACTATTTGAGTACTTTTGCAAGATGAAAAAATATCTAATTGTTTATCGTGAACCTTGGTATCAATCGATAACATCCCTAGCATCGAACTGAATAAATTATCGTGCGAAAGTGCTTTTGCTGATTTACTCGCTACACATTCCTTATTGATTCCATGTGTTTTTTCATAACCCCTTGATAGCCATAGCATAAAAGGGACTTTCTTTTGGTAATCTGGTGCAATCATATAAGGTAAGCCGTGCAAATACAGATTATTTTCACCTAAAGATTCGCCGTGATCAGAGATATAGACTAATGCTGTGTTAAATTGTTCTGAATTTTTCTTCAGAAAGTTAATTGATTTATCCAAAAAATAATCGGTATAAAGAATCGCATTATCGTAAGCGTTTACAATTTCTTCCTGAGTGCATGAAACCAGCTGGTTGGTTTTACAAACCGGCGTAAACTTTTCAAATTCCTTT
The DNA here is from genome assembly GCA_963760355.1 of uncultured Gammaproteobacteria bacterium. Classification (GTDB taxonomy): domain Bacteria; phylum Pseudomonadota; class Gammaproteobacteria; order Thiotrichales; family Thiotrichaceae; genus Cocleimonas. The sequence continues at coordinate 21,788 of CAVXCT010000012.1, read as the reverse complement.
GGGTAACGCTGGCTGTAAGTAGGGCCATGGTTGCCTTTTTTATGCAAAATGATGACACGATCTCCTTGCTGATTCTCGATCATGGCATATTGACTCTGAGTAGCTGACTACTCAGGGTTCTGTTCTTGTCAACAATAGACATCAACAATTTGTTGTAAGTCTTCCAGTAATACTTCATCGACACAATTTCCAGTTTCGCAAAATTTAGCATTAGCCTTGGTTAATTTGTTTGCATCATCCAGCATATGTTCATAAGCAATGCGGTCACAGCTGCGTTGACAGCCCGGTATTATTATCTTTCCATATTACTTTGTAGCCTGCATGAGAGATTACATCAAACAGGTTCTCGTACTGCCTGCCTTTATCAAAATTAAATTCAGTTCTGGTATATTTGGAAAACATGCAAGGTACAGAAACAGCGGTCGCAGTTCCGCAAGAGGTCACATCACTGAAATTGATGATATCTTGTTTGGACAAAAGTGGATTGGTGTTGCGCTGATAACCATTCAGAGAGAAATTCATTGCTCTGGCTGTCTCACCGAGTACCAGAATAACCAGTGATGGCTTACGTTGTATAGCGGCAGTAGCTATGAGTGATCGCTAAGCATAATTTTTGCATCATTGCTCAATCGGCTGCAGTTTGTAGTTTCTATTTCTTAGCTCTTTTGAAACAATCGACTTAATTGAACCAATATAATTTACTGGGTTAATCAAATGGCGTGCTTCACGGTTGTTTCTGCCGAAAAATGACAGCTCTTTATAGTTAGTGTACAAGGTGCCAGCTAATACCGCAGAAGTTAATAGCAATGCCAAGCCTTTATAAGCCAGACCTTTGAAGAAGGGCTGGTAGTTGATTTCGGTTTTATATAAAAGCCATGCGGGAATAACACCCAGTCAAAAACAGTGGTAATCACTAATTTAATACTAAACAACTCAGTGGCTTCATGAACATCGGTCGCGAAGATATTTCGAATCATGCCTCTTATCAATCATTACTGCATAATTATCCATAAAGTAAGCGGCAGAGGCAGAGCACAACAGAATGGTGATAACGATTATTTTAAAAACAGGCTTAAAGCTAAATCAATGTCAGCAATATGTTGAACAAGGTAACTGAGAATCAAGAAAGAAGGAAATCCCAATCACGGTGATTCAGACAATGGTTGCAGGCTTAATATTGTTGACCAGAAAGAATAGTTGGTAAATAACGTCAAATATAACGAAATCAACAAGGTAACTTTCCAAAGTGGTAATTTAAATGTCATAGCTGAGTCTAGTTTACTAGGAGTTATGCTGGCGTTAAATAGCGCTAGTCGCAGAGTAATTGCCAAGCATATTGAAACTATGTGTTACGGAGATAATGGGCAATTGCCCCAAAAAACAAGAATTGGGTCGAATGACCCATGCTTTTTTTATACTTTTGAGATTGTTTACTTGTTAGAATGAATAGGAATTTATGTCTTCAATTCAAAAGTTAATACTTACCTTATTTTTCGCTCTCTTCAGTCTCTATAGTCGTTTATGAAGTCTATGAAGAGCTCACTGATTTTTCAGATGGGGAAACTATTGCTCAAGCCTGGGTAGAAATATGCATTGTGTTTTTATCGCTCGCAGGACTCTTCTATTTTGCTTATATCATCAAGGTGCAATCAAAAGAAAAGCTCAATTTGAGTGATAATTTGGAAGTTGTCAGAAAGCAGTTAGAAAGTTCGAACGTGCGCTTGCAAGAAGGTAAAAAGGAATACCAAAAGGTTATTCAGTGGCAATTTAGTGAATGGGGGCTATCGCCAAGCGAAGAACAAGTTGCGTTGTTAATGCTGAAAGGTTTGAGTGTTAAAGAAATTTCTGAATCACGAAATACCCACGAAAAAACAGTGAGAAAACAAGCATCTGCGATTTATGAGAAATCAGGTTTAGGTGGTCGACATGAATTGTCAGCCTGGTTCTTTGAAGATTTGCTTGTAAACAGTTAAAAAAGGCTTAAAAAGTCGGGGTGGGGTTTTCTAACTATAATATCGTTAGATTTAGCTCCTTACTTCGAGATTGTGATGCGAATTACCAGCCAATGTGGCCTAATAATTCACACCCCCGACTTTTAACCCTTTTATAATCAATCAGCCATTTCTAATTCTTCAGCAATAACTGCTATACCCGCTTTGGCACAAGCTTCGTCGATTTCACCAGAAGGTGCACCACTCACGCCTACAGCGCCATATATGGTGCCAGCAACATTGATATTGACGCCTCCTGCCGACATCAGTACACCATCAATACTTCCAACCGGGGTATTCTGGCGCGAGTCGTCATTGTTGACGTATCTGCACTGAAATTCACCGCCGTGTAAGCTTTTTCTCTGCTTATTCTGATCGAAACCGGAGGTGCCAAGGTATCGCGAACCACCGCTTGAGTATTACCGTTTTTATCAACCACGGTAGCAGTTGCCTGGAATCCCTTTTTTCGACAATCGAGCATTGCACCTTGCGCTACTGCAATCGCGGCATCAGCGGATAAACGCTGCGATCGACACCGTCAGATCTATATCTTCATCTTCAGCTGCCAGCAAGCCTGAAGTGCCTGTAAGCATCAGTGCGCTTACTAACAAAGCCATAATGCGTTTTTTGTTGATTGTTGATAGTTCGTTCATATTAGATCTCCTTCGATATTGTAGGTAAATAGCTACTGTAAGCATCATATTAAAAATTGCAATAAAAAACTCTAACAGAGATCAATGATTTTGCCATTGAATGCGTTATTATCTGATTTCAAGTTAATCCGTATTCATATTGAGCTAACAACTCCTACACTTTCAGACCGAGATAATTTCTATGAAACACGCCCAAGGCCAAACTATTTACCTAAAAGACTACCAGTCACCTGCGTTCTGGATTGACACGGTCGATCTCCATTTTGATCTATACGATGATCATGCTTTCGTCACTTCAACGGTATTGTATAAACGGAATGAAGAAGCCACAGAAACGGATTTAGAACTATTTGGTGTTGAGCTAGAACTTAAAGAAATTAACCTAAATGGTTATGCATTAAGCGAAAATGATTACGAAATCAAAGATGAAAGCATGATTCTGTCGAATCTTGCGAATGAGTTTACGCTAGAAATCGTAACCAAAATCTACCCGCAAGATAACAAATCGCTGGAAGGCTTATACCAGTCTAGCGGTAACTTCTGTACCCAGTGTGAAGCGCAGGGCTTTCGTAAAATCACTTACTTTTTAGATCGCCCTGATGTGATGGGCAAATACACCACTACAATTCGCGCCGATAAGAGCAAATATCCCGTTCTATTATCAAACGGTAATCTCATCGAAAATGGCGATCTGGACGACGGCAAGCATTTCGCCGTTTGGCAAGACCCATTCAAAAAGCCAGCCTATTTATTTGCGCTGGTAGCTGGAAATCTGGAACACATTACCGATGTCTACATTACTAGCTCGGGCAAACATGTGAACCTGGAAATCTACACCGAAGCGCATAATATCGACAAGTGTGATCACGCCATGCAATCGCTGAAACGTGCGATGAAGTGGGATGAAGATCGTTTCGGACTGGAATACGATCTGGATATCTACATGGTTGTCGCGGTTGATGATTTCAATATGGGCGCGATGGAAAACAAAGGCCTGAATGTCTTCAATTCCAAACTGGTTTTCGCTAGCCCGGAAACAGCAACCGATAACGACTATATCAATATCGAAGCGGTAATCGGTCACGAATATTTCCACAACTGGACGGGTAACCGCGTCACTTGTCGCGACTGGTTCCAGCTAAGCCTTAAAGAAGGTTTGACCGTATTCCGCGATCAGGAATTCACCGCCGATTTACACTCGCGTGCGGTTAAACGTATCGAAGATGTACGCGCATTAAGAACGCACCAGTTTGCTGAAGATGCAAGCCCAATGGCGCATCCGATTCGTCCTGCATCGTTTATGGAAATCAATAATTTTTACACCCTAACCGTGTATGAAAAGGGTGCCGAAGTGGTGCGTTTATACAATACCTTATTAGGGCAAGACGGCTTTCGCAAAGGTATGGATTTATACTTCGAACGTCATGATGGTCAAGCCGTTACTACAGAAGACTTCCTCGCTGCAATGGCCGATGCAAATGGTATCGATTTGAGCCAAATGAAAAGCTGGTACGATCAGGCAGGCACGCCATCGGTCGATGTGACAATGGATTACGATGAGAATGCCAATACTTGTACGCTGCACTTCACACAGGTTTACACCACCACGCCAGAAGCAGATGCCGCAGATAAAAAAGCGTATTTAATTCCTGTAAAAGTAGGGTTGCTGGATAGTTCCAGCATTAAGCCGGGTAAAGAGTTACACAGCGAGACGGTGCAGTTAACCAATCAAACCCAGAGCGTGACTTTTGAAGGTATTACGGCGAAACCTTTACCTTCTCTGTTAAGAGATTTTTCTGCACCAGTTAAACTCAATTACGATTACAGCACAGAAGAAACCATTTTCCTGATGAAGCACGACAGCGACGACTTTAATCGCTGGGAAGCGAGCCAACGCTTGGCGAAAACACTGATGCTGGAAATGCTGCAAGCCAAATCCAAAGGCGAACCTTTCGGTTTAGAACCAAAAGTCATCGATGCCTTTCAAGGTGTATTAAACGATGCAGAATTAGACAATGCACTTAAGGCAGAAGCCTTAACCTTACCTTCTGAAAATGACATCGCAGAAGCGATGGCTGCTACTCCTGATAAAGCGGATCCTGAAGCCATCCATGAAGTGCGTGAGTTCTTGCTCAAAAGCATTGCATCTGGCCTGCGTATTCCGTTTGAAAACAGCTACGGTAGTCTGGCAACTAACCTTAAAAAGCAGGGTGCTTATTCACCTGATGCGATCAGCATTGGTATGCGTCGTTTAAAAAATACCTGCCTCGCGTATATCAGCCAGCTTAATGATCCCGCAGTCAGTGCTCTAATCTACCAGCAATTCTTAGAATCACTCCAAGCAGGTGGCAATATGACCGATACCCTGGCTGCCTTGAGTTGCTTATCAGATATGCAATGCCCAGAACGCGATCAAGCCTTCAATGACTTCGAAGCCAAATGGCAGCACGATACATTGGTGATGGATAAATGGTTTGTAATGCAAGCGACTTCCAGCCTGCCAGATACACTAGACAATATAAAAGCGCTAATGAAACACAAATTATTCGATATGAAAAATCCGAATAAAGTACGTTCACTCATTGGTGCATTTGCTAATGGCAACCCGGTAAACTTCCACAATGCCGATGGTTCAGGTTATGAATTCCATGCAGATCGAGTGCTGGAACTGGATAAATTTAACCCACAAGTCGCTTCAAGAATGGCGCGTGCGCTAATGAACTGGCGTCAGTATGAAACAGGGCGTTCTGAGTTAATGCGTGCGCAGTTGGAGCGTATTAAGGCGGTTGAGGGTTTATCTGGGGATGTGTTTGAGATTGTTTCAAAGGCACTATAAATTAATATCTCGCAGTTTCTAGCTTGTCTTTTTGCTCCTGCTCAATTTCTATCGTTCGTCGCGTAGCCCAACTATGCGACTCACTATATAAACCGACCAGAAACATAAACCCTGCGCTATAAAATACGAGGTATTATTTTACAGTGCCTAAAGGCTCTTTGATTTAAAAGTATAAAAAGTGCCTCGCAAAGCATAAGTTCTTTTAGTCATTTCAAACAACGAAATGACTAAAAGAACTTAAAATTAGGGGGTGACCTTTTTTAGAATTATTCCCTTGCTTCAACCATCACTGCGCCATGCTTACGCATGACCCTGCGTACCCTTCTGGCTCTTGGTGAGCCTAGAAGGGCAAAAAGTAAGGGGGGTGTCATTTCAATTTTTAGACTCAGAATATAAATCTGCTTATGCCTTTTGTGGTATTGGTATCGTTATAAAGATCAACTAAACTACAAGCATTTACAACCAATCCTATAACTCCAACACAGGAAGTTATATGTCCGCAGAACACCCCATAATTGCGTTTGTTAGTTCAGCCGGAGCAGGTAGTGCTGCGGTTACCCAGAGCTTTTGAGAATATCTTTTTTCGCGAGCGAGTCAAGGCTGTGTATATTCAGGGCAATGCATTTCATCGTTATGATCGCAAACAAATGCGTGAGGAAATTAACAAAGCCAGGGATGAAGGTAAAGTTCTAAGCCACTATAGCCCTGAAGGCAACCACCTGGATAAACTGGAATCTCTGTTCTATCAGTATGCCGCTGTTGGGACGGGTATGTCGCGTTACTATCTGCACACGCAGAAACTCGCAGATCATTTCGACCAGGAATCCGGTACCTTTACACCGTGGAAAGAACTGCCTAGAAAGAGTGATCTATTGTTATATCGTGGCCATCATGGTGCAGCCGTGTGGGGAGATATCGATCTATCACAATATCCTGATTTGATGGTTGGTGTGGCACCGAATGTTAATCTGGAATGGATTCGCAAACTAAAGCGCGACAATACATTGCGTAATTACAGCCGCGAAGAAATTCAGGATACGATCATGGAGCGCATGAGAGATTATGTGGAGCACATTACACCTCAGTTTTCGCGCACTCACATCAATTTACAAATGATACCAATGGTGGATACTTCAGACCCGTTCTCTGCAAGAGATGAGCCTACCCTCGAAGAATGTTATCTGGTGATGAATTTTCAGAAAATCGAGAATCCGGATTTCCCACGTTACTTGAAGCATATTCAGAATGCGTTTATGTCTGGTAGAAACACTATGGTCGTGCCTGGCAGCCAAATGCTGCATGCATTGGAGATCATTTTAATGCCACTGATTCATGACCTGGTGAAGAAAAGCCGCGATTTACGCAATATCAAAAAACCACCTAAGCAGAATAAAAGTGGTTTGCTGGGTTTATTATATGAATTGTAATCAATCGTAAAGTTCCAAACTAAGTTAGTTTAAAAAGTCTAATCCGAAACATAGCTTAGACAATGCTGGAACACAGCGCGTAACCCGTATATTAAAAAATTATTGCGTAGGTTGATGAGGTTGCGTAAAAAAGTGCCCAAACCGAAGCGCAGCCTAGACAACTTTGGAATGTAATGACAACGGCCCGTAGGGTGGGGTTTTCTTTTTAATAGAAATAAAGTCCCCCTTAAAGTAGGAGGGTGTTTTACTTCATTTCCTGATCTAATAAACCAGACTATCTAGCAGCAATACGTTTTGAGTATTTCGGTGAATAATCCATTGGAAATGGTGCATTATCTGCTGAAAGCTGAGGATACTGTGGAGCTATTTGTGGAGTTATGGCTTGCTTCATCACAGGGTAGTAAACTGGCGGATAATCGATATACGCATACGCTGTTTTTGAATTATTGTAGAGATTTGGTTTTTTTTGCGGCTTTGATTCTTTCAGTCCTGATGTTCTTTTTATCGTATTCTTTGTTGTTTTCACATTTGCCGTGGCACTGACATACACTTCTTTATTGTTCTGGAATAGCTCAATCAATTTTCTTAGTGTTTTCATATCGGTTTTGCCGTGGACAGTATAATTGACTGCAACTTCAAGTTGTCGATCTCGTTGAGGCACGGGTCTTTTCGCCACTTCTGCATGAATCTGCATGTTTTTATTATTTCTCATTAACTGCTGAAAAAGTACCGCAGTTTTTCTGTCTGTTTTACCACTAGCGGTATAGCTAATCTCTTGATTAATTTGATTTGGTGCGGTAAATGTTGGGTGTGTAGCATTTGCATTTAGTGTTGATGTAATACCCGCCAATAGTAGGCTAGCGCATACTATCATTCCGTTTGTAGATGATTTCTTCATTTTATATTCCCCTTTATATTGATAATCATCACTGCCCAGTGATGTCACTTACGATTTATTATTGAAACTTATTTTTAGTTATTTAAAAATTTAGTGTACAGTAAGTATACTAAAAATTCGCTTATTCTGCGAGTAACCACATTAATTTTTGTTTTAAGGTGTTCGTAGTGGAGTATTAGTTTATTCAAATATACATTCTTGTCCTATAATTTAATCCTAATCGTTAAATAATTTTAAGACTTTAAAGGTAGGGCGTAAGCTCAAAGCCACCCCCCTACTTATAGCCATTTTTTGGCATTTACTATCTAGTTTAGACTTTCAACTTATCCGCAACAAACTGCATGATATCAACACGTTTCACATCACTTGCATCGTCATCAGTGCGAGATTTAAATTCAACTTGTCCTTCTTTTAAGCCTCGATCAGAAATTACGATTCGATGCGGGATACCGATTAGCTCGTGATCGGCAAACATCGCACCAGGGCGCATATTACGGTCATCGAGTAATACATCGTAACCCGTTGCTATTAGCTCATCATACAATGCATCAGCCTGGGTTTTCACGTCCTCTGATTTATTGTAGTTAATAGGCACTATGCTCAACTGGAATGGTGCTAATGCTGCTGGCCAGATAATGCCATTATCATCATGATTCTGCTCGATGCTGGCTGCGACAACACGCGTTATACCAATACCGTAACAACCCATGGTCATAATTTCAGGCTTTCCGTTCTCGCCTAAAACAGAAGCATTCATCGCTTCTGAATACTTTGTGCCAAGCTGGAAAATATGACCAACTTCGATACCACGTAGAATACTAAGCGTACCTTTACCGTCAGGACTGGGATCGCCTTCAACAACATTTCGTACATCGACATACTGTGGCTCTGCTAAATCACGCCCCCAGTTTACGCCTGTGTGATGTTTATCATCGATATTCGCGCCACAGACAAAATCAGCCATGTTCTTTGTAGCGTGGTCAGCAAATATTTTAATGTTCAGACCCACTGGGCCAATTGAACCAGCATTACAACCTACAGCTTGTAGTAGCTGTTCCTCTGTTGCCTGGGTTAAAGGAGAACCGATGCCTGGAATTTTTTCGGCTTTTAATTCATTGAGTTGATCATTTCCCTGCATCAGGATAGCAACCACTTCGCCTTCTTGCTCACCTTCTACAATTAATGTCTTCAGTGAGGACTCTGCTGGTTTATTTAGAAACGCAGAAACGGCATCGATGGTGTGAGAATCAGGTGTATCAATAGTCTGCATCGCTTCGCTTGCTGCAGGGCGTTCACCTTCAGGAGGAAGTGCAACAGCCATTTCGATATTAGCGGCATAATCACTTTCATCAGAAAATGCGATTGCATCTTCGCCAGAATCTGCCAGTACATGGAATTCATGCGAAGTACTGCCGCCAATGGCACCAGAGTCGGCCAATACCGGTCTGAACGTTAGTCCCATACGTTCAAAGATTCGCGTGTAGGCTGCGTGAATTATTTCGTAAGTGTGCTGCAATGATTCTTGAGAAGTATGGAATGAATAAGCATCCTTCATAATAAATTCACGCGAACGCATCACACCAAAACGAGGGCGAACTTCATCGCGAAATTTGGTTTGAATCTGATAATAGGTAACCGGAAGTTCTTTATAACTTTTTAACTCTTTTCGAGCGTAGTCAGTGATAATCTCTTCGTGCGTAGGGCCATAACAGAATTCAGCACCTTTTCTATCGTGCATCCGTAACAATTCAGGACCAAATTGTTCCCAACGTCCAGATTCTTGCCAAAGCTCCGCAGGTTGTATAGTCGGCATCAGCAATTCTACTAAACCCGCTTTGTTCAATTCTTCACGAACTATGCTTTCAACTTTACGCATTACCTTAAGACCAAAGGGAGCCCACGTATAAAGACCCGATGAGACACGTTTAATCATGCCGGCTTTTAGCATCAGCTGGTGACTTTTAATTTCTGCGTCGGCAGGAGTTTCGCGAAGGGTGGAAATGGGAAAATGAGATACTTTCATGAAATTGCTTGGTAATTATCAAAGCAGTCAATTTTAGTCCTTGCGTGGGTGAGTACAAGTACTAATTTAATTATAAAGGTGATCTTTAATACTATGACTAAGTCAGAAAGATTTTCAAGAACTTATATTGGTCAATCTATTAGTCCTTGCGTGGGTGAGTACAAGCACTATTTCAAAAATGAAGTTGATCCATCTTAAAAAGTACCAAACCGGACTCTGACGATACAATGTTGGAGTGAAAAGACGACTACCACTAGGTCTTGTTTTCATTAAAGAAAAAAACGTATAAGCAGGAGAGTGACTATTATTTTACTTCTTTACAATCCTCTGCAATTCTTTGTTGTAAGTAAACTACTTTTTCTTTGCGTTGTTCTTGGTCAAGGTTTGTTTTCTTTCCTTTTATATCGATCCAGACATTGCGGAAGTTTTTCTTTAATTGTTCAAGGTTTTTCTTTTGATTATTGCAATAACTCACAAGTTTATTATCTGGGCCAGATAGTTCTTCGCCACCTACCTTTACTTTTTCTGCATCAGTTTCATTATCATCATCTTTTTTCGATGTGTCATTTGCGGGTGGACGATACTTGCCAGCCGCAGCTTTAATCTCATCTTCGATATTTTTTGCTTTAACCCGTTTCTTTTGTTGAGCAGGTGGCTGCGCAGTGTAATGAACACCTCCATTTTCATCGACCCATTTATAAATTTCTGCTTGTGAATTCATGGACAGAAGAAGAAGGGTTGAACTGATTGTGGCAATACTGGCTAATTTAATTATTTTTGTCATTTTTTTAGGTGCCTATCGAGAAAATTAAGTTTATTTCTATTCAAGCTATATTAGACATATCTAATATAGCTTGCTAAACTTCGCAATTATAATTTTTTTATATACGGATATTTTAGCATGAGTCGTAGACATAAACTTATTTTGATGGGTGTTTCCGTCGTTTTGGTACTACCTCTAATCGGAAAAGCAGAGATTTCTCCTCTAAATACCGCTGTGGCTGTAGAAGAAGTAGTCGTAGATTACCAAATGTTGGATGGTCAAATAGAAGCGGTTAACAAGAGTACAGTGTCATCGCAAACCGGTGGTGTCATCAGTAAACTATCTTATGATGTTGGAGATTATGTTGAGAAAGGTGCGCTAATCGCACGTATATCATCAGAAAATCAGAAGTCAGGATTACAACAAGCTCAGGCAGCTGTTAGTGAGTCTAAAGCGGCAATTAGTAGTGCTTCTGCGTCCGAGGTTCAAGCTGAGGCAGCTATCAAAGAGGCAACGGCTAATTATTCTGCAGCGCGTGCTGAGTTCAATCGAGTTAAAGGTTTATATGACAAAAGCATTATATCGCGGTCTCAATATGATCAAGCTGAAGCTGCAATGAAATCAACATTAGCACGTGTGGAGTCAGCTAAAGCAAATCTGAATGCGGTAAAAGCAAAAACCAGTGCCGCAAGGTCAAGTTTATCATCTGCTCAAGCAGGCTTATCACAAGCAGGAGAACAATTAGGTTATACCGAGGTAGTCGCGCCGTATACTGGAATCGTTACCGAAAGACACGTGGAGTTAGGTGAAGTGGTAAACGCTGGTACCCCAGTCATGACGGGTATTTCATTACAAGAGATACGTGTAGTAACTGATATTCCTCAACGGTTAATTCAAGCAGTAAGAAAAAACAAGTCTGCCAGAGTGTATATTGACGGTGACAAGACAGGAATCGCGGTAAAACAATTAACCATCTTCCCTTATGCTGATGCCACCACCAATGCTTTTAAAGTTCGTGCATCTTTAGAAATCAACCCCACAAGCTTTGTTTCCAGGGGTATATGTAAAGATCGGGTTTAATGTTGGGAGTGAAAAACGCTTGATTGTTCCTGAATCATCAATCGCGTATCGCAGTGAAGTCACAGGTGTATACGTAGTCGATAAAAAAGGAATACCTGCATTACGTCAGGTAAAAGTGGGTAGACAAACTCCCGAAGGTAAAGTGCGAATTCTGGCAGGTTTGGATTCAGGTGAGATAGTTGCAGTTGACCCGGTGCATGCTGCTGTTTTATTGAAAACGCATCAACAGAAGATTAATGAGGAAGAATCTCATGACTGATTCTTCTAATAACTCCAGAACCTGATATAAAAGATAGCAATCAAAAGATTGGGTATTTCCGGCAGAATTGCCAAGACCTTTCTTTTAACTGAAATAACACCTTTATTAGCATTGGTAGGTCTTTTGCTGGGTTTATTTGCAGTAATGGTAACACCACGCGAAGAAGACCCACAAATTAATGTAACCTTTGCCAATATTTTCATTCCTTTTCCCGGGGCAAGTGCAGAGGAAGTTGAAAGTCTGGTAAGTACACCTGCTGAGCAAGTGCTCTTCTGAAATCACGGTTTAAAGCACGTATATTCGACCTCACTACCGGGCATGTCGCTATTAACCATACAGTATAAAGTGGGGATTGATCGCACCGATGCATTAGTCAGACTATACAATAAAATTGCCTCGAATCAGGACTGGTTGCCGCAAAACCTTGGTGTTGGTCAGCCATTGATTAAACCCAAGGGAATTGATGATGTACCCGATTGTATCGTTAACCCTTTGGACCGAAGATGAAAACACTTGGTGGTTATGAATTATCACAAGTTGCACATGCAATTGAAGCAGAATTAAAGCGAGTACCGGGTACCCGAGAAATCTATACTGTTGGGGCATCAAAACGTGTTGTACACGTTTTGTTAGATAGCGCTAAAATTGCAGGTTTTAATATTTCATTAGATGATTTACGTAATGCTCTAGCGCAAGTAACTCAGCCAAAGATGCGGTATCTTTGGTGAACGATAATACGAAATTCAGGTTGTTGCTGGCACTTTTTTAAGTAATGAAGACGAAATCGGTGAATTGGTAGTTGGAGTCTTTAATGGTAGTCCGGTTTATCTAAAAGACGTGGCGACTATAAAGCACGGCGCCGATTCGGCAGAAACATATGTGTCATATTCTACCGCTAAAGGAGCATTGCAAAAAGGCTTAAAGAATGGTATTAAGTCACCTGCAGTGACCATTGCGATTGCAAAGCAACCGAGTATTAATGCTGTATCGGTATCTGATAACGTAATTGATCGCATCGAGCAACTCAAAGGTACTTTTATTCCTGATGGGGTAAATGTCAGCGTGACTCGTAACTATGGTGAGACGGCGAAAGCGAAATCAGACAAACTAATCAATAAACTCATTATTGAAACGATCGCAGTAGCCGCCTTAATCTGGCTTACTTTGGGTTATCGTGAAGCTTTTATTGTTGGTACAGCGGTTGTTATTACGCTGGCATTAACACTGTTTGCATCATGGGCGTGGGGTTTTACCCTTAATCGAGTGTCTTTATTCGCATTGATATTCTCCATTGGTATTCTGGTCGATGATGCAATTGTGGTGGTTGAAAATATCCATCGTCACATGGTGCTGGGTGGTAAAAAGCTGGTCGATGTCATTCCTTTAGCTGTCGACGAAGTTGGGGGGCCGACGATTCTTGCAACTTTCGCAGTGATCGCTGCGTTGCTGCCAATGGCTTTTGTAAGCGGTTTGATGGGACCTTATATGAGTCCAATTCCAATTAATGCCAGTATTGGGATGTTGCTGTCTTTAGGTGTTGCCTATGTGGTGACACCATGGATGACCAATAAGGTACTAGCTAAGGTAGACTTTAGTCATCATAAAGAGGACGATGGTGAGACTAAATCACATAAATTCTTTAACTATATTTTGAGCCCATTTCTACGTGCCAAAGGTGGGAGGTGGAAACGTTTTATACTTTTATTTGTTTTTATTCCGGTTTTGATTGCGATTTCATTGTCTCTGGCTTTCCCTTTTCAGAAAGTTATCCTTAAGATGTTGCCGTTTGATAACAAATCTGAATTCCAGATTGTTGTGGATATGCCAGAAGGTACAACGTTAGAACAAACCTCTAGAGTCCTGAATGACGTATCAACTGAACTGGATAAAGTTGAGGAAATCAGCGATTACCAAATATATACGGGTACAGCGGCGCCGATTAACTTCAACGGCTTGGTACGTCAGTACTATCTTCGTGAAGGATCTAACCTTGGTGATATTCAGGTAAATCTAACGGATAAACATGATCGTGAACGTAAAAGCCACGATATTGCTTTAGCGGTGAGAATAGCCTTGCAGGATATCGCAAAAAAGCATAATGCCAATGTCAAAGTGGTTGAAGTTCCACCAGGTCCACCAGTATTAGCGCCTTTAGTAGCAGAGATTTATGGCTCTAGATCACTAAGGACAGATCGAAATTGCGGGTAAAGGTGCGTAAAGTATTCGAATCCACCGAAGATATATCAGATATCGATGATAGTGTCGAAGCTAAGCAACAGCGTTTAGTGGTCAAGGTCGATCGTCAAAGAGCTGCTTTACTCGGTGTTTCTCAACAATCAATAACTTCATCAATCAGCACAGTACTAGGGGGTGAAGACGTAACCTTCATTCATAATAAAAATCTGAAATATGCTGTACCAATCCGTTTGGAATTTCCTGTTGCGAATAAAGACAAGATTGAATCCATTCTGTCTTTAAAGGTTCGTAGTACTAACGGTGCCTTAGTTCCAATGTCAGAAGTGGTCCATGTACAAGAGGGCACTCGCGAACACTCAATTAATCACAAAGACTTACTTCCTGTGGTGTATGTGATGGGTGATATGACAGGTGAAACTGATAGTCCACTTTATGGCATGTTCAATATAGCAGCTGGTGTTAAAGAAGCACCTGTCTCAGCATTTGGTAAAAATATAGATCAACATTATTTTTCACCTCCAGATGATCCATATTTCTATGGCCTAAAGTGGGATGGTGAATGGCAAATCACTTTTGAAACTTTCCGCGATATGGGCATCGCTTACGGCGTGGGCATGATCATGATCTTCTTATTGATTGTTGCGCAGTTTCGCTCTTATGTGGTTCCATTGGTGATTATGTCTCCGATACCGTTAACAGTTATAGGTGTGATGCCAGCTCACTGGCTTGCGGATAAGCAGTTCACGGCAACTTCCATGATTGGCATGATTGCTTTGGCGGGTATCATCGTTAGAAATTCCATATTATTGGTAGATTTTATTAACGACCAGTTAAGATCTGGTGTAGATTTAAATGAAGCGATAATAAATTCCAGTGCAGTAAGAGCCATGCCTATTATGTTGACGGCAGCAGCGGCGATGGTGGGCGCATTCTTTATTCTGGATGATCCAATATTTGGTGGTCTAGCGGTTGCTTTAATCTCTGGTATTCTAGTATCGACTGTCCTTACATTGGTAGTGATTCCGTTGCTGTACTTTATGTATTTGCGTAAACGTGTACATTTAATTACTGGAACATCGGCATAAATACACTGTAAAATATCTGCTAAACTTTAGTTGTTCAAACAGACCTTTAAAAATCTTTAGAGGTCTGTTAGTTTCGAAATCAGAATATTCAAAACCTATACGCAACAAATAAGCAACAAATAAATAGAGGAACAATAAATATGCCATTTAACTCAGAATTAACCGATGAATTAAATTTGCTAACCCAGTTTAATTTGAAAAATGAACAGGACGGAATCAAGGTGCATCATGACGCTAGAGCAGAATTAGTGGCTGCGGCAGAAAGACTGCATGATAAAGGATTAATTACGCAAAAAGATGGTGGTTACCTGACAGACATAGGTCGTAAAGCAGCAGAGCATTCACAAGCTTTAACAACACTGATTCTGGCAAATTAGAACAAGTTAGTTCAAAATTCAACACTGTGTAGTCTAGTTAGAATCTATAATGATCAGACTACACAGTATCTGCACAAAACCCCCTTAACAATTCCACCACCCCCGCACTTTATCTACTAAATCCATTTATAAGCTTAACTCGTTGATTCATTAAAATTATTAAACGAGGTATCGCTATGGGCATTTTTGCTGGTCTTATCGGACTGATTCTTTTAGTCATTATAATCGCATTGTTCTTATTCGCAGCTATTTTTATGGCACGGAAAATTGGGATTCTGAAAACACCTGAAAATATTGAAGGTGATCTCGCCAATAATGGACAACATATCGTTCAACGATATGTTTCAGACCTTAAACATATCAGTGATTCACTGGTCTTTCGCTTTATTCTAATCGCTATTTTAATCGGCTTTATGATGATACCACTTGGTTTGGTTAGCGATGTGGTACGAGAAAGAAGCAACCTTTATCGTGGCGTTCTCAACGAAATCGCAGGCACCTGGGGTCAACAACAAAACCTGCAAGGTCCAGCACTATTTGTTCCGTATACCGAAAAATTTATTACCGAAGTAGTAAAAACCGATAAAGATGGTTACGAACGCAAATTGAATAAGACTATCTATAAGCAACGTACCGCGATTGTTATGCCTGATGACTTAAAAATTAGAGTAAGATTGAATGGCGAAACGCGTAAACGGAGTTTGTATGAATCATTGGTTTATACGGCTGATTTAACTGTAACAGGTGATTTCCAAAGACCTGATATTAGTAGTCTTTCAAATCATATTGATGAAATTCACTGGAGTCGTTCCTGGTTAGCATTAGGTATATCCGATACCCAGGCCATCAACAAAGTTTCCGGGCTTAACTGGAATAATCAAAAAGCTATTGATTTTGAGCCTGGCACCAAAGTGGTTAATACCATTGCCAGTGGTTTTCATGCGCCTTTAGATTTATCACTACTGAGTGGTGCTGAAAAAGGTCCTAAGTATAAATACCCATTCCATTTAAAGCTCAATATCAACGGCAGCCAGGGCTTTTACTTTACTCCATTTGGTAAAACAACCGATGTTGAAATCGTTTCAGACTGGCCACATCCAAGCTTTCAGGGGAGTGTATTACCGAATAAGCATGAGGTGAATAGCGATGGTTTTGAAGCGACATGGTCAGTACCGAACCTTGCACGTAACTACCCACAACTCTGGACATTAGAAAAACAGAAATTCAATGTAAATGAATTTAAGGCAGGTGTGAATTTATTTGAATCTGTTTCGCTGTATTCACAAATCACCCGGGCCATTAAATACGGCTTGTTGTTCTTTACCTTAACCTACATCACCTTCCTGATTTTCGAAATGGGCATCGGTCGTCGTTTACATATTGTGCAATACGGTGTGATTGGTTTAGCACTATCTATGTTCTACCTGACTTTACTATCAATGGCAGAACACGCTGGCTTCTTCAACGCCTATATCTCAGCAGCAGGAATCATCATTATTATGATAAGCCTCTATGCCTACGCCGCCATAAGGAGTTTGAAACGAACCATTATCGTTAGCGCTGTTACTGGCGGGTTTATATACCTTACTCTATTCATTGTTAAAGCTGGAAGATTACGCCTTATTGGCTGGTACTGTATTACTACTCGTTATATTGGCAGTATTGATGGTGTTAACACGTAATATCGGTAGAGAAGTAGATACTGACCCAGATAACAAACCTGGTGAGGGGGGCGGTCAAATAAAAACAAATCCTGGGAGTACTAATGACAATCCTGGCGATGGCCTTATAACAAACAACACCAAAATAGTAGCTACATAAATAATAACAAGTAAACCTTTACCCCAGACATTTACCCCGTTATACGGTTTCGTATACGGGGTACTTTTTATTCTAAATAAAAACCATCCTACTGAGTAAGGCGAAACTACGTCGGAACTTAATGACGACGACCCAAAGGGCATAGTTTTCATTAAGGTAAATATAAACCACGTAAAAGTAAGGGGGTGACTTTCTAACTTAGATTTTATCTCTCAATTAACTCTTGAATTAAGTCCATACCAAATTCCCAATTACCAAGCCCTGATTCTGCATTTAAATATCCGAACGAACCATATCTAATAAAACGACTACCCCATGAACTGGCAAAATTTTCAGCACGTTGCAATGAGGCATATGGGTCATTATCACTGGCAACGACAATGCTCGGAAAAGGGAGTTGCTAAACAGGCATGGGTGCAAAGTTACGTAGTACTTCTGGTGTATGCTGATCTGATTCTATATCCGCAGGTGCAACCAGTAATGCGCCAATGACATTTTCTGATTGATAGACTGAAGCCCAATGAGCGATTAATGCACAACCCAGACTATGGCTTGCAAATCCAATAGAGTTGGATAATTTGTAATGGGTGTTTTTCCATTGTGAGGTATCCAGCTAATGGAGTTGCAGAAAAATACCCATCATGTCTATCGGTTGATGTACAATTTTGTATGGATTTCTAAATACAGACATAAGGTATTTAGTGAGCCTTATCGTGGGGGTTTGAAGAGAATTATTGAGAAAGTAGGTTATGACTACGATATTGATTTAGTAGAGCTAGAAATACCAGAAGGCCTCATTCATATGGTCGTTTGTGGAATTCCCAAGATGTCACCCAGTTATGTGATGCAAGTGACTAAGAGTATTTCAGCAAGAGAATTTTATTGATTTTACCCCGATATTTAAAGTAAGGTTATTTTTGGGGTGATAAGTTATGGACTCAGAGTTATTTTGCAGAAACAATAGGCAATGCAAACGAAGATGTTATTAGAGCTTATGTTCGAGATCAGCTTATAGAGTATGAGAAGCGAGAAGATAGGTCGATACAGCTTGATTTGTTTAAAACTCGGCTCGTTTGCGACCGAGTATTGTATATCAAAACCTTTTTGACATTCAAAAAATAGGGTGTTGATCTTAATATCCATTATTAGTAACTTGATAAGTTTAATACCATCCGACAAGATTAACTTAATTGCAAATTAATGTCGGATGGCGTTGATTTTCCGACCTACGCGCTATGGTAATTAATTGCATGGATAATATTTCTAAAACCCTTAAATTAGTTAATCCAGATATCTCATTTCCTAAAACAGTTAAAACTAGCTACTATCTCCTTGAAAAAAAGCAAATAACAAACACATCAATAATGAGCGCCACAGCAGGCGCATTTTCATGTAAAGCCTTAAACATTAAAATCCATGGATTATTTTACAGAACTGGGCTATTTCGGTCTTTTTGTTTCAGCATTTTTAGCGGCGACGATTTTACCTCTAAGCTCAGAAATTGTTTTAAGCGCTTTATTATTAAACGGTTTATCTCCTAGGGCTTTAGTTGTGATTGCCACAGCTGGTAACGTGCTCGGATCTCTTACAAATTACGCCTTGGGCTATTGGGTTAGTCTGGAGGTCGTAAAAAAGTGGTTAAAGATGTCAGAAGAAGAGTTTGTCCGAGCAGAAAAGCGTTTTGTAAAATATGGCTTATTCTCTCTCTGTTTTGCATGGGTGCCAATCATAGGTGATCCACTAACCGTTCTTGCAGGTGTTTTGCGCATTCGTTTACTCTGGTTTGTCATTCTGGTCACTGCAGGCAAATTAATGCGATATACTGTCCTCAGTTATATAGTATTAGCAAACGCTTAAACAGAGACGTTTTGTTATTTCGTAGCTGGAGTTACGAGTCGACTCATTATGCCGCTAGGGCGAATAAAACGTCTCGATAGATCAAGAGCTTTGCATAAATGAGTTATTGGTTTGAAAAACCAAACCGTAAGCTCATTAAATTGGTTCGAGAGGTGACTGAAGCAAGAGACGCTGGTAATTAAATAATCCCGTGACCGAACAAAAGTCTGCTTATTTTAAAACATTATAGTTTAATGTACAGAGCAGAGGCTATGGGGATGAAGGGAACTCGTTCGTTCCTCACTCAGACAACCTTAATCCTGATCTATTATTTCTTGTGACAGTAATAGCTTAAAAATGGTATAAAAAAAAGTGCCAACCCGAACAAAGTAAGACAAAGTTGGAGTAAAGCGACGATGGCCCGTAGGGCGTGGTTTTCTTTTGTTTTATCTAATTTAAAACCACGTATAAGTAGGGGGGTACTTCGATTATCTCAGGAACCGCTTCAAAACATCAACAGAACTGATTGTTAAATAACATCAAACACCATCGGAGAAATCAAAGACCGCAGGTAACTCCACATTAGGCCACTCAAGCCATGACATATCGAATTTAAACCAGGAATCAGAAGCGCCATCAGTTAATGCAGACGTCATTTCTGATTTCATTTCAGTATAATCGCAGTTTTCTCCAATTACATCGTGATACGTCTTAAATTCAGCGGGTGATGTATACAAACTCATCGACCAGCAATGCCAATCAAAACCTTGTTTCGTTTCTTGAGATGCTTTTTTCACATGTGCGCTAGTGTAATACTTTTTCTTTCCATGATCTCGTACAAGAATTTCTCCTACCTTTTTCCCATAAGCCTTTTTTTCTGACGTTGTTAAAACGGGTACAGTCATTTGTTTCACCTTTTTTTATTTTTTTGTTTAATATTTTAGCATTCAACGTATTAACTCAATCTGAATAATTTATAGAAACTATTGAAAGCTGAACCTTAGTGATTGGTGGGGCTTTACAGGTTCATCAGAATTGAGGGGTATTGTTGTTTTGTAGCTGAAAGCTACGAGTCGATTTATTGCGCCGCCAGGGCGGATAAATCGCATTGAGAGATCATGAGCTTTGCATAAATGAGTTATTGGTTTGAAAAACCAAACCGTAAGCTCATTAAATTGATCCGGGAGCTGGTCGAAGCAAGGAACAATTTATTTCGTAACAACCTTTACGAGTAACTTTCTTTTCTCAACAGCAAAAAGAAAGTAACCAAACAAATACCGTTATTTCAAAAATCATTGTTTAGAGTTGAAAGGGGAAAAAACGGGGTTGAAAGGAACTCGCTAGTGCCTTACTCAGACAATCTTCATCCTGATTTATTATTTTTTGAGATGATAGTTGATTGTAAAAAAGTGCTCAAAAGGTGGGGGTTCTTCGAAAAGCTCAGCAGGACTGACTTTAAAACTCATTTCTCATTCATAATTAATTGAATCATCCCTCGTTCTATCCTAAGCTCCCGCCCATGACCTTTCTCACTCTAAACGTCGCGATGCTCGCGGTATTTATCCCAACTTTTTTGTTTGTTTCTACAACCCCGGGTATGTGCATGACGCTTTCAATGACATTAGGCATGACGATTGGTGTGCGTAAGACATTCTGGATGATGGCGGGTGAGTTGATAGGTGTTGGTTCGGTAGTGGTTTTATCCATGATCGGGGTGGCGGCGATTATGCTGCAATATCCGAACTTTTTTACTTTCTTTAAATGGGGAGGTGGTTTGTATCTTGGGTATATCGGGGTGCAGATGTGGCGTTCTCGGGGGCGTTTGGCAATTCAGAAAGTGTCTGATTCTAAAGTCGAAGTGTCGCGAATGTCATTGGCAACTCAAGGCTTTGTGACCGCCATTGCAAACCCCAAAGGTTGGGCGTTTTTTGTGGCGTTGCTGCCGCCTTTTATAGATCAGTCTTTACCCTTATTGCCTCAGTTGTCGGTGCTTTTACTGATCATATTAACGATCGAATTTTTCTCTTTGACCCTTTATGCGATAGGCGGTCAATCGCTTGCGCATTTATTGCGTGAACGCAGCAATGTACGCATTATGAATCGCATTGCGGGTACCTTGATGATTGGTGTGGGTATCTGGTTAATTACAACTTAATAAAAGTCCATGTTATAAACCACCAACCCGAGCACAGCTGACAAATTCATCAGGAATGAATTTGAACAGTAGAGTGAAACGAAACTGCCTCTAAGAGGTAAAGTACATGGACGTACTTTATAGAAAACGTTGGAATGCAATGACGATGGCCCGTGGGGCGTGGTTTTCATTAAATATAGATAAAAACACACTAGCTCTGTATAAATTTAAAATATCGTTTTTAAACGACAAAAACGAGTTTTCATTCAAAAAGTAGAGGGGCGACTTACTCTTTATTTTCAGGAATCACTATCATTTCCAGATATCGATATCCTTACCTGATTTGAGTATTTTCTCCTGATAGACTCTGCCAAATTCATGCCAGGTTGCATAGGATTCGTACTCTTTG
>CAVXCT010000011.1:0-60360 GCA_963760355.1 uncultured Gammaproteobacteria bacterium | reverse complement strand
TAAAAATCTGTATAAGTAGGGGGGTGCCTCTGAAAACATAAATAAATGTTTTTGCGGGGATTCTGAGCCAGATATTCTTTGAAGCAGCCATAATCGCTAGTGGGATTGACAGTACAAATCCAGCAATTAAAGAGATTATCAAAAGCTGTAGCGTAAGGCCCAGGCCTTTAAACAGTAACGGTAGATTGTCGAAGATGATTGAAAAATCCATTTCAATGATCTCCAAATTTATAGCGGCGTTCTAACCATTTCATGGCGAGATCACTGACCGCAGTTATCAGCAGGAATAAAAATCCCACCAACATGTAAAACGTAAAAGGTTGTCGTAAGGTATCACCTGCTACTTTTGCATTAAACACCATGTCTTCTAAACCAATCACAGAAACTAGCGCAGTTGTTTTCACCAATACCAACCAATTGTTGAAAAACCCGGGAATAGCATGGCGAATCATTCCAGGAAAAGTGATGTGGGTGAATACTTGTATACCGGTCATACCATAAGCATGGCCAGCTTCTATTTCACCTTTGGAAACAGCCATGATGGCGCCGCGAAAGGTTTCCCCCATATAAGCGCCAAATATAAAACCAATGGTCAGGATGCCCGCAATAAAGGGGTTTATGTCGATATACTCCCAGCCGAGTTTATCACCAATATTATTAACCAATACCTGCCCACCAAAAAATATCAGCATCATTAATACAAGGTCAGGGATGCCACGAATTACAGTGGTATAAGTACCGGCAATGGCTTGAGCGATTGGCCCGCCATAGAGTCTGGCAGAAGCGGCAAGAATGCCTAGAGCAAGGGAGAGCAGTAATGACAGTAGCGCGACTTCAACCGTAACTACCATTCCCTTGAGGATCATGGGTAAGTAGCCGCCAAAAATCTCCGTCATTTATTTAACTACACAAGTCATGAAAAAATGTTTCCTGAATTTATAAACCTCTCCCACAAATAGGGAGAGGCTGAACTAGATAATTATTAGCCGAAAATATCGAAATCGAAATACTTTTTACGAATAGTATCGTAAGTGCCATCAGCACGAATACCTTCAATGGCTTTATTCAATCTGTCTGTAAGCTCTTTGTCACCTTTACGAACCGCAATACCGATACCTTCACCGAAGTATTTTGGATCAGAGTAGCTATCACCAATAAACTCGTAGTCTTTGCCATTATCTGATCCAATGAACTCAAGAAGTACAAATGCATCAGCGAACACAAAATCAAGACGACCAGCGTTCAGGTCAAGGTAAGCTTCTTCCTGGGTACCGTAACGTTTGATATCAACACCTTCACCGAAAGTACCCGTGATAAATTTGTCAGATACTGTGCCGCGCTGTACACCAACGCTTTTGCCTTTTAGGCCATCAGCTGAAATCTCGTGAGACTCGCCTTTCTTATGGATGAAACGCGCAGGTGATTTGTAGTAATGATTGGTGAAATCAACTTTCTCTTTACGCTCATCTGTCATCGACATTGAAGCGACGATAGCATCATATTTCTTCGCCATAAGAGCAGGGATAATTCCGTCCCAATCCTGTTTGATTAACTTACACTCTGTACCCATGTTTTTACATAGCGCTTCAGCAATCTCAATATCAAAACCACTTAGCTTTCCATCTTTATCAACCTGACTAAATGGAGGATAAGCGCCTTCAACACCGATGCGAATAGTTTCTGCAAATGCCGATGCACTAAAAAGTAATACAACGCTCAATAACATTGAGCTTATTGTTAAATGTTTTTGCATAAGGTAAATCCTTTCTCTGGTTTATTAAATGTATTTAACTCAATACACTGGTCTATCTTAGACAAAAAAAGAGCATTTGTTTTAAAAAATCTCTGTTTAAATCTAATATTCTTTTGAAATAAATTGCTTAAACTGTGGAGACTTAGGGCTTGTAAATACATCTTGTGGCGCACCATCTTCCACTATCACGCCTTCATCAAAGAAAATAACCCGATTCGATACATCTCTGGCAAACGCCATCTCATGAGTAACCACCAGCATGGTTCGGCCTTGTTCGGCTAATTTCTTGATTACATTAAGAACTTCTTCAACCAATTCTGGATCAAGCGCTGATGTAGGCTCATCAAATAGCAGAATATCAGGTTCCATCGCCAAGGCTCTGGCAATTGCCACACGCTGCATCTGACCACCGGATAACTGGCCCGGGTAATAATCGAGTCTATTCATCATATCAACTTGAGCGAGATATTTTTCGGCGCGTTGTTTTGCTTCTTTCTTCGATAGTTTTAATGCTGTTTTTAAGGCGATTGTGACATTGTCTAATACAGTCATGTGTGACCAAAGATTAAACTGTTGAAATACCATCGCCATTTTAGTGCGTAAGCGACGTATTTGCGCTTTATCACTGGCAACTGAATCCCCTTTCTTATTCGGACTAACCGATATTTTTTCACCGTTGAGACTTATAGTGCCCTGGGTAGGTGTCTCTAAAAAATTAATGCAGCGTAGAAAAGTACTTTTTCCAGAGCCACTACGCCCCAGGATAGAAATAACATCCCCTTTGGCAGCATTGATAGAAACGCCTTTTATGACTTCTAAAGGCCCGAAGCTCTTATGCAGGTTATCGATTTGTAACACGTTTGAATTATTTTCTTATGACAGGTCTAATTATTGTAGCTTATGTTTATGATTTATTTTAAAAAAATCAAAGTTGATGAATAAACCTTTTTATTCTTAAATTTTGTAAATGAATGACAACAATATGTTTTTAAAGTAAATGCTTTTAAATAAAAGTCACCCTTCTACTTACCAACCAGCAGCTATTATTGCCAGATGCAGGTCAGAAAGAATCTTAGATCGTTATCTTTTAGCATTCCTTTCCTGCCTTCTTTTACTCGACTCACTTTTCGTTCTACTTTTCAGTAGATTTTTATTCGGAAAAAACGGATGCAGAATCTGCCCAATAACCGTTCTCGGTAATCGTTTGGTCGTTCCATATTCCGCAGGCCAGTGTTTTCCTGGCATGTGATAGGTTCCAAACATCCTATCATAAAGAACCGTGTGTGCAGAGTAGTTGGTATCGATTGCGGGTTGTTCTGAGCTATGGTGCCAGTGATGAAACTGCGGTGTTACAAAGATGTATTTCAATGGACCAAAAGGTATCGATAGATTGGTGTGGATAAGGATGGCTTGTAGTGCTGCAAATACCACATAAGCATTTAATGCCGCTTCATCTGCACCCAGTAGATATAATGGAATCATAACCATCGCACGTTCTGAGAATACCTGAATAAAGTGCCCACGCGAACCTGCAAGCCAATCGATATTTTCAATCGAATGATGTACCGCATGCACTGGCCACAACCATCTTAATTTCGTGATATGCCCGATGCTCCCAATACAATACAAAGTCCGCACTCAGGACAATCAATATCACTTGAAGCGTAATCGGCATTGATTGAATAGATTCTTGTAACGATGGACTTAATGCCCAATCAAAGTGACTCGCATGGTAGTTTCCAATGACCAGAATCACAGAAATTGCTAAGTGATTAAAGCAGAAGTAGAACAGATCTACGTCCCACTCTGGTCTCATTATCAATTGGTTTTCGTACTTGGGAAAAAGCTTTTCCAGTACCATAAAGATCATGGTTGAGCCCAGAAAAGCCAGGATAAGCCAATCAACACCGAGCGATAACTCTTTAGGCTCTACAGCACCAACAGGAATTTTATAACCACCTAAAGCGAAACCAACTAAGGTTAAACGCAATTCCCGCTAAGCCAAAGTATTTGTATCTGGCTTTATTCAATATCAAGGTGAGGAAACCAAACAATAAAGAGAAATACATGCCGTATTTAAGAACAGTTTGTAACTCTGCATGCATCGTAGGTTTTACGAAGATCAGTCGTCGTAAGATATGAAGGATATAAATAAGCGAATATCGCTAAAAGGCTCAATATGCCTAGAATTAAGGATAAAAAACCCCACTGATTCTCCCTTCTCCAAAGCTGAACTCTTTAGCTGGATCTTTCTCAATTTCTCTTTTCTTGTATTCGTAGTCTTCGACTCATAGGACTTAAATGACTTGATATTATCCAGAGCAATAATATCAAATTAAACCTAACGTTGGCTTAAGCCATTTACTGAGTTGGTTTAAATCGAAACAATAAATAATTAGTTAGAGTCACCCCCCTACTTTTGAATGACAATTGGTTTTCGTTGTTTAAAAACGATTTTGGAATTTATGCAGAGCTAGGCACTTTTTTGTCTGTTTACTGCTTTTAGAACCATCTCAAATAAACTTTAATTGAAACGCTTATTTTATAAGCTGATGCTTAACTGCATTGATCAAGAAAATCTTTCTTGGATTGCTTTTGAATGGATTCCATTTCTCCACTTTCTTGCATTCGAGCTAATTCTTTTGCTAATTTTTCAGCAAGGTCTTTATGTCGTTTATGCAAATAATGAAACATATTGACTGTATCTATAGGTGGGTTTAACGCTTTGATATCAGTTAAATTGAGTCTTTTAATCGAACATTGGAAACCTATAGTGCCAATAAAAAAATCACTTCTACCCGCATTTAATTTGATTAAGCCTTGGTCTATGCTTGTTACAGATTCAGTATTCATACCTTGGGTTTTTAGTTCTACTAACTGTGCACCAAATGGAAAACTAACATCATAACCCCTAAGGCTAAGCCACCCTTCAATCTTGAAGTTGGGGTGTTTGGCAAAAGCCAATATTTCATTTTTAGTAATCAAAACTGGAACTTGAATTAAATTGGGGAATTTATCCTGAAGGCCTCCAATTCGTACTAGCTCACCATCTGTAACACCCTTATTAGCAGCTACAATTGAACGCTGTTCTGGAAAACTTTCGAATACAACACGTTTACCAATACCCGCATAGGCTTTTGTAAGAACACGTCTTGCTGTTAGTTTAAATAATACGGGTTCCAGTTTTCCCTGAGAGAGGGTTATATTGTTATTAGTATTACCCTGAGTAGGTAAACCAGCTATGAGCATCAAAACCATAGTAATTTTATAAAAAAAGCTCAACTCTAACCTTTTCATTTTATCTAAGAATAATCCTTTGTATATTATACATTTGTATATTCGATTGTTCATTATATCCATCGATAGGAATATAAAGTAAGTAAGTCACTCTTCCTGATTTTAGACATCTTTTAAAGAATCTTTAGAGATACTTTGATAAATCAGGACTAACTGTTTTATTTACATTGATTGAAGTAATCTAGCTTTGCTTGCTGTTGTATTAATTCAATTTCACCACTTGCCTGCATCTGAGTTAATACTGCTTCTAGTCTAGCAGCCATAGTTCTATGACTTTTATGCAGATAATGATACATAATAATCTTTTCTAACCGTTGGTCGATAGCTGTTATCCCGTTCAGTCTAAGTTTCTTAATTAAACATAGTGTGCCTTGAAGTCCTATAAACACATCACTTCTTCCTATATTTAATTTTTCTAAACCTTGCTGCTCAGTCGTTACCATTTCAGTGTTCATACCTGCAGTTCTTTGTTCGGCTCTTTGAAAACCAGACAATAAGCCAATTTTATAAGGAAGAAGGCTATGCCATCCTTCAACTTTAAAATTGAAATTTTTGGAATAGACAAATACTTCATCATATGCAATGGGGATGGAAACTCTTATCAGATTAGGGTATTTCTTTTCAAGACCTTCAATACGGGCTAACTCACCATCTGTAATCCCACTATCAGCATTTAATATTGAGCGTGCTACAGGTGATTCCTTGAATTCAACACTTATCCCTATTCTCGAATAGGCTGTCTTTAAAATACGTAGTGCCATTAACTGATATACAGAATATTCTAAATTACCCTTGGAAAGCACAATGCTATTTTCAGCTTGAGAAAATGAGGTAACAGATAAAATTAGAACGATTAAAATTTTATGAAAGTAATTCACGAATATCCTTACCCTTTGAATATGAATCTGGTTTCATTTAAATAGCCATTTCACGTTTAATTAATTAATACTATCTCAAATATTTAGTGCTATGTTAAATTATTTAATAAGATGAGTTTCTCTATCTGAATAAATTAGATCTACTCGTCACCCCCCTACTTTTAAGTGGTTTTGCTGATTACATAAAGTGGTTGTGCTTTGTTTGGTTGCACTTAATGTTGTTGTCTAATTTGGCTAGGTGTTTTAGCAAACGCTTTTTGAAAGCTTGCGGAGAAATGTGCTGCACTAACAAAACCAGTGGCCTGTGCAATTTCTATAATTTTCATTGATGATTGTTGCAGTAATTTCTTTGCCGTTTGCAATCGCAACTGCTTATAAAAATCCATGGTCTTCTGATTTAATTTATCCCTAAACAAACGATTTAACTGACGCGGACTGATGTCAGCGAGTCGCGCTAGTTGCTCCAGATCTAAGGGATCAGCGATATGATTTTGCATCGCTTCAAGCGCAAGAATTACTGGTTGAGTAGCTGTTGGATAACGCTCAGCCAAACTCGAACGCTGTGGACCTGCCGAAGGCCTGACTTCGGTATGAATAAACCAGTCACTGACTTTTTGCGCAAAGTTGGAGCCATGGTGCTTGGTGAGAATCGCATTCATCATATCTACCGGTGCTACACCACCAGCGCAGGTATAGCGATCTCTATCGATCACATACAATGAATTTTCAATGAGTAAATCTGGCATCAATTCCTGTAACGCCGTGGTGTATTCCCAATGTGCCGTCATACGACGGTTATTCATTACTCCGGCTAAAGCCAGTGTTACGGGTCCGCCAGAAACACCACCTAAGGTCACGCCCTGTTTATTTAATTTCCTCAGCAATTTATAAATATTGGGCTTCTTTAAGGTATTGAACTCGTCACCACCCACCACAAACAAGATATCCATTTTATCTGTATTTTCTAATTTTTCAGTAGCGCTGACGTGAATACCTATTGAACTTTTTGAAGAAACCTCATCAATCGAAAAAAAGTCTATTTTATAAAACTGCTGGCCATTGGGTTGATCAAGAAGTGTATTTGCCGCACGCAATGGCTCAATTGCCGATGAGAACGACATCAGGGCAAATTTATCAATAAGCAAAAAACCGACTTTGAACAATTTCTTATTATTTTCCGACATTTCTTTATTAGAACACATTACATCTATTCTAAGAAATTCAAGTCTCAATAAACCTGCCACTATTGATCAAAAGTTATCGTACGAAATGCTAGAGAATTAAACATGCGTTACTCCGGTTTTAAAGTTATCAAAGAAGCCCTCACGGGTCATAAAGGTTGGAAGCCTATATGGCGCACACCTGAGCCAAAAAAAGAATACGATATTATTATCATTGGCGGCGGTGGTCATGGTTTAGCCACGGCGCATTATCTTGCGAGTCGTTACAACATTACCAATGTGGCTGTGCTAGAAAAAGGCTGGATTGGCGGCGGTAACGTTGGGCGAAACACCACCATAATCCGTTCTAACTATTTGCTTCCTGAGAATCAACCATTTTACGAATTATCGATGAAACTCTGGGAAGGACTCGAGCAAGATTTAAATTACAACGCGATGGTATCACAACGCGGTATTCTTAATCTCTACCATAGCGATGGTCAACGAGACGCTTTTGTACGTCGTGGAAATTCGATGATTATGTCGGGAGCTGATGCAAAATTATTAGACCAAGACGGTGTACGCCAACTCTATCCTTTCCTCGATTTTGACAACGCCCGCTTCCCTATCAAAGGCGGGCTTCTCCAACAACGCGGCGGAACTGTCAGGCATGATGCAGTAGCCTGGGGTTATGCCCGCGGTGCCGATAGCCGTGGTGTAGATATTATCCAGAATTGTGAAGTCACTGGATTCATTATTAAAGATGGAAAGTGCACTGGCGTTAAAACCAATAAAGGCGACATTGGGGCGAAAAAAGTAGCGTCATGCGTGGCGGGTTCCTCTAGCCGAGTGATGTCACAAGCGGGAATCAATTTACCTATTGAAAGTCATGTATTGCAAGCCTTTGTCAGCGAAGGTTTAAAACCGATTATTGATGGTGTTGTCACTTTTGGTGCGGGACACTTCTATATTTCTCAGTCGGATAAAGGTGGCTTGGTGTTTGGCGGCGATATTGATGGTTACAACAGCTATGCGCAACGTGGCAATTTACCCATCGTTGAAGACGTATGTGAAGGCGGCATGGCAATTATGCCATCTATTGGCCGCGCAAAATTGCTTCGTAACTGGGGGGGTGTGCTAAAGCAGACGATTCAAATAAGGTATCAATAAAAAACTCCGCATTCTGGTTTGTTAAAACAGATACCAAGTCACGCAGCTGGTTAGACCTGCAAAACGATGTAACCACTAAAGATGTGAGACTTGCACAGCAAGAAGGCTTTACTGCCGTTGAACATGTGAAACGTTATACCACTTTAGGTATGGCGACAGATCAGGGAAAAACCTCCAATATCCCAGCGATGGCGGTAATCGCGGACAACGAAGGTAAAACCATTCCTGAAGTCGGGACTACTATTTTCAGACCTCCATACACCCCCGTATCCATTGCGGCGTATGCAGGACGTTCTCGCGGAAAAGAATTCCGTCCAACGCGAAACACGCCAAGTCATCAATATGCAAAAGAACAAGGTGCAGAATTTGTCGAAGCCGGTGCGTGGTTACGCGCGCAATGGTTTCCTCAAGCAGGTGAAACGCATTGGCGTGAAAGTGTCGATCGTGAAGTCACTCAAACATGTAATTCAGTCGGTATTTGCGATGTCAGCACCTTAGGTAAACTTGATATTCAAGGTCGCGATGCAGGTGAATTTCTAAATCGCGTTTATTGCAACACCTTTGCCACGTTAAAAGTCGGCATGTTGCATTAAGGTTTAATGCTCCGTGAAGATGGCATGGCAATGGATGATGGCACCACAGCTCGTCTAGCTGAGAATCATTATTTGATGACAACCACCACAGTCAATGCAGTTGCCGTTGCCAGACATTTAGAATTTTGCCGCCAGTGCTTATGGCCAGATTTAGATGTACACGTGATTTCAGCCACCGAGCAATATGCGCAGTATTCTGTTGCTGGACCGAACGCACGAAAACTATTGCAGAAAATCGTTGATCCTCAATTCGACATCAGCAACGAAGCTTTTCCGTTTATGGCTTGTGGCGATATTACTGTAGGTGACGGAACGCCAGCGCGTTTATTTAGAATTTCATTCTCAGGCGAGCTCGCCTACGAAATTGCAGTTCCAACTCGTTATGGTTACAGCATGATGAAAGCAATGACAGCGGCAGGAAAAGAGTTCGATGTGGTTGTCTACGGCACTGAAGCACTGAGTGTAATGCGAATCGAAAAAGGTCACGCTGCGGGTAATGAGCTAACGGGTCAAACCACCGCATACAACCTTGGTATGGGTCGCATGGTGTCGAAGAAGAAAGACAGTATTGGCAATATAATGTCGGAACGCCCGAACTTGGTTAAAGAAGATGCGAATAGATTGGTTGGTTTTGTACCCGTCGATAAGAGCGAATCTCTCTTAGCAGGCGCGCATTTTATTAGCAAAGGTAATAAACCCATCACAGAAAACGATGAGGGTTGGATGACTTCTGTTGCCTTCTCCCCTTCTCTTGGTCATTCAATCGGTATCGGTTTTATCAAAAAAGGTCACCAACGCATGGGCGAAATCGTTACCGCAAGTAATCTTTTGCAAGGCAAAGAAATCGATGTTGAAATAGTTTCAGCGCACTTTGTAGATCCAGATGGAGAACGTTTACGTGTCTAATTCAAGTACCAGCTCTAACAATAGCTTCAGTTTAGAAGCACAAACTCCTTTGAATGGTTTCAGTCAAAGCTTTGATGGTATAGAAGTATCCGAGCTTTTGGGACACTCTCTGGTTTCACTGGCGATGCCTGAAGATCAGAAATCAACTTTAGCAAAGAATATTAAAGCCGCTTACAAAACTGATTTACCAGAAGTTGGGAAATTTACAAGATCTGCTGTAGATAACACGCGCATCCTAAGATTGCAGCAAGAGCAATGTTTCGTATTATTTGAAAATGCAGCTGTTTATACCAATGACAATGCTGTCGCTCATATTCAGGAAAAAACTAAAAACGCAGCTAACCTGAGCGATCAATCTGACAGTTGGGTTATGTTGAAACTGAGTGGGGAGAATGCGGTCTCAGCATTAGAACGCGTTTGCCCTATTAACTTAAACCCCCCTACTTTCGGGCCTTTTTCTGTAACCAGAACTGCGATGGAATACTTGGCAGTAATCATAATGCAAGAAAGAGAAGATGAATACTTACTCTTTTCACCACGCTCTTCAGCAGATTCATTTTTACACATGATTTTAACGTCAATCGAGAATGTTACCTAACACAAGGACAGTATTATGGCATTCCCTACACAATCAAAATACGTGATCGTTGGCGCGGGCATCCACGGCCTAAGTACCGCCTACCACCTTGCACTTTAGTTAAAAGCGAAAGGCAAAGGCCGTGGAGAAGATATTATCATTCTCGATAAATCGGGAATCTGCACAGGTGCAACTGGCATCGCCTGCGGCGTGATTCGTAATAACTACTTCCAGCCCGCGATGCGTGAATTGATGGCGCACAGTGTCAAAGTCTGAGAAAGCGACCCAGTAGCATACAGTTATCATCCAGTCGGCTATATGCAAATCAGCAGCGAAAGCATGCACGAAGATGTGGCCTCAATTCACAAATCACAGCAAGCGATTGATTACCAATCAACCTTTATCGAAGGCGAAAAAGACTGAAACAAGTACATGCAAGGCCTTTTCAGTGACTGGCAGGCACAAGGCATAACTTCGGTGCTACATGAAATGCCAGGGGGCTATGCGAATAACACCAAAGCGATGTATGGACTAGCCGACAAAATTGAAGCAGAAGGTATTCGCATTATGAGTGGTGTCAGCGTCACCGGTTTTAAACAAGACAGAAAAGGTTCGATTACTTCCGTAGAAACAGAAAAAGGAGAAATAGCAACCGATTACGTGCTGATTGGCGCTGGCCCATGGGCGAAGCAGTTCTGGGACATGTTAGAAATGCCAAAGACCATCAGCATCAAAAACCCGGAAACTGGCATTGTGACCGATGACATCCCGATGTGGGTTTACTGGTCATTGCAGGAAGGAACGCTCGGCGTTGATCCTAAATTACAAGTCACTAACGACGGTTAAAATGCCACCTGTGATTCACGTTGATACCGATGCACCTTTATATTCTGATGAAGATGGATCACTCATCACTGATGAGATGTGGGGCATTTACTATAAACCTGATTTCCACTTTGATGGAGTTCAAGGTGGTGCTGTACCCTTTATTGTCGATAAAGATGCAGATTCTGTTGCGGTTGATCCATACGGTCCTGAATCACCAGAATTTATTGTCGGCACTGAGTTCGCACACATGTGGATTTCTGCAATGGCTCATTGTCAAAAGCGCTTTGAAGGCCAGATGGTTCATTACAAAAATGAAGCATCAGGTGGCATTGGTGCGTTTACACCTGATAGCTTCCCTGTTTTCGATAAGGTACGTAACAACTGTTATTTGATTGCTGACTCTAACCACGGCTTTAAAATGCTGGGTGTTGGTAAGTTAGTCGCTGAAGATATCTGCGGTGAAACCTCATCACTGTTAACACAGTTCAGATTCTCGCGTTATGCAGAAGGTAATTTACACCCTGTTTCTCATAGTCCGTTTCCATGGAGTTAATAAGCTGCATATAAAGATTCAAAACACACCCCCCACCTTTTAGGCATATTTTTAGAAAAGTGCCCAAAAGTTAGGGGGTGTGCTTAGTATTTTGTTATTATTTAAGCTAACTCTAACTTATAACCAGAGAATAATCTTCTCAGTCTTCACCCACTGATAGCTTTCATCCGCATCGCCGCAGCCATTGCAGCTGCTTCCGCAAGATGCGCCCTGCTCTGTGATCTTGCCTTTTTTAATCCAGTACTCGAGCGCTAGCTTTGCGGCTTCTTTGCTAATATCAAAATGGATTGCGACATCCACTAAGGATGATTCACCACGTTTTTTTATATAGTTTCTAATTTCGCCGAGTTTCATTTTTAGCTCACAATTAGCTCAGCAGGGAAATTCAATGGTTTGTGATTATTAGGCTCTTTATTACCTACGATCTTGAACGCATATATCGTTGCTGTCAGTATTGCCAACAAACACACGACCCAGATAATCGATTGGCTTGGATGCTGTGAGATAGTCGCTAATTGGTAGAAGATAACTGCTGAGGCATACGCTAAACCGGTGGTCCAGGCAATACCTAACACACCCCATCCAACCGTTGTTTCGCGGATCATTGCTCCTGTTGCGGCGACACAGGGAAAGTACAAAAGAATGAATAATAAATAAGCGAAAGCGCCTATTTTTCCATCAAAGCGTTTATGCATGGCGCCAAAGGTTGAAATATCAACTTCTTGTGTTTCAGCGGCTTCTTGATGACTAGTTGCGTCTGTAACAGATGATAAACCGAGTGGATCAGATAGTTTATTCGCAACATCTTTAAGATTCGCAGGAACTGTTAAAAATGCAGCTTTCAAACTATCAGATAAATCAAAAGCTTCTTCATCGCTAGCATTTGTTTGTGGTTTATCTATTTGCGAATAAAGCGCATCGAGCGTACCAACCACGACTTCTTTTGCCAGTAAACCAGTAATTATTCCTACTGTTGCAGGCCAGTTATCTTCTTCAATGCCCATCGGTTTGAAAATCGGTGTAACCGTTCTGGCGGTTGCGCTGAGTACTGATTTCTCTGAATTTTCATTACCAAAACTCAAATCCGTACCCAGTGAATTAGCGACATTAATGATTGTTACGACGATAATAATGATCTGCCCTGCACCGAAAATAAAACCTTTGAGCTTGCCCCAGCTATTGATCAACACACTGCTAAGGCTAGGAACCTGGTAATTGGGTAACTCCATAAAGAAGTCTTCTGCTTCGCCTTTCAATAAGGTTTTTCGCAGAATAAATCCCGTCATAATGGCAAAGAAGATGCCTATCAAATACAGTAAAAAGACGATGTTTTGCCCGCCAATAGGAAAGAATGCAGCAGCAAATAAGGCATAAACTGCAAGGCGCGCACCGCATGACATAAAGGGTGACATCATCACGGTGATAATCCGTTCGCGGGTATTATCCAAAGTACGTGTTGCCATAATTCCCGGTACGTTGCAGCCAAAACCAACTATCAACGGCACAAACGCTTTCCCAGAAATCCCCAGCTTACGCATGAAATGATCCATGACAAATGCCGCACGCGACATATAACCGGATTCTTCAAGAATGGTAAGGAATAAAAACAAAGCACCAATAATAGGAATAAAAGTCGCTACCACTTGTACGCCGCCACCAATACCATTGGCTACGATGGTAATCAGCCATTGTGGCAAGCCGATATCCGACATAAGACTCGCTAAACCATCAACAAAGAAGGCTTGTGCGGTAAGGTCGAAGACGTCGATAAATGCCCCACCTATATTGATACTAAAAGTGAATAGCAAGTACATCATCGCCAAAAAGATAGGCACACCAAGCCAGTTACCGAGAACATATTTATCTATCTTGTCAGATCTCGTTTTACTTACCTTGCCCTGTTCTGTGACCACTTGCTTTGCCAATTCTGTGGCTTTTTCAAAACGTACTTCAGCGAGTAAAAAATCAAGCTCTTCGCCTGTTTTATCTTCAATCCCGGCAATCATCTTCGCCATAGTTTCGGACTGGTTTTCCTGCAAAATTTTAAGAGCTTGCGATCGATCACACTGATGTGTTTGTTGAATTGTAGCCAGTGCAGTTTCTACACTATCATCGTATTTCAGCGTAAGAGCTTCTGCGTTATTGATGCTTTGGCTTTCTTTGATAAGCTGAGTTTGAATCTGTGCCGACCTTTGACCATCTTTGAGAGATATCGGAATCACCGGGCAATCAAGTTGCTGCGATAACTTCTCAGTATTGATTTTCATCCCGCGCTTATTCGCCACATCGATCATATTCAGATAGATCAATGTTGGAATACCCAACTCACGCAATTGCAGTGTTAGGTATAAACCCCTCTCCAGGGTACTGGCATCAAGAATATTGACAAAGATATGTTCAGAACCATCAAGGCAGAATTTACGCGTGATAATTTCATCTTCAGATGCATCTGAATAATCCAGAGAATAAGTCCCCGGCAAATCGATAACATGAATATTTTGGCCGTTATATTTGAAGCAACCCTGCTTGCGCTCAACCGTCACACCCGGCCAGTTACCGGTGCTTTGACGCGAACCTGTGAGTTTATTGAATAAAGTTGTCTTACCAGCATTTGGGTTGCCCACCAATGCGATTTTCAAATCTTTACAAGGGATATTCTCGCGATTACAAACAACACCACAACATTTTTTTGCCATACTTCTATTAAACCAACATTACTTTTCAACTAAATATTATTTTCTACCAAAACCATTGCTAATTAGTGATCGTCCGAAACGAGAATCTTTTCAGCAATTGAGCGCCCTAGACTAATTCGGCTATTGTTATTCGCCAATACCATATCGCCACCGCGATTCCGCAAAACCTGTAGATAGGAACCGATACCAATACCAAGCCCAAGCAGACGCACCTGGGTTTTACAATCCGAAACAATCTTCTTCACATAAACATTGGAAGACTCTCGATGAGTAACTAGGGGGCTTGTATTCAACATGGTTTTGACTCTCATTTACTTCTACTGATAGTGACTTTTACCGTATTGTAAATAAGCAGACGCTTAAATGCAAATGATTCTCGTTTGTAAATATGATTTAGATCAAGATTTATAAGTTTATAGTCACCCCTACTTTTTTCAGTGATTTCATTTGAAATACTGCTTAGAGAATGTTTAGTTGAGTAGAAGACTGTTTATTTCAAATAATGCAACCCCTTCATTAATTAAGGTAAAATGAGTAGCATGTATTATCGATTTTATTGTCATGTTTAATGTGCAACCACATTCGATTTTGCTTCGAATTCTAGCCTGTTTGGCGATCGTCGTATTAACATGTGGCCTAAAAAATTATTTGATAGTTATAGTTAGTGGTACAGCACTATGCCCCTACCTCTGCTCATCTGTATTGGGTTTAGATCTCTTCTTTGATATTCCCATTCTCGAACAACTGCTCGAGGTACAAACATGGGCACTGGAAAAGTTACAAAGCACCACTAATCTTTTTCTGATAGATAAGTGGAGTCTTGCTACCAGCTTAATTTTTGCACCACTTGTTGAAGAATTGATTTACCGGGGCCCATTATTTCTCACCAAAAAAATATTACCTAATTCTTTGTGGTGGTTGATAGGTGCTGGACTCACATTGGTATTTGCGTTAAGTCATGGACGCAACGGCTTGGCGCTACTTCCTTTGATCACTCTCGGGATCTGTAGCCTCTGGTTGATTTCAACCACCCAGCGATTCTGGCCAAGCATTGTGCTTCACTTTACACATAATTTTTTCTTTTCATCGGTACTCGTTTATCAATCTCTTTGGATTAGTGATTAGTACTTGTAACTTTTGCATACTAAACTTGTAAAGGGAGCCCCACTTTTTGAATGACAACTCGTTTTAGTTGTTGTAAAACGACCTTGGAATTTATGCAGAGTTCGTGTTTTTTTATTTAAAATAATCGAACAAAAACACCGGCTTTAAACCTGTAATTGAAAGTTAGCAACTGATAAATAGAGACTATTGTTCTATAAATAAGTAACTTATGAGTTATTCTTAATAAAATTTCCTTCAAAAAAACGATTTAAGACCTGATACTATATTAAAAGGTTAAAGGCCTACTAAATATACTATTAACCTGAATATCAAACCGTATACTGGAGATCAATCATGACATTAAAAATTATTGGTGCTGGCATGGGTCGAACTGGAACAGCATCATTGAAGGTAGCTCTTGAAGCACTGAAAATTGGCCGTTGTTATCATATGAGCGAAGTTCTCAAGAACCCAGAATGTACAAAAGACTGGATTAATGCGGCGGAAGGAAATCCTGATTGGGATAATATATTCCGTGAATATACCGCAACTGTTGATAATCCCGGATGCAATTATTGGAAAGAGCTTTCAGATTATTATCCTAAGGCAAAAGTTATACTGACTGTTCGTGATGCTAATAAATGGTTTGATTCAACCAATGAGACTATTCATTCTGTCGAATTCGCAGGTTTCATTAAAAATAGTCCATTTGGAGAAATGGTACAAAAAACCATTTGGAATCTGATGGAGAATAGCATGCAGGATAGAGAGTATATGGTTAATTTTTTCACTAAACGCACATCAGAAATCGTTAATAGTATCGCTGCAGACAGGCTCCTTGTTTATCATGTCAGTGAAGGCTGGGATCCGCTTTGTAAGTTCCTCGATACGCCAGTGCCGGATATGGAGTTTCCACGTATCAACAGCCGTAGTGAGACCAAAGAAATGCTGTCACAGTTGATTTCTGCTAGTGGTGACAAACTCAGTGAGGAAGCGATGGCAGAGGCAGGTCATGAGCTGCATAAAAATTGAATCGAAAAGCCTGTTAAGTCAAATCACCCGGAAGTTAAAACTGTCTCTGCTTTGTCGCTATGATTTAGCCTCCGGTATTTGAGGATTTAAAATTACGATTCATGCATATTCGTAGAGCAACATGTTTAGATCGAGATGATATCCTCGATACTTATTTGTGCACTTTTCCTGAAAGTGAGAAAGATATTGTTGCAAAACTCGCTATTGATCTACTTGTTAAAAGATCAACACCTGAAACCATATCTTTGATAGCTGAAATCGATAATACTGTAATTGGTCACGTCGCTTTTAGTCCGGTAAAAATCGATAATAATGACAATCTGCAAGGCTATATTCTGGCGCCACTAGCCGTAATGCCCGACTATCAAATGCAGCGAATCGGATCAAAGCTAATTAAAAATGGAATAGAAATATTATCGAAAAAGGGAGTCGATATCCTGTTCGTTTATGGTGATCCAGAATATTACGGCAGGTTTGGTTTCAGCAATAAGAATGCAAAGAATTTTATTCCGCAACACAAACTTCAATACCCTTTCGGATGGCAAGCAATCACCCTTAACCAGTTTTCTATTGAGAACTTACCTATCAACATAGTTTGCATTGATTCTTTGAAAAATCCGAAACTATGGTAATTATGTTTCAAAACTGATATCAAACAAAATACCTAGCCGAAGCGTAGCGAAGACAACGTTGGAACGCAGTTATGACGACCCGAAGGGTTAGGTTTTCTTTGTTTTAAATAGAAAAACCTCATAAAAGTACAGGGGTGGCTTTCAAAATACTAATATTTGCTAAATTCGAGTTTGTATTAAAACACTAAAGTAGGATTCTATATGAATGGTGCAATTTTTTTCTCAGGCCAGTATGGCAGCACGGCTCAATATGCCAACTGGATTGCTGAAGCAACCGGTTTGCCAGTGCTTGATGTGAACGATGCTAATACAGATCCATCGAAGTATGATTTTTTGGTCCTTGGCAGCTCGGTGATGATCCACAAGCTGAAAATCCGCAAATGGGTACAAAAAAATCTGGCCAGCATTAAGAACAAGCCACTAATCCTGTTCAGCGTTTCCGGTGCCTCGGCCGGGCCTAAACTTGATGGCTGGATTGCTGACAGCTTACCCGCAAACTTGATTTCACAAATGGAACATGTTGCGCTACGTGGCAGGCTTGATCACAGGGAAATCAGCTGTTGGACCAAGTTTATTCTGACAATCGGCGCGTGGAAAAATGATGATCCCCAAGCCAAAAAAGAAGAGCTGGAAGGGTTTGACTATATGAACAAATCCTCGATTGAACCAATCCTAAAAATGGTTAAACAATTCCAGTCAAACCCTTAAGGGACATCAGAAATATCGTACATCGACGATTCCTTGCGGAATCTACGATGGAGTTTTTAGTGAGCTTACCGTTTTATTAAAACGGTTAACTCAATTATGGCGCACCGCTCTTGGCTCTTGGTGAGCCTCAGAAAGCCACCCCCCTGCTTTTGGCTCATTTTTGTCGCCCTTCGCCTTCGAGTCAGCTTTAAACAACAAAGCTTGTCTCGCATTACTTGTATGGTTGTTTTTTATCCTCCGACTTTTTCACTCAAAACCTTATGTCTATTCGAGATATATACATAGGATACGATTGAGATAACAATAAACCCATGCCTCAACAAACCATTTTCAGTGTGATCGAATCACCAACTCACCCCTACTTTACTGCTTTATATAAAAAGCTTGGTATTGATGAGTTTTGCTTTAAATCGATGCGCAAGTTGATGAGTAAAATTAAGAGCACTCAACCCGATTTTATTGCGGCTGAATTTTTTTATGGGTATGGGAATAATTACGCAGGTGTGAATATCAGTAACCTTGATGTGATGTTATATTCTTTGCAGCGCTATTCGCCTAAGACTAAAGTGATTGTTTTTGTTGATAAAAACGAACGTCAATACGTTGATAAGTTAAATGACATCCTAGCCTTACACGCTATATTAACTCGTCCTTTTAATGAAGCAGAAATTACTCAGGCACTGAAACTGGATTAAATACAGTTACATCATTCTACCAGAAATCTAATCAACTCTATCAACATAGCCTTTAAAACAGCTAGAACCAGCATTGATTGCAGATTTCATCAATTTAGATACATCTAAATCTGCAGCAGATTTATTGGCAATGACACCTGTTAGATTTATCCAAAGCTCACTGATTCGACCTTTGCGATCACAACGTAAATCGACTT
The DNA here is from genome assembly GCA_963760355.1 of uncultured Gammaproteobacteria bacterium. Classification (GTDB taxonomy): domain Bacteria; phylum Pseudomonadota; class Gammaproteobacteria; order Thiotrichales; family Thiotrichaceae; genus Cocleimonas. The sequence goes on along the minus strand of CAVXCT010000011.1, from coordinate 41,581 downwards.
TTTTTCCGGCACCTTTTCCAAAAGATTTATCAAAGGATTTACGTATCTGTTTGAGAGTCACTTTCTTTCCTATATTTCTTGATAACAACCTACCCACTTCAGACTGATTGACCTTTTGTGTTAATTCAATCGAATGCTGGTAGTAGGTATCCGCATCAGTGCCGTAGCAGGTACCGTGCTTTACCCACTCATGCCGATGTAAATTTGATGCATACCCAGGCATAACGAAAGCCAGTTTCTTAATAGTTTCGTGAGAGAGTTTTAGTGGCTCTAAAAGGTGCCAGCGTTTATTTCGGTCAATACCTTTATCGATATCGCTCACGCCACAATAAGCATTTGCACGGGGTTGTGGCCACAGACCATGCAATGAAAGATGCGTTGCATCGTATCTATTTTCGACCAGCGATTTACATTCTTTTTTATTGGGTCGAGCTTCACAGAATGTGGGCATCCAGCTTAAAGCCAGCAGATATTGTCCTGATTCTTCTGTTTGTATTGTTTGGATCGAAGCACTAGATTTATCTCTTGTAGAAGTACCGCATTGGCTGCTCTTGATCCCACATTTGCTCTCGATCCAGCGTTCCTGTGTTTCGATTCCCTCCACTCTGACCCGATAGTGAGTACCTTTTTTACTCTTTTGTATGATCGAATAACTTTTGCCTTTGTTAACATACACATTTCCCGGGTTGGTTTGTTTTCGAAAGGATTGAAAGGCGGGGCAAGACTTTTGAACTTGAAAACATTGAGTAAGCTTTCTCGCGTAAATTTGTGAGAAAGGGAGTAAAGAGATGACAAAACTTAGAATAATTAAAAATCGAACAATACCCTGACTAAAACCCACTTTTAATCTCCACATTCTTTAAGGGACCTCTGATTAAGTCCAACTGGACACTTTCACTTCAGATTCTAAAACCTAATCTGAGAAACATGGCTGCTCATATCCAGTTTCCAGGAGTTTTATAATTGAAATCTTAGTCTGACGCAATTTGACTGAAAAACCACTTTCTAATGCTAAGCCACTGCTTCATCTTTAAATTAATGATTGTTTTTTTGCTCTCATAGAAGTCATTTTTAAAGTAAAAAAGTGTCAGTTCTTGCCAGGGCATTACAAGGTTGCAGCGTTAGACAACTTTATTAAGCAAGCATTAATAGTGAATATGTAATCATTCGTTTACAATTAAAAGATAAATTGACTGTAAAAACACAAAAACTAAAGATCCAATAAGGGGCTCTTGTTGGAAAAGCAAACGTAACGCTTCTGTTTTCAACAAAGCAAGACATTATGTTTTGAAAAATAAAAAAACACATAAAAGCAGGGGAGTACTTTCAATATGAATAACAAAAAAGAAACAACTATAACTGATAGATTTGCACTTGGTTTTGAAGGTGCTTTAACAATGTGGATTACTGGGGCTATTTTATGGTTGTGTTTTAATTGGCCCTTTTTTAATGGTAATACGACTATATATGCACCCTTTTACATAGTCTGGTTATTGACTATTCCTGCTTTTATTTTTTGCGCACTAACCCTTGAAAATCACCTTCTCAAATTTTTGTCATCAATTTGGTATACTTTTGGAGAGGCCGTTACTAAACTTACAACTTATATTCGTGAAAAAATCCATACAAGGCAATCAATTTAGAACGCCTTACCTTGAGTTTCTATATACAGTTTCGATTTAGTTCGAATTATAAAGCCTGGTAAATTAGCATTTGATGTGCATCTAGGTTTAAAAGACAATAAATATAGCATTGTTTGTTTTAGGCTCTTGTGTTGCAACAAACGAACCATCAAGCAGGAAGGCTAGGTCTTCCTGTGCTATTTGTGCAGTATCGGCTGGATCCCTTTCAAACTCATGCCGCGGAGTTGCCTGGGACAATTACATAAGAGTGTCGCTAAAATCCAACTATAAAAACAGTTCTGTACCAAAAAACTGGTTTTATGACTTATCTTTGAGGAAGAAGCTTCGTTAAACGCTTCAACTTAAAAGTTGAGCACATTTATAACAATTAAGATCCATCGGTTAGGAAGTATCTGACTTAAGGGTTTGTTTCATGCATCTACTTAAAACAAATTTAATTAATATTAATATAAACCATGTCATTATCGATCAAAAGATCAACCGACATTAGACCAACACCGTTACAGGGGCCTTCCACACACGCACCTTCTTCGATAGTGAACTTTGCACCATGCATTGCACAAATAATATTCTCTTTATTCTCATCGAGAAAATCATTGGGGTTCCATTCTAACGGAGCTTGAGCATGTGGACATATATTGACATAGCCAAAAACTTGCTCACCTTTGCGTACGATGAAAATTTGCGTAGATTTGCGTTTTAAATCAACGGTAAAACTTTTACAGGATAGTTCTTCAAGATCAGAAAACCTACAGAGTAATCTCTCTTTATTGTTGCCTGCTTTGTTCATTCTTATTTTGAATTAAGAGTTTCACTGAATACTGCAGTTTTTTTTGTGCCAATATTCTGCTCCCACTGGTTAATAATATTGCAGAATAAATCAGCCGTTTTTTCAGTATCATATACCGCAGAATGAGCTTCATTGGCATCCCAGGGAAAACCTGCAGCTTTGACAGATCTGGCTAGAACAGTTTGTTGATAAGCCATTGCTGACAGGGTCACCGTATCAAATGTACTGAACGGATGAAACGGATTTCTTTTTTTCTCAATACGATGTACAGCTGCATTTAAAAAATTAAGATCAAACGCAGCATTGTGACCTACCAGGATTGCCCGTTTACATTTATTCGCCTTCATTTCTTTGCGAACGATTAAGAAAAGCTCATCCAGACATTTTTTTTCTTCGACTGCGATAGCCTGGCGAAAGGGTAAATTAGGGTCAATACCATTCACCTCCAAAGAATCGGGTTCAAGGTTTGCCCCCTCAAATGGATTTACATGCCAACCGTAAGTACGATGTGGCGATAGCATTCCTTTATCATCAAAACGAAGTGTTACCGCAGCAACTTCTAATAAAGCATCGGTATGATGATTAAAGCCACCTGTTTCCATGTCGATAACCACGGGTAAAAAACCGCGAAATCTTCCTCCCAAAGGATAAAGACACTCTTCGACTTCTTCAGAGTCATTGTTTTCAGAAAGACTTGTATTTAACAATGGTTTTTTTAGATTGATTTCCATCGAGCGAGCTTACAACAATCGTTATAAAATTAACATCAATCGATATATAAATTATTTTAAAGCTATAACATACTGATATAATTATTGTTATTTTTTACATTGAAAATTATTAAAATACAGCTACACTTTGTGACAAATATAATACTGCTAGGATGTAACTATGAGTAACGACCATATAAATGATGTTGACCCACAAGAAACGCTAGACTGGACTGAGTCTATAGAAGCAATGATAGAAGCCGAGGGTGTAGAACGCGCTCACTTTATTATAGAAAAGTTAATCGATACAGCCCGAACAAATGGTGCAAACCTTCCATTTAGTGCCAGTACTGCTTATATAAACACAATCCCCCCCTATTTAGATAAAACCTGTCCTGGTGATACAGCTCTTGAAAGCCGAATTCGTTCTTTCATTCGCTGGAATGCTACAGCAATGGTTGTCCGGGCGAATCGCAAAGCAAGCGAACTGGGTGGGCATATTGCATCATTCGCCTCATCGGCAACGCTTTATGATGTTGGTTTCAATTATTTCTGGCGAGCTCCTACACCTGATCATGGTGGTGACCTGGTGTATTTTCAGGGACATGCTTCTCCTGGCATTTATGCTCGTTCTTTTTTAGAAGGACGTTTTGACGAAGATACGCTCGATACTTTTCGTCAAGAAGCAGGCGGAAAAGGATTGTCCTCCTATCCTCACCCATGGTTAATGCCTGATTACTGGCAATTCCCAACGGTATCAATGGGACTTGGACCAATCAAATCGATCTATCAAGCGCGTTTTATGAAATACCTGCATCATCGCCAACTAGCAGATACAAAAGACAGGCGTGTTTGGGGATTTTTAGGGGATGGTGAAACTGATGAACCAGAAACATTAGGTGCTATTTCTCTAGCAGGACGTGAAAAACTAGAAAACTTGACCTGGGTAGTTAACTGCAACTTACAACGCCTGGATGGCCCTGTTCGTGGTAATGGTAAAATCGTTCAGGAACTGGAAGCAGTCTTTCGTGGTGCAGGCTGGAATGTAATCAAAGTATTATGGGGAAGCTATTGGGATCCATTACTTGCTAAAGATAAAGATGGCATTCTAAAAAAACGCATGCTTGAAGTGGTAGATGGCGAGTTCCAGAACTATAAGGCTAAAGATGGAGCATACATTCGTGAGAATTTCTTTGGAGCTTATCCTGAGTTGGCTGCAATGGTAGAAAAGATGACAGATGATGATATCTGGCGTTTAAATCGTGGTGGGCATGATCCTCACAAAGTTTATACCGCATATGATTCAGCTGTAAACCACAGAGAAGGTCCTACGGTAATTCTTGCTCATACAGTAAAAGGTTACGGTATGGGAGCAGCCGGTGAAGGACAAAACCGGACACACTCGCAGAAGAAGCTAACCGAAGAAGAAATGATCGTCTTTAAAAATCGTTTCAATATTCCTTTGAGTGATGAAGATGCTGCTGCAGCGAATTATTATCAACTTGAAGATGATAGCCCTGCCAAGAAATACTTGCTTGAACGCCGTAAACAACTCGGTGGATCTCTACCTGTACGTAAAAGCACTGCTGCTCCGCTTGAAGTACCACCAATTGATATCTTCCAGGCTATTCTTGATGGATCGGGTGACCGCGAAATGTCTACAACAATGGCATTTGTTCGTCTGTTAACGATGATTACCCGAGATAAGAAAATGGGTAAATACGTAGTACCAATTGTCCCTGACGAAGCCCGTACCTTTGGCATGGAAGGCATGTTCAGACAATTGGGGATCTTCTCATCTGTAGGTCAGCTTTATGAGCCACAAGATAAAGAACAAGTGATGTTCTACAAAGAAGATAAAACAGGTCAAATCATTGAAGAAGGTATCACCGAGGCGGGGGCATTCTCATCATGGATTGCTGCAGCAACCGCTTACAGTACGCACAGCGTTAATATGGTGCCCTTCTATATTTACTACTCTATGTTTGGTTTCCAGCGTGTTGGCGACCTTGCCTGGTCAGCTGGTGATTGCCGCTCTCGTGGCTTCCTGATTGGCGCTACCGCCGGTAGAACTACACTTGCCGGTGAAGGATTACAACATCAGGATGGACATGGAATGGTACAAGCTGGTCTGATTCCAAACTGCATTAGTTATGACCCAACTTTCGCTTATGAAATGGCAGTGATCATTCATGACGGCATGACACGCATGTACAACAAGCAGGAAGATGTTTACTACTACATCACTGCAATGAATGAATCCTACCAACAGCCTGCGCTACCTAAAGGCGCTGAAAAAGGCATCGTTAAAGGTATGTATTTACTTAAAAATGGTGGCAAGAAGAAGAATAAAGTTCAATTAATGGGTTCTGGAACAATCTTGCTAGAAGTCATTGCTGCAGCAGAATTGTTACTGGAAGACTGGGGTGTTGATTCTGACATCTGGAGCTGTACCAGCTTTAATGAACTGGCACGCGAAGCACAAGATATTGAGCGCTGGAATCGTTTACATCCATTAGAAGATGCAAAAGTACCTTATATAACTAAACAACTAACCGGTCATCGAGGGCCAGCAATCGCAGCCACTGACTACATTAAGCAATATCCAGAACAAGTAAGAAAGTGGATACCTAGCGGATATACAGTGCTAGGTACTGACGGATTTGGACGAAGCGATACGCGTTTTGAATTACGTAAACACTTTGAGGTAGATCGTTACCAGATCACCGTTACTGCGCTTAAATCTTTGGCGGATGAGGGAACACTACCTGCAGTAAAAGTTGCAGATGCACTAAAAAAATACGGTATCGACACCGATAAACTTAATCCACTATACGCATAAGGGAGGCCACGACCATGAGTATAAAAGAAATCGTAGTACCCGATATAGGTGATTTCGATGCCGTTGAGGTAATCGAAGTTTTAGTCGCGGAAGGTGACACTATTCAAGCTGAAGATTCAATCGTAACCGTTGAATCTGATAAAGCTTCGATGGAAATCCCCAGCAGTGCTTCGGGTAAAATCCTCAAATTAAAGGTTGAGCTTGGCGATAAAATAGCCGAAGGCACGATACTTTTAATGCTTGAAGTCGATGATGCTGAAACTGCAGAAGCTCCATCTGATAAGACTCCCGCTGCTAACACACCGGAGAAACAACCCGAAACTGTAGAAGCAAAAGCTCCAGCTAAACAGGAAGCAGCAACCGAAGCTCCTGCTGCTGCTTCAACCACCAGTATTCAAGAGATTGTTGTGCCAGATATTGGTGATTTTGATGAAGTTGAAGTTATAGAAGTATTAGTCGCAGAAGGCGATATTATTGAAGCTGAAGATTCATTAATCACTGTCGAATCAGACAAAGCTTCGATGGAAATCCCAAGTAGCTCTTCGGGTAAAGTCCTGAAACTCAAAGTTAATATTGGCGATAAGGTATCAGAAGGCTCAGCACTATTAATGATGGAAGTGAATAGTGGTGGCATTACTCCTAAACCCGTTGATACAGAAAAACCTAAAGAAGAAACTGTTAAGCCCAATGTATCAGCACCAGCTGAAGCGAAGCCAAGCAAATCTTCTGGAGAAAAATTATCACCAACTGTACACCTTGATGAGAAGCGTTTCAGCAAAGCTTACGCAAGCCCATCAGTGCGCAAGTTTGCACGTGAACTGGGTGTAGACCTGGGTGAAGTTGAAGGCACTAGTCGTAAAGGACGCATCAATAAAGACGATGTAAAAGGTTTTGTTAAAAAGACCTTAACCATTAAAGGAAGTGGCTCGTCATTAGGCGTAGCACCTATGCCTGAGATTGATTTTTCTAAATTTGGTGAAATAGAAACACTTTCTCTTAGCAAGATAAATAAACTTACCGGTGAGTTTTTACATCGTAGCTGGGTGACTGTTCCGCACGTCACTCAATTCGATGAAGCCGACATCACCGAAATGGAAGACTTCCGCAAGCAAATGGGTAAAGAGCTGGAGAAAGATGGCATAAAAATTACGCCATTAGCTTTCATAATTAGAGCTGTTGTTACAACACTTAAGCTCTACCCACGTTTTAATAGCTCTTTAGATAACACGGGTGAAAACCTGATTCTCAAGAAGTATTTCAATATCGGCGTTGCTGTAGATACGCCAGATGGATTGGTTGTCCCTGTAATTCGTGAAGCTGATCAAAAGTCTCTGGTAGAAATTTCTCAAGAGATTCGAGAATTTGCACATAAGGCCCGCGACAAGAAACTCAAGCCTTCAGATATGCAAGGCGGTTGTTTCACGATTTCCAGTCTTGGAGGCATTGGCGGAACCAAATTTACGCCGATTGTAAATGCCCCTGAAGTAGCGGTACTTGGCGTATCAAAATCTACAATGCAACCACAATGGGATGGAAGTGAATTTAAGCCCCGTTTAATGCTGCCATTATCACTCTCATATGACCATCGAGTGATCGATGGCGCCGATGGAGCTCGATTTACTACACATTTAAGTAAAATGTTATCTGACATTCGGCGCATGATGGTTTAAAGTACGACTTAAATAATAATTGATCCTATGATTGATATTTTTAATCGTAACACTTACCGCAAACAATAGAAGGAAGTATTAATATGCATGCACCCCTAGTAGTCCTTGGCTCAGGCCCAGGTGGATATACAGCAGCTTTTCGCGCAGCCGATCTAGGTCTAGAAGTAATAATGATCGAAAAGTATGAAAGTATCGGAGGAGTCTGCTTGAATGTAGGCTGTATACCTTCAAAAGCCTTATTACATACTGCTCAGATAATTAATGAAGCAGAAGAAGCCGGTAACCACGGCGTTAGCTTTGGCAAACCTAAAATTGAAATCGACAAAGTTCGTGAGAACAAAGATGATATCGTCGGTAAATTAACCGGTGGCCTAAAAGGACTTGCTAAACAACGTAAAGTCACCGTTGTCCAAGGTTACGGAAAATTCACTTCGGATAAAGCCATTGAAGTTGAAGCAGAAGATGGCACGAAATCAGAAGTTACTTTTGACAACTGTATTATTGCTGCGGGTTCTCGTGTCACTAAATTACCTTTCATCCCATGGGATGACCCACGTGTAATGGATTCTACTGGTGCTTTAGAGCTAGTTGATATCCCCAAACGTTTATTAGTTGTTGGTGGTGGAATCATTGGCCTGGAAATGGCAACAGTTTATGATGCGCTTGGTTCACAAGTAACTATCGTTGAACTTTCACCAGGTCTAATGCCTGGAACAGATCGTGATCTAGTTAAGCCACTTGAGCGTCGTATCGGTAAACAATACGAAAACATTTTCACCAATACTAAACTTGCATCTATTGAGCCAAGCAAAGAAGGCATGTTATGTAAGTTTGAAGCTCTTGATGAGAAGACTGCTAAGAACGTACCTGAAGCAGATACCTTCGATCGCGTACTTGTTTCAATCGGCCGTTCACCTAATGGTAAAATGATCGATGCTGAAAATGCAGGTGTTGCAGTTGATGATCACGGCTTTATCTCTACAGACAATCAAATGCGTACCAATGTTTCTCACATTTTTGCTATCGGCGATATCGTTGGTCAGCCAATGCTTGCGCATAAAGCGACGCACGAAGGAAAAACAGCCGCTGAAGTTATTGCAGGCCACAAAGCATTCTTTGATGCACGCGCGATTCCATCAGTTGCATACACAGATCCTGAAATTGCATGGATGGGTAAAACAGAAGATGAGTGTAAAGCTGAAGGTATTGAATACACTAAAGGCGCATTCCCTTGGGCTGCAAGCGGACGTTCACTCAGTAACGGTCGTAGCGAAGGTATGACCAAGGTTATGTTTGATAAAGTAACAGGCCAGATCATCGGTGCAGGTATCGTAGGAAATAATGCTGGTGAGTTAATCGCAGAAGCTGTACTAGCACTAGAAATGGGTGCTGACGCAGAAGACATAGGATTAACCATTCACCCACATCCAACACTTTCCGAAACCTTCAACTTCGCAGCAGAAGTGGCAGAAGGAACTTGTACGGATATTTACGTACCAAAAAGAAAGTAAATTTAGTGATTTAAATCACTAAATTAGCAAACTAAAAAAGGCGTTCATTTGAACGCTTTTTTTCATTTAAGGAAGTCACCCCACTACTTTTGGGCACTTTTTATTTCATAAATAAAAAACCATCTCATGATTCCTTGTATATTCTTATTAAAATTTCACATAGAGCTCCTTGCATGTCCTTTAAAACAATTTACCAACCATACTTAATACAAAATAAACTGAGTATTATTAAAGGCAAAGGAAGCTTCCCTTTAATAAATATCGAAAACGAATATGCCAGCGTAGTAATTTCAATTTATGGTGCACAGGTGTTATCTTACAAACCTAAATCAAAGAATAGTAATAGCAGCAGCACCCAAGCTAGGGACTTATTATTTGTTAGTGAGATGGCCTATTTTGAACAGGGTAAAGCCATCAAAGGAGGCATTCCCATCTGTTGGCCATGGTTTGGAAAAGACCCCGAAAATGTTGACAGACAGAGTCACGGTTTTGCCCGAAATATGCTGTGGAAGCTCGAGGAGACAGCCCAACTAAATAATGGCCTAACCCAAGTTGTTCTTTCACTAAGTGACTCCGTAGAAACACATAAACTCTGGCCACATAAATTCAAACTCATCCTGACCATCGAGATTGGTAGCTCGTTAAAGCTATCACTGAAAACGGTAAATACAGACGTTAAGCGATTCACAATCACTCAGGCTCTGCATACCTATTTTTCGATTACAGATATTCACCAAACGAAGATTGAAGGTTTAGAGGGCACTTTGTATTTAGACAAAGTAACTGGTGCAGGTCAGCCAGTAATGCAACAAGGGGTAGTTACAATCAATGAAGAAGTAGATCGGATTTATATTGATGCGCCATCTAAACTCACTTTGCTTGAAGCAGAATCTGAAAGCAAAGTTAGGATCAAATCAAATGGTAGCAAAACTATTGTTGTCTGGAACCCCTGGATAAGCATCAGTAAAAAAAGCGGGGATTTAACAGATGATGCCTTTCTTCGTTTCATTTGTGTTGAAATAGCCAATACAGCTAAAGACATTATAGTCATTGAACCTAATGAATCGTTTACAATTGAGGTCGAATATACAATTATTTGATTTTCTATTTTACTTTTTATTCTTTACAAGAAACGAGAATTTAACCTTACTTGCAAAGTATACTATTAAAAAATTACCGACTATCAAGTCTAACAAACTGTAGTAAATATAGTTATACCTTAATCTCTAAAATTCGTGAACTGCACCGGTACTCCAATATCCTCAGCACGCAACATCGCGATTACCTGCTGTAAGTCATCACGCTTCTTTCCTGTTACACGCACTTGTTTATCTTGCATTTGGGTGGTGACTTTGTATTTGCCAGCCTTAATCAGTTTACTGACTTTTCGACCAGCATCACCATCTAAACCTTGCTTTAACAGTATTCTTTGACGCGTACTCTTTAGCTGACCTTCGATATCTTGGATATCCAAAACTCCAGTATCAACTTTTCGAGCGACCATTTTAGAGCGTAATACATCACGCATTTGCTTAATTTGGAATTCGCCCTCAGCTTTCAATGTAATTAATTCATCATTTAACTCAAAAGAACAATCTGTCCCTTTAAAGTCATAACGGGTGCTAACTTCTTTATTTGCCTGATCAACCGCATTACGTAATTCATGCATATCGACTTCTGAAACAACATCAAACGAAGGCATAGTTTTTCCTCTTTCTTATATTATTGCATTGTAAACGCTACTGATACTTTACTACACTAATCTGCTTGAACCTATTAGCTTCAAACCATGAGATTGATCAAAACAAAAATGATAAGGTTATAATTTGATATGAATCATATTGCGCCTAAGTATCTACCTATTAATGTTAAGTAATATATGAAAATTACATTTCTCAGATATATACTACGCCTTCATTTATAAACTAACACAGTGATTACCTATGTCTAGAATTTATCAATTTACGTTATTACTATTATTTACAGTTTTGCTCAGTGCCTGTGATAACAACAAATCGGCAACTGAAACCAAAGCCACCGCAGCTGATTCGATAACAATTTCTGATCCCTATATCAGAGCAATGCCTCCTGGTCAAAAAGTGACTGCAATGTTTATGAATATGGAGAACTCGTCTTCATCACTGCAAGATTTAGTATCTGCTGAGACAACTGCGAGTGATCATGCTGAGTTACACGAGCACAAAATGATTGATGGCATGATGAAAATGGGACAGGTAGAAAAAATATCAGTCAATGCAAACAGTTCTGCAGCACTTAAACCGGGTGGTTATCACATCATGTTGATTGGCTTGAAAAAGGATTTAGAACCTGGCGAGATGGTTGATATAAAGCTGACGTTTAAAGACGGTTCAAGTAAAACAGTTAAAACCGAAGTTAAGAAAATAGCAGTAAATTGATTCACCTTTTCCAATTTTTTCTAAATATTTTTAACTCATTGATTTAATCAATCAAAATATAGAGTAACACAATCATGTCAAAAGCACTTATCCCCCTTTCTATTATCGCGCTAGTATTAGGTTTGGTAATTGGGAATAGCTTTTTTGAGCCTCCAAAGCCAAAGTCTGGTGAATATAAAGATCCACCCGGTGGAGACTTTACCTTACAAAGCATAGATGGCGATGTGAGCTTAAGCGACTTTAAAGGCAAAGTGACCTTATTATATTTTGGCTATACGTTCTGTCCTGATGTATGCCCAACATCGCTATCTCGTGTCGGTGCTGCTTTTAAAAAACTGGATGAAGCAGAGCTCAAAAGTGTTCAAGGAATACTCATCAGTGTAGACCCTGATCGAGACACCCCTCAAAAACTAGCTGACTACAGTAAGTACTTTCACCCTCAAATTGTTGGAATTACAGGCACCAAAGAAAAGATTGATGAAATCGCGAAGCGCTACGATGTGGAATACAGAAAAGCAGAAGGCTCAACGGCTGCAAGCTACCTAGTCGATCACACCGCATATATTTTCGTACTGGATAAGACGGGAAAAATAAGAGAGTATCTACCTCACGCAGTTGAAGTTGGACGTGCAGTAGAAGTGATTCGCAAATTTCTTAAAGAGTAAAAACTAGAATAAGCTAGAGCATCTTCTGCCAATAACCTACATCAACCCACTGATCAAATTTAAAACCTACTTCTTTGAAGTGGCTGGCTTTTTCAAAACCTAATTTTTCATGAAGTCTTACACTGGCCTCGTTTGGTAGTGCAATTACAGACATTAAAGAATGAGCAGAAGTAGTCTCATCTATTAAATTAAATAAGTGCTTGTATAGCTCTGTTCCAATGCCTTTAGAGGCACTATTATTTGCTGCATAAACAGTCACTTCCAATGTGTTTTTATAAGCTTCTCTAACTGCAAACTTATTGGCATAGGCATAAGCAATTACCTTTCCATGTTCTTCATAAACTATCCAGGGAAATGACTCTATTGTTGATTTTATACGGCAAGACATTTCTTCAATCGATACAGGTTCGTATTCGAAAGAAATGCATGTGTTATCAATGTAGTAATTATAAATATCACAGATTACTGCTGCGTCATCAATGGTTACTGGACGAATCAAATCAGGACTCCTAGTTCTTTAAACCCTCTACAGATTAAGTTTAATTTAAGAGTTTAGAGCTGTCTATTAGGGTATAGTTTTTACCATTAAAAGATAAATTAAAGGTCACCTCCCTACTTTTAGGTTGTTTTTTTACGAAACCTAACCGCCTTCATTAGCTAGGGCGCTGTCATCACACTTCAACTTATTCTTAGCTTAAGTCGTTTTACCAAACCAATAAACAATGCGTTATAGCCAATATTCACACATTGATAAACACACCGCCACGTCTTAAATCCCCTGCACCAAAGAATTTATTGTCTTTTGATAAAACTGTATGTACTCCACCAAAGAACATATTCTGATCATCCCAAGTACGATGTTGTGGATATCGCTTTATCATGTCTTGCAAAGTTTCGATAGAAAAGCCACCTTCGATATAAGTCAATTCGTTGTCATAATGAATTCGAGGTGCAGCCACTGCGCTCTCAACATCCATTTCAAAATCAAGTAAATTTACCAACACCTGTAATATTGCCGATCTAATTCGATTGGAGCCCCCTGATCCTGTGGCTATCAAATGATTATCAGCTGTATGGACTATTGTAGGAGCCATCATCGAACTCATGCGTTTATTGGGTTGCCAGTTTAAAAAACCATTGGGGTTTAAATCCTCTTCACCCAGCATATTATTTAGCATGATACCGGTACCGGGCAAAATCTGACCACATCCCTCACCATTTGATACTGTAATTGCTGCTACATTGTGATCACGGTCGATAATTGAAATATGGGTAGTACCTCGATATGCCTTAACCCGGTCAAGCACTTCTTTACGGTATCTGGATAAAAGATCAATCGCAAATAGGCTTTCAGGATCAGGAGAGTGCTGGTCAAAATCAGTGGACTCAATCCGCGCATGATTGGTTATTTCCATAGCTTCTTTGATCATTGTGAGATGCTCTAGTGTGCCAAATGTATTCCCAATATTTCCTTCCAGCATATCCAATGCAAAACCGATCAAGCATCCCCCCGCTGAAGGCGTTGGGTTAGTCAATATCTGATGATTGTTATACATGATTTCCAACGGCTCGCGCAGAATAACTTCATATGCCGTCAGATCAGACCGGCTCAAGCAGCCACCTTGCACACATTCTGACTCGATTAATTTAGCAACTTCACCTTGATAAAACAGATCAGGTCCTTCCTTACATAAGACCTCCAAAAAATCAGCCATAACAGGATTACGGTAAATTTCACCTTTTTGCACTATCTCTCCGGGATTAATTCGGCTTTCAAAAATTTCTCTGGCACTAGCATATTGTCTATAGATCGGTTCAATAAGCGAGAAGATATAAGCTTGATACGCAGACATCAGTACACCCTCTCGTGCAGTGTTGATGGCTTGCTGTGCTAGTTGCAACATTGGTAGCCGGGCATAGCGTTCATGCACAGCAAATAATCCTTTGATCAGTCCCGGAACGGCAATCGATCCATTACCAATATGAAACTCCTGTGTTGTACTTCCAAAATCCACGGACAACGCATAAAAATCAGCATCTTCTGCGGATATAATTTTTTTTGGTGTTTGCGTAAAGAAATCAAACAATACTGGCTTGGTAGAGCGGCTATGCTGTGATGCCCAACTAGATGCATCTGGCGCTGCCATAAGAAAACCACCACCGCCTAAAGAACACAACACGGGCTCTGTCACACATGCCATTAATGTTGCGGCGATGGCGGCGTCATAAGCATTACCGCCTGCTCTTAATATTTCTTCCGCTGCACTGGCCGTTAATGGATGGCCTGCGGCTATGGCTCCGAATTTATTCATGCACTATTCATGTATTTCTAGAGATTGAGTTTAATTGGAGGATACTCTATTAAACTTGAACATCCCCACCTACTTTTTGGCTATTTGTCTATATTCTCACAACATCGGTTAACAGAAACTAAGATTCCACGCATGATATTCAATTCTGTCTCATCCATTTCTGCACGATTAAATAATGTCTGTAATTTCTGCATGATTTCACCTGGGTGCTTTTTAAAGATGAAATCTGTTTCGGTCAATGTTTGTTCAAGGTGAGTATAAAACTGATCCATCTTTTCTGTACTGGGGTACTGTTTCGAATATTGCCTCGTTTCAGTATTTGACGAAGGTGGATTTGCTGAGGATGCTTGTTGCTGCCTTAAGTGTTGTTTGAAAATTTCATAGCTAAAAGTTTGAACAGCAGATGCAATGTTTAAAGAACTGTAATCAGGGTTTGTGGGAATCGTTGCTCGGTACCTACATAGACACAGATCTTCATTTGATAGTCCCATCCTTTCAGGCCCAAATACCAACGCCACTTTTTCTCTAGCCGACGCAGCATAAAGCTTTTCTGCAGTTTCTTGAGGATTAAGTAAAGGCAGATCATAACCACGTATTCGCGCAGTGCTAGCAACAACCACCGTACAGTCTTTTACGGCTTTAAATAAGCTATCGACTTGTGTTGCAGCTTGCACAATATCATCAGAGCTCGTCGACATTTTAGTCGCTTCATCTTTAGCTTGCTGAGTTTCGAAGTCTTTGGGTGCAACGAGATAGAGTTCACTCAAACCCATGGTTTTCATGGCGCGTGCTGTAGAACCTATATTCCCAGGATGAAAGGTACGTACAAGGACTATTCGAATATTGCTAAGCACTATATTTGATGAGGTAGTTTAGAAATAATAGTTAAGAAATTAAAATTCAGGAATAATGACTTTGCACATAGGTATCAACAATATCCTGAAATTCCCTGGCAATATTATCGCCTTTCAGGGTCACTGTTTTCTCACCATCTTCATAAACTGGCGCTACTGGTTTTTCACCACTTCCCGGCAAACTTATCCCGATATTTGCTTGCTTACTTTCACCAGGGCCATTAACCACACAACCCATTACAGCCACAGACATTTCTTCAACACCGGTATATTGCTCTCTCCAGATTGGCATCTGCTCAAGTAAATAGGTTTGAATATCTTGTGCTAAATGCTGAAAGTAATCGCTGGTAGTTCGACCACAACCAGGACAAGCCACTACTTGAGGAGTAAAAGAACGAAGCCCAAGAGATTGCAATATCTGTTGTCCGACGATGACCTCTTTTTCACGCGCTTCACCGGGCTTCGGCGTAAGTGAGATACGAATTGTATCCCCTATTCCTTGCTGTAATAATATTGACAGCGCAGCTGTAGAAGCAACAATACCTTTACTGCCCATACCCGCTTCCGTTAAACCCAAATGCAATGGATATTCACACTTTGAGGATAACTCTTCGTAAACTTTAATCAGTTCCTGAGCACTACTGAGCTTGCATGAAATTACTATTTTATTAGCCGCCAGGCCATATTCTTCTGCTTTAGCAGCACTACCCAATGCAGATTCAATCAATGCATTGTGCTGCACTTCTGATAATTCTTTAGGGTTAACTAGTCGATGATTCTCATCCAGCATTCTTGCTAGTAGCTTCTGATCCAGTGAACCCCAATTAACCCCAATACGAACCGCTTTATCATATTTAACCGCAAACTCAATCATCAGTGCGAACTGCTCATCGCCGCGTTTTCCCTTACCGACATTTCCAGGGTTGATGCGATACTTGGCCAAGGCCTTGGCGCATTCAGGTACAGCACTTAACAGCTTATGTCCGTTAAAATGAAAGTCACCTATCAATGGAACATCGCAGCCCATTTTATCCAAACGTTCTCTGATCTCGGGAACGGCTTCGGCTGCCTCCATTGTATTCACTGTAATACGAACTAATTCAGAGCCGGCTTTGGCTAATTCAGCAACTTGTTTAACGGTTCGAACGACATCAGCGGTGTCAGTATTCGTCATCGACTGAACCACGACAGGCGCATCTCCACCAATAATGATGTCTTCAATATGAACTGCAATTGTCTTTTTACGATTGGTTTTTGGCATTTTGAATCTAGTTTTCGTCTATTCGATTTATCTAAGTACAGGGAAATCAGAAATTTCAGTAATTGTATTTTTATCTAATTCTGACTCATTTGCCAGTACAGCAATGGTTTGCTTTTCTTCTGGATGCATTACATCAGCAGCGATTTCTGCCAATGGAAAAAGCACAAAAGGAAATTTTAGAATTTCTGCACGAGGGACGTCATTGTCTGGATGTAGTATCGAGTCTCCGTACAATAAAACATCAACATCTAAGGTACGTGAAATATACTTCGTATTACTTCTTTTCCGGGCATGTTGATTCTCGATTCCTTTAAGAAATGCTTTTAGCTCTGAGTAACTTAAATCTGTTTCAAAACCGGCAGACATATTAATAAATGCATCTCCAGTAAAGCCAAATGCTTCACTTTCGTAAGCCTTAGAAAAAACGATATCAGGGAATTTATAGCGCAACACCTCGACACAAGACTGGATATTAGCTTCACGATCGATATTGCTACCTATATCCAGATATACAGCAACCATTTCCTATACCTTACTCAGTTTAAAGATTATCAAAGAAAACCTAAGATAATCAAACAGGATTTCGAGTTCTTTCTATAGTAACACCTACTTCTGCAGAATCTGTGACTGCCATTGGTTTACCAAGAGAAACTTTTATCCAGGGAATGTTCATTTTATCCAACAGTAATTCAGCAATGTGTTCAGCAAGCGCCTCTACTAGTTGAAATTCGCTTTTGTCGACGAGCTCTTTTACCAGTTTCGCCACTTCCTTGTAATTCAGGGTATCTTTAATATCATCAGAATGGGCAGCTCTACGATTATCCCAACCCATTTCGAGATTCACATTAATTTGTTGATGAATACGTCTTTCCCAGTCATAAATTCCAATTACAGCATCTATGCGAAGATCTCGTATATAAACAATATCCATTCAAATTCCTTTTAATATTTTCTATAATTTATACTAGATCAGGTGAAATAGTTAGCTAAAAAGCTTATGGAATAAGCATACCCCATATGGTCGAAATATAAGACTTTTAATAATTCTTTAAAAATAATTTTCTTTTTTGTATCCAGATATTGTTTTTTTAAAATTAAAAAAATGAAAAGCAAAGAAGCGTCACTGAGCAAACTCCTCTACCTTATAAAATTGACATATATATATATTCAACTTATAAATTAACTTTTTTTCAAATTAATTTGATCTAAATAGGAAAACTTTCCGTATAACACTTTAGTCATCACTTGATGTCGCTAATTATCAACTAAGAGAAATATTTTATGAAAACTTCTATGAATTCTGCACTTATTGCTGGCGCTGCATTAGCTGTTCTAACTTCTGTTGCTTCTGCAAAGCCTAATGACCAATTAACTATTTCTGCAGATGCTTCTGACAGTGCAAAAAAGAGCTTTAATTCTTGGGTTGCAGGTGCTGAAATTTCAGGACGTAAAGACAAATGTTTCGGTATCGCTTTAAAAGCTGAAAATGATTGTGCAGCAGGTCCAGGTACAAGTTGTCAGGGTACTTCAACGAGTGATTTCCAGGGTAATGCATGGACTTACGCACCAAAAGGTACATGTGAGCTCATTAAAACGCCTACAGGCATGGGTTCTAAAACTGAAATCAAAGCATAATATCTCTAAATAATGCAAAGTCATTTGGCCCAATTTGATTCGAAGCTGTCAACACTGTCAGGCGCAGGAATAAACTTGAAACCTCAGCACTATGAGGAAGCACTTTTATTAACTGATTCAAGCTCTGCATCAGGACTCTGGTTTGAAGTTCATACCGAGAACTACTTCGTAAAAGGTGGGCCAAGACTTCGTTATTTACAGGCAATTGCCGATAGCTTTCCTTTAAGCTTTCATGGCGTCGCAGGTTCTCTCGGCTCTTTTAAGGAGAAGCCTGCGAAAATCACCACCAAGCATTTGGCGCAGGTTGCCAGTTTGGTTAAACGCTTTAATCCGGTGATGGTATCTGAACATGCGACTTGGTCAACAAGTCAACATGCTTACTTTTCGGATTTACTTCCCTTACCCAGAACGCAACAGGCACTCAACTGTCTTTGTGACGGGATCAATCGTTATCAAGAAGCAATTGGCCGCACTATTCTGATTGAAAACCCTACCAATTATTTAGACTTTGTCTCAGAAATGGACGAAGCAGATTTTTTGATGGAAGCCGCATCCCGAACAGGCGCAGGCTTACTCATTGATGTAAATAATTTATACCTCAGTTACCGTAATACGGCTTTAAATCCTCAGCATTATTTAGCGGCTTTAGACCCTGCCATAGTAGGTGAGATTCATATTGCTGGCTTTGATGCTGACCCTAATTTTCCTGATGAATTGTTAATTGATAGTCACGCTGCTCCGGTAGACGAAGACGTTTGGGATTTGCTGGAAACCTCCCTCTCAATATTAGGACCTAAACCTGTGTTATTAGAGCGCGATGATAATCTGCCAGAGTTTAGTGAGTTAATGAACGAGCGAAACCGTGCTTATTCGATACTGATGGACTCTCCCAAGATAACTAATCAGCCTAATCAAACTAATCAGGCCGTTGCTTATGCCAGCTGATACTTATTCGCACAGTGAATACTTCGATGCCTTTCAGAAGTTTATGCAAACAGGTGAAAAAGAACAGTTGTCTTCTTACCTTGAAGATAGCAGACCTGCAGCATTCTTAAGTGTCTACAGAAATGGTTTTATCAGAGCCAGTACTAGCGCGCTTGAAAGTAACTTTCCGAGTTTAGTTAAACTCTGGGGAGAGGATTACTTTTCTCAAGTAGCAGCTGCTTACGTCAAACTTGCACCGCCTTCTTCTGCAACTTTAATAGGATATGGTTTTGAAGCATCAACTGACGTTTCACTGGATGAGGGTTCTGAGCCATCAGCAGTAAGTCACAAAGAAACATCAGCTATAAATTTCGTAGAATATATTCAACAAGACCTATCAGAGGTCATTGCACAATATCCTTACGTACCAGATATCTGTCGCTTAGATCAAGCTTGGTTAGAGTCACTGAATGAGAATGGAGAGTCGTTTTTAACGCTTCCAGTTGTTCAAGATATGATTTCGCAAGGTGTAGATTTAGCTGAGCTTCCACTAACATTGGTTGATTCGAGTCGAATAGTTAATCTTGAGTTCGACATCTTTGAGTTATGGGGACAGCTACGTTTTGGAGAAACTCAAGCAGACCAAGAGATTGAACTGAAGGTACACGATAATTCAGTGATTTTTTGGCAAATGGATCTTCAGGTACAAGCTAAGCCTTTATCAGAAGTTGAAGCTGTTTTTATGCAAAGCCTTAAACAGTCTGCAGACTTTGGCACTGCAACTAACCAAGCATTGGCAAAAGATGAAACGTTTGATATCTCAACCTTATTCGCAGAGTTACTAACCGCACATCTTTTGCAACAATAAATCTGATCTAATTAGATCTAAACTAATAGAGTGACAACACTATGAATGCAATCCGATCTATTTATATCACCTTATTTGAATGGTTTAATATCTTGTTCAAACCAATTGCGATGCTGGGCTTACGCTGGCAACTTTTTAGTGTTTTCTTTTACTCGGGTTTAGCTAAGTGGAATGGTTTTTTAAAGCCTGATCCTGGTGTATATGATCTGTTTATGTATGAGTTTTTCTGCCCAGAAGAGCCTCGAGCAGGCGCTCTTTTGTTATGTGATCCTAAGACACTAGAATATGTGGATGGCTCCACTACGGTTACTTATATTAAATATCTTGCTGTGACAGCAGGCGTGGCAGAAATTGTATTGCCGGTATTGTTAATAGTTGGCTTGTTCACGAGATTTGCCGCATTAGGCATACTTGGAATGACACTCTTTATCCAGTTAGCCGTATTCCCAACATGGTCGCATTGGGTTAACCCCGCTATGTGGTGGGCAGGTGTCGCAGCTGCTTTGATCATTATTGGACCTAGCAAATTATCGCTTGATCACTTGTTTGGTTTCGAAAAAAAACGAGATAAGTAAGATTTCGTTCGATACTCGTCGTATCATATACTAGACACAAAACAGCCCGATAAAAGTCGGGCTTTTTTTCAATAAATAATAGGTCATTTTACGCTTAGTAACTTGAAAATTGTAATATCCTAAATTCACCACGGGTAAAGTAAAACTTGTTTTAAAAAACTCAAACAAGTAATAAAAAAAGCGACCACTTTAGATCGTTTTTTTGTTGTTGTTCCTACTATTTTGTACAGTTATAACTCAAGAGTTGATAGATATTTTTTAAGCCTTGCGCCTATTTCTGGATGACGCAAACCATACTCAACATTTGCAACCATATAGCCTAATTTAGAACCACAATCATGACTTTTACCAGTCATATGAAAAGCATTAACCGTCTCTTTTTCCATCAACATGGCAATAGCATCTGTTAATTGGATTTCATCACCAGCACCCGCAGGAGTATGTTCGAGTAAATCCCAAATGGAGGCTGAAAGTACATATCGTCCCACTACTGCAAGATTAGATGGAGCTTCATCTACAGCAGGCTTTTCAACCACTTGAGTCATTTTTGCGGATTTTCCTGCAGAGATTTCATGGCCATTACAATCAGCCACACCATAGTTACTCACCATTTTCATCGGGACTGGTTCAACCATAATCTGACTCTGACCATTTTCATCAAATAGTCTGAGCATTTCAGCCATATTTTCAGTGGTCAAATCACAGCTTGCATCATCGATCAAAACATCGGGCAAAACTACTACAAAAGGGTTATCCCCAATAAGTGGCTTTGCACACAAGACTGCATGACCCAGACCTTTAGCGACTCCCTGTCTTACATGCATAATAGTAACGTGTTTTGGACAGATTGATCTTACTTCATCGAGCAATGAACGCTTAACACGCTTTTCGAGAGTAGATTCTAACTCATAACTGGTATCAAAGTGATTTTCGATGGCATTTTTACTTGAATGGGTAACCAGTACAATTTCTGTAATTCCTGCCGCAATACATTCACTTACGATGTACTGAATCATTGGCTTATCAACGATGGGCAACATCTCTTTTGGGATTGCTTTTGTTGCTGGTAACATGCGAGTACCAAGTCCAGCAACAGGAATGACCGCTTTGCGGATTTTATTTGTTTTTTTCATTATTAGTATAAATCCATATTGTGAAAAAATATAATCAAGCCCAGCAAAATCTAATTGTTAAACAATAAACATTTGCCTAATTGTTAAGCGTATTCTCTCATAAATATTATAATTCGTCATTACAGCTGGTCAGAATACATTTTATACAAATTATTTATGGTTACTTTACCGATCAATAAATACACCCCTCTACTTTTATGCAGTTTTTGCAAAACCTTATCCTTCGAGCGGTCGTCGCTGCTCTCCTACGTTGTTCAAATTCATTCCAAATGAATTTGTCGGCTGTTCCTTTGCTTAGCGCTCTTTACTGTTTCTGACTCGCTTCGTTTAACTTACGCAAATCCTTACGTAACACTTTACCCACGTTGCTCTTGGGCAAATCGCTTACGAACTCAATATATTTAGGGCACTTATAACCTGTCATTTCCTCATGGCAATAATCTTGTAGTTCTTTTTCGGTTAGGCTTTCATCTTCCTTCACCACAAATATTTTGACAGCCTCTCCGGATTTTTCATCAGGTATCCCAATCGCTCCTATTTCAAGCACTTTGGGGTGTAAAGTTACTACATTTTCAATTTCATTCGGATATACATTAAAGCCTGAAACAATTATTAAATCTTTCAAACGATCCACCAGTTTAACAAATCCACTTTCCGAAACAACTGCAACATCTCCAGTTCGTAACCAACCATCATCACTCAATACATTTGCTGTCTCTTCAGGCCGATTCCAGTAACCTTGCATCACCTGTGGTCCACGAATACAAAGTTCACCCGCCTCACCAAATCCTAATTCCTTTCCATTCTCATCGCGAATACTAATCTCGGTTGAAGATATAGGTAAACCAATACTTCCAGTGAATCCTTTAATATCCAAAGGATTTATAGTAGCAGCAGGAGAAGTCTCGGTTAATCCATACGCCTCGATTAGCACATGCCCAGTAACTTCTTTCCATTTATTTGCAGTGAATTCTTGTACAGCCATACCGCCACCTAAAACTAACTTAAGATGTGAAAAGTCTAATTGATCAAATCCCGGCGTATTTAATAAACCATTGAATAAAGTATTTACCCCTGTAACAAATGAGAACTTTTCCTTGGATAACTCTTTAATAAACCCTGGCATATCCCTGGGATTGGTAATCAAAACACTTTTCGCGCCAATTTTAAGGGCAAACATCGCATTCGCGGTTAATGAGAAGATATGATATAGCGGTAAAGCCGTAATGAAAGTTTCCTCTCCATCTATTAAATCTTTAGATGCCCAATGATAAGCTTGCAGCAAGTTTGCAATCATATTCTCATGGGTTAAAGCAGCACCTTTAGCTACCCCTGTGGTACCACCTGTGTACTGGAGAAAAGCGACATCATCATGACCAATTTCAGCTTCTGTAAAAGGCTTATCTTTTCCTTCCGCTAATGCGCTTTTAAAACTTATAGCCATTGGCAATTTAAACGGAGGCACCATTTTCTTCACATACTTCACTACAAAATTGACCAGTAATGATTTTGGGAAAGGTGCCATATCACTAATTTTTGTTGTAATGACAGTTTTTATATTGGTATGTTTGATGACTTCTTCCAAGGTATGTGCGAAATTCTCCAGGATCACAATTGCGGTTGCATCTGCATCTGTAAGCTGATGCTCAAGCTCTCGATCGGTATATAAAGGATTGGTATTAACCACAATCAAGCCGGCACGCAAAGCAGCAAACAACACTATTGGATACTGGATCAGATTCGGCATCATGATCGCGACGCGATCGCCTTTTTTCAAGCCTCGCACATTTGTGAGGTAAGCCGCAAAATCACGACTTAATTGATCAAGTTCGCCATAAGAAACGGTAGTACCTAGGTTGGCATAAGAAGGTTTATCTCTGAATTGTTTGATCGACTTTTCGAATAAATCCCCTAGCGATTTATACTCGCTGGTATCTATAAATTCTGGAACCCCAGATGGATAACTTTTCAACCATACCTTTTCCACTTAACTTCTCCTTGGTAATTTTCTGTTATTTCTGTTTTTTAATCTTATTTTTTGTTTTTTTTTCTAACTCTTTGACTAATGTAACAAACTAAACGAATCCTTATTGTTTAATATAGCTCTATTTGTCTATTTTTGTAATTTTTTCAGACGGATAAACTTCTATGAGAGCTTGCTTAAACCGTTCAACGATATCTCCCGCAGGTTCTATTTTATCGATACCAGCAACACTTTTACCTGCCTGCCAGTATTCTTGTTTACCTGTTTCATCCATTGAAGACTTACGTAATTTAAAGGCTGAACGAATCGTATAAAACATTCTCATCCAGTGTTTACCTTTGGGATGTTTCAATAACCAACTGGCAAATTTACCGGGCTTGGTTCCCTGTGATTGCACTAAAACAGTATTAATAATTGAAACTGGAACACCCGTAATGCGCTCACTAAGCACGATATCATCTGCATCAGCATTAACGATAGCTTGCTTATAAGGTACGCTGCTACTGCACTCTTTGGTTGCAATAAAACGTGTTCCTAATTGACACGCCGCATATCCCAGTTGCATCGCTTCGACATATTGCTGTTCGTCACCTATACCTCCCGCGCAAACAATAGGCACATTAAAATCTTGTAATTCATCGAATAATTGTTGTTTACTTTTAGCACCTGCGTGACCACCCGCACGATTATTCACCGCAATCAATCCGTGTGCACCGCCATCAATGCCTTTTTGTGCCCATTTCTTTTCAGTAACATCGTGATAAACAATACCACCATGTGGCTCTACCGCATCAACCACCCATCTCGGATTTCCCAACGAGGTAATAAAAAAACGCACCCCTTCTTCTAATGCAATATCAACCCATTCCACCATTTTATCGTGATAGCGCTTCGACGATTTTTCAATCAAGGCATTCATACCGATCGGCTTATCCGTAATCGCTTTAATATCGCGTAATGCTTGCCTAAAGTCCTGTTTATGCACAAAGGTGATTGAGACCGGCTGTACCACTCCCATTCCACCCGCTTTTGAAACAGCCGCAACTAACTCAAAATTCGAACAGGGATACATAGGACCACAAATCAGTGGAACTTCGACCTTTGCATGTTCGGTAAAAGCTGTATTCATGAGTGAATTACCCGAGGTTATTATTGTTGAAATTTTTGACATTGTTAAAGATGTATCGCTCATTACACGACTTTACCTTCATCAACTGGAGAAAGTAACCAATGCACTTTTAGGCGAGAAACCACATCACCGTCCGCATCTTTGATCAATGCTTCTACAATAGTAGTGGTTTTCTCTGTTACGTTAGTAGGTGGATTAGCATGCCCTTCCGCGATCAAACGACCACGCGCTTTTTTCAGATACTCAATTTCCAAATTAACTACGATTGCTTTAGTTGATGATGAGATGCACGACATCATTGCCAAACCACTTGCCATCTCACCGAGGTTAGCCAGAGCGATTGCATGAATACTTTTCAAATGATTTCGCACTGCCCTTCTATCTTTGAGAGCAACTTTTACATAACCCGGTTCAAGCGTTAAAACCTGAGCACCGATTGATCCGGTGTATGGCACTGCCCAACCGAGTAAAATATTATAGAGAAAACGACCTGCTTTGTTATGACCCAGCTTATTCCAAAGCTGAATAACACGGTGACCTGATTCTTTATTATTTTGTATAGCCTGTTGATGTGTAGATTCCAAATCTTGCTCCTTAAAAGCCCATAAATAAATTACTTAAGAGCTTTTTCTTTAGTAATTAGTTAAATTTAGAGACCTTTGCATGAAGCCTGATCTCCCGAGTTAAGTTGATAATTGAGTCAACTTTAAAAAAAGTTAACTCAATTTGTTAAATTTTCTCATTTTTTATCTATTTCTTCATCTTAATTCCTGGTTCTGCTCCTGGTAGACGCAATAAGGCTTATAAGTTCATACAACTTCGATGGATTGACATGCCTCGTTTGATATTGTGTGCAACGCACATCAAACCAAACCGGGATTTGTTTCTCTTGATCCCAAGATAACGGGCATTGCCCATCGCATAGTGGCGTTTTAATACACCAAAGACTCGTTCTACGATACTGCGTGTGCCTGAGACGAGTCTATTTGACGTTTTTTCTGATCGGTCAGTGGCTTATTTCGATAGCCCCGTTCCAGTATTCGGTTGCCTATACGCTTGCCTTCAAGCGACTCATCCCGTTTTTTGCTTTTATAGGCACTATCGGCACAGGCTTCTTTTTCTTTTCCTGTGAGGAGGACTTCAAACACTTGTGAATCGTGAAGATTACCCGCTGTGAAGTCGTAATGTTTGATAAACTCATCTTCTTCTACGTTTATATGGGCTTTGAATCCGTAAGTGGTTTTACGTTTTCCGTCTGAGCCATTTTTAACATTGTAAGCGGCTTCTTTATCTTGGGTGTTTGCGCCATCTTTCCACGAATGGGTAAAGGCAAACGTAAAGCAGAAGTTAAAAGTAATATTACCGATAATGAATCAGCCAAAATGACGACCAGCAAGGGTACTATCCAGGGCTACAACGGGATTGCTTCGGTTGATAAAAAACACCAGATTATCATCGGCGCAGATGCCTTTGGTGAAGGGTCGGAGCATCACACGTTACAGCCGATCCTCAAAGGCATACAAGCACGCTATCAGAAACTAGGCTTAAGTGATGATATCTATAAAGAAGGTATTATCGTTACCGCTGATACAGGCTTTGCGAATGAAGCCAATATGCAATATCTGCATGAGAATGAGATCAACGCCTATATACCTGATAACCAGTTTCGTTCCCGTGATCCTAAATTTAAGGATCACAAAAAGAAACACCCCAGAGCTAAAAAAGGGACAATAAAGACTTTCCCCATCGAGGACTTTATCTTCGACACAGTGGCAATGACGTGTATCTGTCCTAACGGAGAAACCTTGAGTTCACGTGGCATTATCGAAGATGCCAAGGGTAACAAACGTGCTCAATTCGCAGGTCGTTTAACGCAATGTAAACACTGCCCTGTCAAGCACCAGTGTATGAATAACCCACAATCAGCCGATCACCGCAAAGGTAATGGACGGCAAGTCTCCTTTTTACTGCACAAGCATAATAAACCCACTCATACTGATTGGATGAAAGAGCGAGTGGATAGCGACAAGAGTAAACGGATTTATAGCCATCGGATGTCAGTGGTAGAACCTGTATTTGGTAATCTGGAATTCAATAAACGACTCAGCCGATTTACCCTTCGGGGGCTTAAGAAAATTAATGCTCAGTGGAAGCTGTTTTGCCTGATTCATAATATCGAGAAACTGGCAAATTATGGGAAATTAACCACATGAGAGGGATAGTACTTAGCCAGTATGAGAACCATAAAGCAGAAATAAACACACAGAAAGCCCATGATACCGTCCTTACAGAGAATAATCAGCGTATTCATAACATACTTGAATGGATCGTATATTTGCAGGATAGTATCAGGCAATTTAAAAAATTCAGTTTTTTTTGGGGGGGGGGGGTGGATGACTATCAGAGGATTTTTCTACAGCCTCGTGACCTCTTTAAACGGCTACCTAAAGAAATTAATTGCAAGATAGAGCGATCAGTATATAACCGCCGACGCAGGAAACTGCTTCCCCAGTTAGAACAACTTCGACAAACAATGGCATCCGCTGTTGTTGTTACCGAGGACTATCATATTGTTGATAGTATGCCTCTGGAAATTTGTAAATTCAGTCGTGCTAAAAGAAGTAGGATATGTCAGCAGTTTGAAGAAAACTCTCCTGATTATGGATACTGTGCATCCCAAAACACCAACTACTTCGGCTACAAACTACATGCCATGTGTACCCTGCAAGGTGTGATTAAATCCGTCGATTTATCAAGCGCTTCAGTCCATGATATTCATTATCTGAATGATGTAAAAAATCAGTTTCAAAACTGTATTCTGATTGTAGACAGAGGCTATCTCTCCCGCCAATACCAGCATGATCTTTTTGAAACAGCCTGCATCAAATTAGAAACGCCACAGCGTAAAAACCAACCGGACTTTAAGCCCTTTAGTCCTAAATTAAGAAAGGCAAGAAAACGAATAGAGACATTATTTTCACAACTCTGTGATCAATTTATGATTCGCCGCAACTATGCTAAATCATTTTCGGGTTTATCAGTTCGAGTTTTATCAAAAATAACCGCGTTGACTTTGATTCAATGGCTTAATAAGAAAAATGGTAAGCATATTAATAACCTGAAAATCGTAGTAAATTAATATGCACCACGGGTTAAATCTTTTGTTTTCTAGGCTATAATTAGAAAGTTTTTATTTATAAATTATCAGATTCGAGGAGAGGTTTAGTGATATTGCGTCATAATAGTGCCTATAGAAAAATTAAAATTTTTACCCTGATTTTCTTTGTAAGCATTTTTTTTATGAGCACAAATACATTTGCGGAAGACCCTGATAGCGCTGATGATTTTGTTAAAATTGCCTCAGGTGGATTTAGACAAACTGTAAATGGAGATTTACCAAATCTAGAACCTAATCCGTTGGGGAGCGGTCGTAATAGTTATTCCTGGTCAATGGGCTGGTTTAATGGTGAATTATATGTTGGCACAGTAAGGGATGTGCTTTGCTTTGCGAGGTGTGTCTGGAGTGCTTTTTGATCCTTGCCCTCCTCCTGGACAGACCTGGAGCTGATCAAAAAGCAGAGATATGGAAATATACACCTGACGTCCTTGGTGCAAATGGAAGTTGGCAGCGGGTTCATCAATCACCATTAGCAAACCGTTTCGTAAGATTTATCTCTGGTATCTCTGAATTACCTCGTGATGTCGGATATAGAACAATGTCAGTTTGTAATGCTGGAGATGGCGTTGAAAGATTATATGTTGCAACCGAGGGTGCTCCAGGGAATATCTTGTTTTCCACTAATGGAAGTAATTTTAACCCTACGTCCACTAGAGGTTTAAGAGCATCGTTAACTGATATGCTTAATGGTAGTTTTGATATTGGGTATCGTGGACTTACTTGTTTCAAAGGTACGGCTTTATACATCACCTACAGGTGAACAGACAGGAGCGACTCCTGATGTTTCGTCAAACGCAGTGCTTCTTTCCAATGACCGACCTGCGCAACACGGGGCTTGGAAAACAGTTGTAAATTTTCAGACACATTCCACACTGGGTGACACTGGTAATCAGAGCGCTTTTGACATGGTTGCTGTTGGAGATTACCTTTTTGTCGGTGTATCAAACCGTACTACTGGTTTTGAGTTATGGAGAGGAGATGGAACTAGCTGCCAACCTCCTCCCGGTGTTTGTAACATTGAATGGACGAAGATTATAGATTCTGGCGGTGGTAGACCAGCAGATGATATTGGTCCAGATGTTGATAATGCATTGGCTACATTTGGTGTACACAATGGTCAACTTTACGTAGGTGCTTGGGAGTCTGGATTTAATGAACCTGGTTTAGCCGAGATGTTTCGTGTAGAACCTGATACAGGTAGATGGGAACTATTAATAGGATATCCAAGAGCAAACTACGCTAGTAATGATTTATTTATTAATTTTGATTGCCCTGATGATAAAGCTGGAACTTGCTACCCTACCACTGGGCGTGGCCCAGGATTTGGGGAAAGTGTTGAATCTCCAGAAACATCAATAGGAAACGCCCAATACTTTTGGCGTTTCGCTAGTTACGGTAACCATTTATACATGGGAACATTTTCTTTTGACTATCCAGATGGGAATTTGACACCAGAGTCTGGCTTTGATTTTTATAGGACAGAAAATGGTTCAGCTTGGGATACTATAAGTACTAATGGTTTAGGTAACCCCTTTAATTATGGTATACGATCACTGTTGTCTGTTGATGGACTTGGGCTTGTGGTTGGTACTGCAAACCCGTTTACAAATGTTCCTGATGTTCCTGGAACAGAACCGTACAATGGAGGTACAGAGGTATTTCTCGCTGTAAGTGATGACACTATTGATTCCATAGTAAAGATATCTGACCTTGATGCATCAATATCAGGAGGACTCTATCCATATTTTTGGTATGGAACATTTACCATCTTTGTAGTTAATGAAGATGATAATCCCGTTGCTGATGCGGTAGTGAAATTTGATCTGGAAGGTATTCCTCGTACCTGCACAAGTAATGAAGCAGGAAAATGTGTTATTCAATCAGGTATCTTTAGATTTACTTCAGAAGCAACATTGGAAGTGACAGATGTTATTGATTCAGATGGAGCCACATATAATTCAGAGCTTAATAGTGATCCAGATGATGATAGTGATGGCACAGTGATTATATTGGGTCAATAGTAGAAATAGCTTTTGAAATTTATGTTTTGCTGCAAACATGAGATATCTCATATTTGCAGCAAAATATAAATATATTTTAGGTTTTTCTTATTTTATATCCTTGTTGTCTAATCCAGTATCCCCAGCAGGTGTTTATTTCAGTAATTTCTCTCTTGCTTAAACTGTACTCATTGGTTTTATAATCCTTGTGTTTTTCTTGATAATTTTCTATGCACTTGTAGACTTGATTGAAGTCACCCAAATTTAGAGTACGATAGAGCTGCTCTAATGTTTCCAGTGGATTTTCTACAAGCCCTTCATATGAAAGTTCACAATACTGATCATCGCTTAAGGACTCAGTATCTTCAATAATGGCTTGATTGAGAGCTATGAAGTTATTTTTGATATAATTATTTATCATTTCAGGGTCAACTCTCTGTAATCCTTGTTTATCAAGTAGAGTCATCCAAAGATGTTGTGTAGATTTATAAACACTGTAGGGGTTTCTTTTTATATGTATAAATTTAGCATTAGGGAATAACTTGATGAGTATATTAACTCTAAAACTGTGCGTAGGTGATTTGATAATTAATTGTTTCTGAGTGCGATAAGTTAGTTTCTTAAAAAAACCAAGTAGAATATTTTTCCACTCATTTTGTTCTTTTTCAGATAAATCGGATATACGTAGATATTTCGCACAATTTTCCAGCTCTTCAGGGAAAGTTATACCCATATAAGGGGAAACTGCACCCAGATTACATAAAGCAAATTCATCTTCCTGAGGTCTCTTACTACCCACGGGCATTGCGTCCATAGGTCGCGTTTTAGGCATAAAGATATTCATTATTTTCCCACTAAAAAATTCAGAAATGAGAAAGTGGCTAGGGAATATACATTGATAAGTATTAGGATAGCCATAACGTTTATCTAGTGATAAAAGCTCATGCAATAAAGTGGTTCCTGATCGCCAGTGTCCTATAATAAATATGGGGTGTGATTTAATTTTTGTAGAAGCAATTTTTTTGGAAAAAAAGAGTTTCTCTATAAGCATTTGTAACGTGTTCAGAATACTGTTTATAGAAATTAGAATTGCGGCATGTATGCAACAAAGCCCTACTTTATAATGACCAACATTTAATACCTTAAACCACGCTGAGAGATCCATACCCATCCATACTTTAGGGGAGAAGATGGTTTTCTTAGGGTACTTTTTTTTCATTGTAGTTATTCAATATAAGTCTTTCTCAGTTACAATTCACTAAATATATGCAGTTAAGGAGACAGCATTTCACCGTTACAAAGAGACTCAATAGATGAAGAATATTAGCACTGTTTTATATGGGCTATTACAACATATTATGCATAATAAAACAGCGATTCTTGGATTGAAGAAATACTAGGTAAATATTCGAGTTAACAGGAAGGTAAAGAAATCTGTAATAGATAGATAAGCCTACTATCATTACTTTTAATTAGTAACCAAATAGTACCACACTTATATTAAGAGATCTTTGCACGAAGCTACATAATTCCCACAGAAAATGAGATACTCACTCTTTTTACCCCTTAGGCTTAGCTAAATGGCTTGGAAAAATATCAAACAACGTAGTTTTGCCGATGACCTCATCGTGAATCATCCTGCTGTCGAAGAACTCGACGATGTCCATGATCTGATTAACTGGACAAGGATAGAAAGCCTTCTCAGTCATATACATACTAAAGTGCAAGGTGAGAAAGCTTGGCCACCGTTGATGATGTACAAAGGCTTACTGCTTCAAAGTTGGTATGGCCTAAGCGACCCTGCACTGGAAAAGCAGCTAGCTCGTGACTTGTTATTCCGTCGTTTCGTCGATTTGAGCTTAAGTGAGAGCGTTCCTGATCATTCTACTTTCTGGCGTTTTCGCAACCTTCTGGAAGAGCTGAAATTGAATGAGGTCTTGCTCGAAGAGATTAATCAGCAACTGGGTGATAAGGGATTATTGATTAGAAGTGGCGAAGTCAGCATCATCGATACTAGTGTCATTCAAGCCAAGAACAACCGACCAAATAAAGGCAAAGATGGCGAAAACACCCAAGATAAAGAAGCCGCTTACACTGTTAAAAATGGCTCAGACGGAAAACGTAAAACCACTTACGGATTCAAAGCCCATATAAACGTAGAAGAAGATGGGTTTATCAAACATTACGACTTCACAGCGGGTAATCTTCACGATTCACAAGTGTTTGAAGTCCTCCTCACAGGAAAAGAAAAAGAAGCCTATGCCGATAGTGCCTATAAAAGCAAAAAACGGGATGAGTCGCTTGAAGGCAAGCGTATAGGCAACCGAATACTGGAACGGGGCTATCGAAATAAGCCACTGACCGATCAGCAAAAAACGTCAAATAGACTCGTTTCAGGCACACGCAGTATCGTAGAACGAGTCTTTGGTGTATTAAAACGCCACTATGCGATGGGCAATGCCCGTTATCTTGGGATCAAGAGAAACAAATCCCGGTTTGGTTTGATGTGCGTAGCACACAATATAAAACGAGGTATGTCAATCCATCGTAGTTGTATGAACTTATAAGCCTCATGGCGTCTACCAGGAGCAGAACTAGGAATTAAGATGAAGAAATAGATGAAAAATGAGAAAATTTAACAAATTGAGTTAACTTTTTTCAAAAGAGACTCAATTATCAACTTAACTCGGGAGATCCGGCTTCATGCAAAGGTCTCATTAAATTATTAAATAGATGCAGGTAATATTTTGAATCCAGAAATAGAAATTTATACCAAAGAAAATATTGGCCAGCTAGTTTGGCCTGATACACCACTCGCTAACTTTACTAAAAAAATGCTTATGCCTCTTATTAAAGAAGGCACAGAGAAATATATAACTAATGCGCATACTACTACGCTTGTATTAAAGATCGATGATCTGGTATTACCTCTCTCTGTTACTAACACTGTTAGAAATGATAATAGTTTTATTTGCTCTCCCTATAATCATTACATCACATACTCTATGGAAGGCGTAAATAAAATTCCTAGAAGACTTGTAAGATACATTGCTTCTTTTGTGGTTAAATCTTTTGGCGTTTATTTGCGGCTACTGAAATTTGATAAAGTTGTTATTGTTAATAACTGGCTGTTTTCAACAAACCTTTATCCTGAGCTTTCTAAGGTACAAATAGAAACAATAACGGATAAGTTAATCTCTAAATTTCCTGAGTACGCAATAATTTGGCGTTCTATCAATGGTGTCACTTCACCTAATCTCAAACATTTTCTTGAGCTTAAGGCCTATCAAATGATCATTGCACGTAAGGTTTTCTTATTTAATACTAGTATCGAGAAAAATTTTAATATTAGAAATGTTAAAAAGGATAGAAATATCCTCAAAAAATCATTATATGATCATATTTCTGGAAAAGAGATTAAAAGCCAGGATGCCTCACGAATACAAGAAATCTACCATAAACTCTATTTATCCAAATATAGTTATTGCAACCCGCAGTATACAGAATCATTTTTTAAACTTATGTTGAAGGATAATGAACACCACAAACAGTTTTATGATCATCATGCTCTTAGCAAAGAGGGGCAAATTGACGGCGTGCTTGCTATTTTCTGTCTACCACCAGTAATGGGAGGTCCATTGCTTGGGCATGTTGATGATGAAGATAGCACACTTAAGCTATATCGAATGATAGTAGCCATAATTTATGAACAAGCTAAAAAACAAAAAGATACTTACCAATACCTCCACTTGAGTGCAGGTGTGGGAAATTTTAAGCGTTTTAGAGGTGCAGTTGGAGAGCTTGAATATTTTGCAGTTTATTATGATCATTTACCTCGATTAAGACGTTTGCCTTGGAAAAGCGTTTATTCGATATTAAATGGGGCTGGAAAACAATTTCTTAATAAAAAGTAAAAAAACCTCCTAAAGCGTGAAGTAGCGCAAAAAACCTATATTTTTCTTAGGAACATTATAAAAAGTTAAAATATGGGAGTGAAGAGTCAAGTTTTTAAGTGCTAGTTAGTCGCCCTGAAAAACCTGTTAAGTCATTGATTATTAATATTAAGACTCATAATTACGTGAATGTTTCGACCAGAAAGCTTAAAATAAAGCCTCTTTACTGGTCGAAAGGTTCCTTATTTTTGCCTCTAGCTCACTTCATCATTAAACCAATCTGTTTGGCTCGGATCTGTTGCTACAGCTTAATCCTGGCGATCCTTTATTAACACTTGTGGATACCATCCCGTGGGAAATGTTCGATAATGCTTTTGCCAGGAATTACAGCCAAACGACAGGGGCACCGAGTAAACCGATAAGGCTTATGGTTGGTATACTGCTTCTTATAAAGCTGGAAAACCTCAGTGATGAAACCGTTGTTTTACAGTGGAAACGTAATCCCTACTATCAAACCATTTGCGGCATGAGTGATTTCCAACAAAACCTGCCCAGCGATAGCAACGAGCTGGTGCACTTTAGAAAACGAATCGGCAAGGAAGGCATTGAGCTGGTTTTTCAAATGAGTGTTGCCTTGCACTGGAAGGCAGCACTCGAGAATAACGTCAATATTGACACCATCGTACAAGAAAAAAACATCACCTATCCCACCGATAGCAAGCTGGCGATCAAGATCATTAACCGCTTAAACAGGCTGACTAAGGAAAAAGGTATTCAACAACGCCGCACCTACGTCAAAGAAGTTAAAAACTACCGTTTAGCGATCCGAAACTTTCGTCATCCAAAGAAACGTAGAAAAGCAAGGAAAGCACTCTAACTCAACGCACCATTGCACGCATATTGATTCGAGAGCTCAGAAGAAAACTCTCCCCTTATGCGCTCTTTGAACAGTACCAAGCGGATTTTTTGTTCTATGAACGCGTACTAAGACAATAACCCAAAGACACGCACTAAATCTTCTTCACTGCATGAGCCTGCGGTCTATTGCATCGCCAAAGGAAAAGATCATACCCCTTATGGATATGGCAACAAGGTCTCTATCGCCAGTACCGCCAGGAGCAACATCATCGTCGGTGTGGCGAGTCATGACAAGAATATCCATGACAGACATACGCTTCCGGAAATACTTGCACATATTGAACAAAGTCGTACAAAGAAAGCCAAACAGGCCGCTTATGGCAGAGGCTATCGGGGGAAGAATAAAGTGAGTGGCACCGAGATTGTGCTACCCAAACCTCCCTTAAAACGCGACACCCGCTCTCAGAGGGATAAAAAGCGCAAACAATGCAGAAGACGCGCGGCGAAAGAACCGATTATCGGCCACTTGAAATCAGATTTTCTATTACCCAGAAACCTTCTTAAAGGCATCAAAGGCGATGAAATCAACGTATTGATGGCAGCTGCTGCCTGGAATTAAAAAATGGCTAGTCTCTTTATTTGCCCTATTATTTTATGGACTTCGGGTCGAAGAAATGACATTAAATCCTAAATCAGCTGGATAGTAGGTTGCCTGAATACATTGGCAATTACTAATGTATTTAGGCGTTTGGTTTTTCAGGGGCGACTACTCAATTAATAACATCAAGTAAGACTTAGAATTTTAATAATTCATCCGCAATTTTCCTATCATTTGAAAGATGAGGGACTTTATGCTGTCCACCAAACTTTCCAATAGATTGCATGTATCGGTCAAATCCCCCTTTTTCAACTTGTCTGATTTGTAGAGGTTGTATTATTTTTGAATCGCAAAATTCAGAATAGTGAATATTTTTCATACCTATTTTAACATTCAAATCTGAGGCAAACTTTTCGATATCTTCCGGCAGTTTATCAAATTCAATATACCATTCATGGAAAGGTAAACTTGATGCAGTATCGATTTGCGGGGCAACGGTAAATTCTGCAATGTGAGCGCCCGTTGTTTCAGCAACTTCAGCAAGTGAACTTTCTACCTCCTCTGCAATGAGGTGTTCTCCAGATGTAGATAAAAAGTGAGCTGTTCTGCCCGTGATTTGTATTCGATAGGGAACTTTCGATACAAATCGTACAGTATCACCAAGTATGTATCCCCAAAGACCAGCGTTTGTATTTAGTATAATGGCATAATTTGTATGTAATTCAACATCTTGTAAAGAGATACGTGTGGGTGATTCATGACCAACTTCATCAGCAGGTATAAATTCATAGAAAATTCCAGCATCGAGATTTAACAGTAATCCTGGTTCTGATTGTGAATCCTGAAATGCTATGAAGCCTTCTGAGGCAGGATATGTTTCAATAGTATCAATTTTTTTTCCGATAGCTTTCTCTATATTAGATCGGTAAGGTTCTATATTAACTGACCCATGAACAAGTAAAGTAAGGTTTGGAAACACTTCCTTAATAGTTTTACCCGTTTGCTTGGTTT
Source organism: uncultured Gammaproteobacteria bacterium (assembly GCA_963760355.1). GTDB lineage: Bacteria > Pseudomonadota > Gammaproteobacteria > Thiotrichales > Thiotrichaceae > Cocleimonas. The sequence continues at coordinate 5,120 of CAVXCT010000011.1, read as the reverse complement.
GCTCATTAAAGTACCACAACATTCAGGTGGTATGCCTCTTATCATAGTAACGTTTTGGTTGATTGTTTCCTCTATGGTTAGTTCAAGTTTTCTTTCAAAATCCTCTATGTGCGACAAGTGGAGTCTTCAGGTAAAAACTTACGCCGTACATACCAAGGAGTATGTTGATAGGCAATGCCTGCAATTGGCTGAACAGGAATACCCTTAATATAATCCACTGTAATATTATGGGTAAAAGCAAGTATTTTGCCCTTAACGAAAGATAAATTTCCTGTCTCTGATATATAATGACGCAAACATCATGTTTCTTCCAGCACGAAAAAAACACTGAAGTGAAGGCTTGGTTACAGGGATTTTTTTGAACCCTGAGGTTGTACCAGATGAAAAGGCAAAATATATAGGTTGACCTGGCCAAAGCACATTTTTTTTGACCTGAAAAAACTTTATTCAGGTAAGGCTTTAGTCCTTCATAATCTCTAACAGGTATATTCTTTACCCAGTCCTGATAGGAATGTATAGACTTAAAGTTATGATCACACCCAAAATCAGTGTCAATAGCAGATTTGATTAAGTATTTGAAAGTATCGCTTTGGGCTTTTATAGGATTGTTAGTATTGGATCTTACTTTTTTAGCAACATACTGAGTTAAATAAGAGATAATTGATGCTTTTATATTTTTCTCTCTCGGTGAAACGGTTAAATCTTGAATGTCCATCTTTGCTCCATCTATTTTTTTAAATTATTAACACATTTAATATGTATCAAGCTTCATCTTGTATACCGTAATGTTGATAATAAGTTGAAAACATATTTCTTAGTTGCTCTTTATTTAAATCAAAATCTTCCAAGGAATAGCTATGTTTTCCAAATTTATGTTGTTGGTTAATATTGATGTAATTATCAATAGATTGATATAGTTCATCACTCATCTCATAATCAAAGTAGTTATAAATTTTCTCAGCTTAACTACTGCAACAGGGTTGGTAAGTAAATCAGTATAGTGAATATCAATGAAACGATCAGGGATTACAGGTTTGGCGCGCTTTAAATGCACGAGATGTAAGTTGATCAAAGATGTTTACTGTTCTTTGCCCTATTTCTCTTTTATCTGTCACTTCATAGAAAAGACTATCCAGTGAAGCTGATAAGCTACAAAGCGAGGGGATCATTTTAGCAGGGTCACGATGAGTTTGAACAATGCACGCATCTGGAAATACTTTTACCAATGCATCCAAACCGAACAAATGTGATGGGCTCTTTAATACCCAATGCTTATTAGCATGTTGCCATTGTAAAAGTTTTAATTGTTTCAGCATATTCCTGATAGGCAGTATGCACATAAGTATCATTAATGTTATATAGCCATTCACGGTATGAAGAAATTCTACCTCTAAAAAATGGCGTGACAAATGTGTTTAATAAAGTACCTAAACATTCATCAGGTTTTTTGCATTGAACTCATGGATACTCTGTAAATCTGGTACAGCACGATTTAAACGTTTTGTTTGGAGTCGCTCCGCTTCTGGAGTTGCCTGTGGATCTTGTTTGCCATTTTTAGCTTCTTTGGGCTTTGAAGGAGCATTGATCTCCATGTAACATTAATGGACGAGCATTTTTGTCTAAGGCTAACAAGTTATAAAGGAGTGAAGTTCCACTACGAGGTAAGCCAATTACAAATAAAGGTTTTCTAATTACTTGCTGGTGAATTTCAGGATGGCAATTTAGGTCATGTTGAATACAAAGCCTATTGGATACAAAGTGTACAAGAGATTTAAATGCAATTTCATGCCCTATAAATGTCAGATCCTTTTCATTTTGATAAGATTCAATAAGCTTTTGTAGAGGAAGTGAAAAATGTTGATTTCCTAAATCATTGTAACCCGTTTTTTTTATTGCAGCGGAGATGATTGCTTCTTTAGAAAAAGGTTTTTGTGGTGTTCCTAAGCGATTAGCAATAGCCAACACCTACTCGGTTTATTATGGAAACTAATTTTGGCGGTTCTCCACTTGTTTTTGTCATAATATATTACTCTAATAATTGACTCTATTTGTGCTTAAAAGTCTCATCGGTGTAGGTAATGAAATGATATGGTTTAAGGTGATATAGTTGGCGATTGTAGATGGATTAATAATTAACTAAATCAAAGCTAATTAAAAAGTGTACCCAACACCAATCATTCCCGCATTATCTAGCAAACTTCCAAATTCACTATTAGGGCTACCAGAAAAAAATCACCAACAAAGAGCAATTGAGCATTATCATTTATCTCATATTCGATAAAAGCTGTAACTTTGCTTGAACTATCATCCAGCCCATGGTAGCGACGTAAGGTTATATTAAACATATCCCTAATCTGATTTTTACTATATTGAATCAGGGCATATTTGTCTGAAATAAGTTTTCTATTACTGCCAGCTGTTGTGGTGTTGGAAACAAAGATGAAAATCAGGAGAACGGCCACACCCTGCTTGCTGGTTTAAAAGTTCCAAGCTTACAGTACCTCCGTCCTTAAGTGTATAACTCCCCCCAATCAGCAAACTCCGATTTTGTTCTCTTCCGAGTACGCTTCCTTCAGCATGAAGTAAGAGCGCATCGGTTACAGATTTATTCATAAACCAACCAAGCCGTTCATTTTCACCTTCTTTATATGATGGTATGATGCTGGCATAAAATTCATCACCAGATAATCAATTTTTGCTGCATAAGTTTTGTTAAAGTTGTTAGAAGTTTTGCGTCTTCCTTCGTCGACATTAGCAATTAAAGAAATGGATAATCGATTACTTGGTATCCAGATTGCTTTCGCATAATCCTTGTCCTGACATTTCCAAACGGGGGTTATCGCGACCGTTATTATCATTGAACGGGGAAGATGCTGATATCAGACTTGATGGTCCCCATTGGCAAAGTTTTCCCTTCCATAAGAGATAAATAATTTGGGGTTTAATTTATATCTGAGTAACCACTCATTAACAAAGCATCCGTATCAGTGTCTGATTTTTCACCTATTATTCCTTCAGTTAATTTATTATATTGAACATTGATTCGTGGCTTGAAGCCTACCTCAAAATTTTCAGTATTTAATGAAAAGTCTGGTCGCAGATTAATTTCAGCTCTGTATTGTGGCAATCCTAGTCTATTATCCAAGTTTAATTTGGAATTATCTTCCAATTCTTGTATGACGCCAAAAGCAATGGCATTGAATCTACTATCAAACTCATATTCGAAGCATATACAAGATTGCTTGTACCTAGGATAAATATGAATAAAAATATTTTATTAGTCATAGCTATTTATCCTTTGTTTACTTGCGAAGAAGATTTAAATTAAAAATATAGTCTTCTAGTTTTTTTAACCTTGTATTACTGAATTTAAGAATTGTTTCATCATTTGTTAGTAGTTCATCACTGATACTTATATCCGAAATAAATATTTGTTCTTTATTATCAAGCATAATATGGTTGTCATATTTCATAGTTGCGGATTTGAATAACTTTCCAGAAAGAGTAAGTATTCTGCTCATTCCAACCTGACGTTGCTTGCTAGATATCCAGTAATGAATTAGATCGTAAGTATTTTCTTTTGATTTCGATTCTAATTTAAAAAGATAACAATTTTCACCGTTTATGTTCAAATATCATCCTATCAATGTAGCCTTGTATCTGTTTGTGTAGTCCGTTGAAGTAATATCCCCATAAGCTGCTTGACCTAGTAACTTTTGCAACGTTTTGAGATTGGTACTGGCTTACTTAGATTAGGACGTAATAAAACCACATATTACCATTTAGCATCAATATTTTATTGCCTTTGTATTTTGGAGGCGATGTGTTTTCTCAGCGATCACATCAAAACCTCTTCGTGCTCGACATTTTTAAAGCTACTTTTTTCGTTTTTTCTTTTTCTTTTGGTGGTCGTGATAAGAACTTCCCAAGTGACTCCATTGATGTTGCCTCTCGCCTTGTCTGCACTCAAGAGCACAATTTTGCGTGTGTAGTCAGGAACGGCTGAGAGCGGAGCATATAGCATTAATAAAAAAAGGAGAAGAATATAAAGTTTTGTTTTTTAAACATTGTTACTATCCCAAACCTGTAAACGATTTACATTAATTAAGTGCTCTAGAGAGCATTTTTGTTATTAGCCTTTGCAATTTAGCGAAAGAACAATAAATTCTTGAGCTGGCTGTACCAAGCGCATCAATTATACACATTTTACCTGCCTTTGCAGCCTTATAAATATGGCTGTAAACATGATAGAAGCGTCATAAATATCAACTGTTCCTAATAGTAAGTACTCTGGAACAATATGTATTTCTAGGGGTATTTTTTGTGTGATTTGTGGCGGTGTCCATTTCTTAGGCTCAAAAGAATCTATCCCTAGCCAAAACACTAATACAAGCAATATCCCAAAAATTGCTCCAAATAGACCTAAGAGCAGACTCTCAATAGAGAATAAAATTACTATCCCTTTGTTTTTGACACCTAATGCCCGAAGGTGTTCCTATTTCTCTAATTCTTTCTAGTACTGCCATACTTATTGTATTTACAACACTCATAATAACTATGGTCAGAACTATAATGAAAATAAACAAAAAAATGACATTAAACATAGTCTTGACTTTTTTATGAAATGAAGCTTCCTCTTTCCATGTTCTAACCTCTATATCAAGGTCTCGCTGTTTAGATTCTTTTTCAAAGAACTAGTAACAGTATTAAGTTTATTTCCATCATTTAGGAGAATTATTATTTTTTCGACCGCGTTGGTATCATATAACGATTGAGCAAATGCCAACGGTACTAATATGACTTTATCGTTTAAGGTTTCAATCCCCATATCAAATGTTTGAATGATTTCTACATCCATCGCATTAACTTGTCCTTCAATCGTAGGAGCCATTGCATCGGCTGTATCTGAAATATTTAACCCTAAAGCTCTGCCAAACCAGAACTAACACCAATACCAAAGGGCTTATTATCGTCAAGTGGTTTACCTGTGTATGACTTGATGTTAGAAAATTTACCAGGAATAGGCTTTTTATTTTTATAATATTGTGTCAAGCTACCTCTCCTCGTGCAATATAAATTGTTGATATTTCGCCGTTACTTAGTAGTCCAGAAAAACTTAA
>CAVXCT010000010.1:0-113823 GCA_963760355.1 uncultured Gammaproteobacteria bacterium | reverse complement strand
CAGGGTGACTTTTAATTGTTTGAAGAAAAAAGTGTATAGCTAAGCGTAGCTTTCAACTTGCATCTAATTTCTATATAAATGCGTATAGTTTTGTAGATATTTGAGTAATTTATAGAATATTGATTAATTTATAAATAAGAGGACAACTAAATGTTGGCTACAATAATTAAGACAGCTGTGTTCAAAAGAAGCACCTCAATCATTATCAGTCTAGGTCTAAGCTTGGGTTTATTATCAGTGCTTGCTTTAAATACTAAACTTGAAGCTAGCGATCAAAATGCTGGTGAAAGTATGAAACAAGTCGTTGTTAAAAACATAACACCAGGCTGGGTTAGACCAAGCGATCAGGAACTGAAGAAAAAATTAACTAAATTGCAATTCGATGTAACCAGAAAAGATGCTACAGAGCGACCTTTTAAAAATACTTATTGGGATAATAAAGACGAAGGAATTTATGTTGATATTATCTCTGGTGAGCCGCTATTTAGCTCTAAAGACAAATACAAATCAGGCACCGGTTGGCCGAGTTTCACCACGCCATTGGTTTCAAGCAACATTACTGAAAAAGATGACTTCTCGTTATTTGGCAAAAGAACTGAAGTGCGTTCAAAATTTGCTGATTCGCATTTAGGTCACGTGTTTGATGACGGGCCTAAAGACAAAGGTGGCCTTCGTTATTGCATGAATTCAGCTTCAATGAAATTCATACCAAAAGAACAGCTCAAAGCGCTGGGTTATGAAAAATTTGCTGATCAGTTTAAATAAACTTAAAAACCTTTTAGACAAAACTTGTTGTAAACATAAATAAGCCACCATACCTAATTGACAAGGGTATGGTGGCGATTTTGTTATAAAAGAGACCTTTTTTACGAGATTAATTAGTGATTACCTAATTTATTTTGAAGCTCGTTTAAACTAGCAACTGTAATATTAGGTTCAATCCCCTCGGATCAAAAATAGATTCTTTACTTCTTTGCATCTAGGCAGCATTTGTGCCTGCATTTCTAGCGCCTATTACATCAAATGGGTTGCTGGAAATAAGCCATGTTTCACTGGCAGTTGCTTCGGGTGTATTCAATAAATGGTTATATACTGCAGGGTCTGTTTTAAATGACTGGATATCGTCAACGCTGACAACCCATCAAACATCTCTCTTATCCCAGCAGTTTCAAGCAGAGTCTCAACAGCTTCTGCACTGCCGTTTGAGGAAGCATATAAGCGATGGTTTTTGGCTTTCTGTTTTATCAAGCTATCGTTTACATCATCGAATGCTTGAAGAATTCGATAAGTTTCTAGCAGCTCATTTTTTGCTCTTGGTGAGCCTAAGAAAGCAAGTAGGGGGTGTCTTTTAATTTACATTCTGTGAAATCAGAATCAATATTGCAGTAATTATTACAAACACCACAATTTTGGTGTTCCGATGATGCTTATGAGCTTTTATGGATACATGCGTTTCGTCGTGTGATTTTAAATCCGCTAAATGTTTAAAGTCGCTAAGATGAGTGTATTTATTGTACTTTTTGACATGATGAGATATGAACGTTCTGGATTGATACCAAAAAACCAGTGCAATTATTATTGCAACAATACTGAGTACTACGAGAATTTTCATAGTTAAATTCTAATTGAATTTATTGGCAGAGTTTTGATTTAAATCGATTTTAGAGTGATTTGTTTTTATTTTTAAAGAAAAGAAGAAATCACACAGTGGTATCGGAAATCCCACCATATTTCGTTTTCCTTGAAAAGTATAAAAAAAACTACATTACTAACTGACTTTTCCAATAGCGCAGCTTACGACTGATTTGGCTTTCTCTTTCAGCGCATCAACTCCTTTAACAGAACCGCGCTCGGGATAACCCATTTTGTACAAGGCTGCTACTACCTCATCTAGTACGCTATCATCAATACTGTCTATTGTTACAGTCTGATCTTCGATCGCAACATCAACAGCATCAACTCCTTCAATGGCTGTGAGCTTTTTGCTAATGGTATTAGCGCAACCACCGCAACGTATATTTTCTACTTCAATACTGACTTTCATTACAATTGCCTCAAAAAGATAAACTTTAATTTAAATAATGGTAGCGGGATTAAGTTTTACAAGTTCTTTGGATCAACTGGCATTCACAAATTAGTTTTTAAAGTCTCCATAACAATGTTGAGAAGCATGAATCCCTGTTTATTATAGAAATCTTAATCGTTTGTGTTCTTTATAAAAGTCGGCGGGTTTCATATAACCCTGATGACCGAACAACTCTTTTCCATCTTTCATAAAGATAATAGTGGGGGTTGCCCAGGTGGCTGTTTTTACACTTAGGCCTTCTAACTGGCTGGCTTTTCTAAAGGTGATCGGTGTTGATTTATTGTATTTAGAAACCACGTCCTTTTTAAACTTTTCACAATAAGAGCAATCTGGTGAATCAATCACCACGATTTGTTGTCCTTTGGTAAGTGCTGAGTTATTAACTACGGGCTGTTTGGATTTGTCTGCAAATGTCACACCCGTTGAGTGATCTGGGCAATAACCGTTTGGGTTTTTTTGCTAAATAGTCCTGATGGTAATCTTCAGCAGGGAAGAAAGTTGTAAGAGGCTTTATTTTGGTGACAATTTCCCCAAAACCTTTTGCATTCAATCGCACTTGATATTGGCCCAATACGGCTTTAGCTTTGTTTATCTGTGCATTATCACTGGTTAAAATGGTAGAGCGATATTGCGTGCCGATATCATTGCCTTGACTGTTTAATTGGGTTGGATCATGCGTTTCAAAATAATTTCGCAAGATTGTTTCAAGCTCGATTTGGCTGCTGTTATAAGTTACTTTCACCACTTCAGCGTAGTTGTCCAGATTATTTCTGTACTTCCATTTGGTAATTTCTTTATAGGTGGGCTCGATATCTACCCCATCCGCATAGCCAGAAACTGCATCAACCACACCAGGAATAGCTTCATAACTTTTTTCCGCACCCCAAAAGCATCCTGCACCTAGTACGATACTATTCAGATGTTTCGATGCTGACATGGATTTATCCAGATTTTTTTCGGTTGCAGCGAAGGCTTCTTTCTTGTTGGTAGTTATTAGAATTGCCATCAATGCCAGAGTAACCATAAGAATAATTGATGTGGATTTATACATGCTGTTTGAGCTCGATTTGATTGGTGATTTCACATTACAACAAATACGTAAAATTAACTCAAATAGATGCAGATAGGCTAAATGTTTGTTAAAAGAGCAGAAAAGCTATAAATCAAATGAAAAAACCGCGTAAAAGTAGGGGGGTGACTTTAGTTATTGAACAAACTACTCAAAGTTGAAAGTGTCAGGTATTAATAATTTATAGCTGTTTAGAAACACCAGATTAACCGGTGTTTCATTATTTGCATCTACTTAGCGGTATATAGATATCAAATTATTCAGGCCAGCTGTATGCTGCAAATGCATCGTCTAGTGGCGTTGCAAATAAGTGGTTTGAGTAGTTACTAATAGTTTTAACAGAGATAGCCAACACAATTGCAAGTATCGCTTTATCGTCATAACCCGCTTCATGAAAAGCAGCAATATCCTCTTTGCTGGGATTCCCCATTTTTTTCACCATTACGCGAGTAAAGGCATCTAGTGCGGCCAGTTTTGTATCAGGTATTTTCTTTCCTTCTCTAATGGCTTGTAATGTATCTGCTGGCACATTAGACGTTTTGTCAGCAATCATGCTGTGGGCTCCAACGCAATATTCGCAGTGGTTGTTATGACTGATGGCAAGAAATATGACTTCCTGTTCCTGAGGTGTGAAGCCACCTTGTTCACGGAATAATCCATAACCGTAAAAGTAAGTATCTAAAACGGCGGGGATGTTCGCCATATTGGCGTACATATTGGGAACAAATCCGACTTTAGCAGTTGCATCATCGAATAATTCTTTGGCTCGGCCTGTAGCTGTTTCAGGATTTACTGCTTCAAGAGATACTAGTTTTTCGCGTGACATGTTTAATTTCTCCGGGACTTTGATGTCCATATTCTGGTTTAAATTATCGATCAAAATAATTGCGTACCGAACGGTACATAGTTGACATTCTTTACCGTTCGGTACATAATGTCAAGCATAAATTTCAGATTCTTATAGTCACAGGAAAAAGATGAACGCAGGAAGAAAAAGGACATTCGAGAAAGATGAAGCGCTGGATAAAGCGATGCGCGTATTTTGGGAAAACGGTTATTCTGGAACATCTCTTACTGATCTAACAACAGAATTAGGTATAAATAAACCAAGTCTTTATGCCGCCTTTGGGAATAAAGAGAAGTTGTTCCAAGCATCGATCGAACACTATATGACAGAGTATGGAATGCCGAGGTTACAGAATCTTGATAAAAACTCTGATGTTCCCGTAAAGGAGAAGTTAAAAGCTTATCTTTACAGTGTTATCGAATTACAGACAGAAAAAGAATCCCCGAATGGCTGTTTTTTTGTAAAGAGCCAATGTGAGTCTGGGAGAGTTGGCTTCCCCAAACAGATGACAGCTTTGTTAGAAAAAATGGGTGGAATGAATGAGGAAATGATCAACCGGTTTTTTGAAAACGAAGTTTCTAAAGGACATTTTTCTAAAAATGCAGACCCCAAGGAAATGTCAGGATTCTTATTGTCTGTTTTGTTTGGCCTGGCGGTACAAGCTCGCAGTGGGAAAACGAAACAAGAGTTACAGGATATTGCTGACTATACGATTAATACGTTTCCAATTAGAGAAGATTAATCTTTAAAAAAGTCGATTTATTACGCCGCTAGGGCGAATAAATCGTCTCGATAGTATTCAGGAACTGATCCGCCGAGAGTTGGTTGTGGCAAGGAACACTGGTAAACAGTATTATTAAAAAGTGCCAAGCCGAGGCGCAGCTGACAAATTCATCTGGAATGAATTTGAACAGTCGAGTGCAACGAAACTGTCGCGAAGCGGTGAAGTACATGGACGTACTTCATAGACAACGTTGGAATGTAATGACGACGACCCGGAGGGTGTGGTTTTCATTAGTTTAAATGAAAAAACCACGTCGCAAAGCATAAATTCTATTTACGTTTTCAAAGTACAAAAACGTAATATCATTCAAAAGTAGGGGGGTGTAATCAGATCTTTTTAAGTTCACTCATTTTAAGTAAAAGAGGGTACTTAAGTGGATATATTCGGTGATGAGAAAGATAATATATATATAAATCAATATGTTAGTAATGTTATTCCTTAGTTGGGGGTTACAAAAAGTTCTAGAATGTCTAGGAACGACCTGAAGCCCGCTTTATAGAGGCCTTTTTGTGAGTATTCGTTTCAATTTCATATCATCTCATTTCATATAATCCAGATAATAAAAGTTTACTAATGAGGGTATCTTGGAGATTAAAAAAATAAATACACTAACCTTTACGGATCTAGGCTTTATTGAGAAGGGCTTAAACTTTTAACCGGACATTAGCGATAAAAGCGTATAAAAATGAACCAGAATTCACAACTTTCGAATATTGTTACTGATTCCTATAAGAAACTTAGTTCCAGATTATTCCATCTGTGCAAAGAATTATATAGTGATGATGTAGATATCAAAGTAATTGTAGCATTTGCAGAAAAAGATGAAGAAAGAGGTAATGCAATTCTCTGGTTAACTAAGAATTTTGGGATGTTGCCTATAGAAATAGCGGAACCGGATGGGAAAGTTAGTTTCCAGGAACTTAGTTTTTACTAAGGTCTTAAATTGATTATTCAACCTGTTTCTCTCAGCCAAATAGATCTATCAAAAAAAAGCACTCATTTGCCATCCTTGGAAAATGACATCATTAGTTTAAACGCAATGTATAATATTAAACTCAAATCCCAACTATTAACAAACTACCTGATCTTTTGGTAAAAGCATCAACCGATAAACTGGTTAGGTATATAAAGGAACTGGATCAGTATATTACTGATAATAAAATTAAGAGGGTCTATTATCTATTTTACAGGGTTTAGTATTCCGAATGAATCTACACAAAATGGTAATTTAGTCTCTTCAGATCTAATTCCTTGGTATCTTTCAATTATTCGTGGAGAGGGTTTTGAGCGGATTTACAGACAACCAGAACTAAGTGATTTTCTTCAAAAATTTCCAGATATTAATCCATATATGTTTGATCTGGAATCTATTATTTCAGATATGGAAATGGTGGATGACTTTGATCTAAAAGATTAAAGCTAAAATGAAGTGCTTATTCTTGATTTGCCTCTTTTACAAACATATAGGAAATTCAGATTAAAGCCCACTATGAGGGACTGATAGATGGGCTATTTTTGATAACATATGCTAGTCAACTTAGTGTTACATAAGACTGATGTTGATTAGACTGATCTTTGTAAGAATAGGGTATAGATTTTAATGTGTATCCAGATCAATATCCTCTGCTTGCTGCATGTGCTTAATAACCTCGTCAAGTTCTACTTGAGTTTGATTTACTGTATTGTATTTTCTAAGCGTTTCAGAGAGTTCTTTTTGTTCAAGAATATATTTTTCGCCGGTATTTAACTGGACGTAGGCCGCCCAGGGTATGAATTTATTGAGCACATAATCTTGATTTTCTTCTGGGGAAATATCGACGTTTAAGCCTGAGATATAAAGCAGATTTCGGCCTTCATAGGAAGGTTCTTGTGAAATACTTCTGAATGCGCGGTCAAACTCTGCCTCAGTGTTTGCCTGAGCTGCGGTTAACATCGGGTTTGAGGAAGTGACTATCCATGGCATTGCGCGTAAGATGTTTTGTTCTATCTGATGTAACCCTTCATAGTCAGTATGCAATTCTTTTTTATAAGTAAAGTATTCGGGTAGTAATGCATCGCCAATAGGTTGTTTTCCAGATTTTTTTTCGAAAAACCAGTCCATATGTTTAAATAAGGACTTAGTACCTTTGAAAGTTCTGGAGGTACTTTGGATTGAAATAGGAATATATTCACCCTCACTTAATTCATCTTCATGATGTTGTTCGATCATTTTTTCAAGTGCTAGCATTAAGGTCAGTTCACGGCTTAAAGATAGATATTGGTTATCTATGGTAATTAAGCAATGATTGCTGCGCATCTCAATAAATATATGATTTTTAGCAAATTCATATTCCTTTAAATACCAGTTCAGAACGCCAAAAATTTTACCGCAGTTGCTTGAATTTTCACAATTCTCACTATGAATTCGACGATACTGACCATAAGTTTTGGTTGATTTGTCATAACCTACATGACTGGCATGTAAAATGACAAGGTCTTTACCATGATGTGAGTGTGGGCCATGTCTATCACAAGACATAATTCCACCTACTTGACCATGATTAAATGGAAATGCACCAAAATGTTTAGCAAGTAATATAATGGGATAGCCTTGGCTTTCATCCGAACAGAAAGCACGCGATGGTATAATTTTACCTTTCTCAAAGCCTAAATCTAAAACCCAGTTGTAGAGTCGAGGAATGAAATTACTGTATCTAAACCAGTAATGGTCCATCCTGAAGTTACCTATTCTAGCTTGGACATTTTCTCTGACGTTATACATAATTAAATTTACCTTTAATTATTAAGAGTTTTCTTTAAAAACTCGTGATTTCAATCTTTGAAGATAAGCATAAAATCCGTTCATGTTATCAACTGTAAGTATTAAGCATATTGTTGGTAAGGTAAACTTCACTTCAGGAATTACAGATGCTTTTATTTAAGCGGTTTGTAAGTGAAAAGACTCTACTATTTAACCCGTTGCTTTTCTATAGTTTTTTAGCTTATCAAGCGTATCCTCATGTAATGTTTTTTTTGCTTCATCGAGCAAGAATTCAAGAAATTTTTGAGCGGTAAGGGATAGCCGTTTTTCTTTAAGGTGAATGGCGTACCATTTTCTTTTGATGGGGAACTGTTGCACATCCAAAACTGTTAATAGACCTGCTTCTAATTCAAGTTGTAAATTATGTAGAGAAAGGACAGAGATTCCTAAGTCTGCCATTACGGCTTGCTTAATCGCTTCTGCACTTCCTAATTCCATATAGGTATTTGCCTTCAATCCACTTTCTTTAAATAAGTGTGTCCTAAAAGCTCTAGTACCTGAACCTTCTTCCCTAGAGATAAAACGTTCCTTTGCGATGGTGGATAATGGGATGTTCTTTTCTTTGGCTAAAGGATGATTGGTTGGTGCAACAAGTACAAGAGGGTTGTCTAAAAAATAATTAGCTTCAAGTTCGATGTCCAAAGGAAATTTCCCCATGATATAAATATCATCCTGGTTATCTTTTAACCGTTGAGTGACTTTTGTTTGATTTGTAATGGTTAGTGAAGGTTCTACATCTGGGTAGGATTTCAAGAAACGACCAAGTAAATGGGGCATGAAATATTTGGAGGTTGTGATGCCAGAAATATTTAAGGGTCCTTTAATATTTTCTCCCATGTCTTGTATATCATGGTTGAGTAATTCTAGCCTGTTTAATACGTCATCCGTAGCGGCAAATAATTCTTTACCTGCGTCTGTTAGATAGATTTTTTTACCAATTTTTTCAATCAAAGGTATCCCTACACTTTCTGTTAGTCTTTTTATCTGGATTGAAACGCCAGATTGAGACAGATGTAATTCTTTTGCGACAGCGGTAAATGATAAATGCGTAGACAGGCAATGAAACAGACGCATTTGATGAATCGTTATATGTTTTATATTCATGGTCTTTAGTATAAATTAGTAAATTAGAAAACACTAATATTTATTATTGTTAATGTAAGTCATGATATTTGTTAACTTGTAGTTTTCCAATATTCTTTCTATCATTCCTTCCGTCGAAACAAGCCTCATTTAGGCAACTATTCCCAACTGAATATTATAGGAAGGAGAAAATAATGGCGAAACAATACAACGCTGGTGTTCAGGATTACCGGCAAACATACTGGCAGCCAGATTATGTTCCATTGGACACAGATCTGCTAGCCTGTTTCAAAATCACTCCACAAGCGGGTATTGACCGTGAAGAAGCAGCAGCAGCAGTTGCAGCTGAATCATCAACAGGTACCTGGACAACTGTGTGGACTGATTTATTGACTGATATGGATTACTACCGGGGACGCTGTTACAGAATCGAAGATGTGCCTGGTGATGATTCATGCTATTACGCTTTTATCGCGTATCCAATTGATCTTTTTGAGGAAGGGTCGGTTGTAAATGTATTTACCTCTTTAGTGGGTAATGTATTCGGCTTTAAAGCAGTTCGTGCACTTCGTCTTGAAGATGTTCGCTTCCCAATTGCTTACGTTAAAACCTGTAATGGACCTCCGCATGGTATTCAGGTAGAACGTGATCACATGAACAAATATGGTCGTCCAATGTTGGGTTGTACAATCAAGCCAAAGTTGGGTCTATCTGCAAAAAACTATGGTCGTGCAGTATATGAAGTATTACGTGGTGGTCTGGATTTCTCAAAAGATGATGAGAATATCAATTCACAACCTTTCATGCGCTGGAGAGATCGTTTCTTGTTCGTCCAAGATGCTATTGAAACAGCTGAAGCACATACAGGTGAGCGGAAAGGTCATTATTTAAATGTAACTGCACCTTCTCCTGAAGAAATGTATGAGCGTGCAGAGTTTGCAAAAGAGATTGGTTCTCCAATTATTATGCATGACTTCTTAACAGGTGGTTTTACTGCTAATACAGGTTTGGCTCGTTGGTGTCGTAAGAACGGTATGTTGCTTCATATTCACCGTGCAATGCATGCGGTACTTGACCGTAACCCGCATCACGGTATTCATTTCCGTGTATTGACCAAGGCACTTCGTCTATCGGGTGGTGACCATCTTCATACGGGTACCGTTGTAGGTAAGCTGGAAGGTGATCGCGAGTCAACTTTAGGCTGGATTGACTTGTTACGTGAATCTTATGTTCCTGAAGATCGTTCACGCGGTATTTTCTTCGATCAGGATTGGGGATCAATGCCAGGTACATTCGCAGTTGCTTCTGGTGGTATCCATGTATGGCACATGCCAGCGTTGGTTAGCATCTTTGGTGATGATTCTGTACTTCAGTTCGGTGGTGGTACTTTGGGTCACCCATGGGGTAACGCAGCAGGTGCGGCGGCTAACCGTGTTGCACTAGAAGCTTGTGTTGAAGCACGTAACCGTGGTGTTGAACTGGAGCAAAATGGTAAGGAAATCCTGACCAAAGCTGCTCAGTCCAGTCCAGAGCTGAAAATCGCTATGGAAACTTGGAAAGAAATCAAGTTCGAATTCGACACTGTCGATAAGCTTGATGTTCAGAATCGCTAATAAATACAAGGAGTTATAGATATGTCGTCTGTACAAAATTTTAAACAGGAACAACAATTTGAGACTTTCTCTTATCTTCCTGCATTAACATCCGATGAGATACGTGCACAAATTCAATACATCGTATCTCAGGGGTGGAACCCTGCGGTAGAGCATGTTGAGCCTGAAGGCGCTAGCCGTAATTACTGGTTTATGTGGAAGCTTCCGTTTTTCGGGGAGCAAAGTGTAGATTCGGTTTTGGCGGAAGTAGAAGCTTGTCACCGTGAATTTCCGGATCATCATATTCGTTTGATCGGTTATGACAACTACACACAGAGTCAAGGAACAGCCTTCGTAGTTTACAGAGGGTAATTTAAATCACCTAAGTGAGGAATTGCTATGCCTGCACAATCAACAAGTGCTGACAAAAAGCTTCTGGCGCAACAGGCTAGACGCAAGGCTGCGGTAAAAAGTGCCAGAAATCGCCCAGAGCGAAGAAAAGCAGCAGCTGTTGCTGTTCCAACTCCAAGCTCTCAAGCGGTTTCTGTTTCTTCAGCTCCTGAAAAGGAGTTGGAGGATCTATTTCTCTCACCAGAAGTAGCGAATGTCGCGAAGTCAAATACAATAGCGGAAGCAATCTCTGCCAGCATTAGTGATGATGCCAGTGATTCTGGAAGTGAAGAGCTTGACGAGTTATGTGAGATTGCGGAATCAAACCCAGGATCATTGGGATCAGATCTAAGTAATGTACGTCAGCTTTGTCGCAATCGTCGAAAAGCGTTATCGGCGCGCGGTAAGGCTGCTGTACCTGGTAAGAGCAGTGCTTCTAGAAGTGGTGGAAATGCTGCAAGAGCCATGGCTTATGCCGCGGGTCAAATAAATGGCCGTGACCTGGCTAAATTACGCCGTCAAGAGATGGCTAACAAAGGCCGCGGTGACGCACCAGTATCACGCCCCAGTGGACGTGTGAGACCTGACTCGGCGCCGCCTAAGGTGGAGACGGGTACTACTCTTTCCGGGCATGAGGTTACGGGTACGCAAGTCGAACGAACTATCAAGGTTACTGGAAATGAATCTGGTACTTGCCGCCCCATTACAGGAACCGAATACGTTGGTACCGAGCAGTTTGCTACCTTTTGTGGTGTGAAGCCAGAGCCTAATTCACCTAAGGTCGGTTTTAGTATGACTGGAGCAGGAAAGCCTGTTAGTGGAACAGAAGTTGGACGTTCTAACAAAGTAACGGGTGATGAACATGGTAGTTGTGCCAATGTTACTGGTTCCGAATATATCGGTGCTGAAAAACTTGCTGACTTCTGTGGTATAAAGCCATCTGCAAAACCAGCCAAGGTAATAAGTGGTCGGACCGAGAAAAAAGAAATCGGTTTAACCGGTTCTGATGAAGCCAGAATTAACAGAACTACTGGTACTGAGGCTGGATCAAGGCGCAAGGTCACCGGATCGCAGTATGCCGATATGGGTGCAGCCAAGTTGACTATTAATGGTCCCTCTAAGGTAGCCCTGACCCATACCATTGCAGGTCAATCTGTAACAGGTACTGAAGTTGGACGTTCAGCAAAAGTAACCGGAGATGAGTACGGAAGTTGTCGCCCGGTAACGGGTACGGAATACATATCCAATGAACAGTTTGCATCGATTTGCGGAACCATAGCTGAACCACATCCTGCCAAAGTTGGAATCGATAAAAGTATGCAGGGACAACGCATAACTGGTGCATTAGTTGACCGTACTGAAAAGGTTACAGGTAATGAACCTGGTTCTTGTTCTCACTTAACTGGTACACAGTATGGTGAAAGTAAGCTTTGCGGTGGTGCAGCGCCCAAAGTTAACAATATGCATACATTAAATGGAAATAATCTAACGGGAAACAGCATTGATCTTTCCCCAAAGATGACAGGTGACGAGCAGGGAGGGTGTTTGCCCGTCACCGGAACAGAATATTATGGACAAGAACAATTTGCCCAATGCCCTAGCGCCCCTCAAGCTGCACCGGCCAAAGTAGGAATCGATCATACACCGAAAGGTGAACATGTGTCCGGAACCATGGTGGGTGCTGTCGGTAATGTAACAGGTAATGAGCACGGTGCTCAGCTTCCGGTAAGTGGAACGCCATACGCTGGAGTAAAGGTACCGCATGATCATGGTGCATGTTGTGATGCTTGTGCAATTCGCGATGCGGCTGCAGCAGCAGGCTTAATTACGTCTGGCCAGTCTCATGAAGCACCTGTTCAAGTTCCACAGACCCAATTTCTACAAGCCCAGGCTCCACAAGCCATGACAGCGCCACAGCCGTATCTGGTTCAACAAGCTGTGCCCGCGGCCCCACCAGTGGCGCCCGAGGATTTCAGTATTGTTTCACCAGCGCGTGCCGCACAAATTACTGGTAACAATTATGGTGGTAGTCGAGTAACAGGTCCTGGAGATTTAGCTATGAACCGTGTTTCGGGAACGCCAGAATTTCGTTATCCGCAAACACGCCAAATGGCGGCGCCTGCACCTGCTTCCATAATGGTGGCACCAGCTCCGCAAGCAGTATTTGCAACGGCGGAACAGGTTCAGCCAGTACAGGCTCAAACTACAGAAACTGTTGCAATGCATTCGCAACGAATTACTGGGGAAGGTCGTGAAGGTGGTTTTGCTGTATCAGGTGATAACTGGGGTCGTGCTCCAGGAATAACAGGTACAGAAGGTCATGTTTCTCAAGGCCGTAACCCAAGTTTGCGAGTGGGTGAAATGCAACAACCTGTAAACAACGCTTATCATAACAAAGAAATGGAGCGTCCGGATGTACCAGCGGCAAGAGTAACTGGAAGCAGTGGAAATTCAGATGATGGTGCTGTTATTACAGTATCTGGTGGAGCTCGAGGCTAAAGGCTATGAATACCCGTGGAGCATACAACATTCGAGCTAGCAAGTCTGCAGGCCGACGTAGCTTTGATAGTCAATCACGTGGTGGTTATGTGGCCCCTGCGAGTCTGGCAAATCCTATGTTTGTTCCGGAAAAGAAAACTTCTACAGCAGAAGAACAGTTCCAGACAAATCGCGGGGTGCCAGCACGAGGCAGTCAGCATCCATTGACAGATGGATATACAAATGCACGTTTGGCGCATTGTGAAGATTCGGTAAAGGGTAGATTTGATGCAATTGTACCGACCCTTAAAGAAATTGCTGGTCTACCGTATGGTTCTGATTTTGTAGTGCATGCGAAGCAGATTGGCACACAGTCACTAGGATTCGAACTGCCCGATAAGCTTCTGGATAATGCCTGGATAGGTGGTCCCGATATGAAAGCCTTATATGCACATTGTTCGTTTTCTGCTCTTAAGGCAGCTACCGAAAAGTTTGTGAATGACCTTAAACAGCAGGTTGAGATAGTTCAGGATACCAAAAACTTCTTTCTGGATTGTGGTTTTCATGCGGTTAATATTAGCCCTTGCTCCGATGGTCGGCTCAAAGGACTGACGCGCTATATACTCCGATTACCGCTTTCTTCCTTCATGCGCCGTGCTTCATATGCTGGTACCTTGTTTGATGTTGAAGCAGATGTTCATCACTGGGAAGAGGTTGAATTGCGCCGCTTTCGTGAAGGTGTTCCAACAACTATAGATTCAGGTACCCGCTACCTGAAAATTGCAGTGTATCACACTAGTTCCAGCGATCCAGATCACCAGGGGTGCGCTGCTCATGGTAACAATGAGCATAAGGCACTTGATGCAGCACTGGAACGGCTTTATCAGTTCCGTGACGCAATAGAAAACTCATTTTGCTGTGGTGCCAGTACTGATATTTTATTAATTGGTGTAGATACTGATACGGATGCGGTCAAGATTCACATTCCAGATAGTAAGGGTGACTTGTCACAACATCGCTTAGTCGATAATACACAATTGTACAAAAGCACCGTAAATATGACAGCAGACCAAGCAAGAGTTGCTGTTTACGAAGCAATATGCAAACCGAACCAGGAATCTCCAGGATGGGGAGCAGGTGAAGGTCAACCGCACGAAGGAATGCGAAAGCTAATTGCAAACCTGTTGATTAACAATTTATCACAAATTGAGTATGTAGCGGATTTGTATGACGGTTGTTATCCCGATATCGGCCATGCCGAACGCTTTATCAGTGTCGGCGACAGCTTTGATGAAGTGCAGATGCGGAATATTACCTATTACGCGCATATGGACACACTTGAAGAAGGTGTATCTCATATGGACATAGGAATCAAAATTTTTAGCAAGTTGAATGTCAAAAAAGGATTGCCAATTCCGGTGGCCGTTCATTATCGCTATGACGCTAGAGTACCAGGCTCTCGTGATCGTGCCATTCTAAAGGCGCAAAGAGTTGAAGAGGCGATCCATAGTCGCTATGTGAAATTATACGAGAAAGGCAAGCTGTATTGCCACCTCTCGGTACAAGACAAATCAACTGGTAGTCCGATTGAAACGGTGGAGGTTCAATCATGAGAATCATGAAGGTTGAAAAAACACTGGTTTCAACAAATCGACAGGCCGAACTTGGACATAAGCCATTGTTGGTTGTACGAGATAAAGAAGGTGCAGTTCCATTGGTTGCAGTTGATGCAATTGGTTGTATATCGGGAGACTGGGTGATTTGTGTTAGTTCATCAGCTGCACGAGAGGCAGCGGGTAGTAAATCCTACCCATCTGATCTAACCATCGTGGGAATTATTGATCATTGGGATCCAGAAAACCCACCGACTGGCGCCTGAGATGGAAGTTCTCCAGGTGATCGATGAATTAGTAACAACACGTCGTGTTCCGGGACTTAAACAAATGTCCTTACGTGTTGTAACAGACCGGGCAGGAAAGCTTAGTGTAGCTACTGATCCAATTGGTGTCCCACCAGGTAAGTGGGTATTTACAGCAGGTGGTTCGGCGGCACGACATGGAACGGGTGATTTTGAGATCCATACAGATCTCACAATTCTCGGCATTATAGATTTATGGGATCCCACTGATTGGGTTTAGAAATTGGTTTTTGTTTGAGCAACAGACAATCAAACAAAGAAATGATTAATCAAAGTTACTCAAGCAAAGTAACTTAAGCAATTAACTTAGAGTAAGGAGCATAAAATGGCAGAAGTAACGGGTGTAGCCCTTGGAATGATTGAAACACGTGGTCTAGTACCAGCAATCGAAGCAGCAGATGCGATGACTAAAGCGGCGGAAGTAAAGCTTGTTGGACGGCAGTTTGTCGGCGGCGGATACGTAACGGTTCTGGTCCGTGGAGAAACAGGTGCTGTTAACGCAGCGGTAAGAGCAGGTGCTGATGCATGTGAACGAGTAGGTGATGGCATTGTTGCTGCTCACATAATCGCACGTGTTCATTCAGAAGTTGAGTCTATTTTACCTTCTGGTAAGTAATAGAATTTTTTAAGTTAAGTAGATAAGTAGAGGAAATTAAAATGGCTGAAGCTACAGGAATAGCCCTAGGAATGATTGAAACTCGCGGTCTGGTACCTGCTATAGAAGCAGCGGATGCCATGACAAAAGCAGCAGAAGTTCGTTTAGTTGGTCGACAGTTTGTTGGTGGCGGATACGTAACGGTACTAGTACGTGGTGAAACGGGAGCAGTTAATGCCGCCGTTCGAGCAGGTGCTGATGCTTGTGAACGTGTCGGAGACGGAATTGTTGCTGCACACATCATTGCTCGCGTTCACTCTGAGGTAGAAAGCATTCTACCCAAAGCAGGTGAAATTGCGGATCAGGCAACGGTTGGTTAATTATTTTTAATAGGAGATAGAACAATGGCAAGTGGTATTGCATTAGGAATGATCGAAACACGTGGTTTAGTTCCTGCGATTGAAGCGGCTGACGCAATGACAAAAGCAGCGGAAGTGAAACTGGTTGGTCGTCAATTTGTTGGCGGCGGATACGTAACGGTATTGGTTCGTGGTGAAACAGGAGCAGTAAATGCCGCCGTTCGCGCTGGAGCTGACGCTTGTGAGCGTGTTGGTGACGGTATCGTGGCTGCGCATATTATCGCTCGAGTACATTCAGAGGTGGAAAGTATTCTACCAACAGAATAGATAAGCAGAAGCTTAAAAGTTTTTGGTAATGTTTGAAAATATTTAGCTTGAAAACAGCATAAATAAACTGCTTAGCTAAATTTGATTAATGTGTGTGTTGTACATTCAAGATTATATCTTCGACTTTACCTTAAAAAGTGAGCCTGCATCTGTAGGCTCCCACCTTTTAAACAGACTTGATCAATAGTTTCTTTAAACAAATCGTAATTTGCACGTTAATAACTGATCTTATGAATAGGAGTGCGACATGACAAAACTTGATCAATTAAAAAACTGGAGAATTGATAGCAAACCACCAGTAATGACAAACAAATTCATTTTTGAATCGTATGAGCAGACTCGTTCCTTTGTTAATGATTTAGCAGATTTATCTGAAAAAACTGGATACTTCCCGAATTTGACGTTTAGCCAGTCACAAGCAACAGTTACTATTTATACTGATGAAGACGAACTTGGTGTAAATGAGTTCGAGTTTGCACATCAAACTGATAAAATTGCTGAGCTATATAGTAAACAAATGGGTCTGTCTCATGGCTGATTCTAGCAAAAACAAAATAGCTATAGCTAAAGCTACTAAGTCCAAAGCCTCGACTAAACCGGCTACAGAAAAGCTCAGGGTATCGGTGGTTAAGTCTGAAACTACGTCAAAAGCAAAGGTAACAACAAAACCTAAGTTTAAGGGTGCTACTCAAGTAAAAAAGGCTAAGGTCGGAGCCAAATCAAAAACTGCACCTAATGTAAAATCTGCATCGGCAATGATAAAATCAGAGACTTCAACCAAGGTGAAAGCAGCCGTAAAAACAAATCTATCGATGAAGCAGTCAGTAAAAGATTTACTTTCAAATCCAGGAAAAGATGTATCTGATTTGAATGCAAGTACAGACTATCCAATACATCCCAATCGAATTTGGCCTGATTAATTCCTCAAAAAAGTGGATTTAGCGGTACACAAAAAAATGGTGGAGATATCAGTTAAATGGCAATTCAACTCAGTGATTATCAAGATGTGCTTGATGAATTGGGCGAAACGGCCAATGAAGTCCTTGAGGCTAATTGGCATGAAGCCGCGCGTGTTTTCTCTCCTCGTGGTCAGGATACCTACCTGCGCGGAGCAGCTAGCTTAAAATCTCTCGGTCGAGGTACTGACCTAGTCGTCTCATTTATAGAAAGTGCTCCTCAAGTAGCTCGCGAAATTGGTGAAGATGCCGTAGCAGAATTGCTATCAACAGCAATAAAAATGTATTCCCGTACCAGTGCAGAAGTATTAGTGCTGTTATTTTCCACCTCTCCAACAGCTGCTGCTCGGTTTGGTGAAATTGGCCTTTTCAATGGATATCTCTTATTACTGAATAATATGTTGGCTCAGGCACCGCGCTCTCTGCGACCTATGCTGGGCAAGCTGGATGTACTGCTTGGCTACTTAACCCTGGGTGGATTACGCCGCTGGGCTATGTGGGGTGTTTCTGCCTATAAAAATGATTTTGAAGCACAGGCTGCTTATTTTTCTATGGAAAGTGATGAAGCTCATTCCATAATGAAAAAGGAACAACGTGGTACTCTTTTTGTTGATGTACAACGCCGCCTTATAATGTATTTGCGTGCGCTTTGGGGGCAGGATTTTTTCTTGCGTCCAACATCAGGAGACTTTGAAACACGCGAAGGCTATAAACCCTATATCGAGCACTATTTTATTCACTTGCCAGATGCATTTGATGACTTCGGGCCTGATGATGGCAAAAAAGTTGATGGTCTGGAAATATACCGTGCGGCAGCTGCTCATACTGCAGCTCATTTTGTGTATTCCCGTTTTGAAGTAAATGCAGATCAGTTCAGTTCAGCTCAAAAGCTTATGATCGGATTGATAGAAGATGCCCGTATAGAAAAACTGTCAGTGAAAGAATTTCCTGGTCTTGAACAGATTTGGCTGAGTTTATTACCTGCCGATCCACAGGCTGATGAAAATGATAAGTCTGCGTTATTGGATCGCATTGCGCGTTCTTTGCTCGATGAAAATTATAGTGACAACCATCCGCTAGTTACAGCTGCCAGAGACTTGTTTAATAGCGCAGAAGATCGTCTGGATGATGACAGAATGGCACGTGAAATTGGCCTTGAGTTGGAAAAGAAAGCTTACTCAATGAATATTGAATTTAATGTCAATAAAGATATTCCAAGTAACCCTTATCGTGATGACAACCGCTATCTTTGGGAAGATCAGGAAACCGAAGATGATAGTATCCTGCTGCCTGGACAAGTTAAACAAGTCAGAAAATACGTCAGTGTAATGGAGATGTTAAATAATCTCGATGTACAGGAAGCGACGGATGATGCTCAGGAGATATGGGTATTAGCGACTGAGTTTTTCCATGATGATGGTACTTCCTTAAACAAGAGAGAAGGTAAAACACCTATTTCATCACCCATTCACTACCCTGAGTGGGATTATCAAACACAACTAGAGCGTCCTAACTGGGTGACCGTACTTGAAAAGCGTCCCAAAATGGGTGATCCGCTTGAAGTGGATGAGTCCGTTGAAGATAACAAACACATTATCCAGCGTATCAAGCACATGATTGAAGCGGTGCAACCACAAGGTGTTGTTCGTGAACGCAAGATGGAAGATGGCGATACAATTGATATTAATGCTGCGGTCAATGCAATGGTCGATATTCGTATGGGAATGCAACCTGATCCTCGTATAAACATTCGAACACATCTACAAATTCGTGACCTTTCGGTATTACTTTTGATTGATCTATCTGAATCAACCAACGATGAAGTGCGGGATACGGAAGATGAGGGCGTTACAGTATTGGAACTGGCGCGCGATGCAGTAGCTTTACTCGCCGAAGCTTTAGACAGGGTAGGCGATCCGTTTGCCATCCATGGTTTTGATTCCAATGGACGACATGATGTTGAGTACTACCGTATCAAAGACTTTGACGCACCATATAACGATAAAGTTAAAGGACGTCTTGCAGGAATGACAGGACAACTCTCGACTCGGATGGGTGCTGCATTACGTCATGCGGGCTCATTACTACATGAACGGGAGAGTCAAAAGAAAATGGTGTTATTGCTCACTGATGGTGAGCCGGCTGATAATGATATACGTGATCCGCAATACCTTCGTTACGATACCAAGAAAGCGGTGGAAGATCTTTCCCGACAGGGTGTTCGCACTTTCTGTCTGAGCCTTGATCCACACGCTGACGATTACGTATCCAATATTTTTGGACAAAAGAATTACCTGGTTCTTGATCATGTGTCACGTCTTCCAGAAAAATTACCTTCTCTGTATTTGGGGTTGACTCGATAACAGGGTATGAAGATGAAGAGACAGATTTTGAATAGACTACAAAACGATAACAAAATGGGTTTAACGCATGGATAACGTCAATCTGCGAGTCTATTCGTTTATCGATTCGTTACAGCCCCAACTGGCTTCTTATCTTGCTACATCCTCGCAGGGTTTTCTACCTATTCCAGGTGATGCCTGTCTGTGGATTGAAGTTGCTCCAGGTATGGCGGTGCATCGCCTTAGCGATATTGCACTCAAACAGACCAATGTACGATTAGGCCAGCAGGTTGTCGAACGCTCCTTTGGTACTATGGAGGTCCACTATCGTAATCAAAGTGAAGTGCAGGCCGCTGGTGGTGCAATTCTTAGTGAAATCAAACACGACATCGCCGAACGTGAACCCTGTAAAATTGTCTGGAAAGAACTTATCTGTTCAGTTTCCCCCGACCATGCCACCCTCATCAATCGTCAATTGCGTATGGGTTCGATGATGATTCCTGGAAAGAGTATGTTTATTCTGGAAACCGAGCCGGCAGGTTACATTGTTTATGCGGCTAATGAGGCAGAAAAGGGTGCACATGTAACACTGGTCGATATGAAAGCCTTTGGCCCCTATGGTCGTTTAATTATGATGGGAAGCGAAGCTGAGGCTCAACAGGCCATGTATGCAGCAGAACGCGCAATAGCCAATCTTAATCAACAAGCTGGTCGCTAGTTTATCCAGTCCAGACCTCTTGAAATTTTTCAATTCACATGACAGGAGTTAAATGTTTTTAACAGTAATTTATAGCGTAAATAGGTCATCCTTAATCGATTAGGGTTAAACATAATGTATGTATTTAATGAGATTAATTTACATAATATTCGTGGAGATGTTTTTGGCGGTATAACTGCTGCTGTGATTGCTTTACCTATGGCTTTAGCATTTGGTGTCGCTTCGGGCGCTGGGGCTGAAGCCGGACTTTATGGGGCGATACTCGTTGGGCTTTTCGCCTCCTTGTTTGGAGGCTCTCCTACTCTAATGTCAGAACCAACAGGTCCAATGACTGTTGTGTTTACTGCTGTAATTGCAAAACTCATTGCTTCAGACCCTGAAAATGGGTTGTCAATGGCGTTTACAGTTGTGGTAATGGCGGGAATGTTCCAGATGGCGTTTGGTGCTATGCGACTGGGTAAATTCGTTACAATGATGCCCTACAGCGTGGTTTCCGGTTTTATGTCTGGCATAGGTATCATTCTTATTATTCTTCAAATTGGACCTTTTTTAGGTCATGCCAACCCTTCTGGTGGAGTTATTGCTATTCTTCAAAATCTACCAAATCAATTTGCCGAAATAAAATTACATGAGCTTATTTTGGCAGGCATGACCGTTGCAATTTTATTTCTAATGCCGGCTCGCTTCAAACGCTATATTCCACCGCAGTTGTTGGCACTCATTGTGGTTACCCTAATTTCGGTTATGCTATTAGCTGACAACGATATTCGTCGTATCGGAGAAATTCCCTCAGGCATTCCTGAATTTAGAATTCCCATGTTCAGCGCTGAGCAATGGCAGATTATGTTTGTGGATGCAATCGTGCTTGGTGTGTTGGGATGTATAGATGCGTTACTTACTTCTGTCGTTGCTGATAGTCTTACACGTACCCAGCATAATTCGGATAAAGAATTAATCGGTCAGGGTATTGGAAATATCATATCCGGTCTATTTGGTGGATTACCGGGTGCAGGTGCGACAATGGGGACTGTCGTGGGAATTCAGGCGGGAAGTAGAAGTGCACTTGCCGGGCTAGTTAGAGTTACATTACTGGTTGTAGTTGTATTTTGGGCATCTGGATTGACCTCAGTTATACCTCTTGCTGTGCTCGCTGGTATTGCTCTCAAAGTAGGGATTGATATTATCGACTGGGGCTTTTTAAAACGCGCGCATAGAATTTCTGGCAAAGGCTCGATTATTACTTACGGCGTTATTTTACTTACAGTTTTTGTCGATTTGATCGTTGCGGTTGGCATTGGCTTGTTTATTGCAAACATCATGACAATTACACGTTTATCAAAATTGCAGGCAGATTATGTCAAGGCTGTGTCTGATCCTGATAAGTCCGACTTGAATCTCAATGAGCGAGAGTATGACTTAATGAAAGCAGCTGATAATCACATTCTTTTGTTCTACATGCGTGGCACGATGATTTTTGGTACTTCGCGTGTTATTAGTCGAAAAAATTCAGAGGTTGAAGGTTACAGATCATTAGTTGTCGATATGACTGATGTTAGTTACTTAGGGGTTTCAGCTGCATTAGCCTTAGAAGAAGCTATCTTGGATATGTGGCGTGCTGGACGTTCAGTGTTTATAGCGGGAGCAAATGAACAATCCATAACTCGTCTAAAAAATATGGGCCTGGTCGCACAATTATCTGCTGATAATATCAAAGAGAATAGGGAAGTGGCTATTCAAGCGGCTTTATGTATTGTGAAATTTGACGAACCTTCAAATTTTTAAACAGTTGAGATTTATTAGTTTAACTGGACATGGGTGATTTCAAGTAAATATAGAGAGTGTAATTAAGGGCATTTATAACTTTTCAAAATTAATTA
Organism: uncultured Gammaproteobacteria bacterium; assembly: GCA_963760355.1. GTDB lineage: Bacteria > Pseudomonadota > Gammaproteobacteria > Thiotrichales > Thiotrichaceae > Cocleimonas. Next base: position 91,602 of record CAVXCT010000010.1, on the reverse strand, counting down.
TATTTATAATCAATTCATTATATGTATTCGCTTCTGTATGAGATACTTAAATAATATCCTGATGAATCGTTAATGAAACTAAGGAGTACGAACATGATTAATAAATACTCTTCTAAGATTAGTATGGCACAAGCAGCACTATATATGGCAGTAGGGTTATCCAAACAATGAGTGTTATTGCACTAATTGGAAACAAAGGCGGAGTTGGTAAGACGACACTGGCAATAAATCTGGCAACCTTTTTGCATCAACAATCTCCTACCTACCTGTTAGATGCAGACCCACAAGGTTCTGCATTACACTGGTCAGATATGGTCGATAATGACAATATGCCCGCTGTGTTTGATGCAACTGGAAATGTCGGAAAAGTACTCAAACAGTATAGTGATGAGGTGGAGCATATATTGGTCGACTGTCCACCGCAGCTATATTCAGAGCAGTCTCAGGCCGCACTGCGTCATTGTGATATCGCGGTCATTCCCGTATTGCCATCACCACTGGATCTTTGGGCTACTCTTGCCGTTGGCGAAGAAATAGAAAAAGCGCAAAACACTAATCCGAATTTACGTGCATTATTGGTCATCAACCAACTAGAGCCTAGAACTAAACTCTCACGTCTGGTTGGCGATGCCATCACCGAGTTGAATATTCCGGCGGCCGAAACAGCACTAAATCGTCGTGTGGTTTACCGGGCTAGCGTACTGGAAGGAAGAAGTGTGAACCAGATGGGACGTTCAGGCTCGATTGCCGCAGAAGAAATTAATAGTTTATTAGCCGAGGTATTAAAAGCATGAGTAATTTAGATAAAACAGGTAAAAAACTGATCGATTCGCTGCGTAAGACCAAAAAGGGTCCTGCTACTGCAGCAGTGAAATCTGCAACCCAAAAAACAACAACTCGCAAAGCCGCTGAACCGAAAAAAAGTCCTGCCACTTTGAAACCCAAACCCGCAGCAACGAAAGCAAAACCTGCAAAAATAAACGCTACAAAAGCGAAGCCCTCAAATGTAAAGACAACGACTAAGGCTTCACCCAAAGTGAGTACAAGAACAAGTAGCTCGGCAGCAAGCCGTAAAAAGCAGCTTCGTAAAAAAACAACTCCGATTTCAGATATTCCCTTTCAAGATGGTAGTCAGGTTTGGCCTGATTAATCTGAAAGTTCGAAGAACTGGGCTATAAAATTTATGGTGATAACTTAATATCATGGTTACACTTTTAAGCCTGTTTCAGCTAAGTCAATTACGCGAACATTAAAATAAGGCAATTTAAAGAGGCGTGATGAAACTTAAATATCCTAATGAGCCCAACTGATTTAGCAAAAATTTATATGATGTCTTTCTTCGGGGAAAAGCCTGTGGAGGAAATGAGATCTATCTTGATGGAAGACCTTATATTCACTGGCCCTTTTTATAAATATAATACGGCTGAAGATTACATTCAGTCGCTTAAGGAGAATATGCCAGTTGATGATGTGTCCTATGAAATTCTTCAAGAATATGAGAATGAAAGCTCTTGCTGCTTAGTCTACCAATCTAGTAATCAAGGGGCAGATGAAACCATGGCTCAGCTATTTGAAGTCAATGAAAATAAAATAAAGAGAATAAGACTGATCTTGGATGCATCTAAATTCCTAAGCAAGTAAGAAGCTAGATAAAAATTCTGGCAAAGACCTCAATCACAGTCGCTGCTTTGTTTAAGGTTTAGTTGTTATTTGAACCATGTCAATTTTAAAAAACATAACGGATAAAAATGCTTAAAAGTAGGGGGGTGATCCTACTCCTTTACTATCTATCGTGAAAAACAAACTTATCCGCTTCTTCAAGCACAAAATTTCGAAACTCTTCAGCAACCGGTGACATTGCTTTTCCATGTCGTGTGACTAAGTGCCAATGCCTTTGAAGCGGAAAGCCTTCAACATTTAATGTGGTCAGATGCTCATTATCTAATTCCAATTTCACGGTATGTAGAGATACAATCCCCAGTCCGAAACCTGCAGAAACTGCATGTTTGATGGCTTCATTACTGTTCATTTCCAGTGTAGTTTCACAGTCTAGACCAGCTTCAGTAAAATGCTTTTCGATCGCTTCTCGCGTTCCAGATCCTTTTTCCCTGACAACAAATTTCTCATTTTGTATTTCTTTTATTTTAAGGTCGTTTTTATCTCTTAACGGGTGATCCGGTGATGCAATAATTGCCAGAGGGTTTGGCATGAATCGTTCTGATTTGAGTCCATGACCTTTAGGTGGTTCACCCATGATTACGATGTCTGGTTCGTAATTTTCTAATTGTTCTAAGATGCGACTGCGATTGGTTACATCAAGACTGATGGTAACATCCGGATATCTTTTAGAAAATGCAGATAATATCCGCGTGGTAAAGTGATTAGCTGTTGTTGCTACAGTAATCGTTAGATGACCGGTATGGCAGCCCTTTATTTTATCGACAAAGTCCATCATGTTTTCATAGCCCTGCATGATTTCTTTACTGTACTCTCTAAGTTGTCGCCCTGCATCGCTCAGGCTGAGTTTTTTTCCGTGTCTTTCAAATAGTCCAATACCCAGGTTCTTTTCCAATTGCTTCATTTGCATGGAAACTGCAGGTTGAGTCATGTGTAATTTTTGCGCAGCTTGTGTGTGACTTTCATAACGAGCAACAGAATCGAATATATGAATTTGGCGCATTGAGATATGAGGCATAGTGGGACACCATTTTTTTCTTTTGTGACTTCCTGATTCCAGGATGTAGATATAAATCATGCTTATTGTTTAGATCACTTACTGCCTATACATCCTACTAAAAGTATAGGAATATAATGATATCAGTGTTTATATTATTGGGATAGTCAAACATAAGCAATTCTTATATAAGAGTGTTTTAATATTTAGTTTCGTTTATATGTAAATTATACCAGAATGTATTTTTCTCGGATTGATTCGAAGATCAATATTGAGGGTTATTTGAACCAAACACAATAAACAACTATGGCTAAGAAATTTGAAGCCTGTGTGAAAGAATGCCACGAAACGTATTGTGTGCCAGATTATTCTTCAAAGGAGGCAGATCTATTGGCTTGTTTTACAATTACTACACAAGATGTTGTTCCTTGTGGAGAAGCACAGAGTTTACTTGTGCTCAGATCCAGTACATCGTAGATACAGGCTGGAACCAGGTATTGAACAACAGAACCAGAAAATGTACGTAGCAACTTCTGGTACATGTGGAAACTTCCGATGTTTAGTGATACTGATGGTGACACAATTCTGGCTGAAATTGAGAACTGTAAAGCTGTTAATCCAGACAATTATATTTGTCTATTGGGCTTGAACACTCTACACAATCAGCTGGTACAGTGATGGTTATTTACCATGGATTAGCTGTATAATAACCGGCTCTGAAAACTTGCCAGGCTTTAACATATGGCAAGTATTATATTTAATACTCTTAAAGTAAAAGTGATATGACAAGACCAGAAAAGTATGTAGGCATCAATAACGAAATCAATGGAGGTATGACCACCATTGGTAAGATTATTCGTGATGCGTGGGTATTTGAATTAATACCAGAAACTGAAACTTGTGAAGGTTGGAATCTAGCGGGTATTGATTCTTTGCTGGATAAGGTTAATAAAGAATGGGATAAATATGGCTGTTTAGTGAGTCAGTTAACTCCCGAACTCGCCGAACGTCATAAACGGATTCACGATGTGGCTATTGAAGAAGCACGCTCTGTTGGATGGTCTGGGGAAACCGAAACCGGAGACGAAGGATAAATATTAATATCCTAAGTCATATATATAACTATTTAGTTGAACAAATTATAAATCGTTAGTTCTACTAAGTTGTTATTTCTTTCTCAATAGAAAGTAAAACGCAAATTGTCTAATTCAAAAAAATGAGTAACATTTGAAATGTTTGATACAACTACAGATTCTCAACAATACATTATTAATGATGAGCCTTATTATGAACAGGTGAATAACGAAGTTGAACTCTACGAGTCTGCCTACAATGTACGAATGCCAATGATGCTCAAAGGACCGACAGGCTGTGGTAAGTCGCGTTTTGTTGAACACATGGCATGGAAATTAAAACGTCCATTAATAACAGTTGCTTGTAATGAAGATATGACTGCTTCGGACCTGGTTGGTCGTTTCTTGTTAGATAAAGATGGTACAAAATGGCAGGATGGTCCGCTTACAACAGCGGCGCGTATAGGGGCAATTTGTTATCTGGATGAAGTTGTAGAAGCTCGTCAGGATACCACGGTCGTAATACATCCCTTAACAGATCATCGTCGTACTTTGCCTTTGGATAAAAAAGGTGAGTTGATCGAAGCACACCCAGATTTTCAACTAGTTATATCTTATAACCCTGGGTATCAAAGTTTAATGAAGGATCTTAAACAGTCAACGAAACAACGTTTTGGTGGTATGGATTTTGATTATCCTGGAGAAGACCTTGAAACATCTATAGTGACTAAAGAATCAGGTGTGGATGCAGAAACTGCTGGAAAATTGGTACAAATCGCACATCGAGCTCGTAATCTCAAAGGCCACGGACTGGATGAGGGTATTTCTACACGTTTATTAGTATACGCAGGTCAATTAATAAGCAAGGGTGTAAATCCCGAATCTGCATGTAGTATGACTATGGTTACACCACTAACAGATGATCCTGATATGCGTGATACCTTGAATGCAGCTGTGCAGACATTCTTTAATTAACAACAAACTCAAAACCCTGAACTTCGTTGATTAATATTTTATGAATGAGGGATCCTTTTTCTATTCATGGTTTTGCCTCTGATGGTCGTCATGATATGCAGTACTATCGTTTTAAAGATTTTAATCAGCATTTTGATGATGAGTCAAAATCACGTCTAGCAGGTATGAAAGTTGGTTTATCAACCCCTATGGGCGCTGCATTACGTCATGCAGGAAATCATCTTTTAAAGCAGCCAGAAAGACGCAAACTGGTGTTGATGATAACCGATGGTGAGCCTGCGGATATTGATGAGCGCGATCCACAGCATTTGCGCCATGATACTAAAAAGGCGGTTGAAGAACTCTATTCAACGGGTGTGCTAACTTACCTTTTAACGCTAGATCCGCAAGCAGATGATTACGTTAAGAGAATCTTTGGTGCAAATAACTACACGATAATCGATAACGTGGATAAATTGCCTGAGCAACTACCTACCTTGTTTGCGAGTTTGACCAGTTAATCTAATTAGAGTTGTTTGGTAACCTTTGCAAAAAAGTGCCCTAAAGTAGGGGGGTGACCTAAGTCATTAAAAGCAAGTGCATTTGGCCTCAATAAAGGGTTTTACAATGCTATTAAGTTTTAATTTCATCCGTTTACGGGTGAAATTAGATGACCTGATTTAATCCAGACTTTTGCACCTTCATCTCCAGTTTTTGCAGTAAGAGTAGTATTCACTGGAACGCGTAACCAGGATTCCTTGCGTAATTCTTCTCCGCTTTCAGTAAAACCACCATCTAATACGAAAAACTCTGCACCACCTAAAGCATCTACTTCAACGCTAGTGTTTGGCTCCCAGTATTCTAAACGAACATCTTCGTGCGCATCTCTGTACAAGGGCGAAACTTTAACACCAGTTCTTTCAGCATCTGAGACTGCTCCTATCTTATTCATATCGATATGAATAAATGTACGATCGTCTGGTTGAAATTGAGATAGTTTTACAAAGATAACGCAGCCGTCTTTAGACCCAGGTTGATGCATAGAAGTAGGGGGGTTACGTATATAGGAACCTGTTGGCCAATTACCGTATTCATCTTCGAAGACACCTTCTAATACGATGAACTCTTCACCACCTGTATGAACATGTGTTGAAAAGCTACTTTCTGGAGCGTAACGTACAATAGTAGTGACCCGGTCTGCTTTATTATCAATACGATCTAGTCGGCGTCTCACGACGCCTTTCATAGGCGAATCTTCCCACGCGATAGTATCGCTATGCAAAATTACGCGTTTTGAGAAATCGCCGTTCACATCCATTATTCTGACTCCATTAGTGAATATTCATCGTTTAGCATTTAAAGTGAGTTTAATATGCACTACATTTTAGCTCTACATAAAATAATGTGAAATTTATAATCTAAAGATGAGTTACTAAAATGCTTACAGATATTGTGATTATTGGAGGAGGGATCAGTGGTTTACACACTGCCTATCAGCTGGAGAAACTTGGTGTAAACTATATGCTGGTCGAAGCTAGAGAACGTTTAGGTGGCCGCATATTATCGAGAAACTATGATACGAAGAACTCCTTATCGAGCTCTGAGTCTGGTTCAAATTATGATGATGATAAGCCTGCTTATGATTTGGGTCCTTCATGGTTCTGGCCAGGTCAGATGAATATGGAAGCTTTGGTAAAGGAACTTGGATTACTTGATTCGGTTTTTCTACAGCAGGGAAGTGGTGAATCAGTATACGAAGACCAGCTAGGCAATATTCAAAAAGGTTTTTACGGTATCTCTATGGAAGGTACCTACCGATTGAAAGGTGGGATACGGCAAATCATAACTAGCCTGAAACGAAGAATTGATAAAGATAAAATAAAGATATATACACAAGCGAATCGTATTGAATTTATTGATAATCAGATAGTGACTACCGTTGTCGAAAAGTCCGAAAATGAAAAAGCGAAACAAGAAAAGAGTGAAGCAAGAACTAATCAAATCAAAAGCAATAAAGTCGTTATTGCATTACCACCACGTATTGCAATGTCTTCTATTGAATTTAAGCCCTCACTACCAAAAATAAGAACTAAGGAGCTAAATAACTATTCAACCTGGATGGCAGGTCATGCAAAAGTTATTGCTGTATACGATTCAGCTTTTTGGTTAAATCAAGGTTTATCGGGTGATGCAGTGAGTCAATTAGGCCCATTAAGAGAAATCCACGATGCATCATCAGATTCTAATAACGGTTATGCCTTATCTGGTTTTGTCGGGACACCAGGTAGATACAGAAAAGGTAATGAAGACGAGATTTGTAAAGCTGCGATTGATCAATTAGTGCGTTTATTTGGTGAAACGGCAGCTAATCCAATCGATGTTGTGTTACAGGATTGGGCTCAGGAAGAATTTACCGCGACTGAAATTGATCAATCAATGAGTGCTGGTCACGCAACATCATCTATCAGTAATTTTACCGAATCAGGTTTTGATGATCGTTTAATCTGGTCAGGTACGGAAACAGCAAATCATAGAGAAGGACATAATGGCCTTTTAGAAGGTGCGCTTGAAGCAAGTATGCGCACATTGAAATTATTAGATTGAGGTGTTATTTAGAGAAAAAGTGCCCAGCCGAGGCGAAGCCGAGACAACGTTGGAATACAATGACGACGACCCGTAGGGTGAGGTTTTCATTCAATAAATAAAAACCTCATAAAAGTAGGGGGTGACGTAATTTTTAAGTGAATTAAAATCAATTACCTCTGCCTTGGTTTCTGTTCTTTAATTTTTTCATGTTCTAGATGCAATGCTTTATCAAATTCCCATTGCAATCGCTTTATTGTTTCCAGAGCTTTCTCATCGTAGTAACTCATCCGATATGGTACAGGGTCGGTTAAAGTTTCACGTTGTTGTGGCTTAAATTTTCGCCGTGCAAATTCAATGGATTTTTTTGCGCATAATCCATCGACGAAGATGTTTTCTTCCTGGTCAATGATCGCCATATATTGCATCGAACGAATAGGAAGGAAAACGCTGGAAGAGTCGCTATAATCGCGGATCGTGTAAACTAAGAGAGTCCGCATTGCGTTATAAGTCACAGCAGGCAGGATTCGATCTTCATGCCTGATTTTAGTGCCGCGATAGAATACTTCTTTAGTATGCATTGCTAGCCTTTTTAGTTGGGTTAAATCTGTGCTAATTGACTGTATTTTAACAAAAAATGTGATAGCTTACTGAATTAATTAATAAAAAAATATTAAGGTCAGTGAGATGGAAATATCAGTATTTATTGATAAGGTAAAAACTACGCCAGAAACTTTAGAATTCAACGACTTAATGGCGTTGATCGAAGCCAAATATAGATTCACACCTACTGAATTTTTCAATGGAGATTTGATTAACGCTGCTGATCAAAATCAGGGGTCGTGTAAGCTGTTTTCATTTGCTCAGTTAAATGGTTTATCAAAAGAAGAAACACTCGCTTGCTTCGGTGCCTTTTATCGTGAAGATGTTTTACAAAATCCAGATGCTGATAATCATCAGAATATACGCAATTTCATGCAAAGCGGTTGGGATGGCATTAAGTTTTCATCTGAGGCATTAAAGAAAAATGTACTATAAGTAGCGGGGTGACGATTTTTTACTATAACATCTACAAGACCCTCTATAACCTTAGTATATGAAGTATTTACTTCTATATTAGCAGTTACTAATGTACTATAAGCAGATATGTCGAGAATCTATATTTCAGCAGCTCATAAATCATCGGGGAAAACCACGATATCGATTGGTTTATGTGCCGCGCTTTCTGAAAAGGGATTAAAGGTTCAACCATTCAAGAAAGGGCCGGATTATATAGATCCGCTTTGGTTGGCACGTGCGAGTGGCCTATCTGGAAGCATTGCTGATTTTGCAGATAATGATGAAATAGAGGGCTGTTATAATTTAGACTTTAATACTCAGTCTAAGCAAGAGATATTACAAACACTCACGAAGCATAGTCAGAAAGCCGATATCAGTATTATCGAAGGCAATAAAGGCTTATACGATGGAGTTGCAGTAGATGGAAGTGATAGCAATGCTGCTGTAGCAAAGTTAACCCAAAGCCCGGTTGTTTTAGTTATTGATAGCCGTGGAATAACCCGAGGCGTTGCGCCACTACTTTTAGGTTATCAACACTTTGACCCCGAAGTTAATATCGCTGGTGTAATCTTTAATTTAACGGGCGGTCCTCGTCACGAAAAAAAACTTCGAGCAATTACAGAAGCATACACAGACATCCCCGTTTTAGGTATGGTTAGAAAAAATAGTTCGATGGAGCTTGATGAAAGGCATTTAGGATTAATGCCGAGCAATGAAGATCAACACGCCAGCCAGAAAATTACCGATATCGCGCAAATGGTTAGTGACTCTGTCGATCTTAGAAAATTAATTGAAATAGCAAATACTGCTCCAGTGTTAACTAAAGTTACATCAATTGTAAAAAAAAATGTGGCGGCTGGGATAAGAAATCAAGTTCGTATAGGCATATGTGAAGATGCAGCGTTTGGGTTTTATTATACCGATGATAAACAAGCGTTAATTGATGCAGGTGCCAAATTGCTTAGCATTGATACACTTCACAATGATAGTTTGCCCGATAATCTTGATGGTTTGTTTATTGGCGGTGGTTTTCCAGAGACACATATGCAGCAATTGTCAGATAACTTATCTATGCGGGCGAGTATCCGTGATGCTATTGAAGCGGGTTTACCGACTTATGCAGAATGTGGTGGTCTCATGTATCTGACTCGCAGTTTAGAATGGAAAGATCAAAAAGCGGCTATGGTTGGAGTCATACCTGCAGATACACAAATGCATAAAAAACCTCAGGGAAGAGGGCACGTTAAGCTAGAAGAAACCTCAGAAATGCCTTGGGGAATGATTAATAATAATTCTGCTCAAACAACAATAAATGATAGCAAACATGCCTCTGTGATTAATGCACATGAATTTCACTATTCACGGTTGATAAATATCTCAGGTGAAGGAAAATTTGCCTATAATGTACATAGAGGAGTTGGTATTACGGGTGATAAAGATGGCTGGATTTATAAAAATTTACTGGCTAACTACTCTCATTTAAGAAATACAGAAAGCTTCGAATGGGCAAAACGATTTGTTGCTTTTGTTCGGGATAATTCTGGAGAGCAGAGAAAGTAGTTTAGAAAAAAATGTAGAAAATAGTGTAAAAAGTAAAGATAAAGTAGGGACATATAATGATTAAAGTTTCAGATAATGCAGCAAAACAAGTGATGATTTCATTAGAGCAAATGGGTGCAGATATTTTGCCTCTCAGAATTGCAATCAAGGTTCTGGAAGATGGTTCTTTTCATTACAACATGGGATTTGACGACAATAAGCACAAAGGTGATAAGAGTTTTGTCGAGAAAGATATCGATTTTGTCGTTGATGCTGCCACCTTGCCACTGATAGGTGGTATGACTATAGATTATGTTGAAATTGAAGGTAAGCAAGAGATTGTTTTTCTTAATCCAAACGATCCTAATTATAAGCCTCCTACTGAGTAACAATGTTTAAACATGCCGCAACAAAATACCATTCAAATTCCCATTAAAGTTGCTAATAAAGCAAGGGTTGAGAGTGGGAGTAAAAATGAGAATGACCTCAGAAAAGTAATCCTTCTTTTAAAACAGCGTCTAATGATTACCAAGCAGCAAAAGATTTAATTAAATTACCCAGGTTTGCACGCGCTGCTTTTTCTGTGTTATTTGTCTTTTTTGTGCTTATTGGTGCCACTTACTTTTGGGCCGTAGGCAATGATGATGTCCCACGATGGATTGCTCCATTGATGACTTTTTTATGGGTGGTAACAGGCGTTGGAGTAGTGGTTTTATTGTACTTAATGTGGCGACAGTTTAGCTTGTTCTGCACTGATCTTTCGGATTGGGCGAATAAATTGCTTCAGGGAGATTTATCTTCTCGTATGTTAATACGTTCTTCGACATGTCCTTCTGAAGGAATTCGTTTACACGTGAACAAGATTTCTGAAGACTACGAGGCACTGGCAAAGTTTGAGCGACAACGTTTCGAGCGACAAGCGGAACGCATCGAACAAAAAAAATATTATCTTGGTGTTTTATATGATGTTTCATCAACCATTAATCAGTCGAATAATTTAGAAGATTTACTTCAGCGTTTTTTACATACTCTCACCAATGTAGTGAAAGCTGAAGCCGCTACGGTTAGATTATTAGATAAAGACAATCAGATGCGTTTGGTGGCAAGCATCGGTTTGAGCGATGAAATCATTAAATTGGAAGATACACTTGCCAGTACCTAACTGTTTATGTGGTAAAGCCTTGAGTGAGGCTAGCGTGATGGTAACAGACGCTAGACAATGTGGTATTACTGTTGGTAGTAACTTTTTTGAAAGCGATGAAGATATAGAAATGCTGGCTATACCGCTACAATATCGTGGCAAGACCCTGGGTGTTTATAATTTATTTGTTCCCCGTAAAGAGCATGACTTCCTGGAAGGCGAACACGAACTCTTAGTCAGTATTGGTCAACACTTGGGATGGCTATTGAGCAAGCCGGTGTTGAAGAAAATGCACGAACACTTTCTATAATTGAAGAAAGAACACGTATGGCGCATGAGTTGCACGATTCGCTTGCGCAAACCTTAGCGTCTCTGAGATTTAAAGTTCGTTTGTTTGATGACTCCTTAAATCAAGGTGATGAAGAAGTAATCTGGCATGAACTGGAAGGATTAGAAAATACCATTGACGAAGCTTACTCAGAACTGAGAAGTTTAATCACGCACTTTAGAGCTCCCATTGATGGTAAAGGTGTAGTACGTGCAGTAGAACGTGTTGTTGAGCGCTTTCAAGATTAGAAACGAGAGTTGATGTATTCTTCTATCACAATTGGAATCTTGAAGAATCTTCCGCGAGATACTGAAGTTGAAGTGATAAGAATAGTACAGGAAGCATTGGCGAATATTAAAAAACATGCAAATGCCAAGAATGTTCGTATTTTAATGACAAGTACAGAAGAAGGGCACTGTAGTGTTCTTGTTGAAGATGATGGTGTTGGTTTGAATAAAGATCGATCTGAGCAGAACAATGAAACAGGCGATCATATTGGACTTTCCATCATGAAAGAAAGAGCTGAAAGAATAAATGGTGAAATTCAATTCGAAAGTGATGAAGGTGAAGGTACGCTTCTACAATTAAACTTTGATACTGTTGTAGATTCCAATCCTGTCACATTAAATACTTTTAAGAAAAAAGTATCACCATAAAAGAAGTTAAGCATAAACTTTATGCAGAAATAAAGTACAACTAGAGTACAAAAGATATGAACGAAAGAATACTATTAATAGATGACCACACTTTATTTCGTGCAGGATTGCGTGATTTGTTAACACGAAGAAAAATCGAAGTCGTTGCTGATGTTGGTAACGGCTCTGAAGGCGTGAAAATAATTGCTGAAGAGAAATTGGATATCGTTCTGCTAGATATGCGTATGCCAGAAATGGACGGCATTAGTGTGCTTAAAATTAATAAAGATGCACATCCTGATTTACCGGTTGCAATGCTTACAACGAGTAGCGATGAAAGTGATTTGGTTGGTGCTTTACGAAATGGTGCTCAAGGTTATTTATTAAAAGATATGGAGCCTGATGATTTAGTGGTGGCTCTTCGAGACATCATTTCAGGTAAAACAGTTGTAGCTCCAGATCTTGCGCCAGTTCTAGCAAGTGCAGTACAGGGCGACAATCAGGAAAAGTCAGAAAAAGAAGATCCGTTCGCTGTATTAACGCCTCGAGAGTTTGAGATTCTGACTTTATTGGCTGAAGGACAGAGTAATAAAGTAATTGCACGAAATCTCGGAATATCCGACGGGACTGTTAAACTGCATGTGAAGGCTATTTTAAGGAAACTGAATATTAGCTCTCGAATTACCGCTGCAGTAATGGCGGTAGAGCATGGTGTAAAAAAATCCCCGATTACTATGCCACCCAAGCGAATTTTATAACGTTGTTGGTAAATTTTTTGTTTTAAAAACAAAAAAAGCGAGCCGAAGCTCGCTTTTTTTTGGTTATCAGTAATACCCCCGTAAGACTGATACCCGTCATCGTGTTAGCCCAGTAAACCAGCTCCCCAATATTTGGCCGATTTTTCGGAACGGTGACTTGTTCAGCGGTTGAGAGAGGAGTCCTTAATTTGGTTGTATTTGAATACAAACCTTTTTTATTATTTTTAGGAGTATAGGCTTCCCCACTCAACAAAAGTCACACCACAAACCCCTTTGAAAAGTGACTTTCTGCTGAAGTTGAATATAGAATACCTTTATGAGGCTGAATCGAAGCTGAATGAGATTCAAAACTGTCAAATAAAACCAGATAAATTGTATAAATATATATTAATCATATGGTTATCTAACGTATAAATTCATAGAAAGTGATTGTTTTTTTATTTTTCTGCTAAAAATAGTGCGGGGTCAACGGCATTTTCATTCAGATAAACGGTCCAATGAAGATGCGCACCTGTGACACGACCTGTTTTACCTACTTTTCCGATTATTTCGCCACGCTTCACTTTTTGACCTTTTGTTACATTCATTTTACTAAGGTGTGCATATAGGCTTATTAATCCATTGCCATGATCTAGATAGATCACATTGCCAGAAAAAAAGAGATTGCCAACCCAAATCACTGTGCCTGATTCGGCTGCTTTAATAGACCTACCTTGTGGAGCGGCAATATCCATGCCGCTGTGTGGATTTCTTTTTTGTTTATTTAAGATACGTCTTAAACCATACCTGCCGCTATCCCTTCCTGCTACTGGACGAATAAAATTAAGTTTAGGTGATGAATTTGAGAAAGTAGATTTAAGCTTTTTCTTCATTACAAATTCACGTTCAATCCTTTTCATGGATTTATTATCAGGGTTTACCTTGTTTTTATTCTTTATCGTCAGATGTTGTGTTTTATATTTATGTGGCTTAACAGTAAACTTTTTTACACTTTTTTTACCATTTGATTCTGATATGTTTATTTTATGCTGACCCATTCTCGCGTCTAGTGAAATACCTATTACTGCAAGCCAGTTCTGTTGTCCTTGGACAAGTGCTACAGGTTTGGAGTTATAGCTAACTTGAGGTTTTGGATTTTGTGAAGGGGTTATACTTATTATAGCTACACCACCTGGTCTTAGACTGTTATTTAGGAAAGGCATAAATAGATGAACCCATAATTGATAATAAAGAAAAAGCTATTAAGCATTGGGTTAAGCATGTGTATCTTTTATTCATATTAGGTTTGTTTTAAATAAGGTGTAAGTGAGAAATATTATAGATTATATCCCTGGTTTTTAGGGTTACTTATTGATGAAAATAAGCTTAAAAATAAGTGAATTTAATGAATAATTTTATTCCTTCAATCATTACTATAAATATCCCATTGGGTTTTTAATAGTGGATAATTATATACCAAAAGGGGTAGAATTAATGTTAATTATTATGTTATCTTCGACGTATGCTACAGCAACTTAGAGACTTAAGTTGATGAAAACAGCGATAAAAAATAGAGCTAGGTTATCAGCCCCCGAGTTTAGACTTTGTCTACTTTTTGATGATTTAGATTTTATGGTAGCGATACTATTACCCCAAGAAAATTAATAATGTCCCCTAGGTTGTACATACATTATTGCTTTTCACCAAAGGATTGGAGTGTGATCTATGCAAACCGGACATTCGGCCCCTGATGTTCTTTTCGAGAGTGTTTCTACAAAAAAAACTAATGCTCGTGTTCCCAAGCCCGTTAAGACTATAGATAAAGATGTAACAAATCTTATAAAGGCAAAGAAAGATAAATTAACAAAAAAAACCGCACCCGGTAAATCTATTGAGAAGCCTCTTCTTAAGCCAAAGGCTGCTAAAGTTCCACGTAAAGAACTTGATGCTATTCAATTGTATTTGAAGGAAATAGAATTTTCTCCGTTACTAACGCCTGAAGAAGAAGTGAAATATGGTCGTTTGGCTAGAGAGGGAGATGCTCTAGGCCGTAAAAAAATGATTGTATGTAATTTAAGGCTGGTAGTAAAAATATCCCGGCGTTATATGAATCGCGGATTACCACTCCCTGATTTAATAGAAGAAGGGAATTTAGGATTGATACACGCTGTTGAAAAGTTTGACCCTGAGCGTGGTTTCCGTTTTTCTACCTATGCAACGTGGTGGATACGACAAAATATAGAACGAGCGCTAATGAATCAGTCCCGTACTATTCGCCTCCCGATTCATATTAATAAAGAAATAAACCAATACTATCGAAAGTTTCAACAGTTGACACAGAAAAGCGGTGAAGAACCAACTATTGCTGAAGTTGCAGAAGCACTGGATAAGCCTGTAGAAAAATTACAAAAATTATTACATTATGGTGAGCGAGTGAGTTCACTCGATATCAATATTGGTAAAGAAGGTAATAATCCTCTAGTTGATTTTGTTTCAGAAGAATCTCAGCAAGAACCATCTGAAACAATCAATGATGACGCCGTATGTAATTCAGTTGAAAGCTGGTTAAAAGCAACTTAGAACCGAAACAGCAGGAAGTTATTGTTAGAAGATTTGGTCTGCATGGCCATGATAATTCAACCCTGGCGCAAGTGGGTGAAGAGCTTGGACTGACAAGAGAACGTGTTCGTCAAATACAGATGGAAGCCCTCAGACGATTACGTCGTATTCTTGAGAATCAGGGATATTCAGGTGATGTGCTTTTAGGTAGTGCTTGATAGACTTTTAAACCAATCTATAAATGTAATATAAATAAAAAACCTTCTCAAAGTAGGGGGGTAATTATATTCTTAAACAAGCCGATTTTTATCGGCTTGTTTTCATTGGATCTAGAATACTATTTATATGATTTAACTTAGGGTCTAAATCTGGAAAATCTAAGTTGTAATGTAATCCTCGACTCTCCCTTCTTTGTTGTGCAGACCTAATAATAAGCCTTGAAACTTCTGCAAGGTTTCTTAATTCTACCAAGTCACTGGTGACACGGAAATTCGAATAATATTCATCAATTTCTGTTAACAGCATTTCGATACGGTTTCTTGCGCGTTTCAAGCGTTTTGTAGTTCGGACAATACCAACATAGTCCCACATAAAACGTCTGATTTCGTCCCAGTTGTGGTTGATGACAACTCGTTCATCTGAGTCTGTTACTCGACTTTCATCCCAGTCAGGGATAGTTAAATCTTTAAATTGATTATTCTGCGCAGAATATCGTTGAGTTATATCTTCTGCGGAAGCCTTACCATATACAATGCATTCCAGTAAAGAATTACTCGCCATGCGATTGGCGCCGTGTAAACCCGTAAATGTAGTCTCACCAATGGCGTATAAGCCTTCCACATCTGTATGGCCGAACTTATCAACCATTAAACCACCACAGGTATAATGTGCTGCTGGAACCACAGGAACCGGTTCTTTGTTCATGTCATAGCCGAATTTCTGGCACATGGCGTAAACATTAGGGAAAGTGTTCCATAATGAAATCTTTAGACTTATGGCTGATATCCAAGGAATACAGAATCAATACCCAGACGTTTCATTTCATGGTCGATGGTGCGTGGCAACAATATCTCTAGGTGCAAGTTCGGCTCTAGGATCAAATTTATCCATAAAACGCGAACCATTAGGTAAAAGTAATCGTCCGCCTTCGCCACGAACGGCTTCAGTAATCAGGTTTGATTTTGCATGTGGATGGTATAAGACAGGTTGGATGAAACTGCATGAATTCCATATTTGCCACACGGCAACCTGCTCGCCAACCCATTGCGATACCATCACCACTCGCACCATCTGGATTGCTGGTGTATAGGTAAACCTTACTTGCTCCGCCGGTAGCGAGCACGGTATATCTAGATTTAAAAGTAATAACTTCTTCATTTTTGATGTCTAAAACATAAGCACCTACGATTGATTTACTCTGCTTTTGTGATGTAGCTTTCTAGAGGTAATTAAGTCAATAGCGATATGATGCTCAAAAATATCTATATTTTTCTTTGATCGAACCATAGAGACCAGGGTGGTTTCTATTGCACGGCCACTTGCATCAGCCGCATGAGCAACACGCCGATTTGAATGACCACCTTCACGAGTTAAATGTAAGCTTGCGGAACCATCATTTTTATTCTCTTCGCGAGTGAACGGTACTCCAGCTTTTAACAGCCAGTCTATTGATTCTGGTCCTTTTTCGACAACATGGCGTACCACCGATTCAACACAAAGACCTGCTCCAGAATCTAATGTATCGGCAATATGTGAATCGAATGAATCATTCTTATCGAGTACTGCCGATATTCCGCCTTGTGCATATAAAGTACTTCCTTCGCTTAGTACTTCTTTGCTTAAAACCGCAACTTTCATTGATTCTGGAAGACTCAAGGCCAGTGTTAAACCAGAAGCGCCACTTCCTATGATTAAGACATCGTACATATATAAACTCTGAATTTATAATTAAAACTAATTTTGATTGTAGTACTGAATAAGTCTTTTAAAAACAATATATCTACTTCAGGAATCTATGATTAACCTAGTTGCCCCGAAGGGTTAGCCTCTGGGGCATCAATTCCGTCTTTGCACTTTTTATGAAGGGAACAACCATTCCTTGCAAAGCGTGCCCAGGAAATGATGCTCTAAAGACTTACTGAATTTTATCTCGGTTATTCAGAGCTTCCTTTAGTGATAGATTGACTGAGAGATTCCTTATGTTTACGTATTAGATTATTATACACATAATAAATAACTTAGAAGTGAAGGCATTTTTGCAATAAATAGATCGAGTGACTCCACTTATCTTATCAGCAGCGCCTTAGAGGAGAAGGCCCTAATGGGCGCGAATCAAACAGATTTAGAATTGGTAAGAAGGGTACAATCAGGGGACAAGTCGGCTTTCGATGTTTTGGTACTAAAATACCAACAGAAAGTTATTAATCTTGTTACCCGATATGTGCACGACCCTCACATCGCCATGGATGTTTCTCAAGAATCATTCATAAAAGCTTACAAAGGTTTAAAGAACTTTCGAGGAGACAGTGCTTTTTACACCTGGCTTTATAGGATATCCATCAATACAGCTAAAAACCATCTAGTATCTAAGAGTCGTCGCATGCCTGATGATGATATAGATGCACAGGAAGCAGAACAATACGATGGTGGCGGCAAGTTAAGAGATATCAGCACCCCTGAAAATCAATTGATGACAGATGAAATTAAAAACACATTGAATAAAGCGATAGAAGCACTTCCAGATGATTTACGAATAGCGATAACTCTTAGAGAGCTTGAAGGATTGAGTTATGAAGAAATCTCTGATGCAATGGATTGTCCAATCGGTACAGTGCGTTCACGAATTTTTAGAGCTCGTGAGTCCATAGAGAGTGAATTGGCACCTTTGTTAAGCAGTGTTTAGCAGGCTATGTTTAAGTACGTTTAGCTTACTTTTAGTTCAGCAGAGTTTAAGTTGTATATTTATATAATGTAAATCGAACTTAGTGATTTAATTCTTGTCAATAAAAATGACAATATTGGAACTGTAAAATGGAAAATGGTAATACCCCAACTTCAATGTCCGAACATCTTTCTGCTTTACTTGATGATGAAGCAGGTGGATTTGAGCAAAGACGTGTTTTGGATGAATTAAATACGAATAATTCTTTATGCGATAAATTATCTACTTATGCGCTAATAGGTGAAACCATGAGGTCTAGTTACATGGGTAAGCCAGTATTGAATTTAGACTCAGGTTTTCTCGCTGGTATTCATGCAAAGATAGAAGAAGAAGAACAGTATCATGATATCCAACTCAATCTGGGGGTTAATAATCAAGCAAAAGGTTCGCAATTCTGGTTAAAACCTGTTGGTGGTTTTGCAATAGCGGCATCAGTAGCAGCGATTGCCGTATTGGGGTTACAGAATTTTCAACAATCTAAAATTGTAGATCAGTCTTTAATTGCTGTTAACAGCTCAAAAAGTAAAACAATGATTGCGCAAAAAGACCAACTTACTAAGAGTGAAATGGAGTCAGCAACTCAGGTATCTGCAACAACATTAGCATCCAATAACAATGATGCAATGGCTACAGATCAAGAATACTCACAAGCGGATACACAAACCCGTTCTTTGTTGAAACGTTATGTGGATTCTCACATGCAATATGCATTAACAGCTGCATTTGTACCTTCAGTTAGAGTCATTGCTTACACAGATAATCAATAATGATAAAAGGTTTTTTTAAAAATAAGAAAAATACTAATATGAAGCTATTTTTTTATTTCATTTTTATATCTGCTTTGTTTCCAGTTACGGCATTTGCGGATAAAAATGCTATGGATTTGTTGAATAGAATGAATCAGGCTCTACACGAGTTAAATTACAAGGGAACGTTAGCTTATTTACAAGGAAACTCCCTATCTACATTGCATATAGATCACTCTGTGGTTAATGGGGTAGAAGGAGAGCGAGTAGTAAGGTTAAACGAGGCAGGTAGTGAAGTTTCGAGAGAGTTAAAAGGTTTTTTATTGTCTTCTATCCCACGTATTCGACCTGAAATGGAAAAAGTATATTCCTTTGATATGGGGCGAGAAAATCGTGTCGCGAATATTCCCTGTAGAATAATTACAGCGAGACCTAAAGATCGACAACGCTATCTGCAAAAATACTGTATTGATACCGTATCGGGTATGTTACTTGATTATATGTTGGTGGGTAAATCACATAAGCCTGTTGAGCAATTCATGTTCACAACCATTGAAATAAGAGTCCCAGAAAGTATTTCATCGATAAATACTTCGATATGTAATGCTGGAGACTGTGCCCTGCAAACATTAAACTCAAGTGCTGGAACTACAACTGCAATATTAGATCAATCCATAACCGCGGTCGATCCTATTCAAATATCTTCAGCAAATAGTACTTCAACTGTTATTTCTAAGAAGGATTTAAGACAGGTCAGTCGTACTGCACTTGAGGATGGCTGGGTCATAGAAGCAGTACCTGTAGGGTATGAAATAAAACAGGCTCCACATTTAAAAGAAGTGAATAACAACAAAGGTGATACAAAGCATTATGTATTATCTGATGGACTTAGCACTGTATCGGTATTTGTCACTCCATATATAGAAAACTACTCCCATGAATGCAGTAGAGATTAATTCTGGTGCATTAAATGTCGTTACTCAACAAAAGGGTGGGCACAGAATAACAGCTGTTGGAGAAGTACCTGAGATAACACTTAAAAACCTTGTAAAAAACTTACGTCAGAAATAAGGGCCTTAACTCAGTAACCTAGATGCATTTACACAAGAAGAAGCAGTAGTAAGTGAAGTTAATAATGGTTTTGCTTATTTAAGTACTAATAACGCATCCTGTAAAAGTTGTTCATCCCAATCTGGCTGTTCTAGCTTTTCTTTTTTCTCCAATCACCTAAGTAAATCACTAAAAGTATTAAATACATTGAGCCTTGAAAAAGGTGATAGAGTGATGGTGGAACTAAAGACAGAGAAACTTGATGATTGGTACTTTTTTGGTTTATATATTGCCTTTGGTGAGTCTTTTACTATTTTCTGTATTAGGGAAACTCTTTTTGGGCGAAGGTTCTAGTATATTATTTGGTATCGCTGGTTTTGTTCTAAGTTTGTTTATAATTAAGCGCTTCATGTCTAATAAAGGTGCTTTCAGACCAATTTGAGCCTAAATTACTCAAAAAAATAATATTGATAAATCCTGCTAGTTAATAAGGATTTTGGATATATAATCCAATAGCATTTAGTATACAAATAATTAGGGCGATTAGATAGTTAAACACACCCCCTTACTTATAGCAGATTTTTTTAGTCAAGGGTGATTAGGGTAAATTAAAAGAGGCTTGCAAATCATGAAATCAATAAAAACAATAATTCCTTTAATTGCTATTAGTGTTTTTAATGCTTACACAGGCTGTATTTGCAGAACTTCCTGATTTTACTAAGTTAGTCGAAAAGCACAGTGCTGCTGTAGTAAATATAAGTACTAAAAAGAACCATAAGGTCTGGCAAGAAATTTTCTCAAGATCTCTTCGGTGAAGGTGAGAGAAATGAAATGCTAGACGAGCTAATGAAGCGTTTTCTCGATAAAGATGGAGGAGATGGTTTTCCGAGTGATAAAGACACCAGTTCTTTAGGTTCTGGTTTTATCGTCTCTAAAGATGGTTATGTTGTTACTAATTATCATGTGATAGCAGAAGCGGATGAAATCATTGTTAAGCTCAGTGATCGTAGAGAGCTCTCTGCTAAATTAGTTGGTAGTGATAAACGTAGCGATGTTGCCTTACTTAAGATTGAGGCAGAAAATTTGCCTGTGTTAGAAACGGGTAGTTCAGAAAATTTAAAAGTAGGGGAGTGGGTTGTAGCAATTGGCTCTCCATTTGGTTTTGATCACAGTGTTACTGCAGGCATTGTAAGCGCCAAAGGCAGAAGTTTACCGTCTGAAAATTATGTGCCGTTTATTCAGACAGATGTGGCAATTAACCCTGGGAATTCTGGTGGGCCGCTGTTCAATTTAAAGGGACAAGTTGTGGGGATTAACTCACAAATTTTCAGCCGAACTGGCGGTTTTATGGGTGTTTCCTTTGCGATACCTGTTGATGTTGCAAAGCGAGTAATAGAGCAGTTAAAGGATAATGGTAAAGTTTCGAGAGGTTGGTTAGGTGTTTATATTCAGGAAGTCACACGTGAACTGGCACTATCCTTTGGTTTAAAGAGTCCTAGAGGAGCATTAATTGTTGAAGTCATCAAAGACGGCCCTGCAATGGGTGTACTTAAACAAGGTGACATAGTATTAGAGTTTAATGGTCAGCAAAATAAAAAACGCATCAGCTTTACCAGTAATAGTAGGGTCAACTGTACTTGATAAAGATGTTGAAATATCCGTTAGAAGAGGCGGTAAAACAGAGGTTCTAACGCTACGTTGTCCGAACTACCTTCTGATGATGTAGCTAAAGCACCTGTTGAAAAAAGAGATTGCTCCTAAAAAAATCGACAACTTTATGGGTATGGAATTAGCAGATATAGATGAAACTGCTAAAGATTCCCTTGATGTTGATAATGGTGTAATGGTGAAACGTGTTGTTAAAGATCCAGCAAGAAGTGCGGGTGTGGAACGTGGTGATATCTTACTGATGTTCAATGGGGAGGATATAGATGATCTGGAACATTTTCATGAATTGACAGAGGATGTTGAAGAAGGTAAAACGTATGCCCTGTTGGTATTAAGATCTGGATCGGCAAGGTTTCTGGCCATTAAAGCAGAGAAGAAATAAGAACTTATTATAAAAAAATCAATTTATACTGACCCTTAATACGCATGGCATGCATGTGGCTAAAATTAAAATGTCCATACTCTCCAAAGAATTAATAGTGTATTATCGCGATGGCTGCCACCTGTGCGATCTTGTTGTGGAATCTTTATTTCAACTTCAACAAGAGTTGGATTATGAAATTAAGCAGATTGATATCGACAACGATCCACAAATTAGCGAAGGAACACGTAAGCAATTCAACGCTGATATTCCAGTGGTAACCTACAAAGATGAGGTGGTTTTTTTTCATTTTTTTGATGAAATCGCCGTAAGACAAGCACTATCAAAGAATTCATAATGGCTTTAGCAAATCAGAATATCCGCAATTTTTCGATAATTGCACATATCGACCATGGCAAATCAACAATCTCAGACCGATTTATTCAAGTTTGTGAAGGATTAACTGAGCGTGAAATGGATAATCAGGTTCTCGATTCTATGGATATCGAGCGTGAGCGTGGTATTACGATTAAAGCACAAAGTGTTTCATTGGATTTTAAATCAAAAGATGGTGAAACTTACCACCTGAATTTCATTGATACACCTGGTCATGTGGATTTTTCTTATGAAGTTTCTCGTTCATTGTCTGCTTGTGAAGGAGCTTTATTAGTAGTCGATGCTTCTCAAGGTGTTGAAGCGCAAAGCGTGGCTAATTGCTATACGGCGATTGATCTTGATTTGGAGGTGGTTCCTGTTCTAAATAAAATAGATTTACCTGCCGCTGATGTATTTCGTGTATCTCAAGAAATTGAAGAGATTATCGGAATAGATGCCACGGATGCTATTCATGTCAGTGGTAAAACAGGTGTAGGTATAGAGGACCTTTTAGAACAATTGGTAGAAAGAATCCCGCCGCCACAAGGTGATCCTGAAGCTCCACTAAAAGCATTAATTATTGATTCCTGGTTTGATAATTACCTCGGAGTTGTTTCATTGGTAAGAGTTGTTGACGGTAAGATAGGCAAAAAATCTAAAGTAATGCCTATGTCTACCAAGTTAGAATACCAGGTTGATAATGTTGGAATATTTACCCCCAAACGTGTTGAAAAGAATGAACTTGTTGCAGGTGAAGTTGGTTATGTGATTGCCGGAATCAAGGACATTGAAGCGGCAAAGGTTGGTGATACATTTACTACTGTTAAGAATGCTGCGGAAAAGCCATTGGCAGGTTTTAAAGAGATTCAACCTCGCGTTTTTGCAGGTATGTTCCCTGTAAGCGCAGACGATTACGAAAATTTACGAGATGCCCTGGTTAAATTGCATTTGAATGATGCTTCTTTGCATTATGAACCTGAAACTTCGCAGGCTCTTGGTTTTGGTTTTCGCCTTGGTTTCCTTGGTATGTTGCATATGGAAATCGTTCAAGAGCGACTTGAACGTGAATATGACCTGGATTTGATCACTACAGCACCATCTGTAATTTACGAGGTAGAAACGACTAAAGGCGAAACAATTAGTATTCATAATCCAGCTGAACTACCCGCAGTGAACTATATCGAAGAGATACGTGAGCCAATTATCCGTGGAACTATTATGGTTCCACAGGAATACGTAGGAAATGTAATTTCACTCTGTATTGAAAAGCGCGGTATTCAGAGAGAAATGAAGTACTTAGGAAACCAAGTTACTCTTGACTATCTTTTACCACTCAGTGAAGTGGTATTAGATTTCTTTGATCGACTAAAATCTGTCAGCCGTGGTTATGCCTCTTTTGATTACGAACTCGATCATTTTGAGCCAGCACCATTGGTAAAAGTCGATATTTTGATTAATGGCGAGCCAGTAGATGCGCTATCAATTATAGTACATAAAGATTTCTCTCAATCTCGTGGCAGAGTCCTGGTAGAACGAATGCGTGAAGTTATTCAACGTCAAATGTTTGATGTGGCGATACAGGCTGCCATAGGTGGAAATATTATTGCCCGCTCTAACGTCAAAGCTTTGCGTAAAAATGTAACTGCAAAATGTTACGGTGGGGATGTATCCCGTAAAAGAAAGTTACTTGAAAAACAAAAAGCTGGTAAGAAACGTATGAAGCAAGTGGGAAATGTTGAAATCCCACAGGAAGCATTTTTAGCCGTTCTTAAAAGAGATGATAATTGATGGGGCTTCATCTTAATTTAGAAATTGTTCTCGTTTGTCTTACTCTATTTACAGGGCTGGTCTTACTTTATTATTTTTTAAAACCTAAAAAAGTCGATGAAAGTGGGGAGGTGCCTTTATTACTTGATTATTCCAGATCATTTTTTCCGATTCTGTTAATTGTCATCGTCGTTCGGTCATTTGTAGCGGAACCATTTCGTATTCCGTCGGGCTCGATGATTCCAACTTTAGAGATAGGTGATTTTATACTGGTTAAAAAGTATGCATATGGAATAAAACTTCCTATCATTCATAAAGAAATCATAAATACTGGAAAGCCAGAACGTGGTGATGTGGTTGTTTTTCGTTATCCACCTGATCCTAAGATCAATTATATTAAAAGGCTTATTGGTTTGCCGGGTGACAAGGTTCGCTGGACAGTAGATAAAAAACTTATAATTAATGAAAAACCTGTTAAATATAAGAATGATGGGAAGTATTTGACTAAAGATCGTCTTGGAAGAGATGTCGAAGTTTCTCAATTAAAAGAGTTTTTACCAGAGAGTAACGAACATAATCTTATTAACTTCCCCGGATTTTCTCAAGCTGGGGAGTGGAATGTTCCACAAGGGCATTATTTCATGATGGGGGATAATAGAGACAATAGCAGTGATAGTAGATTCTGGAAATTTGTCCCGGAAAAAAACCTGGTGGGTAAGGCATCTTTTGTATGGATGCACTGGGACTGGTCAGATGATGGTGATGGATTTAAATCATCTCGTATTGGTACCTCTGTTAATTAAATTATTGTTAAGCCTAGCTTCACCATAAGCGTGTCATAATTTTCCCTGAGTAATGTTGTAAGTATAAAGAGATAATAAAAATGAAAATTAATAAAAATAAGCAACGCGGTGCCACAATGATATCCTGGTTGCTATTAGCAGGTGGTGTGTATTTTGTTAGCAAGTGCAGTTGTAAAAGTCGCACCATATTATGTTGAATTTAATAGTGTTAAAGGGCTAATGAAAAATATAGCTTCTGAACCAGGAATTAAAAATGCTGATTCAAGAATTGTCTACAGTAAAGTTGAAAAATATTTAACTTTGAACAATCTTAGAAGTCTTGAAGATAGCTACTATGGAAGCAGGGACAAAACTAAAAGAATCAAAAATCCTTTTACCATCACAAGGTTAAAGAAGGGTAATAAGAGAAAAAAACTGACTGTTGAATATCCTGTAAAGACTAACTGGTTTTATAATTTAAATTTCCTGATTGATTTTAAACATTCTGTAGTATTAGGTGAGCCTGATAATAAAACAGGTAAGTAATCTCATGCTAGGTTAAACTTAGCAGGTAATAAAAAGACATGGAGCGTCTTTACTTTTGAGATCAAAACTTACTGACCTATTAGGTCAGAAACATATGGCAACCGATTGTTTTGTGCAATCACTGACCCATAGAAGTGCCAATAACACACACAATGAACGCATGGAGTTTTTAGGAGATAGCGTTCTTGGTGTAGTTATTACGCATGAACTATATCAACGTATGCCTAGAGCCTCAGAAGGCTACCTTTCCCGTCTCCGTGCTTCTTTAGTGAATGAAAACACATTGGCTGAAATCGCTAACGAATTATCGTTGGGCGATTTTTTGCGTTTGGGTGCAGGTGAATTAAAAAGTGGTGGGTTCAGGCGTAAATCTATTTTGTCAGATACCCTGGAAGCAGTCATTGCGAGTGTCTTTCTTGAAAAAGGCATGGAAGCAGCAAAAGGTTTTGTGCTAAAAATCTATACTAATCGTTTTGAAGAACTCCCGCCTGAAGATACATTAAAAGATCCCAAAAGTCGTCTGCAAGAGCTGCTTCAATCCCGTAAATTTGAAATTCCTGATTACGCCTTGATTGACACAAGCGGCGATGATCATCGCCAAGTATTTACGGCTGAGTGTATTATTGAAGCACTTGAAATTGAAACTAGGGGAATATCGAGTTCCAGACGCAAAGCAGAGCAACAAGCCGCACAAAATGCATATGATATTGTAAGAGAGCTTTTCTCGAAGAAAAAAGGAAAATCAAGTGAGTAGTGAAGTTACAAACCCGGTAAAAACTCAGTGCGGAACGGTATCTATTATAGGTCGCCCGAATGTGGGTAAATCTACACTGCTAAATCATTTGGTAGGATATAAAATTTCTGCAATCGCGAATAAACCCCAAACCACAAGAACTAATATTCGAGGTATTGTAACTGAGGCTGAAAACGATATCTCATTCTGGTTATCAAATAATATTTACAGATACCCCAGGTATTCACTTAAATTCTAAAAACCTACTGAATAGAACATTAAACAGCGAAGCAGTTGCTGCTGTTGAAGATGTTGATGCGATTATTTTTATTGTCGAAGCATTGAAATGGACAGATGAAGATGATTTTGTAATTAGTCGTCTGAAGCATACTACAAAACCTGTTCTTCTGTTAATTAACAAAGTGGATCGGATAAAAGAAAAAGAACGTCTTTTTGAATTTTTGCAGATGGTTTCTAAAAAAAGAGATTTCGCAGAGTTAATTCCTGTCTCTGCAGTCTAAAGGCATAAATACAGATATCGTCATGGAGTCACTGTTAAAAATATTACCTAAATCAGAATTTATTTATCCTGAAGATTATATTACTGATAAATCAGTTCGTTTTATTTGTGGAGAATTAATACGCGAACAGCTCGTAATTAACTTACACGAAGAATTGCCTTATACCACAGCGGTTGAAATAGAAAAGTATG
This sequence comes from uncultured Gammaproteobacteria bacterium, assembly GCA_963760355.1. GTDB lineage: Bacteria > Pseudomonadota > Gammaproteobacteria > Thiotrichales > Thiotrichaceae > Cocleimonas. The sequence continues at coordinate 64,639 of CAVXCT010000010.1, read as the reverse complement.
AGGAAACAGATACGTTAGTCACTATAGAAGTGGTTATTTGGACAGATAGAAAAAATCAGAAGGGCATCATCATCGGTAAAAAAGGTGAAACCTTAAAGCGTATTGGTCAAGGTGCGCGTAGATCACTTGAAGAATTTTTGATGAAAAAAGTAATGCTCAAACAATGGGTTAAAGTTGAAGAGAATTGGCAGAACAACCCACGACACTTAAACGAATTAGGAATTATCTCAAATCGTGAATTGTAATGTGTGTCCCTAAAATCTTAAACGATCTTTATAATTCTCAATAAAATAAGATGCATCAATCCTTTGGCTATATTCTAAATCGACGCCCATTTCGCGACACTAGTTTATTGCTCGATATATTCACAGAAGATTATGGTCGTATATGTTGTGTAGCTCGGCCTGCTAAAAAACGAGGTAAAATTGTAAAAGGAAATACCGAGCCGTTTAGGTATCTCCACCTGCACTGGGTAGGGAAAGGCGACGTTCAAACATTAGTTGAAGCTGATGAGCGAGGCAGGCATCAAATACCTCCATCTGAATTGTTGATGGGTCTTTACTTAAACGAACTCCTGCTGTTACTAACTCAAAAGCATGTCTCCCAGAGTGAGCTTTTTTCTGCATATAAATATACGCTGCACAAATTAGGAGATACTCAAATAAATCGTCAAATTCTTATGCGGTTTGAAATTTACTTATTACATTTTCTAGGTTATCCGATTGATAATACTGTATTATCCGAGAAAGCTATTGAACAGAATATAAAGTATCAATTCACTTCAGGAGAAGGTCTTACTGAAATCGATGCGAATACTCCACAAAGCTCTCAAACTCCAATCGTTACCGCTCAATTACTCAATGCTATTAAAGATATGCAATCTATGGACATAGAATGCTGGTCGGAGTTACGCCCATTTTTAGATAAGGTATTCTCAAATTTATCTCCACGAGTGATCAACACGCGCAAGTTATTACATTTGTAGTGGCGTAAAAAGCGGCGTTAGTTGTTTGTAATACTTTCACCCATTGAAGAATATAACCTATAATCCAGATCAAACTTTAACTTAGACCTAAAATTTGAACACAGTTATTACTTAAGACAACAAACTAAAGTGAAGGTATGCAATGCAGAATAAAGCAGTACAGGAAGAAATAGAGCTTGGTGTAAATATTGATCATATCGCCACATTAAGACAAGCTCGAGGTACTGCATACCCTGATTTATTAGAAGCTGCTTTCCTGGTAGAAGAAGCTGGTGCTCAAGCAATTACTATCCACTTAAGAGAAGATCGTCGTCACATCCAAGATCAGGATGTATATGATATTCGTAAACAGATTAACGTGCGCATGAATCTGGAGTTAGCAGCTACAGATGAAATGGTAGGAATTGCTTGCGATGTTAATCCTGAAGATGCTTGTATCGTTCCTGAGAAACGTGAAGAACTCACCACAGAAGGTGGTTTAGACATTATCGGTCAATTTGATCGCATTCAAAAATGCACAAAACAATTAACTGGGCAGGGAATTCGCGTGTCATTATTTATTGAACCGGATATCGAACAAATTAAACGTGTAAACGACATTGGTGCACCAGTTATTGAATTGCATACGGGTACTTATGCAAATGCCCAGGGTAATGAGCAAATGCGTGAATTTGATCGTATCCGGGAAGCAACAGAGTTTGCACACGCACAAGGTATTCATGTAAATGCCGGGCACGGATTAGATTATTCGAATACCACAGCAATTGCTAAAATCCCAGAAATAATGGAGTTAAATATAGGGCATTCGATTGTATCTCGTGCAGTATTCGTTGGTATTAGTCGTGCTACTCGTCAAATGCTAGAAATCATGCGTGAAGCAAGACAACTAGGTTAGAAAGCTTCTTCATTTATGGCAATTATAGGCATCGGCACAGATATCGTTCAAACCAAGCGAATCAAGAGATTGATGGATAAGTTTCCTAAAAGTTTTGCTGAGCGCATTTTGCATAAGAATGAACTAGAGGTTTATAAAGATTTTAAAAATCCTGTTTCGTATGTAGCAAGACGTTTTGCCGCAAAAGAGGCGGTATCAAAAGCGTTGGGGACAGGTATCTCTGCTGGCGTTTGTTTTCATGATATTGAAATTAGTAACACGCAAGAAGGACAGCCTGTGTTAACACTCTACGGTGACACTTTAGAAGTGGCAAAGCAACTTGGTGTTAAGAAAAACCATATTTCACTCAGTGATGAGAAAAAATACGCAATTGCCTACGTTATTTTAGAAGGCTAACAAAAGATACTTTAATAGCTATTTAAAACACACCCCCCCACTTTTAGCGAGCTTTTCGTTTTGTTGTTTAAACGTTAAACTCGATTATTTGCTTAAGCATTGGGCACTTTTTATTTATAGTCCCTAATACTAATCTGGGGGATCAGGGAAGATACAATGGATTATCCAATTATAGAAAATATTATCGGTAATACACCACTAGTAAAACTTCAACGATTACCAGGCGATAGTACGAATACTATTCTAGCGAAGTTAGAAGGTAATAATCCAGCTGGGTCAGTCAAGGATCGTGCCGCTTATAGTATGATTAAACGAGCGGAAGAGCGCGGCGATATCAAACCCGGTGATACCTTAATTGAAGCCACCAGTGGTAATACAGGTATTGCTTTGGCAATGGTAGCCGCAATGCGCGGTTATAAAATGATACTTTTGATGCCAGCGAGTTTAAGTGCAGAACGGCGCGCTTCGATGAAAGCCTATGGTGCTGAACTCACTTTAGTCAGTAAAGAAGAAGGAGGCATGGAAGGTGCGAGAGACATTGCCATTAAGATGCAGCAAGATGGTAAAGGCTATCTCCTGAATCAATTTGCCAATCAAGATAATCCTTTAGCTCACTATGAAACCACTGGACCAGAAATCTGGCGAGATACACTAGGCGAAATCACCCACTTTGTTAGTGCCATGGGAACAACCGGAACAATCACAGGCACAGGGCGATATCTTCATGAGCAAAGTGAAAAAGTGCAAATCGTCGGGGTTCGTCCCAAAACCAATGATGAAGAAATCCCTGGAATCCGCCGATGGTCACCAGAATATATACCTGAAATATTCGATGCCAGCGTAGTAGATATTGAAATTGATATCACCCAGAAAGAATCAGAATCAACCATGCTTCAACTAGCAACTAAAGAAGGTATTTTCTGTGGCGTTTCTTCTGGTGGTGCAGTTGCAGCAGCATTAAAGCTTTCACAACAAGTGACCAATGCCACCATCGTTACAATCATCTGTGATAGAGGTGATCGTTATATCTCTACTGGAGTTTTCCCCTCATGAATGTATTGGTGTTTGATATTGAAACAGTTCCAGACATTACTGGTGGAAAGATTACCCATGATCTTCAGGGACTAGATGATAAAAGTACCGCAAAGGCATTATTCCACTTGCAGAAACAGAAAACAGGTAGAGATTTTTTACCGTTACATTTACAAAAAATTGTCGCTATTTCTGTTGTTTATCGAGGCATGGGTGATGATATGGGGCATGAAGTCTCAGTCAGAAGTTTGGGTCATGAAAACAGTACTGAGGCTGAACTGTTATCCTCATTTTTTAAAGAGATCGAACAGCGAACACCAACCATAGTGTCCTGGAATGGCACTGGTTTTGATCTTCCCGTGATTCATTACAGAACCTTAAAAAATAAGGTGAGTGCTCCCGGTTACTGGGAAAAGGGCGACAATAACAGCGCATTTCGCTACGATAATTATTTGAGTCGTTATCACGACCGTCACACTGATTTAATGGATGTTCTCGCGAGTTACAATCACAAAGCCGCAGCATCCTTGCAAGATATCGCAATGCTGTTAGGATTCCCCGGTAAAATGGGTATGGACGGCTCTCAGGTCTGGGATGAATATCAAAACGATAATCTAAGTGGAATTCGTGATTACTGCGAAACTGATGTGCTTAATACCTATCTTGTATATCTGCGTTATCAATTAATGCGTGGTGAGCTAGACAACGAAGAATTAGAAACTGAATTTTCACTATTACGAGATGTACTGGATAATTCAGGTAAATCACACTTAGAAGAATTTTCAAAAACCTGGGCGAATATTTAATATGGTAGATGAAACACAATTAGACCTATTAAACGCTGATGCAGGAGAGAATGGTAGCGGTGGAGATGATGACGGTAATGATGGCAATGGAGGTTCTGGCAGTGGCGGAGGTTCTTTCCATGACGGCATAGAAAGACTCTCGTTAGAGAAATACACCGAAAAAGCTTACCTGGATTATTCCATGTACGTAATTCTGGATCGTGCTTTGCCAAACATCGGAGATGGTTTAAAGCCTGTTCAACGACGTATTGTTTATGCAATGTCTGAGCTGGGTTTATCAGCCGCATCCAAGCATAAAAAATCAGCAAGAACCGTTGGTGATGTGTTGGGTAAATTCCATCCGCATGGCGACTCTGCCTGTTATGAAGCCATGGTACTTATGGCGCAGCCATTTTCCTATCGCTATCCTCTGGTCGATGGTCAGGGAAACTGGGGCTCGCAAGATGATCCAAAGTCTTTCGCCGCGATGCGTTATACCGAATCCCGTCTAACACCTTATGCCAAAGTATTGTTGCAAGAATTGGGTCAGGGAACCGTTGAGTGGGCGGACAATTTTGACGGTACCTTGAAAGAACCCTCTTTACTACCTGCGCGTTTACCCAATGTATTGTTAAATGGTGGGTCGGGAATTGCTGTCGGCATGGCTACTGATATTCCACCGCATAACTTGCGCGAAGTCGTGAATGCCTGTCTGCAATTACTCAAAAAGAAAACCTCTTCCATTGAAGAGCTAAGCGAATTCATTAAAGGCCCAGACTATCCTACGGAAGCTGAGATAATCAGTACGCCTGAAGAAATTGCGTCAATCTACGAATCCGCCAAAGGTAGCATTAAACAACGCGCCGTTTGGGAAAAAGAAAATGGTGATGTGATTATCACTGCATTACCGTTTCAGGCCTCTGGTGGAAAAGTACTGGAGCAAATCGCTACGCAAATGCGTGCGAAAAAACTACCTATGGTGGCAGATTTACGCGATGAATCAGACCATGAAAATCCTACTAGATTAGTTATCACGCCTCGCTCAAATCGTGTCGATATAGATCAGTTAATGTCTCACCTGTTTGCCAGCACCGATCTCGAACGCAGTTACCGCGTCAATATGAATATGATCGGTATTGACGGTAAGCCGCAGGTTAAAAATCTTAAAACAGTATTAACTGAGTGGCTGGAATTCCGTCGTGCAACAGTCATAAGGCGAATTGAATGGCGCTTGAATAAAGTCCTCGAACGTTTACATATTCTGGAAGGTTTATTGATTGCACATCTAAATATAGATGAAGTGATCAAAATTATTCGAGAGAATGATGAGCCTAAGCCGATCTTGATGGAACGTTTCTCTATCAGTGATATTCAGGCAGAAGCGGTACTTAACTTGCGTTTACGCAACTTGGCAAAGCTGGAAGAATTCCAGATTCGGGCAGAACAGGAAGAGTTAATTAAAGAACGAGATGAACTACAGGGTTTACTGGACTCTCCAAAAAAGCTAACTTCTCTTATCAAGAAAGAACTCAAAGAAGATGCAGAAAAATATGGTGATGATCGTCGTTCGCCAATAGTTACGCGTGAAGCCTCACAAGTACTGGATGAAAATGCATTAATTCCATCTGAGCCAGTAACAGTTGTGTTGTCACAAATGGGCTGGATTCGAGCCGCAAAAGGCCACGATATAGATCCACACACCTTGAGTTATAAGCAAGGTGATAAATACCAGGCTTCAGCGCAAGGGCGATCTAATCAACAAGTGGTATTGCTCGATAGCACGGGTCGAAGCTATACGCTGGCTGCACATACATTACCATCCGCTCGCGGGCAGGGTGATCCACTCAGTGGGCGTTTCAAACCAGCAGAAGGTGCAACTTTTAATTATTCACTGATGGGTAAGAATGAAGAATACTTCTTGCTAGGAAGCACTTTCGGTTATGGCTTTATCTGTAAATTCGAAGACATGCTAAGCCGAGCCAAAGCAGGTAAGGCAACTGTGAGTCTGGGTAATGCGGGGGCGAAAATCATCAACCCTTCATCAATCACTGATATCGAAACAGATATGATTGCTGCGGTAACTTCCGAAGGTTACTTGTTGATTATTAATGCCAGTGAACTACCTCAATTACCACGTGGAAAAGGTAATAAAATCATTAATGTACCGAGTAAGCGTCTCAAAGAAGGTGAAGAAAGTGTCGTTGCAATTATTGCTTTTTCACAAGGTGCTAAACTCATTATTCATGCAGGTAAAAAAGCATAAAACGATTCAGGGTGCAGAGGTAATTGAGTATCAAGGTGAACGTGGCAAGCGTGGTAAAGTTATTGCCAAAAGGCTACCGTAATGTGAGTCATCTAGAGACTGAGTAACAGTTAGAAACAGGAAACTCCAATTGATAACGAATAACGATTGCTAAATTATGAAAATTTTACTTGGCTGGATTCTGTTTTCTTCTCCTTTATCCATCGCAATTGTATTTAAAGCGCCAGATTTTTTACCAATTGGTGAAAATTCTTCTCAAGTGATAAGTCAAACATCAAAGATCGAATTGTTAGATGAATTAACAAGTCTTGAGTCTATAGATCGTAAGCTTCTAGAAGAAAAGCGTTTTGAATTGAATCAGGCCTATAAAGTTAGTTTGGCTAATGCTCAATTAGAAGCTTTGCCTATAACAAGTTTATTCTTTGCCTTACTGGGTTTGAATAAACTAAATATTCTTTTACTTGTTATTTACTGGTTTGCTACCCGCAAGAAAAAAGGTCTATAAGTAGGGGGGTGACTTTATAACCCCTCAAAAATAACCTCATTCAAAAATAGAAAATTCTCTTAAACTATCAAAAAGAATTTTCTATGAAAAAATCACGATACACAGACACACAAATCATTGCGATCCTTAAATGAAATGAAGCAGGCACATCAGTTGCAGCACTGTGCCGATAGCATGGCATGAACCTAAGCCAGCTTCTACAGATTCCGATCAAAATACGGCGGCATCCATGCCTCTTTAATAAAGTGCATAAAAGAGCTTGAAAATGAGTGTCTTAGATTTAAAAAAATGTACGCTGAAGAGAAACGAAAACAAGAGATTCTCAAGGAAGCTAAGAGAAAAAGTGATATAGCCATTTCAACCTAAAGAGATGGCATTAAATGAGCATGAATAATACCAACGCCTGACTTTGTGGAAAATAGAAATGTAGCGCACATTTTTCCTACAACAGCCACTTGTTAGGTATTATTGTTTTTCTCTTTATTAAATGATGAGCACTTCATAGTGTACAACGAAAAACATGAACTATTTAGGATTACAATGTTATGAGTAGATAAAGTATATGATCGTTGTATCGAAGTTATAGATAACAAAGCCCGATATAATGCGGGCTATGTGTCTGTAATGGAATTTACAGGATTAGTATTTGGTGCCGACGGCCGGAGTCGAACCGGCACTGCTTGCGCAACACGCCCCTCAAGCGTGCGTGTCTACCAATTTCACCACGTCGGCATTAAAGTGCCGCGGATTATATATGCTTTTTACAAAAATTCACAGGATATTGGAATATGAATAGCGACAAACTTAATGTTAAAGTCTGTCCTGGATCAATACCAGGTTTCTACGTCCCACTGGTACGTATTAATAGCCGAAGGCAAAGCTTCAAAACCCATTAAATATGGTCGGAGTTCCTTTTGGTCGAAGAAAGAAACCAATGGTTTTATTGAAAGTGTGAAAAAAGGAAATGGAGGTAATACAATAGACAATTACAAGACGTGCTAAAAAGCGATAACGAGTCTAAGCCGGGTATTTTACGGGTGGTTTTAAGCAACTTATGTATTTTTATTTTGCTGTTATACTATCCATCTTCTGAACCAATCAATGAATTAACACCTTCAGCTAAAATTGTACTTTTTACTTCGTTCAATGCCGCAGCTTCAGTTTCAAACGTATCATCCCAAACTGAAGAGTTGTTGTACTCATCGACTACCTCCAATGTTCATGATGTTTCATTTTCTAGCTTGTAAATTTCGACACTAATAGTTCTAGTTCTACCTCCGCTCGAGATTTCTTGAGATAACTGAGATACTTCTAAATCCGGTGCGTCATTCATACTTTATCCCTAACTTTAATTTGCACTAATAAGACCGGCCAACTTAGTCTATTTCGATTCTAGCGAATCAAGAAAACGATACAACAAAAAAGTGCTTAAAAGTGGGGGGGTGTGAATTCCACTACTAAATGCAATCTAGAAACAATACTAAGGGCTTTTAGACTTTTTTTGATAGAACAATCTAACCACGCCTGTCCAAATATACAAAAAAGCACTGGCAAAACAATAGGGATAACTATTTTTACGCAAATCTTCGCAGATCTTAAGTCTTTGTTTTTCCTAAGTTTGTTTCCTTAAGAAGCGCCATTCGGGGGGTGTGGAAATTATCTACTTATACTTCCAATTTTTGCCTTTGCGTCGTAGACACATAACAACCATGATTCATCACTGTAGTGAAGGAAAAAATTGCCATATTAACGTTTGCGGTGCTCTAAGATGTATGCAGAATACTCTGCTCTCGATGCCCCATTTAACGGTTTGCTGTTTTCATTGCACCAAAGTATCAACTCTTCCAGATTGATACTAACTTTTTTAATAATTTGACCTTGAGCTTCTAATTCACGAATTACCCCACTAGCATTCTTTCTCCATTCTTCATATGTATCTTCGAGATTTTCTCGATCTTCAGAGATTTCTTTTAAGCGTTTCCATTGGTCTGCTTGCCACCACGCTAAACCAACAATTCTTTTTTCTTTCATTTTACCTTTTATCCAGTTAATTTTTTACCAACTCCGCAATAAACGGCATTAGCGAGTCCAGCACAACGTGTTTTGTTGTGCGTTTGTTTAATTGCCTGTTGTTAGGCATTTTTATTATTTTTCCAAGATATATCCACTTTTCTATGATGTAGCACGCAGTCTCTTAGATAAAGATTAATAAGACTTTGATATTGAACTCCAGACTCAACAGACATTTCTTTAAAATAGCTAATAATATCCTCACTAAACGGAGCTATAGGCAGGAGAAAAAGATAACAAAAAGAAAGTAATTATCAATACTTGCGTTTCTATGAATAAATTTGAATTGAATAAGTATTTCATTACACCCCCATACTTTTAGGCACTTTTTCACTTTTGCATCGCAGACACACAACGCTTTGCCAAAATGGTGCCCGCTTTTGGCGTTCCTTTTTAAGCAACTCGTTATGTTTTATAATACTTACGACCGTTGCATGGTAGCAGTTATTAGACCCGCACCTACTAGAGCACCCCCACCAATTTTATTCACTTTTCTCTGAGTATGAACGCTACTAATTTTGCTTCTCATGGTTTGAGAAAATACAGCAAATGAGATGATAAATAACATATCAACTATTAAAAAGGTTGTCATTAATATTACTATTTGAGGCAAAGGTTCTGAAGCAGGATTTACAAACTGTGGAAGGAAGGCAACATAAAAAATAATATCTTTTGGATTTAATGCAGTAACCAAAAATGCAGAGCCAAACATTTTTTTGGAACTACCTGAATTAATGTTATTTTCGGTGAATATTTGTGGCTTTTGTTTCCATGTTTTAATTCCGAGATAGATTAAATAACAAACTCCTAGCCATTTAAGCACAAGAAATAGAGTTGCAGATGTTGCTAAAATTGCACCTAAACCTAAAAGAGAAAGCGACATAGCAATAAAGCCTCCAAGAAATACACCTGAAACCAAGGGTAAAACAGATTTTTTTCCGTTATTAATCGACTCGCTAATAACTAAAATCATTATTGGACCGGGAATCAGAAATAAGACTACGATTGATGTTAGGAAAGCTAACCATATTTCTATTGTCATAATTTGTTACCTGTTTTTTTATTGTCATTTTAGAAACTGTTGAATCTCAATCACATAACCATTTGGATCCTCTAAAAAGAACGTATAAATATTAAATTTTTCGAGTATATGAGGCGGTTTATTAATCACAACTCCTTGATTAGTAAGCTTGGAATACCATTTATCAACGTCGTTTGTTACAAGTGTGATCATTCCACCTTTTGGTTCTATTACTCTGTCTTCAAATGCTGTGCATACGCCTACTTGCGCAGTTGATGTTACCTGAAAAATCCGTGCAGTTCCTTCATCGATAACCAGTTCAAACCCTAGACTTTTTTCATAAAACTTTGAAGCTCGCTCTAGGTTATCAGTGTAAACCCATGTAATTTGACTTGTGATATTCAATATTTCCATGATTAATTTAATAAGTCTACTTCGTTGAATATTGTTAAATCAACACACCCCCGTACTTTTAGGCACTTTTTCATTCTTTTGAAATATAACGTTGAAAATCACCGGCAGCAAAAATCGGAGCGTGGCGGCGATTTTTGATGTCCGAGTGCATTTTCCTTGTTAGGCCATATATTATTTAACAACATATAAATCACTAATTGAAAGAAATCTTTCACCGAACATGATTGCAACTGGGTTGCCATCATGGCTATTAGCCTGTATGTGGAGAGTGCGGTTCATCCGTGTAACCAGAATTACCAACCTCACCAATGGGCTGCCCCTCTTTAACGTTATCGCCTTGACTGACTTTAAGGCTGTCTTCCTTTAAATGTGCGAGCATGACTTTAATACTGCCGCATTCTATAACAATGTGGTTTCCTGCAGGGTGCTCCCGATCCACGCTTGTGGGAATATTATCTGGTAAATCGCTAACCGTTGTTACAACTCTGCCATTACATGGGCTATGAACTACCTCACCAAAGATATGATACTGTGCGAGCTCTTCCGGGAAAACAGTCGCAGCCCGGTTGCCTGGATTATTTATTTTAACGAGGTCAATCGCATACTTTCCATTCAATGCCATGCTATGAAATGGATTGGTCATTATGTTACTTCCACCTTGTATTACATAATACCTGCCCTGACCGAATGGAAACTTCAAGTTGATCGTATTACTGCCTGTATAATAGGCTCCGGATAGTGTTAACGCGCTTAACAATATGCCGAGTAGACTGAATAGAGTTGTACTCCCAATGCGGAACCACTGCTCTTTTGGTACGTGCCAGAGTCCGGCGCGGATATTATGAAATGAATAGAGTGTTGAACCTAGAAAAAGCGCTGCTATAACGAACCTCATGTAATAACTGGTCATTGACCAGGTTCCGATTTTGTAACAGATTAGAACAATGCTTCCCACAAACAAGAGTCTCAGCAACCATTCTGATTTAGTCTGTACCTTACTGAATGAAAGCCATGCAATAAGCAATAACGGAAGTAGTATTATAAGAACGCCGAGAATATAGATCGTCATATATGCTTTGTGTTAATTGGCCTAGACATAATGACTCCCCCAAGGCGCTAGCCTCCAATACCGTGGGTTAGCTTACGCCAGTGCCATACTTAGTCTGTTATTCACTAAAACTTGGAGGCTAGCATGAATAAACATAACATACTTTTTATTGGATTTGACACACATAAAGTATTTACCGAAGTCGCTTATATCGAGGATCAACGAGGTGCCAAACCTGTCCACTATGGACGCATACCCTCAACCAAAGGGGCTATCAAAAAATTAGTACGACAATTTGAATCCAAATACCCACAAGCGACGCTTCATTTTGTTTACGAAGCAGGCCCTTGTGGATACTGGATTTATCGCTTACTCACGAGCTTGGGTCATTGTTGCTACGTTGTAGCGCCTTCACTGATTGCGAAGAAACCCGGAGATAAGATCAAGACGGATAAGCGTGATGCCTTACGCTTAGCAAAATTGCTTAAATCAGAAGACTTAACGGCGATCTATGTGCCAGAACCCGAAGATGAATCCATCCGTGATTTATCACGGGCCAGAGAAACAGCGATGACCGATTTAAACGATGCGCGTTTTCAACTCAAAGCCCTGCTCCTACGAAACAATATCAACTACCAGGGCACCGCAAACTGGTCAGCCAAACACTTACGCTGGTTAACCGAAATAGTATTGCCACATCCTGCCCAGCAGATAGTATTACAAGAATACCTGCAAACGGTAAACGAGCGAATAGCACGACTTAGCCGGCTGGACAACGAGCTACAGCATCAAGTAGTCCATTGGCGTTATTACCCGGTTGTCAAAGCCATACAGGCGATGCGCGGAGTCGCTCTGCTGGTAGCTGTAGGCGTTATTGCAGAACTGGGAGACCTAACCCGATTCGATCACCCCCGCAAACTGATGAGTTACCTTGGTGCAGTGCCGAGCGAACACTCGAGCGGAGCAAATCGACGATTAGGGTCTATCACCAAATCTGGAAACTCAAGAGCCAGGCGTTTACTCATCGAAGGCGCACATGCCTATCGTTATAACGCCAACATCTCAACAGAACTTCAAAAGAGGCAGGAAGACTTACCCAAAAACATCATTGATATCGCCTGGAAAGCGCAGCTTAGGCTGTGCAAGCGCTATCAACGACTCATGCAGCGAGGGAAACACTATAATCTGGTCGTAACAGCCATAGCACGAGAAATGATCGCCTATATATGGGCCATCGCCAAAGAAGTTGTGCTCACGCCAGTAAACCCAAAGCTCAGACTATCCAGAGTACCTGCATGAGTTACGTCCATGAGTTAATGCACTGGATCAAGCAGCGGATGTGGCACAACCCCCGACGGCGTTAGGATGGCAGGGTAATCACCGATTGCCCTGACCCACGAGCATAGACTGAAGAAAGGTGCCACGGCGGAACAAGTAAGGTCAGCTCTGCTCATTTAACGATGAGTAACCTACGGATACCAGCATGACAACCGACGAACGTACATCGCTTCATCTGATGCATTAACTCATTTTTATAAAAGACTAAGAATTGTTGAAAATAATCGGCAAGGAAATTGGCTTGTTTTTATTGACAGGGGGAGTCATACCAACGCCCAACTCAGCGGGCAAATTGAGCACAGCGAAATTTATTCCGATGTAGTTGCTTGTGTACGCCCAGCATGGGCATGAACTAATGAGGTGAAAGTCCTCTGTTGGAAAATCACCGTCAGAATCCCGTGTTGGTAGTATGACGTTAACAACTAGCGTAAGGCAACTGCAAAACCGTGAGGTTTTGTGGGAAGGAAGCCTAACGCAAAACTGCGGACTGATGAACAAAAACATCATATGAGGCGTAGTCTGGAGGCGAGTTGGCACAAGACAACGAAGCCACGTGATTTAACGGACAGCGTAAATGATGCAGTGGTGCAGTGACAGTTCATGTTCTTATCTGGGGAGATCTGCCTAACAAGCGATCGGTAACACACCAGTGAGGCACTGGTATATAAGTGCCTTGGCTTTTCAGCGTCATCGACTGAAAAGAGCGAATAGATGAAAACCGATAGCGCCAGCAGGGGTAACCCTGTGGGTGATTAAGCAGAAGTCAGCAGACGGCATAGTAGCCAAATGCCCATCGTAATGGATGGGACACGGTGAAGGCCTGAACATTTAGAACAAAGGAGGAGCCTTGTTAGACTTGAACACACGAATGCCGACCGGTAGTGACGTGACTCAGCGTACTGATAAGAAGCCAGCCTTTAGCGTAGATCTACTTGAACCTATCCTCAATGGTTCCAATATATTGGAAGCATGGAAACGGGTTCGAGCCAACAAAGGGGCCGCTGGCATTGATGGAATGAGCATTGATGACTTCCCCGCTTGGGCAAAGGAGGGAAACTGGAAACGTATTTTGTCAGAGCTTCGCTCAGGACAATATCAACCCTCAGCCGTTAGACGCGTGGAAATAGATAAACCCGATGGCGGAAAACGCCAACTGGGGATACCAACCATCGTTGATCGTGTGATCCAGCAAGCCATTGCTCAAGTGTTAACCCCTATTTTCGACCCGACCTTCTCAGACAACAGCTTTGGGTTCAGGCCACATCGAAATGGGCAACAAGCAGTGAAACAGGTACAAGGCATCATAAAGACAGGCCGTCATTATGCTGTTGATGTCGATCTATCAAAATTCTTTGACCGCGTTAATCATGACCTACTCATGACGCACCTTGGCTATAAAGTGAAGGACAAGCGTCTACTTAGACTGATCAAACGTTACTTGCGAGCTGGAGTTATTCATAACCAGCTCTATAGTGAAAGTCGAGAAGGTGTACCACAAGGCGGGCCATTATCGCCGCTATTGGCGAACATCATGCTCGACCCCTTGGACAAAGAACTAGAGAAGCGAGAGCATCAGTTTGCTCGTTATGCGGATGACTTCACCATACTGGTGAGGAGTCCTCGTGCGGGAGAACGGGTACTTAACAGCATCAGCAGGTTCCTGAATCACCGTTTGAAATTGATCGTTAACACGGTCAAAAGCCACGTCGTTAAAACCAATGAAAGTAAATTCTTAGGATTCACGTTCAAAAGAGGACGCCTTCAATGGCACCCAAAGACCTTGCTTATATTTAAGCAACAAGTCAGAAGGTTAACGAGCCGTAACTGGGGCGTGTCCATGCACTATCAACTCTTTAAAATCAGTCAATATTTACGTGGCTGGATAAACTACTTTGGTATCGCTAATTGCTATCAGCTCTGTGTTGAATTGGATTGTTGGATCCGACGCAGGGTGAGAATGGCCTATTGGAGACAATGGCGAAAGCCTCGCACCAAAGTGAGAAGTTTAATGAGATTAGGTGTGCATGTACAAGCTGCGGTTGCATGTGGTATCACCAGCAAAGGACCATGGCGTAGTGCTAAAACCCCGGGGATTAACCAAGCCTTATCGCTTGATTATTTAAAATCTGAAGGGCTTTATTCGCTACGTGATGGATGGATTGCGCTTCATCATCCTAAGTGAAACGCCCTGTGCGGAGCCGCATGCAGGGTGTTGTGGGGGCTGGAGGTTAGAGACCTCTGGCTACCCGCCTCTAGCTTAGCAATAACAAGACTTTTAGCATTTTGTGTTCTCGCCTTCTCCATCATTTATTTGAGAAACTCACTTTTTATCGTCTTGAAGAAGCTCAATAGTTTCTTGCATCCCTTCAAATTATTCCACACCAATATCGATCAGCTCATCTTGATTCCGTGCTATTTGTTTAAGAATAGGTATTGAGTCTTTTTGATTCTTTGCATAAATAACCAGGTTTCTACTAGCGCTTTCTTTCCAGTAATACGAATTACTCGATCCACTTTTACCTTTATCTTTGCCCTCTATTTTTCTTACTCCGCCATTTAACAATATTCCTTTATCAGGTTATCCATCGTATTTCAAGTATTAGAGGATGAGATGTTTTTTATTGCATAGACATAATGACTCCCCCGAGGTGCTAGCCTCCAATATCGTGGGTTAGCTTACGCCAGTGCCATAATTAGTCTGTTAATCACTAAAACTTGGAGGCTAGCATGAATAAACATAACATACTTTTCATTGGATTAGACACACATAAGGTATTTACTGAAGTCGCTTATATCGAAGATCAACGAGGTGCCAAACCCGTCCATTATGGACGTATATCCTCAGCTAAAGTGGCTATCAAAAAACTGGTTCGGCAATTTGAATCCAAATACCCACAAGCGACGCTTCATTTTGTTTACGAAGCAGGCCCTTGTGGTTACTGGATTTATCGACTTACTCACGAGCTTGGGTCATTGTTGCTACGTCGTTGCGCCTTCACTCATTCCTAAAAAACCCGGAGATAAGATCAAAACGGATAAGCGTGATGCCTTACGCTTGGCAAAATTGCTTAAATCAGAAGACTTAACCGCGATCTATGTGCCAGAACCCGAAGATGAATCCATCCGTGATTTATCACGAGCCAGAGAAACAGCGATGAACGATTTAAACGATGCCCGTTTTCAGCTCAAAGCCCTGCTCCTGCGAAACAATATCAACTACCAAGGCACCGCAAACTGGTCAGCCAAACACTTACGCTGGTTAACCGAAATAGTATTGCCACATCCTGCCCAGCAGATAGTTTTGCAAGAATACCTGCAAACGGTAAACGAACGCATAGCACGACTTAGCCGGCTGGACAACGAGCTACAGCATCAAGTAGTCCATTGGCGTTATTACCCGGTGGTCAAAGCCCTACAGGCGATGCGCGGAGTCGCTCTGATCGTAGCTGTAGGCGTTATTGCAGAACTGGGAGACTTAACCCGATTCGATCATCCCCGCAAACTGATGAGTTACCTTGGTGCAGTGCCGAGCGAACACTCGAGCGGAGCAAATCGACGTTTAGGGTCTATCACCAAATCTGGAAACTCAAGAGCCAGGCGTTTACTCATCGAAGGCGCACATGCCTATCGTTATACCGCCAACATCTCAACAGAACTTCAAAAGAGGCAGGAAGACTTACCCAAAAACATCATTGATATCGCCTGGAAAGCCCAACTTAGGCTGTGCAAGCGTTATCAACGACTCATGCAGCGAGGGAAACACTACAATCTGGTCGTAGCAGCCATAGCACGAGAAATGATCGCCTATATATGGGCCATCGCCAAAGAAGTCGTGCTCACACCAGTTGACCCCAAACTCAGACTTTCCAGAGTACCCGCATGAGTTACGTCCATGAGTTAATGCACTGGATCAAGCAGCGGATGTGGCACAACCCCCGACGGCGTTAGGATGGCAGGGTGATCACCGATTGCCCTGACCCACGAGCATAGACTGAAGAAAGGTGCCACGGCGGAACAAGTAAGGTCAGCTCTGCTCATTGAAAGATGAGTAACCTACGGATACCAGCATGACAACCGACGAACGTACATCGCTTCATCTGATGCATTAACTCATTTTTATAAAAGACTAAGAATTGTTGAAAATAATCGGCAAGGAAATTGGCTTGTTTTTATTGACAGGGGGAGTCATACCAACGCCTTACCGCGGGACCGCTTCTCATCGAACTCCCCGAGCGGCTATGTACTTAACAACCTCCTCACGATTAATCTTTGTGCCATTAATCATGAAGCTGACTTGTTTCATAAATTTAGATAATTTTATAGGGTGGTTTTTTCCAATTAACTCTTTTTCTTCTTCATAGGATTTTTTAATCTCATCAGCTGAAAGGGCTCTATTGCCATGACTAACGAACTGTACTTTCATTCCTTTGTAATTCGCACCACCAGATTGATAAAACATTATCGATGAATCGTTCAATCTACCTCTCTTTCATTGAGATGAGCGGAGTCATTACCATGACTTGCTCATTTAGCATATTTGCAACCTTCATAGCTGTCTTTCAATCAATAAAGATCTTAATATGGGGGCTGGTTCTTCTCAATGATGCATCATCAATATCCTGGTTCCAATCAATATTGAGATAATCAAGATCTTCAGAAACAATTCGAATAAGTTCGTGATCTATTTCCATTTTATATTTTGATGCCTAACAGTTTATTAGACAGCTTCTATCTTTCCCGGTCCTGTTCAACACCGAAAACCAATATAAATCAAAACACCGCCTATTATACCGTTAGTATAACTATTTTTCAGACAGGCGGTTAGAAATAGACGGCTTCTGTCTAATTCATATATTGATGCATCTGCCTATTTCAAATATGCTATAAGTTCGCTTTTTGTTTCTTTTTTCAGGGATATTATGATGAAAAACCAGCTTTTGCATGATTTATTGGATGATAATTCAGTTTGGTCGCTTTTTACTAAAATCTTAAAAGCTAAGAAGATTAATCCTCAGGCGATACCTTATTATCGAAACTACGTGAAACACTTTTTACGGCGCGCAAAGAATACACCTGTAGAGCAGTTGACTGCTCAGCGGGTAACACTCTATTTAAAAACGATTCCAAATAATCAGGCACTTGAAGATTGGCAAAAAAATCAAGCGGTAGATGCGATTCATGTTTTTTTAAGGGATGTTTTGTCTAAGGGATATATTGATGCGATTGATTGGGAGTCTTTTAAAGAGCAAGTTACTTTTAATCCTCACGAAAAAATTCAAATGGAAGAATTGGATATACCGGAGTTGATTGAAAAACGTGTTAAGCGCTTTCATCCTGAATTTCGTCAGCGATATGGTAATTTGTTAAATCGTATGATTCGTGTTTTACGGGTTAAAAATTATTCTCGGCGTACAGAAGATACTTATCTAACGTGGACAAATAAGTTTTTTTGGTTTCTTGATGGAGTGCTTGAAGACAAAATCAATAATCAACATGTGCGTGGATTTTTAGAGTACTTGGCGATAGAACGGCGAGTTTCACCCAATACTCAAAAGCAGGCGTTAAACGCCCTGGCATTTTTCTTTAAATTTGGTTTAGAGCGCGAGCTGGGCAATATCGGTGATTTTATTAAATCTAAACCAACGCACCGCTTACCTGTTGTTTTATCGAAAAAAGAAATAAGCATACTATTTTCTCATTTATCAGGTAAGCACAAGCTTATGGCAGGGTTGCTTTATGGTTCTGGACTTAGGCTTATGGAGTGTGTTCGTTTACGTGTACAAGATATTGATTTTGACTATCAGCAAATCATGGTCCGTAATGGAAAAGGCTTTAAGGACAGGATCGTTCCTTTGCCCGCTCGTTTTACTGAAACCTTGAAGGCGCAAATAAAAGAAGTGCAGGCTCTTCATCAAGCAGATTTAAAGTTGAATATTGATGGTGTGTTTTTACCTTATGCGTTAGAACGAAAATTTCCCAATGCAGGTAAAGAACTGGCGTGGCAATTTCTGTTTCCGGCGACACGCATTGCTACTGATCAACGTTCAGGCAAGATACGAAGACATCACTTGCATGAAACGACGTTACAAAAAGCGGTTAAAAATGCTGGAAGAAAATCTGGTATCAACAAACGTATTCATTGCCATGTTTTAAGGCATTCATTTGCGACACATTTATTAGAAGCAGGTTATGATATTCGTACGGTTCAGGAATTACTGGGGCATACAGATGTTTCTACAACCATGATTTACACTCACGTACTGAATAAACCGGGATTAAGTGTGAAGAGTCCTATTGACTTTTAAATTAGGTATTTTTACCGCATAAATGAAAAAAGTGCCCAAAAGGTGGGGGGTGACCTAAATAACAATCACCACCAATTCCTTAGGCCCATGCACACCATAAGCCAGTGTTTGCTCGATATCGGCTGATTTAGATGGGCCAGAGATTAGTAGGGCATTGGTTGGCATTTGTGATGCCCAATCCATTACCCGCATGGCCTCGGCAAAGGTTGAATGCAGTTTACTTTTTTCCAATATAACAAAGTGAATAGGTGGGACTAAAGACATCATTCTTGGTTCATCTTCTGTGGGCCATACGATCAATGACCCTGTTTCTGCAATACCGCCTAATGAACTTGTTAGGCTGGCATCTATTTCATAAAAAAGCTGTTTTTTCCAGGCTTCTATTTCTTTATCGTATTCAATGAGTTCGGGTAAGGCGTTTTTCGACTCAAGTTGTTTTTCTAGTTGACCTGACCATTGTGTTTGTTTTGAAATAAGCAGGTTGGCACATTTTTTCTTTTTGCAGAGTTCGGCTAATAAATCTGGCCATGCAACTTCAGTGCTTTGGTGAATTTCAGCGCGTACCGCTTCCATTCTTTCGATAAAATTTTGTAGTTGGGTATCTTTATTCCAATCGTGTCTGGAGTACCAGCTTCTATCTAATTCTTGCGTTGAATCATATTGAGTGTTGGAAGCTTTGAGTCTATTCAGTATATTTTCGCGTGCGCTCATTATTTGCTCTCCTTCTCGTGTACTTTTATCAACTCATGAAGTGTTTTTGGTGCTAATTTAGGTGCTTTACGAACACTGGTCCAAGGGCCTAGTTTACTGGGTACAAGGCCGCGGAGTCTGGTGGCTGCTTTGGTACCTAGCCCATACAACATGGGCTTTTTATGCGCAAATGACCATGTTTTCCAGATTAATGCTTCGCTGGTTTTGCGTTTGCTGCCAGAGTCTTTGGTGGTAGATTTGTCTTGTCTAACACCTTCATAGCGCAGGCGATTAATAATGTCTGGAATCGGAATTCGAACCGGGCAAACTTCAGAACAGGCACCACATAAACTAGAAGCCTGAGTAAGTTCACCATGTGCCTTCAAACCTGATTTTTGTGGTTCAAATATAGTGCCTATCGGGCCAGGGTAGGTTGTGCCGTATGCATGACCGCCAATACGCACGTAAACAGGGCAGTGATTCATGCAGGCGCTACAGCGAATACAGCGCAGTGTGTCTAATAACTCGGGATCGCTGTATATAGTTGAACGGCCGTTATCCAGTAAGACTAGATGAACTTCTTTAGGGCCATCTTTTTCATTACATTTTTCGCCTTGTTTGCGCGGTGAACTGATCATATTGAAATAAGTGGTAACGGGTTGGCCCGTCGCTGATCGCGTGAGAATACTATATAGAGGTGGAACATCGACGAGCTTTTCGACCACCTTCTCAATACCCGTAACAGCGATGTGTACTGGAGGAGAGGTGGTACTCATGCGGCCATTGCCTTCATTTTCTACCAGGCAAATAGTCCCCGTTTCAGCTACGGCAAAATTGACCCCTGATATTCCAACGGGTGCAGCGTAGAATTTATCACGCAATAATTCACGTGCTATTTTAGTGAGTTCATCCACATCTTCGGTATAGGGGATATCGGGGAATTTTTCGAAGAATAAGGCCGCAATTTGTTTTCTATTTTTATGGATGGTCGGCATTACGATATGTGAAGGAGGTTCTTCTGCCAGTTGCAGAATGTATTCGCCTAAGTCGGATTCCAGCCACTCGATGCCGCGTTCTTCCATGAAATGGTTCATGCCCATTTCTTCCGAGACCATGGACTTGCCCTTCACCATCATTTTCGCATCATGTTTATTCATGATGTCGAGAACGATATGATTCGCTTCTTCACAGGTTTCTGCCCAATGCACATGAATGCCATTGGCTGTACAGTTTGCTTCCAGCTGTTCTAATAGTTGGGGTAATTTTGTCAGGCTGTTAGCACGAATTTCCATCGCTTTCGTGCGTAAGTGTTCCAACTCTTCTTTATCAGGGAACATGTCCAGCCTGCGTGTCATTAGGCCATTCATTGCCACCCGAAAGTTGTTTCTTACTTCTTCATTATTGAGTGCATTTTCAACACGAACCTTGAAATCTTGTATTTTGAAAATGGGGATTTCGCTTTTAATAGTATTGTTAGAAGCGTTAGAAGTAGTTTCATTTTGCATGGGTTCTTTCCCATAAGAAGTTAGCGATATGGTCGCAATCTGGGCCTTTTGCCTGGCCATTCTTATTATCATTTTGATGTTCAAATGCACCTGAAATATTCATCAAACACCCTGCATCCTGACTAATGAGCTGGGTCGCGCCTGTGTTTCTGATGTTGTCTGTTTTATCGGCTACCATAGACGCGGAAATTTGAGGTTCTTTAACGGCAAATGTGCCACCAAAGCCACAGCACTCTGCCTTATGTTCTTGTTCTAAAACAGTCACATTAGAAAGCTGTGACACTAGTGATTCTATTTTGTCAGCCACACCCATTTCACGTCTAGCTGCACAGGATGTATGAATGGCAACTTCTACGGGTTCGCCTAAATCTTCTAGCTGAATGTCCAAAACATCAACCAGAAACTCGGTTAATTCATAAACTCTTGAGGCATGCTGTAAAGCCAGCGACTCATTATCGTTATTTTTGAACAGAGCAGGGTAATGGGTTTTCATCATGCCAGCACAAGAGCCAGAAGGCACAACAATAGGTATGTCTTTGTTAAATAATGATAATTGCAGTGCAGCAACTTCTCTCGCCTCGTCTCGATAACCACTATTCCATGCTGGTTGACCGCAACATGTTTGCTGTTGCGGGTAGATGACCTTTACGCCTCCGCGTTCCAGTAACTTAATTCCAGACATTCCTGCTTGTGGATAAACAAGGTCGATAAGGCAAGTGCCGAAGAAATAGACTTCCGAGGGTTTGTGTGTGGTCATTGTTTATTTATCTTTACTCTGCGTTAATTTAACGAAATCTACACCAAATCCATGCTAACTGCACTTCAACTCAATATGATCGAGATTATTTTATTCTAGCCAAAATCTAATCTACTTGCTGTGTATGGGTGAATCTCGAATCGATCTCAAAAAAAGTGCCTATAAGTAGGGGGGTGTGTTACGAAAAGCATAGGGTATTTAATTAGATAC
Organism: uncultured Gammaproteobacteria bacterium; assembly: GCA_963760355.1. GTDB lineage: Bacteria > Pseudomonadota > Gammaproteobacteria > Thiotrichales > Thiotrichaceae > Cocleimonas. The sequence goes on along the minus strand of CAVXCT010000010.1, from coordinate 42,420 downwards.
TATTTGGTATTATTTAGTCGTCACCCCAAACCAATTCTCCACAAGAACCCAAGTCATAACCGCTGAGTGCTTCAGCCATCTGTTGGCTAGGTAAAGATTTTAATTCATTAATAAATTCTTGAAACAGATGCCTGAACCAGATATTTCTTGGTAGTGCCAGATCAAACGATTCCCAGCCCAGGCTGATAAACCCTAGACCAAATTCAGTGGCTACCGAGCGTGCCCCAGGTGCAATATCTGCCATATCCATGGCAATCGCGGCTGCGGCTTCGCGTTCTGAATTCGCTTCGATTTCGCAATTCAAAAGATCGGTTGTTTTATGATGGTGGCTGAGAATTTCCAGTAAAAAACGTTGTGCGCCAGAGCCTTTCTGACGCATCGCCCAACGATACCGTGGCTCAAAAAAGGCATCGGGACTTGCAGAAAGCTTTAAAAGTGGGGGGGTGACTATTAAGCCTTGTTCGCGTTGAAAGGCTCTGATCAATACCCAGTTTTTGTGTTGAGGGTGTTGTTGTAAAAGTGCGGGATGCCGCATTCTACTCTCTGCAGTGGGTCCCCAGTGCATGCCACAAACGTCGATGCGTTGTGATTGCAATAGTTTCAAGCCGATGCCCGTTCCAGTAGGTGAATAGCTTACCAAAGCGTGCGAGCCCATTTGTGCGGCATAATTATTGACCACGCGATATAATAATGGATCGTCGCTGCCAGCAATAATGAGTCTATCTTTTAATAAGCCACTGTGAGATGAATCCAGCATCCAGCGGTCGATAAGTTCCCTGGGGAACATCCATTTCCCCGTAACTTTGGTTGCAGGAATGTGACCTTCATTTGCGAGCGAATAAACCTTTTTTTCATTTAATTGCAGGTATTCTGCGACTTGCTTTACGCTAAGAAAAGGGGTGTTGATATCGAATGAGCTCGGTTTACTCATATTAGTTTGCTCATGAGGCTGATCTTAACTTATTAGGTATTGCATCAAACTCAATATTCTCCGCGCCGTTATAAACCAGAAAATGTTTTCCCTTGGCACGAGAAATTAATACCACACCGAGTTGTTTGGCGATTTCATAACCCATTTGCGTCGCACCAGAGCGCGATAGTAGAACAGGAATACCCATTTGCGCGACTTTGATCACCATTTCAGAAGTCAGTCGTCCGGTTGTGTAGAAAATTTTATCATCGCCTGTAATGTCATGTAGCCACATATATCCGGCAATCGCATCTACCGCATTGTGACGGCCAACATCCTCAACAAAACGCTGATTCTCGGTATCTCGGCATAATGCGCAGCCATGTACGGCACCTGCTTTCTTGTAAATTTCATTATGTTTATTCAGCGTTGCCAATAGCTCGTAGATTCTGGATTGACGGAGTGACACTTTTGGTAGTTTTATCTGGCTTAGACCATCCATCATGTCGCCGTATACAGTGCCTTGCCCGCAACCTGTGGTGACTGTTTTTTTACTGAGTTTTTCATCAATGCCGTCTAAAGATTGATGTGTTGTAACAGCAACAGATTCCGTTTCCCAGTCGACCTGTATTGCACGAATTTCTACAATACTTTTCACCAGACGTTGATTACGTAACCAGCCGAGGACCAGTAATTCTGGCTGAGTGCCCAGCGTCATTAATGTCACTATTTCACGTTTATTGAGGTAAATGGTTAAAGCGCGTTCGGCAGCGATGTGCCCATCGATTGTTTCACCAAATTCATTAATGCCGTTTACAGCAAATGAGGCACCGAGTCCTGCATCTGTTAGCTCAAGATTGAGAGATTGTTTGCGGGACACTGGTTTACGAGACAAGGTTTATCCTCCCGTAGCACTCATGTGACGCATGATGATGGGTTGTCCATTTAAATTAAAATCATGCCCTTTGGGTTTTAACTGCATCGATTCAATAATGGCTGCGTGCAACGCTTCGTCGTCACCTGGATTGGCTCTGACAACCTTGCGTAAATCCATCGAATGTTCTTGACCCAAACAGAGCAACAGCATGCCTTCAGCAGTGACGCGAACACGATTGCAATCATCGCAGAAGTTGTGGCTGTGCGGCGAGATAAATCCAATGCGGCTTTCAGAGTCGTTGAAACGGAAATATTTAGCGGGGCCGCCAGTAGTTTCGTCGGTTGCTGATAGCTCGTAGGTTTCTTGTAATTTACTGAGTATTTTGTCGCTCGAATAATAGGTATCAGCGCGATCATGGTCGCCTATTTCGCCTAATGGCATTTCTTCGATGAAACTGATATCCATGCCGCGATCACGCACGAATTCAACCAAGGCGGTGATTTCATCGTCATTATAATCTTTCATGATGACGCTATTAAGTTTTAGTTTCTGGAAGCCAACTTTTAGTGCGGCATCGATACCTGCCATGGTTTTTTCAAGCTTGCCGATACGCGTGATTTTTTTGAAGCGCGCTTGGTTCAAGGTATCAAGACTGATATTAATACGAGTGACGCCCGCATCTTTCAATGGTTGTGCGTATTTTTCAAGAAGCGTGGCATTGGTAGTGATCGTTAAATCTTTGAGATCATCTAACTGTCCCAAAGATTCAAACACACGTAATAATATTTCGACGTGTCAGGGGTTCACCGCCAGAAATACGAATCTTGTTCACGCCTAAATCAACAAACGCTTTACCGATACGGCTCATTTCCTCAAGTGTGAGTAATTGCTCGCGTGGCACAAAGGTCATGTCTTCAGACATGCAGTAAACACAGCGAAGATCACAGCGATCAGTAACTGATAGACGAACATAAGTCACCTGGCGACCAAAGCGATCAACCAGTTGTGGCGTTGTGTTTGAATTATTTTGCTTTTCTATTAGCTTCTCTTCGGATGTGTCTGTCATTGGGGCCTGTGGTGTTTTGTCGCTAGCTAAATCTCGGTCTACTATTTAGGTCTTGCGCAATTATTAATAGTTGTAAACTAATCATAGCTTATAGGACTTGTTTTATCATATTTATAGCAATTTTCGTACCATTCCAGTAAGAAATAGGTGGAATAAGACCTATGTCAAATATTTTTTTAGAATTTGGTGTTTAATGTCTTCAGGTTTTTTGGATGAATGGTACAAATTATACCATTGTTAATTTATCGAATTGTTATCTGCTTTGATACTTCTTTGCTAAAAATTTTGTTAAATAAAGGCTTATAAGTAGGTGGGGAGCAATACATGCGCCCTAGGCACGAGAGGGTATGCAGGGCATCGCATGGCAAAGTGTAGTGGTATTGGAACAAGGGATACTGGAATTTGATTTTAAAAAAGTGCCTAGCCGCAGCGCAGCGAAGACAAGGTTGGAATGCAGTGACGATCGACCCGAAGGGTGAGGTTTTCATTGTGTTGTACAAATTAAAAAAACCTCATAAAAGTACGGGGGTGACCTTTTTAATTATCATATAAAGCTATTGAAAGGCACTAAATGGCATATAACTTGCAGATACCATGCGCAAACCAATAACTATGCGCAAGTCAAAAATTATGCGTAAATCTAAACTACAATAATAGATATGAATACACCAGACAATGGAATCTTTAAGTAATCCTGCAAAGAGCACGGCAAGGATACCAACTACTACATCCAAGAAGCTACCAGAGTAGTTTTTCGGTGTTGGTAATTATGGAAAGTCGACCTACTGAAAATCAATGGGTAGACGAAGTCTGGGACGCGGTTGGTATAGTTGCGTATTCAGATGAACTAGAGGACGATGCTGATCAGCAGAATAACAAAGAAGTCAAAATAGTCGAGCAGGATGGTGTTAAGCAACTTATCTACAGTGGTCTGAAAATTCGTCTTTTCCTCGATGAGTGTGAAAGTTATTATCACAACCTAATGTCCCCTGAACCTGGTTGTTTCATCATGGCACGTGAAGAAGATGAGGATGGTAACGATACCGGTGTCCCTATCCCTTTCCTGGTGTCGCTCAGTTTTGATGAGGCCCATGCTTATCTTGAAGGTGACGATACGATTTATGCTGTACCGATTCCTTCAGAATTATATCATTGGGTAGAAGCTTATATCCTGGAAAATTACGAAGCTGAAAAACGTATCAAACGTAAGCGTAAGAATTGGAAAAAAGGAGAGTGAGATGCTGAATGCACATGGTTTAGAGTATTTCAATATTCTCCCAATTGTAATAAATAGAGCAGGTAACAATGTCAGGAAATAATGAAGGTTTTGCTGCGAGATGGTCACGTCGAAAGCAGCTAGTGCTAGAGGAAGAAATCAAAGACAAGCAGCTTGATTCTGAAACTGATGCTGGAGCAACTGATTCTGAATTAGCCGATGATCTTCCAAAAGAGCTCACAGCAGAAGAAAAGCTGGCAGAGCTTAATCTACTGACCGATGAAGACATGCCAGATATTGAAACACTTCATGAAGAATCTGATTACTCTGGTTTTATGTCTACTGGTGTTAGTGAAGGCTTACGCAAAATGGCATTGTCTAAGCTGTTTCATGGTAAGTCTTACAATATTAGAGATGGCTTGGATGAATACGACGGTGATTACACTTATTTTGAAAAACTAGATCCAACGACGATTACTTCTGATATGCATCATATGATTGAAGTTGAAGCTAAAAGAGCTTTGGCTAAGAAAGAGCAGGAAGAGGAAGAAGATAGATTATTGGCAGAAGCGGAGAATGCTGATGGTTTTAATGAGATGGATGAATTTGATGAGTTCGCAGATGAAGCTGAAACAGATGACTTGGAACTTGCTGATGGCTCTTTGCTAGTTGATGGCTCCTTATCAGCAGATAGCTCCTTTTCAAAAGCTGAACGCAATGTAGAGATCGAAAAAGAAAGAACAGTTGAAACGCAAAAAGTAACAAATACAAATAATAGTGATAACAGTAACAACGAGGATGTTGCATGACAGATTTATTTGTCTCAGAAAGTAAGACGCAAGCTAAACAGGCAGCATATGCAGCCGTTGAAAAATTAAAGCCACAACCAACATCAGTAGTTGAATACCAGTCACGTGGTCATGTTATTGTCATTGCTAATTCACAGGCGTTGGTAACTAACCTGGATGCTTTGGAGTCTTTAGGTGGGCCAACCAAAGTACTTACAAGCGAGATTATTCAGTTTGAAGGTAGCTCTCCAAATTCCCCGGTAGAACAGCAAATATCAATCAAAGGTGCCTTGGGGCAATTCGAGGTCTGTGTTGCAGAGAAAGAGTTTAAGGCCGACATGATCCTCGATTTAAGCCCTAAGCCTATTCTTGGCATGGCTTATAAGCCCCCTGGTTATATATCTACCGGTACAGAGCGGGTAGATATAGATAAATTAAAAGGTGAGCTGGAAGCTTTGGTAGGCGTATTTGAGAAGCCTCTTTATGTTAACTATGACGAAAATATTTGTGCCCATGGTCGATCGGGTAAAATAGGTTGTACGCGCTGTATTGATGCTTGTCCCGCTGAGGCGATTACTTCTTTGATGGATAAAATCAAAGTAGAAACCTCTCGCTGTCATGGTGGTGGAATCTGTGCCACAGTTTGTCCATCTAGTGCATTGACCTATGCGTTTCCCAAGCCGAGAGATTTATTAACGCATATCAGAACTTTGATATTAACTTACTTGCAGCAAACTGACGAAAGGCCTGATCTCATTTTTGTAACAGAAGAAGAGCAAGAAAGAGTTGAGCAGATGTTGCCTGCTGCATTAGCTTATAACGGTAGAAGAGGTGGCTAGTGTCGGACCGGAGATGTGGTTTTCTGCATTGGCTTGGGGAGCTAGATCAGTACGACTGTTTAATCTCGATGGAATCCCGGAGACTGCGGCGAGCGCCTTAAATCTACATTTGAGTATGGCGCACAAAATCTTGGGTGCTATGTCATATCCGAGAAATTGTGTGTCAGTTGATAGCTGATCAAAATGAATTAATAAGTAGTGAAAATTTACCAAAAACTATGACCTCGGCTACTCATGCCCCTTTGGGTGAAAAGCGTCAGGCATTCTATATGGCGCTTGATCATTTAGTCTCACAGGCCGATAAGGTAGAGCCAGAAGTTTCACTACCTGGAGGTTCTATTTTTGGTCAAGCTATAATTGATCAAAGTAAATGTACCTTATGTATGTCCTGTGTCAGTGCTTGTCCGGGTAATGCATTGCAGGATGGAAGAGAAATGCCTCAAGTCAGTTTGATTGAGGAAAAGTGTTTGCAATGTAATGTGTGTGTAAATACCTGTCCTGAAAATGCAATAACGATTACTCCACGATTCTTGTTTGATAGAGAGCTTCGTATAAAAGCCCGAGTATTGCATCAGGATGAGCCTTTTTGTTGTACTAAATGTGGCAAACCGTTTGCGACGACTTCTGGTATTGCTACGATTATGACTAAGTTGGCTGGGCATTCGATGTTCGCTGATGAGCGATCCAGGAGTCGTTTGAAAATGTGTGATGACTGTCGAGTCATCGATATGATGGAAGATCCAAATACTGATTTATAAATTTAGACAGGTTTTATAACTCAGCATTGGCTTATTATGATTTTAAAATCAGAGAGGTTTATGAGGCAACAGTTGTAGGGATAACTGGCTAAGATTCTGTAATTAAATTAAACCGGTACATTTTGTACTTTGGGTCATGTTCGGGGTGATTGGGACATAATTCTTCAAATGTCTTGGTCATATTGCTCCAATTTGGTCATTTATTTTCCCTGATAAATGGCACGTTCATTGCATTAATAATTAAATATAAGGAAATTCATGTCTGAAGGAAAGATGTTACAACAAACCCAATCGCGAAAACCCGATGATAATTTACACCAGGCAGTTTCTATGGGAGTCTCAAGATATTTCTGCGCAAAGTGTTATGGAAAATCAGCATGTCGAGCAGCAATATAGAGCATCCGCTTACAGTATTTTGGCTGCACTTCTAAGAGGAGTTCCAGCTAAAGATATTTTAGAGCATGTCGTCAGAATTCGCCAAAGTTAATGTTGAAAATGTTGAAGAAGATGAGTTGTTACTTTCAATGTCTTCATTAGGTTTGGCTGCGCAATCTTCAGATATCTCTGCAATCGATGATGAATATCATGTTTTGTTTGTAGGTCTAGGCAGAGGCGAGTTGGTTCCTTATGGTTCTTGGTATTTAACAGGGTTTTTGATGGAGCAACCGTTAAGTATTTTAAGAGATGATCTAAAAGCCTTGGGATATGAGCGTGATGAAAGTGTTGTTGAGCCTGAAGATCATGTTGCGGCTTTGTGCGAAATGATGGCATTGCTTATCACTGAAAGTGCAGGGTCAGATCAAAAGGAAAACCAAAGCGAAAATATTGGAAAGGATGAAACACAAGTTATCTTTTTCGAAAAACACATTGAGCCTTGGATGGGACGCTTTTTTAAAGATTTATCTGAAGCCGAGTCAGCTGTTTTCTATCGTGCAGTAGGACGATTTGGAACAGCATTTATTAATTTTGAAAAGTTATATTTAAACGTTTAGTAAAGCGTTTGATGTATAGATTTAGTTTGCTGGTTTAACCCGGGAGGGGTGAATAAAGATGAAAAAATATGCAGAAGCAAAAATCAGTCGTCGTCAATTTATAAGTAGTGGGATCGTTTTAGGGGCTGGGGCAATTACTGCCGTGGCACTTCCAAATGCTGCTATGGCTGCACAGGAAATACCCGAAGCCGAAAATACAAAACAAGAAGAAGGTTATCGACTCACGCAACATATCGCTGATTACTATAAATCAGCTGCGCTATAAGGAGATAGTGAAATGAAACTCACAAAAAAGTCTGATTACGTTTCTGATACGGTTATTGATAGTTCTTTAATCGATGATAAGGAGTCTGGAGCAGCAAAGAAAGCAGCTGGCGAAGCGATGTCTCGTCGTCAGTTTTTACGCACATCCAGTTTGATGGCTGGTGGAGCTGCCCTTGGTACTGCACTTTCTCCAGGAATGATGAAAAAAGCAGAAGCTGCCGGTCAAACAGGTGGAGAGATCAAACGTGTAAAGACTGTTTGTACGCATTGTTCAGTTGGTTGTGGTGTGATTGCTGAAGTACAAAATGGCGTTTGGACAGGACAAGAGCCTGCTCTAGATCATCCATTTAACAAAGGTGCTCACTGTGCAAAAGGAGCAGCAATTCGTGAACACGGTCATGGTGAACGTCGTCTTAAATACCCGACTAAATTAGTCGATGGTAAATGGAAGAAGATTTCATGGGATCAAGCGATCAATGAAATCGGCGATAAGATGTTGAGCATCCGTAAAGAGTCTGGTCCAGATTCTGTTTACTTCCTGGGTTCTGCGAAAGCATAACAATGAACAAGCTTACCTGTTTAGAAAAATGGCAGGAATGTGGGGCACAAATAACGTTGACCATCAGGCACGTATTTGTCACTCAACGACAGTTGCGGGTGTTGCAAATACCTGGGGTTATGGTGCAATGACCAACTCCTACAATGATATTCACAACTCAAAAGCAATCTTGCTGATAGGTTCTAATCCATCAGAAGCCCATCCAGTTTCAATGTTACATATTCTGAAGGCTAAAGAAGAAAACAATGCGCCGATCATTGTGATTGATCCGCGTTTTACACGTACTGCGGCACATGCTCAGCATTTCTTGCAAATTCGTCCTGGTACTGACGTTCCAATTATATGGGGTATGTTGTACCACATCTTTAAAAATGGATGGGAAGACAAAGGCTTTATACGTCAGCGTGTTTACGGCATGGAAGAAGTCATGCAAGAAGTGGCTAAATGGGATCCAGCAGAAGTTGAGCGTGTTACAGGTGTTAAAGAGCATCGTGTAAAAGCGGCAGCTAAAGCAATGGCTGATAATCGTCCAGGAACCTTTATCTGGTGTATGGGTGGAACTCAACACACCATAGGTAATAATAATACACGTGCCTATTGTACCTTCCAGCTTGCGCTTGGAAATATGGGTGTTTCAGGTGGTGGTGCAAATATCTTCCGTGGTCATGATAATGTTCAGGGTGCAACTGATTTAGGTGTGCTGGCTGATACCTTTCCAGGTTATTATGGTCTGGCAGCAGGTTCATGGAAGCATTGGTCTAGAGTCTGGGATCTTGATTACGATTGGGTCAAAGGCCAGTTTGATGATGGTGCTTATGATAAAGACGGTACAGAGTATATCGGTGAACATGAAGAAAAGGATAAAGCCCAGCATGTAATGAATACCAAGGGTATTCCTGTTTCTCGCTGGATTGACGGTGTTCTGGAAGATAAAGATAACATCGCCCAGAGAAATAATCTGAAGGCCATGTTCTTCTGGGGTCATGCACCAAACAGTCAGACTCGTGGTACAGAGCAGAAAAAGCCATGGAAAAGCTGGATATGATGGTTGTTGTTGACCCTTATCCAACAGTTTCTGCTGTTATGCATGATCGTAAAGATGGTGTTTATCTGCTACCTGCTGCTACACAGATGGAAACATACGGTTCTGTAACAGCATCTAATCGTTCTTTCCAGTGGAGAGACAAAGTAATTGATCCATTATTTGAATCATTGCCTGATCACATCATCATGTATAAATTGGCGAAGAAAGTTGGTATCGCTGAACAGATGTTTAAGAACATTAAAGTTGAAAATGATGAGCCACATATTGAAGATGTGTTACGCGAAATTAATCGCGGTATGTGGACAATCGGTTACACAGGTCAAAGCCCAGAGCGTTTAAAGCTGCAGCAGGAAAACTGGGGAGATTTCGATTTCACTAGTTTGAAAGCTGAAGGTGGTGCATGTGATGGTGAATTTTATGGATTACCCTGGCCTTGTTGGGGTACTCCAGAGATGAAACATCCTGGTACACCTAATTTGTATGATGGCAGCACTTCGGTTGCAGAGGGTGGTTTAACATTCCGTGCAAGATTTGGTGTTGAACGTAATGGCGTTAATCTTCTAGCTGAGGGTTTTCACTCTGCTGGGTCTGAAATCAAAGATGGTTACCCCGAGTTCACGGGCGATATGTTGAAAAAACTTGGTTGGTGGGATGATTTAACTGATCCTGAAAAAACTGCCGCTGAGGGTAAGAACTGGAAAACCGATTTATCTGGAGGCATTCAGCGGGTTGCTATCAAACATGGTTGTGCACCATTTGGTAACGCAAAGGCACGAGTGAACGTTTGGACATTCCCCGATCCAATACCTATCCATCGTGAACCACTCTATACGAGTCGACATGATCTTGTTGCTAAATACCCTACTTATGAAGATCGTAAATCATTCTGGAGATTGCCAACCCGTTATGCCTCGATTCAGGCGAAGGATTATTCTAAGGACTTCCCATTGATCTTATCTTCATTCCGTTTGGTTGAATATGAAGGTGGTGGTGATGAAACCCGATCTAATCCTTGGTTGGCTGAACTACAGCAAGATATGTTTGTGGAGATCAATCCTAGAGATGCAAACAATCTCGGAGTTCGTGATGGAAATGATGTCTGGATCAATACGCCTGAAGGAGCAAAGATCAAGGTTAAAGCGATGGTAACTCGAAGAGTAGCCTCAGGTGTGGTTTCTGCTCCATATCACTTCGGTGGTCATTATCAAGGAGAGGACTTACGTTCCAAATATCCAAAAGGTGCAGATCCTTTCGTACTGGGTGAAGCACTGAATACCGCCATGACCTATGGTTATGATTCCGTAACTCAGATGCAGGAAAGTAAGTGTAGCCTGTGCAATATAACAAAAGCTTAGGAGGTAACATAATATGGGTGCTAATGTAAAATTTTATTGCGATTCAGAGCGTTGTATTGAATGTAATGCGTGTGTTACCGCTTGTAAAAACGAGAACGAAGTTCCTTGGGGAGTAAATCGACGCCGTGTAGTAACAGTTAAAGATGGACAGCCAGGAGAGCGATCTTTATCAGTAGCATGTATGCATTGTACTGATGCTCCGTGTGCTGCAGTTTGTCCTGTTGATTGTTTTTATACTACGGATAACGGCATTGTACTTCATGATAAAGATATCTGTATCGGTTGTGGTTACTGTTCATATGCCTGCCCATTTGGTGCACCGCAGTTCCCAACATCTGGTGCATTCTCATCACGCGGAAAAATGGACAAGTGTACATTCTGCGCAGGTGGTCCTGAAGAAACTGGAAGTAACGATGAGTATAAAAAGTACGGCTCTAATCGACTTGCTGAGGGTAAATTACCACTTTGTGCAGAGATGTGTTCGACCAAAGCATTGTTGGCTGGAGACGCTAACATGGTTTCAGATATCTACCGCAAGCGTGTAATCAGCAGAAGCATGTCTACTATGGCATCAAGTGCAATACAGCAAAATGGCTTCAACGCAGACTTTAGCGGTAAGGTCACAAAGTAATCGTTAACTCCTAGTTAGGATATTTGTACGCCCCCTTTGGTTTGAGGAGGGGGGTATATTTTATACAAGTATATTTGCGGGACTTGATCAGAGGTCCCCTTAGGAGAATATTATGGGAATGGCCACGCGTGCATTGCTATTTAGTTTTGTGTTGCCTTTATTTAATGTAACAACAACTTCCACAGTGTTTGCAGATGAGACAGTAAATACTGTAGATAGTAACACAACAATAAACCAACTAATTGATGTCAAAAATCCAGCTACTGATTTGTGGCGAGCTGTCAGACAGCGAAATGTTGATATTACTGGGAAGTCACAAGTAAAAGGACCTACTGCAGAAACCTTAATCAATGTTAGTGGTCAAGAGTGGCGCGAATTTCGTCGATCTAAACTAATCCCTTACAGTGCTTATGCTTTGGGTGGAGTGCTGCTTGTTATTGCTTTATTTCGCTTAATCCGTGGAAAAATAAAGATTAAATCGGGTCGTTCTGGAAAAAAAATTCATCGTTTCACGGGTTTTCAAAGATTCGTACATTGGTCAGTTGCGATCACGTTTCTTATTTTAGGTCTAACTGGGGTAATTCTAACCCTAGGTCGCTTTGGCTTATTGCCTCTAATTGGTAAGGAAACGTTTGGCACCATCGCGACTGTAGGTCGAGACATACATAATTATTTAGGACCGGTGTTTGCTGTTATGTTGATAGTTATGTTGTTTACTTTTATCAAGGGTAACTTCGGTAATTGGACTGATATTAAATGGTTTCTCAAAGGTGGAGGCTTATTTGGCGGTCACGCAAGTGCAGGTCGTTATAATGGCGGGGAAAAAGCCTGGTACTGGATGGCTATGATTGTTGGTACGGTGGTTATTGTCAGCGGGTTGGTGATGGGTTTTCCTCTTTTTGGAGTGTCACAAGAAGACATTAAATTATCTCAAATCATACATGCTATTGCTGCAATTGGTTTATTAGCTGCTTCCTTCGGCCATATTTATATGGGTACCTTTGCAATGGAAGGGGCTTATGAGGCTATGAGAACAGGTTATTGCGATGAAAATTGGGCAAAAGAGCATCATGATCTTTGGTATGAAGAACTGAAGACTGATGGAATTCTAGATTTTAGTAGCTCTAACGACACAAATTTGAATAGAGAAGTATCAGGCTTACCTGGTTCTAATGAGTCATCTTCTTCAAAGGGACAAAGTTCTAAAGCAGCTTCAAGCGTAACAGCAGTTAAAGCTGACACTAGCGTAGCAAGTTCAACTGAAATTTCCTCTAGTACAAAGAGCGTTAGTTCAGGCACTTCAAACAGTGCAGATAATTTAAAAAAAATAGAAGGTATAGGCCCCAAAATAGAACAAGTACTAAATGCTGCAGGCTTTACCCATTACAAAGATATACAAAACTCTAATCGTGACGCGCTTAAAGAAGTGCTGAATGCTGCCGGCTCCCGCTACAAAATGCATGAACCTAAAAGCTGGCCTGCACAAGCAGAACTTGCAGCTAAGGAGGCCTGGGATGAGTTAAGTAAACTGCAAAACGAAATAATTAATAAATCCTAGAAATCTTTCTAGGATTTTCATGAAATTTCTAAATATTTAACTATAGTTATAACTATAGGTTTTAATACCTACTGGATAATACTAATCAGAATAAAGTAAAAAACTGCTAAAGGAGACTATGAATGCAAAAGTCGTTACATCTTGATCCGGCCAAATGTACCGGATGCTTACAGTGCGAAATGGCATGTTCTTATGAAAAGCTAGGAGTGTTCAACCCCTCACGATCTGTAATCAAAGTTTTTACTTTTCATGAAGAAGGACGTTTTGCACCTTATACCTGTACTCAATGTGATGAGGCATGGTGTTTAAGGGCTTGCCCAGTTGATGCAATTACCATTGATTTGTCCTCTGGCGCAAAAATTGTCATAGATGATAAATGTGTGGGATGTAAAGTTTGCACTATTTCTTGTCCTTTCGGCACGATTAATTATGTGCAAGAAACAGGCAAGGTCGCTAAGTGTGATTTGTGTGGTGGTGATCCAGAATGTGCAAAAGCATGCCCAACTGAGGCAATAACATATATCGACGCGAACGCAACTGGATATGATCGAATGAAGGCATTTGCAGAAAAAAGTCTTCCTAGCGCTAACACATCAGCATAGAGGTTTATAAATATGTCTTGGACAAGAAAAGTATTACGCGTCAACCTCAATGAAGGAACGTGTACCCCAGAACCACTTAATATGGAGTGGGCAAATAAATATTTAGGCCAACGCGGTCTAGCAACTAAATACCTGGTGGAAGAAACAGATCCGAATGTTGATCCACTAAGCCCTGAAAATATCTTCATCATGGCCACAGGTCCTTTGACAGGAACGATGGCATCAACTGGTGGACGTTATTCTGTAATCACCAAAAGTCCCTTTAACAGGAGCTATAGCTTGTTCTAACTCTGGTGGATTTATTGGTAATGAATTCAAAAATGCCGGCTGGGATATGATTATTTTTGAAGGAAAGTCGGCTAGCCCGGTTTACCTTTATATCGAGAATGATTTAGCCGAGCTAAGATCTGCTGATGATTTATGGGGTAAGTCTGCCTGGGAAGCTGATGAAATGCTTCATGAAAAACACCAGGATCCTAATTTGAAAATAGCCGTTGTTGGTCGCCCCGCTGAATCAGGATGTTTGTATTCTGCGGTCATTAATGATTTACATCGTGCTGCCGGACGTTCCGGTGTTGGTACGGTCATGGCTTCTAAAAACTTAAAAGCGGTTGCCGTGAGAGGGACTCAAGGTGTTAAGGGAATTGAAGATCCTAAAGCATTCTTTGAAGCTGTTAACGATGGCAAACAAGTACTTGCTGAAAATGCGGTTACAGGACAAGGTCTTCCGGCCTATGGAACACAGGTATTGATGAATGTAATCAATGGTGTGGGCGCATTACCAGCTAGAAATATGCGCGATGTTGGTTTTGAAGGTGCTGAAAATATTTCAGGTGAAGCGATGCATGAACCGAGAGATAGTGATGGTAAGCCTAATCTAACCACAAATGGTGCCTGCTTTGGTTGTACCATAGCGTGCGGACGAATTTCAACAGTAGATAAACAACATTTCTCAGTAAAAGAAAAACCCCAATATCACGGTGCTTCCGGTGGCCTGGAATATGAGGCTGCTTGGTCTTTAGGTGCTGATACAGGTGTTGATGATCTAGATGCATTAACCTATGTGAATTTCATTTGTAATGAAGATGGTATGGATCCTATCAGCTTTGGATGTACAGTAGCGGCAGCTATGGAGTTATTCGAAGACGGTAAAATGACTACCGCAGACACTGATGGTATTGATTTACGTTTTGGCTCTGCAGAAGCATTGGTTGCTTCTGTTGAAGCGGTCGCAGCAGGTACTAATTTTGGAAAAATTCTTGGCTTAGGCTCTAAGCGTATGTGTGAAAAATACGGCGCGCCTGAACTATCAATGTCGGTGAAAGGTCAAGAATTCCCAGCCTACGATCCACGCGGTATTCAGGGTATTGGTCTTGCATATGCGACTTCAAATCGTGGCGCATGTCATTTACGTGGCTACACAATCGCTTCTGAGATATTAGGTATACCTGTTAAGACTGAGCAAACAGACTCTGATGGAAAACCAGAGCTGGTTAAAGCCTTTCAGGATGCGACCGCTTTAGTTGATTCTGCTGGTTTATGTATTTTCACTACATTTGCCTGGGGTATGGAAAATATTGCACCGCAAATTGACGCAGCCTGTGAAGGGGACTGGAGTGTTGATAAGTGCCTTGAAGCGGGTGAGCGTATCTGGAATATGGAACGCCAATACAATAATGCAGCTGGTTTTACCAGTGATGACGACACTCTACCTAAACGCCTGCTGAAAGAAGCAATCAAGTCTGGTCCTACCAAGGGACAGGTGAACAGACTAGGTGAAATGCTTCCAATCTACTACGAAGTTCGAGGTTGGACACCAGAGGGTATCCCAACTCCCGAGACACTTGAGCGTTTAAGCTTGTCGTAAGTAGTTTGTTCCTGGCAGCTAAAATCATACAGAATTATGTTGGGCTCGGTTTAGGCTGGGTCCTTCATAGATGCTCAAGCACTTACTAATTCTTAGGAGTATCCATGCGACATGTCATTATCGGCGCAGGTCCTTGTGGTGTTGTAGCCGCAGAGACATTACGTAAAGAAGATCCTGATTCAACGATTATTTTGATTGGAAACGAGCCTATACCTCCTTATTCGAGAATGGCGATTCCTTATTTTTTAATGAAAGATATCGATGAGGAAGGCACATACCTCCGATCAGTCGATTATTATGACAGCCATAATATTCAGTATTTAGGTCATGCGGTTACGAAAGTTGATACTGATTTAAAAGAACTGACAACGGATGATGGTACTAAAATATCCTACGATAAATTACTAATTGCTGCTGGTTCAAAGCCTTTATTGCCCCCTATTGAAGGTGCAGATCTCCCCAATGTTCACAATTGCTGGACGCTTGAAGATGCAAGACAAATTTCCGCGCGTGCGCAAAGCTGCTTAGAAGTGGTGCTGATGGGTGCCGGTTTTATTGGCTGTATTATCCTCGAATCTTTAGCAAAAATGGGTGTGAACCTGACTGTCATAGAAATGGGTGATCGAATGGTTCCGCGTATGCTTGATGAAAAAGCTGGTGGCCTTCTCGAAAAATGGTGTATCGAAAAAGGTGTCAATATTCGCACATCCACACGAGTGAATTCCATTAAAGAAGATGATGGAGAGATGATTGTCGAGTTGGATAATGGCGAAACTATCCGTGCTTGTACTGTAATAAGTGCAACAGGTGTAAAGCCGAATACAGAATTTCTAGAAGGGTCTGGTATAGAAATCGATCACGGTATTGTAGTCAATACCAATATGCAGACCAGTGTAGCCAATGTCTATGCCGCCGGGGATGCAGCACAGGGTAAAGACTTTTCTACTGGCGAGTACACGGTTCAAGCAATTCAACCCACTGCGACAGACCACGGTCGCATAGCTGCATTAAATATGGCAGGTCATCTGGTTGAACATAATGGCTCGGTAAATATGAATGTACTAGATACACTCGGTTTGATTTCACACTCTTTTGGTTTATGGATGGGTGTTGAAGGTGGAGATAGTGTTGATATTTATAACGCCGATGAGTATAAATATATGAACCTCAGATTTGGTGTGGGTAGCGAAGAAGATGTTTTAGTGGGTGTAAGTACGCTCGGTGTGACTCAACATATCGGTGTAATCAGGGGGTTGATAGAAAGTCGAACCCATTTAGGTGTTTGGAAAGATCGCTTGTTAAAAGATCCTACGCGTATCATGGAAGCCTATTTAGCTTCTACTCAAGAACTTGATAATGTCGTTTAAAACAAGTATGCAAATGAAAAGCCACCCCCCCACTTTTATGAGGTTTTTTATTCTTAATAATCTAAACCGCAACCATCGGGTCGTCGTCACTACGTTCCAAGGTTATCTTCGTTGCGTTTATCCTGATCCTTTTTAATTTAAACGTTATTTCATGGAAAAGAAGAAAATCAAAATGTATCTGGAATTATTTGCATCGCTGATGCATTTATTGCCTCCCGGAACATCGCGCCATAAGCGTGAAATAAAAGTAGTACAAGGGACATCTGTACAAGATGTTATAGACGAATACCGAATCCCTTTGGAACTGGCGCATATTGTACTTGTTAATGGCGTATTTGTTTGTGAGGATCGCAGTTCGCACATTCTAGAAGCAGGTGATGTTTTATCGATTTGGCCACCCGTTGCCGGTGGGTAATTATTTATTGGAAATTAAAACGTTGGAAATAATATTTTTGGAAATTGTAAGTGGATAAGAAGTACTATGAGATGGCATTTTCAGTTGCTGAATTTTCTAAAACGTTACATGGTCAGTTTATTACTGAAGAAGGTAGTTATCTTTGTAAAGACTTGTCAGCTAAACAATGGAATGTTAATACCGAAGATGGTTTATTAAATGTCTTGATCGATATTGAACAATCGCCCCCACGAGTCATTGCTATGCTAAGTCTTCCCGTACTCAATGTAGCTTTTAGTTTTAATGATACTAGTGAAGAACAGCAAGCCAAATTCCTCAAACGTTTTTTTAAATACTTTCACAAAGGTGGCGGTTAAACTATGAAAACCCTCTAGATACTCGCTAAGTTCTAATATCGCCTTTTTGGGCGAGTTAGTACTAAGTTTTAGCATAAATCAGTTTTTCTTTATTAAAGAAAGGACAAACTGCATAAAAGCAGGGGGGTGAGGAATAAATCTTTAATAGCCCAAATTTATGAATAATAAAGAGAAAAGCCGCTACGCTCGCCAAATTCGATTAAACAAAATCGGCGAAGCAGGCCAGCAGAAACTATTAGATTCAACAGTATTGATTATTGGGATGGGGGGCTTAGGTTCACCTGCGGCAATGTATTCGGCAGCAGCAGGTATAGGACGTTTGATTGTTAGCGATTTTGACCAAGTTGAGGTTTCTAATTTACAGCGCCAGATAATTCATCGAACCCAGGATATCGGAGAGCTTAAAGCTTTCTCGGCAAAACGTACAATTGCTGAGTTAAATCCAGATTGCGTGGTGGAAGCCTTGGATTGGCAGTTAGACGATGGTGAATTGGAAAGCTACGTTCAACAAGCCGATATAGTTCTGGATTGCACCGATAATTTTCCAACAAGGTTTGCTATTAATAGAGCCTGTGTAAAGCAAATGACTCCTCTGGTTTCAGGTGCAGCAATTCGCATGGAAGGGCAAATCACAAGTTACATTCCGGGTTCCGGTGGACCATGCTATCAATGTCTGTATAAGCCGGATTTTGAAAGTACCGAGACTTGTGCAATGGAAGGTGTGTTATCGCCTGTTGTTGGTGTCATAGGAACGATGCAAGCGCTGCAGGCAATTCTTATTCTTATTGGTGAAGAAGAAAATGTTAACGGCAAATTGCTGTTGTTTGATGCCTTAAGTATGGAATGGCAAAAAGTCACCATCCCTAAAAATCCTAACTGCGCAGTGTGTGCTTAAATTTTATATACTTAACTATAATGGCTAAGAACTAAATACTAAGCGAGTTTTAACACTGCTCCCAAGGTAAGCGATTGAAGCGCCAACCATTCAACATTCCTCGTTGGTGATTTTCATTAAGGTCGCCTTCAAAGCCATCCGTGATGTGATAGATATGTTCCATACCTTCTTCAATAAGTTCTAAACCTGCTTTTTCAGAACGATTACCACTTCTACAAATTAATATAATTGGGCAGTTGTTGTTGGTACTAGCTATTTGGATTTGATGAATTTCTTTATAGAAATTCGGGTTGATGTCCCAGTCGGGATCTTCCATCCAGGCTATATGGATGCAGTCTTTAGGGTGTCCTATAAATAGAAACTCCATAGAAGATCGTATATCTATTAATTTAGCTTCAGGGTTCTCTTTTAAAAGTTCTGATGCCTCGAGAGAGCTTAAGTGCCCTAAAGTATTTGTATTCATGAATTTAGTTTAGTTAGTTATACAAACATTGTCTGATTTTTTTAGCGTTAGGCTTCAAAGAGTTTAAATTTTTACTATTGCTTATTTCTTGATTGATAGTTTCTTGTTAGGTTCTACTTTTCCAATAACTTCAAACAAAACAAGGATGGTTTTTTGAAATAGGCTATTGTTATCGTCAGAAATCATAAAATACTGGTTGTCTTTATAGTGTGCCAGGCCTTCAAAATTATCAATCGACCAACCTTCGGAGGCATTAAATCTAGCGACTGTTTCTGCTGTGCATAGTTGATTCTTATCGCACTTATCTAACTGTAAACGTCTCAGGTTAATAACAACAGGTATAAATGGGTTCTTGTAAGAACGTTCAAGTATAAGTACGTCACCATTTTCTAAGATTTCGAGACCAGTGATGCCGCTATTAGGGGCTTTTGATCGTTCGAAATTCCACTCTTTACCATTACTTGAAAACAGGGTTTGTATTGATTTAGGGCGATATTTAATTGGGTATTCTGCAGCGGTAACAACACCAAATTCAGGATGATAGGCAACACTTTCCAGAGCTTTGTTCTTATGCAAAAATTTACTTTTTTTGTTGATTTTTTTAGGTAGTTTAATAGAGGAAATCATCCTGCCTTTGGTGGAGAATTTTACAATTCTTGGTTTATTCTCGAACGAGATTAACAGTTGTGTATCACCCTGTTTGCCATTGTTTGTGTAGAGCGTAGATAGGCCTTCTGAGTCTCGATATTTTCCCTTTAATGGAATACCGTTACTATCAATTAGATTTGTTGCAAATACCACTTTTAAATCGTGGAGTTGATTATTTTTGAACGTGACTTTTAATTGATACAAATAGCCTTCATCCGAGACTGCATAGAGGACTTGGTCATCCTTATCCCATGCAATCCCTGAAAGTTCTTTGATGGGAATTGAATTAAAACGACTTGATTTAAATACAATGCTGCCATTGAACTTCAGTTGCATGAAGCGGGAATCAAAATGTTCTGGAGCAATTGGATAACTATATGCGTTTGTTTGCCCTGAACTACACGAAAACAGTAAAAGGGCACTAAGCCCGATTAAGCATGAAAAAAGCCACTGAATAGAGTATTTCAGTGGCTTTTGGTTCAGATGGTGAGTGCTTTTAAAATTAGTTTTCAGCTTAAAAAGTGTTCTCATTAATCGATCATATCTTGATTAACCAGCAGAACTCAACTGTCCTTTGAGTATGATTTTACCCGTAGGTTTTTTAGCCGTATTTTCACCTTTATGCTCAACACTTATCGCGAGTAAGCCTACGTTCTTCATGTTTTGCCATTCTTCTTTACTGATTTTGATTTTTGTTTCACCTTTCTTTGAAATCGTACCCATTTTCATTGGCATGCCGCCTTTTTTTGGGTGACACCATAAAGTCAATTCCATGTCATCGGCCACCTGAACATCTTTCATAATGTCGATTTTTAACATCATATCTGACTTTTCAATTGTGGTGACAGCCATTGGGTCTTTTGTATCCGATTTTAGCACGGCGCTATAAGAAACAGGGTTATGATTAGTCATTGGGTTATAAAGCATTACTGCAGTTACAATCAATGCCATTGCCGCCATCGCAAAGCCCTGTTTGAAAAAGTTAGCTTTCCACCAGGGTTTTTCCTTTTCTGGTGGTGTGCTTGCTTTTATATGTGCTTCTATTCCTTGCCATACTGAATCTGGTGCTTTTGTATCAGGTAATAGTTCTACCAGGTTGGCAAACTTATTCTCATAAGCTTCAACTGTTGCTTTTAAGTAAAAATGGGTTTCCATTAATACTTCAAAACGTTTTCTCGCGCGTCCTTGCATCGAGCCAACAGCGTATTCAATGGCTAGTTGCTCAAATACTTCAGGGTTCTGATACCTTTTGGCCCCTTGTGTGTTGGTTTTATTATTTAATTTAGGCATGGTCTAATATCCTCTAAGCCTCTGCGTATCCAGGCTTTAATGGTTCCCAAGGGTTTGCCAAGTTTCTCTGACAATTCCTGGTGTGTGTGTCCGTAGTAATAGGACAATAAAATGCATTCACGCTGTGAAGGTTTTAAAGTATCCAGGCAATCCATTAAGCCTTTCATTTCCTGGCTCATGTTTTCCATTGAATCAGGTGTTAAATCAGAAGAAGTAAATTCTAAACCTTCAAACTGAATTTCAGTTTCGACAGGTCTGGTTTTAAGACTTCTTAACTTATCTAAACCTTTGTTTCTAATCACTGTAGACATCCAGGTCATTGCTTTACCTTTACCTGGTGTATAACTGTCAGCCTTGTCCCAGATTTTGATAAAACCTTCTTGTAAAACATCTTCTGCTAAAGCCTCAGTCTGCATCAGGCGTAAGCAAAGACTCATTAATTTTGGAGAACACTTTTCATATAACTCTTTAAAAGCTAACTGATCTCCTGCTGCAGTTTTCTGCAGTAATTCAGCATAAATATCTTCCATTGTCTCTTTTCTTTTGTTGTTGTGGGGTGCACTAATCATGTGCTTATTGTCATATACGCATTTTATGATTTTTAGATGCAAAAAAGGCTCCATAAAGGAGCCTTCTGTCAGATCATAATGTTAATTACAATCAATGACGAAACTGAATCACTCAGCATCTACTTCTTTCATGCTTAGACGCATGCGTCCTTGGCGGTCAATTTCAAGTAGTTTAACGCGTACTTCATCGCCTTCTTTCAAGTGATCGCTCACCTTTTCAACGCGCTCATTACTGATCTGTGAAATATGAACTAGGCCATCCTTACCCGGTAGAATTGTCACAAAAGCACCAAATTCCATGATTTTTGCAACTTTACCGTTGTAGATTGTACCTACTTCGGCTTCAGCGGTAATATCTTCGATAATTTTCTTGGCAGCGTTAGCAGCCGCTCCGTCAACAGCAGAAATTTTGATCGCGCCAGTATCATCGATATCAACTTGAGCACCAGTCTGCTCTGTGATTCCGCGAATAGTCTCACCGCCTTTTCCGATAACTTCACGAATCTTATCAGGGTTGATTTTCATCGTTACGTAACGTGGCGCAAAGTCAGAAATATCATCACGAGATTTATCAATAACCTTGTTCATCTCATCAAGGATATGTAAACGTGCAGTTTGAGCTTGCTCAAGTGCAATTTCCATAATCTCTTTTGTTATGCCATCGATCTTGATATCCATTTGAAGTGCGTTGATACCGTCTTTAGTACCAGCAACTTTAAAGTCCATATCTCCTAAGTGATCTTCGTCGCCTAAGATGTCTGTTAGTACAGCAAATTTCTCGCCTTCTTTAACAAGACCCATTGCAATACCAGCAACAGGAGCTTTAATTGGAACACCAGCATCCATCAAAGAGAGTGAAGTACCACAAACAGAAGCCATTGAACTTGATCCATTAGATTCTGTAATCTCAGATACTACACGAATTGTGTAAGGGAAAGACTCTTGATCTGGCATAACTGCTAGAACACCACGCTTAGCTAAACGACCATGACCAATTTCACGACGTCCTGGGCTGCCCGTACGACCCGTCTCACCTACTGAGTAAGGAGGGAAGTTGTAATGAAGCATAAATGCATCTTTGTAAGAGCCTTGTAAAGCATCAACGATTTGTGCATCACGGGTTGTACCAAGCGTAGTAACAACTAATGCTTGAGTCTCACCACGGGTAAATAGTGCAGAACCGTGTGTGCGAGGTAAAACGCCTACACGTGATTCGATCCCACGAACCGTTGTGCTATCACGACCGTCGATACGAGGCTCACCAGCGATGATGCGGCTACGTACAATACTTTTCTCAAGATCTTTAAATGCATTGCCAATGTCGCTATCGCTTGGCGCATTTTCTTCACCATTTGCAAGTGCTTCCATCAGCTTAGCTTTAGCTGCAGCTACTTTGTCCTGACGTTCCATCTTGTCAGCTGTAGAAAATGCATCTTTAAGGTCGGCTTCACAGATATCAGCAACAGACTTAGCGAGTGCAGTATCTTTTTCTGCTGCAGTCCATTCCCAGGTTTCGTTGCCAACTTCTGCAGCAAATTCTTTGATTGCAGCAATAGCAGGTTGCATGTGTTCATGTCCGAATACTACTGCACCTAACATCACTTCTTCTGAAAGCTCTTTTGCTTCAGACTCAACCATTAGAACTGCATGCTCAGTACCTGCAACCATAAGGTCAAGGTCTGACTCTGCAAGCTGGGAAACATCAGGGTTTAAAATATATTTGCCATCTTTGTAACCAACTTGAGCCGCACCAATAGGACCAGCAAATGGAATGCCCGATGCTGCTAATGCCGCAGATGTCCCCAGCATTGCAGGAATGTCAGGTAAAATATCAGGGTTTAAAGAGATGACCGTGATGATGACTTGAACTTCGTTCATGTATCCGTCAGGAAATAGCGGGCGAATAGGGCGGTCTATCAAACGCGCCAATAAAGTTTCGCCTTCGCTTGGGCGTGCTTCGCGACGGAAGAATCCACCTGGGATTTTACCCGCAGCGTAAGTCTTTTCTTGATAGTTAACGGTCAGTGGGAAGAAGTCCTGTCCAGGCTTTGCTTCTTTTCTTCCAACAACTGATACAAAAACTACCGTTCCACCCATATCTACCTTAACAGCAGCATGAGCTTGGCGAGCTATTTCGCCCATTTCTAATTCAACAGTATGTTCACCGTAGGAGAAAGTTGTCGTTACAACATCAAACATATTTTTGTTCCTTTTATGTATTCTTGCGTGTTCTTGCGTTTTAAGTGTTTTCTTGTGGTTTAAGTGTCATGAAGGATGTTTATAAAAATTAATGCGTTAAAGTAGGGGGTGTATTAATTTATGTAAACAGCCTTAAGTCATGATTTTAAATAAAAAACACCGCACGAATGCGGTGTTTAAAGAATATTTTAATCGATTCTAGATGCCTTAAATTGGAAATCAAAACTTTCAATTACAAGGCGGTGAGTTCTTGTAATAGTAGAGCTATTGCAAGGAGTCATCAACGCAGTAAGTGGAAGTTTTGAGTCTAATTTATTCATCAATTATGCATCTATAATATTGATTAAAGTATGCTTAATTTAGCGACGAATACCGAGACGTTTGATAAGGTCTTGATAACGGGCTGAATCTTTTCGATTTAAATAATCGAGTAAGTTACGGCGCTGGTTAACCATCCTCAAAAGGCCACGACGTGAGTGATGATCATGCTTGTGAATTTTAAAGTGCTCCGTAAGATGCTTGATATTCGCTGTTAAAAGCGCAACCTGCACCTCCGAAGACCCGGTGTCAGTGTCTGACAAGCGATATTCAGCAACGATTTTCGCTTTAGTTTCTGCGTTCAGAGACATAGTTCCTAAGTTCCAGATAAGTACCTACAACGTATATTCATTGCTATAACAAGAATATATCAGGGTAGATTGGGTTGAAGAAAGTAGTCAAATTGTTACTAACCTTGTAAATAAGAGTTAGTTGCAAATCGGCTACCCTAAAAACGGCGCATTGTAACACGCGCTAAGTGCCAAAGTAAGCCTTTTAATGCCTTACTTTTATTAAAGTCCTTGTATAAAAAAAGGACTGAGCCGAAAGCCATACGTAGACAATGTTGGAACACAGTGACGACGGCCTGAAAGGTGAGGTTTTCATCAAGGGACCTCTGATTAAGTCCAATAAAATTCTGCGAGCCTACAAGCGGTGAGATTCTAGGCATGTCTCGCAGAGAATGGTTATGCCCTTCGCAAGAGACATAACAACGAAGATGACGGCTTGTAGGCTCGCCCTGTGGGGCTTAGCCAAAAAACCAGCCTCTGCGTTATGCTTATTTGAAAGGCAATAAGCATTTCTGCATGAGCAAGCCTTGATCCTGGATTTTTGGCGTTGCCAGAAATTATGGGACTTAATCAGAGGTCCCTTAAATAAAATCAAAAACCTCATAATGCTACAGCCAATAATCAAGTTTATGGTTTATAACAACTAAATGAAAAGCTCGCTAAAAGTAGGGGGTGACTTAAATCACTTATTAATGGTATTAGAGTCTTATTATTCAGCTAATGGCGCTTGTGTATTCATCATTCTACGAGGAGCTATTTGAACCTCGTTTGTTTCATTCTTTGAGTATCTGCCAATACCGATGAAAATATCATTCTGATTGTAAAGCCGGATCAGGTCGGAATCTGGTGTATCTGCTCTTTTTACTTTGATGCCATTTCGAATTAATTTGGTTTCTTCTTCACTCAGTTTTAGCGAAGGTAAATCTTGAAGAGCATTGTCGATGGGTAATAGTGCTTCTTCGAGTTTTCCATCTTCTGCAAGCTTTTCTATGTCTTCAATCGTATAGAGTTTGTCACAATTAAAGGGTGATACATAAGTTCTTCTAAGCATGCTTAAATGCGCACCGAAGCCGAGTGTTTCACCAATGTCTTGTGCAAGTGTTCGAATGTATGTGCCTTTACTGCATCTGATATCCAGCGTGATGGTATCATCAGATTTCTCTTTTAATACCAGTTCGTGAATGGTCACATCACGTGGTTTGCGTTTGATGTCGATTCCTTGTCTCGCCAATTTGTATAAAGGCTGACCATTATGTTTTAACGCGGAATACATGGGTGGAACTTGCTGGATGTCGCCTCTAAATGATTCCAAAACATCTTCAATATCTTTTTCACTGAATGATGTGACTTCTCGTTCCTGTAAAACTTCGCCCTCTTTATCTCCAGTCGTTGTAGTTATTCCGAGCTGAGCTATGCAGCGATAGCTTTTATCAGCGTCTAAAAGGTAGGGAGTGACTTTGCTGGCCTGGCCAAAACAAATGGGCAAAACACCTGTAGCGAGTGGGTCTAGACTACCAGTATGTCCGGCTTTTTTGGCTTTAAATAGATAGCGTACTTTTTGTAATGCAGAGTTGGAACTTCTGCCGAGGGGTTTGTCGAGTAGCAGAATGCCATCGACATCATTGCCTTTGCGTCTAGCCAAGGCTAGTCTTCTTTATCTGATGATTTTATGTCAGATGGTTTTTTATCAGAAGATACAGCTTTATCTATTAATACAGATAAGTCGTTAGCTTTCTGTTCGGTGTCATCATAGATGAAAGTCAGGGAAGGAGTGTTGCGAAGTTTTATCGCGTGTCCTAACTCTCTTCGTAAAAATCCTGCAGCATTGTTTAAGCCTTTTTCGCAAGCTTCGTGCTCATCCTGGTTTAATGCATCAAAATAGACTTTCGCTTTTGATAGGTCTTTGGTGACTTCAACATCAAGAATGCTTACCATGCTAACGCGTGGATCTTTGATCTCATTGCGAATTAGCATGGAAAGCTCTCGTTTGATTTGCTCACCAATACGGTCTGTTCTTGAATAATCGTAAGGCATGTTTTTAATAAACCATCCAAAAGTAGGGGGGTGTCCTTTGACTAAGCTCAGGTACCATCTTTTTAATCACTATCAAAATTATTTTAACTAGATTCTAATTTGCGTTCGATTTCAGTACGCGTAAATACTTCGATTTGATCACCTGGCTGAACATCATTGTAGTTTTTAACACCAATACCACATTCAGTACCCATCGCAACTTCTTTCACGTTATCTTGATGGCGGCGCAGTGATTCAAGGTAGCCTTCGTAAATCACGACGTCTTTACGTAATACACGGATCGGTAGGTCTATTTTGATCTTGCCTTCGATTACCAAACAACCTGCGATATTACCAAATCCAGAACCTGTGAATACATCCTTAACTTCAGCGATACCGACAAGCTCTTCGCGTAATTCCGGCTTAAGTAGGCCGCTCATTGCATCACGCACGTCATCAATTAGTTCATAGATGATGCTGTAATAACGAATTTCAGTGTCAGACTCTTGTGCGAATTTTCTAGCTGATGCATCGGCACGTACATTAAAGCCGATAATAACTGCTTCTGAGGATTGGGCTAAACTGATGTCAGTTTCACTCAAACCACCCACGCCCGAAGAAATGATATTCACAACAACTTCATTAGTAGATAGTGCGTGTAAAGAACTCTTGATCGCTTCCAAAGAACCTTGAACATCTGCTTTAAGCAAGACATTAAGCGTGCTCTTCTCACCATCTTGCATTTTCTCAAACATTGCATCCAACTTAGCGGCTTGCTGAGCAGCAAAACGTGTTTCACGTTCTTTCTCGTGACGTTTTGTTGCTAATTCACGAGCTTTACGTTCGTTCTTAAGTACAACCATATCATCACCTGCAGATGGTGTTCCTGATAAACCAAGAATTTCTACCGGTGTTGATGGGCCAGCTTCAGAAATGGGTTTGCCAAGGTCGTCAGTCATAGCACGGATACGTCCAAACTCAGAACCAGCCAGCACTACATCGCCTTTTTTCAGTGTACCTTCTTGTACAAGAACAGTTGCAACCGCACCGCGTCCTTTAACAACGCTAGATTCGATAATTGTGCCTTTAGCAGGTCCATCTTTACGTGATTTAAGTTCTTTTACTTCAGCAACCAAAAGAATAGATTCTAGAAGTCCGTCAATACCTTCACCTGTTTTAGCAGATACATTAGCAAAGACATCCTCACCACCCCAGTCCTCTGGCACTACTTCAAATTTAGCGAGCTCGCTTTTAACTCTTTCAGGGTCAGCTGATTCCTTGTCTATTTTGTTAATGGCAACAATCAAAGGTACACCTGCTTCTCGAGTATGTTTGATCGCTTCTTCAGTTTGAGGCATCACTCCATCATCAGCTGCAACAACCAGGATCACTATATCAGTAGCCTTGGCACCACGCGCCCGCATTTGGGTGAATGCTGCGTGACCTGGTGTATCCAAGAAAGAGATAACACCATTGTGAGTTGCTACTTGGTAGGCACCAATATGTTGCGTAATTCCACCAGCTTCGCCTGAAGCAACACGGCTTTCGCGAATGTAGTCGAGTAAAGAAGTTTTACCATGGTCAACATGACCCATGATGGTAACAACAGGTGCGCGAGGGAAAACTTCGTATTGGCTGGTATCTTCAAGCAAAGTCTCGGTAGACGATTGCTCTTCTTCTGAAGTAGCTGCTTTAGCTTCATGACCCATTTCTTCAACAATTAGTATTGCTGTGTCTTGGTCAACCACCTGATTGATGGTCGCCATTACGCCCATATCCATCATGGCTTTTATTACATCACCACCCTTAACAGATAACATTTGAGCAAGTTCTGAAACAACAATTGTTTCTGGAACTTCTATGCTACGTATTACAGGTTCTGTTGGGGCTACGAATCCATGCTCGGTAGATTGCTCTATTTTCACATTTCTGCTGCGTTTGCCTTTCTTTTTACGGCGTCCGCTTAAGCCTTCTTTAACATGTAATTGACCACCAGGAGCTCCACCACGACCCTGGAATGGCTTTTTCTTGCCCTTGTTCGCATTAGCATCAGGAGAAGGTGCTGCCGCAGGACTAGGCTGTTTAGCAGGAGCTGTAGTTGGAACTGGCTTTGCGCGAGAAGGGCGTTTTTTGAATTTCGCCGCTGCTTCGTCTCTAGCTCGTTTTGCCAGAAATTCTCTTCTTTCTCTTGGATCTTTTGGTAATTCAATCTTTTCTGCAACAGAGGCTGCTTCTTCAGCTGGAGTAGCATCAGCTTCTTTAGTTGCCGCTTTTTCAGCTTCTGCAGCTTCCTTAGCTGAGTCGCGCTCTATTTTTTCTCCTGCTTTACGTTCACTGGTAGCTTGACGTTCAGCTTTTGACTTGTCCATTGCATCTTCGCGAGCTTTTCTTTCATTAGATAGCTGCTCTGCTAAATCGTCTGTACGGTTTGCAGATGCGTTTAAATCTTCAATGTCTGCGCTTGATGTATCGCTTCCCATAACTGTTTCTGTAGCTGTACGACTGAAGTTTTTCTTGCGTCTAACTTCAACAGAGACGTTTGTCTTGCCTTGAGCGCCTGATACATTAATTTCACTACTAGAGCGTCTTTTAAGAGATATCTTGCCACCAGCCTTTTTAGCTGTACTTGCTGGTGCAGCTTGTTGGCCAGTGCGGATAAACTCAAGTAGTTTTAATTTTTGCGCATCCGTAATGCTGTCATCAGCGCCTGATACACTGATTCCGGCGTCGTTAAGTTGCTGTAATAAACTTTCGACCGGAGCGCCAATTAATTCGGCGAGTTGTTTTACTATTATGTCTGACATTTATTAACCCTCTATTTGGTTTACACATTTGAAGCAGATTCATCAGATTGCTCTGATTTTTCTTCCGCTTCAGCTTCGGCAAACCATGGTGCACGTGCGGTCATGATCAACTTAGCAGCTTGCTCTTCATCTATACCTTCAATTTCAACTAACTCATCAGTTGCTTGTTCTGCAAGGTCTTCCATGGTGCAGATTCCTTTACTGGCGAGTAGTTGTGCGAGCGCATTATTCATGCCTTTCATATCTAGAAGATCTTGAGCTGGTTTTCCACCTTCTCCGGTAATCGCAAGTGCGAGTAGGGCGTTACGTGCTCTACTTCTTAACTCTTCGATTATCTCTTCATCAAATTCTTCGATCTTCAAGAACTCTTCCATTGGTACGTAAGCAACTTCATCAAGGCTTGAGAAGCCTTCTTCAACAAGTATGCTAGCCACTTCTTCATCTACATCCAGTTTTTCAGCAAAGAGTGAAACCATGATACTTTGTTCGCTGCGGCTCTTACTTTCAGCTTCTTCTTCACTCATTACATTGAGTGTCCAACCAGTTAGCTTGCTCGCCAGGCGTACATTTTGTCCGCCTTTACCGATTGCTTGAGCAAGCATCTCTTCGTCGACGCCGATATCCATGCTTTTCTTGTCTTCATCAATTACAATCGATAAAACTTCAGCAGGCTGCATCGCGTTTATAACGAAACGAGCAATGTCGTCATCCCATGGAATGATATCAACGCGCTCATTGTTCATCTCATTCGTTACAGTTTGTATTCTAGACCCTCTCATACCAACACAAGCACCGACTGGGTCAAGATTTGGTACATTAGCTCTTACTGCAATCTTGGAGCGTGAACCTGGATCACGGGCTGCACCCATGATATCTATTAGCTCTTGACCTATTTCAGGTACTTCTAGTTTTACTAGTTCTATCAAAAAGTCATCATCGATACGACTAACGATGAGTTTTGGTCCGCCTCGGCCTTCTTCATCAATCTCTTGAAGAATGCCACGCATACGGTCCCCCATTCGAGCCATTTCGCGAGGAATCATCATTTCACGAGGAATAATGGCTTCACTGTTTTCACCAAGGTCAAGCACAATGCCACGCCTATCTACACGCTTAACTGTTCCTAATACTAATTTACCTACGCTTTCCTGGAAGGCGTCTGCAACTTTTTGGCGTTCTGCATGACGAACTTTCTGCATGATGACCTGCTTGGCAATCTGCGCAGTAATACGCCCAAACTCGATTGACTCAACAGGTTCTTCCAGGTATTCACCAATTTCTAAGCCAAGCTTTCTGTCATCTGCGTAGCTTTTTAAAATGTGTCTTTCTGGTGACTCAAACTCAGGGTCTTCATCATCCATTATCTGCCAACGACGGAAGGTTTCGTAATCTCCTGTTTCGCGATCAATATCTACACGGAAATCTTGTTCAGCTCCGTATCTTTTACGTGTGGCCGTTGCAATTGCAATTTCCACCGCCTCAAAAATGTCTTCTGCTTCGAGGTTTTTTTCGTTTGATACAGCATCAACAACGTATAGTATTTCTTTGCTCATAGTTTATTTTTCAACCTTTAGTCAAGAACCAATCTGGCTCTATCAATGGATTCAAACGGAATTTCAAATTCAGTATTATCTACTTTGATTGTTACAAAGTTCTTATCGGCACTGACCAATGAGCCTTTAAAGTTTCTTCTTTCTTCAATCGGTGTTCTGGTTCTAATTTTTAACGAATCACCAATATAGTCTTGATACTGTTCTGCAGTAAACAAAACTCTGTCCATACCCGGAGAAGATATCTCCAGAATATAGGCAACTGGAATAATATTCTCAACATCAAGCACTGCGCCGAGCTGTCTGCTTACAGTTGCACAATCATCTACGCTAATACCACCTTCTTTTTCTATAAAAACCCTAAGAAGTGCGCTTTCACTGTGAGGACGATACTCATATCCCCAAAGAATGTAGCCTAGGCCTTCAACAGTGTTTTTGACTAGATTGTTTAACGCTGTTTGCACAATATTTCCTTATGTTTCCTTTGTTGGCACGAGCATGGTTAGTACTAAAAATCTTTGATTTTCTAGTAGTGTAAATAATAAAAAAGCCCCGTTAAAACGGGGCTTTTTTATTATGAAAGCAAGATCAAAATTTTTACTTTCTTGAAACTTGGTAGCGGGGGCAGGATTCAAACCTTCGTCCTTTGCCGCGGAGCTATTGAGGTTGAGCCCGACCTCGGGCAACTGTGTCAATATCTCAAAAATTTGGTCTGGTAGCGGGGGCAGGATTCGAACCTACGACCTTCGGGTTATGAGCCCGACGAGCTGCCAGACTGCTCCACCCCGCATCAGAGGGAGCGAATTATAGGGATACTTATTTGCAATATCAAGCAATAACTTTGGGAAACTCTTAATAAATTCAAACTAAGTGATAATTAACTTTAGCAGCCCTTATAAGCAACCATTTAAGATTGTAAATGTATTCTTTTAGAGGTTGTTGCTAATATTTTTGGTAATTAATTCTTCAAGTTTATCTTCGCTTAGAAAACCAGAAAACACCTGTAGAATTTTTTTCTCAGGGCTAATCAACACACTATAGGGCAGTGCACCATCAGGGTTGCCATAATTACTTACAACATTGTAACCATCTTCAGTACCAAAAGTGATGGGGTAATTCACACCGATTTCTTTGGCATACGCTAAAACATCTTCTTTATCTTCGATAGCTACACCAATAAAGGTAAATGGTTTATCTTTGTATTTCTCCTGAGTCTTGATAAATCCCGGCATTTCCGCACGGCATGGTGGACACCATGAAGCCCAGAAATTGAGTAATACCAGCTTACCCTTATAGTCATCCAGTTTCAGTGGGCCGTTTTCGCTAGTTAAGGCAAAAGCAGGTGCAGTTTTGCCCACCATACCTTTAGTAAAATTTGGCGGGTTATGCCCTAAAGTCTTTTCAATGAATACGACAATTGAAGAATTTTCACCTAAAACTTTTTTATGAATGTCATGCTTGATTGTATAGGCGCTGGCGAAACCTAAAAGCAGACATATCGTAATGATAATGGGCAATTTTTTCATAGAGTTTATTGGATAGTCTTGAGAAATTCTTGTACATGATTATTGAAAGGATCAGCTTTCATCTCACCAACAATACGGTAAGGTAAGTTTTCTTTACTGTTCTTGTCAAAGAATAGAATACCAGGAGGTCCGAATAAACCGAATTTTTTTAATAAAGCTTTATCCAGATCATCATTTGGTGTGACGTCCGCTTGCAGCAGTACCGTGTCTTTTAAAGATTCAATAACATTTTTATCGGTAAATGTACCGTGCTCCATTTCTTTACACGATATACACCAGTCAGCGTAGAAATCCAGCATGACAGTCTGGCCTTGTTGCTTTGCCAGACTCAATGCCTGATCAAGACCTTCGATACCTTTAATTTGTCTAAAGTTGAGCTTTTGTTCAACTGCAGCAATTTGTGATCCAGCACCGACAAAGCTTCCTTTCAATGGCTGGATTAGGCTGCCACTACCGCTAGCTGCGCCAATCAATAGCATTGCACCATAAAGTAAAGTGACTAAGCCAGATGCTTTAAAGAAGCGTTTCCAACCCGTACTTGCTTCATTCAATGCATCGAGGCCACCCATGTAAATACCAGTGAAGATCGCGAGAATTCCAGAAAGTAATACCACCATCGACATCGGAACAATACGTTCCAGCATCCAGATTGCGAGAGCCAACATCATAATGCCGAAGCCTGCTTTTACCTTATCCATCCAGGCGCCAGCTCTGGGTAAAATCTTACCCGCTGAAGTTCCGATAATGAGTAGGGGAACACCCATACCAAGGCCGAGTGAGAATAATGACAGGCCACCAAGCACAACATCCTTAGTTTGCGCGATATAAATTAAAGCACCTATAAGAGGGGCGGTGACACAGGGGCCAACAATCAACGCAGATAAAAGTCCCATGATGCCAGCATTCAACATGCTACCACCCGATTGGCTATTACTGATATTGGTTAATTTACTCTGGATGCTAGCAGGCATTTGCAGCTCGTAGAATCCAAACATGGCTAACGATAGCAATACGAATAAACCAGCGAACGCGCCAATCACCCAGGGGTTCTGTAATGCAACTTGTAGGTTTTCACCACTTAACGCGGCAATCACGCCAACAATGGCATAGGTAAGCGCCATCGCCAATACATAAGAAAGCGATAAGAAGAATGATTTACGCGTGCTGTTGTCACTTCCTTGGCCCGCAATAATTCCAGATAAAATTGGAATCATCGGGAATACACACGGGGTAAATGTTAACGCAATTCCAGCGAGAAAAAATGTGAATAAAACTACTAAGAAACTATCGGTAAGTAGTTTATTTACAAAGCTATCCTGTTCAGAAACTTTGGTTGCTCCAGAGTTTATTGAATTGCTTGTGTCTGCTATTGCCGCGGCATTGTCTGTGCTGGCTGTACTAGTTTTAACAGTTTTTGATTTTGATGCAGAATCACTATTCCCAGAATCAGTAGTTATTGATGAAACCGTTGAAGCAATAGCAGCGGGTGCTTTCGCAAGATTTACCTTCTGCGTTTTATGCTGAGGTGGATAACAAATACCCGTGAGTTTAGAGCAACCCTGATAGCTCGATTTAATGGTAACTTCATCTGTGCTGCCCGTAAAAGGTACTTTTACATCGAATGGTTCGTTATAGATAACGATGTCGCCAAAGTATTGGTCGTGTTCTTCTTTACCTTTTGGCAGTGCTGCTTTTCCCAGTGTAATGCCTGTCGCAGGTTCAACTACTTCAAATTTGATTTTATGTTGATACAGGTAATGACCTTCGAGAATATCCCAGCGTGCATTCAAGGTTTGCTTATCGCTTGCTGTGATATCAAAGGCAAACGCTTCGTCAGGATGAAGTGGTTCATTCGGCGCATCAAGACCGGTAATACCTAATTCATCGGCAAGGCTCAAACCTTTAATTGGTGCTTTATCAGAACGAGGTATTAGATGAGCTTCCGCAGTTGGTGCTTCAGCAGCTGTGGGTAACGCCGCAAGTTTTAGCGCCAGCGTTTTCTTTTGCGGCGGATAACAAACGCCTATATCCGCGCAGCCTTGAGATTTTGTTTTAAGTGAAAGCTCTGTAGTGGAAGAGACTGATGCATCACGTATCAGAGGGATTTCAACATCAATTTTTGTACGATAGGTTTCTACCTTACCAAAACCCGGGTCATCTTTTATCTTGCCCTTAGGATACTTTGGTTCGCCTAAGGTAATGCCGGGAGTCGCGCTTTCAAAAGAAAAACGCTTGCGATACATATAATAACCATCTGCGATATTCCATGTAGCAGTTAGGCTGTCAGGCGTAGCACTTGATAATGATGGGCTAAATGCCTCATCAGGTGGCAGCAAATCTTCCGGATTTGCCGCATTCGTATTTAGCGTAACAAACAGAAGTATTAATGAAGTTAGTGAAAAAACACTGTAAAAAATTTTCTTTAACATAAAAAGGTTATCTTGTTTAATTAAGATCTTTTCGAGTTTTTTATAACTTCTTCTAAAATCTAAATTATTGTTTAAAAACTAGTAAAAATGAGTATCTTAACTCTATGAGCCTGTTTGCTTTATAAAGTTTCAAATCATGCGATTATACTAGCAACAACCGGTAATATCATTGATCCCAGCTTTATACGTTTTATAACAGAGTCGTGGATGCAATAAAAGTATGCGAACTAGTAACATCGCTTAGGGAAAACCTGAATTAAAACATTCATAACATTGATCAAGAAGCTTAACTTAATAATACCGCAATGAAGCTATATGCAGGCTAAATAAAAATACGCCTAAAAGTAGGGGAGTGGCTTTCTTAGGCTTACCAAAAGCCAAGAAAGTCCATCGTAAATTCCATATGTAATCGTTGATGTACAAGAGTTAATCAGATGCCATCATTCTAGTGCTAAGTCACGAATCAAATAATAATCAGCAGATCCTCTAAATTTTCTTCAGTGTTGATGAAATCTGCAACCCATTTAGGTTTTTTACCACGTCCGCTTCAGGTCTGGTTGAAATCATTCGGATTTCTGTATTTTGCTTTGACAAAACTAATTTGTGTTTTATTTTAATTATTCACAATCTCATCCAGGCTAAAGCCTGCTTCTGCGGTCATTGCTTCTATTTGCTGCTATTCTCGTTTTATTAATATATTTGTGTAACTCGTTGTGCAGGAAGAGTAATTCATTGAGAAAAAATACATTTAAATCAATAATTTTCATTGTTTATATCCAAATGCACTTGAATAAGTTTAATTATAAGCAAACAATATTACTATTGAAGTAGCCACAATTATAACTATATTAATTGAAGCTAGCCTTAATATCAGCTACTCAAAAGAACAGGGTAGCTTCCTATGATTATATATACGTTTGTTTTTTAATTCGGAGTCAGCCAGAGTAACCCATGCGTTCATACACCATTTTTGCAGTTCTATTTTTGGTAATTCCCATTATCGAAATTTACTTCCTGATTAAAGTTGGGGAAGTCATCGGCGCATTACCAACGATTATTCTGGTAGTACTAACAGCGGTTATCGGTGCAGGTTTATTACGCCAACAAGGTTTATCGACATTAGCCCGATTACAGCAAAACATCTCCCAGGGAAAAATTCCTGCACAGGAGATAGTCGAAGGCGTGCTGCTCGCAGTCGGTGGAGCACTATTGATGACACCGGGTTTTGTCACCGACACTATTGGCTTTTTATGTCTGCTACCTTTTAGTCGTCAGTTTATTGCAACAAATATTATGAAGCGTTCTGCGATGAAAGTTGGTGCTAGCATGGGTGGTTTAGGAGAAGGTTTTAATGGTCAACATAGTTCAACATTTACCTCAGATGCCGAAGTCGTAGAAGGTGAATATACCGTCGTTAAAGAGGGAGAAGTCCATCAAGAAACGATCGTGATAAGCAATGAAAATAAGAAAGATAACAAATAATTCATAAAAACTCCTTGAATTACTAAAATCTGACCTTATCATTAGCAGTCCCTGATTGAGAGTGCTAAAGCAATGTATAAACAGCGTGATGCATTTCGATTAGCCAAATTAAACATAAACAATAGTTAATTATTATTTACATTAAAGGAGTTACACATGACGATTCGTCCTCTACACGACCGTGTTTTAGTACGTCCGACTGAAGAAGAGCGTACATCAGCTGGTGGCATTATCATTCCTGATAGCGCAAGTGCAGAAAAACCAAACACTGGCGAAATCATTGCTGCAGGCAACGGCAGAATCACTGATTCTGGTGACGTACGCGCAATGGACGTGAAAATTGGTGACAAGATCTTATTCGGCCAATACTCAGGTCAGGCTGTTAAGGTTGAAGGTGAAGATTTATTAATGATGAAGGAAGAAGACATTTTGGCGGTAGTTGAGTAATCATTCGCTTAGCTAAATCTTTCATTAATTAAAAAACAAATTTAAAGGTATATATCATGGCTAAAGAAGTACGATTTGGAGATGACGCACGTTCACGTATGGTTGAAGGTGTAAACGTTCTTGCAAACGCAGTAAAAGTAACACTAGGTCCAAAAGGTCGTAACGTAGTACTAGACAAATCATTTGGTGCACCAACGATCACAAAAGACGGTGTATCTGTCGCTAAAGAAATCGAGCTGGATGAAAAGTTCGAAAACATGGGCGCACAACTGGTGAAAGAAGTATCTTCACAAACATCTGATATCGCTGGTGACGGTACAACTACTGCAACCGTACTGGCTCAGGCAATCGTTCGCGAAGGCATGAAGTCAGTAGCTGCCGGCATGAACCCAATGGACCTTAAGCGTGGTATCGACAAAGCAACTAAAGCTGCAGTAGAAAAACTTCAAAAAATGTCAAAGCCATGTCAGACAAAAATGCGATCGCACAGGTTGGAACAATCTCTGCAAACTCTGATGAAGACATCGGTGGCATCATTGCTGAGTCAATGGACAAAGTAGGCAAAGAAGGTGTAATCACAGTTGAAGAAGGCACAGCACTAGAAAACGAACTAGACGTAGTAGAAGGTATGCAGTTCGACCGCGGTTACCTATCTCCTTACTTTGTTACAAACCAGCAAAACATGTCAGCTGAACTAGAAAATCCAATGGTTCTTCTACACGACAAGAAAATCACCAACATCCGTGATTTACTACCAACACTAGAAGGCGCAGCAAAAGCTGGCAAGCCACTACTAATCATTGCTGAAGACATCGAAGGCGAAGCATTGGCAACACTCGTTGTAAACAATATGCGCGGCATCGTAAAAGTAACAGCAGTAAAAGCACCTGGTTTCGGCGATCGTCGTAAAGCAATGCTAGAAGACCTGGCCATCCTAACTGGCGGTAAAGTAATCTCTGAAGAAGTTGGTCTATCTCTAGAAGCAGTAACACTAGAAGATCTGGGTACAGCAAAGCGTATCGTTGTTGACAAAGAAAATACAACAATCGTTGACGGTGCTGGTTCACATGAAGACATCAAAGGTCGTGTTGATCAAATCCGTGCACAAATGGAAACTACAACTTCAGACTACGATCGTGAAAAACTTCAAGAGCGTGTGGCGAAACTTGCTGGCGGTGTTGCCGTAATCAAAGTTGGCGCAGCAACAGAAGTTGAAATGAAAGAAAAGAAAGCTCGTGTAGAAGATGCACTTCACGCAACACGCGCAGCGGTTGAAGAAGGTGTGGTAGCTGGTGGTGGTGTAGCATTGGTACGCGCACTACAAGAGATCTCTGATCTTTCAGGCGACAATCACGACCAGGACATGGGTATCAAGATCCTACTTCGCGCAATGGAAGAGCCACTACGTCAAATCTGTACTAACGCAGGTGACGAAGCATCAGTAGTGCTTAACGCAGTTAAAAACGGCGCAGGTAGTTTCGGCTTCAACGCACGTACCAGCGAGTACGGCGACATGATCGAAATGGGAATCCTCGATCCAACTAAAGTAACTCGTACAGCGCTACAAAACGCAGCATCTGTAGCTGGTCTAATCGTAACTACTGAAGCAATGGTAGCGGATAAGCCGGAAGAAGCAGGAGCTGGCGGCGGAATGCCGGATATGGGCGGTATGGGTGGAATGGGCGGCATGATGTAGTTTCAATTTGAATAGTTTTTTTGTCCAACCTTGGCGTTGGACTTTGAATCTCAGACTCTCACGTACTAATGTATGCTTCGATCCTGAGATTCAAAGCCCGCCTTGATCTTGAACAAAAATCCTGCTTCAAATATCTGCCAGATACCATTTAGTATCCATTAAAAAGGGACGCACAAGCGTCCTTTTTTTGTGTTTGGAATAAAAACCCTCTAAAAGTAGGGGGGTGTCATTTTCATTAAGTTATTGATCAAAACTTCGTTTGAATGCAGTGATTAAATAAATAGAGTAAAATGAACTTATGCCAACAATATTAAGAATTGGTCCGTTTCTTTTTTTACTGTAACGAAAAGGGTGGGCCAGCACATATACATATTCAACGAAATGATAGCTTAGCCAAATTTTGGCTTAAACCTCTAGCTCTAGCAAGTTCAACACGGTTTTCACCAAAAGGACTAAGAAAGCTAGAATCTTTAGTCGAAGAAAACCAAGACAAATTCATGGAGGCTTGGAATGAGTACTTTAGTGGTTGAGATGCACCCACAAGCACATAATGTAAGCTGTGATGAG
Source organism: uncultured Gammaproteobacteria bacterium (assembly GCA_963760355.1). Taxonomy (GTDB): domain Bacteria; phylum Pseudomonadota; class Gammaproteobacteria; order Thiotrichales; family Thiotrichaceae; genus Cocleimonas. Next base: position 3,769 of record CAVXCT010000010.1, on the reverse strand, counting down.
ACAACGATTAACGTAGAGCTCATCGATGGAACAACTATAAGCGCACCATTAGTTTGGTTTCCGCGCCTAGCAAAAGCTTCGCAAGAACAGCTTAACAATTGGCAAATATTAGGCGATGGTGAAGGTATCCATTGGCCTGATGTTGATGAGGACTTGAGTGTTCAAGGTCTCCTCCAAGGTACTCACTAAATTTGAATGGTCTTTTTGTCCAACCTCGGCGTTGGTTGGTGAATCTCAGACTTTCATGTACTTATCGTACACTTCGATCCTGAGATACACCGCCCGCCTTGATCTTGAACAAAAATCCTGCTTCAAATATCTGTCGGATACCATTTAGTTATCCATTAAAAAAGGGACGCATTTTGCGTCCCTTTTTTAATGTTTCCAATTAGCTTAGGTATTAGTAGTTGCAAAGCAAAGTTTTCTATATCATTCCTTCAAAATAAATAAGTTATTTTTATAAGGTTGAAAACAGAACTCATCTATTTTAAGCTTTCTTGAATCAGACGATCCTATTGATCCGGGTATTATTGAAGATCTACTTACTTATAAAGAAGAGGATTTATGCATTGATTATAAACTTGAATTAGGTGTTAGTTCGGAGAAGGAATGGCTGGAAATAACTAAAGACGTATCTTCTTTTGCTAACACTTTTGGCGGTTATTTGATTTTTGGAGTTCAAAATAGTGATAAAAGTATTGAAGGTTTGTGTGAAGCTTTAGCTACACATTTAGATGATGTTAACAATATTCTACAGAAAATTAATAGACATTTAGAACCCAATGTCGAGTTTCTTAGGGCAAAAAAATACGATAAAGAAGGAAAAATTATAGTTGCCTTACTGATACCACAGTCAATAGGTAAGACTCATTTAATATCAAAAGATGGTCAATTTACTTATCCCAGTGGCAAAGCTAAAGTGTTGCTTAAAAAGGGGACATTTTATGTAAGACGTAGTGCTGGTAACCACTTAGGTGATTCTAGAGATTTAGAAGGAATTCTAGAGAGAAGAATTGATCAGTTTAGGGTATCACTTATGGATAAGGTAGCTAGAGTTGTAAAAGCACCAGAATCGAGTGAGGTTTTCATACTTTCAAAAGATCCAAGTGATAAAGATGCAAAACGATTTATAATTGAAGACTCACCAGAGTCTATACCAATTAAAGGAATGAGTTTCTCGGTACCTCCCGAAGGTGTTGAGGAGGAAATAGCTGCTTGGACAGTATTATCTAAGTCAGATTCAAGTGTCATACCACCTGCTCTCAGGTTGCTGAAGTGGTATAACGAAAGGGGAAATATCAGAATATCTGTTGATCATAAATTGGCAATGTTTGTATTTTCTTTATGGCGTGGATTACCCGCTTTTTACTGGTTACAAGGCCTGAGAATACAGGATATTCAACCCGTTCTAATAGATACAATCAAGAGACATCCAACAGGTACCGGTTGCAATGTCTCGTACTTATTTAATGTATCAAGTTATCTTGGAAAAAGTTTTTATAAGAAAGCACTATCTGCTATTGGATCGTATAAAGATCGTATGAACCCTGCACAAATGAAGATTCCTTCTAATATAAGAAAAGAATTTGGTGGTTTTTCCCCATCGCAAAAGCAAACTATAAAAGATTTGAAGGATGAAAAGTTGATAGAGCTTGATCAAAACATATCTAAAGCATTAGAAAAACAGAGAATCCCAGGGGTAGCAGAGTTATGGAACTTACAAAAAATAGATTGTTTTTTGTATGCACAAGATGATAAGTATGAGTGACTCATTTCATAAAGTAGAGTCAAGCAAATGTTAATTAAAAAAGTGCCAAAAAGTAGGGGGGTGTGAATTCAACAACTAAATGCAATTCTTAAAAACAATCTGAGGAAAGGGTAAGTTGCAGTAAACTTATCCAATTTCCAAAGACCAATTCGAGAATTACATATGGCTCACAAACAACTTACCCGAGAACAACGTTATCACCTTTACCGCATGGTGCAAAACGATTTAAAGCAATGCCAGATGGCAGACATACTCGGTGTCGACCCATCGACGATAAGCAGAGAGCTTAAGCTTAACTCAGGTAAACGGGGTCACTACCTTCAGAATGCACACTACCTCACGCTCGCGCGTCGCAAAGGCAAGGTCAAACCGCGTATCACCCCCGAACAATGGGCACGTGTTGACTACTGGCTTCGGCAAGACTTTAGCCCTGAACAAGTCTCTGATTGGCTGGAACAACGTGAAGACATTCATATCAGTCACGAATGGATCTATCAGCACATTAAGAAAGACAAACGCAATGATGGTAAGCTTCATAGCCATTTACGCGGGAAACCATCGCACCGCAAAAAATACGGTAGTACGTGGAATAAAAACGTTCTAGGCGAACGACTGACGATTGAAGAACGTCCTGAGTTTATTAATCAACGTAAATTCTACGGTGATTGGGAAGTCGACACCATGATTGGCCGCCAGGGAGGTGCGGTATTAGTCACCTTGGTTGAACGCAAATCAAAGCTCTGCCGTATAGGTCTTGCTGTGAATAAAACCGCCGAGGCGGTAAAAGAAACGATGTTAAAGCTATTGGGCACACTATCAAGCTTTGTACACACGCTAACGTACGACAACGGCCCTGAGTTTGCTGAGCATCGTAAAATCGATAAGGAATTAAAAAGCCAGGCTTACTTTGCAAGACCCTATTGCTCAGGCGATCGTGGATTAAACGAGAATACTAATGGATTGATACGGCAGTATTTACCCAAGCGTAGTAGCTTTGATGATGTGACTCAAGATAGAATTAATTTCATCATGCACAGATTAAATAATCGACCCCGAAAAACATTGAATGTTAGAACACCGAATGAGGTATTCTACGAAGGAACGAATATTGCATTTAATAGTTGAATCCACAGGGTGTCATTTAAAACCTATTACCTAACTACAACCGTAAATTCATCGCGTATATCCCAAAGCATTTCCTCTTTTCTCAACTTCAGTTAGAATCACGCCTCCCTCAATTCTCACACGGAGGTGTGTCATGTCTTCTAGAAATAAAAAAACCGAATATAGCTTTCGAGCGGACTAGTAAACGTCGTCGAGGTTTCCCTTCAGAGACTCAAGTTAAGAGACTGTTAAAAAAAGAATGCCTACTTATGTAGGCATTCTTAGGTGAACTAGGAATACTATTCACTACCTTCGCAGCGTTCATCAATCCTTTTTTCTTTGTCTTCAGCTGACATTGCTCTGAACGTCTCTTCCGGGATGCAGTTTACCTTGGATTCATCATCAGCAGGTTCTTCAGCTTCTGTTTTAGGTGTTGATCCTTCTTCTGCTACTGCATCGGGTTTATTAGATGTGTCTTCATCTTCATTAGAAGTATCTTCACCTTCATTGCCTTCACAAACCTCATTTACGGCTTTTTCTTCCTCTGACATTTTAAGATAGGCGTCTTGAGAAACACATTCTTCGTTTTCTTCTGTTTTCGATTCATGTGATGCTGCCCAAGTGTTAGCAACAACCAATGGACTTATAGCCAAAACTAGTATGCTTATTAATCGTAATGTTTTATTAATCATTTTATATCCCTTTTTTTAAAGTTAATTTATTAAAAACAGTAACTTAAGTTGGTGTGGGTAATATCGTGCGTATTTTATTCAAACAACACAAACTCTCGGATTACTGTTAACTTAGACTTATTAATTAGTAAAAAAGTTACATTATTTTTCAGATAAATTTGAAATCAAAGGAGACAGTACCCTTTAAATAAAAAAACAGCCAAAA
>CAVXCT010000009.1:0-251098 GCA_963760355.1 uncultured Gammaproteobacteria bacterium | reverse complement strand
TTAATCAAGATAGTAGACTCATTTGTATGGTTGTGCATCGATTTATGCAACATAAAGCCATATAAATAAAAGTTGTAATGGAATGTTTTTCGAAAATAATGAGTAATGAGTATTCAAATAGAAGTTCTAAAACACAGGTAAAAGAAAGCCTGCAACGATTAAACCGTTGCAGGCTTTTGGACTAGAATGCGTTTATTGCTTATCTGTCATCTTCGTCGATAAAAGTACCAATAGGCTGTTTCTCAACAACTTCCATGTCACTGTCTGCATCAGGAACAACGATTACCTTAACCGTTGTTTCTACTTCAGTATGTAAGTGAATGAGGACGTCATACTCACCGATAGCACGGATAGGGCCTTCTGGCATACGGACTTCACGACGCTCGATATTAACGCCTTTAGCAATTATTGCTTCGGAAATTTCGTGGTTAGAAACCGAGCCGAATAACTTGCCTTCCTGGCCAGCTCTAACTTCGATAGTTAGTTCGCCAACACCGTTAACCGCAACCAGACGATCTTCTGCTGCTTTAGTGGTTTCTGCTGCTGCTTTTTCTAATTCAGCACGAATAGTTTCAAATTCTGCGATGTTTGTTTTAGTTGCAGTTTTTGCTTTTTGCTGAGGAACAAGAAAGTTACGGGCATAACCTGACTTTACGTTTACGATATCGCCGATAGCGCCCAGGTTTTCTATTCTTTCCATTAATATAACTTGCATGGTTATCACCTTTTCGACCCTTGGGTCGGTTATCTATTTAATTAACGTGTTCTTTAACTAGTATTGCCTGGTTTTTTGCGGCGAAAATCAACAAAGGTGTCGATTATGCCGAAGGTTGCAAGCAATACAATCATTTGTACCAGCAGTAAAAACATCATGAAATAGAGGCCAATTAACCAGGCCTTATTCAGGTTATAATTTTTTACCAAGGCATGTGCCAGAGATAATCCCTGAAACATAAAAACTGCAATACCTACCATAATGAGTTCAACAACTAACTGATTCATGGTTAGTACTGCTATCGCTATACCCGCAAGTACAGCAATTGCTGCTTGTTTGCCCAGGTTTATCTGGCGAAATTCTTCACCAAAACCTCCCGGGTTATACAATACTGATTGCCAATTCCTTGCAATGATCAATGAAAGAATTGAAATCAATGCGAGAGCAGCGGCAAATGTTCCTGTCATCCACTTTGCGATGTCATTGATACTTTCATCAATTTTGGCATCGCTAAGTTGATAGCCTTGTTTAAGCAGTGGCTTGAATTGTTCTAAAACAGGCTTCCAGTATGCGGCTGCATCTGGTTGCATGAAATGAAACAAGAAAACACCTGCTGTTGCTGTTAGCAGAATTAGCTGTAAGGTTTTACTCCATGATTGTGTTATGGCAAGCGCACTTGCGATAATAACCATAGGCAACCAGTTAGCTATACCGGCTAAAAAGCCTCGACTTGCTTGCTGGTCTAAAGCAACACTAATAATTAATAGTGTAACGCTAGCAAGTAGAGTGTAAATAATCCCTTGTTGCCAACCCTTACGTAGTGTAATCAATGCAATAGCAGCATTATTGAAAACGATAAGGGGTGGAAAAATTAATGAAATCAGGGTGGATAAAACAACAAATATCGCTGCTTGTATCCGGCCTGCCATTATAAAGCCGGCCATCATTTGTTTCTTCCTATCTATTCTGTTCTGTTATTTATGCTGATCCGTATAAGGAATCAAAGCAAGAAAACGAGCACGCTTAATAGCAGTTGCTAATTGACGCTGATATCTAGCTTTAGTGCCTGTAACACGGCTAGGTACGATTTTACCTGTTTCGGTAATGAATGCTTTTAAAGTATCAAGATCTTTGTAATCAATCTCCTTAACACCTTCTTTGGTAAAACGGCAAAATTTTTGACGACGAAAACGTTGTGCTGACATGATTAACTCCTGCTATTAAATGATTTTCTTTCTGGCTTCTTTTCATTCTCTTTGCTGAGAATTGAAGGCTCAGTGTCAGCTTCATTGCGACGAATAACCATATTGCGAAGTACCGCATCATTGAAACGGAATTGATCTTCTAGCTCGCTTAATGTGGCAGAATCGCACTCTATATTCATAAGCACATAATGTGCTTTGTGTAATTTAACGATAGGGTAGGCTAAAGGACGACGACCCCAGTCTTCTAGACGATGGATTGTGCCTTTGTTGTCTTCAACAAGCTTGCGGTAACGCTCAAGCATGCCTGGAAGTTGGTCGCTTTGATCTGGGTGTAACAGAAAAACGATTTCATAATGTCTCATAGTTATCTCCTTATGGACAAGTTGGCCATGAATTCTGCGTTTTTAACGCTGTAAATAACGATAAAATTCATAGCAAGGAGGGGTCACAGACCCACGGAACGCGGCATTATTAAGTAAAGCAAATTAAATGTCAAACAGTACCCGTTTTTTCTTATTGATTCCGAGTAGTTACCAGTAACAATTTTTAAAACAACCATTGAATTATAGTATTTGTTTAGAGTTTATCGGTCAACTAACAGCTTATGTCCTAGACTAAGCAATAGAGAGGAAATAGAAAAAGAATGAGTTTGTCTGTAATGATGATTCAAAACGAAGATGTCTCCGAAGACATCAGGGCAGTACTTGTTTCAAAAATACCGCAACTCTCATTAACGCATTCTTCATACTCCAGTTTAAATCTCAGCAATAGAGAACACCTTCAGCAAAAGTTCAAAGACTATGATCTAATCATATTTGATAAAAAAGAAGAGTGTAATAAACAACCATTAAAATACAATAAATGCCTGCATTGGGAAAAAATCTCTGATTTATCTTCAAAGCTCGATGTGTACTTGCAACTTAGACGGTGTTTATCCCGCTTCCCCCTGAATCTGAAAGACTGGGCTCTTGTAGAAGTACTGCATAATAGTAAGGATTGCATTATTTATCGCGGTGTCAATGAAAAAGGTGAATCCGCTGCTATTAAACGGTTTAAATTTAAGCCGAATGAATTATCCGGGGAAATGATACAGGAGTTCCTGCAGCGCGTTGAAAAGCAATGCGCTTTACGTTCCGAAGGCTTAGTGCATTTTTATGATGGTGGGATTTGTAATCACGCGTTTTACCTGGTCATGGAGTACTTGAAATTTGGTACCTTGAGGCAGGCTCTGAATAGCTGCGAGAAATCTCTTCCTTTGTTGCATGCAGTTGAATGGTTTAAAGAAATTGCTTCAGCTTTGGATTATGTACACAATGCAGACTTAATTCATCGTGACTTGAAAATTGATAATGTGATGCTTAGAAGCGATGGTGTTCTTGCGCTTACGGATTACGGTGTATCTAAAAGTATATTATTAGATGCAGGTTTTTTGAAAACTGATGAATTGCATTGTTCACCTCACTATGTAAGCCCCGAAGTAGTGGTTGGTGAAGAATGCACCAAAGCGTCTGACATATACAGTCTCGGGGTGATTTTTTATGAGTTGTTGATGGCAAAGAAACCCTATGCGGGTAATAGCGCCACAGAACTGATGATGCAACATGTGATGGCCCCTGTACCAACTTTGAGCAAGCATCTCGGGCATTTGCAACCAGTACTGAATAAGATGATGGCTAAGTGCCCGGCTGATCGGTTTTCAAGCCCGGGTAGTGCTTTGCAAGCGCTTGATTTTTCAATGAAACAAAGTCAACAATATGCACCCCCCACCTTTTAAGGCCTTTTCTGATTTTTCCTCTTGTTGTTTTAATTTATAAATGGCACAAGCATCGATGCACTTTCGTGTAAGGCTTTGATCATAATCGAGGTTGAGGAATTTGATTATTTCACTCAGGACCTAAAAGGGATTGGAAAGCAGGTCTTGGTAGCGAAGTGTAAAACAGGGTAGGGTAAGTTGCGTATCCATGACACTACGTGGATATTCCAGGAAAGCTATGGGACGAATACACCTTTAATTGGGGAAACACGTTACATGCTTATTATCGAGAAGTTTATCGGCAGCGATCTGATTGGTTTTGGTGTTGTAATGATTTTTAGATGATAGAGCAACATCCCTGGAGTCAGGTATTATATAAATAGCAGCCCTGCTAATATCATGTGGAATTAGTGCAACACCAGACAGGTCAATATTACAATTGTGTGTTTTAAGCATTAAATTACCACCTGCATCTTCTAGCATGCGCATCATTGCAGCAGGTTTTATTGAAGCCTGGTCAGATGTTGACCATTCCTGGGTAGGTTTGTTGATAATACACTCTTAGTATTCTGGATTTTTATCCCCAGTTTGCATGATGCTGTTTATTTTTACTTCACCATTGTTTGAGTAGGCTGTTATCAATGCCCTGGCCCATGTGTTGCCACTTCTTGGGAAGCTGGCTATCTATGTTATTTTATTTGTATCTTATGCCATTTGTAATAAAACCCTTACAACGCTTTTTGTAATCAGTTGAGTGTGTTGAAGCATTATTATAAGCATTTAACCCGCTTGATTGATAGCCAGACTAGTGCGTGTGTAGAAATCATTTTGTTGTAATTTTGATACACTTTGTCTGAACTGTTGTTTTTTTTTAACAAAATTGTTGCAAAAATTCTGAATTAGGCTAAAGTATCCATGTCCTAGCGAAGGTCTGAATGAGGCTTTGCAGGTTTTTATTAATTTTCGGGGTTAATTCGATGAAAAAAAATATTATGATTAAGAGCGCAATCGCTGGCGCTATAATTGCAGCGACAACTGCTACTACAGTAGCAGATGTTTCACTTTATGGACGTCTTCGTGGTGGATTGAACTGTGTAGATGCCGGTGGTTCAAGCGATGTAGACTGTGGTATTGTAAATAACTCATCTCGTTTTGGCATTAAAGCTAGCCATGAAATCAGTGATGGTTTAACAGCTATCGGTAGATATGAGTTTCAAGTAGATATTGCTGATAATCAAGGTGTTACTGGAAGACAAGCCTGGGCTGGTCTTAGAGGTGGTTTTGGTGAAGCAACTTTAGGTGAGCGAGTTACGCCACTTTACAACTATGTTGAAGGTCCAGTAGACCAGCCTAATGCCTATGGTTCTTACAGAGGTGCGCAAGGCCTAATTGATTTCAGAAGAGCTAAAACAGTTAACTATAAGAACAAATTTGGTCCAGCTGCACTTCACGTACAGGTAGGCATGGCAGATGGAGATCCTGGTAGTGACTTCGCTGATTCTATTGAACTGGCAGCGGGTTTCAAAGCAGGTCCAGTAAATCTCGGTGTTGGTTATCTTGGTGTTACAGATGTTAAGGATCAAGTTGGTCTATATGTCGGTGCACCAATAGGTAATCATGCTGTAGGTCTTGCTGTTGTAAATGAAAGCCCTGATGGAGCTGGTTCTGATATTCTGGGTATTACTGCGTATGGTAAGATTGGTCTAGGTGGTGGAAAAGATATCCACATTCAATACAGTTCAGACGATGTTGATGGATCATCTAATACTCCATATGGTATTGGTGTAGAATACGACCACAGACTTAGCAAAAACTTCCAGTGGTATGCAGGCGTTAATGTAGATGATGTAGACATAGCTGGTGTTGATAACACGACGAGCTATGGTACTGGTATTCGTTACGACTTCTAAATCAAGTCTAATAGTCAAGTATTATAAGAAGGGCGCCTAGAGGCGTCCTTTTTTATGCCTGGATAAATTTTAAATGTTCAAAAAATACAACAATCGTATGCTGTTAAATAATTTTGGCTAATTATTGGCATTTAAGAGTGTAAAATAAATGAGTACAATGCAACTCTGATAAGAAAACAATATAACTAAAATGATACATAAAAATAAAACTACATGGCTCTTAACTAGCACAGTATTGTCATTCGCAGTAATGACTTGTTCATTTGCTGAAACCCGATACAAAGTTAAATCAACCGATAATTTAAATAAAATAATTGATAACCATTATCAGCAAAGTGACTTAAGCAGATCGCAATTGCTGGTCGGTGTATTGGCTAAAAACCAGCAAGCTTTTCGTGGTGGGAATATCAATTTCCTGCTCAGGGGTAAGCAACTTTTGCTACCTGAGGAGTCAGATATAAAAACCCTATCTGATACAGAGGCGAAAGAATTATTGGCAAATCATGCTCGTTATTTTAGAAGAGGTCGAACCGGGGACTTCGGCTCTCCCATTGCAGGTGGTTATTTGGTTAGCAATAGGCAGAAAACAACCAGTGCTCTTCAAAATAAGCAGATTTTACAGACTGATAAGATTGATCGGCTTGAAAAAGAGAGCGAGGATTTACGCAACAGATTAGATAGACTTATCGCTGAAAAGAATCAGAGTGATGCTAAACTTCGTCAGCTAGAGGAAACATTGCAAAACACCTTTGATAAATCCAGAACTACCAACTCTTTAGGTAATGCTGAATCTGAATTATCAGATGCAGAACTAGATAAAAAAAAACTAACTGAACAGGCATCAAAAAAAATCGACGGTTTTCAAAGTATTAACGCGCAGAAAACTCAAATTTTAAATCCTTTGACAAAGGAATTATCTGGTCATCTGGATAATTCATCCATGGATGATGGTAAAGGTCAAATCAGCCTTTCGGATAATCAAGAAAATGTAAAGGGCGTAAGTGATAAGGAGGCCGGGATATGGCCTATCATGGCAATTCTCGAACGATACTACATTCCAGTATTGGCTTTGCTACTGTTTGTATTTACCTGGATTTTCTGGAATAAAAATAAGAAAAACAGGTTAATAGCGGACGAAGTGTATCTCCAGCCAGATATAGAGCAGGCATATCTTGACGATGCTGACTTTCTTAATAAGCAATCAGAAGAAGCGCCTTTAAAGAATTCCGTAAAAATCGATATGGCTAGAGCTTATATAGAAGCCGGTGATACTGATTCGGCAAGCAATATTCTCAATAAGCTTATTAATGAGGGTAACTCAGCTGAAACAAAGCAAGCGCAAAAACTGTTAAATACGCTATAGCGAAAATGTCTTTGAAATTGTCTAATTTAGTTATCTAATAAATGAATCCAGTGAATAACGGGCACATCACTGGCTTCTTGTAAGTGAGTTTGACAGCCAATATTTCCTGTGACGATCATATCTGGAGTGTGCTTTTGCAAGTTTGCTATTTTGTTTTGCTGTAGTTTTGAAGAAATCTCGGGCTGTAGAATTGAGTAGGTACCTGCTGATCCACAGCAAAAATGGGAATCTTCAACGGGCAATAAATCAAATCCGCAATCACTCAGTATTTTCTCTACAACCCCGGTAATTTTTTGCCCATGCTGAAGAGTGCAGGGTGGGTGCCAGCTAATTCTGGTTTTCTCTAGCGCGTTTAATTTACTGTAATCTTCTACGCTAACAATCTCTGATATGTCTTTGCACAGCTCTGATACACGTTTGGCTTTGCTGGCGTAGGCAGGATCATTTTGTAAATAATGTCCGTATTCTTTTACCGTTGCACCGCAGCCGCTTGCTGTCATTACAATAGCCTCAGCACCACTTTCAATTTCAGGCCACCATGCATCTATATTATTTTTCATAAACTCAGATGCTTTATCTTCGTCGCCTAAATGCTGGTTAACAGCACCACAACAACCGGCTTTTTTGGTAGTTAATAAAGATATTCCAAGTTTGTCTAAAACACGTGCTGTAGCTGCGTTAATATCAGGTGATAAGGCTGGTTGAACACAACCTTCTAGAATGAGCATTTTGCGACTATGTGAATTTTTAGGTATGGTTCCTTTAATCGTTTTTCTAGGAATTTTTTTGCGTAATACTTTTGGTGTAAAGGGTTTAAACAACTGGCCTGTTTTTAATAACGGTGTGAAACGTTTTTCATAAGGCAGTACATTTAAAATGAGCTTACGAGTCACTCTTTCTGTAAAGCTTCTTGATACTTTTTCTTCTATCAAGCTACGTCCAATATCGAGCAATTGAGAATATTTCACACCGGAGGGACAGGTTGTTTCGCAGTTCCGGCACGTCAAACATCGGTCCAGGTGGAGCTGTGTTGATTCGGTAACATCTTTGCCTTCTAGCAATTGCTTAATTAGATAAATGCGTCCGCGTGGGCCATCATTTTCATCTCCTAATAACTGATAGGTAGGGCAGGTCGCATTACAAAAACCACAATGTACGCAGGTTCTGAGGATGTCATCTGCCTGTTTTCCTTTGGCAGTACTGAGTAAAGTTGGTGTGATATCAGTTTTCATAATTATAAGTCCGAATTATAAACCAGAGTAGATTCGTCCAGGACTAAAAATGCCGTTTGGATCCATATTATGTTTGAGTTGTTTGTGTAATGTCATTAGCGATTCATTTAGAACAGGGAAACAAGGTGTTTCGGGTAAGTCGCCTCTAAACATATAGGCGTAACCATTATTTGAAGTAGCGATATTCTGGATAATATTTGCTGGAGCATTGCTATTGATCCATCGTTGAGCACCACCCCATTCTATCAATTGATTATCATCGATGCTTGAAATCTGTTTTGTTGCCGGGGGTAATGAAAGACGCCAGAGTGGCTTATCCATGCGACCAAAAAAGTGATGACGGTGATCGCTAAGGTCAGTCCAAAAATCATCGTAATCGTTTAATAAATCGTAACCTAACTTCTTTTGTGCCTGGGCTACTGTTGTCTCACTTTCAGATAGGCGCAAATAGGCTTGTTCGTTGAACCAGGCACTAGCGGTTATGGGTAGTTGTTGCAGTCTTGAATCTAGAAAAAACTGTAGTGCTGATTTCTGATCTGTTTCAAATGTCAGGGTGATTTCACTTTGTGGTTTGGGTAGAAGTCTTATAGAGACTTCAAGGATTACACCCAGGGTTCCCTGAGAACGAACCATCATGCGAGATAGATCATACCCCGCAACGTTCTTCATAACCTGCCCACCAAAAGTAACAATTTCACCATGACCATTGATGATTTTAACACCCAGAATGGCATCTCGAACCGAGCCAGTATATGCACGTCTTGGCCCTGAAATACCTGCTGCTATTGCTCCACCGATAGTGGCTTGTGGTGAGTACTGTGGCGGTTCAAATGGTAGAATTTGATGTGTATCATTGAGTAACGCTTCTATATCTGATAACAGAGTACCAGCCCTTACCGTAATGCAAAGCTCTGTAGGCTCGTAACTAATAACACCAGTATGCGAGCTTATATCTAGCGCTTTGGCATTCACGGTATTTCCATAAAATGCTTTGCTATTACCACCATGAATATAGAGTGGTTCTTTGTTCGCGATAGACTCTTGTACGCGTTTTTGTAAATCAGAACTAATATCTTTATCTTGTATTGTCATTTGTGTCACAAAGGGTAAATTACTAAAATCTTTATGCTTGTATTTAACGATTTAAAAAATACGCTAAAAGTAGGGGGGTGTCCTTCGACAAGCTCAGGAACCATCATTTTAACCTGATTCATACTGTTATTAGATGTAGCTCTTCTAAAAACGAGGAATTTCAGGATGTGGAAGTTCTCCGTTATGTATATGCATGCCGCCAAGTTCAGCACAACGATGTAAGGTGGGAACCACTTTTCCGGGATTGAGTAAGGAATCTGGATCGAATGCGTTTTTTACCGCAAAAAACTGGGTAAGTTCAGCAGGAGAAAACTGTACACACATTTGCTCAATTTTTTCGTGGCCAACACCGTGCTCACCCGTAATTGTGCCACCGACTTCTACGCAAAGAAGTAAAATATCAGCACCAAATTTTTCGGTTTTTTCAAGTTCGCCTTCAATATTTGCATCGTACATTATCAATGGGTGCAGATTTCCATCGCCAGCGTGAAAAACATTGGCTACACGTAAGCCGTATTCCTCGGAGAGTTCGCTGATCCGCTTGAGTACGTAAGCGATTTGTTTGCGTGGAATAGTACCATCCATGCAATAGTAGTCAGGTGATATTCTTCCAACAGCCGGGAACGCAGATTTTCTTCCCGCCCAAAGTCGAGCCTGTTCATCGGCAGAATCAGCAATAACAATATCGTCCGCATTAGCTTTGCGGAGTGTTTCTGAAACCGTAGCTATTTGCTCTTCTAATTGTTGTTCGGTGCCGTCTAGCTCACAGAGTAAAATTGCTTCGGCATCTAAAGGATAATTGGCTTTGGCGAATGCTTCTGCAGCATGTATTGCAGGTTTGTCCATCATTTCAAGACCTGCAGGTATTACACCTTCAGCGATAATGCTGGCAACCGCATTTCCTGCATCTTCAACTTTATCGAAAGAAGCCATTAAAACTTTTACTGCATGTGGCTTAGGTAAAAGTTTAACCACAATCTCGACAATAATCCCAAGCATGCCTTCAGAGCCGGTGATCAATGCTAAAAGGTCATAGCCAGGTGTGTCTAGGGTTTGAGAACCGAGGGTTACCAATTCGCCATCGATAGTCACTATCTTGACTTGCTGCACATTATGAATCGTCAGGCCGTATTTTAAGCAATGTACACCGCCGGCATTCTCTGCAACATTGCCGCCAATAGAACAGGCAATTTGAGATGAGGGGTCAGGAGCATAATATAAACCAAACGGTCTTGCAGCCTCAGATATGGCTAGATTTCTAACACCAGGTTGTACTGTTGATGTTAGATTACTGGTGTCAATTTCAATTATCTTGTTAAATCGAGAGAGGCCAAGGATAATCCCCCCTTCATGGGGTAAAGCACCACCCGATAGACCCGTGCCAGCACCACGCGCAACAATAGGCACTTTTAGCTGTGAACATATCTTTGCAATACTTTGTACTTGCTCAATCGTTTCGGGTAAGACAACCGCTATGGGTAGTTTCTGATAAGCTGATAAGCCATCGCATTCATAGGGTTTTTTATCTTCTTCACTGGTGAGCAAATATTCTTCAGAAAGAATTTCACCTAAGCGAAAAAGTAAATTATTACGTGTATTTGTATCTAGAGTCATTTAAGGCACTTCTATTAATCAGGTATTTCTTCTGCGGTAATTAAAGCAGTTAGATTCTAGGTGTGTTTCGTAGGAAATGGTAGTTCCATTCACAACAGACACAACAACGAATTCGTTGCACCATGCTACTAATAACTGCTTTAATTACCGCCCTTCGGGGCTTAGCCAAAAAACCAGGCTCCTCGTTGTTACTTTTCGGCAGGTATTAAACATGACTTCAAAGTCACGCCTTGATCCTGGCTTTATGGCTTTGCCAGAAGTAATGCCTGATTAATAGAGGTGCCTTTAACCATTCTAACCTTTCATATACACTATTGCTAAATTTTTGGAGAGATATTTGGCACTTTCATTCACACTTTCTGGTTCACAAGCATTAGTTATAATGCTTGGCGGTGGAATGGGCGCTGTGGCTCGTTATATGCTGTCGTCTTTAGTATCTGAAAAACTCGGAAGTGGCTTTCCTTATGGAACACTTTCGGTGAATGTTTTGGGCTCCTTTATAATGGGTTTTTTAGCGATTGTGTTAGTCGAAAGAATGGGCTTAGACCCATTGCTAAGGCTGGGAATATTCGTTGGGTTTCTTGGTGCATTCACTACGTTTTCAACATTTTCTATGGAAACCATGAACCTGTTTGAACAAGGGCTTCATATGCGTGCCTTGTTAAATATGATAATCAGTGTGATGTTAAGCGTGCTAGCCGTTTGGTTAGGTTTTATTATTGGGAAAACAATAAGTTAAGAGCTTGCTTAGGGCTTATAAAGAAGAATGGGAAACAAATGTTAGATATAAAATTATTAAGAAGTGATATCGATGCTGGTTGCAAAACAATTATCACGTCGTGGTTTTGAGTTAGATGTAGCGGCTTTCCAGTCACTTGAAGATCAGCGTAAAACATTACAAATGACCACGCAGGAATTGCAAAACCAACGAAATACTAGTTCTAAAATGATTGGTAAAGCAAAGGCTAATGGCGAAGATATTCAGCCATTACTCGATGAAGTTGCCGATTTAGGTGAGAAATTAAAAGCAGGGGAGCAACAGCTCACTGATCTACAAGCACGAATCGATGGGATTGTTAGTGGTATTCCTAATATCCTGAACGAATCCGTACCTGATGGTAAAAGCGAAGAAGAAAACGTTGAAATAAGACGTTGGGGTGAGCCGACTTCATTTGATTTTGAGGTTAAAGATCACGTTGATTTGGGATTAACCAATGGCTGGATGGATTTTGAATCTGCGACCAAGCTTACGGGCTCTCGTTTTGTGGTGATGCGTTCCGCGATGGCACGTATGCACCGTGCGTTGATTCAGTTTATGTTGGACACGCACACTACCGAGCATGGTTATGAAGAAGTTTATGTGCCGTATATTGTCAATTCAGATAGCCTTTATGGTACAGGGCAGTTACCTAAGTTTGCAGAGGATTTATTCAAGTTAGAAGGCGAGCAAAACTTCTACTTAATTCCGACGGCAGAAGTACCTGTAACCAATCTGGTTAGAGATGAAATCATCAATGCAGATAAACTTCCTATGCAGTACACGGCTCATACGCCTTGTTTCCGCTCGGAGGCGGGTTCTTATGGCCGTGATACCCGAGGTTTGATTCGTCAGCATCAGTTTGAGAAAGTGGAATTACTTCACTTTGTAAAACCAGAAGATTCAGAAGGTGCGCTAGAGAGACTCACCCGACATGCTGAAATTATTCTTGAGAAACTAGAGCTTCCATACCGCACCGTCGTATTGTGTGCGGGAGATACCGGCTTCTCATCCAATAAAACCTACGATATTGAAGTATGGGTACCTGCTCAGGAAAACTATCGTGAAATTTCTTCTTGCTCAAACATGAAAGATTTCCAGGCGCGCAGAATGCAAGCGCGTTACCGCAACCCTGATACCAATAAGACGGAATTACTGCATACATTGAATGGTTCTGGATTAGCAGTGGGCCGGACACTGGTAGCGATTGTAGAGAATTATCAGCAAGCGGATGGCAGTATCAAAATACCAGAAGCGTTAATCCCTTATATGGGTGGTTTGACAGAGCTTAAGGCTTGATCTGCTTGATTATTTAGTTACAAATCATTTAATGAAATATTAAAAGCCACCCCCCTACTTATAAGAGGTTTTTGTTCATTATGAATGAAAGTCTCATTTTTTGGGGCGTCGGTACAACGTTCTAACGTTGTCTCGGATATGCTTTCGGCTGGGTGTTTTTAGTTTTAAAAACATGCAAAAACTGATTTTTAATGGGAACTTTCCTTACTCTTTTATAATCGTATATATCCTTTATAATGTCGCGCTAATATAAATTTTGAGTCAGGTAATGAAAGCTAAATCAATCGTCCAGGTAATCAATGAATTTAACAACAATAAAGTATTTCAGTTCTTTATTATTGCTGTCATTGTCGTTTCGGCATTGATGATTGGGGCGAAAACGTATGACATTGATCCTGAATATATCACTTATCTCGGTTATCTGGATATCGCGGTTACGTTGTTGTTTTTGTTTGAAATTGTGGTCCGTTTTATCGCGGAAGGTCATTCCTTTGCCTTCTTTAAAAAGGGCTGGAATGTTTTTGATACACTCATTGTAGGCATTAGTTTAATCCCTATAGAAGATTCAGAAATGGTGCTATTAGCACGCCTGGTAAGAATCTTCCGAGTGCTGCGACTTATTTCAATTATTCCAGAATTGCGCATATTAATTTCTGCGTTACTCAAAGCATTGCCGCCAATGGGCTATGTACTGCTATTAATGTTTATCATGTTTTACATCTATGCGGCAGTAGGCAGCTTCTTGTTTGAAGATATCAATAAAGTCCTTTGGGGTGATATTGCCGTAGCCATGCTGACGTTATTCCGTGTCGTTACCTTTGAGGACTGGACGGATGTAATGTATGAAACGATGGAAGTCTATCCGCTTTCATGGATGTATTACTTATCTTTCATTTTTCTAAATGCGTTCGTTTTTTTAAATATGATGATTGGCATCGTGATAGAGCGTATGCAGGCAGAGCATGATGCATACAACTTGGAGCATGACGAGGGTGGTGTTTCTGATATTAAGCATATCCATGAGGACACCAGAGCGATTTTAAAGCGTCTAGAACAATTAGAATCAAATCTACTAGATCAAAGTCATCCTGAGTTTTCTCATCAAAAGAAAGCAGTATAACGTTTATTAAAAAGTCCTCATAAAGGCTATAAAAGTAGGGGGGTGGTAAATTAATCATAAATCATCTGGACAACTGCCCATCCTGACGTTCTAATTCCAGTTAAATTTACAAGGTGCCATAAGTAATGACTGAAAACGAAAAACCACTTAATTTCATCGAAAAAATTATTGAAGAAGATCTCGCGTCTGGAAAGGTTTCGAGCGTACAAACCCGCTTTCCACCTGAGCCAAATGGGTATTTGCATATTGGTCATGCGAAATCAATTGTGCTGAATTTTGGTCTGGCTCAAAAATATAACGGTAAATGTAATCTCCGCTTTGATGATACCAATCCAGAAAAAGAAGAGATCGAGTACGTTGATTCAATCAAGAACGATGTTGAGTGGTTGGGGTACAAGTGGAATGGTGATGTACATTTCACTTCAGATTACTTCGATCAGCTTTATGATTGGGCCATTGCGCTAATCAAAGAAGGTAAAGCGTATGTGTGCGACCTGAATCAGGAACAGATGCGCGAATACCGGGGCAATCTAAAAGAGCCGGGTAAAAATAGCCCATACCGAGATCGAAGCGTCGAAGAAAATCTCGATCTATTTGAGCGCATGCGCGATGGTGAATTCGAAGATGGCGCACGTGCATTACGCATAAAAGTCGATATGGCACATCCCAATATGCAAATGCGCGATCCGGTTATATATCGTATTAAAAATATGGAACATCATCAGACAGGTGATAAGTGGCATATCTACCCATCGTATGACTACGCACATGGGCAAGGTGATGCAATCGAAGGTGTAACTCACTCGGTCTGTACGCTGGAATTTGTCGAGCATCGTCCGCTGTATGAATGGTTTATTGAGAATTTACCCGTTCCATCAAAGCCTCATCAATACGAGTTCTCGCGTTTAAATGTTAATTACTCGGTAACCAGTAAACGTAAATTAAAACAGCTTGTCGATGAAGACATTGTCGATGGTTGGGATGACCCAAGAATGCCTACGATATCTGGCATGCGTCGTCGAGGCTTCACCGCTAAATCTATCCGGGACTTTGTTGAAAGTACGGGGGTAACTAAAGTTGATGGTGTGGTTGATGTTAGCCAACTTGAATTTGCTGTGCGCGAAGATTTAAATACCGTTGCACCGCGTGCGATGTGCGTGATGAATCCATTAAAAGTGACGTTATGGAATGTCCCGGAAGATATGACCGAATATCTTACAGCACCTGTACATCCACAAAATGAAGAGATGGGAACCCGCACCTTAATTTTCGATCGTGAAATTTACATTGATAAAGCTGATTTTCAGGAACAAGGCAATAAAAAGTATAAGCGCTTAGTAATAGGTAAACGCGTGCGTTTGCGTAATGCCTATGTCATAGAAGCTGATGAAGCGATTAAAGATGGTAACGGTGACATTATTGAGGTTAAAGCCAGAATTATCGAAAACACCTTGGGTAATAATCCCGAAGATGGCATTAAACCAAAAGGTGTTATTCACTGGGTTTCTGCGTTACAGAATGTTGATTGCGAAGTGCGTATATATGACCGACTATTCAATGACATTGCACCAGATGCTGGTGGTAAAGATTTTATGGAAGCGCTCAATCCTAATAGCCTGGAAGTCCTAACGAGCTGTAAAGGTGAAATAAGCCTGATGAATCCGAAGGCAGATGTGCCTTATCAGTTTGAAAGAGAAGGGTATTTCTTTCTCGATTCTGATTCAATTGTTGATGCGCATGAAGAAAATGAAAAATTAATCTTCAATAAAACAATAGGGTTAAGAGATACCTGGGAGAAAAAGTAGCTCTTATATAGTTATTTTATATTTTTATTTACAAAAAAGCCCCGCAATGCGAGGCTTTTTTTATGAATGCTGTAATGCTTTAAGCGGCAGTTACATTAACCGCTGCAGGGCCTTTGGCACCATCTTCTGTTTCAAAATTCACTTTTTGTCCTTCTTCTAAAGACTTATAACCATCCATCTGGATAGAGTTATAGTGAACGAAAACGTCATCACTGCCATCATCCGGAGCGATAAAACCAAAACCTTTACTGCTGTTGAACCACTTAACTGTACCTGTAGCCATTACTGAGAACCTCAATGTATATAAAAAATAACGCAGTTTAAAATACAAAAAAACGGATACACCACTAAACTGCGAGTAAGCCGCTAAACTGCTTCAGGATAAATATTAAATACTTACCCTTAAAAACTGCAACAACAGAATATCATAATCACAGAAAATTTCTATACTGGGGTGATTTTTAAACGTCTATTAGGATAAATTATATTAATATGGTTGGTAGTTTAGATAGGTTGTTATTTGTGAAAATGTGAATATCGGCTAGATTTAGCAGACACAATAAATCGAGTTAATAGGTTTTGATCTCATGGGTAACAGGCTCAATTTTACTTAATCTTCGCTCTCTCCAGGCGATAATCAAACCCGCAGTAATGATAATTGCGATACCACTAAGAGCGTTAGGTTTTGGGATTTCATCAAAGAAAAAATAACCGCCAAATATAGTAATAGGAAGATACAAGTATTCTAAAGGTGCTACGAGACTGGCCGGAGCATTTTGATAAGCAGATGCCAGTGCAAAATGCATTATTAAACTCCCTGCTGCCAGTCCTACAATAATCAATGTGGGAATAATGGGTAATATCGCCGCAGGACGGGTTAAAAAACCTGTCTCAGCCGGTACAGGTAAAAACCAGGTAATAATTAAACCAATTAATCCTGAGGCCATAAATGCTACGGTCATCCAATAAGATATCGCCAATGGGTTTTCATCTTTGCAATATTTGCGGGTATACACTTGAGTGAGCGCATAAAGAAAGGCACAAATTAAAGGTAAAGTGAGTACTGGTTCAAACTGTGCTGAGGTCGGTTGTAATATCAACAGGACACCGATAAATCCACTCAGTACACTTATCAGGCGCCAGATTCCCAATGTCTCTCCCAGCATAAATCTTGAAAGTATAACCATAAATATTGGTGCGCTAAAATAAGCACCAGCGACTAACGCAATAGGTGCAACAGCAAGCGCAGTAAAAAAGGTTAAATAGGAGCCAGTCATGATTAACGAGCGAATCAAAATGGCTTTTCCGTTAATGACTTTAATTGCAGAGAGTTTTCTTAGAGCAAAAAGCAGGGCGAGTAATAAAATCATACCTATAGCCGATCGCATGAATTGAAGTTGCCACAGTGAAATACCAGATGTAAGCCACTTGGTGACTAAATCGGAGGAGCTTATGATAAACGTCCCAAGTAATACCATGAAAATGGCATACCCTGTCCTGTCAGGACGTCCTGTTTGTTGCATTGCTTGGGCTATGAGACCTGATAATGCTTAATCAGCATTTTCGGCATTCATTTCAACGCGTAATTTTGAAGTAATAAAATCACTGTGTGAAACATGAATTAAATCAGCAATTCGCCTAATGACATGTATTTCGTGTTTATCCAGCACTTTATCTGCAAAGGCGACCTTCCAAAGGTTTTCAATTAATTCGATTCTTTGCTTTGCAGAATAGCTTTGATTAATCAGACTGGTAAATTGAAAGTAATCAGTAGACTCTGCATGTTCCTGTCTGGCTAGCTCAATCAGTTGATTAGCTTCATTCTGGCTAAAATCGAACGATTCTTTTACCAGATTGAGCAAAGTTTCTCTTTCTTCAGGCGCATCATCATAATCAGCTTCTGCAACTTCTATCATCAGTGAGGCCATAGCCAGTTGTAAGGCATGTTCAGAATCAAGCCCGGATGAGCTTGATTCCGTCATAAAATGGCTTTCAAAAAATTGTTTGATTTTAGGTAGCATTTTTATGTATTAATTATCAACTTAAATTTCCTGCTTAAATTAAATTTCAGCAGATCTACGCGATAGGGTTTGTCTTTTCTCCATCGCTTTTCTTACTGCGCGCTCAGCGCGATGACAACAATTGTCAATTGCAGCATATAAATTCTCTTCGCTATCTTCGATAACAACCGTCGGCATTTTCTGTAACTCCACATGAATCAGGCAATGTTTGGTTTCACCACCTTTGGGACCATTCTCATCAGACAAATGTACATGAACATTTATAATCCTATCGCCATAGTGATGAATCATCGGCTCAAGCTTTTCTTCTGTGTGTAATTTAATAGCTTCAGTTACTGAAAAATTTTGAGATTGAATATCGATCATATTTTATTATCCTTTAGATAGGTCTTTCGTTATTTTTGATGTTCATTAAGCAGAGTTTCCTTAGTAAATTGCAAAGAATTTACACTCTATAATTTACTATAGTTTCAGAAATTGTAAATACAAGGCTTGTGATTATTAAAAAGTCGAATTTTTTACTAGCATGATTGAGCAGTTTTTATTATTCTACGCGCTCCTTGGAGTTCACAGACTTAGAATTTCAAGGACTATAGTACTGGAGAGGTGACTGAGTGGCCGAAAGTACCGGTTTTGAAAACCGGCGACGGGTTAAACCGTCCCAGGGTTCGAATCCCTGCCTCTCCGCCATAATACAAAAGCCCGCTAGTGTTTTACGCTAGCGGGCTTTTTTATTATGTCTGCGAGTCAGGCATGAGAACCCTGACTGGGTTCGCAAGCATTGCGTTCAAGCAATGCTGACGTCGGGCGACGACGGCGAGGAACGAAGGATTTTTAATCGCCCTAAGCGATTAGGAACAATCCCGCCCCAATTTATAATTTACTCTTGACGTACTTTCAAGGCTCTAGCGTTTTACGCTAGCGGGCTTTTTTATTATGTCTGCGAGTCAGGCATGAGAACCCTGAATGGGTTCGCAAGCATTGCGTTCAAGCAATGCTGACGTCGAAGGAACGACGACGGTCCTGAGGAACGAAGGATTTTTAATCGCCCTAAGCGATTAGGAACAATCCCGCCCCAATTTATAATTTACTCTTGAAGTACCTTCAAGGCTCTAGCGTTTTACGCTAGCGGCCTTTTTTATTATGTCTGCGAGGCAGGCATGAGAACCCTGAATGGTTCAACTAAAATATCAGGAATATTTTAGAACGAGCGAAAGCGAGCCCGAAGGGTCGGGTACATGGACGTACCCGATCAAATATTGCGTTAAAGCAATGTTAGACGCCGGAAGAATGACGACAATCTTACCCAGTTGTAGAGATTACAGTCGAAGTATTTCCAAAGCGCTTAAAAAAAGAGCCTTGCCGAGGCAATGTCGGATCGCAGCGACTATTACTCGAAGAGTGAGGTTTTGTAAAAACCTAGCTCTGCATAAATTCTAGTATCGTTTTTATAAAACAAAAACGAGCTATCATTCAATAAAAGTAGAGGGGTGATCTACATCTCCCTAGAATTAGATAAAAATTATTTACTAAAAATAACTTCATTTCCTTTTCTTTTTGCAGTAATTCCAGTCATTTCAAATGCGTGTTCGCTACCATCATCCAGAACATTCAATTGCTCAGGACCGCAACTTATTTTAAAACCTTTAATAACGCCGCAATGTATATTTTCTAATTTATCGTAATAACCTTCTTTTACTTCTACAGTTTCTGACATTTTTTCCTCCTTTCATAAACTCTCTTTGATAGCATAGTAGAAATTCAGAGACTTGCCATAGATCTGCTTGATTGTTCCGGTAGTTAGTTGTGTAAAAACCACGTGAAAGCAGGGGGGTGCTTCGACAGGCTCAGCAGAACTGACATTATTAATCACTTAACCCTCAAAAGCTCATTCCAGCACGTCGTGTATTTTGGCGATAAGAGATTTTGATTCATGTACCAGCGCTTTTTGCTTTCAGAGCCTAGTCTTAAGGTTTGTCTCCCATATTTACTGTTCACATGGTCCATGAGTTTCATTCGTTTGCGCGCATTGATATTGTATTTTTCAGGCTGAAATAAACACAGTTGTTGTTTACTGTCGGGAATAATATCTAATAGCATGATTCCGCCTTTCTGGTATTCGTAGCCGTCCCTGTAAATCCTCTCCAGAATAAATGTCGCCATCTTGATAAAGGTGGCTGTGTCCGCAGAGTACTGGTTTAGGTTTACGGTTGCAGCGTTACTGTATTTTGGGCTGTCATTAAATGGGCTGGTGCGAATAAATACCTGAATGCTGCTTGCTAAGCTGTGTTGTTTTCTGAGTTTTTCGCAGGCCCTGGCAACATAGCCAGCGATTAACGAACGTAACAGAGGATAGTGAGTTATTTTATTTTTAAAGCTACGAGAGACGAGCAGCTGTTTTTTTTCTGGTAGTTCTTCAATTGAGATGCAGCTTTCGCCGTTGAGTTCGCGCTGCGTGCGTTGCAGCACAACACTGTACTTTCGCGTAATCCAGGTGCTATCTGCTTGCGCTAAATCATAGGCTGAATGAATTCCCGAGTGTGTGAGGCTTTCTGACCATTTTCGGCCTACGCCCCAAACATCACCAATAGCTATTTTTTGTAGTATGCTGTTGATTTGCTGCTGGTTATCAAAAACGAACACCCCCCCACTTTTAGGCGTTTTTTTTGCAACGCGATTAGCAATCTTTGCCAGCGTTTTGGTGCTTCCGAAACCTATGGATACCGGCATTCCGATCCATTTGAGTACTTTTTCCCTGATCTCTAAGCCGTGCGTATTTAAGTCAAAATGGTTAAAGCCGCGCATATCAGCAAATGCTTCATCGATGGAATAGATTTCGAGGTTTGGTGACAGGTATTCCAGGACGCTCATAACGCGTGCGGATAAATCACCGTAGAGTGGGTAGTTAGAAGAAAATACATGAATGCTTTTCAACTTCATTTCTTGTCGAAATTTAAATTCTGGTGCTCCCATGGGGATACCAAGTGCTTTTGCCTCATTGCTTCGGGCAATCACACAGCCATCGTTATTGGATAACACCACAATCGGCTTGCCTTCTAATTCTGGCCTGAATAAACGTTCACAGGATGCATAGAAGTTATTACAATCAACAATCGCAAACATAAACAATATCGTTAAAGTTGGTGGATGGTGGCAGTCACCACGCCCCATACGTGCAACTCGCCGTGCACGGGAATGTCTTTATGATGTTTGCTTTCCGCTTTTAATAAAATCCCATTGGGGTGATTGGTGATGAGGCGTTTAACCGTGGTTTCGCCATCAATAACTGCGATAATAATATCTCTGTTAGAGGCCTCAAGGGAGCGGTCTACAATCAGAATATCATTGGGGTAGATGCCCACATTAACCATAGAGCGCCCAACGACGCGCACAAAAAACGTCGCTTCCTGGTGTTTGATTAGTAGTTTGTTGAGATCCAGGTATTCCTCGATAAAATCATCGGCGGGTGATGCAAAACCAGCGCGTACTTTATTGCCATAAAGGGGGATCAGCACAGCTTTACCAGTGGTGCTTAATGGTTTTATTTCTATTATTTCATTCGTCATGGTAAAAATAAGCTTAGCAGAAAAAAAATAAAAAGCGAACAAAAAGCGAACATATATTTTAAGTAAATTTAATGGGTTTGTGATCGAGAAAAATGGCGAGGGGAGTATTAATAAATTTAAGTGCTGTGATGCTAGAAACGAGCAATGATGATACTCAATCGAAAACATGAATCAGATCGACTCATTGTGTATACACCCCCTAGTTTGAGGTATTTTTTTATGGGGAGTCGTTTAGCGTTTTATGATCTTTAAAACGCTTGTGTTCAAATAACTTTTATCGCTTTGTTAGTTAAAGGGGTGATGTCAACCGCATCCGAAAAAACCCTCTTTGCGTGTTTCAATGCGTCTTTGCGCTCATTAAAAAAATGTTGTGGGCCAATGGATTCAACCAGTCCTGAGCGTTTGAAGGCAGCATAAACTTTAGCTTTACTACGGGCGATATAGAGTTCTACTCCATTTACTTTTAAACGATCAGCCATTTTTTCCAGCATGCTTTCGCCAGTTGCATCGACCTGACCAACACCTTCTAGATCAAGGATAACAACTTTTAGATCGGGCTTTTGTGACAAACTATTTAATAGCTTGCCTTCCAGATAACCTGCATTGGCAAAATACAAATCGCTATCAAAACCGTATATAGCAACCGTTTTACTTGTGCGTAGCTGGAACCTTTTTACATCTCGTAAAATGCCGTCATTATGGCGTGAAAGTTCGACAAAAGTAGGTCGCATAGTACGGTATAAAAACAGTGCTAATGAGAGGAAAATTCCGATCAAAATACCAATTTCAAGGTGTGGTGCAAATAATAATGTTGATACGAATGTGATAATCGCAGCGACACCATCGTGGCGTTCAACCCTCCAGGCGCGGACTATTGTCTTCATCGAAAATAAACTAAAAACCGCCATGACAATCACTGCGCCCAGCGTGGCTTGTGGCAAGTGATAGAGTAAATCGGTGAGGAAAAGCAATGTTACTGCTATTAAAAGTCCCGTTACGATGGATGCTAAACCCGTTTTTGCGCCAGAGGCAAAGTTAACCGCAGAACGTGAAAATGAACCAGAAACCACATAGCCTTGCGATAAGCCAGAAAAAATATTAGCCATGCCTTGACCGACTAATTCTTGATTGACTGACCAGGGTTGCCGCGTTTTAGCGGCAATTGCTTTAGAAATAGAGATCGCTTCGACTAATCCCATGAGACCGATAATAATAGCGGATATCATTAGCTCGCCGATCTGTTTAATCTCAAAGGTAATTGCCGGAAATGATAAGCTTGGTAAACCTTGCGGGATAACCCCGACGACTGCCCCACCTTTTTGTTCATAACCCATCCACCAGGCTACTAGTGTGGTTAACACTACCGTAATTAGTATTCCGGGAAGACGAGGTGCAAATTGTTTCAAGATAAACAAAACAGCAATGGCTAGCACCGCCATGAGCACAATGATGCGTTCAGCATCACTCAGCGATGACACGATCGCCCAAAGGTATTCGTAATAATGCTCATATTGATCGGCTTTGATATCCAGTCCCAGTAATTTGGGTACTTGAGAGGTTCCAATAATTAACGCGGCACCGTTGGTAAAACCAATAACAACAGGATTTGATAAAAAATCGACGACAAAACCAAAGCGCAATAATCCTAGAGATAAGCGAAAAACGCCAATCATTAGAGCAAGCATCGCGGAGTAAACCATCATCGCCTCTACGCCTAAATGCGCAAATGGCTGAATAGCTGTAGCAGACATTAATGAAGCAAGTGCTACCGGACCCGTACTGAGTTGGCGTGATGAACCAAATATAGCGGCCACAATGACGGGTAGGAAAGAAGCGTATAAACCAACGTAAGCGGGTAAACCTGCGAGTTGCGCGTAAGCCATTGATTGTGGAATGGCAATCATGGCAACAGTAAGCCCTGCCATAGCGTCCGATTTAAGCGTCGCTATGTTTCTTAATTCCCCTGTCCACTGCCGATAGGGCGTTAAGTATTCCCCAAAAGATAGCATCCAGTTAGACATTCTATTACCCTTGGTTTAAAACAACCGAATCTGTACCAATAGCCTCACCAACGTGTGTTTCTGATACGGCTTGAGAAGCTTGTTGCTTATGCTCTACAGCTTTTTTCATATAAGTCTGTTTTTCATTATTAGATAGATAGTCAGCGCTGTGTTGCATCGCTAAGCCAGCCATAATTGTTTTTATAATATTGATAATAAAATTCATAGTTGAACCATTTCAAAGCTTTTTAAAATTAAAGAGTTATGAATACTTTCTTCAAAAACTCACCAGCATATCGCCAGCGGATGCAACTATAAGCAATTTCTAATACAGATAGAACTTTATTTTAAAAATATGATTTATTTACTCTTGTAAAAGTAAATAAGTACTATTTACCTGGATAAATAGTTAACACATCGCTGTTAACTTAAGAGCGTTGATCATTCCTCTAATACTTTTGGGGAATTGTTCAAGGAAACCCCTTGTTTATAATGAAAAAGTTAGCGCAATACAAAGGATACAAATTGGCATGAATCTGCGCCATATTACATTGCATCAAATTCGTCTATTCCATGGACTTGGAAAACACTTGTCTTACACGCGTGCGGCGGAAGAACTGCATTTGTCCCAACCTGCAATGTCAATACAGATAAAACGACTTGAAGAAAGTGTGGGATTACCCCTTGTAGATAAAATGGGCAAGCGAATATTTCTAACCGAGGCTGGGTTGGAGCTGTTTGAGACAGCTAAAGACATTCTGGAACGTCTAGATAACTTTAATGTCAATATGCTTCAACTTGATAAAAGGATAAAGGGCCCGCTTAAGCTCGGTGCTATTTCCACTGCTAAATATTTCATGCCCCAATTGCTCGGGGTATTTCTTCGAAATTACCCAGAAGTCGAGCCTAATTTAACCATTACCAACCAGGCAACAGTGATACAACGGTTAGAAGAAAACATGGATGATTTGGTGATCATGGGAAGAAAACCAGATCACCTGGAGTTGGAAGCGAAATCATTTCTAGAAAATCCACTTGTAGTTATAGCTTCAACCGATCATCCGCTTGCAAATGAGAAAAACATTTCTCTGGAACGTATTGCAAATGAACGTTTTATTTCCCGTGAGCTGGGTTCTGGTACACGTGAAGCATTACGCCGTCTGTTCGCTGATAATGGTTTTGAAGTTAAACCATATATGGAGTTAGGCAGCGCTGAGGCTGTGAAGCAGGCTGTTATGGTAGGGCTTGGTGTGTCAGTCATGTCGCTGCATAATTTACAGTTGGAACTTGAAGTAGGAAAGATTGCGATACTCGACATCAAGCATTTCCCTCTAGAACGCAAGTGGTACGTGGTGCATTTAAAAGGCAAACAACTTTCAAGTGTTGCCAGTCATTTCCGGGATTTTCTGATTGAAGATGGCGAAGGGATTTGTTCAGTAAATATCTCGGACGCATAACCTTTTAAGATTTTTGAACGTCACAATCTCGCTTTGATTACACATTAAAAAAAGTGCCCGTAAGTACGGGGGTGACCTTAAATTACACTTCATCGTATTTTTTCGCTCTCATACCTCATTCAACGTAAAATGTCAGAATAATCATAATAACTTGGGGAAGGTTTGCGTTTTGAATACACAATTACATCAGGAAATCAGTTCCAGTCTTGCAGAATTAAATAAGGTTATTTTAGGTAAAGAGCAGCAAGTTCAACTCGCTTTTACATCCATTTTAGCTAATGGCCATTTATTGGTTGAAGACTTACCAGGTATGGGTAAAACCACGCTGGCACATGCACTTTATAAAGTGTTGGGACTTGATTATAACCGTGTGCAATTTACCAGTGACTTACTGCCCGCTGACCTGATAGGTGCGACTGTATTTAATGCACAGAGTTCATCATTTAGTTTCCATCCCGGACCCATATTCAGTTCGATTTTTTTAGCGGACGAACTCAATAGAGCTACACCTAAAGCACAAAGTGCGTTGCTGGAAGCGATGGAAGAAGGCCAGGTGAGTGTCGATGGTGAAACCCACGAGCTACCCAGGCCATTTTTCGTCATCGCCACACAAAATCCGCAAAGCCAATCCGGTACATTCCCGCTACCAGAATCTCAGCTTGATAGATTTTTGCTGCGTATTTCCCTAGGGTATCCCGATCCTGAGATAGAAAGAGAGATTCTAACTGGCAAGAAAGGCAGAGCCTCACTTGATCAAGTTAAACAGGTTTTAAGCAAAGAAAGCTTGATTAAAATCCAGCAACTTGTTCCTGAAATCAAAGTGTCTGATACCTTGCTGAATTATGTTCAACGATTAATTGCACAAACACGTCAGGATGATTTATGTCATCTGGGGTTATCACCGCGTGGTGCGATAGCGCTAGTGAAATCTTCACAGAGTTGGGCCTTATTGCAAGGTAGGGATTATGTATTACCTGAAGATGTTCAGGCCGTGTTTGTCGCTGTAGTCGGACATCGTATTGTTGGTAAAACTGAAACTCAGGGAAATCAACTGGCGCGACATATTTTAGATACTGTTGATAGCGTTGGCAGTGGCGTTGCGGCAGTTGCTTAATGAGTTCTGTTTAGTAACTCTCTATTAATATTTAAAATACAAATGAATAGCTCAATAAGCGATTTGAAAGTGTCGAAACCAAAGGCAAGTAAAGCGGAAAGTAAGAGGTCAAGTAAAGAAACAGATCAGAAATTGCCTAAGTGGATGGAAAAACGTTTTCCTGAAACACGCCAGATAACATTAGACCTTAAACGCATCTTCGTTTTCCCCACTGGAGCGAGTGGAGCGTTGCTGGTAGCTATTGTATTGTTGTTTTTAATGGGTGTAAATTTTCAAAACACCTTAATTTATGCTTTAAGCTTCTGGTTACTGGCACTAATTATCATTTCGATATTTTTCACTTACAGAAATCTCTCAGGTTTGACCGTCAGAGCCGTGCAAGCGAGTCCTTGTTTTGCGGGTGAAAAGGCTGTCTTCGAGTTAGAAGTTTCTTGCCCAAAAGAACAGAAGAAATCAACCATATTTCTTGGTTGGAAAAATGAAGACGTTGCGACTGTTAATTTACATGATCACCATACTACTCATATAAAACTATCTCACAGCACGCATAGTCGCGGACGCTTCAAGCCCGATAAGCTGAATATTTTTACCAGCTACCCTCTTGGGCTGATTAAGGGGTGGTCATACGCATTTCTCAATATGAGCAGTATTGTCTATCCTGCGCCTCTGCTTCAAGAAAGTGCGGATACTGGCGATTGCCTGGATGAAGAGGCAGATCAGGGAATGGAAATACCTCGGGGAACAACTGATTTCTCTGGTATCCGTAATTATCAGGCGGGAGATTCTCCTCGACATATTCATTGGGGAGCTTATGCGAAAACAGGCAAGGTTCAGACTAAGACATTTGTTGATTATGCGAGTCATGATCTTTGGTTGGATTGGGATGCATTGGCGATTTCAGGTACTGAAATTAAGTTGTCTCATCTATGTGCAAAAGTTTTGCAATACCACCAGGAACAACAAGTATACGGATTAAAAATACCCGGTCGAACGATTCAGCCTGCAAGTGGGGAAGCACATAAAAATACCTGTTTAACTGCATTGGCCTTGTATGGAGATCATGGTGAAAATGATGGAGCCAAACGGGATGTTTGAAAAAGGCTTTCCTCAACACAAGCTAATCACCTATTCAGGAATGTTGTGGTTACTCGCTGCACAGATCGTGGTGATGCTTCCATTGATTTTCTATTTACCAATATGGTTATTGCCGATACTAATATTTTCCGCCGGTTGGCGAATTCGTGTGATGCATGGGCACAGTGCGCAACCCGGTAAAATTATTAAGACTGTTGTTGGATTGCTAGGGCTGGGTGCGCTCGCGGCGAGTGGAATTTCATTTGTATCTTTGGATATGATGGCATCGTTGTTGATGCTGGGTTTTGCCTATAAAGCCCTGGAAGTAATTCAGCGTCGTGATGGCATGGTAGTCATCCTGACCGGGTTTATTCTGGTTGGAGTTCTATTCCTCTATAACCAATCAATACTGATTACTGTCTATGGCATTATTTCTATGGCGGTACTTACTGGCGCACTGATCGCTATTCAGCAATCCAAAAGCTATGCCATTTTGCCGAATTTACGACTCTCCTCCATGATGCTGATACTATGTTTGCCTTTGATGCTGCTGTTGTTCTTTTTTGCGCCTCGATTCGAACCTTTCTGGACTGTTCCGCAGCCTAGCGGCCATGCTAAAACAGGGATTTCTGACAGCATGACACCTGGAGATATTGCTAAACTTAGTCAGTCTGATGATTTAGCATTTAGTGTTAAGTTTCATGGGCAACGACCCAGGCAAAATGAATTGTATTGGCGCGGTCTAGTGTTACAACATTTTGATGGGAAGACATGGACGCAATCAGATATCGATGATCCAGCAACTAAGGATAACGATAATGAGCGTTATTCCGAAAAGGAAGTGTCAGATAGTTTGGTAAAACAAGGAGAGGGTATAGAGTACGAAGTTATTTATGAAAAGTCAGGGCAGCCCTGGCTATTTACCTTAACACCAGTATTAGAGTTAGACGGTGGCGCTTATTATGGCGCTGATTTTCGAATCATTTCTTTTCGCGATATCAATGAACCGAAGTTGTTAAATCTAACGAGTTACCCTGGCTCACTTCGAGAACTCAAACTATCTGAATACAATCGTCAATTATCCTTGCAACTTCCTGAGAGCGGTAATCAGAAAAGTCTTTTGCTGGCAGATCAATTAATGGCATCGTCTGCGAGTAAGCAGGAATATATTAATCGGGTTTTGAATCGTTTCAGACAAGACCAGTACTTCTACACGTTAAGACCGCCAACCTTAAGTAGCGATAACTCAATTGATGATTTCCTGATAGACAGTAAAAGAGGATTTTGTGCGCATTATGCGGGTAGCTTTGTATTTATGATGCGAGCAGCAGGAATTCCAGCGCGTGTTGTAACAGGTTATCAAGGGGGCGAATGGAATGAACAAGGACAATTTTTAGCCGTACACCAGTTTGATGCGCATGCCTGGACCGAAGTCTGGTTAGAAGATCAGGGCTGGGTAAGGTTTGATCCAACCAGTATGGTCGCGCCTTCAAGAATTGAGAAAAACCTTGAAACGGCGATGGAAAGTGAAGGTAGTTTCCTGGAAGATAACTTGCTCTCCCTATCTAAAATTAAGTGGTTGAATAGCATCCGAAAAAAGCTGGATTCTGCACAATACGCGTGGCGTCGGCATGTATTGGGATATGATAGAAATACTCAACAGAACTTCCTAAAAAAGATATTTGGAGATTTATCTGTTAACAAGATAGCGCTGATCGTGGGTGGTTTGTTTGCCGGGATAATTCTGCTGTGGGTGATGTTTCTTGGTTTGGCTAAAAAGCGAGAAAACGAAGCAATAGAACATCAACTGTATAGGCGCTTTTGTGATTTGCTGGCAAAGAAGGGTGTAGCAAGAGAAGTTTCTCAAACGCCTGAAATGTATCGTCAGTTAGCGATGAAACAATTACCTGCATTAGCAAGCGAGATTAATAGCTTTACTCAAGCCTATTCCTCGGTTTGTTACGATCCATCGATTCAAAACAATCACCAATCCTATATTGAAAATATGAAGTCTTTATTAAAAAAGCTAAATCGTTAGTTGATTAAGTTTTAGCTAATTACTTCTTAAAAAAACTGCCAAGCCGGAGCATAGCGTAGGCATCGTTGGAATGCAGTGACGACAACCTGAAAGGCGAGGTTTTCATTTAATAGTATTAAATACCTCATCGCGAAGCATAAGTTCTTTTAGTCATTTCAAAAAACGAAATGAGCCGAGCTTTTGCGAGACAACAGCATTGCTGTTAAATGCTGACCCGGAGGGAGGGCGAAGCCGCATAAAAATCACTTAAAAGTAGCGGGGTGTATTCTATACTCTAATTTCAACTAGATTAATTAGAGGTTGCTTAATTGATGTCTGAATTGGTGGATCACGAACAAGTATTACACTTACTCTCTGAATGTGCCGCTGTAAAAAGCCAATTCACGGCGAATGAGTATGAAATGTATTCTCATATCAAAGAAAAATACGAAAAACAATCAGATGGGTCATTTGACGATAAGATCTGCCTAGAGGTTATGCTCAGAAATATATCTATTCGTAAGGATCTCGCTCTAGACAAAAATGATATTACCCGGGTAATTAATGTTGAAAAAAAGAGCTGAAGGTCTATTGTCTGTGGGTATTGATGGATCAATTGAGGCTTATGTTTGTGAGACAGCTCTTTTAGAAAATAGCTTAGATAACACATCGAAACAAAGTGAAATATTAAGCGCTAATCAAGCCGTTTCACTGAGAGATAATCGCACCATTTTCGTTAAACTTCGGGAAGGTAAAGTTCATTTCGTCAGTACTACCAGAAACCTTTATTTTGTCGATTCCCTGGATTTTCCGGTATCAGAAATGATTAAGAAAGTTTTTATAGGATTGAAGCAAATTCCAGATATTAATCAGTGCTATTTAGATCAACATAGCTTCTTTAAGGGGGCTTTATGTATTAAATTGAATCAGTCCCAGCATGATGCCGTTTTAGTTGCATTGAGGCTTCAAGGTATTGTCATTAAGATTACAAAAACGGCTATAAGTGGGGGGGTGTAATTGTATCCTTTTAGGTCATTTTTTAAGCCATTTACACCACTTTAATTTTAGTAAAAAAATCAAATAGGTTAGACGTGAACATACTCCAACAATTAAATCAGATTTTCACTTCAGAGAGAGTGTTAACAGACGAAGATTCGCTACAAAATTACGGTAAAGACTGGACACAGGTTTATACACCTAATCCCTTGGCGATTGTTTTTCCTGAATCGACAGAAGAAGTTCAAGCTTTGGTGAAGATGGCTAATGAAGAAGATGTGGCTTTGGTTCCCTCTGGTGGCAGAACGGGCTTGAGTGGCGGGGCAGTGGCAATTAATCAAGAAATCGTCGTGTCTTTTGATCGGTTGAATAAGATACTGGATTTTAATTCGGTGGACCGCAGTGTGGTTTGTCAGGCAGGCGTTATCACTCAACAATTACAAAATTTTGCCACAGAGAATAACCTTTTTTACCCTGTAGATTTTGCTTCTTCGGGTTCAAGCCAAATCGGTGGAAATATCGCAACCAATGCAGGTGGCATAAAAGTTGTGCGTTATGGCTTAACCCGCAACTGGGTGTTAGGGCTAAAAGTGGTTACTGGTGCTGGTGAGATTCTAGATTTGAATCACGGGCTGGTTAAAAATGCGACAGGTTATGACTTTCGCCACTTATTTATAGGTTCTGAGGGGACACTAGGATTTATTACTGAAGCCACCATGCGTTTGACTAGTATCCCCAAAAAATCAACGGTATTCGTACTCGGTGTCACTGATATTCCGGCATTGATGCAGGTATTTGGGATTTTTCAGAATACTATAGAATTAAGTGCGTTTGAGTTTTTCTCTGAGGAAACTTTATCACTGATGGTAAAGGATAAAGGTTACCCCAGACCCTTTGAAACTGAAGCTCCTTTTTATGCATTAATCGAATTTGAGGTTGATCACGAAAGTAAAGAAGAGAGTGCGTTACAAGCTTTTGAAACCTGTGCTGAAAAAGGCTGGGTGGTAGATGGCGTAATGAGCCAAAGCTTACAACAAGCAAAAGACTTATGGCGTTTAAGAGAGGATATTTCAGAAACAATTTCAGCTTACACACCATATAAGAATGATCTTTCAGTAAGAATTTCAAAGGTGCCAGAATTTCTGGATAAGGTTGAGAAAGCAGTTACTCAGAATTATGCAAAATTTAAAGTACTCTGGTATGGGCATATTGGCGATGGTAATTTACATTTGAATATCTTAAAGCCACAAACTATGGAAGTTTCTGATTTTTTCCGAAAATGCTCAAAGATAAATCCAGAGATTTTTCGAGTCACAGGTGATATGGATGGGAGTATCTCGGCAGAGCATGGGGTAGGCTTAATAAAGAAAGACTACCTAGCCTATTCTCGATCTAAAGAAGAAGTAGAACTGATGATATCGGTCAAAAGAATACTCGATCCAAATGGAATACTTAATCCTGGGAAGATTTTCTAACTTTAAAAAATGATTCTTTTTATTTTTTGAAGGTCAAGCAGAAGAAATCAGATTCAATTAAATCATGATTACTTTCGATTCTTCTTCCAGCGCTTTTTACGATCTGCCTTTGTTGCTTTATTTTCTTCTTGTTTTTTCTCAGATTCAGCCAGTGCGATAGTGTTTTCTTGTTCAAATGAGATAGGTTCTTCTAGGGTTATTTGCCCCAGTGTTCCTAATCGAAACTCATTGATTAGTATCTTGCAGGCTTTATCTATTTCTACTTGCCCGCCGCTACGTAAACAGCCTCGTTGACGGCCAATAATTTCAATGAGTTCTATTTCTGTTTTAGGGCATTCTGTGAGTTTGTAGCGCTCTATTATTGATTCAGGGTAGTGCTTTATTAAGTATTCAGCGAGGTAAAAGGCAGCATCATCGCTATCGAATGCAGTATCTTTAATTGCACCTGAAATAGCTAATCGATATCCACTGTGTTCGTTATTAATGTTTCCCCATAAAAGTCCGGGGGTGTCGAATAAAACCACATTATCATTGATTTTAATCCTTTGTTGTTGCCGAGTTACAGCGGCTTCATTGCCAGTTTTAGCGACGCTTCTACCAGTTATAGTATTGATTATGGTCGACTTACCTACATTTGGTATGCCTACAATCATGGCCTGAATTTCTTTGTCGCGAGCATCACTAATGGGGATCATTTTCCTACATAGGCTTGAAATCTGTTTAATCTTGTCGACTTGATCTCGATTAACGCAGAAGGTTTTAACACCTTTGTCGCGTTCAAAATAGGATTGCCATTTATCTGTTAATATAGAGTCAGCGAGGTCACTTTTATTGAAAATTTTGATGCACGGTTTGTCTTTTCGAATTGCAGCAATCATTGGGTTTTCGCTAGAGCCTGGCAAACGCGCATCGAGTACTTCGATGAGCAAATCCATTTCGGGTAGTTTTTCACGTATTTCTTTACTAGCCCTGTGCATATGGCCGGGAAACCATTGAATTTTCATACTGCTACTAAGCGACTCATGGATTACTTATTTGATTGGCCTATTTTACACGCCAAGTTTTAAATGTCACTTTCCATATAGAAGGGTATAAACAGGATCAATAATAAATCTACCATTAGTCTAATGGTTAAATAATTGACCTGTGTATGTGGTAAATTAGGGGTAGTACTGTAATGACTCAATAATGCTGCGTAAAAATAAAAATTATAACAAGCCCTGATAGAGAGAGAAAATGTTAGATTCCGTCAAAGAAATTCTTACTAAAGAATTTGATATACATACTGTTTTAGAAAAAGAAATAGAGACTAACCAACTAAGGAAATTTCTTGCTCAGGAAATTGAAATAAAAAAACTAAAGGAATTATTAGCTACGGAAATTAAATTAAAAGAGTTTTTGGTTCAAGAAATTGATATTAAAAAAATGTTCTCTAATAATGAGCAGGCTAAGATCCATAAAGAAGATGCTGAATATAAGCCAATTAATAAGGCAGTCAGTAACAATAATCTGAAGAAACCAGGTGCTGGTATATCCAAAGAAAATGCGAAAGACGGTTTGAATAAAGGATCTCAAGATAAATCCTCCATAATTGCTACTTCTAAAAAAGAATTAGACCAAAGCCCTAAAAAACTTCCTCCTTACGACTATGGCTTGATCAAAACTCTAGAAGAAGAACAGACTGAGTTAATGTTTATCTATGAAGAGATGATGAAGCATGCTAATGCTAAACAATATAGTGCTGCTGCAGGGCGTTTAGAAGTATTCTCTTCTAAAATAAAAGTGCATTTCCATAAGACAGATAAAGAACTATATTCTTATCTTAAAACATTCATTCAATTAAAGTACCCAAAGCGTGAAAGAGCCTTTAACGAATTACACCTGGAGTTGAAAAATATTTCTATTGAAATCTTTTTCTCTATTACACAAAGTCCATTTATTCCAGTGAATGAACGCAGTCGAGAAGAGTTTATCAATGAATTCAATCACTTGGGCAAGTTGCTCGAAAGACGTATTCATCGTGAAGCAACAGTAATGCATGTAATGTACGAAGAAAGTAATGAGGCTAAAGTTATTAGTTAGAATTTGGTTTTTGTATATAAATAAATAGTAACTTTTAAAGTCGATAGCGCTGATCAAACTCTGTAAAACCGCATAGCTCATGCGGATAGTTTTTAGTTAGACCAATGCATTTAAACCGCTCTCCCATCTCAGCGGGGAGCGTTAGCGTACGTATTTGTTGGGCTAGAGCAAATTGATCATTCGGGTTGTGATCTAAAGCCTGTTTAAAATAATATTCTAACCCGGCATTTGCTAGAAAACACGCTTGAGAAGTAAACCCCGTAACCTGTAATTCACAGGAATCGGCGGCTTCAGCTACTGCTGTAAAATCAACACTGGCGGTAATGTCTTGTAAGCCGGGATATTGCAAAGGAGCTTCATTGACTAAATGCTGATAATGACAAATTAGCGTGCCTTTATTACGTTCAGCCAAGTAATATTCACTATGCGGATACCCATAATCAATCAAAAGAACCAATCCTGTATCAAGGCAATCCTTTAACGACTTTAACCAGGGTTCAATATAAGAGTTGATTTCAGATGTGTAAGGAGTGGCTTCTGTTGGGATTTCTAGACTCAGAACTTGTTCCTGTAATGATGGATTAGCAGGTTTTAATTGTTCCATCAAATTATTTTCCTGCCAAATTACATGATGTTCATATACCTTGTCATCGAGTTGCGTAAAGACATCTACCGGCATTGCATCTAATACTTCATTGGCTAACACGACCCCAGAAAAGTTTTGAGGTAACTCACTTAACCAGGATACTTTATGTAATAAGTGGGGGGCAGATGATTCAATCGTTTGTTTTTGGCGTTGCTGCAAATCCGGACTAAGATCCAGGATGTAGTAGGTGTTCGGTAAGCAGCTTTGCCTCTCAAGCTCCAATAGAATCTCTGTTGCCATGATTCCAGAGCCCGCACCAAATTCTAAAATACAGTTCTGCTGAGCGGAGTCGAAGCACCCCCCCACTTTTAAGGAGTTTTTTGTTTTCAGTGTTATTAAAACTTCTGCGCATTGGTTTGCAATACATCGAGAGAACAATGGTGATATTTGTGCGGCTGTGGTGAAGTCGCCATGTCTACCAATTTTGTGTGTGCCGGCAACGTAATAGCCTAAGCCAGGCTCGTATAAAGCTATTTCCATATAGCGTTTAAAGCTTATGCTATCACCATTAGCTTCGATGCCATCACATATTTTGGCGATCAGTTTATCGCTATGTTCCAAGGCATCTGTCGAAGGTTCTGGTAAACTCTGGGAGTGTTTCATGGGCGAAGAGTATATAGGGATTAACGACTATGCAGTTATTACAAAGTAAAGTGGTTTTGGTGTCAGATTTGGCATTAAAAATTAGCTGTAGTCCCTAAATATTGTTATTTCTACTAGCAAAGATTTCGTATTTAGATAATACCTTCAAAAGGCAGTATTTCAACGGAATCACCCTGATTGACGCCATTTGAATCTGCATCAAAGTGAATAAAGCAGTTAGCCAGGCTCATTGACATTAATATCCCGGAGCCTTGTTTGCCAGTGCGTTTTACCACGAATTCTCCATTTGGAGTTTGCTCAAAAACTCCACGTATATATTCGGTACGACCTGGGCGCTTTTTGATATTTTCTTCAGAAGTGGCTTTCAGGGCAATTGGCTTTTTATGCTTACCACTGGCTAGGTAGTTGATCGCAGGTTGCACGAATTGTAAAAATGTCACCATTACCGCAACAGGGTTTCCTGGCAGTCCGAAAAACTTGGCTTGATTGACGGTGCCGTAAGTCAATGGGCGTCCAGGTTTCATGGCTAATTTCCAGAAATGAGTTTCACCCAGTTTTTTTAGTGTGGGTTTAATGTAATCCGCTTCACCGACAGATACACCGCCTGTGCTGATAAATATATCGGCTTCTTCTGAGGCTTGCGTAAATGCCTTTTGAATGTCTTCTTCGGTATCGGGAATCACGCCTAAATCTACAATCTCGGCATCTAGACTTTTTAGCATTGAAAATAAGGTGTAACGATTGCTGTCGTATATTTCACCTTCTTTAAGCTCTTCTCCAATTGAACGTAGTTCATCGCCTGTAGAGAAAAAAGCAACTCTCGGTCTGACTAAAACCTCTATCTCACCAAAACCTAAAGATGCCAGGATGCCAATATCGGCGGCACTGAGTTTTCGCCCTTTTTCAAAGATTTTTTTACCCAAAGCAAGATCCTCACCGGGGTAACGTACGTTTTGACCTGCTTTATGTTCAGCTTCTAATCGAATAGTGTGTTCATCGACCTTATCTACTAATTCTTGAGGAATCACAGTATCAGTACCAGCCGGCATTACACCTCCAGTCATAATGCGCACCACAGTTCCAGATTGATAGGGATCAGTACTTGGTACTCCGGCAAATGAAAAGCCAGAAATTTTGTAATCTTCAGGTGCATTTTCTGGTAAATCACTTCCAGCCAGTGCATAGCCATCCATAGCGGAATTAGTATGAGGAGGAACATTGATAGGTGAGATCACATCGTTAGCAAGATAACGCTTTAAACAGTTCCTTATTGGAACAGATTCACTGGTACTTATAGGGTTTATCTCTTTTACGATAATTTTTCGTGCTTCATCAACACTGATGGCATCTGCTTCAAACGCATCTAAACAACTGGCTGGTCTATTTGTCATATTTCTTAATCGTTAGTTATAACTGGATAGTAAATTAGCTAACAAATAGACTAATCAAGAAGGGTAGTTTCTATGTAATCGGCTATCTGTTGCGGGTTATTCAAGTCTAAACTATCTATGGGAAAGTTTTTAGCTTCTTTATCTTCCACTGCGATAGCAATGATATTAGGGTCTTCAGGATGTAGATAAGGTTTTCCCAACGCCTTTCGGTGTAATTCGATTTTGTTGATTGCTGCTAATTTAAAACCTTCCACCAATACCAGATCTAAAGACTCAGTCTGTAGATTACCTAATACATCATGTAATTCGGGTTCCTGGGTAGAATCAGCTTTCTCGATGATTAAAGCGGTGCGGTATCTTGAAGCTAAAATCATTTGATCAGCCCCGGATTTACGCAGTACATAACTGTCTTTACCAGGTTTATCAATATCTATGCTGTGATGAGTGTGTTTGATCACGCCAATGCGGTGGCCTTTTTTCCTTAATAAAGGAATTAGTTTGCTGAGCAAGGTCGTTTTGCCGGTGCCACTAAAGGCAGCAAAACCCAGGATTGGTAAATGAAATTCAATCATGTTTAGTCCGCTGCTGTTCTGTATTGATATTAAAAAACACCTCTGGCTTATCCGAAAAATCAGCGGTTACCATCCGGTGTTGTGCATACCACAAGTCAATTTTGCGATCACCATTGGCAACAAAACCTTCAAGGCTTTCGATTAATGCGGTAGGTATTAGCGCGTGCACTGGTTGCAGTCGTTTTCCATCGTGAGCTACGACAATAGTATTGTCACCCTGTTGACTCTCTAATTCATCAACCAGTCTAGAAATCAGGTCATCTGGCAAATCTGGACCATCACAAGGCAGGGTAAGGATATAATCAGTATTACAAGTTCGCATTCCTGTTAAAAAACCAGCCAATGGTCCTTGAAAATCACTAAGCTCATCTGAGATAACGGGGTGTTCGAATTTTGCATAATCATCCCGGTTGCGATTTGCATTGATTATGATTTGTCCCACTTGTGGCTCGATTCTGTCTAAGACGTGTTGGATTAGCGGTTTGTTTTTATAGCTAACTAATCCTTTGTCTTGTCCACCTAAGCGGCTTCCTTTCCCGCCTGCCAGGATAACAGCGGTTATCTGATTCTTCTCTATCATAATCTTTTTATTTCGTTATTGTTTAATATCTTGCGGTGAAAAGCCCTTGGTTTTATTCCTGGGGAATAAAGTTATGTTTTCGCTAGATTGTAGTAGAGATTCATCCACTAAAACGTTTTCATCTTGATCGTTTTCTGATTCATTATATTTAGAGATGTAGCCAGCCTCTATAACAAGACGCTGATTCATTATGCGATGAAAGTGGTTTGGGTCGTGGCTTGCAATATAAAGTGCCGTGCCAGAATCAATAAACGTCGAGAGTAAAGTTTCAGTTCGACGCCTGTGTTCGGTGTCCATATTTGCGGTAGGTTCGTCTAACAATAACACTGCCGGTTGTTTAATCCAGGCTTGGGCGAGTGCCACGCGTTGTCTTTCCCCTCCAGATAAACATTTGGCTTGGGTATCACTGCGATGTTCTAATTCAGCCCACTTAAGCGCACTGTCAATAATCTGCGCATTCTGTTTTTTATCTAGAGCGTAACCTAGGTTTTTCCTCACAGAACCATCAAACATATAGGGTTCCTGATAAAGATACATCACTTCATTACCAATAACTTTACGATACTCATTCCAGTTCATCGTATGCAAGCCAGTATTAATCAGACCAGAATCAGGCTTAAGCAGGCCCCCCATAATACGCAGCAGGGTAGATTTGCCACAGCCATTTTTTCCCGTGATGAGGGTACACTCACCGCCTTTCAACTCCAAATTAATGTCATTAAGAATGGCTTTTGCTTTTTTGCCTTTGCCATACTTTTTAACGATATTCGAATATTCAAGACGAACAGGTCGTGAAATTTTATTCATTAGCGTTTTTAGTCATGGACAATAGTTCCTTTCCCTTGCATATAGTGCAAACCAACCGTTAAAAAGAAAGCGAGAGAAATTAATATGATTCCTAACGCGATACCTTGTGCAAATTCCCCTTTGCTGGTTTCAAGTGCAATTGCTGTAGGGATGTTACGAGTATAGTTTAATATATTGCCGCCTAGCATCATCGATGCCCCAACTTCTGCAATTATTCTGCCATATCCGGCAAGTAATGCGCCAAACAGGGCAAAACGTACCTCTCGCATAACGATAAAAAAAGCTTTAAAGATATTTGTGCCAAGTGTTCGTGCTGTATCCCAGGCACGTTTTTCAATCGATTGAAATGCACTGTGACTCATTGCAACGAGAATCGGAAAGCATAAAGCAATCTGCCCCAGAACCATTGCCGTCTGGGTAAAGAGTAATCGCCACTCTCCAAGTGGACCTTGTCGAGATAAAACAATATAAAGGGTAAGCCCAACAACAACGGCGGGAACTGCGAGCAGTGTATTGAACAGTGAAACCAGAAGTCTCCGACCAGGGAAATTATAGTAGGCTAAGATAAATCCCATCAAGATTGCGGGGACCATGGCGATAAGTATCGCAGTCGTAGATATTTGAAAAGAGATGCCGATTATATTCCATATATCGGCATCTCCGGATAGCAAGAGTTTTACAGCTTCTGCTGTTGTACTTGCTAGTGATTGCATTTTAACCTAATTTGTTGCTTTCTCATTCTTCGCCATAGTCGTTGCGTTTGGAGTGAAAAGGATTTCATTTGCTATTTTAAATTCACCAATAAGATGTTGTCCTTTTTCTGCGGTGATCCATTTTATCAGAGCATTCGCCCCAGTTTCATTGACGTGTGCATGTTTTTTAGGATTAACCGCAATTATTCCATAAGGATTAAAAATAGCAGGATCACCTTCAAAGATAACTTTTGACACTAGCTTGTCTTTATAAGCCAACCAGGTTCCACGGTCAGTCATGGTATAGGCACCCATTTCATCAGCCATTTGTAAAACCTTACCCATACCTTGGCCAGCCTCTATGTACCAAGCATCACTCTTGCTATCCGGTGTTGATTTGCTAGATTTCCAAAGAGACAACTCTTTTTTATGTGTCCCGGAATCATCGCCACGAGAAACAAATCGCATCTTTTTATCTGAGATTTTATTTAGAACATCCACAACGTTTTTTGAATCTTTAAAAGCAGCTTGATCTTTTTCAGGACCAACCATAACGAAATCGTTATACATAACAGGAAAGCGTTGTACACCATAGCCTTCTTCAACAAATTTTTGTTCAGCTTTTAACGCGTGAACCAAGATGATATCAACATCACCATCACGTCCCATTCTCAGTGCTTTACCCGTTCCTACTGAAATAACGTGTACTTTATAGCCCGCATCTTTTTCAAATTCAGGAAGTAAGTAACGAAGTAAGCCAGAGTTTTCGGTACTGGTGGTAGTCGCTAAACGTATCAGTTTTGAATCCCCATCTGTTTTGGAAAAAGCTGAAGAGGAGTAAATTAGAGCTGTGAGTACTAATAAAGTAGATAGAATTTTCTTTATTGTCATAAAAAACGTCATTAATTTTGCCTGGTTAATTTAAAGGGGTTTGAATGTTAAAATTAAAAACATCCATATATAGTATTAGCAAAATCAGTGCCAAAATAAGAATCCGTGCTGAAAATAATCACTAAATAGGCTAAATATAGGGTACGTTAAGGCTTTTAGAATATATTATTTGCAGAATAGTAATAAATATACTGCATATATTCTAAGCAGAAGACATATTATGGTACATAATGTCCCGATTTGATTTCAGAAATGGAATATTTGTACGTATAAATAATTGAGGGAATAATGAGTTCGACATTAGAAGTATTAAAAGATCCAGAAGATAGCCCAAAAGAAAACGAGGGTAATTCGGTGAGCTATAAGCGAAATTCAGTATTGATACTGGATGATGAGCAAGGCATCCGTAATTTTCTGCAAAAAGGCCTGGAAAAAGTCTTTGGCCTGGTTGAAGTTGCAGAGGATGTAGAAGAGGCGGAAGCCTTACGCCAGCGTTGTAATTTCGATTTGATTATCTCCGATATTCGTTTACCGGGAAAATCTGGTGTTGATTGGGTGACTGAAATTCGCGAACAAGGCAGCACTGCTTCAGTTATTTTTATTACTGCACATGCAAGTTTAGAAACCGCGATTGCTGCACTTCGTGTAGGTGCAAGTGACTTTATCTTAAAACCATTCCGCATGGATCAGATGATGGCCTCAATAGAAGGCTGTATGGCGCAACAACAGATGCAAAGAGAAAACATTGTACTCAAGCGTCAAGTAGACCAACTCTATGATAGCGGCATGATTGGCGACTGCAAGACCATGAAAAGCGTTTGCGCAGTGATTAAACAAATCGCCCCCATGCCAACTACCGTTTTAATAAGTGGTGAATCTGGCACTGGCAAAGAGTTAGCTGCCAGAGCATTGCATCGATGGAGTGGTCGCAAGGGAAGTTTTGTTCCAGTGAATTGTGGCGCAATTACAGAAGAGCTAATGGAAAGTGAGTTTTTCGGTCACACCAAAGGTGCTTTTACCGGTGCACAAAAAACCCGCGAAGGTTTATTCACCTATGCCAATAATGGCACTCTGTTTTTGGATGAAATTGGCGAGATGCCAATGTCGATGCAGGTGAATTTGTTAAGAGTACTCGAAGAGAGAGTGATACGCCCTGTGGGTTCGAATCGTCAAATTCCAGTAGATGTACGTATCATTGCTGCGAGTAATCGTGACCTGGAAGAAGAAGTTGAAAATGGAAACTTCCGGCGAGATCTCTTCTACCGTTTAAATGTGGTGAATGTTCTTATGCCACCATTACGCGAAAGAATGGAAGATTTGCCTGCATTAGTTCAA
Organism: uncultured Gammaproteobacteria bacterium; assembly: GCA_963760355.1. Lineage (GTDB taxonomy): Bacteria > Pseudomonadota > Gammaproteobacteria > Thiotrichales > Thiotrichaceae > Cocleimonas. Next base: position 209,914 of record CAVXCT010000009.1, on the reverse strand, counting down.
CACTTCTCGCAAAATTTATCAGCTGATTTAGGTGTGGAAGCCCAGGCAATTACAGGTGAAGACCTGTTCCAGATGCGAGACTACCATTGGCCAGGAAATATCCGTGAGCTGCGAAATGTAATCGAACGTTGTTTATTGTTAAACCAAAAGCCCGGTCAATGCATATCAGGTCAAGCTGACGAAACCACACCATCAGGGCAGGTGACCGGTAATACATTGTTAGAAGATGTTGAGAAAAACCATATTCTTAAAGTTTTAGAAAGTGAAGATGGCAATAAATCGGCAGCAGCCAGAATACTGGGTGTTTCAAGAAAAACGTTGGAGCGTAAGGTAAAAACGTGGAATGAAATGTGATGAAGGAAGCTCTGGTCAAGCCCAATTATTCTAGGCTGGTTCAAATTACCAGTACCTTCCGCATAACTCACCGCAATAGAACAACTATTACGATTCAGTTTGAGAAACCTACTGGCAATTTTAGTTTCGCCTGAGCCTTAATTAGCTTAATCAGAGATTTCTTAATGAGTTTTATTGGAAACATTCAAAGTGCTGTAAGTCAAAAGGTACGTTATAAGCTACTTCTGCTTGTTTTATTCCCCATTTTATTAATCATGCCTGTTGCCTTGGGATTAGCGATTTATTGGGGGAAAAACTTTACCTATGAACAATTATTCCTCAAAGTAAACACCGATCTTGCGGTTGCTCATGATGCATTTAATCGAATTCAAGGCGACTATCTCAATCACTTAAGTCGTTTAGTGGGATCCTATCAATTTCGGTCTGCTTTGGAATCTGGGAATACAGCTTCAGTTTTAAAACAGGTAGATATTCTAAAAAATGTACAAAATTTTTCTTTCCTTAAAGTTATCTCTACAGAAAAAGATCAGAAAAAGAATGTATTAACCAGCCGTAGAAATTCTTCTTCATTACTAAGCGCCCTTAAAGGTCACGAAACGGTTGGGGTGGAAATTTATTCTGCTAAAGAGCTTTTACTGGAAGATCCGGAGCTTCACAAGCGCGTCCAATTGCCAATTCTAAAAACCCCAAGAGCTACACCCACCAAGCGTACAAAAGAAGATCGAGCGATGGTGATTAGGGCTATTTATCCAGTAAAAAGTTCGCGCGGAGAAGTAATAGCGTTATTGGATGGAGGCGTTTTGCTAAATGGCAACTTCGAATTTGTCGATGCCATACGCGATCTCGTCTATACCCCCAATAGTCTCCCCAAAGGCAGTATTGGTACTGTGACTGTTTTCATCGATGACGTAAGAATCTCCACCAACGTTCCTTTAAAAAAAGGTGAACGGGCGCTGGGTACGCGCGTATCCAAAGAGGTACGAACCAAGGTTTTAGATAACGGAACAACCTGGATAGACCGGGCATTCGTAGTAAACGACTGGTATGTGTCTTCTTACGAGCCTATTCTCGATGTGGATGGGTATAGAGTCGGTATGCTTTACGCAGGCTTTCTTGAAAAGCCATTTCGCGATCAACTCTGGAGTGCTTTATTCGCTCTAGTCTTGATGTTTCTAACCTTGATGTTGATATCTGCGTGGGCTGCAATTAGAGGTGCGCGAAAAATTTTCAAACCTATCGAGAAAATGAGTGCTGTGGTCCATGCCACAAAGGAAGGTGGGGCAACACGCGTTGGATTAATCACCTCTAAAGATGAGTTGGGAACACTCTCTCGTGAGTTTGATGACATGCTGGATCTATTACAGTTGCGCAACCAGGAAATCCAGGAATGGGCAGATTCACTAGAAGACAAGGTAGAAAGTCGCACCGCTGAATTAAAGCAAAAAAACCAGGATTTAGAGAAAAGTATTCAATTATTACGCCGAACTCGTCAACAACTGGTTGTCGCAGAAAAGCTCGCAGCACTGGGTGAATTAACCGCGGGTGTGGCGCATGAAATCAACAACCCTACAGCCGTGATGTTGGGTAATCTGGATATTATGGTTGCCGAGTTAGGCAAAAATGCGGTTCCTGTACAAAAAGAAATCGATTTAGTAATCGATCAAATCTACCGCATCAAAGACATCATCAACCGCTTATTGCAGTACGCCCATCCTGATGAATATTCCGGCTACATCAATTTGATCGAAGTCAATACGCTAATTAAAGATACCTTGAAACTGGTCAATCATCTGAGTCAGGGGAAATCGATAGAATTTAAAATGGATTTACGAGCGACACAAGTCGTGGAAATCAACCCTCAGGAACTACAACAAGTGTTAGTGAATTTACTGGTAAATGCCATACATGCGATAGCTAACGACGATGCGAAAATCACCCTGAAGTCGCGTAACTGGAAGGATAAAGGCGTAGTTATCAGTATCTCCGATAATGGCAAAGGCATTGAGAAAGAGCATTTGGCACAGATATTTAATCCATTCTTTAGCACCAAACAACAAGGCGAAGGCACAGGCTTAGGTTTATCCATAAGCTATGGTCTGGTTCGTCGATATGGTGGCAATATTTCAGCAGAATCTGAGCCAGGAAAGGGTTCTACATTCTCAGTCTGGATACTTAGCGAACCACAAATTATGGAAGATGAAGAAGCGATTGCCGAACAATTAAGCATCATTGAAGAAGCGGCTATTTAGTTCAAATAAAAAAAGGTATAAAAAGTGGGGGGGGGGTGTGAAGTCTTCTCTTTGTAGTATCGTAGGTCGGATAATCGCAGTGCCATCCGACATAACCTTGGTTTTTCGAGTACAAGTGTTGGATGACGGGCCTGATCCGACCTACTGACTATTTACTATATTTATTGATCAGCGCTGAAATTTTAGGGTTCCTGGTCTTTTCGGCAAATTTTTTCGGATTCAACCCCTCATTATTTGCAATGCTTAGCTGCTTTTTACTCCCTTTTTCCAGCAGCGTTTTTACCACATCTGCGTGCTCATTATAAATGGCTAGCATCAAAGCCGTATTGCCATATTTATTCTTTAAAGTAGTATCAGCACCGAAAGAGATTAGTTGGCGAACCACCAGATCGTGGTCGCGTGAAGCGGCAATCATCAATGGATCATAGCCATTGTAATCTCGTACTGATATGTTTGCACCCAACTCAATCAACATTGCGGTAATCGCTGTGTGACCATACTGAGCAGCAATGATTAAGGGAGTAGATTCCTGAAAATTTCTGCCATTGATATCAGCACCGTATGAAAGTAATAACGCAGTCATATCGACTTTTCCAGAATTTACCGCTACAAGTAATGGTGTTTCACCGTCATCACCCACCGCATTTACATCGACACCTTTGGCGAGTAAATCTTTAACCTTTTCTATATCACCTTCATAGGCGCTGATTAACAGAATTTCCTCGGCTTCCGAATTATCAAATGCATAAATGCTAGTAAGGTTAATCACCAATAAACTGCAAACGGCTAAGCAAGTAAATAGACTAATAAATTTTTTGAGTAACTTTGACATGATAGCAATCCTTTTATTAGCCATAACTTATTGTTTTTTATTTTTAGATTTGTTACTCGGCAAGTTCAAAGCCGCGCTATCTGGAACGTCTACAAAATCGACGTGAAAATCCGGGTTTTGCCAATCAATACTCTCTGCTACCTTATTCTTATCTGGTTTGATTCTCGATACATAGTCAGCAACTGCTTGCATATCAGCATCCGTAAATGCGCTGATATGCTCTAGCATTATCTCGTTTCCGTTTTTACGATTACTTTGTTTTATCCACTGCATTTGACGCAATAAATATTGATAGTGCTGCCCCTGTAAAAGTGGGTAACTCATTTCATTATTACCCTCTGCTTTTGCGCCATGACAACTTAAACATTGCTGGGTATAGAGTTGTTTGCCCAAGACGAGATTGTCACCTTTACCCACAGAATTTTTCGGAGTCATCGGGAGAGAGGCAATATAGCTCACCACATCAGCTACATTCTGATGGCCCTTATCAAAAATTTCATCAGAAAAAGGAATCATTGTCGGAACCGCACGATTTCCTAGTTTGATATCAATTAATTGCTTAATGAGTACATTCGAGTGTTGCCCTGATAACTGAGGATAATAACCATCTTCAGTGCCCCAACCTTCAGGCGTATGGCAAAGCGCGCAAGTATGATAAGCATCTCTGCCATTTTTAGCATTGCCCGTTAAAGAGTTGACCGATTTCAGAGTCGGTGCGGCGATTGCAAAACCCGTGAAAACATAGCCCAAAATACCCGTAACGATTATGTGCCATAGCCAATGCTTAAGCTTATTCTTAGCTTTCATAAAAACCCCATTTCTATTTTTATTGTTTAAAGACCATAGCTCATACAAGAGCCCATCTCATATTATATTATAAAATAACATGAGGGAAGTAGTTAGCATTTAGAAATAACTTGACTTAGAGCAAGTAAATATTTGATTTATAGTTGGTTTTAAATTTTAGACTGGTTGAGTTGGCACCCCCATACTTTATTATGTTTTTTAAATTTAGAAAAAAGTCATTAAAAGTAAGGGGGTGCCAATTTTTATTCACAGACGCTCAGAAAACAACGCAACCAGCTTATCCTGATCCGCAGCAAATCCTCGAATACCCTGGGCAAGCTTCTCAGTTGCCATAGCATCTTCGTTCATCATCCAGCGGAATGCTGTTTCATCAAGCGTTAACTTTGGTTGAGCTTCGCCCGTATTTGCGGCATCTAGTTTCTGCACTAACGCACTTTTATCCTGGCGTAGTTGTTCCAGGAAGTTAGGGCCAATGGTTAAATAATCACAACCGGCTAAGGCTTCAATCTCGCCACTATTGCGGAAGCTCGCGCCCATCACAATCGTGTTGTAGCCATGCTGTTTGTAATAATTATAAATCTGGGTGACTGAGATCACACCCGGGTCTTCGTTGGGTGCAAACTCTTGTTGCTCACCATTCGCTTTAAACCAGTCCAGAATACGACCCACAAAAGGCGAAATTAAAAACACCTTCGCCTCGGCACAGGCAACCGCTTGTGCAAATCCAAATAACAATGTCAGATTACAATTAATCCCTTCCTCCTGAAGTTGCCGTGCCGCTTGAATGCCTTCCCAGGTCGAAGCGATTTTGATAAGCACACGATCTTTAGCCACACCTTGAGCTTCATATAAACCAATCAACTTTCTCGCTTTATTAATCGACGCTTGCGTATCAAAAGAAAGCCGCGCATCAACCTCGGTCGAGACACGACCAGGGATGACTTTTAAAATCTCACAACCAATTGTCACACCGAAATTATCCATCGCATCTTCGATCTTACTGGCACTGGCAGAACCATTCGATGAGCTCAGCGCCTGATCGATATAGCTTGAATAATTGGCATTTTGTGCAACTTTCAACAACAACGAAGGATTAGTCGTCGCATCCTGAGGTTTATACTCCTTAATCGCATCCAGGTCGCCCGTATCAGCAACCACTATGGTCATCTCTCTTAATTGATCGAGTTTGTTCACGTATTCTCCAGAAAGGTAATATCAAATTTAATAGCTATAAAAGCCAATTGATGGAAGTGTTGTAGATTAAAAAGTTTTTATGATAAAACTAAAGGTAATTCAACTATCCGGCGAATATCTAATAGTTACTATCCGAAGTATCAACAATATAGAAATCACCGCGATACTCAGTTCCACCTCTCAAACCTGAAAATCCCGATACCAGAAACCGGTTAACTCACCCACCAGCACTACCAAAGCGACCTCTATAATAAAGGTCAGTTTGACTAGCCCCAGAGTCAGATAGGACTGAAAAATTCTAATCAATTCCAGTGCTGCCAGAATAATCACAATCTTCTTAATCATGGTCTCAGCACCATGTGACCAATTTTCCGGGTAAGAGTGATACAGGGTAACTAGCAGATCGAAAAATCCAGAAATAATCCAGATATTGATCGCAATCATCAAAATTCCGACAAGGAATCCAATGAAGTTTGCGTGCCAGGCGCTTTCAAATATGAAGGTTCTATACCTTGCTTTCTTTTTATTATGATTCATTGAGGAAAAGTGTAATGATATTTTATGACAGGAATATGACACCCTCGGCCTTTTAAGCACTTTTTCTAGAAAAAATGGCCTAAAAGGTGGAGGGGGCTTTTACAGGCTTAACAGGATACAGAAAAGCTCTTTGTAGATTCCAAAATGAATCGTTGATGTACAATGGCAGACAATCGATTAATAATTTTATCATCATACCCCACATGACCAAAACCCAACTAAGCCAGTTCAAGCAGAACCTAATCTACCTACAACAACAGCTGCAAGAGCTAGAACAGGAGTTCGCAAAATCTGGCGATACCGTCACCCTTGATCAAAGCAGCGTTGGTAGGCTCTCGCGGATGGATGCCATGCAAGCCCAACAAATGGCGTTGGAAGCCTCGCGCCGCAGACAATTACAAACACAGAAAATCGAAGGCGCGTTGCGCCGCATCGAATCGGATGATTATGGTTATTGCTTTGTCTGTGAAGAAGAAATTGATTTTCGTCGATTAAAAGCAGATCCGACCAATACCCGTTGTTTGAAATGCGCTGAGCAGCAATAGCTTAGAAAAAACTCAGCACAAAATCCAATAATAACTAAGCTAAAATATAAATAGAGAAATTGAGCATGAAACAACATAAAACCAGAACCGTTACTGATAGCCTGGGTGATATAGAAATTCCCACTAATGCATTTTATGGCGCTCAAACACAACGCGCAATCCAGAATTTCCCACTCAGTGGTATCCCCATGCCCAAAGAATTTATTCAAGCACTAGGCATGATAAAGAGCGCGTGTGCAAACACTAATCACAAACTCGGTTTACTGGATAATAAAATTGCAGAAGCCATCGAAAAAGCCGGGTTAGAAATTGCCGCAGGTAAATACAACGATCAATTCCCCATTGATGTTTTTCAGACTGGTTCCGGCACCAGTACCAATATGAATGCCAATGAAGTGATTGCCAGTCTCGCTAGTCGCTATTCTGGTCAGGAGGTGCATCCGAATGATCAGGTCAACAAAAGCCAGAGTTCCAACGATGTCATCCCTAGTTGCATCCACCTGAGTATTGCATTATCTGTTCATAATAAACTCATGCCAGCACTAAAGATTATTCTGCAAAGCATTGATTCAATAGCAAAGAAACAAGGTGATTTGATTAAAACAGGCCGCACCCATTTGATGGATGCAATGCCATTAACCGTCGCACAAGAACTCAGCGCCTGGACGGCACAAATAGACGCACACATAAAGCGTCTATTAAATATCACTCAGGAAATGCAGAACAACCTCGCTATTGGCGGCACCGCGGTTGGCACTGGCATCAACGCACACCCTGATTTCGGCAAAATGGTTGCTGACTATCTTTCAAAACAAACGAAACACACATTTCAGCAAACGGACAACACCTTTCGCGGCCTAAGTTCACAAGATACCGCAGTTAGTATGAGCGGTGAACTCAAAGCACTCGCCACCAGTTTAATGAAGATCAGCAATGACATACGCTGGATGAATAGTGGGCCCTACGCGGGTCTGGGGGAAGTACAGTTACCTGCTTTGCAACCGGGTAGTAGTATCATGCCAGGAAAAGTAAATCCAGTAATGGCAGAAGCCGTATGCATGATATGCGCACAAGTAATTGGCAATGATGCCGCGATTACCATCGCCGGGCAATCCGGTAACTTTCAGCTAAATGTGATGCTGCCACTGGTTGCCCACAATCTTCAGCAGAGCATCGACATATTGGCATCTGGCACCCAGGCATTAGCCCAAACCAGCATCGCCAAAATGAATTACCAGCAACACAAACTAGAACAAATGTTTTCGCAAAACCCTATCCTGATAACCGCATTAAACTCAGTCATAGGCTACGAAATAGGCGCAGAAATCGTCAAACGAACTAATGCAGAGCAACGCCCATTGATAGAAGTCGCGCTAGAACTGACCGATCTAGACAGAGAAACACTCGAGCGTTTACTCGACCCAAAACAGCTAACTCAACCTACAATTTCAAAATAAATTAAAACACTCTGGCCAGTATTTATTACAATATGTAGAAAAAACTACAGAATGATGATTAACCCAGTCTACGGCTTAAAATAACGCTTCGAAAAAGAGCACTGAGAAAACTACATGATCATCCACTGCACAAAAAAACGTGCTGCCAGATTATCCAAAGCGAAGAGATATCTTATCCCGGGGCAGCTCTCCACAAAGCTCAGAATGACTTTAATCAGGGAAGGTTGATATTAACTATGTTATTTAGATTTCTATTAGTACTACTAACGCTATTCGTAACCAGGCCATTATTCGCCTCGCCCACTTTTTGTAGCGATCAGCAAAGCCCAAAACCCATATTCTGCCAAGACTTCCAGCACCGTGATACGGGTTTATACACAACAGAAAATCTCATTGAAGACTGGCCTAATCTTCAAAGTTTAAGCACCAAAGTTTACTTCTCAAATCTTGGCGTGGGCCAACAACGCGTAACTATAGTGGCAAAAGAAACCAATGAGGGCATCAATAAGGAATCCGAAAAAAATAACAGTCGCATGTTAAAAATCAAGTATCCCGAAAACCTATATGGTTCAGCGCTTTCGGGCGCGACCTGGGTGATGAAATTCCCTAAAAAATACGAGCAACTCTCACTCGAATACAAAGTAATGTTCAAACAAGGCTTTTTATATAATCGAGAAGGGCTTTTCGGTGGCAAACTCCCTGGTTTAATGGGCGGAGAAACAATTAGTGGCGGTGCAACCGCAGACGGAACCAATGGTTGGACATCTCGCCTGATGTGGGGACAAATGGGGCGCGGGCTCGGCTATCTCTACTACCCAGATATGCGCGATGATAAATACAATCAGAAAGCGTGTCCGCGCTTTGGATTAGAAAGCGAAGACTGCATCATCTATCGCAATAAATACTTTACTTTCGATGAAGATAGTAGCAAAAAATGCCTATCAGAATGGGCGGCAGATGACTACGAGTTCAGATTCAATACAGAGCGATTCTACAAAATAAAACAATTTATAAAGATGAATTCACTGCTAGAGAAAACCGCAGATGATTCTCAATTAGGGACGGAAATAGGGAATAAAGGAGAGAAGCAGCAAGGTCCTTTAGAAGGAAATCGTGATGGACAACTAAAAATATGGCTCGACGACAAACTCGTCGTCGACTGCACCAATATCCGATTCCGTGACGTACCCGAACTCGCCATCGACTCCTTACTTTTCAGCACCTTTTTCGGTGGCAACACGGCTGAAAGCTCGGCGCATCCGCATGATGAGTATATTTATTTTGATGATTTTGTAGTGAGGGAAAACTAGAAGCAAAAAGTGATTGCTTACACTTTCTTTTTTATCAAAGAAGAGCTATAGGAGATTTAAAAACTAAAACAAATCACACTCAATCCTAAGCTAAGAGTCAGTGCAAACTTCCTGATTTCTCCTTGCCACGACGTGCAGTAATAGATTCACCATAAACACTCACATGCACCGCTTTAATCAGCTCCTGGATTTCCTCGTCGCTCACAAGCCCTAATTCAACACCTGCCTGCATAAACCCCTCACAGCGAAATTTATCCGCATCAGAAATTTTCTCCCCAGCTCTGGCAGCAGTCAAAGACTCACGAAGTTGTGCTTCAAGGTTTTTTAGGAATTTCTTTTTCATGGTCGTCCTGAGTTTATAGAATGGTGGTATGTAAATAGTACTGAAGAATGCACTGGGCACAGCAATGGCTATGCAGTCTCAGTCTAATGAATATTTGCAATTTGTCCATGTAAAGTACAATTAGTTCCGTAGCGGTGCTACGAGTTACTTTCTTTATTATTTGGTTTTAACAAATACATTTTTATGAAAACAGGTCGTTATAGTCAAAAAAGCCTAATGAGTTGCTCAAATGATGGGCTGAGTAGGGACGTCCATATATGTCCCAATGTTTGTTGGCTTGGTGCACTGAATGTCCCAATATTATTAAAAAATTGTGATGAGAAACAAAGCCTACTTTATGTGGCTGTTTCCAAAGCCGAAAATACCTAACAGGGAGGTTAGCAAAACTAGCCCCCCAGAATGATATTATTGAAATGGTGTCTGGAACCTGGGTGTTGTATCTAAACGGACATTTTCAAATAATGCTTGCCCAGCACCACAGCACCGAATAAATTAATTACCATAAAATTACTAATACCGGGATCACTTGTGATTGGAGTATAAGTAACAGTCGAAGTTAAACAACCACCATTAAGAAATAAATCGACCGTGTAGCTTTTTCTGCTTACGCATCGCCCGAAGCTCCTGCTCACCAGAAATAACGATTCGTTTGCTCGGCGTATAGTCCAGGTTGCGTCTCCTGCCCCTGTATTTAGTCAGGTTTAATATCAGCTTCATCGTCTGCAATCGAGCCTGAAATTTATCATCTGAACGGATTACATACCATTTCGATTCCGGGCGATGCGATTTTAACAACAGACGATATTTCGTCTCGGTAAATTCATCCCATAAATCCTGAGCCTGAAGATCAACCTCACTTAACTTCCAACTGCGTAGCGGGTCATTTTTTCTACGATCAAAACGTCTCGCCTGTTCATCTTTTGAGACCGAAAAATATAATTTTATTAGTATTGTCGATTTATCTTCGATAAAACTTTTTTCGTAGGTTATAACGTTATCCATAAACAATTTGTACTGGTCTTTGGTGCAAAAGCCCATTACCGGTTCAACCATAGCGCGGTTATACCAGCTTCTGTCAAACAGGACTATCTCCCCCGCTTTTGGCAGCTGTTCGATATAGCGTTTCATATGCATCTCGGTTTTCTGGTCAGCAGAAGGTTTACCTAAAGCCACAACCCGATAATGTTTACCATTCATATAGCGTGTTATACGACGTATGGTACCGCCTTTACCTGATGCATCCCTTCCATCAAAAAGTATGATCACTTTTTTACCGGTTTCTTCCAGATGATTTTGCAGCTTGATCAGTTCGGCTTGATACACCTTCAGCTCTTCAGATTGCGCGTGTTTCAGTAGTGCGGCTTTAACGATACCTTTGTATTTTTCATCTTCGAGTAAAGCCTGTATTTGTTTGGATGCAAGTCGATTTCCACCCCCAAGCTTTTTTAGTAATTTTTGCTGATCTGTCTGTTTTTTATGCAATTGTTTACTAGATGGCATAATTATATTTACCTTTTTAATCGCCCCCTTTTTAATCGTTCCCTTTTTAATCATCCCCCTTTTCATGGTTATATCATTATGTTTTGGTTTGAAGAGTTTAACCTTAGTAGGCTCGTATGTTTCTCGCATAATAATTATTCCCCTTTTATATTATTATATTGCTGTATATTTATCTTGTAACTATGTGTTGGTTTGAAGAGTTTCACTGTAGCTGGCTTGTATCTATCTCGCCTAGCCCAAACATTGAACATTAACAGTATTAATACAACCAGATATAAGTACAAATGGTATTAATAGTGTGAGTTCCTTGGACATCAATTGATCACTAATTATTGTTATTGTTCTTTATCTAAAAGGATAAAGGATTGTTACTTAGCATAAGCTTAACCGCTTTAGATATTTAATATTTTTCATAGAAAAAAGAACGGCCTGGAATTAGCACAATTTCGAATAAATTTATAACAGTAGACCTCAGCATAAGTAACGCCTTCCAATAAAATATCCCTGTTTTAACTGTATTGATAAAGTATCTATAAAACGAGTTATAAGATAAAATTTTTAAGAGAATTTTTAAAATATCCAGTGGAACTTATTGTTCAATACAGTATTTTTTCAATAAATATAATTCGTTAATAGTAAACTTAAATTTTTTACCATTACTCAAGGTCAGAGCACACCCCCCACCTTATAACGATAATTTACAAAAAAGCGCCTAGCCGAAGAGTAGCGCAGAAGATATTGGAATGTAGTGACGTCATCCTCTAGCTTTAAATCCATCACTCAACCTGAATCGACTCCAGGTATCCTACCAGCGATATAATACGACCAAAAACCAGCGCCTGGGTATCCACGTCTTGCGGAAGGTACGCAATTGCATCAGCGGCCTGGTACTCCATAACCGTAAAGCGATGACCCCAAACCGGCATAACTGAATCGCCATGTGGAATGATAATGTCTCTGCCGTCGATAATTTTGTAGACATGTTCTTGAGGAAACTCACCGTTGAATTTTTTCGAGATTATGGTCAGGTCAGATGGTTTAACGGTAAGTACCGCTGAGACCGGACCACCGCCCTTGGCATCTCTTCCATGACAGCTGCCACAGTTACTCATATACTCCATTTCACCGAGCTTAAGCTGCTCCTTTTTATCCAGCGCGTTTACGCTAGCAACGTTAAACAGAATGGCACACCCCGCGATGACTGCAGCACCAAAGGGAATTTCACTTTTGTCGATTGCTTGCATGGTTTTTCTCCAATAAATAGTAAAACCTGTATTGCCAGAATTACACTAGCATAGTTACTGAGAATTTCTTGTGACCTATATTATAGGATTTCCAAAAGGTTGCGTAGCTGAAAGCTACGGGTCGAATTACTACGCCGCAAGGGCGAATAATTCGGCTCGAAAGATCAAGAGCTTTGCATAAATGAGTTATTGGTTTGAACAACCAAACCTTAAGCTCATTAAATTGATCCGAGAGGTGGTTGACTAATTCATCTGGATTGAATTTGAACATTTGAGTGAAACGCAACTGCCTCGAAGTGGTGTGAAGTACATGGAAGTACTTCATAACCAAGGGACGCTGGTAATTAAAGAACCCCGTAATCAGCCGAAGCGCAGCGATCTAATCCATCACTTAGCCTGGATTGACTCGAGGTATCCTACCAGCGATGTAATACGACCAAAAGCTAGCGCCTGGGCATCCTGTTCGTGAAGAGGATACGCAATTCTATCAGCATCCTTGTGCGCCATAGTTATATAACGGTCACCCCACACAGGCATATCTGTATCTCCATGCGGATTGATCATGTCCCTGCCGTCGACCACTTTGTATATGTGATCTTCCGGAAACTGACCGCTGAAATTTTTCGAGATCATCGTTAGATCGGATGGTTTGATGGAAAGAACGGCTGCGACCGGGCCACCGCCTTTGGCATCTTTACCATGACAGGAGGCACAGTTACTCAAATACTCCATTTCACCGAGCTTAAGCTGCTCTTTTTTATCCAGCGCGTTTACGCTAGCAACGCTAAACAGAATGGCACATCCCGCGATAACTGCAGCAGCAAAAGGGATTTTACTTTTGTTGATTGTCTTCATAGCATTTCTCCAATAAATAATAAAAGCAGTTTCGAAATAATCAGTCTAGCATAATAGAGAGAATGCAAGGTGATATGACATAGGGCTTGTTGAAAAACTCCAAACCGAGGCGATAGCCGGCAAATTCAACGCAATAAATTTGAACAGCGAGGTTCAACGAAGCTGCCAAAAAGCATAGCCGTTAAATTCATCAGCAATGAATTTAAATGAGAGTAACGCATCGATATAAAGACCTGTCCCGCCTTATCAACCAGGAAATTTACTGTTATCCAAAATAACTACCATAGTTTCTCTATATACTAACAAGCGTAACTATTACTAAACACTGAGTGTATCTGGAAGTATTATGTTTAATGAGCTGTTCAAAAATAGTGTTAAAAAATCATTCAAAAAATACCTGATAATCATTTTCGTTGTAAGCTGGATTATTCTGGCTATCAACCCGGTTGATTTTAATATATGGGTTCTGGAAAACATTCTGGTGGTCACTCTATTTCCGCTGGTGCTGTGGCTCGATAAACAATACAACTTTAATAATTTGACCTTCCTCAGCCTCACCGTGTTTGTCATCCTGCACCTGTTCGGAGCAAATCTGACCTACAACACCATGACTTACTTTAACTGGTTTTCAGAGTGGTTCGGCTGGCAACGAAACTACTACGACCAGTTGATACATTTTCTGTTCGGTTTAATGGTATTCGTGTCCTTTTTTGAAATATTTCACCATCAGGGTATCTCCAGAAAGTTAAGCTACCTGATCGCATTTTTATTCATCAGCAGTATCGGTGCCTGGTATGAAATCCTGGAGTGGATCAGCATGGTGGTGTTGTGCGAAGATAAGCAACAAGCCTGTCTGGAGGCCATCACTCAGGGAGATATCTGGGATGCCCAGAAAGACATGGCGTATGCTTTGGCTGGCTCAGTTTTAGCCTGGCTGTTACATTGTTGGTGGGGAAGCGGCTTTTCTAGGCTCACCAAAAGCCAAAAATGACAAGTTAAATAATGATTCGGCTACGCCTCACCCTTCGTGGGCCAGCTAAAGCTGTTGTCTCGTTGCACTCGGCTGAGTTATTCGTTTTAAACAACAAAACGATAAGCTCACTAAAGCCCATCTTAGATTCCGCAAGGAATCGTCGATGGACAATGATCGATCATCAATTTTTAACATTAGCATTGTGAAGTTTTTCGTAGCTTCTAATCCATCACTCAGTCTGGATCGACTCCAGGTACCCTACCAGAGATGTGATACGACCAAAAGCCAAAGCCTGGACATCGACAACGTGGGGAACCGCATTATCGGCACTGTGTGCCATAGACATATAACGGTGACCCCAAACAGGCATATCTGTATCGCCGTGTGGGTTGATCATATCTCTGCCATCAATGACTTTGTACACATGCTCTTCTGGAAACTGACCGTTGAACTTCTTTGAAATCTGGGTCAGATCGGATGGTTTGATTGAGAGCACGGCCGCGACCGTTCCCCCGCCTTTGGCATCTGCCCCATGACAGGCGGCACAGTTACTCATATACTCCATTTCGCCAAGCTTAAGTTGAGCTGCTTTATCCAGCGCGTTAACGCTACTAAAGCTAAACAGAACTCCACACCCCGCGATGACTGCACTACAAAAGGTGATTTTACTTTTGTTGAATAATTTCATAGCTTCCCTCCATTGAATAGTAAAACGTGTACTACAACATCTACACTAGCATAGATACTGCTAGTGCCTTGTGACATATATCATGGGGAATGAATTTTAACAGCGTAGTACAACAAAACTACCGTGAAGCGTTAAAATAGTTGGACTTACTTTACAGACAACGTTGGAACACTGTGACGACGGCCGAAGGCTGAGGTTTTCATTAATTCTAAATAAAAAACCTCATAAAAGTTGATTTGTTGTGCTGCCAGGGGGAATAAATCGTTACGCTTGATCAGACTGATCCGAGAGGTGTTTTAATAGCCTTGCCTTTTAAATAAACTTGATATAACGGATAAAACCCGTTATTAATTGATAAGCGTTTACACGTCCAGTTAGCAACGGGCAGCTTTTAAAATAAATCACCTGGCATTTTTATAACTTTGAAGAGTCCCAAATCATGCGACAATTATTCACTTTCTTTTTTCTATTATTTTTAAATGCTGGTTTGCTGTTATCAGCTAACGCAGAAGATACGGGTTTTCGGGCGCCGCAGGAGGTAAAGGGTACCAAGACTGTTTCAGCCGCTGAAGTAAAACAACATCACGAAGCGGGTGGTGTGATAGTTGATGTTCGTAACCCACGTCTTTATGCGCGACGCCATATACCCGGCGCTCTTCATCTGAATTTTTCGAATTCATATAACGAAAAAGCACTGTCAGAGGTAGTAAAGAAGGATCAGCCAGTGGTTATCTATTGCAGTGGCGTAAAATGTAGCCGTAGTTATCGTGCCAGTGCAATGGCTGTTGACTGGGGATATGAAAAAGTTCTGTATTTTCGGGGTGGCATTGTTGAGTGGCGCGATGCAGGTTATCCTGTTGAATCAAGTCAATAATTGATAGCACTTAACATGAAATCAATATCATCCAGTTTAAAAACATCGCATTTCCTATTGCTAGTCATCATGCTGGTCCTTGCTTCACAGTTTGTGTCCAGTTTAGCTCACGCTAAAACATCGAGTTATCGATCACCAAAGCAGGCAGAGGGTGCAACAACAATCACTGCCGATGAAGCAAAATGGTTTTTTGATGATGGCGTTGTATTCATAGATACCCGTAACCCCAGATTTTTTGCGCGACGTCATGTGCCCGGTGCACATCATCTGGATATGAAGGATTCCTTTACCAAAGAAACCCTGGCGGCAGCAGTTGCCAACAAAAATCAACCTGTCGTAATTTATAGCAGTGGCATCAAATGTGGCCGTGCTTACAGAGGTGCTTTATTAGCTGCTTCATGGGGTTATAAGAAAATCTATTATTTTCGTGGCGGCATTATCGACTGGAAGGATCTGGGATTTCCGATGGATTCAACAAAAAAATAAGTCAATTTCAGAGACGCTCGAGTATGCAGATTTAGAAGCAGAAACATTTGAATAATGCCGCTTTTTAGAAAAAGGTAGATATACAAGTATCTCTATCTTGCGCTAGCCAATTAATGGATTGTAAATTTACGCTTCATCCAAAATAAACGTTTTGCTGCATTTACAACTAATGTCGAAAGATCAATTGAAAAAGTTCAAGCAGGGTCTACTCGAATTGCGTGACGAGCTGAAAGCAGGATCAGGAATTAGCAAAATCCGGTGATACAGTAAAGCTTGATCAATCAAGCATCGGCAGACTTTCGCGGATGGACGCGATGCAAGCGCAACAGATGGTGCTGGAAGTATCCCGGCGCAGACAATTGCAGGCACCAAATTTAATAGTTCGGGAGATCGCGGTACCCCGTTTGACTTCCCGCTCGGCGCAGGCCGCGTTATCAAAGGCTGGGATGAAAGCATGGCAGGAATGAAAACTGGTGGCAAACGTACCCTGATTATTCCACCAGAGATGGGCTACGGTGAACGCGGTGCAGGTGTTGTAATACCATCAATGCAACATTGATATTCGACCTTGAGCTGTTAGGTGTAGAATAATACCTAAAACATACCATCTACTTTCTGGCACATATTGTAAAAAAATGGCTAAAAGTAGGGGGGTGTGTTTTTAGTAAAAACAAGGGCGATTTTAGAAGCCTGATGATTCGCCCTGATCACTCCCGGACCATTTTCAACAGACAACTTAAAAATTGACCTCGGTAACCTTGTCTTTATCCTGTCTTTATCCGAATTACACTATTATCAAGGTACCATATCAAGATGCAGAGTAGGGCGCAGTATGCATACACGGCTATCCCCGTCACCAGGCTGCCCAGCAAGGAGCCTAAACAATTGCCCTTAAGCTCGATGGCTTCGGGGTCGTACAAAATAAATACCTTAAATATCTGGAAATGCACCTGGGCTTTTACACCCGCGGTTTTGATAATGACAACACCAATAAAGAACAAAGTCTCTATCTCGGTATGGGCCTGAATCTGTCTAAAATCTTTCGCGACAAGTCCTACCACAAGGCCGCCACCTTGTTGAATTATTAGCAGATTCCGGGAACGAGTTTGCAGGCTGAATTTAAACAATAGTGTTATAAGCTATCTCACTGATAAGCTTTTTAAGACTGATTGCAGGTTTGTAATATCATTTTTCTACCCTGTGCCATTTTCAGGGTTACCGGCTGACACCGGATGTTTTGCAGTTTCAGTTTAACCGTATTCATATCAATAATTTTTGATACAACTTTTGCCGGTCCTCGCCATCCCAGCTTAATTTGTTGCATCGGGCGGCTCACTGTTTTGCTCGGCACCAGGTACAAGGTAAACCACTGGTTTCTCGGTACCGCGACTTTTTTCTGCCGTGGCTGCGCGGTAATCAGCGGTGTATCAATGGCTTCGGTGCCAAATAACCATCTGATATTTTTTTTCACCCCATCATTCTTGACCCCATAGATAACAGCAGTAGCAGACGCGCGGTAGCTAGCACCCCAATCCAGCCGTTGCAGCGGAAACCAGGCAAACTGGAGTTTAGTAAAAGCCTTTTCCGGATCACTTTTATGGTTAAGTTCACGCACTGCTTTGATGCGCGTCCAGCTACCGTTTTCGTTTTTCTTTTCCAGCTTGAAAGCACTGACTTTCGCCGCTTTCACCTTACCCGGATTAAACTGCAAAGACAGCGGATAACCACTCACATCAATATCCGGCAAGGGGTTAGGTGTTTCATCGTAAAATACCGGGGTCACCTCGTTGGCGTTTAGCGGCGGCCAAACCACAAACTCAGGATTCTTATCATATTGGCGCCCATCCAGTTTTTTGCTGAAAGGGCTACTCACCTTAAAATCAGAATTGCACAACTTCAGGTAATAGGAAGAATCCAGCGTTTGATCATTGGGTGTTGCAGAATCACAGTAATTTTGAAACCAGCTCGCATACACACGGGTGTTGTTATCGCAGATTTTATAAAAACGGTTTTCACCCGAATGCAACGCGCGGCTGTTGTGGGCGTTACACAAACCATTAAGCCAGTTTGTTTTTACCCGAATTCGTGGTCGGCAAATCTCAAAATAAGAACCTCCACCACTAAACAGAATTTCGGGCGGCGGATTGCGGCAAATAGCATCCATATAACTGGCTTTAAGCAAACGTCCATTGGGGCAGCTCAAGGGGAAAGTCTCCTCATATAATGCCGCCTGCGGCAGATTACTGCAGGCACTTTTGATATAGTCAGCGTTTACCGCGGTGCCCAGGCAATCAACCGGTTTACTCGGTTTCGCCTGTGCTGGCCTCTTGCTGCAAGTGCTTTCCATATCCTTGCGACCCATATTATAAACATAGCTTTTAAACCCCGTTCTATCCGTTGCCATCCCGTAACCAATGGTATCGACCAGAAAATCAAGGAAAGTGAAACGGTGATAAATCCCCGCCATCAAGCCAGAAATTGAATCAGCAATATGCTTACTACCGACACTGATATTCTCCTTCACATCCCGAGAAGGGTAAGCCGCTTTCGCAACACGTGAAGCCACATCAGCACCACTAAAGCCCGGATATGCACTGTTTTGCGCGTGTAGATCAACCCCATTAAAACGCTTGCCGATATTGTGCGCGAGATAACTGGCATGGCTCTGTGCAGCTCTGGATAAGGGGGTAGAGTAAGTCAGCGGCTGCATCCCGGCCGCTTTTCTTATAGCATTAATTTTATTAAACGCATCACCCGTAGTTAATGGTTTAGCCGCCACATCTGTAACAAAGGCAGCTAATGTAACTGAGCCAAACAAAGCAAAAGTGAAAAGAATCAAAAGTGTTCGAAGCATGGTGGGGTATTTTTAAAATGGTCAAAGCCTGATTGATTCAGATTAGAACAGCCAAAGCAGGACAGAGCAAATTCCCTGTATTAAAATTAAGCGGGTTTTTATGTCCTTAAAAAGCCACCCCCCACCTTTTGAATCACAAATCGTTTTTTTTTCTAAAAACGATATTGGAATTTATGCTTTACGAGGCACTAATTTAAAAAAACCAACTTGCTAAAAAAACAACAGACTAAACCTTTATGGGACTTGATCAGAGGTTCCTTAAGTCAGAGCGCTATTCATACTCCCACATAACGCTCTGTTGTTTTTTAATGGATATTTTTAACAATTCGATAAGCGGAAATGCCCGGGCTTTGGCGCTAACGACCTGGCTCTCAATCGCTTTTCGTTCGTCATCAAAAACATCATCGCTAAATTCTATCGGGTGTTCAGCTTCAGCTTCTTTTTGTATGGTGTGTTCAAGGTGATCAAGCGCAGTTTGAAGATCTTCAGGGTTTATCGCGCCCGGAATATTGCCAGTCATATCCATCGCACGAAGCATTTTTTTGGCCTGATCTTCAAACATAGAAAGACTTTGGCCTGATGTACTGCTGAATTTTACTAGCATAATGTTTATCTCAAATTATCCTGGAAGCGTTATTTTAACAGTTAAATAAAAAAACATCATAAAAGTAGGTGGGTGGCTTTCTGAGGCTCACCAAGAGCCAAGAAAGTCCGTCGTAGATTCCGCAAGGAATCGTCGACGTACAAAGGTCGATAAATCACTGACTATCTTAATCCTCATTAGATCTTCAGTTAAACGCTCACCAGGAGCCAGGAATGACAAGTCAAATAACTGAGTTATCCGTTTTAACAACAAAACGATAAGCTCACTAAAGTCCGTCCTAGATTTCGCAAGGAATTGTCGACGTACAATGGTAAATAATCGATTAACAATTTACCAACACTACCTTCATGGAAGTAACACATACTTAGCCTTGAGTCGACTCCCAGATAATCCTGTCAGCGATGTAATTCAACCATAAAATCATCGTCTGATTATCGTGTTCGTTGAGGGGAACCGCAATGGGCGATCGTTAGCTTCGGTTCCTTTTAGATGTATAGCGGTATTCCCGCCAACAACTGCCATATCTGTTTCGCCATGTGAGTTGATTATGTCATGGCCGTTGATAACGTTATAGATGTGGTCTTCGGGAAACTTGCCGTTGAACTCTTTCGAGATCATCGTCAGATCAGATGGCTTGGTGGAGAGTACGGCTGCCACCGGTCCACCGCCCTTGGCATTTCTTCCATGGCAGGCGGCACAGTTACTCAGATATTCCATTTTGCCAAGCTTAAGTTGAGTTTTTTTATCCAGCGAGTTAACGCTAGCAACGCTGAGCATAATGGCACATCCCGCAATTACTGCGGCACTATAGTTGATTTTACTTTTATTAATTGGTTGCAAATTCCGTATGGTTTTTCTCCAATGAACAGTAAAATGCGGATCCATTACTCAGCCTGAATTGACTCCAGGTAACTAACCAGGGATGTAATACGACCAATAACTATTAGCTGTGCATCCAGATTCTGCAGAGGAAGCACAATTTTACCAGCTTCCTTAAATGCCTCAGTGGTATAACGTTCCCCCCAAACGGGCATATCCCGTAGCTGCCATGTGGATTGATCCTTTCTCTACCATCGATAATGTTATAGATTTGATTGTCAGGAAACTTACCATCGAACTTTTTTGAAATCATCGTCAGATCAGATGGTTTGATGGAAAAAGTGAATCCGCGACCGAGCCATTGCCCTTGGCATCTTTTCCATGGCAGCTAGCACAACTGCTCATATACTCCATTTCGCCGAGTTTTAGCTGCGTTTTTTTATCCACGGCGTCAACACTAGTAAAGCTAAACAGAAAGGCACCCACTGCGATGACTGCGGTACGAAAGTGGATTGTACTTTTATTAACTGGTCTCATGGATTTTCTCCATCGGATAGTAAAATGTGTACTGTGAAATTAACCCTAGCATCAGTCACGGAAAGTACCTTAGTTAAGACTATTTCAGTATTAAAATACTTACCTAATGACATAGGTCATGGGGGGCTGATTGGTTTCGTAGCTAAATGCTACGAGTTACTTTGTTGTCCGCGACAACAACAAACTAACCAAAAAAGTGCCGTTCGTTTTAAAACATCGTAGCATTGAGAACTGGAAGGAAACAATGGGGCTGAAGGGAACTCGTTCCTAGCGTCACTCAAACAACCGTCATCCTGATCCATTTCTTCTTGAGATATTTGTTGGGTTTGAATGAGGTTGAATGCCACCCCGCCTTTTAGGCACTTTTTCAAAAAGCTCCCAAAGTACGGGGGTGACCTAAAAACAAATCAAACCGTATCAATGATAAAAATTTGCTCCAGACAGACAGGGAGATATACTTTTTCACCTAAAATTTATCTGGTTTGGGTTTATAAATTATGCTGATCTATAGATAGATATTTATGATAGCTAACCGGTATTTATTTGATTAATTTTTGTACAAAATCACCTTAATCCAAGCTTAACAATGACTTAGCTATTTCGTCAGCCTAAATTAGTATTTTCTAATTTATACACAACTTAAAAAGCAAGCGTTTGATTTGTCATAAAAGTGTCATATTCGCATGTTTTCTAATTATGTAAATTAATTATAGGGTTTAAGTCTATGAATAATATAGAATAAATACATCTGGTCAAAAATTAACCAATTTGTAGGGGAACTAAATGCAGCATGGTTTTTAGGCTTAATTCACAGTGATATACACAGACTTATCCACAGATTTTGTGGACAAGTTGACGAAAAAAAATAATCAAGTTTTTTATTTGAAGAAATAAAGATTTATTTCTGAAAATTCATGAACCTTTTTGGGAAATAGAATTTTTATGCTTGAGAACTAGCTAGAAAACAGGGAGGTGATAAAACAAATCAAACCCTCAAGTTTTACAAGTGTTATATCAAATTAATGGGTGGTTTTTGACATAAGAAAAGTCTTATGTCGAAAACTTTTTTTTCTGTTACACTATTTTCTTCCAGAAATAAACAATCGTATATCCTCCTCAAAACCAATCAAATCAACAACCAATTATCAGAAAAATGCTTAAAAGTGGGGGGGTGTCAGTTATCATTAACCTTCATGAGACCTTTTTTAGGGGAAAACGGGAATATTTACGCTGGTTTTATATGGCATAAATTTCGTGCGATGGTCTCTATATATCAACAAATAATAATAATAAAATTATGAAATTACTTCTTCTCTCAGTTATTGGCACAATTCTGGTCATCTTTTTTGTTATATGGTTTGCACGAAGAGAACGTAGAAAAAATCGCTTCTTAACAATGACTGAAACGACTGAAACAATGCTACGCAGTCCGGGCTTTTCCCTGAATCAGAAATTACGAGATACCAGTGATAAACTACTGGAGCCGATTTTAACGTTCTGCTTTTTACCCTTTTTGTTCACCCATTTACTCAATAATGCTAATTTTGAAACTAGAATATGGGTAAGTGCCGTGTTACTCGTTCCGTCTGTTTGGGCTGTATACAGAATCAGTCATTTATACAAACAGATAAGAAGGCTCAAATTAGAGCTTGAAGCTGAAACTTTTACTGGTCAGGAACTTAACACCTTAATGAGAACAGGGGCGTGGGTCTATCATGATATTCCTTACAATGATGACCATATTGGCCATATTGTTGTTTCTAAAGCGGGTATTTTTACCGTAGAAACGACAGCGGTTAGTTGGCCGATGGTTGATATGGGCGTAAATAATGCAAAAGTTATGGTTAAAGATAGCTCGCTGGATTTTCCTCATTTGACCACTGCTGAGCCTATCGAGCAGGCAAAGCGTCATGCAATGCAGGTTAGAAATCTTCTGTTTAGAAAGACTGGCATTAAATACCCGGTTATTCCCATTATCGCCTTGCCAGGTTGGTCTATTGTTAATGCCAGTCTGAATAAAAAAGGTTTTCTGGCGGTAAACCCAAAACGTGGTGGAGGCCTTGAGAGATATTTGGGTACTGAAAGAATAGCGATTGGTGATGTAAAGCAAGCAGTTACTATCATCGATGCGGTCGCACGAAGTTTTTCAACTCAGACAGATATATCTGACCCGGAAGCGAAGAAAAATGATAGTTTTTTGTTGAATGGCAAACCTGAAGAACAGAGTCTTTAGTTAAATTTAGTCACCCCCTACCTTATGTGGACTCCTCTCTGTCAACAGCACAATACAAACATTAGAAAATCACGCCTACTTATGTGCGAGCTCTTGTAGAGTAGCTAACTCTGGCTCATGGATAGTTACGCGAACAATTTGGTCACATCTTTTAGGCGAGCTTAATGCTCTATTGGGGGTACTGACTCAAATTGCAGATTTGTCATCTTACTATTTACGCATTGTATTATTGATAAGTCACTCAGGCGTTTAATGCCTGAGCGTGGTACTCGGTTTCGTCTCGCAACATCGCAAACGCTGTGCGCACGGTTTTGTTGGCCAAAGCCACTGCCGCGCATTTATTTCCTCGACGCTCTATCAGTGCTTTCAGCCATTTCTCTTTGGCTGTTCGGGGTTCTCGCTGGCTTACTTGTCTAACGACAGCCATCGCTCCGCTAACGAGATTGCTTCTGACTAACGCGTTCTTTACACGCCTGCCAATTCCTCCGAGTTTAACCTGACCTCCTGAGGAATATTGAATGGGGGTTAGCCCGAGACTGGCAGAGGCATCTTTCGATGAGCTAAAGACTCTGTCTTCTGCACAAGCCAGCGAGATGTAAAGGTTAACCGCATTGATTGTAGAAACTCCTTCTAAAGCCATTAGCTTTTTACAGGCCGGTGTATTCTCGACACTCACGTTCAGATGTTCATCGTATTTTGCAATACGCGTGACTAAGGCTAAATAGCCTTGCCATGTCTCGTATAACGCTTCCCTAAACTCTGGTGAAAAATCGTTTTCTGCATCTTCTAATGTCGCTTTAACAACACCATTTATTCCACCGTGTCTATTTGATACCCGAATATTGAACTCTAATAATAAAGCGCCTATCTGGTTGCTTGTTGCGACCTTCTGTTTAATCGCCAATTCTCTCATTCTACTGATCGATTGAAGCTCTTGTTGTGAAAATTGTTTTCCCTGGATGAATCGTACGCCTGTTAATTGACTCGCTTGAACTATCGCCAAAGCATCATTCTTATCTGTCTTCTGGTTTTGTCTTATCTGTGAGACTAATTTGGCTGAGATAAGACGGGCATCATGACCTTGCGATACAGATACTTGCTTCCAGTAATTAGAGGTTGCACAAGCTTCAAAAACGATGATGCAGGCCTTCATCTTTGCAAGAAAACACCTAAATTCTTGCGGTGTCATCTCTGTATTTGAGATCACTTTGCCTCTTGTAACGACACAAACCTGAATAACTTCTTTTGCAAGATCAACGCCAACGGTGGTAATGTTCTTCATTCGGACTCCTTTGAATATTTTTTGGTAAATAATAATTCTATCTCACTTTGTAATTAATGTGAGGCACTTTTTTATCTTTAAAAAAACCATAGCTGTCAGTATTTCTCGTACTCTCACTTTCATTCGTTAATTAAAAAAGTTAAAAGTCGCATCTCAACACTGAAACAAATGATGCAATAAAAGTTAAAGGGCTGTCCCGGATTACTAAAATTATCCAGGGTAATTAAAGAGAAAAAGCAGACACCATTTTATATATGATTTTATTACCTTATAACGATAAAGGTCCCTTAAGAGAACCTCTGAAAAACACCCTAAGAAGTTGAATACTCTATTCTGTAAAGGGTGGACTGGTTTAGTTACAGGCAGCTGATCGAGCCCATAGGAAATATTCCTCCAGCCGAGTATGGGAAACTGTATTCTTAAAATTGAAGAATCAGTCAGGATGGCTTGACTCAAAACAAACACCCTCTGTTAAAATCGCTACCATTCAGTCCTCTAAAGTAAAATAAATCATGCTTAAAAAATACCTCGGATCTATTAAACAAAACGATGATCTAAGCGGTGACCTGTGGGGTGGCTTCGCAGCGATGCTGGTGGCACTACCCTCGGCGATTGCGTTTGGTGTTATTATCTATGCTTCTATCGGGCCTGCTTACGCCGGCCTCGGGGCGCTCGCCGGTATTCTGGGCACTATGGCCCTGGGATTGTTTGCCCCTGCGCTGGGCGGCACCAACCGTTTAATAACAGCACCCTGCGCACCAGCGGCAGCCGTGCTTTCAGGTTTTGCCATCGAGTCGGTCAACATGGGTATACCTGCTGTCTCCGTGGTGTTACTGCTGACCGTGGTGGGCCTGCTCACCGGTATTTTCCAGATTCTGTTCGGCCGTGTAGGCCTTGGCAGCCTTATTAAGTACATACCTTACCCGGTGGTAAGCGGTTACCTGAGTGGTGTTGGCATCATTATCATCGGTAGCCAGCTACCCAAGATACTGGGTACTCCCGAATCAACCGGTTTATGGCGGGCACTCACATCCACCGGACTATGGCACTGGCAAGCTTTTTTGGTTGGTGCGGTCACCATGCTGGTAATGCTTCTCGCCCCCAGGGTGACCCGTCTGGTACCGGCTGCTATTCTTGGTTTGTTCGCCGGGGTTCTCACCTATTTTGGGATTGCCCTGTTTGACAACTCACTGATGACAGTGACTGGGAACCCATTGATTATTGGGCCACTGCCTGGAACGATAAGTGACCTGTCTGATGTGGTCAGTGGGCGCTGGATTGAGATCGGAGAACTCAAACTAAGTTTAATTGGCCACCTGTTTATACCTGCTTTCACCCTGGCTGTGCTGCTTTCCATTGACACACTTAAGACCTGTGTTGTGCTGGACAGCATGACCCGTAGCAGCCACGACTCAAACCGTGAACTGTCTGCCCAGGGGATTGGCAACGTCGCCTCTGCCTGCTTAGGGGGCATGCCTGGTGCCGGACAGATGGGAGCCACGCTGGTAAATATGTCGAGCGGCGGAAATACGCGCTTATCCGGTGTATTCGAAGGTGTGTTTGCACTGCTTACCTTTGTGTTGCTTGGTTCACTGATTGCCTGGATTCCGGTTGCTGCACTGGCCGGTATTCTGATAATCGTGGGAATCCGTATGATCGATCACCGCAGTGTTCAATTACTCACTTCTCCCTGGACCGTGTTTGATTTCTTTGTCATCGTGGCGGTCGTTATTACCGCTCTTACGGTAAGTTTGATTGCTGCATCCGGGATCGGCATTGTTCTTGCAATGGCACTTTTTATCCGTGAGCAGTTGATGAGTACGGTGATCCATAGCAAGGTTTATGGAAACCAGATGTTTTCCAGGCAGCGCCGCTCTAAGACAGAGATGAAAGTAATTGAGCGACGTGGCGATAAATCGGTGATTGTAGAGCTGCAGGGTAGTCTCTTTTTTGGTACCAGGGCACAATTGTACAGTGCGTTGGAGCCAGAACTGGATAAATGCACCTACTTTATTATCGATATGCGCCGGGTGCAGGGGGTGGATGTGTCAGTCGCCCATGTGCTTACCCAGATCAAGGACACCATTGCCGAGAGAAAGGGCTTTCTTATTTTCAGTAACCTCCCACAGAAATTGCCTAATGGGCGAAACATCGTAACCTTCTTCCAGCAAATGAATATCACCACAAATGAGGAGCATGTAAAAGTATTTCCCGAGATCGATGATGCATTGGCCTGGACCGAACAGCAGATTCTCGGGGTTGATAAGCAGCAATTGTCTCAGTCAGATGAGACACTGCTGGAACTACATGAAATGGATATTTTCAAGGGACGCAGCGAACAGACAATCATGGCGCTGAATACCTGCATGGATAAGAAGTCCTTCAAGGCGGGAGAAAAAATCTATGTGGCCGGTGACAAGGGTAAATTATTTTTGATCCGTAGAGGCTCTGTACGCATCCAGTTGCCATCGAAAGATAATGCATCAGGACATCATCTGGCGACCTATAAACGCGGTGACTTTTTTGGTGGTCTATCGTTCCTCGATGGGCAAAGACGATCCAATGTGGCGATTGCGTGTTCCGATGTCGACGTGTATGTGTTGAAGCGAAAGGCTTTCGACAAGCTGGGTGACGAACACAAGCGCCTGTCACTGAGTATTATCGAGGCGATTGCCTTGGTGCTGGGAGAACGCTTGCGCTATGACGACCTGGAGATTGCTGCGCTTCGCAGCTAACCCCCGGTTTTCACATTATTGATCTGGTTTCGTTTGTTGTTTGAAATCCTGGGTCATAGAAAATGAATAAGATGAAGAAGAAAAAAATGTGAAAAAATTAATATTTGTCAATTACTCCCGTTTATAAACCCCTTATAATTTTTACACTGTAGGTTGCATCTGGCTCAGTTGTTGCCTAATTTTTATTCTAACTA
Organism: uncultured Gammaproteobacteria bacterium; assembly: GCA_963760355.1. Taxonomy (GTDB): domain Bacteria; phylum Pseudomonadota; class Gammaproteobacteria; order Thiotrichales; family Thiotrichaceae; genus Cocleimonas. Next base: position 182,408 of record CAVXCT010000009.1, on the reverse strand, counting down.
ACCTTGGGCATTTGGGAGCAAATCTATGAAAGAAATAAAGCATTTAATGGCGATTTTTGCATTGGTTTTTATGGTATTTTCGCAGAGTCTGTATGCAGATTCTGATGGTCAGAAGTTATTCGTTAATATAACCAGTGATGATATTAACAAGGCTGCTATGGCGATTGGTTTCAGCACTAAAGTACGCATGGAGAAAAAAATTCCGGTAACGATATTTCTTAATGTTGGAGGCGTAAGAATTGCCGATAAAAACATACCGGGACACAAACACTCGACGGGTAAGACGTTAAAAGAAATGCTGGCTGGTTTTATGCAAGCGGGTGGCAAGGTGATAGTTTGCCCGATGTGTATGAAGAATGTCGGCGGTTTAAGCAAAGATGATCTTATCGAAGGCGTGGCTGTCGGTGGTTCGGATGTTACCTGGCCGGCTTTATTTGCAGAAAATACGACGGTTCTGAGTTATTAAGAGCTTAGTTATTGATTTAGTCATTAATAACAATATGACTTAAAAAAAGCACTCTTTTAGGGGTGCTTTTTTGAATCGGTTTCTATTAGCTAATAAAAGGTGCTAAGCCGAGGCGCAGTCGAGATATTATTGGAGCGCAGTGAGGATAGCCCTAAGGGCGAATGAGCTGAGCGTAGCGAAACAACATCTTTTACAGAAAGATGATCCGTAGGGTAAGGCTAAGCCGCATCAATGAGTCAAAGTACGGGGGTGCTTTCAAGAATTACCTCTTTGCTTGAGAAATATCTGATTAACCTAGATCAAATATTTGTGTAGTCATTCTAACTTCGGTTAATATATTTGTAATCTAATTTTCGTACTATAATCTATAGTTCAACGTTTATAATTCAGAAATAACACTAACACTTTGATAATCATAAAAGACGAGGGAATCATCCTATGAAACTGACTAAAACACTTTCTGCCATTGCTTTGGCATTGTTATCTTATAACGCTTTTGCGAGCGATGATGAGCATGAGGAAGGAGAAAAATTATACAAGGCGCAGTGTGCGTCTTGCCATGGTGCAACCGGTGGTATGGATATAAATAAACGTATTGCGCCGCCGATTGCTGGCGTTAGGATGCACTATATTAGTGCTCATCCAGAGGAGGACGCATTTGTTGCTGCGATTAGCGGCTGGCTGGCGAATCAGGACGAAACTAAAAGTCTGATGCCAGAGGCAATTAAACAATTTAAAATCATGCCGCCACTCGAGATTGCACTAGAGGATTCTGAAAAAATTGCCGCCTATATCTATGCAGGTAAGATAGAAATACAGGAAGGCTTTGAAAAACATGTTGAACAGATGCATGGAAAGAAGGGCATGGGCCAAGGCATGCACGGCAAGGGAATGCACGGCAAGGGAATGCAGGACAAAGGTAAGGAAATGCGTGGCAAAGGAATGCATGGAATGAGACCGGGAATGCATGGCAAAGCAATGCCGGGCATGATGCCTCGAATGGGCGCGATGCCACAGGGGCCAGGAATGTCACCTGCCCAGATGTCAGCAAGGGTGATGCAACAGTTTGATCTTTCTGCGGATCAGATGGCGAAAATGCAGGCTTTAATCAGGGACAAAAGTGCCACCATGCAGACTTTAAATCAAAAAGAGAAGCAGTTAAAAAGCAGGTTTGATGCCCTTGATACGAACCGTTCCAGTTATAAGGCGGATATCTTTTCTCTGGCGGAGGAGCAGGCAAAGCTAGCGCGTCGCATGACGATTGAGAAAGGCGAAATGCGCTACAATCTGGATTCTCTGTTAAGTCCAGAGCAACGTCAGCGTTTCTCCCAGATGAGAGCCAAAAAAAGCGCAATGAAACAGCGCATGAGAATGAATAAAGGCATGCCTCAAGGAATGGGAGTGCCTTATACGGGAATGCCGCCAATGCCAATGCCGATGCCTCAAATGGGAAAACAACCCATGAGTATGCCAGCAATGAAAACTCCTGCGGCCGCTCCTGCAACAACTGCACCTATACCAAAGAGCGAGTAGCATCGGGTACTCCATCAAAGCAATTTTGATGGAGTGGCTTTTCTAGGCTCACCAAGAGCCAGAAAAGTCCATCGTAGATTCCGTAAGGAATCGTCGATGTACCATGGCCGGAAGGGTGAGGTTTTCATTAAATCGAATCATTAAAACTTCATAGACTAGCTGGGGGTGTAATGCCTATTAAACCGGTTCTTGTATTTGCCTGCGGCAACCCTTCGCGTGGCGATGATGCGCTGGGGCCTGAGTTTTTACAACGGCTTGATGCAGAGCTAGAACATCGGCCAAAATCTGAACAAATATCTGAACAAATAGAACTATTAACTGATTTTCAGCTTCAGATCGAGCATGCACTGGATTTACAGGGTCGGGAACGAGTGGTGTTTGTGGATGCCAGCGTATCTGCCGCCGCACCTTTTGAGTTTAGGCAGATTTTTCCAGCGAATGATGCCTCATATACCACCCATGCGATGAATCCGGAAGCGGTACTGGATGTTTATCAGACCATGTATCGTGAGCCTCCGCCTACTTGCTTTTTATTATCAATCCGAGGGGAAAGTTTTGAATTGGGAGATGCGATATCAGCTGCTGCCGGGAATAACCTTGAACAGGCTCTGGAATTCATCAAACAAAAACTGACATAGCTTATGTAAATAGTGAAAATGATTAGTAACAATTAGAAGGTGGTGTCTATACTCAATTCAGTGGTGGCGAATAGTACCGTCAATGTTCAGATAAAGGAAAAAGCGGGGTAGTACGTGGTTTCCAAGAGGAAGCATACAACAAAATACATCAGGAAGTTAATTGATGATCTAGTGGGTAAGGAACCACAGGCCACCCAGCTGTTGCAACACCTTTGCAAAATCCAGCGTGAGTATTCGCACATTCCTGAAGCTGCGGTGCAGTCACTTGCTAGAAAACTTTGCCTTTCGGAAGTGCAAGTCATTGGAGTAATTGAATTCTATTCCTTTTTACAATCTGAGCCTCAGGGCGACTTCGACATCCTTTTTAGTGACAGCATCACTGATCATATGCTTGGCAGTAAAGAGTTAATGCAACAGCTATGTGATGCATTGAACGTAAAAATTGGGAAACCACGCAAGGATGGCAGGGTCAGTATCAATACCACTTCCTGTACGGGTATGTGTGATCAAGGCCCTGCGATTCTGGTTAATGGAATTACCGTTACCAGGCTTGATGCCGAACGTATTACAAACATTGCAGAATTGGTAGAAAAGAATATTCCCCTGAAAAAATGGCCTGAAGCTTTTTTTCAGGTTGAAGACAATATTCGCCGATCTGGTCCAATCCTGGATAAAAATATGGCGGAGGGTGATGCGTTAAGAGCATTATTGCAGCATGGGCCTGTGACACTGCTGGATCAACTGAATGAGTCTGATCTGCGGGGTCGAGGTGGGGCGGGTTTTAAAACTGCAACCAAATGGAAGTATTGCAAAGATGCGCAGTCGGACGAGCATTATGTGGTTTGCAATGCTGATGAAGGCGAACCAGGCACATTCAAAGATCGCATTCTTTTACAGTCCTATACCGATGAGTTGATTGAAGGCATGACATTGTGTGCGGGTATGATCAATGCGCAACAGGGTTTTATTTATCTTCGCGGTGAATATTATTATCTGTTGGATCAGTTGCAAGAGACGCTGCAACGCCGACGTGAAAAAGGCTTATTGGGTGAAGATATCCTTGGCGAGCCGGGCTTTGATTTCGACATTGATATTCACCTCGGTGCTGGCGCTTATATCTGCGGTGAAGAATCTGCGCTGCTTGAGTCTTTGGAAGGTAAACGTGGTATTCCCCGCAATCGACCACCTTTTCCGGTAACCCAGGGCTATTTGGACCAGCCCACTGTCGTCAATAATGTGGAAACCTTGATAGCTGCTGCCAAGATTGCTGCGCATGGCCTCGGAGGTAGCGAATGGTTTCGTTTACATGGCACTAAGGATTCTACCGGAACCAAACTGCTCAGCATTAGTGGCGATTGCCGTTTCCCCGGTAATTATGAATTCGCCTTTGGCACAACAATCAGGCAATTACTGAAAGAGTGTGGTGCAGAAAATTGCCAGGCAATACAAATTTCTGGTGCGGCAGGCAATCTTATACCTGCGGCTGAATTTGACCGGCAAATCAGTTTCCAGGATCTTTCTACGGGTGGTTCCCTGATGATATTCAATCAAGAACGTGACCTTGTGGATGTTGTCAAAAACTTTGCACATTTCTTCGTGCATGAAAGTTGTGGTTTTTGTACTCCCTGTCGTGTAGGTAGTTCTCTGCTCAAGGATCTGGTGGATAAATTGTGTAACGGACATGCCACCCAATATGATCTGGATGAGATACGCAATATCGGTAGAATCATGCAGGACACCAGTCATTGTGGACTCGGTAATACTGCCCCAAATGCGGTAATTGATTTCTTGGACAAATTTTCACAAGCCTATCAAAAACATTTAAAATCAACTGACTATGAGCCAGCCTTTGACCTGAATGCCGCCCTGAGTGAATCCAGAGCGATTACCGGACGCCACGATAAAGGTGCTTTTTAGTGACTGAAAACGTAGCGGACAACGTGGAGATAAACGAGCCATGAGCAATTCCAATAGCTTCCAGCTGGATGGCAAAGAGATTCCATTCAAGGATGGGCAAACGGTTATGGATGCTGCACAGGAAGCTGGCGAGTATATTCCTCATCTATGCCACAATCCGGAATTTACCCCGCACGGTAGTTGTCGTGTGTGTATGGTTAAAACTATCAGTAATGGTTGGGAGCGATATATTTCTGCCTGTACTGAACCTGCTACTAAAGGCATGCAAATCGAAAATAATGCTGAAGATGTGAACAGCCATCGTCGCAACCTGTTGCAGATGTTATTTGTAGAAGGCAACCATGTTTGCCCGGGTTGTGAGAAAAGCGGCGCATGCCAGTTACAGGCTATTGCCTATTATGTCGGCATGCTATCCCCGCACTTCACGCATTTTTTCCCGCGCCGGGAAGTGGATGCTTCGCATCCCGATGTGGTTATCGATTACGACCGCTGCATCCTGTGTGAATTGTGCGTGCGCGCCAGCCGTGATTTCGATGGCAAGGATGTCTTTGCCATTAGTGGGCGCGGTATTCAAGCGCATCTGGTGGTTAATTCAGCTGATGGAAAACTCGGTAGCAGCACCTTTCAAACAAGCGACAAAGCAGCGCATGTGTGTCCGGTCGGCGCCATTCTACCCAAAGATAGAGCCTATGAAGTACCCTTAGGAAAACGTTTTTACGACCAGCAGCCAATCAATATCATGGGCGACGCAGTACTTGCCGATAAGACGATAGCTGACAATGTAGTTAACAAAGAAATTAACAACAAGAAGGGGCAGAAAAATGGTTGAGAAGACACCGCAAGCAAAACCCAAAATCGCCACCGTCTCGCTTTGCGGGTGCTTTGGTTGCCACATGTCTTTTCTGGATATTGATGAACGTTTTCTGGATTTAATAAAGATGGTTGAATTTGAACGCTCACCGATCAATGACATTAAGGTATTAGGTAAAACTGACATAGGTATTATCGAAGGTGGCGTAGCCAATGCGGAGAATGTTGAAGTTTTGCTGGAATACAGAAAACAGTGCAAAGTGCTAGTGGCAATCGGAGCCTGTGCAATCAATGGCGGTATCCCGGCGATGCGTAATTCATTTGAACTGAAAGACATCCTTGAGGAATCTTATTTGGACGGAATCGGAGTTGATAACCCGCATATCCCGAATGATCCGGAAATTCCACTGTTACTCAACAAGGTACACCCTATCCATGAAGTGGTCAAAATTGACTATTTCCTACCGGGTTGTCCACCCTCGGCAGATACAATCTGGACCTTCCTTACTGAATTGCTTGATGGCAAGCCAGTCAGTTTTCCCTATCAGCAAATCCACTATGATTAACAATTCTTGATTGAGCATAAGATTGATACTCGTAAACCGAGAAAATACACATGAGAAAAACACTGGAAACCGCGGCTAATCCTGAAAAACTGAATCGTATTGTGATAGAACCACTGACGCGCGTTGAGGGACATGGCAAGGTAACTCTTTTGCAGGATGAAAACCAACACATCAAACAGGCGCGTTTACATATTGTCGAGTTTCGGGGATTCGAGAAATTTGTCCAGGGCCGTCCCTATTGGGAATTACCCGTGCTGGTGCAACGACTTTGCGGTATTTGTCCGGTCAGCCATCATCTGGCCGCCGCCAAAGCATGTGACATGCTGGTGGGTGCGCATCAAATAACACCTACCGCCGAAAAAGTCCGCCGCCTAATGCACTATGGACAGGTGCTTCAATCCCATGCCTTGCATTTCTTTCATTTGTCTTCTCCAGATTTATTATTTGGCTTTGATGATGAAGTCAATCATCGCAATATTATCGGCCTGATTGAGGATCATCCTGAAGTTGCCATGCAAGGTGTACTGCTACGCAAATATGGCCAGGAAGTGATTCGGATCACCAGTGGTAAACGTATCCATGGAACCGGAGCGATTCCTGGAGGCGTAAACAAGTCACTGTCAACAGAAGAGCGAGACGAACTATTTAAAGATATTGATCAAATGATTGACTGGGGCCTTGGAGCGGTGAACCTGATTAAAAAGATTTACCTTGATCAGCAAGATTATCACAGTGAGTTTGCATTAATTAACAGTAGTATGATGAGCCTGATCGGCAAAAAAGACGGAGCGTTTGAGCTGTACGATGGCAACTTGCGCGCGAAAGATGCTAACGGCAAACTGATTTTTGATGGTGTCGATAACAACAACTACGGCGGTTATATCCATGAAGAAGTGAAATCCTGGAGTTATATGAAATTTCCGTTCATTGTATCCGAAGGAAAGGAACAGGGCTGGTACAGGGTAGGTCCGCTGGCGAGGGTCAACAATTGCGACAAATTCACAACACCATTGGCGGAACGGGAAAGACAGGAGTTTGCTGCCCTCAATCCCGGCAAACCGGTGCAATCGTCGCTCGCCTATCACTGGGCGCGCATGATCGAATTACTGTATTGCACAGAAGAAATAAAAACCTCACTACACGATCCCGATATTCTAGGCAAGGATCTACAGCTAAAAGGCGAGATGCAAAACCTTGGCATCGGCATAATCGAAGCCCCAAGGGGAACCTTAACCCATCATTATGAAATAGATGACGATGGCCTGGTAACCAAAGCCAATCTGATTGTATCAACCACCAATAATAATCAGGCAATGAATGAATCGATCCGCCAGGTTGCTAATCACTATCTGGATGGCAAGAAATTGACTGAACCCTTGTTAAACCAGATCGAAGTTGCGATCCGCGCCTATGATCCATGCCTTTCCTGTGCAACCCACGCCATGGGAAAAATGCCGCTGGAAATTCAGTTGCTGGATGCCAAAGGTGAACTGGTTGATCGTATGGAAAAAAGGGCTACAGGTCAGATCCGTAGTTTGTGATTTGTTAAGACTGAGTCATTGTGTAATGTGATGGGCTAGTAATTAATCAAAAAATATCATGAAAAACCGCCCAGTCGAGGACTAGCCGAGACAACGTTGGAACGCAGCGACGACCCGAAGGGCGAGATAAAATCGAGTCAAAGTAGGGGGGTGGCTTTCTAATTGATTAATCTTTGCTCAGCTATAGTGTTCAATATTTACAAATATTTTATCTGTCGGTCCAAATACACCGTTAGTATTTATCTTACCAATACAATTGAACGCCTGTGAGACATTGTTTTACTTACTCTCCTTGTCATTTCTACATGCACAGCTCTCTTGCCAATAGTCTCGCCAATAAGCTTGCTAACAAACTCACCGATTGGCTGATCGCTTTGTTTGCTGCGAGTGTTTTGATCTGGTTTGCGATGACTCAACCGATTCTATCTTTTAGCAAACAAGAGCAGCCATCAGTAGTCGATGTGAAAAGATTGGAGAGGCATGTTCGTTTGCTGACTAATGAATATGCACCGCGAATCCTCGATAGCGCACAGCTGGAGAAAACCGCCAAATATATTGCCAATGAGTTTATCGGGTTGGGTAGGGTTGAATACCAGAATATCGAAACCCTGGCAGGTGATTATCAAAACGTTGTACTCAATTTAGGTGCGGATTCGAAAGAAGTTTTTGTGGTGGGTGCGCATTATGATGCGGGAGATGGTTCTCGTGATACAGAAGGTAATGCATCGGGGGTATCGGCGTTAATCGAGCTGGCAAGGCATCTGTCTAAAAACGCGGAGAAGCTGCCGCTACGGGCGGTTTTGGTGGCGTATCCCATATCCAGTAATCAATCTGATCGAATCGAAACAACGGGTAGTTTTATTCATGCGGAGTCCTTAAAAAAGTCGGGCAAGGATGTGCGTTTAATGGTTTCTCTGGATAGCGTGGGAGTCTATAATTCGGATAAGCAAAGCCAGAAATATCCTTATAATTTTATGAAGTTGTTTTACCCGGAGCAGGGAGATTACATTAACCTGACTGGACGTTTAACTGATTTCACCGAGGTTAGGCAGTTAAAGCGTAGTTTTAAGCGGGTGTCGAAATTACCTCTTTATTCGCAGAGCGTTCCACAAGATTTATTGGGTTCGAAATCGGTTGATCATCAAAACTATTGGAAAATGGGTTATCCAGCGGTATTGATGAGCGATACGGCAGAGCTTAGAACAAAAAATGAGCTAAAGAAGGGAAAAGGTCGTAGCGCTTCTAAATTAAAAAACAGGCACGAACCTGAATACGATATCGATTACGAAAAGATCGCGATGTTAGTCCAGGGTTTGTATCAGGTGGTGATGGATTCAGGAACGCCTATGAATAAGACTCGAATTGCACAGCAACGCAGAGACATACCCTCTGGTTTTTAATCATCATAGTTGGCAGCATTAATTGGCCCACCTCTAAATGGAGCAAAGCCTGTGCCAAAGATAACGCCGGCATCGAGTAGATCAGCATCTTCAACCAGCCCTTCATCAAGGCATTTCTGTGCTTCGATTAACAGCTTATCGATAAGGCGTTTTTGTAATTGATTAAAGTCACCCCCCCACTTTTGGGCACTTTTTTTGGCGCTAGTATCTTTAACTTTTTTATCTGCTTTCCATTTATAGAAACCTTGGCCAGATTTTTTGCCTAATCGACCTGATTCGACTTCTTTGTCTAAGGTTGTCGGCAAGGTAACGCCAACCGTATCTGCGAGGATTTTACCTACGTGTAAACAGATATCTAAACCCACGGTATCCGCAAGCTCTAGCGGCCCCATCGGCATGCCATAATCAACAGCGACTTTATCCACAATTGCAGCGGGCACACCTTCTTGATGCATGGTCACACCTTCAAGAATATAAGGCATCAAGATACGATTGATTAAAAAGCCCGGTGAGCTTTTAACGGGTAAGGGTAGTTTGCTGATATGTGCACCAAACGATTGTGCTAGTTCGATGACTGTTGGGTCGGTTTTGTCTGGTGTGTAAATAATTTCCAGCAATGGCATTTTAAACACGGGATTAAAGAAATGCAGGCCGACTAACCGCTCAGGTTTGTTCATCACCTCAGCGATTTCATTCAGTGTAATACTCGAGGTATTGGAGGCGATAATGGCGTCTGGTTTGGCTTTTGCTTCGACAACTTTGAAGATATTTTGTTTGGCCTCGAGGTTTTCAAAAATCGCTTCGATAATCACGTCCGCTTTGCCAATGCCGTGACCATGTAAATCAGGGACTAAATAATCCTGCGCATTCATAATGCGGAATTTATCTTTGCGATAACGGCGTTTAAAGCCTTTTGTGGCTCGCCCAATCACGCGACCTAAAGCATCCTGGCTCAGGTCTTGAATGGTGGTTTTGAAACCTTGCATTGCGCACCACGCGGCGATATCGCCTCCCATGACTCCACCACCAATTACATGTACATGCTTGGGAGAAAACAGTGATTTATTGCCCAGTGCTTTTAAGCGATTTTGCAACAAGAACACGCGCACCAGATTCTGTGCCGTGTCGGTCATCGCTAACTGAGCAACGGACTCAGCTTCTGCGGCATACATGTCATTGCTTTTGCTGCCGTGCATTTCCCAGATATTGATTAGGGCATAAGGGGCAGGGTAGTGTTGTTGTTTGGCTTTAGAAGCAACCTGCTTGCGCATTTGCATCGCGACCAGTTTTCGTACCGGGCCTAGTTCAAGCAACATCGCAGATTTTGGTGCCTGTTGTTTCGGCGGTTTGCGTAAGGCGGTTTGAATAGACGATGCTTTTAGCTGACGCAATGGCACACACATATCAGTGAGCCCCATTTTTTTCGCTTGTTGCGGTAATACATTTCTACCTGTCAACATCAATGGCATCGCCGCCAATACACCCATGCGGCGAATTGAACGAACTGTGCCACCAAAACCGGGATGAATGCCTAGTTTAACCTCGGGCAATGAGAGCTTGGTTGAGGGTGAATCGTCAGTAATTATATAGTCGCAAGCTAATGCAATTTCTAAACCACCGCCCATACAAAAACCTTGCACCATGGCAACGGTTGGCATCGGTAAATCTTCAATTTTCTGGCAAAGTGCTTGACCGGCATGGATAAAATCCAGTGCTATTACTTTATCTTTCACTCCCTGAAATTTCTTTATATCAGCACCTGCAATAAAACCACTGGACTTGCCTGATTGGATTATCAAGCCCTTGATGTTTTTACTGGTTTTAACTTCATTACAAGCCGCTGATAGTTCAGTTATAACATCAGGATTGATGACATTGGCGGCTTCATCTTTTACATCCAGCGATATCCAGGCGAGTTCATCTTCAATTGAAATTGATAAGTTTTGGTAATTGTTTTTAGTACTCATACCGCCTCCACCAACATTGATCCGCCCTGGCCGCCACCAATACAAAGTGAGGCGATTCCTTTTTCGGCATTTTTTCTTTTTAAGACATGCGCCAGATGCAACACGATGCGTGCGCCACTAGAACCCACCGGGTGCCCCAGTGCAATCGCACCGCCATCGACATTGAGTTTATCCATTGGGATTTGCCCCGCTTGTTTGAGTAAACCTAATTCGTCTATGCAAAAATCGACATCATTTAGGGCTAAAACACAGGCCTGTACTTGCGCGGCAAAGGCTTCATTGATTTCCCAGTAATCGATGTTTTCCAGAATGAGGTGATGGTATTTGAGTGTTTCTACAATCGCATGCGCAGGCCCTAAACCCATTTGGGCCGGGTCTAATCCCGCCCATTGCGCTGGGTGTAATTTGGCTAAAGGTGATAGTTTGTATTTTTTTACTGCGTCTTCACTGGCAACGATTAGGCTGGTCGCACCGTCTGTAATTTGCGAGCTGTTAGCGGGTGTGACTTTGCCATAGGGGCGATCGAAGAAGGGTTTGAGTTTGGCAATTTTCTCTACCGAGCTGTCTGGCCGTACACCATCATCTGCGTTAAACATCTTGCCTGAGTCATCATAAATCGCTTCAATTTCTTCTAAAGATACTGCTTCCATCGCCGCGGTTAGGCGTAGATGGCTTTGTACGGCATATTCATCCATCTGTTCGCGAGTAATATCGAATTTAAATGCGATATTTTCTGCAGTCTGACCCATATTTAAACCCACCACGGGGTCAGTCAATCCCCGCAATAAGGCAATAATCGGTGCGAAGTAACGTCCTTTTAATTTGCCTAATGCTTTGATTTTGGCACCCACAGATTTCGCCTTATTCCAGTTGGCTAACCAGTGCACCATATCTTGTCGCAGTAACAACGGTGCTCTACTCATCGCATCGACGCCACCCGCCATGATCATATCGGCATAACCGTGTGAAATATTTCTAACCGCGCTATCGATAGCTTGCATACCTGAGGCGCAGTTGCGTTGTACGGTAAAGGCAGTGAGTTTATCTCCACCACCCATGCGTAGCGCGAGCACACGTGCAATATTCGCTTCGTCTTCACTCGGCATCATACAGCCGTAAATGACCTCATCGAGATCAGATGCCTCGAATGGCTGTCTTAACATCAATGGTTTGGTCGCGCCGAGTGCCAGTTGCGTCGCACTGAATAAACCGGGTGCACCAGGAGCTTTTAGAAAAGGAGTGCGTGCTCCATCGACAAGATACACTGGTCTTTCATCCTGTGAGCTATAATGTCTATGCACGATTTAACTCCCTGTTGGTAAAGTGATCAACGCGAATCGCTTCTCTGGTTGCTAACCACAGCTCATGTAATTGTTCGCCTTCTGCTTCGGTTAGTAGTTTCTTTTCTACTGCTTCTTGCATGCGTTCTTCGTGAGTTCTGCTACTTAGCTTGTCTTCTTTCACGAGTTTTATGAACTTGGTTTCTAAGACTTCTGCTTTAATCGCTAAATTGAAGGCATGCTCGATTCTTCCGGCGGGATCATTGGGATCATCCGTGAGATAACAACCTTCGGTTAATCGATCTCTGGTTGCAGAAGGTCGCAAAGCCAGTTGAGCCACTTCATGAATCAGTTTGTCTGAAGGTGGAGAGTATGGCTTTCCAAAGGGAAACATCAATGCTCGTAAAGTTTTTGCGATAGGAGAAATCGGTAGATTATAGAAAACCGCCAACATCGCTTGTTGAGCATCGTGCATGGTTGATTGACAGGCATAATGTAGCAGCGGTAAATCGGCTTCTGGCTCTCCCTGGTCTTCGAAGTGTTTCAAAGCAGCCGAACACAAATACATATTGGCTAAGATATCGGCAAATCGACCGGATAGTCTTTCCTTGCGTTTTAGACTGCCGCCGAGAGTTAGCATTGCATAGTCGGTCAATAAAGCGAAGCCAGCGCTTAGACGTGTTAGTCGACGATAGTATTGACGTGTTAGTGGCGTGCCAGGGACTTCAAAAATTGCATTGGTCAAACCGAGCCAGATGCTGCGAGATAAATTACTCAGGACAAAACCCATATGCGCAAATAATTTTTCATCAAGTTTTCCTAGGTCATCTTGTTGCGATGCTTTCATTATATCTAAGAGATAAGGGTGGCAACGTATCGCACCCTGGCCGAAAACAATCAGCGTACGCGTTAGTATATTTGCACCTTCAACAGTTATAGCAATCGGAATTGCTTGATAACCACGACCTATAAAGTTGGATGGGCCAAGGCAGATTCCTGAACCACCTTGAATATCCATCGCGTTGTTAATGACTATACGCATTCGTTCTGTGAGTTGATACTTGAGTAGCGCTGTTACTACTGCGGGTCTTTGCCCATTGTCTAAAGCGGTTGTGGTTAGTTTTCTGGCACCATCCATGATGTACGTGTTACCCAGAATTTCTGCGAGCGGTTCTTCAACGCCCTCGAAAACACCAATCGGAAGACCAAATTGTCTACGGACTCTTGCATATGCGCCTGTGTACCTTGAGACTAATTTTGCAGCACCTGTAGCTTGCGCAGGAAGGGAGATACCACGGCCTTCACCAAGGCATTCAACCAGCATGCGCCAACCTTTTCCGACATTATCAACACCACCGATGAGCCAATCCATGGGTATGAATACGTCTTTACCCCAGTTGGGTCCATTCATAAACGGACTGTTTAGAGGGAAATGTCGTTTACCGATATCAATACCCGGTGTATTAGTGGGAATTAACGCAACAGTAATGCCAATGTGATCGCCATCTCTTTCGATATCGTCCCTTAATAGGTTATCAGGATCATAAAGCTGAAAGGCTAAACCCAATAGAGTGGCTACAGGGGAGAGGGTGATGTAACGTTTTTCCCAATTCAGGCGAATGCCGAGTACATCTTTCTCACCATTGAATTCTTGCTTGCAGACGATACCGGTATCTGGAATTGAGCCCGCATCACTACCGGCTTCTGGACCAGTTAATGCAAAACAGGGAATATCCTTACCCACTGCGAGACGCGGAAGATAAAAATCTTTTTGATCTTTATTGCCATATTTCATCAATAACTCACCGGGACCTAGTGAGTTGGGAACCATAATGGTTACTCCAGCGGTAATGCTGCGGCCCGATACTTTCATCACTACTTCTGAGTGCGCATGCGCAGAAAATCCCAAGCCGCCATACTCTTTGGGGATAATCATGCCAAAAAAGCTTTGTTCTTTTATATAGTCCCACACGGCAATTGGTAAATCCTGGAGTTCGTGGGTTATTTGCCAGTCATCTAACATGCCGCATAAGGTTTCTACAGGGCCATCCAGAAATTCTTGTTCTTCTGTAGTTAATGAGCTCGTTGAAAGATCACGCAAATGTGTCCAGTCCGGTTTTCCAGAAAATAATTCAGCGTCCCACCAGACATTTCCGCCATCTAGAGCTTCTTGTTCTGTTTTAGAGATTGTAGGTAGGTTCGCCTTGAGTATTTTCATCGCCGGGTTACTGATGAGTTTCTGGCGTAAACCCGGGATATTAATAAGAGTAATAATTAGCAGAGTTGGGATCCAGATTATCCAGAGCCACCCAGATAGTGCACCGGCGAATGCACTGACTACCAACCATGCGCCAATAGCCCAGCTAGCATGGTTTAAGGATAAGCGTAAATAGCCGATGATTCCTATTATAATTATTAGTACTAACAACCAAAGCATGGTTTTTCTCCTAGGTAGATAATTTATTTATTTTTTTGGGTTATTTCTTTTTTTCATTAAAGGTTTCAGAAAAACGAGATATAAAAAGAAAGTCGTATTTTTATTTTCCGTGTTGTTATCTTATATTGCAACTCCAGCTCTGTCAGTTTCAGTAATTGATGATTCAGAGGTGCTTTTTTCTTTAACTGTTTTCTCTTCATTAGCTATATCTTTTGATTCATCTGTAGCTGTAGGTTCTTCTTCCTGCCAAGGTAAATCACGATAATTTTGACTTATTGACAGTGGCCATGCCGGGAATTTAATGACCCTGAAATAAGGGGAATAATCAAAGTCGGAGGGAACAAATAAACGAAAGCTGCGCTTATGAAATATAAGACGGTCTTTATGGTCGCCTTGTATGATCGGCAAGATCGGGTAATGAACACTTTGAAAGCAACGTGCAATCATACTTGAGCACACAATATGAGTGGGATGCCCAGCGTTATGTTGAAATAGGGTAGAACGCCACTGCCTTGGTAATATTGCATAAGGAAACATCAGGCGAGCTAGATCTAGCAGCTGTCTCACGTCATAACACATGCCTAAATGCTCAGCTGCAAAATTTACCACCTCATTTTGGTCTGCAAATTTCAACTTATCTGCGCGACAGACCCTGAGGTTTTCTGCCTTATAGCTTGAAAGTTTATTAACTACAGTGCCGAAGCCCAGCAGAGATTCAATTATTAATGGTTCGGCAGGATCACCATTATAGTGTTCCTTTACAATAGCACGCGTTTTTATGTCATCTATTTCGCTCAGCTTTCCTATATAAAGTGCCGCATGTGTCCAGTTTGAGAGAGTTACAATTTTGATCACTTCGCTTACATGGGTTTTACCTTCGACTAAAATTACGTCAGCGGGGTGCATATTTCGAAGCATGTAGTCGTAATTATTGATTGCCTGCATGTTTCGATTGCTTTTGGGTATATCGTTAAGCCAATCAACAATAATTTGCCAAAGCATGTTTCGTAAATTATTAAACACGAGTTATCCTTTTATGTTTCTTTTAGTCTAGCTGATAAAAAGACTTATTTGATTAAGATATAAATAGGAACGTTTAAGTTAAGTTTTTAGACACAACAGAAGGTTTTTTTTAATTTATTTTAAGAATATATTTGACATTAGAATATAAGAGTATTATTATATTCCCATATTCAGTCAATTGACTGATCCCCCTCCATCCTCCTTTGGTGGTATTTAGCAGCTCGCAATTAGAGCTGCTTTTTTTTGACTAAAAATTATGCATAAATCCATACTTATCTTTAACCAAGTCTAATAAAACACCCTGTTTTACAGTTCATATATACATTATTTTTAATAAAAATTGCCTTTCCTAAAAAAGTGATAATAATTATTGCAAAAGCCTGGGTGACTGTAAAGCCTATTAAATAAAGGGTTTGAAGAGTGGTGGCGTCTTTATTAAATAGCATTATTCAAGGAATAAATGGAAAAAAATCAGTCTTGGCTTTACTATTAAATCAATTATTAAATAAACCACTGTTAGATTATAATCATGATTAAAGAAGTCGATATTCTACTTGTCGGAGCCGGTGCAATGAGTGCCACACTTGGCTCTATGCTAAAACAATTGGACCCCAATTTATCTGTAGTTATCGTAGAGCGTCTGGATAAACCTCTACAAGAAAGCAGTGATGGCTGGAATAACGCAGGCACGGGGCACGCAGCTTATTGTGAATTAAACTACACACCTCAAATGGAAGATGGCAGTGTAAATGTTGAGAGAGCTTATGGTATAAACGCTAGATACGAAGTAAGTCTTCAATACTGGTCTCATCTGGTAAAAAAGGGTGCTTTGCCTGATCCGGAAAAATTTATTAATCCTGTTCCTCATGTAAGCTTTGTATGGGGAGATAATAATGTTGATTTCCTGCGAAAACGTCATCAGGCGCTTATTGGTCACCCAATGTTTGCTTCAATGGAGTTCACAGAAGACCCTGAAGAATTAGTTAAATGGATGCCTTTGGTTATGGAAGGCAGAGATTTAACGCAAAAAGTTGCGGCAACACGAGTAGCTCACGGCACCGATGTGAATTTTGCGGCAGTTAGTTTGGGAATGATAGAGCATTTAAAAACTCAAGATCATTTTGATTTGCTTTTGAATACTGCGGTGAAAGATTTAAAGCAAGACGCTGATAAGCGTTGGACAGTGTCATTAAAAGATGAGCTGACTTCTACGAATTACGATATCAAAGCAGGTTTTGTTTTTATTGGAGCAGGTGGAGCGTCATTACCATTACTACAGAAATCTGGCATTCCAGAAGGGAATGGCTACGGTGGTTTCCCCGTGAGTGGGCAATTCCTGGTGTGTAAGAAACCTGAGATTGTGAAGCAGCATCATGCAAAGGTTTATGGTAAGGCATCAGTGGGTGCGCCTCCGATGTCAGTTCCACATTTAGATGCACGAATCATTGGTGATGAAAAGGCTTTGTTATTCGGACCATTTGCTGGATCTACAACAAGATTTTTAAAGAAAGGCTCGCCTTTGGATTTATTCAAATCCATTAAATTGAATAACATCTGGCCGATGATGAGAGTGGGAATGAAGAGCTTTGATTTAATCAAGTATTTAATTAAAGAGACTTTCCAGTCGTCAGAGGCTCGTATGAAAGCCTTGCGAGAATATTACCCTGAGGCAAAAGATGAAGACTGGTCATTGCTTACAGCAGGACAACGCGTTCAAATCATTAAAAAATGTCCAGAGACTGGTGGTAAAATAGAGTTTGGAACAGAAGTTGTTCACTCTTCAGATGGTACCTTGGCTGCACTGTTAGGTGCCTCCCCAGGTGCTTCACTACTGGTTCCTATTATTTTAGAGACTATTGAAGAGTGTTTTGCAGATAGGCTTGCTACCGAAGAATGGCAAACCAGAGTTAGAGAAATTATCCCATCCTATGGTATATCTATCGTTTCCCATGAAAATTTATTCATGAAGATTCGCTATGATACCTTAACAACCTTGAAACTCGACCCTTCACGTCTTAAGGTCGATTATTCAGAAGCCTGCTAAGGAAGTCCTGAATAGCAAAAAAACTATTTAATTGAAACTACTGCTTGAATACTGAATGGTATTCTCATAAAATGTCGCGTTCTTTGAATCAGACTGCTTTGAAGTAGTTTTAATAAGCAATCAGTTCGATTTTAATTTATCAGTTAATGAGTGTTTTAAACTATCATTAACTATTGCAAAAATAGACCTTCATTTCTGGAGAATTGAAATGGGAATTACAGTTAGTACTAAACCTGCTGAAGTAAAACGTGACTGGTTTGTCGTTAACGCTGATGGTAAAACACTTGGACGTTTAGCAAGTGAAGTGGCTTTGCGTTTGCGTGGCAAGCATAAGCCTACTTACACACCACACGTTGATACAGGTGACTACATTGTTATCGTAAACGCTGAAAAGATTCACGTCACTGGTAATAAAGCGAAAAACAAAATGTATTACAGACATACTGGTTATGTAGGTAACTTAAAAGAAATGTCATTTGAGAAAATGATCGACCACAAGCCTGAGAGTGTTATCGAGATTGCAGTTAAAGGTATGCTTCCTAAAGGGCCTTTAGGTCGTGAGATGTACAGGAAATTAAAAGTTTACGCAGGTCCTGAGCACAATCATCACGCTCAGCAACCACTAGCATTAGAGATTTAAAAACATGGCAACTACACAATACTACGGAACCGGACGTCGCAAATCTTCATCAGCGCGTGTTTTCATGAGCAAAGGCACTGGACAGATTGTTATCAACAAGCTTCCATTAGAAGAGTACTTTGGACGTGAAACAGCTCATATGATTCTCAAGCAACCATTAGTTGCTACAGAGAATAATGAAAGCTTCGACCTTAAGGTTTCAGTAAAAGGTGGTGGCGACAGTGGTCAAGCTGGCGCGATTCGTTTAGGTATTGCTCGTGCATTACTTAAATATGACGAAAGCCTACGCGGCAAACTGAAAAAAGCGGGTTACCTTACTCGTGATGCAAGAAAAGTAGAGCGTAAGAAAGTTGGTCTTCGTAAAGCACGTAGAGCGACCCAGTTCTCTAAACGTTAATTTACAACGTTTACCGTTTCTTACAGAAAAAAAGCCATCGTATTTACGATGGCTTTTTTGTTTGTGGCATTAGCGTATGGGGAAAAAAAAGGGTTTAGCAGGGCTACCCAATAGCTATATAGTTATCAATAAAAGTCTCAAGTAAAGTTTTACACTTAAGAATCATTGAGATAGTGAAATTATGAGTAAGCTAGAAGCCCTAATTTTTGATGTAGATGGAACACTCGCCGATACCGAGCGCGACGGACATCGGGTTGCGTTCAATCAGGCTTTCAAAGAAGCAAGGCTTGATTGGGATTGGACACCTGAACTGTACGGAGATTTATTGCAAGTAACCGGCGGCAAGGAGCGAATTCGTTTATATGTTGAAAATTATTTAAGTGATTTCAAACCTGAAGAAGATATCACTACTTTTGCTGTAAATCTGCATCAGCGTAAAACTCATTTTTACCTGGAATTACTTAAATCAGGTGCGATTCCTTTGAGACCGGGTGTAGAGAGACTAATTTTGTCTGCACGAGAAGCGGGTTTGCGTTTGGCAATTGCCACAACAACGACTCCCAAAAATGTAACGTACTTGCTTTCCTCGACGCTAGGCAAAGAATCCATTGACTGGTTTGAGGTGATCGCTGCGGGAGATATTGTCCCAGCTAAAAAGCCTGCGCCAGATATTTATAACTGGGCAATACAGCAGTTGGATATTCAAGCGGATGCATGTCTAGCCTTTGAAGATTCATTAAATGGCATCAAATCGTCATTAGCAGCAAATCTACAAACCATCATCACCGTTAACGATTACACCAAGGACGATGATTTTAATGGGGCAAGTCTGGTTTTGGATCAATATGGTGAGCCTGATTTACCTTTTACAGTGATTGAAGGTGATGCGATGGGCTATGATCATGTCGATATTGAATTACTCAAGCAAATACATGCCAGGTTTTGAAAATAACTTGCGTACAATTACCGATGCGCAACAAGGAATCCACGAAAACCTTGAAAAAATAGTACGTAAACACTGTGAAAATCCCTATAGGAAACCCATTGCGCAACATACCTTGGATGCATTCAATAACATTGAAAAACAGGTAAAAAAAGCAATATCTAACCACACCCCCCTACTTTTAGACTCTTTTTGCGGAACAGCCATTAGTACACGACTAATTGCGCAACAAAACCCACATGCGTTAGTGATTGGAATAGATCGTTCAGCGGTTAGGCTTTCAAAACAATACAAAGACTCCATTCCTGAAAATGCACTTTTAGTGCAAGCTGATTGCGCTGATTTCTGGATGTTAGCTCAAAGAGCTGGTTGGAAAGTATCAAAACACACCATTTTATATCCAAACCCTTATCCCAAAGCTAAACATTTAAAGCGTCGCTGGCACGCTCACCCTGCGTATCCATCTTTATTAGCTTTAGGGGGTGAAGTAGAACTGCGAACAAATTGGAAAGTGTACGCTGATGAGTTTTGTCGTGCGCTTGAATACAGCAGCCTGAAAGATGTGAAAAGCCCTGGTGTCGAGGTGATTGATACCAGAGATCCTTTTAAGCCTTTGACTTTATTCGAAAAAAAATACAAAGAAGGAGGTCAGGAACTTTATCGCTGTAAATATGTTCTATAATCATATTCGAGTCTTATGAACATTGCCGTGCAATTTTATTACTCACTGAATAGACAACTATCTTATCAGGCGCTTAATAACTAAGCTAGAAATAGGCTAATTAAGCTAACTCTATAATTTAACTGGAGATTTACATGCGGTTACTGCCACTTTCAATTTTATCCTTTGTACTATTCTTAATACCCTACACAGCAACTTCTGCAGCCGATATGCCCAAGTCTTTCTCTGCAGGTGGACAACAATTGGTGTTGAATGGTGTCGGTACTCGAACTAAATTTGTGATTTCAGTTTATCGTGCAGGCCTTTATCTGCAGAAACAAAGTGAGGATGCGAATCAAATAATTGCAGCGAATGCACCCATGGCGATTCGTATGAAAGTCCTTTCTGGATTTGCCAGTGCTGAAAAAATGAAACAAGCACTTATTACTGGTTTTAACAAATCTACGGGTGGAAATACAGCCCCGATTCAACCACAAATTGACCAACTATTAGGTGCTGCTTTTAAAGATAAAGTGAATAAAGGCGATGTTTTTGACTTGGTTTATACGCCTGGCGGCGGAACACAAGTGCTAAAGAACAGCAAACAAACGACTATAGTAAGTGGCTTACCTATTAAACAAGCTTTGTTTGGAATCTGGTTGTCAGGTAAGCCAGCGCAAGCTAGCCTAAAAGCAGAAATGTTAGGTAAGGATTTCTGATCTAAAATCTAGGTATAAAAACTACTTAGCTGAGGCGCAGCCGAGACACTACTGGAGCGCCGCGACGACTACTCGAAGAGTGAGATTTTGTAAAAAACTCATAAAAGTAGGGGGGTGGCTATTCACCTCCCAATCTAATACATAAGTCTACTAACCCAGTAATTTCTTCAACATCGAGTAATAGATTTTCTCTAGCTCATCTAACTCATTCTCACCCACACATTCATTGATTTGGTGAATGGTTGCATTGGTAGGGCCAAGCTCTAAAACCTGTGCACCTGTTGGTGCGATAAAACGCCCGTCGGATGTTCCGCCACTGGTTGATAGCTCAGACTCTATACCACGCACTTCTTTTATCGCAGCCACTGCCGCATCTACTAAGTCGCCTTTAGCAGTCAAGAATGGCATGCCAGATAAGACCCATTTAATTTCATAATTGAGCTCATGCTTATCGAGTAAAGCTTCTACGCGTTGCTGCAATTCTTCTGGTGTAATTTCCGTAGAAAAACGGAAATTAAAAATCATTTTCAAGGTGCCAGGGATAACATTGGTAACGCCAGTTCCTGAATTAAAATTAGAAACCTGAAAGGTCGTCGGAGGGAAGAAGTCATTACCATTGTCCCACTGCATTGCCGTCAATTCTCCTAGCATTGGTGCGCTTAAATGAATTGGATTTTCAGCCAGGTGAGGATACGCCACGTGACCTTGCTTACCGTTGATTTGCAACCAACAACCAAGAGATCCACGACGTCCATTTTTAATGACATCGCCGACTTCGTTAGTAGATGAAGGCTCTCCGACTAAGCACCAATCGATTTTCTCATTACGCACTTCAAGTGTTTCGATTACTTTGACTGTACCCTTCGTAGCAGGTCCTTCTTCGTCGCTGGTGATCAAGTATGCGATAGAACCTTGATGGTCGGGGTAATCTTTTACAAAGCGTTGGCACGCGACAGTGAAAGCCGCAATACTGCCTTTCATATCTGCCGTTCCACGTCCGAATAATTTACCATCACGAATTTCAGCAGAGAAAGGGTCGCTATCCCAGCTTTCCAAAGGGCCGGTTGGTACAACATCAGTATGACCTGCAAAGCAAAATACAGGCGCCTCTGTTCCTTTGCGTAACCAAATGTTTTCGACTTCACCAAAGTTGAGCTTTTCGGCAACAAAACCAAATGGCTCTAGTTGTTCGATTAGAAAGTTCTGACAGCCTTCATCTTTCGGTGTAACAGATTTTTTGGAGATCAGTGCTTTGGTGAGGTTTAAGGTGTCCGACATGCTTTATATTTGACTTATCAGGGTTGGATTAGGATGGATTTGAGTAAAATTATAGGTTAACCAGAGATTCCTTAATGAACATAGTAAAAAACGTATCATTATTGAGATGTTATACTGCAGTCTAACATAAGCAAGCCCATGTAATTATTAGTAATTGTATAGATGTTCTTACTTTTTCTGCAGCTGGTAGTTAGAGACTCCCTTGATCTCAAAATTTTAGTATCAGCTACCTAATAGCAGAAGCTTGCCAATCTTATGCAAGTACTGCGCTGGTGGCCCCGATAACTATGATAGCGGTTAATGAAGTAACTGTTAATATTGAAACGACAGCTCTCTGAATGGTTTTGATGATATCTTTCATTTTAATATCCTTTGCTAAATTTAGCATCTCGTGAAAAGGTTTGAATGTGTGAGAACTATAGTAAAGTTAAAGAGATATTTAATTTGTGATACATTTCACGAAAAATAAATTTAAGTTCAAGGCAAAAAAATAGCAGAAACCGTTTCAAGAATTAATGGTCTATTGATAAGATTTTTAATTTTTTACGCTTGAATAGTTGAGTAGCTCTTTTCAGAAAACCCTACCAAAACCTTATCAGCCAGTTCAAGAACAGGACGTTTAATAATCGTCGGTTGATCTTCGGCAACCACCAAAGCCAGGGTTTCATTCATATTCTCCTTGGTTTCATCGGGCAGGTTACGCCATGTGGTGCTGCGTTTGTTTATCAGAGCTTCCCAGCCAAGTTCTTTTATCCATGAACGCAGTTGTACAGGGTTTAAACCATCTTTTCGAAAGTCTTGAAATTCGTAGTCTATATTATTGTTTTCTAGATAATTGCGCGCTTTTTTAATGGTGTCACAGTTTTTGATGCCATACATGATTATCATCGGAGTTGTGTTTTTATCTTAGTAATTAAAAGGCGTAGTTTAAACATAAAAAGTGCCTAAAAGTAGGGGATATTTTGAGAGTAACATTATTGGCTAATTACTTGCTCTGATTGCTGAGAATTTGCAGTGATTCGTGCATTTGCATAAAGGCAATCAGGTATTCAAACATCAGGCGCAGGAAGATTTCGGCCAATACCACCAGCAATAGAAAAACCGCGAGTAACTTTACTTTTTCCCAGCGGTTGAGTGAAGACCAACTTAGTGACTGAGGCTGGTTTTTGCGAAAAAACAGCACCTTGTTTAATAACCACAATAGCAGTGAAAACAGCAATGAACGCTTATTGGCACGGTATAAGCGGAGTAAACCCGCGTATCGACTCAGCATCCATTGCAACCAGAACCAGGTTATTACTGGGAGTAATAGCGCGCAAAGGATGTAAAAAACTGTTAGTACATCTTCAGCTATGAAGGTTTTGAATTGAAGGTAATCGAGCATGGTGTATAGCTTGCACTACTAGACAAAATAGTGTCAAGCCTAATTAGCGAGACAACGTTGGAACCAAGTGACAACGACCCGAAGGGCGAGATTTTTATTAATTAAATGAAAAAAACCATGTCAAAGTATGGGGGTGTACTTTTTATTTATACCTGCTACGTATATATTAATTTTCTGAAAAATATTCAGTAATGAAAAACTGAACCCGGATTTCATCTGACCAGTAATCCATAGATACTCCAGCCTTGCGTTTTAGTTGACGTAAAAACTCTTTTTTATCGGGTAGAGATTCCCAGACACTAGGTAAAAATACGCCGCGTTTATCGTGTTCTTCCAGAATCAGACCATCGATACCGGGACGGATTTTTTCCAGAAGCTCATCTTCATCACTGAATACCAGTGGTTCAGGCAGGCTTAATACCGAAATGCTGATCTCTAATTGATCAAATTCGTGGGTTTCAACTGGAGTAAAGCGGGTATCACGAAATGCCGCCGCATACGCATGTTCCGCCGTATCCTGTGCTAGGGGTATTCTTGCCATAATTCCACCTACACAACCGCGTAATTGTGCCTGTTTATGCAGTGTGATAAAAGTTGCTCTTCTTTCTTGAAGCGCATCCTGCATAGTATTTATATCAATGATCGATGGCTTGCCCGTTTCCAAACCGGAATGAATGCTGTCGCGTGCAATCTTTAATAGCTGTTGCCGCTGTTGTTCAGTGTAAGGCATAGGATACGTATCCCACGACGCGGCTTTTATCTCCGGCGGTATCGCCTGAATTACAGATTGAAATCCGTTCGATTTTCATATTCTTCTGTTTTGCGACATGCAACAGTCCACGGATCGGTGCATAACCACAGGCATCATGAGGACCGATTTTATCTTCCTGAAAGGATTCAATATTGGCTGCGGTTGTAGAATCTTTTTCACAAGCTGAACGGTAGTCAAGAAAGTGGCTGAGATCGGAACTGATGACAATAAGGGTTTCATCGCCACCCCAGAGTGTTTCCAGTAATCTGGCAGTTAGCTCAGCTGGCGCATCACCCACAACAAAAGGTGCAAGGGTGAATTCGTCCAGTACTGTTTGCAAAAATGGTAGTTGTACTTCCAGACTATGCTCTTGTTTATGGGCCTCGTCTAGCGGAATAATACCTTCGATGTTTAAAGCCTTTGTTAGCAGCTCCTGGTCAAGCGTTATTTCACCCAAAGGTGTTGAAAAGTATCCGCATGTTGGTGCAGCGATGCCGTGAAAACCCACCCGATGTGCAGGGCCTAACAGCACCACGCGGGTGATTGTTTGTCTGCTGGATTTTAGTCGCGCATAGACATCAGCAGCAGTCTGTCCTGAATAAACATAACCGGCATGCGGTACGATTATCGCTTTGGGCGCAGTCCCATCATGCGGCACGTTTTCCAGCATTTGGTTTAGCATATGTTGTAATTGATCTGCCTCGGATGGGTAGAACATACCTGCTACTGCAGCAGGTCTAACTGTATTTTTTTGCACTTTTTTATCCTTCAACTATGGATTTTCTGAAATATAACCCTACATTGCTTAATAGTATTAAGGTGAAGGCGTAATGAAAGAAATCAAGACAACACATCCAACTAAATACTGGCAGATGCTGGATAACGGCAAGGTGCAGTGCGATGTGTGCCCGCGAAAATGCAAACTGGAAGAGGGGCAGCGCGGCTTATGCTTTGTACGTGCCCGGGAAAATGATCAGATTGTGTTGACTACCTATGGGCGCTCCAGTGGCTTTTGTATCGACCCGATTGAAAAGAAACCGCTTAACCATTTTTTACCCGGCACCCCGGTGCTGTCGTTTGGTACTGCGGGTTGTAATCTGACTTGTAAATTTTGTCAGAACTGGGACATGAGTAAGTCCCGCGAAATGGACACCCTGCAACAGTCTGCATCTCCTGATGAACTGGCTAAGGCAGCACTGGAAACAGGTTGCCGCAGTGTGGCATACACCTATAATGATCCTGCGATCTTTCTCGAATATGCCATCGACACTGCAATCGCCTGTCGCGAAAATAATATCAAATCTGTAGCTGTCACCGCCGGGTATTTTGAAGCCGAACCCCGCGCCGAATTTTTTCAGCACATGGATGCCGCCAATGTTGACCTCAAGGGCTTCACCGAGAAATTTTACCGCAAACTCACCGGGTCACACCTGGAATCTGTCCTGGAGACACTGGAATATATCAAACATGAAACCGATGTCTGGCTGGAGCTGACGACACTGTTGATTCCCGGGGAAAATGATTCAGAACGTGAGATTGAAGAAATGACTCAATGGGTCATGGAACATCTAGGGCCTGATGTACCGATGCATTTCTCAGCGTTTCATCCCGACTGGAAAATGCGGGACAAACAGGCAACACCCAAATCAAGTCTGGTTCTGGCACGGCAGATAGCCATGAAAAATGGCATTCGCTATGCCTATACCGGAAATGTCCACAATCAAGAAGGCGACACCACCTTTTGTCATGAATGTGGCGAAAAGCTGATCGTACGTGACTGGTATAACATCACCGAGTGGAATATGGGAGAAAACGGAAGTTGTACTTCCTGTGGCACGAGCTGTGCTGGTGTGTTTGAAAATAAACCCGGACTCTGGGGAGCAAGGCGTTTGCCAATCTCAATTAGTGCCTGAAAAAAGTAGTTTCTTTAAAAAGTGCCAAGCCGAGGCGCAGCCGAGACAACATTGGAGCGCAGCGACGATGGCCCGAAGGGCGAGATGAAATCGAGTCAAAGTAGGGGGGTGCCTAACTAATTATTAAGATTGAGGGTTTCGCCAATTTTCATTACAGAGACTTTTCTTGTCCAAACCCCTGTTCCATTGCCGCTTTTTTGAATCGGGCCGGTGCTTCAATGGGGTTTTCTTGAGAGAGCATGACGGTACCCCAGTGCATGCCAATTGCTCTCTTTGCACCAATATCACTATTGATTTCGATGGCTTCTTCTGGTGTTGTGTGTACTGAATCCATGATTTTATGTGGTTCATAGGCACCAATTGCCACAAGTGCCAGCTCAAAAGGGCCGGCGCCTTTGCCAATCTCTTTGAATATTTGACCCTTTGCGGTATCACCCTAGAACCAGAGATTCTGTTTCGCGGATTTAATTGCAAAACTCGCCCACAGTGTTTTATTGCGATCTCCCAAACCCCGGCCTGAAAAGTGGATTGCGGGCAATGTTGTAATCATGAGTTTGTCTGTGGTCCAGTTACCCCACCCCTGAGGGAGAAGGGATTAGAAGAATTTCTGCAAAGCACGGTATTTAGGTGCTTTAGCTGGCGGTTGATTAAGGTGTTCTGTAATTCCCCAGCAACCATAGAACTGACAGGTTCGTGGTGCAGAGAAGGCAACAAACAAACCACCTTCTGTAATTCTGTCCCAGTTTTGCAGGAATTCGATATAGAATTTTTCCATTGGGTGCGCACGATTTGCTCCGATCAAGAATGGATTCGGATGATCTCGGGTGGATTTGGTGCCTGGTGAAGTCAAATGTTGTCCGCCTTCGTAGGCGATGAGTTTCACATTGTATTTCTTGGCGTATTCCATCTGTTGTCCAATCATTTTGTAGACATTGTTCATAGAATAAGGATTCTTTTTGTCATCCTTTAATAAGGCGAATACACTGGGTACACTATTCACACCGCCGAGTGCTTTCTGATGCACAAAGAAATAGGGGGCGATTGCCATCGCGTCAACGTGTTTATAAGCTCCTTTGTGTTCCATTACCACAGGCGTCATATAACGGTTTGCCGACCAGGCTCCCATCACTCTAACGATTCGGTTGTTACTCGCACCACCGAATACTTTCTGGAATATTTTAAAAATTTCTACGGAACGCTGTGAGTAATATTTATGCCCCGCAACATTTGGGTCTGGGTCTAGCCGTAGTTTTACCCCCATGTTTTTTGCATAATGCATTTGCGAGAATGCAGAGTTCCATGCTTCGTTGGTGTACTCGATATAAGCCTTTAGATTTGGGCGTAGGTGTTTCTTTAAATAAGTCGCGTATTTTCTGACTAGATTGTTATCGGCAGCATGTGGAATATTGAACCAGGCATCACGATTTAACACATTTGCCAACTTTACCATCACCGCTAAAGGCGCACCACGTGTACCTTCGTAACCGGCCCAGGTTGCTTTGCTCATATGCGGCATTTGCTTCCAGTGCTGGATAGGGTTTCGTGTGATTCCAGACATATTCATCATGCGGATGACTTTAAAATCCTTCATGAATGTTAAGTAATCCGGGTTGAAGATGATTTGTTTGTGATGCTTTTCAAACGATAGAAAGTTACCACGACATTGATTTTCATTATCCACTCGTTTAAATGGATCGTTTGAGCAAATTCCGCCGGGCATTAGTACCCGAATGTTACGCACATAATTATTAGGCTCGGAATGCTTTATCAGCAAAGCGACTTGCATAAACTTGTCATGTCCAGAGCGGAATTGAACGATGTCTTTACCGGGAGAAGAATGCGCAATTTTGGCATCGCCCTCATAAGCCAGTTGGCCTTCGCCATCATAAAGAACGGTATAATTACCTTCTGGCAGTGTACCTACAGGCAGCCAGTGAATCATATAGCTGCCAGCTTTGCCGCCCTTTAGATCTCGCGGCCAACCGTGACGATCGAATCGAATATGTCCGTGGGTGAGTTTTTTCGCGTCCTTAAAAGGCATTGCCATTTTGAACACATTGACAAACGGCGCGCTAGAATCAACGTGCTGGATTTCATTGGTATTCATGCCTACAGGTAATTTGGCAAACGTAAAACTACAAAGTGAAACAAACAGTATGCTAATCAATCCTTTGACACTCATACTTTCCCCTTTAGATTATTATCTGTATTACAGTTAGTTTTGCATTTAATAAAAAGGTTCTATTCAAGTCTAAATAAAAAATCCGCTTCAATGGACATGCGAGCCTATAAAAACTTTTTATTTTTTCTTTTTACTGGTTTTGTTAGTTTTTGATGTGTGTGGATTTTTCTTCTTTTTACGGAACATTTGAGAAGGTGATAATTTGGCGCGCTTATCGCCTTTGCCTTCAAATGGATTGTCACCCGTTTTGAATTCTATTTTTACCTGAGTACCTTTTAACTTCAGCGTTTCGCGGAAGTAATTCATTAAGTAACGTTTGTAAGAACCCGGTACGCGATTGGTTTGATTGCCGTGGATAATCACCGTGAACGGGTTGCTGCCACCTTGGTGTGCATAGCGTAATTTGATACGACGTGTTGCTACAATGGGAAGTTGGTGAGCTTCAGTAGCCGTTTGTAAAATGCGAGTCATGCGTGCGGTGGGTACATCAAGCATCGCTGATTCATAAGCTTCATGCACCGATTTATACAGATGCCCAACACCTGTTCCATGCAAAGCAGAAATGAAGTGCTTGTCCGCGAAATCAAGGAACGGTAGTTTTACTTCCAGTTTTACTTTAATTTGATCTCTCTGGTATTCGTCGAGTCCATCCCATTTATTGATAGCTACGACTAAGGAGCGACCGGCATCTAAAATCAATCCCAGTAAATGTGCATCTTGATCGGTAATGGTTTCATGCGCATCTAACAACATAATTACAACATGTGCTTGTTTTATCGCTTCAAGTGTTTTGATAATACTGAAGGTTTCGATGGATTCTTTGACTTTGCCACGACGTCGAACACCTGCGGTATCAATCAGGGTGTATTTTTGCCCATCGCGCTCGTAAGGTACGTAAATACTATCTCGTGTGGTACCGGGTTTATCAAACGCAACGACGCGCTCTTCACCCATAATTCGATTGATAAGCGTAGATTTACCTACATTGGGTCTACCCACAAAAGCGATGCGGATACTGTCTGCGTGCTCTTCGGGAATGGTCTCTTCTTCTTCGATCGGAAAGTTTTCGAGTAGTTTGGAAATCATGTGAGTAACGCCACGGCCATGCGCTGCTGCTATTGCGAATACATCACTAAAACCGAGTTGATAGAAATCTGCTTTAGCTTGCTCCGGATCTACTGCATCGGTTTTGTTTACAACTAGGTAAACCGTTTTGCCCGCTTTGCGTAATCTATCCGCAACCAAGTGATCGGCATTGGTCAAACCTTCTTTTCCGTCTACCATAAACAATACGGTATTCGCTTCATCTACCGCCAACCACGTCTGGTTTGCCATGTATTCGTCAATGCCAACGTCTTCGCCACTTAAACCGCCTGTATCTATAACCAGATAGTCACGTTTGATTTCATCTTCATAAGTTCCAAGTACCCCTTGACCGTATTTGCGATCACGCGTCAGACCAGGAAAATCAGCCACCAATGCATCTCGCGATTTAGTTAAGCGATTGAATAGTGTGGATTTGCCGACATTGGGTCGACCGACAAGGGCGAATACAGGTTTCATGGTGTTTTCTGTAACAGATTTTTAGCAATATAGTGTTAACTTTTAGAAAACTAATGCCTAAATCAAAAACTCAATAATTATAGCCGCGCAAGGATAACAAATTGCATTGTATTAAGGTATTAATTCGGTATTAATTAAGTGTTTATTGGGAAATATCCAAAAACTGCCTAAAAGTAGGGAGGTGGGTTTAATAGATAGTTGTTGCATGTAAACTATACTTTGTATAAAAGTAGTCATGTGGTGTGTTAATAATAAAAAAAAACAGATAATGATAGTTGATCTAATTGAGAGGAGTTATTTAAAAATATGCTTCGTTATTCATTAAGCATTTTGATGATATTTAGTCTGTTGCTCAATAATGCCCTGGCGAATAGTCTCGCATTTCATCTATCAGATAATAACAATAAGCCACTAGCAAATGCAGTGGTATACGCGATTCCATTTGTTAAAAATAAGCAAAAAACTTCCCCTAGAAAAATCACCATTTATCAACGTAAGAAAACTTTTCAACCTCATATTTCTGTTTTTGAAAAAGGCACAATTGTCACTTTTTTAAATCAGGATTCTGTGAAGCACCATGTTTATTCATTTTCCAAGCCAAAAAAATTCGAAATTAAGCTCTATTCAGGAAAACCACCTAAGACCATCGTTTTCGATAGGGTAGGTATGGTGACTTTTGGCTGCAATATTCATGATCAAATGTTGGCGTATGCTTTTATCGTCGACACCCCGTTTTTTGCACTTTCAAATGCTAAGGGCAGGGCTGTTATAAATGGCTTACCTAATGGGCAATATTTATTGAAAGTTGAACATCCTCAACAAAGAAAGGGGGTGAAGATTCAACAGAGAATCACCCTGCCAGTAAAATCTACTAATTTTTCGTATAAACTTGCTCTTAAACCCCAGTGGAAGAAACGGAATAAGAGTAATTCCAAGCCTGTCGTTTATGATTATGAGTCTGCAAATTGATTAGCCAGGGAGTTCTATCCTAGATGTTAGGTTTGAGTAGTTTTAGATCGCAATTACTACTCCTCATCATTGGGCTGTTTACACTCGTTCTAGCTTCTGTGTTTATCGCCGTAGATAAAGCAAATAAAAATAATGCACGTGCGAATATTGAAGAAGCGCTAGGGCTAACCTCCTTTACTTTTGAAAGTGATTTGTCTTCGCGCAATAACGTACTTATCGAAAAAGCACGGTTACTCTCCGCTGACTTTGCCTTTAAAGAAGCTGTCGCAACCAATGATAAAAATACGATTTTTTCTGCGTTAGATAATCATCGAACCCGTGTAGAAGCAGGCGTAATGATGCTGGCTGATATGGATGGTGAGCTCATTGTGAATACGTTAGATGATGGCCAACACAATGACATATGGCCTCTCGCAGCATTACAAGAATCAGCAGAAAATAGCGAAACGGGAGAGGCAAGCGGGATTCAATTACTGGATGGAAAACCCTATCAATTGGTCATTATGCCTTTGTTTACTCCAGAACCTAGTGCGTGGATAGTCATTGGCTTTCGTATAAGCGATGCATTTAGCAGAGTGCTATCAGAGCAAACAAATTCTCAAGTGAGTCTGCTTTATAAAAAAACAGCACCAAAGGTAGGGGGTGATCAAAAATGGCAAGTACTGTCATCTACATTAGCAATTTCAGCCCAAGAAGATTTATTAGCTTATTTACAAGAGAATTCAACTGTCTTGACATCGGGCCAGCAATTTTTAAACTCAGTTAAAGAGTTAGATTTAAATCAGAGTAAGTTTTTAACCAGAATTATAGACGTCAAAGGTTCGGGGGAAGGTCATACGGTCGCCGTATTGCAACGTTCTTTAGATAAAGCGTTAGAACCCTATATGCGCTTAAGTAATCTTATGTTTGCATTATTTGGATTGGGTTTGTTAGCCGCTATTGTTGGTGTTTTTTATATTGCTCGAAACCTGAGTCGTCCATTAGAGTCATTGACTGAAACCGTTAAGCAAATTGAACAAGGTGACTATCATATACATCCTTTACTTTCTGAGCGCAAAGATGAATTGGGCACCTTGACTTCCGCGGTAAATCACATGAGCAAAGGGCTAAAAGAGCGTGATGAAGTGCGTAATTTACTGGGGAAAGTGGTCTCCCCAGAAATAGCGGCAGAATTACTCAGTAAAGACATCGATTTTGCTGGTGAGAAAAAGCAGGCAACGATTTTATTTTGTGATATCCGGGAATTTACAAACCTCTGTGAACAGCTTGATCCCAGGGATGTTTTGTTATTGCTAAACCGTTATTTAAGCCGTATGACGGATTCTATTGAATCACATAAAGGCGTCATCGATAAATATATTGGTGATGCGATTATGGCATTATTCAATGTGCCGATTGATGTTGCAAATGCGCCAGAACAAGCCGTGAAAGCAGCCCAGCGCATGATGACATCTTTAGAAGCCTTGAATGTCGAACTGAGTAAAGAAAATATCCCGAACATCAATATAGGTATTGGCATTAACACGGGACAAGTAGTCGCTGGTAATATGGGCTCGTCGCATCGTCTTAATTATTCTGTGATTGGTGATGGGGTAAATTTGGCCTCACGTCTGGAAGGCTTAACAAAGTACTTTGGAGTCTCAATTATTGTCAGCGAAATAACGGCACAGTACTGTAAAAATATTGAGTTTCGAGAGCTTGGTAAAGTAAAGGTAAAAGGAAAAGAAGAGGCCATACGAATTTTCGAGCCGCTTTCCCCCGACACTTTGACTGATGACAAAATTCAGTTATTAAACCAGTTTCAAACAGCACTTGAATATTTTCGAAAACGGCAATGGCAGTACTCCCGAGAAATTTTTCAACACCTATTGCAGCAAAATTCGAAAATCGAACACACCAAAGACGATTTAATCTACCAACTATATCTAGAAAATATCGAATTACTTTCGCAAAAAGAAATAGGTGAAAACTGGTCAGGTGAGTTGGTGTTTCACTCTAAGTAGCTTTTAGAAAAACCTCATAAAAGTAGGGGGGTGTATTTATGTAATCCCTAATTCGTGCATAATCCTAATATGACTTCTATTCCTTCTTTAAAAAAGACATTACAGCTTAATAATAAGCATTTGCAGCAGCAATTTGATGACGGTGTTGCTATTCCAGATATTATTAAACACCGCAGCCAGATCATTGATGGTTTATTGCAAACCATGTGGTCGCAACAAAACTGTGGTAATTCTCTATCAGCGGCTTTGGTGGCTGTTGGTGGTTATGGTCGACAGGAAATGCATCCCGCTTCTGACGTTGATCTATTGCTATTGTTGGCTGCGGAACCAACCGCGAAAGATGAGTCAAAGCTATCCGACTTTGTTACCCAGTTATGGGATCTTGGTCTGGAAATAGGGCATAGCGTACGTACCCTGGATGAGTGTGTTACTGAAGCTACTGATGATCTAACGGTAATTACCAATCTTATTGAATCGCGTTTTCTGTGCGGTGATGAAGTTGTTTATAATCAACTTAAAAATCTGATTTCTGTTGATAAAATGTGGAGTAGTCAGGAGTTTTTTAAGGCGAAAATCAAAGAACAAGAAAATCGCTACCTGCGATATGGGGATACCGCATATCGCGTGGAACCCAATTTAAAAGATGGCCCGGGTGGTTTGCGTGACTTGCAAACGATTTGTTGGATAGCCTTGCGAGAATACGGCATTGGTTCATTAAAAACGCTGAGTGAGTCTAAAGATAATGACTTACTTAATCCTAAAGAATATGAATCTTTAATTGAGGCGCGTGATTTCTTATGGAAGGTGCGATTTGCATTACATCAGTTAACGGGGCGTAAAGAAGACCGACTACTTTTCGATCATCAGCGAGATCTTGCACACACTTTTGGTTACACCAATGACGCACAGAATCAGTCGATCGAAGCATTTATGCAGCGTTATTACAAAACCATAACGCAACTAGAGCGGCTCAATGAAATTTTACTTGGCTTGCTCAGGGAGCATATCTTATTAGCCAATAAGGCTGCACCTGTATTGATAAACAAATATTACAGTAATCAGGATGGTTATCTGGACTTAGTGCAAACAGATATATTCAGTGAACAGCCGCATACGATGCTGGAAGTTTTTCATATTTTGCAGCAAGTACCTGAATTAAATGGTTTAACACCTACCACCATCCGTGAATTAAGGCGTAACTTGCACTTGATAGACCAGAATTTCCGGGATAACTCTCATAATAAACAGATGTTTATTAATATCGTATCGTCTAAAAAACGGGTTAACTTTGTGCTGCGACGAATGAATCGATATGGCATTTTAGCAGCCTATATCCCCGCCTTTGCGAATATCGTCGGTCGAATGCAATACGATCTTTTCCATGCCTTTACCGTTGATGATCACACCTTAAATGTGGTGCGTAATATTCGTGTTTTAAGTATCGACAAGGGAGCCAAGGAGCTACCTTTTTGTCATGAGCTTTTCAAACATATTGAGAAGCCAATGCTTCTTTGTCTGGCTGGAATATTTCATGATATTGCAAAAGGTAGAGGTGGCAGTCACTCCGAATTAGGTGCAATTGATGCGTTAGAGTTTTGTCGCTCTCATGCTCTTAGCGAAGAGGATTCGCAGCTCGTTAGTTGGTTGGTGGAAAATCATTTATTGATTAGTAGTATCGCGCAACGTAAAGATATTAATGATCCAGAAGTCATCAAAGAATTTGTTGAAATTGTGGGAAGCCTGAAAAGGCTTGAATACCTTCATATTCTAACTATCTGTGATATCAAGGGGACTAACCCAACATTATTAACCAGTTGGAAACATTCTTTGTTAATTGAGTTATTCCGAAATACGCGCAGATTTCTGCAAAACGACGCGGTTAAAACAGCAAGCAGTGAAGTACTCATCGAGCGTGAAATACAGAGTAAAAAACAAGCTGTGCTTGCCATGGTTACAGAAAAAGGTATGGATAAAGACACGTGTGAAGGTTTCTGGAAAAACTTTGATAATGATTATTTTGTGCAGTTTTCGGAAGAAAGACTATTCTGGCATATCCAGGAAATTGCTGAACACAAAAGCACAGTACATACGGTAGAGAACGCAGAAGAAGTAATCATAAAAATTGCAGATAGCAATATAAGCAAGAGCTCGGTTTTACTTATTTACACCAAAGATAGGCATGGATTATTTGTAAAAATTACTTCTGCCATAGAGCAACAGCGTTTGAACATCGTGGCAGCGAGTATTACATCTAGCAAAGATGGTTATGATTTATTAACTTTTTATTTGTTGGATAACAACAGTAGACCATTGCAAAGCTACGATAACAAACAAAAGCTACTGGATATGATTAAGAAGAATCTATCGCAACAACAGATGGATTATAATTTCGATCATCATCGGATGCCAAGACAGTTAAAACACTTCGATACGAAAACAACGGTTGAATTTGGTTTAGATACTAACCACAAACAAACAGAAATTCTGATAAGGACGGCAGATGGAGCAGGAATTTTGACGAGGATTGGCGAGGTTTTTAATCAGTATGGGATTAACATCCATAATGCACGAATCTCGACACTCGGTGAAATTGCTGAAGATATTTTTTTTGTTTCCACCAACAGTGGAAACCTAGTTGCTTCAAAAGAAAAGCAGGCGGAACTAGAAGCCGCGTTAATACAGAAACTAGATTCCTGAAAAGACTCTTCAATTATATTCTAGTTGGTGTCGTATTCAGACTGTAAATAGAATCGTTAAGCTGCATTATTTCTAATTCGGGTTGTTGATGATATTCAGACTTCAAAGGTGCGCCAATTAATGAGGCCTCAAAGTCTTGTCTTTCACTTTCTTCGATAGCCGATTCGAGGCGGGTAGTATCCAAATCTGACCAAAAATCGTTTGCAGTTACGTCATAGTTAAATGTAACGTGGTGAAAATCAGATTGTGGATCGTGCTTGTTGTTCTCAACGTCTGTAAAATCAATTATTTTGAGAGTTTTTTTTTCAGCAATATCTTCGCCAGTATAAGATTGTGTAAGTGAATATAAATTTTTTCGGGGGCTACTGCTGACAGGACTACCCACACTCACTTTATCATGCACAGCATTAGCCACTGCTTTAAGCTTCATTGGGTTTTGTAAAAAACCAAAGATGGATGCGATTCCCAAAACTAAAGCGACAACAGCCACAGAATAAAACAGTGGTGATGCCAATGTGTCCTT
This sequence comes from uncultured Gammaproteobacteria bacterium, assembly GCA_963760355.1. Taxonomy (GTDB): domain Bacteria; phylum Pseudomonadota; class Gammaproteobacteria; order Thiotrichales; family Thiotrichaceae; genus Cocleimonas. Next base: position 146,163 of record CAVXCT010000009.1, on the reverse strand, counting down.
GAAGCCTGTTGTACTGTAAACCTTTGGCTCACGAAAATCGTGTTTAAGACTATTCATAGCTCATTCTCTCAAATCATTTTATTTTTATTTTTAAGAGCTTGTTCTTAGCTATTTGTATTAATTATGTTAAGTACAAAGATTAAGTACAAAGCGCTCTATCTCTTAAAAATAGACAATTATCTACCTTATATCAATTATTTTACGCTTAACGGCTTAGCCTAAGCTGAATGAGACGTCTTTAAGTAAAGATATCAGTTATTTTTCTTTTGAATTGCTGCTAAAAATCCACGTTGAATATTAAGCTCACTGAGAGTCATGCTAGATCGAGAATAGAGACGTCTTAAACGGGTCATTAGATGACGAGGATTTTCCGGGTCTAAAAAATCGACCTCTTCCATTACCTGTTTTAAATGTTGGAAAAAACCATCCATTTCTTCTGCCGTAACCCATTTATCTTGCTGCCCTTTTTCTGCTTTATTGTCGTTAATAGTAGAATCGTTCTTTAATGCAGATAGTCGACATTCATAAGCAAGTAATTGAACTGCGGATGCTACATTCAAAGAGCTGTAGTCTGGGTTTGTTGGAATATGTACCAAATGCTGGCAAACAGCGAGTTCATTATTGGTAAGACCTGAGCTCTCCCGCCCAAACAACAGTGCAACTTTTGCATTTTTTGCGTGTCTTGCAATGTTTACACCGCATTCACGTGAATCTTGAATATCCCAGCTTAAGCTGCGTTCATGTCTGGCACTGCTGCCAACGACTAAGCGGCAATTTCTTATAGCTTCAGCTAAGGTAGTTACTACTGTTGTATTTTCTAGAATATCTGTCGCATTTGCAGACATTGCGTAGGCTTGGTCATCTGGAAAAGATTTTGGATTTACCAAACAAAGATCAGATATGCCCATGACTTTCATGGCACGCGCTGCAGCACCGATATTTCCTGGGTGAGAGGTGTGAATCATTACAATTCTTATGTTATCTAATATGTTGTTACTCATCCTACCTTCCAAAGTCGCCGCAGTTCCAAGTCGGAAACAATATCGTAATAGACTACGTATTGATAATTTAATTAGCTATAGAGAGCGATCAGCTGGCGAATTTAGGATAAATTTCTGTTAGACTCTCGCGGCTGAAATTATCTCAGTATTTATCCGTCATTTATTTCGTGTAAATATCTGTATCTATTCAGATATGATTGAGATAAGTATAAAATTGTTTTGTTCTGATGAACTATTATTTACGGAAATCCTTATGAATCCTATGTTAAACATGGCTATTAAAGCCGCCCACGAAGCTGGCGATATCATTGCTCGTAGTGCCGATAGGATCGACCAGTTACAGATCGAAAACAAGGATAAAAATGATTTTGTGACAGAAATAGATCGTGCTGCTGAAGATACAATTATCGGTATTTTGAAAAAAGCCTATCCTGATCATAGCTTTATCGGGGAAGAGAGCGGCAAAACCGCAGGCACTTCTTCTCAATACGAGTGGATTATTGACCCGCTCGATGGCACTACAAACTTCCTCTACGGTATTCCTCATTATGCCGTTTCAATCGCGCTTAAAAAGAATGGAAAGTTAGATCAGGGGGTCGTCTATGACCCGATGAGAGATGACTTATTCCATGCATCACGTGGTGGTGGGGCATTTTTGAATAATCGTCGAATTCGTGTTTCCAAGCGTTTGTCATTAGAAAATGCATTATTAGCCACTGGCATACCTTATCGTCCAGACCAGTCTGAGATTATTGATAGCTATCAGCAGACGATGAAAGCTTTAATGTTGAATACCGCTGGAGTAAGAAGAGCAGGATCAGCATCGTTAGACCTCGCCTATGTAGCAGCCGGAAGATACGATGGTTTCTGGGAATTTGGTCTACATGAGTGGGATATTGCAGCAGGTGTGCTTTTGGTACAGGAAGCAGGCGGATTGGTGGGAGATATGCAGGGCGCCGGGAACCACATGAAATCTGGCGATATCGTGGCAGCAGGCCCCAAAGTATTCAAAGATATGATTAAACGTCTACATAGTGTTCTAAAATAGCGTTTAAGTTAAGAGAATTTGTAATATGGTGGGAAAATTTATTTACAGTACTACAATAGTTTAAATAAACACACCCCCCATCTTTTAGGCACTTTTTGTCACAGCTTTATTATGTTCGAAACCTATATTCTAGCAATAACAACCTTCTTCGCGACTGTCGGGCCAATCGACATTGCGGTTGTGTTTGCGGGTTTAACTTCTGAAAGAAGTGCCTTCACAAAAAGGAAGATTGCGTTTAAAGGCGTAATAATTGCTACGGGTTTATTGCTGGTTTTTGCATTACTGGGTGAGGCATTGTTGTCATCTTTAGGAATAACGCTGGCCGCGTTAAGAACGGCAGGTGGTATTTTATTATTATTGATCGGAATCGATATGGTTTTCGCTCGCCATTCGGGCGGAACATCAGCAACTGCAGATGAAGTTGAAGAAGCCGAACACAGCCATGATATTAGTGTTTTTCCTTTAGCAACGCCATTGATCGCTGGCCCAGGTGCAATAGGTGCAGTAATTCTTTTGATGGCAAATGTTGAAGGTCATCTTGGACAACAAAGTATGGTTATATTAGGTCTACTTAGCATTATGCTGATGACTTATATTCTGCTTATCGGAGCAAGCCAGGTGCATAAGGTATTAGGTGTGACAGGCTTACAAGTTATATCCCGAATCTTTGGAGTTATTCTTAGTGCATTGGCCGTACAGTTTATGTTTGATGGCATCAAAAACAGTGGCTTGTTTTCATAACTGAAAACTATTGAAAGCTTTTTTATTCTAGTTTTATCAATCAAAGCTTCAATCCATGCAAAATCACAACATAGCCCTTGGCGCTAGTTTAATTATCCTTTCCGAGCTTGCTTTACTAGCAACAGGAATGATAATCAAAACCCTGTCTTCCGAAGTACCAACAGAGCAAATAGTTTTCATAAGAAACCTGATTGGTTTATTTATACTGATTCCATGGTTGATTCGCAAGGGGATTGCAAGACTTCATACAAAACACATAGGACTTCACATATCCAGAAGTCTGGTTGGCTTAACCGCAATGGTATGTTTGTTTTATTCCTGGGGACATTTACCACTGGCCCAAGCCTCGTTGTTAAAACAAACCACACCAATTTTCATACCGATAATTGCCTTTTTCTGGATCAAAGAAAGTATTGGCGTAAAAACGATAATGGCTGTTTTTATTGGCTTTGTTGGTGTCGTTCTGATTATCAGTCCAGGTGGAGATTCATCTCAATATAATATGGTGATATTGATAGCGCTAGCAGGTGCGGTGTTGTCTGGATTGGCTAAAGTGATTATCCGCAAGATGAGTGCTACCGAAACACCAGGACGCATCGTGTTTTATTTTGCACTAATCGGCACTATCGTTTCAGCCATTCCGGCAATGTTGTCCTGGGTGAACTTAAGCTGGATTCAATTTGGATCTTTAGTCAGTATTGCCATCTTTTCGACATTTGCACAATTATCATTGAGCAAGGCCTACAGCCATGCACCAGCGGGTCAACTAGGCCCATATACTTACACATCCGTCGCTTTTGCTGCTTTGTTTGGCTGGTTGATTTGGGATGAAGTATTGGATTTGAATACCTTGCTGGGGATATCAATCATCGTATTTGCAGGGATATTAGCGGTTACAGATAGGCCAAAGAGAGTTAAAGCATAAAATAAATACACTGCCCACTTTCAGGCACTATTTTCTGAAAAAGTGCCTGAAAGTGGGGGGGTGTTTGTTTATAAGCTATTAGAAACTTTCTTTTTCCATCGATAGATAAACCTGAAATGCATTACGGCGATTTGCTGCTTCGAAAGCGGGGAGTTTTTCGTATTTTGACCAATCTATTTGTTTGTAAACTTCATCAAAATCAATCATTTCTTCAATCGCTTTGCCCATTTTTTCACGCATATACGCCAAATACTCTCGGGTGAGTGTAATCGCTTTTTGAGGGTTTTTAGCAGCGGGGCCATGACCAGGCACCAGTGCTTTGACTTCGTTTGTCTCCAGACTTTGCAGGGTTTCTAACCAGTGTTTGGTATGGTTGCCAATGAATGGTACTCGTCCTTCAAAAAGGATATCACCGGTATACAGCACACGATCGTTTTCTACATACAGGGTTAAGTCGGCATCAGAATGGGCTTTGCCGATGACGTTGATGGTGAAATCTATATTGCCTACGGTGAATTTTTCAGTAGCATCAAGAATCGTATCGGGTTTAACGATATAGGTATCTTCATTGACCCACGGTTCTAGTGAGAATTGTCGTTCTTCAAGGCGGGTTCTGGCGACTTCCGAATCGATATAATCATAAACACCATCTGGCGCGATGATTTCTGCGCCTTGTTCTTTGAAAACCTGTAAACCGTAAATATGATCTGCGTGATAATGGCTAACCACAACTTTGGCGATGGGTTTATCGGTCAATTCACGTATTTTTTTAAGGAGTTTATTCGCTAAAGAGGGGGTTCCCAATGCATCAAATATCACCACACCCGCATCGGTAATAATTACTCCCGCATTTGAAATAAAGCCCGCATTATCGGTGGCGATACCTGCCTTGCCCTGGACGTAATAACTATGCTCGCCAACTTTGACTAGCTCCATTTCTACATCCACATCAGCATACTCAGATTTTTTTGAAATAGAAGCAGAAGCAGATGTAGTCTCTGCCGCATTGGCATTACTCATAGGTAAAAATTTTGTTTTGCAAAAACTTCCAATAATTACACTACTAATCACCATTGCGGTAAATAGGTAGAAAATTGAACGTGAGTTTTTTAGTATCATGATTCATCCTGTGTTTTTAGTCTGTTACTAGTTCAGCTCATTATAAATTCAAGTAAGTGTCGTTCTCCATCAACAAAGGGAACTGACATCGAGTGAGAATATGTCAATGTATACTGATTGGGAATATACTGCAATTCGCCCTCGGGGTATTGCCCCTTCATGGCATATAAGATTCCATTTGATGCCAATTGTGCCGATGAATTTGTCAGAAAGTCGTAAAGAGAGGCAAAGGCTCGACTAATAATGGCGTCGAATTTGATAGCGGATTCCCAACTTTCAATGCGTGTTTTCGAGACATTGGTATTTTTTAAGCCAAGCTCAATAATGGCTTGCTGAATAAAACGCATTTTTTTGCCATTGGTATCAACCGCCATAAATTGACGATCTGGCTGCATAATCGCTAACGGAATTGTAGGTAAACCTGCACCACTACCTACATCTAAACAATTATCACCCTTGATAAAATCTGCTACCACTAGGCTATCGAAAATATGTAATGGAATCATATCCTGCATCTCACGAACTGCGGTGAGGTTATAGGTTTTATTCCAGCGATTGAGTAACTCAACATATTGTTTTAGTTGGGCCAATTGTGACTCAGTAGGGTGGCAATCTAGTTGTTCCAGACCTTGTTCCCAGAGTTGATCGTACGACACGTACAGAACTTCCTTTTAGCTAGCTTGCTGGTAACGGTGTTTCTTTAAATGCACCATCAAAATAGAAATAGTCGCTGGTGTAATACCAGGGATACGCGAAGCCTGTCCGATAGTCGTAGGCTTTTGATCCTGCAGCTTTTGCAGTGCTTCGTTAGAAAGTCCTCCTTTGATGGTTGAATAATCAAAATCATCCGGCAGAACCGTTTCTTCATGATTCTTTTGTTTATCAATCTCTAACTGTTGGCGATCGATATAACCTGCGTATTTAAACTGCACTTCAACTTGTTCTGCTACCTTTGGGTCTTTAACGGCAGGGCCAAATTTTTCAATAGACATTAAATCGGCATAGCCAACATTAGGGCGTCTTAACAATTCGTTTAAGCGATATTCACGACTCAAAGAGCCTTTGAAAATCCGCTCATTTTGTTCTGCATTGACATCGCCAGGGTGCATCAAAGTCTCGCGCAAACGCTGCATTTCAATCTCGACCTGTTCACGTTTTATATTGAATGCACGCCAGCGTTCTTCATCGACTAAGCCGAGCTTGTAACCGACTTCGGTTAGACGTAAATCTGCGTTATCTTCACGTAATAACAGGCGATGCTCAGCGCGGCTGGTGAACATGCGATATGGCTCTTGCGTACCGTGGGTGATTAAATCATCGACCATTACGCCAATATAAGCTTCGCTGCGTTTCGGGTACCATGAATCTTTACCTTGAACTTGAAGTGCTGCGTTAGTTGCTGCAAGTAAGCCCTGTGAGCCAGCTTCTTCGTAACCCGTGGTGCCATTGATTTGACCGGCAAAAAACAAGCCATCAATAAATTTGGTTTCAAGTGTGGGTTTAAGATCACGAGGATCAAAGAAATCATATTCGATTGCATAACCTGGTCTGGTGATATGCGCATTCTCAAAGCCTTCGATAGAGCGAATAAATTCGAACTGCACATCAAAGGGCATACTCGTTGAAATACCGTTAGGGTAGATTTCGTAAGTGTTCAAACCTTCAGGTTCGATAAAAATCTGGTGGCTGTCTTTATCCGCAAAGCGCACGATCTTGTCTTCAATTGAAGGACAGTAGCGCGGCCCAACACCATCAATCACTCCTGAATAAAGTGGAGAACGATCAAGACTCGCACGAATAATGTCGTGCGTGCGTGAATTGGTATAAGTGATGTGGCAAGAAATCTGCTGAGGATGATCTTCCTTTTTTCCCATGTATGAAAATGTAGGAATAGGAGTGTCACCAGGCTGTTCTTGTAGCTTGCTGTAATCGATACTGCGCGAATCGATACGTGCAGGTGTGCCGGTTTTTAAACGATCTACTCTAAAGGGCATTTCGCGTAAACGATCAGCCAAGGCAATCGACGGTGGATCACCCATGCGACCACCAGAATGATTTTCCATGCCGATATGGATTTTACCGCCAAGGAATGTACCGACAGTTAATACCACTGCTTTGGCTTTGAATTTAAGACCCATGTCGGTGCTAACGCCAACAACTCGATCATTCTCTATGATCAAGTCATTAACGCCTTGCATGAATATCTGCAGGTTTTCTTCGGCTTCGACCATTTGGCGAATTGCCGCTTTGTACAATGAGCGATCAGCTTGTGCACGAGTTGCACGAACAGCAGGGCCTTTACTTGCATTTAGCGTGCGAAACTGGATGCCACCTTTGTCCGCAGCGTGAGCCATTGCACCGCCAAGCGCATCGATTTCTTTAACAATATGGCCTTTGCCGATACCTCCTATGGCTGGGTTACAACTCATCTGCCCGATAGTTTCGATATTATGGGTTAGCAATAACGTTTTTAACCCCATGCGTGCAGGCGCAAGAGCGGCCTCGGTGCCAGCATGACCGCCACCGATGATAATGACATCGAAAGATTCTGTGTAAAACATAATGGACGCAAACGTTAAAGTTAATCAACAAGCCATTATATAGCAAACACACTCGTTTTGAAAAATACCTTATACTCTCTCATACCTAATCCAGCGCGATTTACGTAAACTCATGAGCCAAACTCGTAACAAGAAAATACCATCATGGCTGATTGAGTCATTGCCGAAAGAAATAAGGGCAGAAAAAGTTGCATTTATCCCACAACGTTTTGAAGATAGCACGCATGACTTATGGCGTTTGCAATCTAAGCAGCGTAATTATTTTATTAAAGTTTGTAGTAATACAGAATCATCTTTCTGGCAGATTATGCAGCAACTTTTTGGGGTGAATTTGCAGCAAGACATTAAGCATTTCGAAACACTGTATCGTCATATTGCAAAGCTGACTTCATTACAAATACCCGAGATAGTTAAAGTTGAAAGTATCAGACAACAAAGCGCATATATTTTAACAAAAGAATTAAAAGGTTCAGTACCCGATCATTCCAAAATAAATAATGGAATGGTTGAACAATTGGCTCAGCATCTCGCCGAGCTCCATAAAGATCAACGTGATAGCTGGGGGCTAATTCATCAGCCTTTATTTAAAAGTAATGAGTGGAGACAACGTCTGAGTGATACTTTAGAAAAAAGTGCCTATAAGTGGGGGGGTGAGCTTGCTAAATACAAACCATATTTAGAATCTGCGTTAGAAGCGTGTAATCATTTAAATGCAAGCGAATTCGTGCCATTAATGCCGGACTTACGCTGGGATCAGTTATTAATTACAAAGGATTACGCAGAATTGATCCTGCTAGACTTAGATGCGTTTGTACTTGCTCCGCGTGAGATGGATTTTATATTGTTGGAGTATTTATTAGATCAACAGCAAATTGAGGTTTTTATCGAAGTTTATTCTCAGCATCATGCTATTCCTGACCTGAAATATGCACGTCCTGCATATCGTTTATTATTGTTTTTTATGGAAGTTTTGGGTGAACAGGATATTGATAAATGGATGAATGTTGAGAGCCTCTTTTAAAAAAAGCGTCCCAAGGTACGGGTGTCTGTTTAAATACGCTACCTGGTTCCCCAGATTTTTGCAACAGCACGATCTGTGCCTAAAGCACCGATCACTAAACACAAAGAGCCGCCCAGAAAGAAAACAAGGAAAGGAATTACAGCCCCCATTATTGAACTGGCCAGGCCGCCAGCAATAGAAATAAATGCAAGGAGTAAAAACAGGCAGCCCACAACTATCAGTATGATTCTATGAGATTTTTTATAACTAAATGGTCCTTCTCCCAATTCAAAATACCCAAGAATAGGGGCAAATAAGGTTCTAAAAGATGATTTCATAAATATGTTCAGTTAATTATTTGTTGACTGAATAATACATTTAGCCTTGATAAAACGCGAATTCAAACTGAATGTAAATACCAGCAGATTCAAGTAGTTTTCTCTTAATCATCGATTCGCTTTTGAAGTCTCTCGGGTACAATTGCCCACCAGACAAACCCTATCAATAGAAACTGCAATGGAAGTCGAAGGTACAAGAACAACTCAGGAATACTCTTATATTTTTCTGGATGCAGCGCCATGTTTATATTCGCTGGAAACACGGCAATCATTAATGCAATCAAACCATAGCCCGCAAATAAACGGGTTTGAGGCACTAAAATTCCGATTGCGGCTAAAATCTCAAAAGCTCCACTGATGAAAACGAGTTCTCTGTGAAAAACCAAATAGTCAGGCATTGCCGACATGAAAAACTCAGGTATTACAAAATGAGAAATACCGCCGATTATAAAGAATAATGCAATCACTAAAAGTGGAATACAGTGCATCAACTATTAACCAGACTCATGATTTATGCATCTGGTGTTAGCCGCAGCAGGCGTCCATCTCTTTTATCCTCTAGAACCCATATAGCGCCTTTGGGGCCTTGCTCTACTTCTCGAATACGATTACCCATATCAAATCGCTCGACCTCTTTGGCTTGATCACCATCAATCTTGATTCGCAGCAGTGACCTAGACCTGAGCCCGCCGATAAAAGCATTGCCCTGCCACTTAGGAAACACGGAACCGGAATATATTATCAATCCAGAGGGGGCAACGGTTGGCACCCAGTAAGCCTCAGGTGCATTAAATTCGGGGCGTGTATCGTGATCAGGAATAGGAATGCCAGAATAATGATTGCCCCAGGAAACGACTGGCCAGCCGTAATTTTCGCCACGAGTAGTCAGATTTAATTCATCACCATGTCGAGGTCCCATTTCATGCGTCCATAGTTTCCCCTGCTTGTCGAAAGTAATGCCAAGCATGTTTCGATGCCCGAGAGACCAGAAGGATTTTGCGAGTTCGCCCTTGTCCTGAAATGGATTATCTTTTGGTACCGATCCGTCCGCGTTTAATCTAATGACCTTGCCTAAGTTTTGATCCCAGCTTTGGGCGGGTGTCTGTTTTTGTCGATCACCGGAAGTAACAAATAAATGCCCATCTGGGCTGAATGCCATTTTGTGTGAATAATGTCCGCTACCTGTGACTTTGGGTGTTTGTCTCCAAATTACTTCAAAGTTTTCAAGTTTTGGCGTGGCAGAACGGGGAAGTAATTTGGCACGTGCAACAGCCGCGCCTTTTTTTCCTACTGAGTCTTGCTCGGCATAAGACAGGTATATCCAGTTGTTCTTGTTGTATTGAGGATGAAGAATGATGTCTCCCAAGCCACCTTGACCACCGTAAGCTACCTTAGGTAATCCTGTTACGGACACCTTGGAACCATTTTTCAGATTAACTAATTGTAACGTGCCAGCTTTTTCAGTGACCAGCAAGTCTCCATTCGGTAAAAAGGTCATGGCCCAGGGCTGATTGAATTCCCCAAAGCTCTCAGCTTCGAGGCTGGAGCCTGCATTACTTTTGAAAACATCATCAGCTGACTTGGCATAAGTGCTGAATGAAAAAAGAGTGAATAAAAGGGCTAGGTTACTTATTAAACGTAATGATTGCATAATTCTCTCAACTTAAAGTTAGGTCTTGAATATTACTAAAAATCCGACTCCGAAAACGTATGTCAGTTCCTTTAAAGTATGGTTTTGTTATTAGAATAATGCAATAAAATGCCTCGCAAAGCATAAATTCCAATATCGTTTTTTATAAAACAAAAACGAGTTGTCATTCATAAGTAGGGGGGTGCCAATGCTAATTTATAGATTGATTTGTGTTGCTTAACGTAACTCTTATATTCCGCTTTATTGCCATAAATAAGCTCTTTCATTTCTTTTAACTCGTGACGTATTAATTGCAGTTCTTGCTTGGTTGAATCATCACTGGTTTGTAATTCTTTAATAATCTTTTCTTCTTCGGCTTCCTTCATTTCATTCATGGCGTCTACGACGATGGCAATGATTAGATTAACAATAATGAAAGTTGCGAGAAAAATAAACGGTACGAAAAATAGCAAGGCAAGTGGGTATGATTCCATCACTGGACTGACAATTCCCATCGACCAGGATTCTAGTGTCATGACTTGGAATAGGGTATAAAAAGATTCGCCTAGTGTGCCGAACCAGTCAGGGGATTTCTCCCCGAATAGCTGGGTTGACATAATCGCAAAAATATAGAAAAAAAGCGATAACAAGCCACTAATTGAATCGATGCATGGAATGACGGTGACTTAGGCTGTGGTGATTTTTCTCATTTGCGGCACAACTGACACTAATCGTAAGAACCTCAACACTCTTAAAATTCTTAGTATCTCGAATCCGGCACTGGCTGGCACAAATCAGATAGCGACGATGGAAAAATCAAATAAGGACCAGGCGTCTTTGAAAAATGCCGACCTATGGATATAAATTCTTAGTAAGACTTCTATGGTGAACATTGAGATGACAAAGAGGTTAAACCATTTAAAGAAGCTACCGTAGTTTGTTGCTAGTTGCTAGGATGTCTCAAGCCCCATGGTTATGCCATTCAGGATAATCAGACTGATGATGAAGTTCTGGAATGCAAAGCTTTCGATGAATTTTTTATTGAGTGGTACATGTATAAAACAAACTAAAAGTTAAACAGGGATTTTAACCCTGTTTAGGGTTCCAGAATTTAAAAACCATGAATATGAAGCAAAAACTGGGTAGAGCTAAACAGAATAGGGGCTTATTTTTCTACGATTTCTGCTGCCAGAATTTCTTCAAAACCAAGCCCGGTCAATCCATTAATTGTTCGCCATAGGAAATACAAAATCGCCATCATCATGATCATGGATGGAATCGCAATCATCGGATAGCTGTATAAAGTTAGCTGACCGAGTTCTTCGTTGAAAGTGGAACTGCCGGAAGGACTCGTTACAATCCATTTAGCCAGTATGTAATTCATGATTGCAGAAAACACAAAGGTTCCTGCAAATAGGTAGTTAGCCTTCATCAAACGGTTTTCAAACGCAGGCGTGCTGTTGCGCTCTTCAAGGTGTTGTTCGATTTTATCAACATTCATTATTTTGGGATTGAAAAGCAACGTCTTAACTAAGGGGTAGCGCGTAAATGTAGAGGCTAAAACAGCAATACCAATCACGCTAGGGACAGCAGCCTCTTTAATCGCCAGCCATTTGGTATCCAGTTCTAATAAACCAATACCTCCGGTAAGAAGGACGCTGACCAAGCCCAGCAAAGCGATAAAGTTAAATTTCCTGTATTTTACTAATTCAAAAATACCCCAGCCTAACGGAAAGGCAAGTGCGATAAGGAGTCCACCCGTTGCGCCTAAATGATCATCGCCGCTAAATTTCATTAGAATAACAGAGGGTAAAATGATGCTGACCAGTAGGTCAATTAAGGGGCGAGGCTTATGCTCGGGTATGTTGCTCATAATGGTTACTTCAAATTAATTCGGGGGTTATAAATATTATAATAGTGGTTGAAACTATAATTTAAAAGAGAGGAAATATAATAAATAGCCCAATATAAACATTATATCCTCTAAATGTAAGTATATAAAAAGTTATAAGTGATTAGCTTTGAATATGTTCTAGAGCGGCGTAAAAAAGTGCCTGAAGGTAGGGGGTGACCTAAATATAAGGTTTTTCAGACTTTGATAAATTTTCCTCACCCAGAGACTCCTCAAAAGAGTCTCGCCACTTTTTATAACCATAAACAGCCAGCACCAGATAAACACCAAACATGATTATCGTGACGTAATAGCCAGTTTGCCAATAAAGGTAGATTGCTGCGGCATCTATGACTAACCAGTAGAGCCAGTTTTCCAGGATTTTTTGTGCCATTAGCCAGGTATTGATCACTGAAAATATCATTACGGTAGCATCGAGGTAGGGCAGTCGGGTTTCACTGTTGTTAGCTAGATAGTAGCCAATGGCTGCGCTTAACAGGCTGGCGATTACAATGTAGGCTAAATGCTTGGGCCAACCCCATGATTTAACCTTAAGCGTCTCATTATTGTTGCTGTGTTTATTCCACAGCATAAAGCCGTAGATTGCCATTCCCATATAGTAGAAATTGAGGATGGCTTGCATCGGCAGCTGGCCTTCCCAAAACAACACGGTATAAATCAGGGTGCTAATAAATGCAGAAGGCCAGCACCAGATAGATTCTTTCGCCGCCAGAATCACATAAGTAATACCCAGAGTGGTGGCTAAAACTTCCCAACCAGATAAGGCCAGGAAAGCTTCAACTATAGCGTTTGAAGTCACCGAATTTTTTCTCTAGCGTAGGACTGTTACCAATCGACTGCGACATCGGCCCGGTTGTTTCCAATGAATTTCATTACCATCGCAGAGTGTGGCATTGCCTCAAAAACAGCTTTCATTTCCGCGTTAATCAGTGCCATTACTTCGTCATAGTCACCATAAATCTGGGTACTCAACTGATTCTTTTTTACGCTGATATTCGGGTTTTTCTCTAGCCCCTTGATAAACGCCAGGATCGGTTTGGAGTAATCCTCTTGAAGTGGGTAAAGGCTGATATCTACTGAAATTTCCATAATAAGTCCTCGTTAATTCGACTAAAGAAATCGTTTAAAAATCTAACGATACGGTTAAACCAACGGTACGTGGCTCACCTTTTTGGGTGTAAGTTTCAGTAATATAACCATTGCCCGGGTTGTTACCGAAACTACCAAATCCCCTTACATCATAGTCTTTATCTGTTAGATTTCTACCCCAGAGCGTTGCTGTCCAGTCGCCGCGCTTATAGCTCAGGTTAGCGTTTACCAGATTATAGGCTTTTGCCCTGGCATTATGGCGATCAGAAAAGTAGAAGCCGTCTTTGCCTTCTAGGGTTACTCCAGCCGTCAATTTTGGCGTAATAGCGTATTCAGCACCCAGTGAGTATTGGTAGTTTGGCGCGTACGCCTGATCTCTTCCGGCTAAGTCCAGACCATTCGCCAGGCTTTGAGGGTCGCTGTATTCATCAAATTTGGTTTGTAGTAAACCTAAAGAGGTCTTCAAGCGCCATTTATCATTCACTTTCCAGTCAAGCTCCGCTTCCAGGCCGTAATTGCTGCCTTTGGCTGCATTGCCGATATAATCAATAAACCCAGTACTTCCATCATCACGGAGTTCAAGGATAGAACTTCTTACTTGCTGATCTTTGCGTTTAGCATAGAAAGCAGTGAGGCGCGTGGTCAGTGCATCATCAAAATAGGATGAGTTGAGGCCGACTTCGAAATTCCATAAATACTCGGTATCAAAGTCGAGCAAGTTCTCAGGCAGTGTACCGTCGGTATTCACACCCCCCGCCTTATAGCCGCGTGAAATACTGGTGCTGGCTAGATGGTTAGCGTTGATTTCATATTCAAGCCCAAGTTTGCCGCCATGTAAAACTTCATCAACAGAGATTTTATTGTCATTAGAATCGTTGTAGTCGGCTTGCCATTTTTCTACGCGTAAACCGGTGATGAGTTTCACTTTATCATTGATGTCTGTGTCTAACTGGCCGTAAAGTGCGGTATTTTTGGTGTCGTACTGGCTGAGGAAATCGCTTTCCAAATAGGTGTATTTACGCGTTAAATCTTCCTTTTTTTTGGCATGATATAAGCCCACGACCCAGTCTGTTTTATCATTGAAAATACGTCCATCTTCATTAGAAAGTAAACGTGCTTCGAGACTGGAATTTTTACGGCTACGCAGGTATTGATCGAAAGAGCTATACGGGAAAAGGTCTTCAGAGAACTGCCCAACATATCCCCAGTCTTCGTCGTAACTGTATTCAAGATCAGAATCTGAGTAGCTTGCACTGGTTTCAAGGGCAACCGATGAATTGATATCGAGTAACGCTTTGATAGAAACCGCATCCGTTTTTTGCGTATCTCTACCGGGTTCATCCGTTAAGGTATTACGGCTATTATCAAAAGTGAATGCGTCGTAGCCATTATCGATATCAAGGTGTAATACTTTTAAAGTCAACACTTAGGTCATCGCTCGCGAGCCATTTTAGGTGAGCGCGGGCAGTTAATTCATCGCGTTCTGCGGTATCGTCACGGCCAAGAAATCTATTTTCAATAAAACCATCTGATTGATTGGTGTGCAGTGAAAAGCGACCGAGTAATCTGTCTTTAATTAAAGGGCCGCCCGCCGCTATGCCAAGGCTTTGTTTGCCGTAGTTTCCCAGAGTTGCTTCGATCTTGCCTGAGCGTTCATTAGTGGGTTCAGTCGAGTGGATGTTGATAATGCCAGCCAGAGCATTGGCGCCGTATTTGGTTCCCTGCGGACCACGAATCACTTCTATCTGGTTCACATCAAACAGAGTTGCAGAGCCACCACTGCGGCTGAAATCCATACCATCTATGTATAAACCCACAGAAGGATTTATCGGCGAAATAAACTGGCTGCGCTCACCAATACCGCGAATCTGAAAATAACGAGAACGAGAAGCGCCACTAGCCATATTGACGTTAGGCGCAGCATTCAATGTATCTTCAATATGTTGAGCGCCACGTTTAGTCACCTGTTCTTCAGTGACTACTGAAATACTGGCTGAACTGTCTTCTAATGTAGTAGGGCGGAAATCAGCAGTGACGGTGATTTCTTCGAGTACACTTTCATCCAGAGCGGTTTCTGCCTGAGCATTAACACTGCCAAACAATGGCGCAAGAATTAAAAGCGAGGCAGAAAGACTCGTTGTAGCTAAAGAATAAAGACTTGGTTGATGATTGGCTTGAGATGGCATGTCGTACTCCTAAAATAAAATCGGGATAGAAGACATGCTTGTGGGATTCGCTATTGTAAACGCTGAATCGTGAAAGACATTACCTATCCCTACGCTGGAATTATCCAGATCAGGTTCTTAGGGTTTTCCTCGCGGAATCTCAGGTTGCGCAAACTAAAAAGGCTGCAACCACCCCCAGGTTTTGATGGATACTATCTTAAAGAAAGAGTGAAGTACAAGAGATGGGCAAAATTAATGCTTATTAGCATATTGATAACTAAAAAATGGCACCCCCCTACTTTTATGGCATTTTTCTTCGTCTCAGTTTAGATTGAGCTTTCACCAAGATACTTTTTAATCACAATGTCTGAGGAATTTCCTAACACTTCTTCAGTATTTCCAATGCGATGAATCTTTCCCTGATTGATAAAAGCGGTACGTTTTGAGGCACGAAATGCATCTGAAGGTTGGTGGCTAATGAGAAGCGCGGCCATATTCTGTTCCTCAACCATGGTTTTTAGCAAATCGATAATCTCATTCTTCATCGCTGGGCCAAGCGCTGCCAAGGGTTCATCTAACAATAAAACAGGCTGCTTTCTTACAAGTGCTCGCGCTAAAGCCACACGTTGGCGCTGACCGCCTGATAACTCTTTAGGATAGCGTTTGCGAAGATCGGCTAAGCCAACACTTTCTAAGGCATGATTAATATTTTGTTGTTCTTCCTGATTGAGTTTTAACGAGGGTTGAATGCCAATAGCCACATTGGTGAAAACATCCAGATGAGGGAAAAGATTATTGTCCTGAAAAACGGTTGTGACTGGGCGTTGGTGGATTTTAAGTTTGGTGATATCCACATCATCAACAATGATTTTTCCAGAATTTGGTTTATTAAAACCTGCAATCAAATTGAGCAGGGTGGTTTTACCCGAACCGCTGGGGCCGATGATGCTAAGAATTTCACCGGCTTGAACATCAAGGTTGAATAACATCACATCTGTGTTCGAGTTATCCAAATCACTTGAGTGATTTGAATAATTAAAACCAAGGTTTTCTGTGGTTAGCATTACAAACCCCTTTGCGTTTTACCGCTAATAATTTTCTCTAAAAGCCAAAAGGTGATGAGGCTAATCAGTAACAAGAAAGCCGCAGTTACAGCAGCTTGGGGTATCTGATAAGCACCAAGGCGCTGGTAAAGCAGTAAAGGCAAAGTAGCTGTTTCCGGGCTTCCAAATAAGGCGATAATACCTAAATCCCCCATAGTGAAAACAGTCACAAGTGCAGCAGATAAACCTAATGGTTTTCTTAAGAGGGGGAAGTCGAGGTTTTTGAAGCGCTGCCAGCCCGTTAAGTTCAGGCTATCGCAAAGGCGTTGATACTTCATGGTATTTTGTCTGATTTCTGGCCCGAGCGTGCGAATAATAAAAGGAATGCCGAGTAAACCATTTATTAGAATCACGATCAGAATTGCCCAGTCAAACACATTGATATAGTCAGCCAAAAGAATAAACAGGCCAGTACCGATTACCAGGGGTGGCACCACAAAAATAAGTGAGCCAGAGTGTAATAACCATTGTGATATCCGTTGTTTATTTTGATAACTGGCTTGAGCGCTGGCGTTTAATAAAAACCAGGATAAAAGCAGTGAAATACTGGCTGCAGATAATCCTATCAATAAACTAAACGCAGTAGCTTTCCATAAGTTTTTTTCAGTTAATACGCTAATTATTGGGCCTCTAATGGCATCAATGAAAATGGCTAATAGTGGTGTACTCACAAACAATATTGCCAATATAATAAAAGTAATTTGTAGAATTTTATCTATCTTGCCTGTTACAGATTGGTGGTTGGCATTTCTGATATTTAGGTCAGGTTCGACATCCGGTATTTTATTAAAACGGGAGGCGATGATGGCTACCAGAATAGATAGCCCCAATTGTAATAGCGCTAATATAACGGCCTGTGCAGGGTCAAAATCAAATCGTAAAGACTGGTAGATGGCGACTTCTAATGTTGTGCTTTTGGGGCCACCGCCAAGCGTTAATACCACCGCAAAGCTTGTTAGGCATAACATGAATACCAATAACGCAACACTGGGTAAATTTTCTCGCAACGCAGGCCATTCGATATGTTTCCATTGCTGGATACTGTTGAATTTTAATTGTGAGGAAATTCGCCAATGTTGCTCGGGTATCTGATTCCAAACAGGTAACAGCAAACGCACAGCTAGTGGCAAATTAAAAAACACATGAGCGAGTAAAATCCCAAAAAGCCCGTATAAGTTTTCTCCAATGGGTAGCCAGCCAGATTTGCCGTAAACAGTAATGATGCCAATCACTGCAACAACTGCTGGTACGATTAAAGGTAACCCGAAGAAATTTAGGAAGAATGAACGAAACAGGAACTTTGGATAGCGGGCAAAAGCCCGGGATACAACAATGGCAAAGGCGATACTCAACAGTGTCGAAAGCAATGCCTGCCATAAACTGAAAAACATTACTCTGCGAATATAGCTACTGTTCCATATCTCACTAATGCTCGCTGTTTGTTCGCCAGAAAGAGTGCCACTGGCTAAGAAAAGACTGAATAGCGGCACCGTGATAAAAGCAATCACAAACAGCGCGACTAGGATTCCAGCTTTCATTGTTAAGTGTAATTATTTAGGTGGAAAGTCTATTTGGCTAGCGCGTTCAGCCATTCACTAACCCACGCTTTACGGTTTTTATTCACTTCATCACTGGAGAAAATCAGTGCTGGCTCAGGATCAATCAGTGTATTGAATGCTTCTGGTAGCTCAGATTTGTCTAATGCCGAGGGATACATCCAATTTGTCGTTGGAATAATTTTCTGGAAAGTTTCACCTTGAAGAAAACTCAGAAATTTCTTTGCCAGTGCTTTGTTTTCACTCGCGGCAATCATTCCTGCTACTTCAATTTGTTGATAATGGCCTTCCGAGAATTTAGCCGCAGCGAAGTTATTCTTTTCTTCAAAAATAATGTGATAAGCAGGGGAGGTGGTATAACTTAAAACCAACGGTGCTTCGTCTTTCAAGAATAAACCGTAAGCTTCGCTCCAACCTTTACTGACAGTCACAATACGTGGCGCAAGTTTTTCCCAAGCCTCTGCTGCTTTATCGCCATAGACTTTTTTTACCCACAATAACAAACCTAAACCTGGGGTGCTTGTTCTTGGGTCTTGAATCAAAATTTTCGGTGACTGAGGATCTTCAATAAGTGTTTTCAGGCTAGTTGGTGGATTCTTTAGTTTGTCTTTGTTATAAACAAACGCAAAGTAGCCAAAGTCGTAGGGGATAAAAGTTGAATTTGTCCATTTTTCAGGAAGCGTCAAATTATCAAGATTCATTTCATGTGGCGCGAAATAGCCTGTTGCTTCTGCATTCGCCATCAGGTTTGTGTCTAGCCCTAAAACGATATCAGCTTTGGTATGTTTACCTTCGAGCTTAAGTCGGCTCAATAGAGAAACGCCATCTTCTAAAGCGACGTATTTTAATTCGCAGTCGCAAATATCTTCAAAGGGTTTTTTTACTTTGGGCCCGGGTCCCCAATCACTTGTAAAAGAATCGTAGGTGTAAACCGTTAAAGTTGGTTTTTCTGCGGTTAAGGCGTAGCATGAATTAGTTAACTGAGTTACAACTAGAAATAAGCAGGATAAAATGATGTAGAAAAAACGCATGAATAAACCTCCAATAAAAACGGAGAGATGCAAAAGTAATAAACTGCGAAAACAGTTTCAACTCACATCCCTACGCCGGTACTAACCGGTTCAGGTTCATCGGATCGGTCAGGAAAAATCTGTATAACCTCTCAGCCAAACTATTGCAGATACAATAAAAGGCACTCCGTTGAGTTGCAGTAACTATAAGTCTAAGTACTTGATGGAGCAAGTGAAGCTTAAATTCATCCAAAAAAGCCTTCAAGATTGAAGGCTCTTTGGTATTAATTTGATATTAATGTCTTAGATTTATTTACTTTGAGTCTCAACTTGTGCCGTCTCTTCAGTAGAATTCTGGGTTATGAATTTTTCTAATGAAGCGGTAGATACAATTCCTGGTTGCGCTGCAACGAGCTTTCCTTCTGGATCAAACAGGATAAATGTTGGAGTGCCTCTTAATGATTCTCCGATGTTTTGTTCCATCCAGATATTCATTTCTACATAGTTAGTAACTATGTTTGGAAATTTCATATCATACTCAACGATGAAATCTTCTGCATCTTCGATGCCTCTTAAGCCGTCTAAGGTAATCCCAAGAATGCGCGCATTTTTTAATTTGCCATCAAATTTAACCATCTCTGGCATGTGCATTCTGCAGGCGCCACAGGTAGACTCCCAGATTTCAACTATGGTCCATTTGTCTTTGCCGATGTGGTTATTGATTGAATCTTCTTTGCCATTCATGTCTGAGAATGCAAATGCATTACTATTCAACATTAATAAGCTCATAAATAAACTCAACAAAATGATTTTAATCGGTGTTACCAAGCCAGCCCCAAATATTTTATTTGCTAATGAAAGTTGAATCACAGACAATTTCCTCTTTTTATTTATCGTTTAATTAAGAATTATAACGTACTTGTGAATTAGATGGCTAAATTAGACAACAGTTCAAAAATATCCAGTGTGCTATTTGACTTGGATGGAACGCTTTTAGATACCGCTCCAGACATGACAAATGCGTTAAACCTGCTTTTAGCAGAAGAGGATAAAGCACCTCTAACCACACAGTTTTGTAGAGATTTCGTTTCACATGGTTCGGTTGCAATGATTACTCTAGGTTTTGGAAAACAACAAGATCCAGATGAATTTGAACGTCGTCGTCTGCGTTTCCTGCATTTATACGAGAGAAATCTGTGTTTGGATACAAAACTCTTTGATGGTATGGATGAAGTGTTACGTTTTCTCGAAGAAAACTTCATACGGTGGGGTATTGTGACCAATAAACCAGCTTTCTTAACTAATCCATTATTAGATCAATTAGATTTATCAAAAAGAGCATGCAGCGTAGTTTCGGGAGATACTGTACCTGAGCGAAAGCCCAATCCTGCACCCCTGTATCTGGCAGCCAGTCAATGTGGTAGTTTAGCCACCGAGTGTATCTATGTCGGTGATGCGGAGCGTGATATTGAAGCTGGTAAACGAGCCAAAATGCAGACCTTGATCGCGAGTTATGGCTATATTGATGCTTCACAAAAACCTGTTGAATGGGGTGCTAATGGCGTAATTGAATATCCTGATGAAATACTACCGTGGGTTAGTTGATTACTTTTTCTTGGGATTAGCCATAAAATAAGGAATTTATATTTTAATTTATAAGTTTTTATTAAGTTATTGATATTTAATATTTATTTAATGGGTTGGTTATCGAGATCTAGTCATTTCCCTAAAAAACACCATGACTAATATTTGAGCAAATTGTCACAGCGTGTCATTATAACCACCCAGTCAAATGCTTTGATCCCGGGGGAAGGGCAAACAATGAATATTGGTAAAAGTAGTGCGAAGGGCACTTTAGTTCAAGTTGTTGTTTTTTTAATCGCTTTCGCGCTTCTAATTCTCTATAAAAAAGACACTATCGTTGGTATGTATGCGTCGGGCGTAATCAGTAAAACCGGCATGATTATCAATGGCATCATCTTTGCTTTGTTCTTTATCGGTATGCTAAGAATCGTACTAGTGCTTTTTCGGTATATAAATGAACAAAGGATTCTACTGCAACTGACTGAATACTTAAAAGAAAATACACATGGCCGTATCTCAAGATTACAGCAGAATTCTTTGGCTGTAAGTCGATATAAAGCGATTCAGTGGTTGGCCAAACAAGGATCCCCTATTAATCAAGAAGCGTTGGCGGCGAGTTCTAATGCGCATGAAAACTCTCGTTTAACGTTGATTCGCTTTGTGCATAGCACGCTGATACTTGCCGGAGTTTTCGGTACTGTGGTTTCTTTATCGATGGCTCTGATTGGTGCTGCTGGATTACTTAATTCGCCAGAAGGCGTTAAAGAAATGGGTATTATAATTAGTGGTATGTCGTCTGCGCTTAGTTCTACGATTACTGCGATTGTATGTTTTTTTATCTTTGCTTACTTCTACCTTCGCCTGAATGATGCGCGCATTCAGCTATTAACACATATTGAAGATATGACCAGTATGTATTTGATTCCTAGTGTTTCTCATACCGAAGAAGACATGATTCACAAAGTTGCGGAGCTAACCAATGCCTTGAATCAAGCAGCCGAAAAACTTTTGATGGTTGAAGATAGATTTATCCATGCAGGGGATCGTTTACAGCAAGCAGTAAATGATTTACATGGACAAGTGAATAGTGCCAATATTGATGATATTAAAGACCTAATTCGCAAAGGTTTCCATTTATCTGAACCTGAATATGACGCAGGTAGGCTCACTGATCAGAGTAGACAAGCAGTTGAATTGACAGAAAAAGCTGATAGTGATATCAAACTCGCAGACCTGAAATAGGGAGCCTGAAATGAACTTCGGTTACCCAGGGGCAAATACACATTTAGAAAACCATAATGTCAGTGAAGAAGGGTTTTGGCCTTCCTTCACCGATATAATGATGGTCATCGTGATGGTTTTTCTACTGGTAACAGTAGCAGTGATTCTCAATAACTGGGCACTTATTTCAGAGTTGAAGACCAGTATTAATGCACAACAAATCGCTTCTAATTTAGCGAATAATCGTCAAGAGAAAAACCAAACCCTCGCGGCAAAACTCACTTCATTAGAAAGGCAACTGGTGACTTTAAAAGACAAATATGAAGTGGAAAAAACCAGTTTAGCGGATACAAAACAAAAACTAAGTAGTACTTCACAAAACTTAACGGCTAAAGCAAGCTTACTGACCTCGGTTGAAGATCAGTTAAAAGCGCTTAATACAAAATATGAAACTGAAAAAGCTAATTTATTAAGTACAAACGAGAAACTTACGGATACCGATAAACGCTTGTTTGATACAAATGAGCAATTATCAACAACAAAACAGCAGTTAACAGAAAAATCTGCCGAAATTACCGCATTGAATGAAAAACTTGCTACTTTAACTGCAGAAAATGAATCTACGAATAATATTCTTTTTGATACGCAGAAAAAGCTAGCAGCGAGTGAAGAAGTTAATAAAGAAAAAGTGGCATTAATCACCACTCTTAATACAGATTTAGACAAGGCAAATACAGAAAAGCAAACACTTATTCAACAGAATACTTTACAAACGGAGAAATTAGCCAAAAAAGATACACTCATTAAAACAAATGAGAGCTCTATATCTGCATTGAAGTCAGATCTAGAAAGCACAAAAAAAGAAAAACAGTCACTGACAGAACAGAATGCATCACAGAAAGCACAATTAGCGGAAAGTGAAAAGCTCATTAAGACAAATGAGACCTCTATATCTGCATTGAAGTCAGATCTAGAAAGCACCCTAAAAGAAAAACAATTACTTACAACTCAAATTGCATCACAGAAAGTAAAATTAACGGAGAGTGAGAAGCTCATTAAAACAAATGAGAGCTCTATATCTGCACTGAAGTCAGATCTAGAAAGCACTCTAAAAGAAAAGCTAGCGCTTGTTGAAGAAAATACAACGCAACAAGAAAAAATTAAAGTAGCGCTAGATCAAGAGAAAACTTTAACTGAAAATTTACTGAATACTGAAAAAGCAGTAGCTAGTTTAGAGCAAGCTAAACAAACGAACTCCGATGAAATTAAACAACTTAAAGCAACAGCAGCAGATAGCTTTGTAATGCTTGAGTCATTGCAAAGTGACCGTACTAAACTCGATAATAAATTTAATTTGTTAGTGTCTGATTTAGAAAGCTCGAAAAAATCTCTAGAGCAAGAGCGATCAGCTTCTAAAAACTTTCAGCAACAATTAGTAGCGCTACAGGACAGTTTGAAGGGTAAGCAGAAAGAAGAGAATGACAAAAGAACTTTAGAACAAACCCTAGCGCAAAAACTAGATGAAAAAACAAAAGAGTTAATAAAGCTAACGTCGAGTGTAGAAGAATCACAACAGCTACTCAAAGATAAACAACAGCAGATTGCCTCACTAAAAGAATCACAAGAGGCAGGTTATAGTCAACTCAGAAGCTTGCAGGGTGAGTACGATACACTAGACAGTAAGTACCAGAAACTTCTCCGTCCAGCGCGTTCTTCTAAGGGTAAATATATCGCCAGCGTTACCTACAAAAAAAGCGGCGGAAAAAAGATTATTCGATTCAAATCTAGTCCAAATGGAAGTTACAAGACAGTGACTTCAAAACAATTAGCAAGGGGTTTAGAATCACTGAAAAAGAAACACAAAGACAATCTTTACATAAAGGTTATCATTCCTGAGAGAAGTGGTTTGTCTTATAATGAAGCGTGGAAGTTTACAAATCAAGTACAGAGAAAATACGACTATTATTTTCAGAAGTAGTTGCTATAAGTTTATGCGTATTCGTTTTTAAGAGTTTGACCTGACCATACTGCATATTCATTGCCATTTGGATCTGTAAAGTGAAAACGTCTTCCTCCAGGAAAAGAGAAAATTGATTTTATAATTTCTCCTCCTGACTTTTCTACTTTTTGCAAAGTAGCCTCTAAATCATTGCTGTAGAAAACCACTAATGCGCTCCCAATTTTAGTGGAGAGTGTAAGGTCAGATTTATAAAATCCACCATCAATTCCCGCGTTATGAATCGCCACATATTCTGGTCCGAAGTCTTCAAATGTCCATGCAAAAGCTTTACTAAAGAACGATTTGGCTTTATCAATATTCTTAGCCGGTAATTCAATATAATTAATTTTTTCGTGATTGTTATTATTGTCAGGCATGGTGAGGCTTATTGTTAAAATTAGAATTATAGTACCAAAAAAATACACCCCCGCTACTTACAACGAGTTATTCAAGCCCGTTATAAGTAGCGGGGTGTATTACAAACTAATATTTTTTTACTGAGTAACAGTGACTTCAACTAAAGCAGAGCCATTATGACCATGGTTATCATGTACGCCGTAATAGAATGAGTCTGTGCCAGTGAAACCAGCGTCAGGTGTATAGAACACACCGCCATCTTGTTTGACTACCGTGCCATGTAATGGATTATCTACTTGATCAAGTACCAGTAGATCGCCATCAGCATCCGTATCATTTCCTAATAGGTCAATAAATACCGGTGTGCCTTGCATGGTCGTTGCGGTGTCTGGCATTACATCAGGCCAGCTATCATTGCCATCATTAGGGTCTGAACTCGCGACTGTGACACCTTCGGTGCTTATTCCACCATGTTGATCTGAAACAGAATACAAAAATGAATGGCTGCCGACATATCCTTGTGGATCATAACTAACCGTATCATCACTATTTACGTATGCTTCACCTAACGCAGGTTGAGATACAGATACAACGGTCAAAGGGTCGCACTCTGCATCGCTATCGTTTGCCAATACATCGATGGTAACAATATCGTCATTATTGGTTGAGACCGCATCTTGTATAACATCTGGAGCAGTATTTGGTGAATGTCTTTCAGCATCTGATCCAACAAAAACTGTGCGTGAAGCGCTGCTGCTGTTACCTGCGGCATCCTCTACAAAAAAACTTTGTGTATAACAGCCTGCAATACTGGTATTGATATTATCAGATTCTAAGACTAGATCGCTAATATCACCATCGACATCATCAATAGCAAGTGCTCCTGGATCGATAAAGTTCTCACCTAATCCAATCAGTAAAGGGATTGAGCCTTTCATAGTGAGAACAGGCGCTGTGGTATCCACCACTGTATAGGTTTCATCGTCTGTGGCCGTTGCTTCACCGTTGACATCGCCCGTAGTGGTGGTGACGCTCGCACCGATCGTGTTGTCCGCCGCCAGGATTGCTCCCGGTACGTCAATGCTGAAGGTACCGCCGCTTGCTACGCCAGTGTATGTGTTACTGCCTACTGTCAAGGTGACGGTGTCGCCATCGACTACATCTCCACCCACACTACCGGTGACCGTTACGTCAGCTGCGGCTTCACTTGCGTCGATGATGTCATCGGTCGTGATGTTCGCATCCAGGGTGATGCTCGCGGTCGGAGCTGTGTTATCCGGAGGCTGATTAGTCGGACTATTGCTACCACCGCCACATCCTTGTATTTGTATAAGTGCTAAAGGGATCAGTGCCCATGCTAAAAATTTCAGTATTCTCATTGTGTATTCCATTTGGGGATGGGGATGTAAGGTATAAAGTATAAATTTACTATGGCATTAAGGTATAAACTATAGGATAAACGGTTCAATTAACTGGTTGTAAGTTCATAGCTAACTTATGCAAGCCTTGCATCTATAGCAGTGAATACCTAGACTGCAGGCTATTAAAAAATTCATTAGGGGAAGAGCATGCCTAAGGCAAATGAACTAAAACGTGGAATGATTATAGAATTTGATGGTGTTCCGCATGCCGTAAAGAGCGTGGACTGTAAAAGTCCTTCTTCTCGTGGTGCTTCTACCTACTACAAAATACGCTATAATAATTTGCAAACAGGCATGAAGCGAGATGAGTCGCACAAAGCTGAAGATATATTAAAGGAAGCAGATTGTCAGCGCATTAAAGTGTCTTTCTCTTATATTGATGGTGATAATTATGTGTTTATGGATAACGAAGATTACTCGCAACACATGTTAAACACAGATGATCTTGGTGATCAGGTGGGTTATATCACAGAAGGTATGGAAGAAATCACTGCATTGTTGCTGGAGGGGAATATTATCGGGGTGGTATTACCATCTACCGTTTCATTAGAAGTTACAGAAACTGCTCCGAGACTTAAGGGTGCCAGTGCAACTAACCGAAATAAGCCCGCAACCTTGAGTACCGGAATTGAAGTTCAGGTTCCGGAATACCTTGAAACGGGTGAAATCATCAAGGTAAATACGGGCACGGGTAAGTTCATGTCTAGAGATAACGAATAATATTTTTCGTTCATTTGATTTATTTGATTTCTATATTGAGATAAACAAGATAAAAAAGCCACCTGAATTGCTTCTAGGTGGCTTTTTTATTATTTAAGGACACCTAATAAGAGGTAATGCCCTTAATTTACTTATTATCTATTGAATAACTTACCAGCCATGTTTAATGCACCGCTAATTCCACCGATTGAATCGAGTAGAGAACCGCCGCTGCTTGCCTGATCCATCATCTGAGGCATTGCATCTTGTAATCCACCAACTGCTTCTGACTCGCTCATACCTAAACGTGAAGCAAACTCGGAGATTTTGTCAGCACCAAATAGATCAGTGACTTGGCTTTCGCCCATTTCTTCGTTATCGCCATCACCCAGGAAAGAAGCAGCCATATCAGCCATTCCGCCACCTTGCATTTTGCCAAGCAAAGAGCCGATGTCTAATCCACCTTCATCGCTATCACCGGTAAGGCCAGAAAGCGCAGATGTTAATGACCCTAGGTCAAGTCCGCTGCCTGCATCGCCACTACGTTGACTATTCATAAACGCCGAAGCGCCCATTTTTAAGAGATCGCCCATATCCATAAATATTTTTATCCTCAGTTGATTCTAGTTTTATTTACATGCTCTAAGTAGGTATCTAAACATTAAAAGTTCAAGAAATGCTTTTAATTAGTCTCTTGGAATACGAATCATTTGACCAGGGAAAATTAAGTCCGGGTCTTTGATTACTTCTTTATTGGCTTCGAAAATTTTGTGGTATTGATTGCCATCACCATACATAGCTGAAGCGATTTTCCACAAGCTATCGCCTTTCTGGATTTCGTAATACTCAACTTCGATAGTTTGAGCAGGTGCAACCACTTCATCGGCACGAACTTCTTCGATACCTAATGCATTACCCGCCATCAGTATGACTTTTTCCAAGGCACTGGGGTCGTCGGTTTCACCTTTAATCGTTGCTACACCATCTTTAACGTCGACTTGTAGATTGCTTATACCAGGGTTATCTTCTTCGATATGTTCTTTTAGTTTTTCTGGTGCTTCTTCTTCACTGCCAAAAATTTTCTTACCAATATTCCTAGCAAAATTTAATAGACCCATAATAAATCTCCTTTGATTAACGTGAAATATAAACATTAATAATAGTCTAAATTATTAAATTACACACAACTAATCATAGGTTTAGATCAATAGATTTCAAGAATCTTACTGGAAATTGCCAAGAGGCTTTAACTATAAGTAGTAATTATGAAATATTGCTCCAGGTAGGGGGTTATAACAGTTATAGAAATGATCCAAATTTCACAAAACGTCTGTGCCAGTAAGCATTATCCATTGAGGCAATAGTCACACGTTTGCCGCTTGAAGGGGCGTGAACAAATTTTCGATTACCGATGTATACACCAACATGGTTGGTTTTTACGCCTGTTTTGAAAAATAACATGTCGCCAGGTTGAATATGTTGATATTGAACCGTACGACTATTATCTCTTTGATTTGCAGTTGTTCTTGGGATTTTCATACCCAAAGCATTCTTGTGGACATAGGTCATTAAGCCACTGCAATCAAATCCTTTTTGTGGTGAGTCACCCCCCCACTTATAGGGTGTTCCTATTGTGCTGGTTGCTATTTGCACCATTTTATTGCGTGCAGGGTGTACGTTAAAAACTGCAGCTTGTTGTGCTTGTTGAGTGATTTGTGGGCGCTGTTGATTATTCACATATCGCCCTTGAGAACAGGCTGATATTAATTGTGATAAGACGACAACGGTCAATAAGGCGCTCAATTTCTTCATTGTTATTTACTCTTATTATCATTTTTTAATGCGCATTATCTGCATCTAAATTGCACACTAAAAAGGAAGAATTCGTATAGTAGATGCCAAGGATAATTGATCAATGGTTACTGTATGCTGAATAAAATCAAATGGGGTTGCACTAAATCAACATAAACTTTGCTAACTAGGGGTTATTTGATGAATTGTTTAATATCTCTTTTGAATTATCTTAAACAGTATTCTTCAAAATATTGTAGAATCTTGGGCACTAATAACAGAACTTAGATTGCAGATAACAGTCATAGGCTATTAGTAATTATTTTAGGGGCTTTTTTTGTCAGACAATAAAGACAAACCATTAGATTCAGAAGAACTTTCTGAGGTATCAGATATTGTTACTGATTCCTCAAGTGACGTTGTGGCTGTAGAAAATGCTGTGGATATGGAAAACACAGAGAATCTTGTGGATAGTAAGGAGCTACTAGAAGCCATAGAGCCTATAGAGAAATCACCTAAAAAGCATACTGGTTTCGCAATTATTTTCAGTATCTTCAATGGCTTATGGCGTGTAACCAGAATAGCGATATTAATAGGCATAGTTATTGGTTCATTGCTTGCAGCAGCCTATGTGTTACAACAAGATGAACTCATACGGTCACAGTTTGAAGGCAAACGTTGGGCATTACCTGCGCGTGTTTTTGCTCGACCCCTGGAAATATACGAAGGGCAAAGCCTGAAGCCAGAAAACCTTCAAAAAGAACTTCAATTACTTGGATACAGTTACGTTACCCATTTAGTGGGAACAGGCCAATTCACTAAAGATAAAAAAGGTATTTTTTCAATACAAACACGTGGTTTTAAGTTCGCTCAAGATCAGGAAATATCACGCAGAATTAGTATCCAGATTAAAAAAGATAAAATTGTTAAACTTTCCAATACAGAAAGTAATGAGCCGCTTACTTTAATGCGTCTTGAACCCGTTTTGATTGGTAATTTCTATCCGCAGCACAATGAAGACAGAGTGTTAGTAAAGCTTGACGAAGTCACACCATTATTGGCTAAAGGATTGGTAGCAGTCGAAGATAAGAAATTTTACGATCATTTTGGAGTCAATCCTAAATCTATTATTCGCGCAGTATTGGCTAATGTCGAAGCGGGTAAAAAAGTGCAGGGTGCGAGTACGCTGACGCAACAATTAGTGAAGAACTTCTTCCTGAGTAGTGAAAAAAGTTATAAGCGAAAGGCCCAAGAAGCGATTATGGCAATGTTGCTTGAGGTTCATTACGATAAAAATGAAATACTTCAGGCTTATTTAAATGAAATATATCTTGGGCAAAATGGTAAGCGCGCGATACATGGTTTCGGTTTAGCTTCACAATTCTATTTCAATAAACCTATTACTGAACTAAGTACAGAACAGGTTGCGCTCTTGATTGGTTTAGCCAAAGGACCTTCGGTTTATAACCCAAGGTCGAACCCAAAAGGCGCTATGGCTCGGCGTAATCTGGTGTTGGATGTGATGGCGAGAGAAGGTGTTTTAGAGGCAAATGAGGTAGCTTTATTAAAGCAGAAACCGTTAGGGGTAAACACGTTTGCCCCACCAAGTGTGAGTCCATTTCCGTCATATCTTGAGCTAGTGCGTGAGCAGTTACAAAGAGATTACAACGAGAAGGATCTGAATTCTGAAGGGCTATTAATCTTTACTTCTATGGATCCTATTGTACAAATCACTGCTGAAGAAGTGCTTGAAAAACGCATAGAAAAACTCGAAAAATCCAAACGAATGGAGAAAGATAAGCTCAATGGTGCAATGGTTGTAAGTAGCGTTCAGGGTAGCGAGGTATTGGCAGTTGTTGGTGGTCGTGACGCTCGATTTGCAGGTTATAACCGTGCTTTGAGTGCTTCTCGTCAAATAGGCTCACTGATTAAACCTGTGGTGTATCTTGCAGCGATAGAGTCAGGCCAATTTACATTGGCAAGCCCTGTTGATGCAGGTCCGGTGACGGTGCGTTTATCTAAAACTAAGACATGGAAGCCAAAAAATTACAGTGGTAAAGATTTAGGCATAGTGCCTTTTGAGCAGGGACTGGTTAAATCTCTGAATACTCCTACAGTGCGTATCGGTATTACTTTAGGTCTGGAGAAGGTTATTCGTACTTTGCATAACCTTGGTTTAGATCATGAAGTTCAGGAAAACCCATCTTTGTTGTTAGGCGCAGTGCAATTAACGCCGATGGAAGTCCAGCAGATTTATCAAACATTGGCTGCCGGAGGGAGTTATACGCCGTTAAAAGCAATTCGAAGCGTGATGAATTCATACGGTGAAACGTTGAAGAGTTATCCTCTAAAAGTTCGCCAAGTCGCTAAAGAAGACTCGGTTTATTTATTGAGTTATGCGATGAATAAAATAACTAAAGAAGGTACCGCGAGCTATTTGCGCCATGCTTTACCAGCATGGAAAAATGCAGCAGGTAAAACTGGAACTACCAACAAGAATGTGGATAGCTGGTTTGCTGGTTATACGGGTCAACATGTGGTTTCAGTGTGGGTTGGTCGTGACGATAATAAACCCACAGGATTTACTGGTGCGGCTGGTGCTTTACGCGTCTGGGCAGACTTTATGAAAGAAATTCCTACCAAACCGTTTAAACCAGTTAAACCTAAAGGTATTACGTTTATGAAAGTTGATACCGTTTCTGGTTTGATTTTTAACCCTTCGTGTGGTCAGTCACATACTGTACCTTTCTTGGTGGGAACCGAGCCGAACGAGATCAGTGAATGTGTACCCGAAATACAGTATGAAATTAGCAGTGAGTCCGTTAATGACTACCCAGCAGCGCCAGTTTGGCAAGGGAATAATAATGCTGTCCAGATTCGCCAAAATATAAATCAGACAGAGCAGATAAAATCGTCTGGATCCGCAGCGGCTAAGGAAAAATCAATTCAATGGAGCAATAAGCAAAAACAACAGGCACCTGCTGACGATGGCCCAATTTGGAGCGGCCAGTTATAATTGGGTTGGATATAAAGCTTCTGATAAAATACTCCTTTTGTATCATACTGTGCAAATACACCCCCCACTTTTAGCGAGTTATTTATCGCCAGATGAAGAAGTGGAAATAAAAATCCTCTAAAAGTAAGGGGGTGATCAATCTTAATCGTACTAATCATATTAATTCTAAACTAAAACATCAGAAAAAAATGAGCACATTCTTTCAATACAAATTTCAATTTAACTTTAAATTTAAAATCGCAGCAATAGCGATATTACTAATAAGTGTAACGGGCTGTTCTGTTGTAGATTCCTATCGTTCTCCTCAGCCACAGGCTAGGAACTTACCTAAAGTACCCGAAATAAAACGTCAGAAAGTTGTTAAACCCCGCTATACACAAACGGGAAAAGTAGCGCGTTTGCAAAAAGCCCCCGTTACAAGGGTGACTTCACCTAAAAGTAATGAAATTGATGCCATGGAAAAGGCTGCAGCGCAAGATTTACTCAATAAACAAGCTAAAGAAAGTGCGACTGTCGATATAGATCCTTACGCTGCTGTTCCTGAAAATAAAGATGTTAAAGCAGAAGCAGATGCGCCTGAAGTGATCCCAAACACTGCATCGAACAGCTCACCAGCGGTTAAGTCATTAATGATAGGCGCACGTGCTGATATTGCCTTGGGTAAAACCAGCTCGGCAGTTAGTAAATTAGAAAGAGGCTTGCGCATAGAGTCACATAATCCAGAGTTATGGTATTTGTTATCTAAGGCCCATTACTCAGATAGTGACTATGTACAGTCGATCACGATGGCTAAAAAGTCCATTCGTTATACAAGCAATGAGAGTTTGATTGCACAAAACTGGGCGTTAATTAAGAAAGCAGGTGAAAAGTCAGGCGATGCCACGGCCATTAAAGAAGCACTCGATTACATCAAGTTAAATCCTTGATATGGGAATGGATGCAGATAATGACTGGAAAAAACTGCTTAGTGATGATGGTCCATTAGCTGCGGCTATCCCGGGTTTTCAGGAACGGGATCAGCAACAACAGATGTTGAAAGCGG
The DNA here is from genome assembly GCA_963760355.1 of uncultured Gammaproteobacteria bacterium. GTDB lineage: Bacteria > Pseudomonadota > Gammaproteobacteria > Thiotrichales > Thiotrichaceae > Cocleimonas. The sequence goes on along the minus strand of CAVXCT010000009.1, from coordinate 113,835 downwards.
TTGGGGACGCTATTCAGAATCAATCTGCTGCGGTTATTGAGGCCGGTACTGGAGTCGGTAAAACTTTCGCCTATTTAGTGCCAGCACTTGCATCTGGTGGGCGTGTCATCATTTCTACAGGTACTAAGACTCTTCAAGACCAGCTCTTTGCAAAAGATTTACCGGTGGTGAAAAATTCACTAAAAACAGATAGCAACATTGCACTGCTCAAAGGCCGTGCTAATTACCTCTGTCGTTATCGTTTAGAGCGAGCACAATCTGAAGGTCGTTTTGATGATCGTCGTACAATCTCGCATTTACAACGTATTGCAGATTGGGAGATGGTGACCTTTGCCGGTGATATTAGTGAATTAAACAGCGTTCCAAGAGATGCTGAAGTGTGGCAGCAAGTCACCTCAACAGCCGATAATTGTTTGGGTTCAGATTGCCCGAATTATGATAGTTGCTTTGTAGTCAAGGCGCGAAGAGAAGCCCAGGAGGCAGATGTGGTGGTGGTAAATCATCACTTGTTTTTTGCTGATTTGGCCTTAAAGGAAGAAGGGTTTGGTGAATTATTGCCTAGTGCAAATGCCGTTATTCTGGATGAGGCACACCAACTGCCAGAAATTGCTTCAACCTTTTTTAGTGACACTCTAAGTAGTCGTCAATTAATTGAGTTAGGCAGGGATACCCTCGCAGAGGTTCTTAGTGGCGCAGCTGATATGACTGATTTACGCGATGGTTTGCGTGAGTTGGAAAAATGCGTATTAGATTTACGTTTGGCAATGGATAAACCCGGCCTTCGCGAACCGTGGTACAAAATCAAATCAAAGCCAGCCATAGAGAAGGAAATTGCGCATCTGGGTGAAATTCTGGATTCATTGCATAGCCAGTTAAAAGTGGCCGCTGAGCGTAGCAAAGGACTTGAGTCTTGCTATGAACGTATGGAAAAACAAGTCGAACGTTTGCGTAATTTAAATGAACCAAAAGCCAATACCGTGCAGTGGTATGAAACCTATACGCGCTCTTTTTCCCTGGTTTCAACGCCATTAGATATTGCAGATACATTTAAAAAACACCTTGAAAGCTGGCCATGTGCGTGGATTTTGACATCAGCAACACTCGCAGTAGGTAAGTCTTTTGATCACTTTACCCAGCGTATTGGTATGCAGTCGCCGAAAGAGTTATTACTCGATAGTCCTTTTGATTATTGGCACAACTCCTTACTTTATGCGCCACCGAATATACCTGAACCTCAAAATGTTGAATTTGTGCCTGCTTTAGTCGAAGCATCCATTCCTGTCATAAAGGCCAGCGGTGGTAGAACCTTTATGCTATTCACCAGCTATCGAGCTCTTAATGAAGCCGCGGATTTACTCAGGGGTGAAATAGATTATCCGATTCTGGTTCAAGGTGATTCATCCCAGGGCGATATGATCGAAAACTTCCGTAAGTTAGGTAATGCAGTTTTGCTGGGAACCAGTAGTTTCTGGGAAGGCGTAGATGTAAGAGGGGAAGCGCTGAGTTGTGTGATTATTGATAAATTACCCTTTGCATCTCCGGGTGATCCGGTTCTCGAAGCAAGGATTAAAAGTATACGGGAAGCAGGTGGCAATCCTTTCTTTGAATACCAGCTGCCGCAAGCAGTTATTGCATTGAAGCAGGGGGTAGGGCGCCTTATTCGTGATGAAAATGATACAGGGCTACTGATGATCTGTGATCCACGATTACGTACAAAATCCTACGGCAACACGTTTTTAGAGAGTCTGCCAAGAGTGCCGAGAACGAGTAAACTAGAGGTAGTGGAAAGGTTTTTCGAACATCTAAAGACCAAACAACAAAATAAAAAGGACCTCACTGATAAAGGTAATACTGCTGATGCCTAAAATATTAGCCATAGAAACAGCTACAGAGGCTTGTTCAGCTGCACTTATTATCCATCAGGATGGTGCTTCTGTTTCTGCTGTAGATACTGAGCAAAGAGTAATTACTCGTTTTAAACTCGCCCCTCGTGAGCACACCAAGCTTATTCTACCAATGATAGAAAAGGTGTTAAAAGTGGGGGGGTGTACAATGAACGATATTGATGCAATTGCATTTGGTCGTGGTCCAGGTGCATTTACAGGCTTACGCATTGCTGCAGGCATAGCTCAGGGTTTAGCGCTTTCTATCGATAAACCCGTTATCCCTGTATCTACCTTATCAGCATTGGCTCTTCAGGCGCGTCTGAAAAGTTATAGTGATGAAACTATTATAGCTGGTCTAGATGCACGCATGGATGAGGTTTACTGGGGTGTTTTCGAATTCAAGGGAGATGATTTTGTACTCATCGGTGATGAGAAAGTCAGTAAAATGCACAAAATCGGTGAATATATTAATCAATCAACGAACATTGATTTTATTGGAATCGGTTCGGCTTGGGATGCTTATTCATTAGAGGATAATGCAAAAAAGCCAGCTCAAACTTTAAAAATAATTAAAAATGCGTTTCCTGCAGCTGCCGAAATAGCAAATTTGGCTTTGAAGGAATTCATAGCACAAAGAACCGTCGCAATTGAAGACGCACAACCTGTTTATATTAGAAATAATGTCGCTGACAAGTTGAAAAAACACATTAAAGAATAGCTGATATCCACACTTGATCAATCTTACCTAATTGGGTAATACCTACTTGAATGAATATCTGACACTATAACAAGGTCTTAATGTATAATGTTTTTTGGAGTTATAAAGGCTGTAAAGATTGGATAAGCTTGCTATATTGGGCTTTATAAGGTTAATAGTTATAATAAAAATGAACCAGCTTCTATATGTATCACTCTAAATTGTGTGTGCTTTTTAGCATCAAAAAGCTATAAATTAGTTTTATAATATATTTAAAATATCACAGCGTATGAAAATAAAATTTTACGGAGTTAGAGGTTCAATAGCCACACCAGGGTCGAGTACTATTCGCTATGGGGGCAATACTGCGTGTGTTTCTGTAAGATCGGATGATGGTTCTTTATTCATATTAGATGCGGGAACCGGGATAAAATCATTGGGCGATGAGTTAATGGAGAAATCATCAAGAGATGATATTCATTTGTTTTTCAGTCATTGCCACTGGGATCATATTCAAGGTTTTCCCTTTTTCTTACCTGCTTATCAGCCGGATCAAAAAATTCACATGCTTACTGCTCATATGCAAGATGATCAAACGCATACTGTTTTAACCCAAATGAAAGACCCACATTTCCCTGTGCCTAGCGATAGACTGGAAGCAGAAGTAGAAATGTTATCTGTGATTAAGGGTGGACTTACGATTGGAAATACTCAGGTAAAGACAAAGTCGCTAAATCACCCAGGTGGTGGTTCCGCTTATCGTTTAGAGATGCCTGAAGGCAGTATGGCTTATGTTACCGATAATGAACTATTCCCTCCTGGTAAGCCTAATACAAGCTATGAAGAGTGGGTTGATTTTCTACAGGGCGTTGATTACTTGATTCATGATGCGATGTATTTAGATGATGAATTACAAAAAACACATGGCTGGGGTCATTCTTTAATATCTCAAACTTTGCAGCTTGCCGTTGATGCAAATGTATCTAATCTAATATTATTCCATCATGATCCTTCGCGAACTGATGAGCAGTTAGACCAAATTCTTATAAAGAGTCAAGTATGGATGGAGTTAAACCATCCAGATTGTCAGGTATATATGGCAAAAGAAGGTGATGAATATACAGTCAAAGAAAGTGTAACTTCCGAGAAACTAGCAGTTGGTCAGTAATCTACATTGTTGGTTTTCACTGATCTAAGGTTAGATTTCTAACCTATTTAATCTGATTTGAGACCCCCCTACTTATAGGGGGTTTTATTCATTCATTTTCTTATTTAAAAACTGGCGTTTACTAAAATGCTAGCGAAAGATCACGGTGATGTGATAAACAAGCCGCCATTTCTTTTGCCTGCGGGTCCGTAAAACGTTGCTGTAAGCGTAGTCCTATTGTTTTAGCTATTGCAGTATCGTAACTCGCAAAATCTGCCTGTAATTTTGTATTAGCCTGAGTTCTCCAACTTACCTCATTTTTAAACATTCCCAGCGCTTCTTTCACAAATCCAATCGCTTCGTTTTTAGCTTCATTAAAGGCGATTTCGTCTTTAACTTTCCTGAAGCTACGACGTGCTTTTGTTACTTTAGATTTTATTTTGTTACTGCCTTCTATCCCTGAAAATAGAGCCTCAGCTTCTTTCAATTGATCGACGAGTTGTTCTGAATCAGTACTGTCTGTAATTGTTTTTTCTAAGGACATTAAAGGTTCTTCAAGTTTTGCTAAAGTAGGAGCGCTATCTATAATTAAGCGAATTTCATTGAAGTTTTCATAGGATGAATCAACACTATTGAAATAGGCACGTCTTGCTCTCTTTAAAGTGTCAGCAAGTTCTTTATATCTTCCATTTTCAACTTCCCAGGATGCAGGTATTGAAGCTGTTAACTGATTTTTTTCAGCTAGAATTTGTTTAAGTTTTTCTTGCAAACCTGTGAACAAAGGAGAATCTTCCGATTCAAGATCATCAATTTTATCTTGTATCAACTCCTCCTGCTTATTTAATTTGACCACACTCGCTTTAATAGCACTTACTTGTTGTTGTAGAGGTTTATAGTCAACTGCGAATGCGTCTAATTTAGCCTTAGCATCAACAATCGCTTGTGTTTGACCTAGACCTTTTAGAGCATCCTGGGTACTTTCTTTAAACTTGGTTTGTAAGTTGTCAGGAAGGTAACTGATATCCAAAGCGGCGGCTTTTTCAATACTTTCTTTGAGTGCACCGTTATCACTGGCATATTGCTCTAGCACATAATCTTCCAGACAGAGCTGCAGTTTAGGGTTTAAAGGTGGTGGAGCTGTTTCAGATAGTAAGTGAGTTCGGTTAGGCAAATAATTGACCAGGCTTGGGTACAAGCCTACGATTAATAAACCGAGTAATTGCAAGCCTATAAAGACCGTCGCACCTTTGTATATATCAATTGTTTTGACAATTCTATCAGCGACACCGCGTAGATAAAACAGAGCAAAACCAAAGGGCGGAGTCAAGAAAGAGGTTTGGATATTCAAACCGATCATTACCCCAAACCACACAGCAGTGACATTCGCTTCTGGATTAGCCAATAAGATAGGGGCAACGATGGGCACTACCACCACGGCGATTTCAATGAAGTCGAGGAAAAACCCGAGCAAGAAAATAACCAGCATTACAACGATAAACTGGGTCCAGAATCCACCTGGTAATGAGGTTAAGAAATGTTTAACTAATTCTTCGCCACCAAAGCCTCTGAAGGCAGAAGTTAGCATGGCAGCACCAATTAATATAATGAAAACCATCGACGTCATTTTTGCGGTGTCGATCATTACATGCTTTAAGGTGTCATCAATTTTAATCGCGCGCCAGGCACTCCATGCAATCGCTAGCACTAGAATTCCAACAGCACCAATGGCAAGCTGGATGCCGAACCATTGTTCTTCGCTTTGAATGCTCTTTATATTCAGATCGTATCTACTAAGCAAAACGCCAATCGCAAAGATAGCAAATAATGCCATAAATGCTGGAATGTACCTGGTTAGCTTTCTGCCTGTATGCAATCGATAGCCAGCCATAATCATGGCACCAATAGCACCTATGGCACCAGCTTGGTTGACGGTTGCAACACCTAAAATAATTGAACCTAAAACGACGAAGATCAGCGTCAAAGGAGGTACCAATGCCAGCAACACATTGACGATAAACTTACGATCATATTCACCGTCGTAAGGCACAGGCGGAGCAACTTCAGGCTTTATCCTCGCATAGATGAAAATATATGCCATGTATAAGCCAACCAGAATCATTCCCGGTATCAGAGCACCCATAAACATATCGCCAGCACTCGCTGAAACTACATCGAATTGTGATGGCATACCAAATTCACCTGTCGCTTCTTTATAGAGTGATTTACGCATGGTATTTGCCTGGTCAGCGGCATTTGAAAGTTGATCTGCAAGTATAATTAATACAATCGAAGGAGGGATAATTTGACCCAATGTACCCGACGCACAAATTGTACCCGCAGCTAGTGATTTGGAGTAATTGTTGCGTAACATCGCAGGAAGAGAGATTAAGCCCATAGCGATTACTGTAGCGCCAACGATGCCTGTAGTTGCCGCTAATAAAGCACCAACAAATACTACAGAAATGCCTAAACCACCGGGTAAAGGGCCGAATAATTGTGCCATTGCTACAAGCAAGTCTTCGGCAATCTTAGAGCGCTGCAACATAATACCCATAAAGATAAACAAAGGAATTGCGATTAAGGTGTCGCGTTCAACAATCCAGTATAAACTCCGGAAGTTGGTGACACCTGCGCTTAACCATTGCGAGGGACCTCCTTCAGCAAAATAAGCACTGGGATCGCCCGCAAAAAGATAGCCTGTTAAAGCGGCGAGACCAATTGCAATAATTGCAGAACCGGGTAAAGCGAAGGCAACAGGAAATCCTGAAGTTAGCATCAAAATCATTATGATGAAAAGCAGTGCGAGGAAAAAGAGTTCCATTAGTGTTCTCCTCCCATTGGCATTTCAGCATCTTGCTCTTTGTATAAAAAGGCGCAACTTTTAAGAAAATAGCTAACAAAAATAATTGCCATTGAGACTGCAAATACAATTAAAAATGCCGCCATTAAATACTTTATATACATGCCATAGCCACTGGGTGAAGTCTCAAAGCTCATAATAGGTGCAATCAAGCTACTTTGTTTGGTGCCCATGCCGTAATGCAAAATCGTCCAGCATACTGGTAAACCCAAAAACAACGAACCTAATGCATTTACCCATGCTTTCTTTTTATTGCTCATCTGTGAATAAAGCACATCCACCCGAACATGACCGTTTTCAACTAAAGTGAAAGCACCAGCAAAAAGGAAGAAAGCGGCATACCAGAAGCGTACTAAATCTCCCATCCAGGCTTGCTCATAAGAGAAGATAAAGCGGGTAATAACGATGGTGAATTCTGCCAGCACGACCAAAAAGGCTAACCAGATAAAACCTAAGGAGCGTGTGAAAGCAGCGATTATGACTGCCAAAACCATTAATGGGTAATGTACATACAAGCCGCGTTGAGTGGCTTGGTCGAGTATTTGCGCGGTTTCTGCTCCAACCACCTGTACCAAGACTTCTTCGACACGGAGTAATGAGATTATTGCGTCTGCCATTCCGACCAGGAATACTGCCCAAAAAGCAGCTCTGATAATGAAATAAGACAAACCTTGATATTTTAGTGCATCTTCAGTTAAAGAGGATGATGGATTTCGTTTTACCGAAAGGAAAATTAAAACAAAGGTTACCAGATAAATCATGATTAAGGCTATACCTTGATAAAGCCTACTCCCTTTTAGGGTATTTTCTGAATTAGATGAGAACAGGCTTTGGATTGTTTCAGTCAAAGCAGGCCAATCATGCCAATAAATTAAAAAGCGACTAATTAGATAGAGTAAGACTGTGCCAACTAGGATACGCGCAAAAATACGCGTAGAACTCTTTGATATCATATTGAGGTTACTTTGGGTTCATTAAGGAATTTAGATTTAATTTTCTCAACTAAATATAATAAATTTTAATTCTAAAAAATAGAAAAGCAGAAAATTAATCAAAAGTACTTAATCAATTATGGAATAAACAAAAAAAGCTAACGGAACAAAATGTTCCGCTAGCGTTACGCATTTAAAAATTTAATTAAATGTTATAGATCCAATACACGGTTACGCTGTGCTACGTAAGCTTGATCTGAGATCTTAGCCCAACTACCTGTATTAGCTCTAGCTTGCTCGAAACTCTCGTGAATTTCTTTCGCCAATGGGCTGTGTTTAACCACATCTTCGTAAACTTTCTCAGCTGCTTCGCCGAAACTGTCATAAATATCATCACTAAATGCGCGTAATTTAACGCCATTCTCTTTTATCAATGAAGCAAGTGCCTCACCGTTTTTAGCGTTGTATTCAGACATCATCACGTCATTTTCTTCAGCCGCAGCTGCTTCAATAACCGCTTTATCTTGAGGAGCAAGACCATCCCACCACTTTTTGTTCATACCAACACAAAGCATTGCGCCCGGTTCGTGCATACCTGGATAGTAATAGTATTTTGCTGCTTCATAGAATTTCATGATCTTGTCATTCCAGGGGCCAACCCACTCAGTCGCGTCGATTGCACCAGAAACCAGGTTCTCATAAATCTGACCACCAGGAAGTGATACTGGAGATGCGCCCATTTTAGATAGCACATCCCCACCTAAACCAGGCATACGCATTTTAAGGCCTTTGAAGTCTTCCGCGGTTTCCATTTCTTTACGGAACCAACCGCCCATTTGTACACCAGTGTTTCCACACATCAGTGCTTTTAAGCCGAAACCACCAGCTAGTTTGTCCCATAACTCTTGTCCGCCACCAAAGCGAATCCAGGCATTCATTTCTGTAACGGTTAAGCCGAATGGTACCGACGTGAAATATGCATAACCTGGGTGCTTACCTTTCCAGTAGTACTCAGCACCGTGATAAATTTGCGAGTTGCCAGATGCCACTTCATCAAAAGAGTCAAAAGCTTTTACACGTTCACCAGAAGCGTAGTATTTAATTTCCATACGACCACCACTGATTTCACCTACACGTTTAGCAAAACGTTGCGCGCCTGTGCCTAAGCCAGGGAAGTCACGAGGCCAGGTTGAAACCATATTGATTTTCATTTTTTTGCTGTGGCTGGCGGCCATCACAGGTGCTGCGACCGTTGCAGCTGCAGCAGTTGCTGCTCCTACCACTGCACCTTTAAGTACTTTACGTCTATCCATTAAAATTTCCTCTTTTGTGGGTTAGATCTTTTTTTAAATAACAGCTGACCGAATAATATTCATTTTTCGTTATTTTCAGGCAAGCCTACTTAGTGTGATTAATCACTTAGATAAGGTTAGCTCAAGAAATCAAAGTGTGCATCGGTAAAATTACGTAAAACACTATTTAATATAAGATTATTATAATCTGGGCTATGAAATACCGAATAGAAAAGCTTAAAAAGTGCCTAGCCGAGGCAAAGCCGAGACAAAGCCGAGACAATGTTGGAGCGTAGCGACGACAGCCCACAGGGCGTGGTTTTCATTGTAAATTAATAAAAAACACGAGCTATGCATAAATTCAAAATATCGTTTTTTTAACAACAAAAACGAGTTTTCATTCAAAAAGTAGGGGGGTGATCAAATTAATTATGGTAATTAATATAACCGTATTTTTTGGCATAACGAATTAGCCCCGCCATTGAGTGTGTATCTAATTTTCGGTAGATATTGCCACGATGGCATTCGACAGTTCGCAAACTAATTGAGAGTTTCTCGGCAATATGTTTATTATTAAGGCCGTTTAAGAGTTCTATCAAAATCGCTTGTTCGCGTTTGGTGAGTTTATTATTATCTTTATTATCCAAAACATCTGCAGCGCTTGAACAGAAATATGTCTGGCCTTGATGGATTTTTCTTACTGCATCGATCATGTCACTAGCGGGTTGATCTTTTAGAATGTAACCCTTGGCACCAGAGTCGATGGCATTTTGCATATACTCTTTATTATCATGCATGGTTAGAATTAATATTCTGATTTCGGGGTGATCTTTCGATAATAAACGAGTGGCTTCCAGGCCATTTATATTGGGCATACTGATATCTGTAATAACGACATCAGGCTTTAATTCAGAGACCTTTTCCAAGAGTTCCTGACCAGTTGCTGCGACACCAATGACTCTCATATCTTCTATCTCTTCAAAACGAGTTCTTATGCCATCCTGCACCAGGGGGTGGTCATCGGCGAGTACAACTTTAATGGGTTTGGTCTTTAATTCTTGAATATCTGTTGTACTAACTGCCATAGTATTAACTGCTCTAGTGTGAACTACTGAGGTCATATTGGAATATGTACGATTACTGTAGTGCCCTTATCGATCGATGAATTTACTGTTAAAAAACCTTCAAGTAGCTCGGTACGATCAACCATATTACGTATTCCAAGTCCTCTCTCTGGGTTTGTTTGTTCAAGGGTCTGTTTGTTAAAACCGATGCCATCATTACTGATGCTCAAGTTGATCGAACTTCTTTTCTTGTCGATATTGAGAATAACATGTTTAGCTGAGAGGGCATGTTTCTCTATATTTGTTAGGGCTTCTTGAATAATTCTATAAAAAGCCGTTTCTATTTCCTGCGGCAATCTTTCTTCTGTTGTGTTGTTGTTAAATTCAACAACGATATTGGTGCGTTCTACAAAATCTGAAATTAAACTCTTTACTGCAGCATTCAGACCTAAATCATCTAAAAGGCTGGGTCGAAGATCGCGTGAAATTCGTCGCACTTCTTGAATCCCGGAATTTAGTATTTCATCGGCTTCATCGATAATAGCTGCAGTACCTGCAGTTTCACTGTTTTGTTTGAGTAATTTGCTTTTAGCGCTATCTAGTTTGTATCTGACAGATACCAGTAGTTGATTAATACCATCGTGTAATTCTCGTGATACACGTTTTCTCTCATCTTCTTGGAAGTTCACTGTTTTATTGGTTAAATTCCGCATCTTCCGTGTAGCTAGTTTGCCTTCAGAAAGATTGATTAAAAATCCTATCAAAGAGGTAAGTAAAGTCGCGACAATCGCTATTATGGAAGTAAGTAAGAGGGTTTTGGAACTGCTGTTTTGTGCTTTATCTTTTATTACAGCAACGCCCTTTTCGATATCATCAATGTAGAGACCAGTACCAACCATCCATTGCCATTTATCCAGGCCGATCGAATAACCCAGTTTTTTGACCGATTTTCCACCTGAAGGCTTATCCCACAGATAACGTGTGTAACCACCACCTTGCTTTGCTTTTGCAATCAGTTCCTGAATTAAAAGTTTGCCATTTTCATCTTTGAAATCGAATAGATTTGTACCTTCTAATTCAGGCTTTCGAGAATGAGCGATATTGACTCCGTTGTAGTCATAAACGAAAAAATAGCCATCTTCACCAAACTCCATATTTTTTAGAATGTCATAGACTTCTTTTTGTGCGTGTGTTTTTGCAACATTGGGATTATCGTAAACGTTGATAATCGCTGTGTAGGCGAGTTCCATATAGTTTTTAAGTTCGCTCTTTTTTGTATCTAATAACTCTTGTTCAAAAGTTTCAGCTTGAGTTCTGGCTAGTAATTTTGTTTGGTGAACTGTCGCAGCAGCTATACCAGATATTGCAATAATCAGAGGGATAAGCGTGAGCAACGCTATTTTGAATTTGTAGGGCAAGGCAGCATACATAAGTGTATTTATAGCTCATCAAATGGTTTTTTGTCGAGGGAGAGAAATTCAGGCTAAGCAGAAAAGCACCCTAAAAGTAGGGGGGTGACCTTATTTTTTATCATTTTGTATTTAAACGACACAAAAAAGGCAGGAATAGAACCTGCCTTTTTGTTTGCTAACATGAATCGGAACCCCAAGCCTTATGGCATATCTGGCAATTCTTCCTGATCATCACCTTCTTTTTCCGGTGGTAATAAGGCCTCACGGGTAATACCCATCATTAATAAGGAGCTACTTGCGACAAATATTGATGAGTAAGTACCAACAATCACACCAATAAGCATTGCGAGTGAGAAGCCATGAATTATTTCACCTCCAAAGTAAAATAATGAAGATAGCACAAGTATTGTTGTTAAAGACGTCACTATGGTACGAGAAAGCGTTTGGTTAATAGACGTATTGATTGACTCTTCAGCTGTGGCTTTTCGAAGTTTAAGAAAGTTTTCACGTACACGGTCGAATACAACAATGGTATCGTTTAGCGAGTAACCAATAATCGCCAGTATCGCGGCGAGTATGGTTAAGTCAAATTCCATACGTGTAATTGAAAAAACACCTACCGTGATTACCACGTCATGTATCAGCGCTATGATTGCTCCAACCGAAAAGCGGAATTCAAAACGTAAGGTGACGTATATCAAGATACCCGCTAAAGCTAGAAGCATTGCAGTTCCACCATCATCACGCAGTTCGTCACCAATCTGTGGTCCGACAAACTCCACACGGCGTAGCTCTATATCAGCATTAGAGCTTTTTAAAATTGAAAAAACAGCATCGCCGACTTTTGCTCTTTCTTCACCTTCATGTGGAGCAATACGAATTAGTACATCTTTCGCTGTTCCGAAGTGTTGTACTGATGCGTCGAAGTTAGCAGCTATTAATGACTCACGAATTTTATCAACATCAGCCGATTCTTTGTAACCTACTTCAATAACCGTACCACCTGTAAAATCAACCCCCAGATTTAAGCCATTGACGATTAATGAGCCAATTGAGGCGACCATTAGTATTAGTGATAAAATCATGGCAGGCTTACGCATACCCGTGAAGTTAATCATTTTTCGTGTTTTAGTATTCATTATTAATAGTTCCTAAATATGCAGTTTCTTAAGGCGTTTTTTACCGCCGTAGATATAATTAATCACTGCACGTGTACCCATAATCGCGGTGAACATTGATGAAACAATACCGATAGCCAGAGTGATCGCGAAGCCTTTTATAGGTCCTGTTCCCATTCCGTAAAGAACGATCGCTGCAATCAGGGTTGTGATATTTGCATCGGCAATGGTTGAAAATGCTTTATCGTAACCAGCCTGAATCGCTGCTTGAGGCGTCACACCATTTTTAAGTTCTTCTTTTATCCGTTCGTAAATTAGCACATTCGCATCCACCGCCATACCAACAGTTAATACAATACCAGCAATACCTGGTAGTGTTAATGTCGCTTGTAGCATGGAGAGTACAGCAACAATTAATACTAGATTGAGCGTTAATGCTAGGTTAGCTACCAGGCCAAATACCCGGTAGTAGAAAGCCATGAAGATCAAAACCAGGACAAAACCAATGACAACTGATTTTAAACCAGCTGAAATATTATCAGCTCCCAGGCTTGGTCCAATCGTACGCTCTTCCACAATATAAACAGGAGCTGCCAGTGCGCCAGCACGAAGTAATAACGCAAGGTTATAAGCTTCTTGTGGTGTATCAAGCCCGGTAATCTGGAAGCGTTTGCTTAGTTGTTCTTGAATACGGGCAACATTGATAACTTCCTTTGAAACTTTTGTATCCTTTTTAAAGCTGCCATCTTCCTGTTTAGTAACGACAGTTTTGTGTTCGATGAAGACTACACCCATAAGCTTCTGAACATTTGCACCAGTTGCTTTGGCGAATAGCTTTGCGCCTTTTCCGTCTAATACAATCGTTACAGAAGGGCGTTGATCGCGTTGATCGAAACCGGAAGAAGCATCGGTAATGTAATCACCAGTAAGCATTACTCTGCTTTTCAACAAAATAGGGTTGCCATTTCTTTCAACGAATAATTTATCACCAACAGGAATACGGCCACTGGACTGTGCAGAATAGGGGTCATTGCCTTCATCCACTAAACGAAATTCAAGTGTTGCCGTTGTACCAAGAATTTCTTTCGCTACAGAGGGATCTTGAACCCCCGGTAATTGCACAACGATTCTCTCCAACCCCTGCTGTTGGATGATTGGTTCACTGACACCTAGCTCATTTACACGCTTACGTAAGGTTGTGATATTCTGCTGGAGTGCAAAACGTTTGGTGTTATTGATATTGTTTTGAGTAAGTGTTGCTTTTAATGCTGCGCCTTTGGCAGTTTCTTCATCAGCAAAATCGATTTCGTTCCGATACTGGTTTTTGATTTCCGATCTGGCCTGGTCTCTAAATTCAGTTGTTTTAAATTGGATGATTAAATCATCAGCAACGCGTTTCACGCCAAGATAACTGATCTTTTTTTCACGTAAAAATGTTCTGAATTCTTCACTGTGACGCGTTAATGACTTATCAATGGCTGACTTCATGTCGACTTCCATCAGGAAGTGCACACCACCACGTAAATCCAGACCTAGATTCATTGGTTTAAGTCTACGTAACCAACTGGGTGTGGCAGGCGCTAGATTTAATGCCGTATTAAATTTGTTTCCAAGGCTGGTTTTAATAGCATCAGCAGCTGCAAGTTGTGTATCTGGCGTATCAAAACGAATCAATGCCTTGCTGCTATCTATCGATTGAGTATCAACAACAGCCAAACCTTTTTCAGTTAGCGTATCCTTAATTTTTTGTAACACAGAAGCATCAAGAGGGAAGTCTGGTGAGCTAGAAGTAACCTGAACAGCAGGTTGAGAAGGATATATATTTGGTAATGCGAGAATAAGGCCTGCTAGCATTACGACAATTATTATGATGTATTTCCACATTGGATAGCGGTTCATTATTATTAACCCGGTGTGTAAGTAACGTTGTATAAGTAAATAACCCCATGCTTTGAATTAAGACATGGGGTAGTTAAGCGTTAAATATTTGTTTTAAGCGCCCTTCAATGTGCCTTTTGGAAGCACCGCAGAGATTGCATGGCGTTGCACAGTGATAGATCCTGTTTCGGATACCTTAAGCTCAACAAAACTGTCACCTAACTTAGAAATTTTTCCAATAATTCCACCGCTGGTGACAACTTCATCACCTTTGCTCAATGCATCTAATAATGCAGTGTGTTCTTTTGCCTTCTTGGCTTGTGGACGAATGATCATGAAATACATGATGCCGAAAAACAAGGCAACCATAAATACAAGTTGTAAAGCACCACCTGCTGGCGCTTCACCAGCCGCCATTGCGTTTGAAATGAAAAAATCCATTGTAATCTCCAAAAATAAAATTCTTAAATTTATGTGTTTCTCTTCAATGAGAAACATGTGTTCTATTCAGTGTTCTTCAAACAAAACACTGAATAGAACATGAAATAGCCGGCTATTATGCCTTATCCCATGGAAAGTTAATAACTTTCTGTATGGATTTTTCGCCCGTGATACACATCAAAACCCGATCTAGGCCGATTGCTACACCCGCAGAAGCAGGTATACCATTTTCAGCTGCTTCTAAAAAAAGATAATCTTTGTTTACAGTCTCTAAACCTAATCTTTTACGCACCTGGTTTTCATCATTTAATATTTGCTTATTTCGTTGGCTATCGATTTCTTCTTGATAGCCATTTCCCAGTTCTGATTGCCCTAAATACACTTCAAAACGTTCAGCTACCGGGTAATTTTCAGTTTTTCTGATCTGAGCTAATGCAGATTGCAAAACTGGGTAATCATAAACAAAGGTTAAGCAACTGTTATCAAATTCAGGCTCGATACAAAAACTTAACAAAACATCGAGTAATGACTGGTTATCCATATCATCAGTGTCCAGATTAATGATATTGGTTTTAACACAATCAGTTAATTGCTTATTGGTAGCGATATGGGGATTAATATTGAATTTTTCAAGAAATAATTCCTCATAAGTTACCAAACGAGGTTTATTACTTAGTGTTGGCAGTAAATTAATAAGTAGTTCTTCGACTTCCTGCATCAGCTGCCGGTAGCTAAAACCAACCCTATACCATTCTAATAAAGTAAATTCAGGGTTATGATTTTTACCTGATTCTCCTGACCTCCATACTTTGGATATTTGGTAGATGTCACCACTTCCAGCGGCTAGAAGGCGTTTCATCGGGTATTCTGGGGATGTATGAAGGTAACGTAATTCTGCTTCACCTGGTGAGCATTTTATGGATTCTATAAAAGGATCAGTATTTCCAGATTGGGATAAAGCGGGTGTTTCTACTTCTAGAACGTGTTGCTGCAAAAAAAACGCTCGAATGTCATGTAACATTTGGGCACGAGTTTGCCTGATTTGTTGTGTGGTATTAGGTGACCAGTTCAAGGTTTAGCTTCCTAATTCTTTGTCACCCTAATCAATTACAAAAAAGTGCCTAAATACACGCTAAGTTCTAATATCACCTATCGGCGAGCTAGTACTCAGCTTTGCATAAATGAGCTACTTATTTAAAAAACTACATAAAAGTAGGGGGGTGACTTTAAATTAACTATCTTTAGCTCTAGATAAGTATTCGCCAGTTCTAGTATCAATTTTAACCATTTCACCTTCATCTACAAATAAAGGGACTTTTATCTGCGCACCCGTTTCTACCGTTGCAGGTTTAGTCGCACCTTGTGCGGTGTTGCCTGCCACACCAGGATCACATTCTGTAATTTGTAATTCGATGAAATTTGGTGGAGTTGCGCTTAGTGGTGAACCGTTCCACAGTGTAACGATGTATTTTTCCTGTGGTTTTAGCCAGTGCTTAACATCAACAACTGCTGCTTCTTCTGCAGCGTGTTGTTCGAAACTGGTTGGTTCCATAAAGTGCCAGAATTCGCCATCTTCGTAGAGGTATTCCATATCCACTTCCATCACATCGGCAGCTTCTACTTTTTCGCCAGATTTGAAGGTTTTATCAACTACTCTTCCAGTTTTAAGGTTGCGAATTTTTACTCGGCTAAATGCCTGGCCTTTGCCTGGTTTTACAAACTCATTCTCAACGATGGTATAGGGGTCCCCGTCTAAGATGAACTTCAGACCACTTTTAAAATCACTTGTGCTAACACTTGCCATCGATGGCACTCCTTACAAATTGGAAAAATAATAAACCGCTCATAATAACGTGAAATTAACCTATAGTCTTTGGGAATATCTAACTTGTTAGAGCTATAGTTTACACCTTGAAAAATTACATCACTAAAAACTATCAATGCTCCAAGTACCCATTAACTGATAATTTCATGCCAGGTGTTGAACCCGATTGGTAATCGCTGTTGAAAAATGCGTTTAGAGAGCCTGAAGCTTTGCTTGATTTTTTTCACTTAGATAGGTTTTAATTTCATAAAAAAAAGGATTGACAGCAATTATAAGATGTCAGCCATTCATTATGACTCAATGGTTGAAGAAATTTCCGGCAAACGGTCTACGCTAGCTATCGAAAAACATTCAAAATAATGTTAGTATTACTAAGAATAATTAAAATAAGATTTGCTATAAATACCATTTCAAAAAATAAAACTAACAATAATTAAGGTCGTCTCATGAGTATCTCTTTGTTCAAGAAAAAAAATAATAGTAACGAAACTACTAAAAAACCTAAAACTGCTCAAGCTGAACCCAAGTTGATTGATACCATCGATATTCGTTCTGTATCAAAGGCTCGTTCCTGGGTTGGTGAGTTGCCTATGATGGACATGGGCGAGACTACACGTCGTTTGTTCGTTGCTGTTACAAAGCTAAATCAGGAACCGGTTACTCCGCAAATCAGGATTGATGTAACAGAAATTTTGTTGCCCTATGTAAAAATGGCACTTGATAATCTGGATAGGCATTTTCAGAGCCGTTCATTCCCTTTGCCAGAGCGAAGTCAAAAAGTTTTCGACCTTAAAAGATCCCTGTTAATGGAATTAGCGGGTTCTTATCAATTAGCAGCACTTGATATGTTGACTAACAATTCGGTTTCTAAAAAGCAACTCCTTGTTTCTATTGGTAGAGCGATTCAGTACATGAGCGCAGTGATCATCAATGATTACTCGGTATATGCTAAAAATCAAAAGTCTATCTGGCACGATATTCACCATTTATATTTGCTCGCCTGTGAAAACAAGATTGAAGCTAAAGAAATCCCTCATCGAGATGATGTGAATGGTGAAAATTACAGTATTGAAGAGCAGTACAAATTAATCAATATTGTTGCATTGGCTGCTCCTAATACTTTGCGTCATGGCGAAGTGTTAAAAGTAAGAGAATTTTTTGTCAAGACCCTCAACGATGTGTCAATTATTTCTAATCCAGAAAAAGTCAAGAGTAAGTTTGCTCATATCGCATTAATGAATAGTGATGAGCCGGCAAACCTAATGCCAGTAAGTGATTTGCTTAATTCACCAACCAGTAGAATTTTTGACTTATCCAGAATAATCAAGCTAATCGATCAGTTTGTTAGTATGAGTGAAGATAGTGACCTGGGTACTCACGACAAATTACCCATGTTAAATCACAGCTTGGCAAAACGACTTGTGTATGTATTAACCACTATCCGTAATCGTCGTTATAAACGTTTCCCTCGTGATGAGAAAGCCTCTTTAGCGATACGCATGCAAGATGTTATTACCATAATCCGCGATAATGAACCCGAATCTTTTGCGGATCAAATTAATGAAAAAGTAGAAGACGATAATATATATGAGGCTTTAGCTGCCGAAGACACTATCTCAAGTCCCTGGTCAGACATAGATGTTGAGGCTTTAGCTGATGAGCGTGAAGTACAGATTCATAGCTGGAAGATTGAAAATAGTAGTTCTGGCGGTTATGGATTGAAGCAAGTTAAAAACGAGGCAAGTACTGCAAGAGTGGGTGAACTTGTTGCGATTAAAGACCCGAATGACCCAGCAGGTTTGTGGCAAATCACTGTAACGCGCTGGATGGATGCATATAAAGATATAGGTCTTCGCATGGGGCTTGAAATACTTTCCTTACATGGAATGGTTGTTCAAGTCGATGCAATTTCAAATCGTGAAATCTCACAGAAACTTCCTTTGGAGGGAGTACTTCTTCCAACAATTGATGGAGCACGTAGCGAAGCAAATCTGATTTTTCCAGGCTTTATTTTTCAAGCAGATGATGAGCTCATTATTACATTAGGATCACGACAGCAAAATGTTAGAATCTCTGCGGTCGATGATACCATAGGCAATTTTGCTTATTGTAACTATGAATCGTTAGAAAAGGCTGAGACAGAAGACGGTTCCTTAGAATCATTCGACGATGTTTGGGAATTTTTATAATAGTTTTTCTATTAAGACGAGAGATAGCTAAGGTTTAGCTAAGATAGGATATCAAGGAAGAAGTATTTTGAGTGATTTTTTACCATTTGCCTTACCTTTAATAGGTGAAGAAGAAATAAACGAAGTAGTCGATACTTTACGTTCGGGCTGGTTAACAACTGGCCCGAAAACAGCTAATTTTGAAAAAGATTTTGCTGAATTCGTAGAAGCTAAACATGCTTTAGCAGTAAATTCTGCCACATCTGGTCTTCATCTTGCTTTAGAAGCAGTAGGCGTAGGCCCTGGCGATGTGGTGATTACAACTACCTATACATTCACCGCAACGGCAGAAGTGATTCGTTACCTAGGGGCTGACCCAGTTCTGGTGGATATAGACCCAAAAACATTTAATATGAATCCAGAGCTTTTACGAAAAGCTTTAGAAAGTCACGATAATGTCAAAGCAATAATGCCCGTACATTTCGCAGGGCAGGCCTGTGATATGGATGCTATTTCGACTTTAGCTAAAGAGTTTGAAGTTAAGGTGGTAGAAGATGCTGCGCATGCCCTTCCTACTACCTATAAAGGTAAGATCATTGGGTCATTATCTGATATTACTGTTTATAGTTTTTATGTCACTAAAACGATTGCCACTGGTGAAGGTGGGATGATCACCACCGAAAACGAAGCATACTTATCCCGTATGAAAACCATGCGTTTACATGGCATTAATCGCGATGTTTTCGATCGTTATACTTCTGATAAGCCTTCCTGGTTTTACGAAGTTGTAGAACCAGGTTATAAGTACAATATGACTGATATTGCGGCTGCTTTAGGAATCCATCAGTTAAAGAGAGCTGATGAATTTCAGCAACGTCGTGAGTGGATGGCAACTCAATACAATCAAGCGTTTGCATCATTGCCTCTACATACTCCATTTTTATCGCAACCTGAAGATACTCATGCCTGGCATCTGTATGTTCTTCAGCTTGACTTAGATTCAATGACAGTCGATCGAGATCGCTTTATTGAGCTAATGGTGGAGGAAAATATTGGCACCAGCGTGCATTTTATACCATTGCATCTACAACCTTACTGGCGTGTTCGTTACAACTATAAACCTGAAGACTACCCTGTTGCGTTAGATGTATTTAACAGAGCTGTGAGTTTACCTATTTATCCAAAAATGAGTAATGAAGATGTGCAAAGTGTGATTGATGCTGTGGTAAATGTTTGTGCCAAAGTGGCAAAATAAAGGATCTGGCAGCATGCTTAGTAAACGCCTCTTTGATTTATTTTTTGTGATACCCGGTTTGATCGTGTTATCACCATCCCTTTTGATCATAGCTCTAATTATTAAGCTCAAGGATGGTGGTAATGTTCTTTTCAAACAAGTCAGAGTGGGCAAACATGGTAAGCACTTTGAGGTGCTAAAGTTTCGAACCATGGTTTTGGATGCTGAAAAACTTGGGAACAAAGTAACCACTGGAGATGACCCTCGAATTACGCCTATCGGTAGAGTGTTACGTAAGTACAAGCTTGATGAACTTCCGCAATTAATTAACGTACTTAAAGGTGAAATGAGCCTGGTAGGGCCTAGGCCTGAAGTTCCAGAGTTTGTTGCATTTTACCCTGAAGAAACCCGGAATATCGTATTATCTGTACCACCTGGTATGACAGATAAGGCATCTATTGAATTTGTAAACGAAAATGACTTACTAAGTGGATCGGAAGATCCGCTAAGTGACTATAAGAATAAAGTATTGCCAATAAAACAGAAATATTATGTAGAGTATGTAAAAGAAAGATCGCTTTGGTTAGATTTTAGTCTAATCATTAAAACGGTTATTGCCATATTCTAAAAATTTTTTCTAAGTACTTTCAAAGATGTTTTTTGGATCAAATACTAATAATTATAAGACACCCCCCCACTTATAGAGGGTTTTCTGAAATACAAAATGTTGAACGCAGTTAAACAATTTTTTCTAAAACGAACACGGATGCAAAAGCGCTTGTTTATACTTTTGCTCGATGCTTTGTTTTTACCCATACTTCTGTGGGCCTCATTATCCCTTGGCAAGAATCAACTCATGATGCCACAAGGCAGTGAGTGGTCAATTTTTCTATTAGCACTGGCTATTTCATTTCCTGTATTTATAAATTTTGGATTGTATCGAGCTGTATTACGTTATTTTCGTAATCAAACTATCTCTGCGATCTTGTTATCCACATTAATAACAACGATTATTTGGGCTGTGGCGGTAAAAGTAACTGGCCTCGCTGATTTAACAAAGTCAGGTGTTATTATTTACTGGTTGAGTACGTTTACTTTTATCGCGGGTAGCCGTTTACAGATTCAACAATGGTTATATGGAAATAATAACGATAATAAAACATCGAGTAAGCGCGTTTATATTTACGGTGCTGGGAAAACAGGTACTAAATTAGCGGCATTGTTAGATGGAGATCCTGCTTATGTCGTGGAAGGGTTTATTGATGATAATTACTCACTTAGAGGCTGGAATATGCTTGGTTTTGATGTGCAGAGTTATGATAAAACTGCTGCTACATTGATGAATGCCAAAGAAAACACTGAAGTCATTATTGCCATGCCCTCGATAGATCGAGCAGAGAGACAATTTATTATTGAAAGGCTAGAGCCGTTTCCTGTAAAGGTAAGAATAATCCCTGCAATCGAAGATTTTGCTAGTGGTAATTTACGAGTATCCGATATAAAGGATATCGATATTGATGATTTACTGGGTCGAGAACCAGTAAGCCCAGATAGAAAATTGTTACCGGCAAATATTCGAGATAAAGTGGTTTTGATCTCAGGTGCGGGGGGCTCTATAGGTTCTGAATTATGCCGACAGGCTATTAATTTGAAGCCTGAAAAGATAATTTTACTCGAATTAAGCGAATTCGCGCTTTATAAAATAGAGCAAGAGCTTAGTGAACTTTTATCCACGTTACATTTTGATGTGGAAATTGAAAGAGTCTTAGGTTCAAGTGGGGATTTAACACTACTTGATAAGTTGTTTTCAAGAAATTTAATCCAAACAGTTTATCATGCAGCGGCCTATAAACATGTACCTTTGGTTGAAGAAAACCCGATTGCAGGTATTAAAAACAATGTGTTTGGTACAAAGGCTTTGGCTGAGAAGTCCTTAGCTTCGAAAGTAGAAACTTTTATTTTAATATCTACCGATAAAGCAGTAAGGCCAACGAATATTATGGGCTGTACCAAGCGTATAGCAGAGATGGTATTACAATCTTTAGCGAATAGTAAAAACTGCGAAACAACCTTCTCTATGGTGCGATTTGGTAATGTGCTGGGTTCATCAGGTTCAGTTGTGCCTAAATTTAGACAACAAATATCTGATGGTGGTCCAATCACTGTGACACATAAAGAAATTACTCGATACTTTATGTCAATTCCAGAAGCTGTTCAGCTTGTTATTCAAGCGGGCGCAATGGCTAAAGGTGGTGATGTGTTTGTCCTGGATATGGGTGAATCTGTAAAAATTACTGATCTTGCCACTAAAATGATTAAATTAGCAGGATTACAAGTTAAAGATCAATATAATTCTGAAGGTGATATTGAGGTCAAATATTCTGGATTACGTCCTGGTGAGAAATTATATGAAGAACTATTGATTGGGGATAACGTTAGTGGAACAAAACATAGCCGTATCATGCAAGCTAACGAGGAATATATTGGAAGATCACAGTTAGGTGTACTCCTTAAAAACCTGCATAATGTAATATCTGACGATAACCTCGATGAGATTAAAGAATCATTGAGTAAAATAGTCAGAGGTTATACACCCTGGGAAAAGGCTTTAGTTAAATATCTGGTAGAAAAAGATACAGACAGGAGCAAAGTGATACCCATCAAGAAAAGCTATCAATCATAAGTAACATATCAAATATCAAGCACCATTCTTAAATACATAGGTGTCCCATCTATCCTCAATCTTTAAACTATAGTCGGTTATAACTGTATATAAACTAAGGCTGAAGTATTGTTCATCTTATGATAAAAGGTGATTTACAATGCGTGCTGATTGGCCGGAATAAACAAGTTTATACTGAGTTGGTTGGTGTTCTTAGGGGGCAGGAAGCTCATTTCAGATTTAAACAAATCGAAAGCACTAAGAAAGCTATTATAAATTCTCTGAAAAGATTGAGAGGAGCGAGTCTTGTTTTCATATCTGATGAAGTGTCTTTTTCTTTAGAGGGATTGTCGGACTTGGTTTGGCAGTATGCCTCAGATAGCATTATTGTTATTTTGACAAGAAAAACCCAATCACTATCCTTAAAAACCCCATACAACAATACCCAAATATCAAAGCTGTACTTTGATAAAAGCAAGAAAGAGACCTTATTACAGCTTCAATTCTTGATTCAAACTGCCTTTATAAAATCTGATTTTAGAAAATGTAAAATGTTACTTGGGATCTCTGAAAAGCGTTGCCAATGGTTAGTTGATTCAAGTAGAGAAGCCGTTGCATTTATCACTAGAGACTTACATCTTTATGCAAATAGGGCATATCTAAATTTGTTTCATTATGACTCTATTCAGACTTTAAGATCAGCCCCGCTCAGAGATTTTATTTTGGAGGATGAACAGCACTTATTTGACGGATTCCAAAACAAACAGTTAAAAAAAGCAGACCTGAATCATTCATTAGTTATAACAATGAAAAAAAAGAATGGAGAGTCCTTCAGAGCGAATACCTATTTGATCCCTACTGTTTATAAAAGCAGAAAATGTTTTCAGTTTTGGGTCCGCTCGATCAGTGATGCTCAAGAATCTAGTCAGACTGATTTAGAAGGTTTACATGTAACAAGTGAAGCATCAATTAAAAACAAAGAAGAAAAAAAAGCACCTCCAAGCCCTTTTGAGGTCCTTTTAAAGGATAATAAAGAAGGAAATTCTGAAAATATGAATATAAAACATAAAAAGAGATATACATCTGCGAGTTTATTAAAAGGAATTATCCGTCGTAATGAGGCTGTGATTTCCACCAACAGCCTTAAGCGACTGAAGAAAAATGAATTAAAGTATGATAAATTCGATACGCACTATCTATTGTCTTTAAAAGTCCCGGTTGCACAGAAAAAAGGGATAGATGATATTTTACAAGATCTTTCCGGGGTGCATTCACAAGAAGTGTGTTCGATCTTCTGGGATAAAGTGAAGCTCACACGTCTTTTCCAAATTCTACTCAAGAAAAGAAAAGTTGAACCTAACTTAATTGTTAGGCTCAATGGGGTTTCAGTAGCTGATAAAACATTTTTGAAATGGTTAATACCTGGGTTGCGAAGAGTAGGTATCAAGTCTTCTCATATTACTTTTTTAGTTCCATCACAAGTAAATGAGAGACAAGCTAAGTCAACAATAGCATTCGCCAACAAGGTGCGTGCTTATAATTGCCAAATAGCACTGGAAGGTTTTGTTGTGTCTGGAGAGTCTGTAAATTTGTTGAAGAGAATTCATCCAGAAATGGTTTCTTTATCACTGCCTTGGACAAGACAAATTCAGGGAAATGAGCGTAGAGAAATCGGCTTAAGTAGTGTCATTAGACAACTTGAATCTAAAGATATCAAAGTAATAGCACCTTGTGGATTTAGTATTGATATGAAAAAGTTGTTCATCCTGTCTGGTGCTTCCTTTTGTCATGAAACTACTTCTAAAAATGGTTAATAATTGTACAATTATCACATATACATTTTCCACATGGCTTAATACTAACTATGTGTTGGCACTTTAAACGTTAAAAATCTAAAATAATACAAGTGGATCAACAATTTAATACTCAGATTTCTATAGGAAACCCCTTTAAAGTAGGGGGGTGCCTATGAGTTTTCAAATAAGTGTAATTGATACCAGTGCTGGCTTTTCTGAGCTCCAACAAGACTGGGGTGGTTTGTATGAAGAATGCGCTAAGGCTACTATTTTTTCTAGTTGGGACTGGATGTACACATGGTGGGAAGTATTTAAAGCAAAACTCAAAACAGAGTTATTCATTATCTGTCTGTATGATAAAAATAAGCTAGTTGGGATTGCTCCTTTTCATATTGTATCTTCATTTCCTAAGTATTGGATACAGGGTAAAACATTGTGTTTTCTGGGATCTGGTGAAGAAAAAAAAGACAGGATTATTACCCAGTTTAACGACTTTATAGTTGCTGCTGGTTATGAGAAGGAAATGGTAAAACAAGTTTCTGAATACCTTGAGATTTCCTCTAACAACTGGAGTTTTGCAGATTTTGAATTTCTCTTAAAAGACTCGTTAATCGCTAAATGTTTTTCTTTATCCAACAGTAAAATCCTAAAAGATGAAGTAGATTATGGAGTTAGATGTATAGTTTCTGGGATGTCAGATTTCGAGCAATACCAATCTAGAATGGGTAAACGCTGGAGCAAGATGTTTACCAAAAAAAGTCGTATCATGGCAAGAGATGGTGTGGTTACGACTAAAACGACGGATAGCATAGAATCAATAGATAAAGCATTCGGATTGCTATCTGATATGCATGGTTCTCGATGGAAAGATCGAACCAATATAAACATATTTGATTCCAAATGTTTTAGTGAGTTCCATTTAAAAGCTCTGCGTCGCCTGGTTCCAAAGAAAAAAGCTTTTATAAAAACACTGTATTTAGACGAGAAACCATTAGCAACGTATTACTGTTTTACTGATAAGAATACAATTCATTATTATCAGAGCGGGTTTTATGCTGAAAATGCTAATCGCTATTCACCACTATTTATCTTGGTGTGTAATGAAATCGGTGAAACAATCAAGAATCAACAAATATTTGATTTTATGTTTTCTGATGAAAATGATTCCTATAAAAAAGAACAGTATGCTGCGAAAACTGAACCAATGTATCGGATAAGGTGGTCTCCACATAAATATCGTTTTACCTTCTTTAATGTGGCTAAATATATCCAAATAAAATTTCTTGAAGTCGATTAAGTTACAGAAAAAATTAACAGTTACACATTACAATTAGACAATAACTAAAAATAATATAAAAGAGACAATTATGCACATCACACATGTAATAGAGCCTATGGAACATGGTGTTTTTATCTGGGTAGTTGATATGTCAAACCGTTTGGTAGAGGACGGATATAAAGTATCTGTTTTACACTCTATACGTAAGAATACACCACCGAATTGGAGAGAAATGTTTGATCCGCGGGTTAATTTGATTCATGTGCAAATGAGCCGCTCAATTGATCCGGTAATGGATATAAAAGCTCTGATTGGCTTAATAAAAAATATTAAACGTATTAATCCGGATATTATCCACACCCATTCTTCTAAAGGTGGGTTTTTGGCTAGAGCAGCTGGATTCCTGTTGAGAAAGAATAATCAACTGCTTTATACATCTCATGCGATTCACTATCCATTAATACAAGAACCTATTAAACGAAGACTTTATAAATACTTTGAGCATATTGGTTACTGGTTAGGCGGAACGATTGTAGCTTGTGGCAAAGAAGAGTACGAAATCATCCGTAAAGATATTACAAATGGCAGCGGCAAACGCTTAATTAGAATTAGTAATGGAATCGATACTGACCAATTGACCCCAAAAGATTATTCTGTGAAAAATGAGAAGGTAAAGGTTGGGGTAGTGGGCCGAATTTCTTTACAGAAAGCTCCGTGGGTTTTTGCAGATATTGCTGCCAAGGTAAATAAGAAAAGAGATGATGTTGAATTTGTCTGGATTGGCGGTGGTGAAGACGATGATTTAGAAATGCTGAATAAAGCTGGTGTTAAAGTAACAGGAATGCTGGATAGAAGTGAAGCGTTAAAGTTAATACCTACTTTGGATATCTATTTCCAAACGTCAGCGTATGAAGGTCTCTCACTAGCACTTCTGGAGGCGCAAGCTTCAGGAATACCTGCCGTAGTAACTAAGATTCCAGGTAATGATGAAGTTGTTCAACATGGCAAAACGGGTTATGTAGGAAAAGATGAGGAAGCCTTAATGGATCAACTTGAAGAGTTGATCGATTCGAGAGAAAAGAGAGAAGAAATGGGGATTAATTCAAAAGAGCATACCGAAGAACATTTTTCTTTAACAGCCATGGCAGATCAGTATAAAGCTGTGTACCAAAAAATGGTTGATGCTAATAACTAGCAAAGTTACAGCTTATTTGTTGTAGTTAATAAATTTGATTTAACAGACATAAAAAAACACCCTGCTGGGTGTATTTTTATGTCTAAGATTTTATTCTTCTAAAAAAACTTAAGAAAAAGACGTCTTGGCTACATTGTTCTCTGGATTTAATTCCGAGTGTTCGTGCTCTACTTCATCCAGGTTGCTTTTAGTATTCTGAGGAATAGAAGAAGAAGTATCGCTGTAATATTCTTGTTCAAAAGAGGTAAATTCAAAATCTGTGAACAGCTTATGTAATTTGTTTTCTACTGAGTTTCTCCCGATAAACTGAGATAGTCTCCATTTTAAGGGAATCTCCTTTGCTTGACCTTTTATTGCAGCAAGCTCTTCAGTATCAATTTCATAAGGGTGCATATAAAACACCGCACGATCTTGATTCAGTTTCTTACTTAAATGCTTGGTCAGGAAATAAGGTGTAATTCTGAAATAACCGCCTCCAAAGAATGGTAATTTTGTTTTACCTATTTTCATATAGCTTAAGTAATGCTCATTGAGGTGATACTTATTAAAGATCTTTAAAGAGTATTCTTTCTCAATACCATATTTAATTACCTTCATCGGGAATAATGAAGAATCATACTTTAGACCATTTTCTGCAAGCGCTTCACAATACCACTCAAAAAGGTATTCGCGGATGGAGAAGTCAGGAGCACGAAAGCCAATCACTTTCTTGCCAGAAATATCTTCAAGTAGACTTACAGATCTATTCACATCTTGTTTAACTTGTTTAGGTGAGAGATTGAAGATTGAATGATGATGATAACCATGTGAAGCTACTTCATGACCAGCATCGGCAATTCTTTTAATAAGAGCAGGGTGTTTTTCAGCGACATTTCCCAAAATGAAGAATGTACCTTGCTGCTGATATTGATCAAGCAAATCAAGGACACGAGATGTACTATTCAAGACACGGTCAGATACTGGATTATTATTATCCAGAACAGACTGGCTCCAGTCTTCGACATCTATTGAGTAAATCATATTCATCACCTAATTTATATTTATTATATGTAGATGTATGGTAAACAATTCTAAAGTTAACATGATTTATATCCACTTTAATGGTCGATAAATAACGATAAAGTGCATTATTAAATAATAAAATACGTATTTTTTTAAATCTATTAGCCAGCCTAATAGTTTTGTAGTGAGTAAATCTATAGTACATATTGGTTTAAGGTATCCCTTTTCCTTTTGTTTTATCTATACATCCTGTATTCTTCGCAGCGTTGTTGAATAGGGCTTAAAGATAAAAATATTCTTAAAAAATAAGCTAATGCACGACTTGTTGTTTATATCGGGGTGTAGCGCAGTCTGGTAGCGCACCACACTGGGGGTGTGGTGGTCGTCAGTTCGAATCTGGCCACCCCGACCATTATTCATGGGAAATATGTCTATTAAACCTGTAATTCACCTTTCTATTCCGTGTCTATATAAACCATTGGGATTGTGGAAAAAAGAACTCAAGTTAAAAGTAACTTGCAGCAACCTGTCGGCACTCCTCACATCGTTAGAGTTTTTAGATGTACAAAAGATTCATGGTCTGCATGCTAGTTTTTTCAGCAAAATAGGTTTTGATAGCGCTGAAATCCCGGCAGCACATTATAGAGTTTTAACCCATCAAATCAAAGATGTGAGTCATTCTTTAGGTGATAATGCAGGTGGAATGCTGTGTGCTGATCCGGTACATTTTGAAGCTGGCATGAATGATGTGACACTGACAAATTCAATCACCAATCTTACTGAGAATGAAGCCAAAGAAATACTTGAGTTGCTCAATCGTCATTTCCAGCCGGATGGCTTAGAGTTTGTGTATGGTAACAATCAGCATTGGTATGTAACTTACCCTGAACAAGAGAGTATTAAAACAACTCCATTAGAAGCCGCGTTAAAGAAAAATATTGCAGGATTGCTTCCATATAGTGAACAAAGAAATTGGCAGCAAATTCAAAACGAAGCTCAAATGTTATTACACAGTTCAGATGTTAATATAAATAGAGAAATGGCAGGTCTAGAAACGTTAAATAGCTTATGGTTTTGGGGAGGGGGTAAAGCCAAAACAATAAAATCCGATTATAAAACCATATTTACTAAAAACGATAAAATAAGTACCGAGATAACAGGTAAAATGTTTGCTCAAGCTGCTGCTTGTAAGTGGCAGAAGCTACCCAAAAATGGCGAAAATCTACTTTTACAACAACATAAAGCAGGAACAAGCTATGTTTTGTTAGATCACTTGCATCAGCCAGTAATTGAGGAAAATCCAGAAGCTTTTCAGATTGCATTAAATCAAATTGATGAGGAATATATAAAGCCACTAATGCACGCATGGAAGAAAAATCAAATTGATTTGGAAATTGATGGCGCAGATGGCAGCCTTATTCGTCCACTTAAAACGCCGGTCTGGAAGTTCTGGAATAAACCGCGGCAACTCTCTGATATCGCGACGATAATTCATCAACAAAAAATGATGCTAGGGCACAGCTAACATGAGATTAGTGCAACGCGAACATAGTGGAAATATAGTCTGTACAGATCAACAGGCTGATCTTTTATTGCGAGTGCTAGCCAAACGCGGCATTAATTCTGAAACTGAGCTAAGTGTTGAACTCAAACATCTTCATCCAATTTCTTCGCTTTCAGGTATTGATTCTGCTATTGGGATACTTTTAGAGGCTTTTAAAGAGAAACAGAATATCCTGATAGTAGGTGATTTTGATGCGGATGGCGCAACTGCAACAGCAGTCGCTGTAAAAGCGTTTAAAATTCTGGGTTATCAAGGCAAGGTAGATTATTTGGTACCGAACCGCTTTGAATACGGCTACGGGCTAACCCCTGAAATTGTCAAAGATGCACAGCGTTTCTCACCAGATATTATTATCACCGTGGATAACGGTATCTCAAGTATCGAAGGTGTTGCAGAAGCCAAAAAGCTAGGCAATAAAGTGATCATCAGCGATCATCATTTGCCGGGTAAAAACGTTCCTGATGCCGATGCCGTTATCAATCCGAATCAAAAAGGTGATGACTTCCCCTCGAAAAATCTTGCTGGTGTGGGTGTGATTTTTTATCTAATGTTAGCGCTTAAAAAAGCACTTTCAGCGCAAGGTTACTTCATAAAAAATAGTGACTTAAAGCCTGATTTGATCAATCTACTTGATTTGGTTGCCTTAGGCACTGTTGCTGATGTAGTTCCATTAGATCAGAATAATAGAATTTTAGTTGAACAGGGTTTGCGCCGCATGCGCGGTGGTGTTTCCTGTGAAGGAATTAAGGCACTTTTTCGAATCGCAAAGCGTAATATTCGAAGTGCAGTAAGTGCAGATTTAGGCTTTGCCTGTGGCCCAAGATTGAATGCTGCGGGTCGTCTCGATGATATGTCTTTAGGTATAGAATGTTTGCTCACGGAAGATGCTAATCAAGCTATGGAAATAGCCACTGCTTTAGATGATTTAAATGTTGAGCGGCGTGCGATTGAAGAGGGTATGAAAGCGGAAGCTTTAGCTGCTCTAGAAGAATTAAATCTGGATCAATTAACAGGCAATATCCCGCCCGTTATCTGTCTTTATAACACGTCATGGCATCAAGGAGTGATTGGGATCCTGGCAGCTAGAATAAGAGAAAAATATCATCGGCCTACGGTAATTTTTGCACCAGCCGATGAACACGACCCTGATAATACCGATATTAAAGGATCGGCTCGCTCTATTTCCAGTATACATATCCGGGATACATTTGATCAGGTCGCTTCCGGTAATCCTGGCTTGTTAGATAAATTTGGTGGTCACGCTATGGCCGCTGGTCTAACGCTCGATGAGTCCAAACTTAATGAGTTTAATGCGGCAATTTGCGAAGTGGTTGCACGCCAGGCAGATGATGAAACTTTCGAAGAAATTTATTACAGTGACGGCGAATTACAAGCCGATGATTTTCAGTTAAAACATGCTGACCAATTACGCTTTGCCGTACCTTGGGGGCAGCATTTTCCGGCTCCTGCGTTTGATAACAAATTTACCATCGTAAACAAACGCATTTTAAAAGAAAAGCACCTCAAAATAATTCTAAGGCCCATAGATATTGATGCAGATGGTGTATTTAATCAAGGACGAACCGTTGATGCCATCGCTTTCAATATTGATGTGGATAGCTGGCCAGCAGAGGGTGCAGAAGTGCACTTGCTATATCGATTAGAAGTGAATGAATTTAGAGAAACTTGTTCATTGCAGCTAATGGTAGAAAAACTTCTGTAGTTTATGTACAAAAGTAGTCAACACAGACAAAGCCTACAATTATGAAACTATACACAAACCCAAACTACTATCGTTTGATGGCCGTTGTTATTCCAATGTCACTTTTACTTAGCATCGGTTTGCCCATATTCAATGGTAAGACTTTTAGCGAAGCAATTACTTCAAACTTTTTGTTATATATCGTGGTGGGTTACGTGTTGTACATTCAAAAAAAGCAATTGAAAGTGCCGTTATTTGAAATTGTAGAAAATAAGTTGGTGGTTAATGATGTTCGTAGAGGCAAAAAGGAACTTCCTTTAGACTCAATTTACGGCATCAAGAAATATATGGGGTTGGGGCATAAGCTCATCACACTGAATGGTGAAGTGCCTATCCCATTCAGATCGTTGAGTACTAAAGATGCCGAAACGTTTTTAACCACGCTAAAGTTAGAACTAAAAAAGTAATAGTCAAATAAGCTAAGTCATCTTCTTGATTTCTTCACTAAGCAATTGAATTGCACCTTCAGCGTTTATTTGAAAATCATTGAATAACACCTTTCCTTCTGGCGAAATCAATACTGCCCAAGGCGTGCCACCCGAACGGTAATCCACCATTGTTTTTGGATGTCCATGCGATTTCGGATCACCTGCATCGTGCCCGAAAACGATATCAAGATTATAACGTTTTTGAATCTCGCGCATTTTATCTGCAGTGTTAATGGTATGTCCTTCAAACGTGGTTTGAATCGCAACCGCCGTAAAATGTTTATTATCTTTGAAGGCATCCGAAATCTTTTTTAAAGCCGGAAAGCCATGCGAGTGGCAACCAGGGCACCAGGACTGCCAAAACTCCATAAACACAAATTTACCTTTATGCTCAGCCAGTTTGAAAGTAGTTGCTTTGCCATCACCATCAATCCAGTCAGATATTTCAAGTTCAGGAGCTACTCTTCCAGCTATGCCATAGTTATGTTTTTTTGCCGCAAAAGCAGTCGCTGGCAATAACATTGCCGCAGTACTGGCAGCGCCAGCTTTTAAAAGGTTTCGACGATTGTGGCAAATGTCTTGCATAGCTTTCTCTGTTAAATGGTATTTCAGTTTTCAGGCATAACGTTACAAGCTAAATACGCTATTACTTATTTAATAGATGCAGTTGCAAAAGTAGTGCACGAAAATGAGCCTGGGAAAAAGACGCAGGAAAAAGCCCCTATAAGTAGGGGGGTGACAATTATAGTCTTCTGTATGTTTCCTATACTTATCTTAGCGTAGTAAAAAAATAAAATGCACTAAGGAGGCAGCTATGTCAGTAAAACCCATACCCGATGGATACCATACACTCACGCCCTACATCACAATCAGAAAAGCAGTAGAGGCGATTGAGTTCTATAAAAAAGCCTTTGGAGCAGTCGAAAATGGTCGACTTTCAATGCCCGATGGCAGTATCGCCCATGCCGAAATTCAAATTGGTGATTCTAAAATCATGATGGCAGAAGAGTCAGAAGACTGGGGCAATCTCAGCCCGCAAAAACTCAATGGAACACCAGTCAATTTGTGTTTATACGTTGAAGATGTCGACGCAGTATTTGCTCAGGCACTTGCAGCTGGCGCAATGGATAAAAGTAATAAGGGCGTTGAAGATCAATTTTATGGTGATCGCAGTGGCAGCCTCACCGACCCTTATGGGCATCAATGGACGATAATGACTCACAAGGAAGACGTGTCATTCGAAGAAATGCAAAAACGGGCTGATGCCTTATTTGGCTAAAGTTTTAGCTAAAGCTTTGGTCAAAAAATTCGACAAGAAACGGAGAACCATCATGTTACCAGAAATTAATGATGTGCATGTATCCAAACAAAGTATGCCGTGGAAGGTGATGCGTGAAGGTTACTACTTCAAACTATTACGTACTTATGCGGTTACAGGAATATGGGTGGTATTATTTAAGGTGGAGGCGGGAGCTTCGGTTCCTCCTCACAAACATATAGGAGCAGCAGAATACTATGTGCTAGATGGCAAAATTGAAATCCATGATGGTATTGAAAATGGCGGAATAACTGCTATCACTGGTGATTATGGCTATGAAACAAATAGAATTATTCACGAAAAAACCTATTTTCCAGAGGCAACTGAATATCTGTTTATTAACCACGGTCCGTTGCAATACCTCGATGAAGAAGGTAAAAGCATACTGGTTCTTGACTGGATAGGTATTCAGGCCAAATGGGATGGTGCAGAAATTGTTGGCTAACACGAATCTAATTATAAGAGACCCTTGCATGAAAATATGACGAGCGAAAAATGAGCGTAATTTTCCAGGTTTCTCATATAAATAAGGGTAATAGCATGGCTATTGACCGCATTTGTAGAAGAAACCTAGGATATTTTAGCTATTTTTTATCCGTCATATCTTTTGTAGAAGGGTCTCTATAAGTAAAAAAATACCGTGATTAGCAGCAATCCTTAGACAAGAAACATCTTGTCATTACAACCTAGAGGAGAGTTAACATGTACGCACGTTTTTTTACCTTTAAATCCAATCCCGAGAATCGCTCGGCAATTGAGAAAATGGCAGATGAAATCTATGCCTATACCAAAACAAGACCAGGCTTTATTAGTGCAACCTACGTCATATCTGAAGACGAGAGTGAGTATGGATCATTCAGTGTCTGGGATTCACAAAGTAGTGGTGTAACTGCAGCCAATGATATTCGCGAGAAAACCTTGCCAATACTGGAAGGTCTGGTGAGTGCCGCACCTGTAGTAGAGTTCTATGAAGTCTATGAGCCTAAATAAACTTCATTGATATGGAGTTGATATTTCAAACAACGTAACGAAAACCCGCTAAAAGTAGGGGGGTGGTCGAATGGCGCTTACTTAAGGAAACAAACTTAGGAAAAACAAAGACTTAAGATCTGCGAAGATTTGTGTGAAAATAGTTATCCCTATTGTTTTACCAGTGCTTTTTTGTATATTTGGACAGGCGTGGTTAGATTGTTCTATCAAAAATAGTCCTAAAAGCCCCGTAGTTATTGATTCTAGACCTTAAGTAAGTGCCATTCGGGGGTGGTCTTACAAGTAGTAAATAGTATCTCAAGCGCAAACATTGTGCATCGACGA
The DNA here is from genome assembly GCA_963760355.1 of uncultured Gammaproteobacteria bacterium. Classification (GTDB taxonomy): domain Bacteria; phylum Pseudomonadota; class Gammaproteobacteria; order Thiotrichales; family Thiotrichaceae; genus Cocleimonas. The sequence goes on along the minus strand of CAVXCT010000009.1, from coordinate 79,561 downwards.
TTCCTTGCGGAAACTACGATGGACTTTAGCGAACTTACCGTTTAGTTTTTTGAAACGGGTAATTCGATTATTTGATTTGTCATTTCTGGCTCTTGGTTAGCCTTGAAAAGCCACCCCCTACTTATAAGCTTTTTTTTGATTAAACAGAATCAATCAATATTATGATATTCGAGAATCTTATTTACTTCATTCTTAGACCCCATAATCACCGGCACCCGCTGATACGGGTCGCCATTGGGTTGTACTTCCATAATTCTTCCGTAACCAGTATTCGCTGCGCCGTCGGCTTGTTCGACGATCATTGCCATTGGGTTGCCTTCATAAAGCAAACGTAGCTTGCCGCCGATTTCGCGATTGCGTTCATCGATGGGGTAGAGGAATACGCCACCACGGCATAGGATACGGTGGATTTCACCGACCATTGCCGCTACCCAGCGCATATTGTAGCGTTTGTCGAGTGGGCCTTCCTAGCCTTGTAGGCAGTCTGCGAAGTACTGTTGTACAGGTGGTTCCCAGAAGCGTTGATTGGATGCGTTGATAGCATATTCTGCGGTGTCTTCTGGAATTTCCATATTCGGGTGGGTAAGGATAAATTCACCGATGGTTGAACGAAGGGTAAACCCGTTTACACTGTTTCCTGTGGTTAATACCATCATGGAGGAGGGACCGTATAAACAATAGCCCGCTGTGACTTGTTCTGTGCCTGGTTTGGCGAAGTCTTGGGCGATTGAGTTTTCTTTATCTACGGGTGCTTTTAATACAGAGAAGATCGCGCCAACGTCCATATTGATGCCCATATTCGATGAGCCATCTAATGGATCAAAGGTGACGAGGTAATGTCCGAGTGGTTTGCCTTTTGGAAGAATGAGGATTTCATCGAGTTCTTCTGATGCCATGCCGACGCAGTGGCCATTGTTTTCAAGTGCGTCGATGAATAAATCGTTGGCGATTAAATCCATTTTTTTTGTACATCTCCCATCGCGTTCTCACTTTCGGTTGCACCTAGGACGCCAGCCAAATCGCCTTTGTTTACAAGGTTTGCAATCCCTTTGCAGGCGATTGTGATGTCATTGAGTAAACCCGTAAACTCGCCACTGGCTTTGTTCCCGAGCTTGCGCTGTTCGTCGATAATGAATGATGAAAGAGTTATTCCGAGCTTTTGCATGGTTACCTCGATTAATAAAAAACGAAATTGTTTAGTATATTATTACTTAATAATATAGGTAAATTTTCCTAGTTTTATGCTGATGGTTTACTTGCTTTTACAATGAATATCAGTAGCACATGGATAAAATAATGTCGCAAAAATTGTCTTAAAAAGGGTAGCGAGTTTGTAAAATCCTCGGTATCCTCCAATTCCCCTAACTTTTCGCGTCATTTTAATAAAGAGTTTTAGAAACAGTTTTAAAAATACGCGTATGATCTATGCAAGAACAATATAATCATAAAGATATTGAGCCCACAGTGCAGCAAATGTGGGAAGATAAAAAACTCTTCGAAGTCACCGAAGATCCTGATAAAGAAAAATTCTATTGCCTCTCTATGTTCCCTTACCCAAGTGGTAAGTTACACATGGGACATGTACGTAATTACACTATTGGCGATGTGATTTCACGCTTTCAGCGGATGCAGGGTAAGAATGTTTTGCAGCCTATGGGTTGGGATGCGTTTGGTCTACCCGCAGAAAACGCTGCGATTAAAAATAATGTACCCCCTGCGGCATGGACAGATTCGAATGTGGCTGAAATGGGAGCACAACTTAGAACCATGGGCTTTGCCTATGACTGGTCTCGTGAGTTAGCAACCTGTAAGCCAGATTATTACCGTTGGGAGCAATGGTTTTTCTTGCGTTTATTAGAAAAAGGCTTGGTTTACCGTAAAAAAGCAACCGTAAACTGGGACCCGGTCGATAACACAGTGCTTGCGAATGAGCAGGTAGTGGATGGTCGCGGATGGCGTTCGGGTGCGTTGGTAGAACAGCGTGAAATTGACCAGTGGTTCTTAAAGATTACAGCTTATGCTGACGAGCTTTTAGAAGACGTTCGCCAGTTAGAAAACTGGCCACAACAAGTTCGTACCATGCAGGAAAACTGGATCGGTCGTTCTAAAGGTGTGGAGCTTGAATTTGGTTTAGAAAATACCGAAGAAACAATATCAGTATTTACTACACGTCCTGATACCTTGATGGGTGTAACGTATTTGGCTGTTGCACCACAGCACCATTTGGCTGAACGTGCCGCGGTTGAAAACCCTGAGTTAGCGGTATTCATCGAAGAATGTAAAAACATGAAAACCGCCGAAGCCGATATGGCGACGATGGAAAAGAAGGGTATTGATACTGGCTTGCTTGCTGTTCATCCAATAACAGGTAAAAACGTACCAATCTGGGTCGCTAACTTTGTCTTGATGACTTATGGCTCGGGTGCTGTTATGTCTGTTCCTGCGCACGATGTTCGAGACTGGGAATTTGCCATAGCGTACAAATTGCCAATCACACAAGTGATTACCTCAGCTAATAAAACGGTAGCGAATAACCTGAATATCGGAGAAGGCGCATACACCGAAAAAGGTGTGCTGATTAATTCAGCTCAGTTCGATGGCTTGACTTCTGAAGAAGCCATCGATTCTATCGCCGATTTCTTAGAAGAAGAGAAAAAAGGACGTAAGACCATCAATTACCGTTTGCGTGACTGGGGTGTTTCCCGGCAGCGTTACTGGGGTTGCCCGATTCCAATTATCTATTGTGATGATTGTGGCGCAGTACCCGTGCCGGATGAAGATTTACCGGTTGTATTACCGACAGATATTGTTTTCGATGAAAGCGGTGCTTCTCCGATTAAGAATATGCCTGAATTCTATGAAACGCGTTGTCCAAGTTGTGGCCACAGTGCAACTCGTGAAACAGATACTTTCGATACTTTCTTTGAATCTTCGTGGTATTACGCAAGATACACAGGCCCGGATAATGATAAGTCGATGCTGGATGAGCGTGCGGATTACTGGTTACCAGTCGATCAATATGTGGGCGGTATCGAGCACGCCGTATTGCATCTTTTGTACGCGCGTTTCTTTAATAAGCTAATGCGGGATGAAGGTTTGGTTGAATGCGATGAGCCTTTCATAAATCTTTTAACCCAGGGAATGGTACTTGCGGATACCTATTATGTAGAAACTGAGGGCGGTGGCCAGGAATGGATTGCCCCTAAAGATATCAAAATCGATCGTGATTCTAAAGGTAAAATACTCGGCTATAAAGATGACCAGGGGCGTGAAGCGATTTCATCTGGCATGAGCAAAATGTCGAAATCGAAGAATAACGGTGTTGATCCTCAAGAGCTTATCGAAAAATTTGGCGCGGATACCTTACGCGTATTCTCGATGTTTGCGTCTCCACCTGATCAGAGCATGGAGTGGTCAGACACGGGTGTAGAAGGTGCGAATCGCTTTATTAAACGTTTATGGCGTCAGGTTTACGTACATTTAGAGAATCGTCCATTAACTGATTTAGATACCGATGATTTAACCGATGAGCAGCAGGAAATGCGTCGCAAGACATATAATACTTTGCAAAAGGTTACTGATGATATGTCACGTCGTTTTACCTTTAACACTGCTATTGCGGCGAATATGGAATTACTCAATGACTTATTCAAATTCCATGAAAATAGCGATCAAGGGCGGGCTGTAAGACAAGAAACACTGGAGCTAATTGTGTTAATGCTTTCACCGATCATGCCGCATGTTGGTCAAAAGCTTTGGGAAATTCTGGGTAAAGATAGCGTGTTGATAAATGAGTTATGGCCAGAAATGGATGATTCTGCACTGGAACAGTGTAAGATCCAGATGATGATCCAAATCAACGGTAAATTACGCGGCAAGGTTGATGTAGCCGTTGATGCCAGTGATGATGATGTGAAAGAATTGGCGATGGAAAATGATAATGTTAAGAGTTTTCTCAAAGATCTAACGGTGCGTAAAGTGATTGTTGTTAAAGGTCGTTTAATCAATATTGTGGCCAACTAAGTACATAATCATGAAAACTTCATTCGTTAAAACGACACCTGCTTTTCCCTTAAGAAAAATACAGGAGGCGTTTTTCGTAATGCTTGTGTCTTCGGTATTACTTGCGTTGCTGCAAGGTTGTAGCGATTATGGTTTTCACTTGCGCAAAAGTGTTGAATTATCGCCCCAGTATCAATCTGTGTCTTTAGAAAACTTACCTGTTGATAGTGATTTCAGAGATGTTTTTGAAGCAGCTTTGGAAAATGCGGGTGGTAGCTTAATTACAGATAGCTCAGTAGCCAAAAGTATTATTCGCTTTAAAGAATTCAAAGAAGGTAAACGGGTAATTGCTTATACCAGTGAGCGTAAAGCCAGAGAGTATTTGCTGTACCTTAAATTTAATTATGAAGTCAGCATCATTGATAGCGATATTATTAATGGCAAGAATAAAAAAGAAAAAATGCTAGCTAAGCGCCGTATCAATATCGACAAATCTTACCTTTATGACCCAGATTTTGCCTTAGGAAAAGCCGAAGAAGAAAAACTGGTGAAAAAGAATTTATATGAAGAAGCCGCTCGTTTGATTCTATTGCGTATGCAATATTCCAAGTAAAACACGAAATAAAAAAAACCATAATGAATCCCCATTTTAAGTGCAAGGGTGACTTTTCTGGTATTTATAACTTCAGATATTGTCATATCCTATAAATAACATTAAGAAACTATGCTATAACAATAATTCGGAGCTTAAATGCAGTGATAACTAATAAAAAATAGGGGGTTGTTGTTAAGTTAATTTCACGCAAGTACTTTATTCTTTTTGCTATTTTATGTTCTGTTTTAATGGTTACAACAGAAATGGCAATGGCTGATGCTAGCTTTCAAAAGTGGAAACAAGACTTTCGTGTTGAGGCGCTTTCCCAAGGTATTCAAGCGGACTTGTTTGATAAGTCACTAGCCAGTCTCAAACCTGACCCTGAAATTATAAAGCTTGATAATAGCCAGCCAGAATTTACCCGAAGCATATGGGAGTATCTGGATAACGCCATCTCAGTTTCTCGAATCAAAAAAGGTAGGCGCTTGATGGACCAATATGGTGCTCTTTTTGATCAGATCGAGGAGCGTTATGGTGTCCAGCGTGAAATAATCCTTGCTATTTGGGCGTTGGAAAGTGATTTTGGTCGGAATTATGGCAATAAAAGCGTCGTTCGCTCATTAGCTACTTTGGCATATGCGAGTGGTTCTAAGAAACGTTCTGATTTCGCAAAGAGTGAACTGCTAGTAAGTCTAAAAATCCTGCAAAATTTTAAAATGGATGCAGATGGACTTGTGGGTTCCTGGGCCGGCGCTATGGGTCAACCACAATTTATGCCGAGTTCTTATCTTAAATATGCGATTGATTACAATAGAGACGGTATGATTGATTTGTGGCATACCGTTCCTGATGTGGTTGCTTCTATTGCGAACTTTCTGGCTGAGGCAGGTTGGAGAAGGGCTGAAAGTTGGGGGATGGAAGTCGACATACCCAGTAAGTTCGATTGGCGCTTAAATACATCTTCTTACCAGCTTAGATTCGAACAATGGCAAAAAATGAAAGTAACTCAGGTGAACGGCAAGGATTTTCAACAACCACAAAGACAGGCTGCGTTATTTATTCCTGCAGGACAGTATGGGCCAAAATTCCTGGTTACTCATAACTTTGAGGTTATTAAGCGCTATAATAATTCCTCGAGTTATGCTCTAGCTGTTGCGCAGTTAAGTCGTTTGTTAGCAACAGGGGAGAAAATTCTTACTCCCTGGCCGGTTGCCGATGCAGCCCTGAGTCGCTATGAGGTAGAAGAGATCCAAATGCGTTTGAACCTTGAAGGTTATAGTCCTGGTTTGGCTGATGGGAAAATTGGCCCTAAAACCAGAGAGGCTGTTCGCGTGTGGCAAGTGGAACAGGGTTACGCAGGTGATGGCTATGCGAATTTACGGTTTTTAGAGTTGTTAAGAAAGAAAAGTAGTAGTCAGTCTAAAAATCTACCAAAGTAAATAAATAGGCATTATTAGCAGTCATACGCTAGAATATTGAGATAAAATATAACAGTAATGATTTAGCTACTTATAAATACTTGATAGCTAAATAACGTTGTGAAGGATTGAGGGAACTTGTATGAGAAAACTACTCGCGATAGCTATCGCGGCGTCAGTTTGTACTCCAGTTATAGTTTGTGCCCCAGCCATGGGTACAACAAAATTCTATGGTGAATTGCATGCATCCTTCGATAAGCTTGATGCCGATTCAACGACGATTTCAAATGCTGATACCATTGCTTTAAACAGTAGCTTATTGGGCATTAAAGGAGCATCTCACCTCAAAAATGACCTTAACCTTATCTACCAATTTGAGATAGGTTTACAGAGCTATCGTGATTCTGACTTACCCTTTAATAGTAAAAATAATACTATTCAAAATCGCAATCAAATTATAGGTGTTGCTGGAAAGTTTGGTGCAGTAATAGTTGGTCGTTACGATACGCCATTTAAAACTCTAGGGCTCAAGGCTGATTTATTCTGGCATAACCAATTAGGGCAAAATCGGAACATCAGCAACCCGTCACAGTGGGATCTACGTGCCGACAGAATACTAGTTTATCAAACACCAAAATTAAGTGGTTTTCAGGGGACAGTTGCATACTCCAGTGATATTGGAGACTCGGCCGATAGTTCCGCTATTAGTGCGAATGGTATTTATAAATTAGGTCATTTTAGGTTAGGTGCAGCTTACGAAAGACAGAATTTAGATAATGTAAATGCAGAGCCTAACGCCCTACGTTTGATGACTAAATATTATAAAGGCCCTTTAACACTGATTGGTTTTTACCAAAATGAAAATAATGAAACCCAATCAACAGGCGTTGCTGATGCCTCCGTTTTTGGCGTTGGAGCTGCATATCGCATGGGAAAGGGAAAGATTAAAGGGCAGTACTATGCGCGTGATGTAAGTGGTACTAAAAATGATCCTGATCTACTCGCTATTGGTTATGATTATCGTATCGCAAAAAAGACCGATATTTACGCGCAGTTTGCCAGAGTTACTGAAGGATATCGATTAGGTGGCGTTGATCACGGTGCTGCAATTCGTTCACCATCTATGGGTGATGCTGAAGGTCTTTCATTGGGTATACGTTATAAGTTTTAAGTATTCTTTGACATTTGTTCTTGTGGTTTCTGCTTATTAAAACTTAGCCAATAAAAAAAGCACTTATTTTTGTGCTTTTTTATGTCTATTAGTGGTTTATTAACGGATATACTTTTTCAACCTTTCTGCCACTTCTTCAGGATCAAAACCACGACGAATAGGGATACTCACTTCCTTAGGAGTATTAGGCAGAAGTCTTTTAATATCAGATTTATCTTGACGCCTGACTTTGCCAAAATTTATATATTCTCGATTAATGTTTCCTGCAACGATAAATGTTGCGTCGTTTATAAGAAAAAGCCCCTTAGAGCTATTCTTGATCTGCAAACCTGCTAGATTAATAGTCACTTTAGAATTCACACAAACTTCGACTTCTTCAATTTTGAAGTTTCCGTAAGGGTGATATTCTTCACACTCTTTAGTTTTATAACTTAATTGATTAGGAGTAAGTTTTACATTCCTTGCGTTTAACGCAGAAGTCAAAAAAGATTCATCTATTTTTATTCCTGAAGCTTGTGGATTAGTTGAATATATTGGTGCTTGTGATGGGGCAGTGGTAACGGCAATAGAACATAATTTAGTTACCTGATCGTGATTAAAGCCTTTTTGTAAGTAGTAGTCGATGTCAGCTTTGCTACAACCACTGGCTAATAGTTCACTGCTAAAAAATAACGAGAAAACGGCAAACAGTGATACTGTGGTTGTTGTGTTTAACTTTTTGTGAAACAAAGGCTTCATAAATGCTCCATATCTGAGTTCTGAAAATTAATAAGATTTTTAATTAGTCAGAAGTATAAACGATAAAGTTCCCTACTGTCTTTGTTACTGATGTTAATCTGATATTGCTGACTTGGGCATTTTTTATCAAGAAGAGAAATTAACATCGATCATAAACTGATCTGACATTTCTTCTAAAGCATCTTGTACTTCATCGGAGCTAACATTTGCTGGAAGGCCTAAGGTTAGTTCTGCGCAAAATAAAATTTCACCGGACATACTTGCTTCTTTGATATGGCTTTCGAGTTCTTCGATATTGACTTCTAATTTGGCTAATTGCTGGGTGATGTCGTGGATAATTCCAGGACGATCTTGCCCTATTAATTCGAGCTTTAGAATTTTCTTCGGTTTGCTTGTTTCACTGTCAGCTTGTTCAATATGTATTTTAAATATATCGGTTTCTAATTCATTGATGGCCTTGGTCAATGATTCCAGATTTTCAGTTGGAAGAGAAACCTGGAGTAGACCCGCGAATTTACCCGCAAGGTGAGCCATACGGCTTTCAGTCCAGCTGGCGCCAAATTTATTGAGTGTCTCAGAAAGAGATTTAACCAAGCCCGGTTTATCTGGTCCAAGAATGGTAATGATGAGTGAAACCTGCATTTTTTCTCCTTGCAAAAAACTTTATAAGTAGACGTAATTTTCAACTGGACGTTATCACAAAGTATTCAGTTTTGCCTGATATAACGCAATCATATTGAAGTTAGTAGAGATAACTTTAATAGTAAAGAAGTCGGTAGAAAAAAAGTCTGAAAGTAGGGGAGTGATATTCTACTTAATATGAATAATCAGCTATCACTTTTATTGAATACTGAGACATTCACTTCCACGCAATCCTTAATGGTATTAGAAATCGCACATTTATGAGAGGCGCGCTCAACAGAAGCCACTCGTTTTTCAGGTAGTTCCGGCCAGTATATTTCCATATTGATGGTCTTGAAACGTGTCGGATCACTGTGATAATCCCATTCTAAATGCGTCACGATGTTTTCGATAGGCACATCCATGCGCAACGCATAATGATCTAGCACAGCGAAAGTACAGCGACCCAAAGCGGTGATAAACATTGCCAAGGCACTTAAACGAGTTATTTTGTTTTCTAGCTGTATATCAAATCCTTCTTCATCGAATCTGGATAGTCGCAGCTCAGTTTTTCCCAATACCTGAATAATCATGCTAACTCCTTAACGGCAGCAAGCACTTCATCAGCATGCCCTTTCACTTTCACTTTATCCCAATGCTGTCTTAAGACGCCTTGTTTATCGATAAGGAAAGTGCTTCTGACAATTCCCATGTATTCTTTGCCAAATGTCTTTTTTAGTTGCCAAACACCGAAATGTTCGCAGACACCAGAATCAATATCCGAGATTAACTCAAAAGGGAACGACTGTTTCTGTTTGAAGTTGTCATGACGCTTCATGCTATCTTTAGAAACACCAAAGATTTCGGTGTCGTGGGATTTAAATGTTTCATATAAATCACGGAAATCCTGACCTTCAGTGGTACAACCTGGTGTACTGTCTTTTGGGTAAAAATAAATCACTAGATTTGATTTACCTTTATAGTCAGATAACTTGAAGTCAAGATCCGAAGTTGCTGGTGCTTCAAAATCTGCGACTATCTCTCCGATAGTTAATGGTTTTACTTTTTCAGACATTTTAATTCCTGTTTGATGAAAATATAAAAGCGTATTCTAACCATGCTTTGAACAAATTGCATAATTACCTTAGAGTTAAATATTGAATCCGAGTGCACCTTATGAACCTTTAACTATTTGCGTAAACAATTAAAAAATTAAAAAATTAAACAAGCTAATTCAAGCAGCGGTTAGAATTTTGATCTATAAATTAAGCAGGTGTTTAAGGAAACCAAACCCCCAGAGTTATCCTTAATCAAGCATTTCACTCTCAGATGGTATAATAATTATGAAAAAAACTATATTTTATAAGCCGTTAGCTTCTTTATTAACAACTTTAGCTGCATCCGTATTTTTCGCATCATCAGCTATGGCTGAAGATTGCCCTCGAGGTGATTTGGATCAGCGATTTTGTGATAGAGATGGTGATTTGGTGGCAGATGCACCAACTGATTCATCAAAATGGTTAGATCCAGACACTTTGATATTCGCTTATACACCAGTAGAAGACCCGGCGGTATACAAAGAAGCATGGGATGATTTTCTTACATATATGGAAAAAACCACGGGTAAAAAAGTAGTGTTTTTTCCTGTGCAATCAAATGCAGCCCAGATAGAAGCTATGCGTTCAGGGCGTTTGCACATAGCCGGTTTTAATACCGGATCAAATCCTCTTGCGGTTAATTGTTCGGGTTATCATCCATTCACAATCATGGCTGGGGCAGACGGAAGTTTTGGCTATGAAATGGAAATCATTACCCATCCTGGGAGCGGTATTGAGAAAGTAGAAGATATCAAAGGTAAAACCCTTGCGTTTACCTCACCTACTTCAAATTCTGGTTTCAAAGCACCCTCAGCTCTTCTCAAAAAAGAATTTGATATGATTGCAGATCGGGACTTTTCTCCAGCCTTTTCAGGCAAGCATGATAATTCGATATTGGGTGTCGCAAATAAAGATTACCCTGCAGCTTCCATTGCAAATTCGGTTAAAAAACGTATGCTGAAAAGAGAAGTGGTCAAGGAAGATCAGATCAAGACGATTTACAAATCACAAACATTTCCCACCACCAGCTATGGTTATGCCTACAATCTTAAACCAGAATTGGTAGCCAATATCGTAAAATCCTTTGAAACTTTTCCGTGGGATAAAACTGATGGTACACCAAGCTCACTCAAAGTTGAGTTTTCAAAAAATGGTGAAGCCAAATTTATTCCGATTACCTATAAAGAACATTGGTCTGTAATTCGTACCATAGATTCGGCAAATAACGTTTCTTACGCTTGTAAATAATTAATCTTTAAATTGCGAAGAGCTTCTTTAAAAAGAAGCTCTTTGGGTTGTTAGATTTTTAAATTTACAATGATGAAGGGAACATAAATGCTCCAATTACAAAATCTTGGTAAAAGATATAAAACCGGCGACGATGCACTGAAAGGTGTAAACCTTGAAATACCTGATGGGCAAATCGTTGGCTTGATCGGCCCTTCAGGCGCAGGAAAGAGTACCTTAATTCGTTGTGTAAACCGGCTCGTTGAACCAACTACAGGTAAAGTAATTTTAAACGGTGTTGATGTAACTACGCTTTCTTCAGGTGGTTTGCGCAAAGAACGCCGCAAGATGGGCATGATCTTTCAGGAATATGCGCTGGTTGATCGCCTAACTATTATGGAAAACGTACTTTCTGGACGCTTGGGCTATGTCGGTTTCTGGAAGAGTTTCTTGCGTAAATACCCTCAAACCGATGTTGATGAAGCCTTTCGTTTACTGGAGAGAGTAGGGCTTGATCACATGGTGGATAAACGTGCGGATGAATTATCAGGTGGTCAAAAGCAACGTGTTGGTATCGCGCGTGCTTTGATTCAAGATCCAGAAGTATTATTAATTGATGAACCTACCGCTTCGCTCGATCCGAAAACGTCACGTCAAATCATGCGCCTCATTGCTGAGTTGTGTAAAGAGAGAAACCTTTCCACTATTGTAAATATCCACGATGTTGCTTTGGCGCAAATGTATGTAGAAAGGATTGTTGGGTTGCAAATGGGTGAAATTGTATTTGATGGTCCTCCTGATGGCCTAACCCCGGATGTGTTAACGCAAATCTACGGAGAGGAGGATTGGGAAGCAACTATTGATGAAGTTGAAGAGGACGATGAGGATATTGGTGTCGAGTCTGAAGTCGTGGCAACTTGATGAACACAGCAGTAACTTCGCGAACATGGAAACGTCCGCCATTAATCAAAGATACAAAGTGGCGCTATGGTTTATTAGTAATTACCATCCTTTATTTTATTGCTGCTTTTATCTCATACGATGTTAATTGGGCACGGGTCTATGAAGGATTAGATCGTGGTTGGGAGTTTATCAAATCGTTTAGTCATCCAGATTTTGTTACACGCTGGAAAGATATCTCCGAAGGTATTTGGGAAAGTATCGTTATTACCGTTACCTCGACCGTAGTCGGTATCATATTGGCGATTCCTATAGCGCTTGGCGCTGCCAGTAATTTAGCCCCTAAGCCCATTTACCTTTTTTGTCGTGGAATTATTGCAGTAGCGAGAGCTTTGCACGAGATCATTGTTGCAATCTTGATGGTGGCGATTTTTGGTTTTGGTCCACTTGCAGGTTTTATTACCCTGGCGTTTTCTACCATAGGCTTTATCGCAAAACTTCTCGCTGAAGACATCGAAAACATCAGTAAACCGCAGGCAGAAGCGGTTAAAGCAACAGGCTCTGGCTGGTGGCAGTGGATCAATTACGCGGTACAACCACAAGTCATGCCGCGCCTGATTGGTTTGTCGATATATCGTGTGGATATCAACTTTAGGAGTTCGTCGATTTTGGGTTTAGTTGGTGCCGGTGGAGTAGGTGCTACACTCAATACGGCATTCGATCGATATGAATTTGATACCGCTGCCGCAATCATTATTCTTATTATCGCGATAGTGTTAGTGCTCGAATATGTCTCAAGCTTTATTCGGGCCAAGGTACAGTAAAATGCCAGTGATAACGAAAGGAGAATTGAAAGTCTGGCAACGCCGCGACCGTGCAAAACAATTAAAAATCTGGGCGATGTGGTTTGTGGGTGTCGCTATTTTCATGTTTTGCTGGAAAATCATTTCCGATGCAACAACCTGGTTTTTTGTGTTTGATGCACCAAGAATCGCTGCTGATATCGGAGGCAGGGCCTGGCCACCGCGTTGGGAATACTTATCTGAATTGTGGAAGCCGATGTGGGATACGATTAACATCGCCACTCTAGGGACTTTGCTTGCCATTATTATGGGTGTGCCGACAGCATTTCTGGCGGCAAACAACACCACACCAAGCAAGAAAATTTTACGACCACTGGCATTGCTTGTCATCGTGTCTACGCGTTCAATTAATTCTTTGGTTTGGGCTTTATTGTTAGTGTCGATTATTGGTCCGGGTATTTTTGCTGGTACCTTGGCGATTGCGATTCGATCCATTGGTTTTGTGGCTAAACTGCTCTATGAAGCGATTGAAGAAATTGACACAACTCAGGTTGAAGCCATACAGGCTACGGGCGCAAGTAAGTTGCAAGTAATTGCTTACGGCATCGTGCCACAAATAATGCCTGCATTTGCTGGCTTGAGTGTATTTCGTTGGGATATTAATATCCGTGAATCTACCATTCTTGGCTTGGTTGGTGCAGGCGGTATAGGTCTGTATCTTCAATCATCCTTGAATGTTTTGGCGTGGCCGCAAGTTACGGTAATTCTATTTTTAATATTGATAGCAGTGTTAATCAGCGAATGGGTTTCATCCAAGGTGCGTTTGGCTATTATTTAGACAGCTATTTAACTAACAGTTATGTCACCCATTACTTACCATGAGTTTGCCGTTTCGTTTTATGAAATGGTCAACTCATGTATGCGAAAGCTTAAAACTAGCTCGCCTACAGGCGATACTAGATTTTAGCGTGTATATTGCCACTTTTTTAATAGATCAAATGATCCATGTAGAAAGTAGGCTTTACACCTTCTTCGGCAAACAGTTTGTTTAAACTGTTTACTTCATTGTCCACGTAACTCAATGATAAATATTCTATTTGTTGTTGATAAATACCATCTTTTATAAACAATGAATCAATGCCAAAGTCATTTGCACCTTTGATATCGGTTTGTAGTCCATCGCCAATCATTAGCATTCTGCTTTTTGGTATTTGGCCTAGTTTCTCGTGACAAATTTGATAAATCTGTGGGTAAGGTTTGCCAGTGTATTGAACAGTACCACCAAGTTCTTCATAAAGTTTAGCGATTGCACCCGCTGATATTCCACGAACACCTTTGCGAATTGCGACAAGGTCGGGGTTCGCACAGATCATCGGTAGTTGCTTTTTAAAAGCTTTTTGCAGTAATGATTTGTGCTGAAGCGCATCGGGTTGATTGCCTTCAGTTCCAGCATTTAAGATGAAATCAGCATTATCGATGTTTGAAACAATATCTAAATCAAGATCATTTAATAACCCCGCACTCCTTATTGGGCCAAGATAGTAGCAGCGCTCGCCTAGTCTTTTATGAGAGTTATTGTAAGTGTTATGTTTTAAATTCTGCCAAACTAATTCTCCCGAACTTAAACTAAAATCATAACTGCTTGAGTCGATTCCCGATTTTAGTAGTTCTTTATTGAAATCCTTAGTTCTTCGGGCTGCATTGGATAAAATGACTGCTTTTTTAGAGTCGTGCCTAAGTGATGCTAAACACTCAAGAGCCTTCGGGAATGCAAGTCCTCCATCATGAAGCACTCCCCATGCATCAATCAAAAATGCATCATAATTTTTTGGTATGTCGCTCAGGTTTTTAATTTTGGTACTCATTATATGCTGATCGTTTTTGTTAATTAAATGATTAAACTTTCAGCAGAAGTTCTCTGATTTCTGCTGTAACGAGATGTGGCAACGACCGATGTGCAGATGCCAATAATTTGTTAAATGCGGCTTGTAAAATTTGCAATGCATCTCCATGCGAGACCAGTAGAAATGTTTCTCCCTTGAAGTCTTTTTCTAAGCCTGCGATGAGCGCTGTGGTTCTCTCCATTACCAAATTAGCACTTTCTACATTGTTAACAGTATGTGATGGGTCAAGCTGATCATCATCCCAGACCGATTGATATAACGTATTGTCTTTTAATTCATGGTCGCCAAAAAAACGTTCTCTTAACTGTTTGCTAGATTGGATATCAGATTCAGAATAAAGCATTTGATGCGCAATTTGTGCGGATTCAAATGCACGTAGAAAGTCAGAGCTAACTATTCTGGTTTTATTATTTATTTTGCTGCATGCTCTGACGTTATCACTTATTTGCTTTTGGCCTATTTCACTTAGGCCATAACCCTTAATCCCATTTTCTGGTGAACTTACTATCAAACCTTTCTGATTTGCGATGCTTTCACCATGGCGCAAAGCAAAATACTGGTTATTAAGTTTGTTTAATGGTTTTAGGTGGTTCATTGGGGATCTGGGGTAAATCTAGAATTAGTAACTCAGAAGAGGGGAGTAAAAGACACCCCCCTACTTATGGGCACTTTTTAGCTAAGTGTTTTGGCTGCATCGCGAATCAGTGTTTCAGTCGCATCCCAATCGATGCAGGCATCTGTAATTGAAACGCCGTATTCTAGCTGGCTAAGATCTTCTAGAATCTTCTGGTTACCCCAGTTGATATTACTCTCCAGCATCATGCCGACAATAGAAGTGTGATCATTGAGTCGTTGTTCAATACAGTAATTAAAAACAGTCGCTTGCTTAGCCGGGTCTTTATCCGAGTTTTCATGGCTGCAATCAACAACTATGTTTTTGGGTAAATTTAGGTCTGCTAAACGGTTCTCGCAATCTTTAATGACTTCGATATCATAGTTTGGTTTATTTCCGCCACCACGCAGCACGATGTGACCGTATGCATTGCCCTTGGTGCGAACAATAGAAACCTGACCTTGTCGATTAATGCCGAGAAAACTATGCGGGCTGGTGACAGCCTGCAATGCATCGGTCGCAACTTTTAAACTGCCATCTGTGCCATTCTTAAAACCTACTGGGCAGGACAAACCGCTGGCCATTTCACGGTGTGTTTGAGATTCGGTGGTGCGTGCGCCGATGGCGCTCCAGCTAATCAGATCGGCCAGGTATTGAGGGCTAATAGGATCTAATGCTTCAGTGGCAATTGGCAAACCCATTTCAGCCAGTTCGATCATTAATTCGCGGGCTTGAATGAGTCCCGTTTTTATATCAAAAGAACCATTCAGATGTGGGTCATTGATCAAACCTTTCCAGCCAGTGGTTGTACGGGGTTTTTCAAAATACACGCGCATCACTAAAAAGATAGAGTCTGATACTTCATCGGCTAGTTTTTTGAGTCTTTTCGCGTAATCTAGCGCAGCTCCAGGATCATGAATTGAGCAAGGGCCTACCACAACAAATAAACGTTTATCTTTTCCGTCGAGAATGTTCTGTAGAATTTCTCTATGTTGGATAATTGAGTTTTGTAATTCTTCAGAAAGTGGAAGTTGTTCTTTTATCTCATCTGGGGTTAGCAGGATTTCAGTAGAATCTATATTTAGGTTTTCAGTATTTGTAGGCATATCTGTGATCTTTTCGGTGTACTTGAATTATGGTAAATGTAGCACAGATAAAGAAAAAATCTGTTCTCTAGAATTTAATAGGTAAGTTAATTCATTAAAAAGTGGCTATCCGAACGCAGTTAGACAACGTGGAGTACAGTGACAACGGCCCAAAGGGCGTGGTTCTCATTATTTTTGATTAAAAAACCACGAGCTCTGCATAAATTCAGAATATCGTTTCTTAACAACAAAAACGAGTTTTCATTCAGCCGAAGCGCAGCGCAGACAACGTTGGAGTGAAACGACGACGACCCGAATGACGAATGAAATGAGTCAAAAGTATGGGGGTGATCTAAAATACTCTATAACAATCTAAAATCCGGGGAATATTATCTTGAACAATAGAAACCGCTGTGGTTGGGCTCAAGCTAGTCAATTAGAAAAAGATTATCATGATAACGAATGGGGAGTTCCAATTCATGATGATCGAACTCTATTTGAATTTTTGAACTTAGAAAGTGCACAAGCAGGATTGAGCTGGGTCACAATCCTCAATAAACGAGAGAATTATTTAACCGCATTTGATAATTTCGATATTGAAACGGTGGCTAAATACAATCAAGCAAAAATCGCTGAACTTTTAGATAACCCGGGAATTGTAAGAAATAAGCTGAAGGTGAACGCAACAGTGAATAACGCTCAACGCGTTATAGAGGTACAGCAAGAGCTTGGTAGTTTCGATGCATACATCTGGCAATTTGTAGGCGGAAAGACGTTAGTAAATAGTTGGAAAGATATGAGCGAAGTGCCTTCAAGCACCCTTGAATCCGATGCAATGAGTAAGGATTTAAAGAAACGGGGATTTAAGTTTATCGGTACCACCATTTGTTACGCCTATATGCAGGCATCGGGTATGGTTAATGATCACATTACTGATTGTTTTTGCTACAACAAAAATTGATGTTACTTTTTACGCTATCAAGTTAAAACTATATTCAAAAAGTATCAGTTTCTATCTGGCCTCACACTCCAACCCAATTTAGTCCTAAGGATATGATAATAATCATAATCCTTGGGGTGCATCAGTTGTAACTGGTGCGATTTGTGGCGGATGATGACATTGTCGCCTGCTTTTAATTCGATATTGGACTGACCGTCGAAAGATACGCGTGCATCTACATCACGGCTTTCTTCCATGCTGATGTTGATCAGACTTTCATTGCTCACAACAATTGGGCGGTTACTCAGAGTATGTGGGCAGATAGGGACTAGCACTACAGCGTCTAAACTAGGATGAAGTATGGGTCCGCCACTTGATAAAGAATACGCGGTAGACCCTGTGGGTGTTGCTACTACAATACCATCTGCGCGTTGTGTATTTACAAAACTATTGTCGATGTGTGTAGTGAATTCAATCATACGAATATCATTTCTAACGTGTAGCACCACGTCATTAAAGGCAACACTTTCGCCTAAACTTTTGTTTCCTCTAAATGCTTCTGCGTGAAGTAGAGAGCGTGTTTCAAGGGTGTATTCACCATTCAACATTAGGCTTAATTGCTTGTTGATTTCATCGGGTGAAATATCAACCAGGAACCCTAGACGACCTAAGTTAATGCCGATTACAGGTACGTTCTTATCCGCTAGTAAACGCCCAGCTTTTAGTAGGGTGCCATCACCGCCAACCACGATCGCAAGATCAATGCAGCCGCAAAATTCTTCAGTATCAATGGCATCAATCCCTAAATAGTGAGCTGCGTTTTTTTCAGCAACCACGGTAAATTTTTCTGCAATCAGAAAATCATGGAGCGTTGTAAGTGTGGCTTTAACACGATCATCACTATCTTTGGAAAAAATACCGATGGTTGAGAAGTTTTTCATGCATGTCTCTTTTTATATCACTAAACTATGTGGCTTCAATTATGAGGCTTTATTGAAAGCTTACTCATATTAACGTAAAAGTGCAGAAAAAGAGAATAATGACACACAAACCATCAGCCCTAACCGGTAATTTCCTTATGATAATTACCGCTGCCCTCTGGGGTTTTGCTTTTGTTGCACAAAAAACCGGCATGGATCATCTCAGTCCATATATGTTTAGTGCGATCAGGTTTGTACTGGGCGCAACCTGCCTGGTGTTACTGCTAAGATGGTTTGGTGGCGCCCGTTTAGATCGACGAGGTTATCTGATGGGTGTTGCAATGGGTGTGGTATTAACCTTTGGTGCCTTGATGCAACAAGTAGGGATAGTTGAAACGACTGCAGGAAAGGGAGGATTTCTAACCGCCATTTATATTTTATTGGTGCCGATTTTTCTATCATTTTCGGGTCGTCGACTCGCACTGCAAATTTGGCCTGCCGCACTTTTAGCCATTGCTGGATTATATTTATTGTCTATTAAAGAGCGGTGAATTTAGCTCCATTAATAGTGGCGATTACTGGGTGTTGGCTTCCGCTATCTTTTGGGCACTGCATATTATTTTGATTGAAAAAGCGGTTCGCTTTTATGATCCATTGCGTTTATCGATTGTGCAGTTTTATACCTGTGGTTTATTGTCACTGGTTGCGGTTTTTATGTTTGATACCACGATTTGGTCTGAAGTACTTATAGGTGTAAAAGGAGGGTGGTTAGAACTACTTTATGGTGGTGTGGCATCGGTGGCTATTGCATATACATTGCAGGTTTTTGCACAGCGATCTGTACCTTCGCATCATGCTGCGTTGATTCTATCTTTAGAGGCTGTATTCGCGGTTATAGGTGGTGTTTGGTTGCTTCATGAAGAACTTACACTGCGCATGATATTGGGTTTTGGTTTAATCTTTGCGGGTATTATTCTTGCCCAGTACGATTTCAAAAATACGTCTAAGGTTGCCGCCAACGAAACGCTTTAAAGAATATAAGTCGAAACGTGCTATTTCCATGTCACCGATGATAATGTCATGGTCTTGGTTGTAAGTATGAAATCCAACTGCTCCTTGGGTTGGGGCAATTGTATCTAATGGTTCTTCTATATAACCCTTTTCAATCTGGGTGATTTTATTGAGTTTGACCTGATGACCGTATCGTTTGCCGCAGTCCTGAGAAACGCGAATGATTTCGGTTTCTTTTTGGGAATCGTCATGTTTTTGTATAAAGTGCCCGCCCATTCTGGCTTTTTTTACGTCACAAATGACTGGCTCATCATAAAGTTTCTGAAAAGGACTGTTGAATAAATCTGCAGATTTATAAATAGATAACTCGTCATTACAATCTGCACCTTTAACGATTTCGGAGGTAAATAAATACCAACCGCTTTCTGTTTTTAAGGGGGTTGTATCGACCGCCTGGATATTATCAATCAAGGTCTGTTTCTTCTTCCATTGATAAGGAAATGAAGTGCATTCGAAAAGGTCTACGGTATTACTTTCAGCACTCTCCGGAATCATATAATACCTGCCGTTTTCTAAAAAAACATTTGGAAAAGACAGGTGATAATCAAGATCGAGAATGATTTTATCGTTAATTAAACAATTGTTTTCAATGTCTAGTTCGGCTGCTTTAAGGTAGCCACGATAATCTTCAAATTTTAATTCTTCGTAAAAAACGTAGTATTTATTATCTTTAAAAACCACAAAGGGGTCGGCTTGAAATACTTTTGAATCAGGAATGATTTTATGCCATTTTTTCTCATCGATTTTTTTATAAACAATTACCCATTGAATTGGGATAAAAGCTTCGAACAGAATTTTCTTCAGGAATAATAGCTTATAACCTAGTTTGGCAGGCTTTGATAATGGAGTACGATCGTATTGTAGATCTGTTTCCTGGATACCTAGTCGTTTGCAAATGAGCTCTATTTTCTCAAGTGTCATCTCAAGAGTACGGCTCAATGATATTCTATCAGCCGCTAGATTGGCTTGCTTGATAATCTCTCCGTTTTTGGAAAAAGTCAGATTAACGCTTTCAAGCATTACGGTTGCATGGTGAATTCCTTTATTTAGGGAATCTTCACCCGCAATTGTTAGGGAGTACTCAGATTTCATCTTTGTGATTTTAACTTAACTGCGACCTATAATGGTTTAGTTAAAGAAAACTTATGCATGGCTAGAGTCAGAGTGATTATCTTGGTTGTTATAATGAAGTGTTTCATAGAGACTTTCGTGTTCTTGTACTTGTTTCTTTAAAGTGAATTTATTTAACGTTCTCTGAAGTGCGGCCTGCCCCAAGGCTTTAAATGATTTTTTATCCATTTCCACTAATTCTTTCCATGCATCAGCTATTGCTTGATCATCATTAACAGGCACAATTCGGCCTGTGTCTTTAATAATAAATGCATTATCACCAACATTTGTTGCAACACAAGGTTTTGCGGTTGCCATTGCTTCACCCAGAGTAAGTGGGAAAGCTTCTCCAAGAGAGGTTAAAGAGGCAACATCATAGGCATTTACTACATCGGGTACGTCTTCTCTATTTCCTAGTAGATGTGTATGATCTTGAAGATTATTATCTTGGATAATGTCAGTTAATGCATTGTTATGGTGATCGATGTCGGTGCCAGCCATCACGTAGTGAACATTTGGGTGTGTTTTTGAAAGTAAGCCAGCAGCACGTAGAAAGCCTTCGTGATTTTTTACAGGGTGGAAACGTGCCGTGATCCCAATAACAAAAGCATCCTGTGGAATATTCAAACTTTCGCGAATCTCTTTTCTAGCATTTGGATTTGGTTTGAATGTTTGTGTATCCACTCCGTTGGTCATCACTAACGCTTTACTATTTTTGAAGCCCCAGTCTAGATGCTGTTCGGCATTTAAGTGTGATACATACATCATGCAATCAGGAAAGTCAGAAATCAGACTCCACGCTTTAAGCTGAAGTTGCTTGCGTATAGGCTCTGATTCGTAATGTTCTAAACCTTCATGCACGGTCCAGATTACAGGTGGCTTTTTTGGTAGGAATTTATTGAACAAAGTCCCAGCAACCCCACCTTCATACATTGTTCCATGAATGATATCTGGGTTGAATTCTTTTAGTATTTTAAAAGCATTCTTGATATTCAGCGGGTTCTTTTTAAGTCCTAAGGAAAAAACTGGTAATTCTAAATCGTCACGAATTTTATCTGCAAGATAGGTTTCTTCGTGTAATGAAATCACGATCATTTCAAATTTTTTCATATCAAACTTTTCTAGTAAGCGTACCAATTGTACCTCTGCTCCACCTGTATCCAAGCCTGTTGAAATATGCGCGATTCTTATCATGAAAGATGCCTTTATTGTTTTAGTATATCTTTTATTCAGGCAAGAGTACTTCAGCGATCAGAAAAGTGATCGTATAAAATGGATAAGTGGTTATTTCCTTGTGGTGAATGTGATTAAAACGCGCTATGACAAGTTTAGTAGTTGTGTTTTATACTCATTTTTATTATCAAATAAACTTCTGTAAAGTTCTTCGTGTTGTTTGGTTTGTTGTTCCAGAGTGAAATTATCCAAAGTTCTTTGTCTGGCTGCCTGTCCCATTTGAGTATAGGTTTCAGGTGTGTCTCTCTTGATTTCTACCATTTTCTGCCAGGCAGCTGCCATTGCCTCATCATCTCCGATAGGAGTAATCAGGCCCGTATCGCCAATAATATAATCATTATCACCCACATCTGTTGCTACGCAGGGTATTCCAGAAACCATTGCTTCTCCCAGTGTTAATGGAAAGGCTTCGCCGAAACGAGGTAAGCGTGGCTAGGTCAAATGCATTCACCACATCAGGAATATCTTCACGATTTCCCAACATATATACTTTACCATCAAGTCCCAGTTTTTTTCTTAAACTAACTAATTCATTCGTTACTTTCATCAACATTGGTGCCTACCAGCATAAAGCGAACGTGCGGATGAGTTTTAGCAAGCAATGCTGCAGAGTGCATAAAACCAATATGATTCTTCTGCCGATGAAAACGCGCTATTTTTCCAATAACAAAAGCATCATCTGGAATTCCCAGGTTGTGGCGGACTTTAAGGCCTGCAGGGCGATTTGGAAAACATTTGCTGGTATCTACGCCATTTGGAATAACAATCGCTTTGTCATTATTAAAACCCCAGGCAACGTGCTGCTCTCTATTCAGGTTTGACACATACATCATGCACGCAGGTAATTTGGAGATTAAACCCCAGGTTCGAAGTTGCAGGCGTTTGCGAACAGGCTCTTTGTCGTAATGCTCAAGAGGTTCGTGCACCGTCCAGATAACGGGCGGTTTTTTCGGCAAGAATTTATTGAACAAAGTCCCTACCACACCACCTTCATACATCGTTCCATGAATCACATCAGGATTGAATTCTTTAAGAATGATGTATGCTTTTCGCACATTCAGTGGATTCTTTTTGAGTTGTAATGAATAAACAGGCAAACCAAGTTCACGAATTTTATCCGCAAGATAGGTTTCGTTATGCAATGAAATAACGATCATTTCAAATTTGCTTTTATCGATATCTGTCAGTAAACGTAATAGCTGTACTTCTGCGCCACCCGTTTCTAGACCTGTAGTTATATGAGCTACTTTAATCACTTTGGTTACCTTTGTTTTGCCTTATTGTTATCATTCTTTTAGTCGTTTGATTCTCTCATGGGGTCGCTATTTATCAATATTGTATAGCTGAAAGGGCTGGAATGTAGATTCAAGTGTGCAATTTTTATCATGTATTTTATTCTTTGAGGAGTAGGTTGTTCGTTATATTTAGTAGTTAGTTAAACTATACGCCAATAGCTGCATTGAAGAAGATAGAAGTTTGTAAAGTTATGTAAAATTTCACCATTTATCTGCCGCCTGTTTCACTCGGTCGGTTAAGCAATCGATACTTGCGAAACTAAGAACAAATAAAAAAAGCTCTATAAGTAGGGGGGTGACTAAATTAAAAGGTTCATTTAGGCTTGAAAACTCATAAAAAACCATCATCATAAAATTATGTCAAAAGATGCCTGTGATTTAAATGAAAGAGCCAAACATCTGCTAAAAGTCTTAATAGAAGGCTATATATCTGATGGTCAACCGATAGGCTCTACGTTGCTTGCAAAACGTAGTGGTCTGGATTTGAGTCCGGCTACCATTCGCAATGTCATGGCATCTCTCGAAGATGCCGGTTATATCCATGCGCCACATACTTCTGCTGGCCGGGTACCGACTTCACAAGGTTATCGTTTGTTCGTTGATTCCTTACTAAACGTCATCCCTCTGGCTGAACAAGAATGCCATACTTTAGAGATTCAATTGGATAACCGATCCTCTGCTAATTTAATCCAGTCGGCATCTACCATGTTATCCGGTCTAACCCAGTTGACCGGGCATTGTTATGGCGCCTCATATGGAAGCGCGTGCGATTCGCAAGATAGAATTCCTCAAGCTTTCTGATACTCAGGTGCTTGTTGTGTTGGTGATGTCGAATAACGATATTGAAAATCGCATGATAACGATGGATCGTGAAATATCCAGTTCTGAATTGCAACAGAGTAGTAATTACCTCAACGAAATTTTGAGTCGGCAAAGATCTGACTCAGGCACGTGTAGCTTTACTAAATGAAATGAAGCAAGTGCGAGCAGATATGAATGCGATGATGCTTTCAGCTATCGATCTTGGCGAGCAGGCGGTTGCAGGTATGGCTGATGAGACTCCGGATGATTACGTAGTTGCTGGTCAGACCAATCTGATGGATTACGATGACTTGTCTGATGTGACTAAATTGCGTCAGTTATTCAATGCTTTCAACGAGAGAAGAGATATCCTCAATTTACTGGATCGTTGTATGACAGCTGATGGTGTCCAGATATTCATCGGTCGAGAGTCAGGGCATGAGGTTTTTGGCGATTGCAGCGTTGTTACCGCACCCTACCAGATTGACGATTCTCACATTGGTGTGCTGGGCGTTATTGGCCCAAAACGCATGCATTATGATCGCGTGATTCCAGTCGTTGATATCACTGCTAAACTACTTTCGGCTGCACTGAATAAATAAAATTATCTCAGTAACGCAAAAAACGCTAAAAATGTCTTGAATTTTTGCTTAGAATCCCCATTTTTTACCGCAATCAAACGTAAACAAACATTAGGTCGATAGCTCATGAGCGAATCTGAAAATAATAGTAACCAAGAGAATATGGAAAATAACAACGATAACAGCATCGATAACAATATTGATAATGATGTTGTAAATCAGCAAGCCGAAGAAATATTTGCTGAAGATCAGCAACCAGCTAACGCGAGCGAAGCTGCTGAGGAAGTCACCATAGAATCACTACAACAGCAGCTGGAAGAAGCTGAAGCCAAAGCCAATGATAATTGGGACAAAGCAATACGCATTCAGGCTGAAATGGATAATTTGCGCAAACGTTCTGAAAAGCAGGTAGAAGATGCGCATAAATACGGAGTAAAGAGATTCGTTGAAGAACTACTGCCGGTAGCAGACAGCCTTGAAATGGGTTATGCCGCTGAAGGCGAAGTTGAGCAGATTCGTGAAGGTATTGGTTTAACCATGAATGTTTTAAAAGCAGCGATGGAAAAGTTTTCTATAGTTGCTGTCGACCCACTCGGCGAAAAATTTAATCCAGACCTGCATCAGGCTATGGCAATGCAGCCCAGCGAAGAATATGAAAACAATCATGTGAGTGCGGTGATGCAAAAAGGTTATACCTTAAATGGTCGCCTGGTTCGTCCGGCAATGGTGATGGTTGTCAAAAATTAACCAGCTATTCTAGTAGTTTTGCTATTGAAAAAGTAATGAACTAAAGACGAATCAGAAACAAAAGTACAAAGAATTAAAAAATGTAGGGTTTTTATTATTTTTGGACTTGATAAATAATCAAACAACCACACATTTATTACAACATTTTTAGATATTAAAGTAACTGAAGTTTGGAACACTCTTCAATCAAAAGTTACTGACAGTAATAAACACATTTTTAAGAGAGAATTAACATGGGAAAAATAATCGGAATTGACTTGGGAACCACAAACTCCTGTGTCGCAGTAATGGAAGGCGACAAGCCTAAAGTTATCGAAAACGCTGAAGGTGATCGCACAACCCCTTCGATCGTAGCTTTTGCTAACGATGAAGTATTAGTAGGTCAGCCAGCTAAGCGTCAATCAGTAACTAATCCTGAAAATACGCTTTATGCAATCAAGCGTTTGATTGGTCGTACTTTTGAAGAAGACGCCGTACAAAAAGATATCAAGCTTGTGCCTTACAAAATCATTAAAGCAGATAATGGTGATGCATGGGTAGAAGCTAATGGCAAGAAAATGTCACCTCCAGAAGTGTCAGCACGTATTCTTGCAGAAGCTTAAGAAAGACGCTGAAGACTACCTGGGTGAGTCAGTAACAGAAGCAGTTATTACTGTTCCTGCTTACTTTAATGATTCACAACGTCAAGCAACCAAAGATGCGGGTAAAATCGCTGGTTTAGATGTTAAGCGTATTATCAACGAGCCAACAGCAGCAGCACTTGCTTACGGTATGGATAAAATGGCGAAAGGCGATAGCACCATTGCTGTATACGACCTGGGTGGTGGTACATTTGACGTATCAATCATTGAAATCGCAGAAATCGATGGTGAGTACCAGTTTGAAGTGCTAGCAACCAATGGTGATACATTCCTTGGTGGTGAAGACTTTCGATATGCGTCTGATCGACTACCTGGCGGATGAGTTCAAGAAAGATAATGGTGTTGATCTACACAATGATCCACTTGGCATTACAGCGTCTTAAAGAAGCGGCAGAAAAAGCCAAAATTGAGCTTTCATCTGCAACTCAGACAGATGTAAATCTGCCTTATATAACTGCTGATGCTTCTGGTCCTAAGCATTTAAACGTAAAAGTAACGCGTGCCAAGCTTGAATCCTTAGTAGAAGATTTAGTCAAGACGTACTATTGAACCATGTAAGGTTGCATCTGAAAGATGCTGGTTTGAAAGGCTCTGAAATCAACGATGTAATCCTGGTTGGTGGTCAAACACGTATGCCAATGGTTCAAAAAGCAGTAACAGATTTCTTCGGCAAAGAGCCACGTAAAGACGTTAACCCTGATGAAGCAGTAGCAGTTGGTGCAGCGATTCAAGGTGGTGTATTAGGTGGTGATGTTAAAGACGTTTTACTACTTGACGTAACACCTTTATCACTAGGTATCGAAACAATGGGCGCGGTAATGACCAAGCTTATTGAGAAGAACACAACGATTCCTACTAAGGCACAGCAAGTGTTCTCGACTGCTGAAGATAACCAGAATGCAGTAACGGTACATGTACTTCAAGGTGAGCGTGAGATGGCATCGGGTAATAAATCACTAGGTCGTTTCGACTTAACTGACATCCCACCTGCACCTCGTGGTCAGCCACAAATTGAAGTAACTTTGGACATCGATGCTAACGGTATCTTGAACGTATCGGCTAAAGACAAAGCGACTGGTAAAGAGCAATCTATCCAGATCAAAGCTTCATCTGGTTTGAGTGATGAAGAAGTCGAAGCAATGGTAAAAGATGCTGAAGCACACGCTGAAGAAGATAAGAAGGCGCGTGAGTTAGTTGATGCACGTAATCAGGCTGATGCTCTGGTTCACGCAACTGAAAAGTCTTTGGCTGAATACGGCGATAAGGTCGATGAAGCAGAGAAGACTAAAGTCACTGCTTTGATTGATGAGCTCAAAGAAGCACTTAAAGGCGATGATAAAGACTTGATTGAGAAGAAATCTCAGGAGTTGATGGAAGCGTCTGGTACTCTGGCTCAAGCTGCAGCTGGTGGCGAGGCCGGTGCTGCACCAGAAGGTGAGCAAGCATCTGCAGAAGATGATGATGTTGTTGATGCTGAGTTTGAAGAAGTCGATGCAGAAGACGACAAGAAGTAAAACGTTAAAATGTCTCTTAACTTTTTTAGTTGAGAGGCAGTAAACATATAAGGTGCACAGGTTTTTAACCTTTGCGCCTTATTTTGTTTTAGAGTTTTCTTTTTTCTTTATAAAAGAAAGTGTATTAAAGAAATTATTTTTAGGGTTTAAAGAAAGATAGGTTCCAGCATGTCCAAACAGTGTTATTACGAAGTTTTGAGTGTTTCTAAAAGTTGTAGTGAAGGTGATCTGAAAAAAGCTTACCGTCGCATGGCAATGAAATTTCATCCTGATAGAAACCCTGATAATCATGAAGCTGAAGTAAAGTTTAAGGAAGTCAAAGAAGCGTATGAAGTGCTCTCTGACTCACAAAAACGTGCTGCTTACGATCAGTTCGGTCATGCTGGTGTAGATGGTTCACAAGGTGGTGGCTTCGGCGGTAGTTCTGGATTTGGCGGCTTTGGCGACATCTTTGAAGATATCTTCGGTGGATCACGCGGTGGCGGAGGTGGCGCCAATGCTGCTTACCGAGGTAGTGATCTTCAATACAACCTTGAACTGACATTAGAAGAAGCGGTTTTTGGTACAAGCGTAGATATACGTGTGCCCAGTAAACAAACCTGTGGAACTTGTGATGGTAGTGGTGCTAAAGAAGGCAGCCACCCAGAGAGTTGTGGTACCTGTCACGGACAAGGCCAGGTCAGAATTCAGCAAGGCTTTTTCTCGGTACAACAAACCTGTCCTCACTGTCACGGTGCTGGCACAGTTATTTCGGATCCATGTAATGATTGTCATGGTGAAGGCCGCATCGAACAGAAGAAGACGCTTGAAGTTAAAATTCCGGAAGGTGTTGATACTGGTGATCGAATTCGCCTAAGTGGTGAAGGCGAAGCAGGTATTAATGGTGGTCCATCAGGCGACCTCTATGTGCAAATGCACCTTAAAGAGCATCAGATATTTACCCGTGATGGTAATGATTTACACTGCGTGATGCCTGTTCCATTTACTCAGGCTGCGCTGGGTGGAAATATAAATGTACCTACCTTAAGGGGTGAGGTGAGCTTAAAAATACCCGCGGAAACGCAAACAGCCAAGGTTTTCCGTTTGCGTGGTAAGGGCGTAAAGTCAGTGCGCAGTAGCATGACGGGTGATTTACTTTGTCGTATTGATGTTGAAACACCAATTAACTTAACGTCAAAACAAAAGAAGTTATTAGAACAGTTTCAGGCTGCTCTAGAAAAAGGTGGTGAGAAACACAGTCCTCAGCAACATGGCTGGGGCAATAAAGCAAAATCATTCTTTGATGAAGTAAAAGGATGGTTTGAAAACGAAGCAGATACCAAATAAAAACTCCTTATATGTAGACTACACAAATAATTATTCGGCTGACACCTCTCCCTAACAGGTCAGCTAAAGCTGTTGTCTCATTGCATTCGGCTGAGTTTAACGTTTTAAGAAACAAAACGAAAAGCTCACTAAAGTAGGGGGGTGGCTTTAAAAAATAGTAAAAGTGAGCCCTTTGCATGAAAGTATGGTGATAGCAAAATGAGCGTAACTTTCAAGCCAAGATCTCAAAATATAAGTTAAGAGAAATATCATGGTTAAAATAGCAGTAGTAGGCGCAGCAGGCCGCATGGGTAAAATTCTAATCGAAGCCTGTGCTGAATCCGATGATGCAAAGTTATCTGTGGCTACTGAGCATCCTGATAGTTCTCTTATAGGTGCTGATGCTGGCGAAGTCGCTGGTGTTGGTAAAAATGGCGTGATCATAGGTTCTAGTCTTGATGACGCTGCCAGTGATTTTGATGTACTTATTGATTTCACCCGTCCGGTGCCAACACTTAATCACCTTGATTGGTGTGTAAAAAACAAAAAATCCATTGTCATTGGTACAACCGGTTTTTCCGATGATGAAAAAGCCCAGATTGAAACTGCCGGTAAACAAATTTCTATCGTTTTCGCCGCTAATTTTAGTGTGGGCGTAACACTCAGTCTTAAGCTATTAGAGATAGCTGCCAAGACATTAGGCGATAGCGTAGATATCGAAATCATCGAAGCGCACCATCGCCACAAAGTTGATGCGCCATCTGGCACAGCATTGAAAATGGGTGAAGTGATTGCAGATACGCCTGGATCGTGATCTTTCTGAACACGGCGTTTATTGTCGTGAAGGTGTAACTGGCGAAAGACAGCGCAAAGACATAGGCTTCCAAACAATCCGTGCGGGCGATATTGTAGGTGAACACACTGTCATGTTTGCAGACATTGGTGAACGACTCGAAATTACACATAAAGCATCTAGCCGCATGACCTTCGCCAAAGGTGCAGTGCGCTCTGCGGCCTGGGTCACACAGAAACAAGCTGGCGTTTATGATATGCAGGATGTGTTAGAATTATAAAGGGGCGTAATTACAGAGGATAAAAGCGTTTGCACCATATACCAAATATAATCTGTATTATCAGAATTATCCTTGTTTTTCCTATTGCTTATTATCTTCACAAAGATGAGTGGTTGTATGCTTTTGTGCTGTTCTTTATCGCGGGTATCTCAGATGGTATTGATGGTTATCTAGCGCGTAACTTTAATTGGCAAAGCAAGCTAGGTTCTATCCTTGATCCATTAGCCGATAAGCTATTAATGTTGGTTCTATATGTCATGTTGGCATATAAAGACATTATCCCGGACTGGTTGGCAATACTGGTTGTGGCGCGCGATATAATTATTATTCTCGGTGCCATGACTTACCACTGGCTTACCCGTGAGTTAAACGTCTCACCGCTTATTAGTAGTAAAATAAATACCGCGTTTCAGATTACTTTTGTGATCGCACTGATGTTTCACCGTGCTATAGCTCCTTTATCCGAGATTTTGATATATTCACTCCAGCTTGGGGTAATATTTGCCACAGTTTACAGCGGGATTTCATACATAATCCGCTGGACCCAATATACAATCAAATATCAGTCAGAAAATAATCAGAAGAAGAACGGAGCAAATTAAACGATGACTCAAAGTACACGCTGGTTTTGGCTAACCATCGGCGTTAATTAGCGCAGCCTCATTATATTTACTTGCACCTATTTTATTACCTTTTGTAGCGGGTGCATTGCTTGCGTATCTAGGTGATCCGTTAGTGGATCGTTTAGAGAAATTCAATATATCGCGGACGTTATCGGTCGTTGTGGTCTTTTTTATTGCTTTCTTGATGATTTTACCGATTTTGCTTTTTTTAATTCCTTTGCTTGAATCACAAATTCGTTTACTTATTACTAAAGCACCAAGTTATATCGACTGGTTAATGGTGAATTTAGAACCGACCTTACAAGAAACCTTTGGTGTTAATATTCCTGCTTTGGAAGTTGAGCAATTAAAGTCAACATTTACCGATTATTTCTCACATGCAGGAAGCTTCTTTAAAAGTCTTTTACGTACTGTAACTCATTCGGGCTTTGTCGTTGTTAGTTGGGCAGCAAATCTATTTTTGATTCCTGTTATCAGCTTCTATTTGCTGCGTGATTGGGATCGTCTTGTTGCATATATTCACGATTTATTACCTCGTGATGTTGAGCCAACAATCAGCCTTCTTGCTAAAGAGTCTGATGAAGTCTTGGGTGCTTTTTTACGTGGTCAGATGATGGTGATGCTGGCGCTAGGTACTATCTATTCGATTGGCTTAAAAATAGTCGGTTTAGAGTTTTCTTTGTTAATTGGCATGCTGGCTGGTCTTCTTAGTTTTATCCCCTATATGGGATTGATAGTGGGGATAGTCGTTGCAGGTGCAGCGGTGCTATTACAAACGCAAGATCTGATGAATTTACTTTGGGTAGGAGCTGTTTTTGTTGCTGCACAGATGGTAGAAGGTACAGTGCTTACGCCGTTATTGGTGGGTGACCGTATCGGTTTACACCCTGTTGCCGTCATTTTTGCAGTATTGGCTGGAGGCCAGTTGTTCGGTTTCTTTGGTATTTTATTGGCCTTGCCGGTATTCGCTGTAATCGCTGTAGTGATGCGGCATTTGAATAAATCCTATAAAGACAGTCATTTATATGGAACTCCACCGGATAGTTTGATCGCGTCTGATGAAGATGAAACAGATAAAATTTCCGCTAAAGTTTCTTAATAATTAATCACTGTAAAGAATCGTGTTAAACCAGCAACTTACACTCAATGTACACATCCGCGATGGCTATCGTTTTGCCTCATATTATGTCGATGAAGCTAGCGAAAACAATGAGTTGGTTGGTGTCTTACATCTATTTACACAATCCAGCGAACCCCAGCAAAATATACTTTGGGGTGAATCTAAGTCTGGTAAAACTCATCTATTGCAAGCTTGCTGTGCCGAAGTGGCAAAGGATAATTATCCAGTTTCATATATCCCGCTTAAAGAACTAAAATCATATGGCACAGACATTTTGTCGGGCATCAGTAGTCATTCACACTTTATCGCGATAGATGATGTTGATGAGATATTGGGCGATGAAACATGGGAGACCGAACTATTTAATCTCATAAACAGTACTCGTCAACGTGGCCAACGACTGATAATCAGTTCTCAGGGAAAACCCCAGGCATGTGAAATGCGTTTTACCCGATTTAGCCTCACGTTTAATCTGGGGTGGCAGTTATCAGGTACATGCGCTCAATGAAGAGGATAAGCCCAGAGCCCTTCAGGCACGAGCTAAACAACGTGGTTTCGAATTGAGTGACCGTGTGCTGGAATATTTATTCCGCCACTACCCACGTGATATTGAATCTCTGATGGATATATTGAATAAGCTCGACGAACAAAGCTTGGTTCAAAAAACGGTTATTACTGTGCCATTTCTTAAACAGGTTCTTGAGCCATAGTAATTAATTAACATAAGAGAATAACAAACCAAATTATATTAAAATTTAATGAACTAATTTCCATACTGTTTGACTAATGGTGTGTGTGCTATATAATTACACACAGCTTGAAAGTAAGTTACAATATTTATGCAACCCATCTCGAAGTTCCATCTGTTTAGATCCTCGTCCTGATATTCATAAAGTCATAACAACACCACTTCAGCAAAACCCGCCTGAGTATTTCCTTGTTGGAAACGCTTTTAAGGCACATTTAAAAACTTTGAATAATAGGAAAATATTATGTCTACAACTACTGGAACTGTAAAATGGTTCAACGAATCTAAAGGCTTTGGTTTTATTGAGCAAGAGTCTGGCCCAGATGTCTTCGCACATTTCTCTGCGATCACTGGTGACGGCTTCAAGACTCTTCAAGAAGGTCAAAAAGTTGAGTTTACAGTTACTGAAGGCCAGAAAGGTCCTCAAGCTGAGAACATCGTTGCACTTTAATTTGTTGCTTAAGTAATAAATAAATTGCAGTTCTTACCTCTTCTTTAATAGGGAGGAGGTGAGAATAGAAAAGAAGCGAGCCTGTAAGGTCTCGCTTTTTTTATGTCCGTAATAAAAAAAGCAGATTAAAAAAGTGCTTAAAAGATACTCTGTTTAGCGATAACCAACTAAGCTATAGTTTTTATTTTCTATCCTATCAATGATTAACTCATTGATAGAAAAATGTAGCTATGCGTAAATAACACGGTCGTTTTTAAACAGCAAAAACGGGTTGTCATTCATAAAGTAGGTAATCCTATAAATGGGATTAAGGGTTCAGATAGCGATAACCCTTATCTTGTAATTCAATAATGCGTGCAATTCCTGCGCGAACAATATTAACATCCTCTATCAGTTTTGGTTCCTTGCCAGAATTGGCTTTGATAGTATCTAGGGTGTTCTGACAGCCCGTAAAAGTAACATCTTGTGCTAACAGACTGCGTACACGACTTGCTTCTTTGCCTTCTGGATATAACAGGGAAATACCCGGGCCATAAGCCACCACTTCGATCTCTATATTGTCTATCCCGTAAAACTTTTGCAGATTGTAGACATTGCTTAATGCAAGGTGTTGCTTAGATGCATCATCCTCGCTTATTTGGATGACAAGTTTTGTGGTAGTTCCTTCGGGTGCTTTGTCTTCCATTGCTTGTGCTAATGGGCTGACTAGCAGCATCGCTATCCACAATACACTAATGATACTTCTGTTGATTTGAATAAGGTTCATGTTATCTCCCTGTAATAACAGTAGTTAATTGATGAGAAAAAATAGTTTGTACTGGTAAGTACTATATACTTTTTAATAGAAAAGAAATTAATCTTGATCAAGATAACTGCATTTTGAAAATATAAAAAAGTGTTTAAAAGTAGGATGCCTAAAAGCTGGGGGGGGACAATGCAAACATTCTATTATCACGATTTATGATTATTCATCTAATACATATTGAGTAATTTAAGAGAGCTCTACACAAAAGAAATGACGGATAAAAATGGTTCAGATTTCCCCTAGACTTGATCAATAGTCGTGCTATTAACCTTTCTAGTTGGATATCTCTATAGCTGCTCCAATAGTTAAAGGAAAATTTCCCCTTAGTCTTAATTTCACATGGTTCAGGCGGCACCAACTTGGGTTATAGAGGTAATGCTTTTGCTCTGGTGAAAAAAGGTTTGGTTGTCGGTATGCCATTGCACCCGAAAAATAATTACAAAAATAACTTGGCAGAGGGCACAACCGAAAACTGGATAAATCGCCCAAAAACATATTAAAGCAACGATCGATACAATCATTTCAAACTCTAATTTTTCTGAGAGTGTGGATGCAAACAAAGTAGCTGTTATTGGTCATTTGGCAGGTGATGTTGCCGATACAAGGCATCATTATAATCTTTGTAACAACCACCCTAAGGAAAATCAAGATTTCTGTGGCTAAGGAACTATATTACCAATCAAGTTTGTTTTTGAGAAGATCGATAACACACGATGATGATCGGTTAAAGGCGATAGTGTTAATGGCGCCAGTTGGGGTAATGTTTAGATCTGAAAAGGCTTTAGAGAAAGTGGATGCTCCCATGCTGCTTTGCAGTGCAGAAAAAGATACCCAGCTTATAGAGCCACACCATTCTGATGTGATTGCAAAAAACTATATTTATAAAGAGAAATCAAGTTATCGCACAATCAAAACGCGGGACAATATTCATTTATCACTCCCTTTCCAGAATCGATGAGAGGCAATTTAGGGGTCGTAGCTGTAGATCCAGAAGGGTTGATCTAGGCGTTTTTTATAAAAGCCTTAGTAAGAAAATTGCAGAGTTTTTAGTGAAAACAATAAGAAGAAAATTCATTGAGGGATTGTCGATCATAGAAAGTCTATCTCAGAAAAAATACCACAGACATAATCAAACCAATGGCAATAATAACCCCCCGCATAATGTTCTGGGGTATACGGTATGCCAATGCTGCACCAGCATAACCACCAACGATTGCAGCTATACCCATAATCACTAGATACTTGTACTCAATGACACCGCCTGCAGCATACACTAGCACGGCGATTGTGGTTAAAAGTGCGGATACATAATTCTTGATCCCATTCATACCCAGTAGATTGGTTTGGCCTAATAGCGCCAAAGCTGCCAGCAGAATTATCCCGAGTCCACCATTAAAATAACCACCATAAGCACAAACGAGAAACATCACTAAAAGAGCAGTGACTTTGCTATTTTTATGGCTAATTTGTTTTGGTTGAGGTTGTTGCGCAGATGCTCCTTTTTTAGAGAGTAAGCGTGGTCCGAGAATAAATAACAGGGTGGCAATTAGAATAAGCCACGGAATCAATGATGAAAATACCTGCTCACTGGTAAACAATAATATGGTTGCACCCAGGGAGCCACCAAAGATTGAAACGATAGAAAGTGTTTTAAAGCTCAAATTAGCGGGAAACTCGATATCTTTTCGAAAGCGCCAGGCGCTAGCAATATAGCCAGGGAGTAGGGCGGCAGTACCCGTAGCATTTGCCATTACTGGAGGTACACCAACAAATATCAGAGCAGGTAGCGTGATGAAACTACCTCCACCCGCAACGGCATTTAACATTCCACCAAGGAAACCTGCCGCGAAAATTAAGATTACTTCTAACAATTTTGATTACTCATTTGCTTATTGAGGCTTTTACAGGTCTTCCCATCATTAGAGCAAAAACGACTAGACCTCCCCCAAGAAATGTCAACCAGCTAAGTTGTTCATCAAAGAACAGCCAACCCTGTAACACCGTAATAGGCGGTACTAAGTAAAAATAACTGGCTACCTTGGTGGCTTCACCATTTTTGATCATATACATCAAAAGTAAAACTGCAACAAATGATAAGACGATTACCAACCAGGCAAGTGTTGCGATGAAAGTAAGATTCCATTCGACCACTCCCGTTTCTAAAGTGAAAGAGAGGATAAGGTATAACACTAATGATGCGGCATATTGATACATAGAACCTCTTATCAGCCCTACATTTTGTGCATATTTTTTTTGAATTAAGGTGCCGGCGCAAATACTCAATAATGCCAGAGTAAGAAATCCAAGCCCTTTTGCGCTAATGACACCCTCCCACTTTGAGGCACCATAGATAACAATAGCTACGCCAACAAAGCCCAGAATTAAACTAAGCCATTCTCCTCTTGATATTACAGTATGTAAAAAAATACCTGAGAAAATCGCAATGATAATAGGGTTTAAACTGACATATAACGAAGTAAGCCCGGTTGGCATCCCTACGGAAATAGCGGCGAACACACCGCCAAGATAAAAACCGTGAATCAGCAATCCAACTAATCCTTGTATTGCAGCATCTTTACCACTGATGCTCGGGCGCTTCATTATAAGTACTACAAGGAAAAATAGTGGTACTACTATCAGCATACGCCACATCAACATGGTGAAGGGTTCTGCGTAGGGCAACCCAAATTTGGCACCGATAAATCCGGTCGACCAGAGTAGGACAAAAATTATTGGGATAAAACGGGTCATGGACAGATCTTAGGTGTAAAGCTAAGCTAAAGATAGCATCAGTTGTAAGGATTTAAACAAATACAATCGATTGTTTTTAACATTAAAAAAAATCAAAGAATAGATGGGAATTTAGAAACTTTCAGTTAGATTAATTTTTTTAGAAAAAAGGATTTGTATAATTTTATGGTGGTTTTCCTAGTCTCGGGTAGAGGTAAATTACCCCGCAAAAGGCAAGTTATAGGTGCTATGCAGAGCAGCTATTCTCTGCTAATCTGATAAAAATAACTGCCCACTTTGATGCGGCTCAACTCAAAAACAATTTAATTCAGAGGAAAATCTCCCATGCTTAAGAAAATCTATGCTGGTCTATTTGTACTGTTTACCTTCCAATTTACAAACATCTCAGCCGAAGAGTTAGTAGAGCTTCCGGAGGATTGTGAAAAATTAGCAATGAGTATGATCAAATGCCCCATTGAAGATGGCGTGAGTATGGATGATGCGGCCGAATCAATGAAGTCTAGAGCAGTTAGCATTAATTTTAAATTGGTTGCTCATATGCCGCTTTCCAAGGATATCGAAGCCAAAGGTGGGACATCTCCACGAATGGAAATCTATCAGTTTTGTGATAGTTTAATTGCCGCCAAAATGGTTGAGCAAAATATTGCATTTGCAGGTTTCTTGCCTTGTCGAATTGCATTAATTGAAGATAAAGATAAAAAGGGGCAAGGCTATTTAATTACGCTTGATATGGATGCAACGCTAGGCGCAGCTGGATTACCAGATAGCATGAAAACAATGGCGTTACAGGTACGTAATAATATTTATAACATAGTGGCTGCAGGTGCGGCTGGGGATATTTAAAACTCTCGAAAACAATTGAAAACAATAATAGCCAGAGAGTTCTATTTCTCTGGCTATTAGTATTTTGCTCATTTCCTGTTAGGTTGTCACAAAGAACCAGCTGATAACTCAGTTCATAACTAAGCAATAGCGTATCATCTTTGATTTCACGTATAATCGATGGCATGAACATCACTGCTCCTGCTATATTCTCATACCGTAAATTCTGGCCGCATAAATTTGGCACTGCGCCTGTATTGCCGATGTCGCGAGATGAAATGGATGATCTGGGTTGGGATTCTTGCGACATCATTATCGTCACCGGTGATGCTTATGTCGATCATCCGAGTTTTGGTATGGCTATTATTGGCCGATTATTAGAATCTCAGGGATTTCGTGTTGGAATTATCTCACAGCCAGACTGGCGCTCAGCAGATGATTTTTGCAAACTAGGTAAACCGAATCTTTTCTATGGTATTGCCGCCGGCAATATGGATTCGATGGTGAATCATTACACCGCAGATCGAAAACCGCGTTCAGATGATGCTTATACCGCAGGCGCAAAAGCCGGAAAACGTCCCAACCGTGCAACAGTTGTTTATGCGCAGCGTGCGCGTGAAGCCTATAAAGGCGTTCCTATCATCATCGGTGGTATCGAAGCCAGCTTGCGTCGAATCGCCCAGTACGATTACTGGACAGAAAAAGTCAGGCGTTCAATTTTGCCTGATTCCAAAGCCGATATGTTGTTATTCGGTAATGCAGAGAGAGCCATCGTTGAAGTCGCACATCGTTTAGCGGCTGGTGAGAAAATTGCTGAGATTACCGATATTCGCGGCACTGGTTTTATGCGCCAAGGTGTGCCTGAGGGTTGGACGGTAATTGATTCCACAGATCTTGATGAAGTGGGGTCAATCGAACACCCAGATTCAAACCCATATATTGATACCACGCAAACAACTGATTGCGACAAAAACAGTCAGCAAGCGATCGATGATGAGACAGAAGCGAAACTAAACAGCGCGGCTGCGCAAGTCATTCATTTTCATGAGCGACCTAAAAAGCTCGACCGCACCACAACCGTGATTCGTTTGCCGTCGCACAATCAGGTAGTGGAGAGTAAGGTTTTATATGCGCATGCCTCACGGGTGTTTCATCTGGAGACTAACCCCGGAAATGCGCGCTCGATGGTGCAAATGCACGGCAAGCGTGATGTCTGGTTGAATCCGCCGACCACAGCCTTTGAGTGCTGAAGAATTCGATGGTTTGTTTGAATTTCCCTACACGCGTAAACCTCACCCCAGTTACGGTGATTTGAAAATACCGGCTTACGATATGATTCGTTTTTCGGTGAATATTATGCGCGGCTGTTTTGGTGGCTGTACTTTCTGTTCGATTACCGAGCACGAGGGTCGCATTATCCAGAGTCGTTCTGAAGATTCGGTGATTAAGGAGATCGAAGCAATCCGCGACACAGTTCCCGGATTTACGGGGAATATCTCCGATCTTGGTGGGCCTACCGCAAATATGTATCGACTTTCGTGCAAGAGCAATAAGATCGAAGAATCTTGTCGTCGCTTGTCCTGTGTCTATCCCGGTATTTGTGAAAACCTGAATACCGATCACAAGCCATTAACTAAACTGTATCGCCGTGCGCGTAAAATTGAAGGTGTAAAGCGTATCTTTATCGCTTCGGGTTTGCGTTACGATTTGGCTGTGACCGATCCAGAATACGTTAAAGAACTGGTAACCCATCATGTAGGTGGGCGTTTAAAGATAGCGCCAGAACATACGGAACAAAGCACGCTATCAAAAATGATGAAGCCGGGAATTGGTAGCTATTACCGCTTTAAAGAGTTATTCGAGAAGTACTCAAAAGAAGCTGGTAAAGAACAGTATTTAATCCCATATTTTATCTCATCACATCCTGGTACTACCGATGAGGATATGCTCAATTTAGCCTTATGGCTTAAAGAGAATAACTTCAAACCAGATCAGGTACAGGGTTTTATTCCTACACCGATGGCGTTAGCTTCAGCAATGTACCATAGTGAAATCAATCCATTGAAAAAAGTGGGTGAGGCATCCGAGCATATTGATTCTGCGCGCGATGCAAAAACACGTAGATTGCATAAAGCTTTACTGCGCTATCACGATCCAGCCAACTGGCAAATGATTCGTGCCGCATTAAAACGCATGGGACGTACTGAATTAATCGGCAATACGACACAACATTTGATTCCTGAGTTTAATGCTCGATTAGAAAAGCGCGCTAATAATTCAGGGAAAAACAAAGGCAATGACTTTCATCACCGCATCAAAACAAAATCAAAAGCTCAAAGCAAAGGCAAGCCAGGTAGTAAAACTAAGACAGGGTTTGCCAAAGCCAAACCAAGGAACCATTCTCGAAAAAAACGCAGCGTAAAGCGTTAAAGTTAAATATTTTCAGCGTCAAAAAGTCCTCAGCCGACCCTAGCTAGACTACAGCTTTAGCTTGCCCTTTAGGTAGGGTGAGGTTTTCATTATCTTGAATAAAAGCCTAATAAAGTAGGGGGGTGATCTTTTTATTTATAATTTGACTGTGTTTGTGTTTGTGTTTGTGTTTGTATTGGTGTTGGAGCCGGAGTTATTTTTAGATCATCATTAGGAAAGTCTGGCAATTCCGGAAGCTTTAAAAATGCTTCCAGTATTTTATCAGCCCAGCTTGAACTCAATAATTGCAGATAAGGATCTGTTGCATCAAAAATTTTGTATTTCCCTGGTTGCAAAGTATTGATGTGGTAACTCTGAATTTCAATCGGTGGTCCAACTGTTGAATTACTTCGCATGGTTGAATCCATAGATACCATAGCTGCACGCACCGCGTCACGTTCGGTAGTTTTATCTGTAATGACTCTATCGAGCAACGGCTTACCGTATTTGATTTCACCAATTTGCAGAAACGGTGTGGTTTCTGGACAGGTGATGTGATTTCCCTGTGGGTAGATCATGAATATATTCGCGGCTTCTGTGCCAATCTGACCACCAAGAATAAACGTTGATTCGGCATTGAAGCCTGCCATCATGCCCATGTTAGTATTCTTATTCTGCGCTTCTAGACTTATTCTACCGATGTAATCGGCGACTGCAGATATATACTTAATATTAAGTATATTCTCTGTCGCAGACTCTTTTATATCTCGATCTATTTTCTCAATTACAGCCTGTGTGGTCGCTAAATTGCCTGCACTTACGACAATAAACTGACGTTCACCTGGAACACCCCATTTAAACATTTTGCTGTAAGTGGATACGTGATCAGGACCAGCGTTGGTTCTGGAATCAGAGGCGAAAACCAAACGATTGTTGGTTTTAATGGCAATACAATATGTCATTTTAAATATGTTTTAACCTTGGTTAAATTGATATATAAATTAGAAAAAACAGAGAGTTTTATCATTGTTATTCTTAGTGAAACTATATTACAAGGTATAGCCCAACGAATATAATCTACACAACCCTATATTATACGCTTGTTTTTCTTCTTTAAAATAGCTATTTGTCGGTATTTTTTCGCATATATCTTTTTGTTGACCTATGTTAAAAAAATATACTGTGGCACATCTTTTGCACTATATTTTAAGAAATATAAACAATGATATGTGAAGAAATTTAATTCTGTGTCAATCACAGTTAAATCACTAACCGCTCATTATTTTGAAAAACGAATTAAAAGAGCAATAAAAAGGTATTTTATGGAATGGAATGATTACAATTCCGGGGTATTTTATGATGAGGTCATGGAATCGAACTCTCAACCCCGAACAGTCG
Source organism: uncultured Gammaproteobacteria bacterium (assembly GCA_963760355.1). Lineage (GTDB taxonomy): Bacteria > Pseudomonadota > Gammaproteobacteria > Thiotrichales > Thiotrichaceae > Cocleimonas. The sequence continues at coordinate 39,029 of CAVXCT010000009.1, read as the reverse complement.
CAAAAGAGCTGTGTGACTATTTAAAATCTCTTGATAAGGATGAGATCATGGCTCGTAAAAAGGCCTCGGAGCAATGTATAGAGGAGATGGGGGTTTCCTTCACTATCTATTCCGAAGGTAATAATATCGACCGGGATTGGCCTTTTGATATAATACCTAGACCTATTCCTGCTAACGAATGGCGTATGGTTGAAAAAGGCTTGATACAACGTATAAAAGCTCTGAATCTATTTATTAACGATGTATATAATGATCAAAAAATATTAAAAGATAAATTGGTTCCAAGGCATCTTATTGAAGGCTCATCCAACTACCTTAAAGCATGCCAGGGTATAACGCCCCCTCATGGTGCATGGGCAAATATATCAGGCACTGATTTGGTGCGTGATGGTAAGGGTATATTAAGAGTGCTCGAAGATAATTTACGTGTGCCTTCAGGTGTTTCTTATATGATAGAGAATAGGGAAGTCACTAAACGTATTTTTCCAGAAGTTTTTGATACGCAAAACATTTCTCCGATTACTGACTACCCAATCCGATTGCACGAAATGTTAGCATCACTTTCACCGCGTGATAAAGAGCATCCAGTGATCGTAGTGCTGACGCCGGGAATATATAACTCGGCATATTATGAGCATTCATTTCTTGCTCAGGGAATGGGATCAGAATTAGTCGAAGGAGCAGATTTATTCGTTGATAAAGACGATTGTGTCTATATGCGAACTATAAACGGCCCTCAGCGTGTTGATGTTATTTATCGTCGGGTTGACGATATTTTCATCGATCCTGAAGTCTTCAATAAAGGCTCTATGCTTGGTGTACCTGGTATTATGCGAGCCTGGAAAAAAGGCAACGTGGCGATAGCTAATGCCCCCGGTAGCGGTGTGGCAGATGACAAAGCTGTTTATGCTTATGTTCCAAAAATGATTAAGTACTATCTCGATGAAGATGCCATTCTTCCTAATGTCCCGACTTATTTATGTTATGAAGAGGATGACTTTGCCTACATTAATGAACATCTTGAAGAACTGGTAATTAAACCGGTCAATGAATCTGGTGGATATGGCATGCTTTTATGCCCTCGTGCGTCGAAAGCAGAAATAGAGGAATTTCGTGGTCTGATCAAGAAAAACCCAAGAAATTATGTTGCACAGCCAATGTTGGAATTATCTACTGCTCCAGTTATTACAGATCAGGGAATCTCTCCGAGACACCTTGATTTACGCCCTTTTATATTACAAGGGGAAAACTGTTGGGTCACAAAAGGCGGGTTGACGCGAGTAGCAATGGTAGAAGGTTCGCTGATTGTAAATTCATCACAAGGCGGTGGTAGTAAAGACACCTGGATTGTAGAAACAGGAGAATAAATAAATGTTATCTCGAAGCGCAGAGCGTGTTTACTGGTTAGGTCGATACATCGAAAGAATTGAAGATACCGCTAAAATGCTAAAAGCATTTTCACAAGTGATGATGGATATACCCAAATCCAAAAAATTGGGCTGGGATATGTTGTTACGAATTTTATATGCGGAATATGAATTTAATAAGCTATACGATGAAGCAAATGAGGCAAATGTAATCAATTTTCTCCTGGCTGACATCAGAAACCCCAGCTCGGTGCGTTCATCAATTAAAGCCGCACGTGAAAATGCACGTACCTCCAGGGATATTATTCCGCTTGATGCCTGGGAAATACTCAATGATTTGCATCTGTTGATGAAACAAGCAAGTGACAGCACGATACATAAAAGAAACAGATATAAATTTATTGCGGAAATCATCTCAAAATCTCAACGATTCAATGGAGTGATCAATAGTTCCTTGAGCCGTAATCAGGCCTTTCGTTTTTTAAAGATTGGCAATTTGCTTGAGCGTGCTGATATGTCATCCCGAATGCTGGATGTAGCTGCGGGAGTACTATTGCGTCGAAACAGTAACGATGTCGGGTCTTTCGATATGTTGATTTGGCTAGAGATACTCAAGGCACAAAACGCCATGCTTATGTATCGTGGTGTAAATGGTCCTAAAATTAGCCCCCCCAAAGTTCTCCATTTTATTCTCTGCCAGGAAGATTTTCCGCGCTCAATAAAGTTCTGTTTAAATGAAATTAAAGGTTTTGTGGAAAAACTCCCAGACCATGAAGAAGTTTTTGAGAATTGGGATTTATTGCTGGAACAGTTAAACAGTTTCGATGTAAATAAGGAGGTCTCGCCTGAGTTTTTACATCGTTATTTTGATGATATTCAAAAAGGTATTATGAGAATACACAACAAGATTAGTCATACCTGGTTTCCAAAAATAGCTGAAATAGTTATAGAGCCAGAATTAGATGAAAAATCAGAAAAATCAGAAAAATCAGAAAAATCAGAAAAAGATGAAATTGATGAGTCACCGATTCAAATCGATGAAGATCTTTCTCAAAAACAAACACAAGCCTGAACCAGGAAAATATAAAACATGACAATAGATGTAGCTTTAAACCATAAAACATCGTATGAATATGACCGTGCGGTAAATCTTTCCCCACATGTAATCCGCTTAAGACCCGCTCCCCATTCTCGCACACCAATCAAATCTTATTCTTTAAGAATAGAGCCTGAAGATCACTATATTAACTGGATGCAGGACCCATTTGGAAATTATGAAGCACGCTTAGTATTCCCCAATAAAACCACCAGGTTTTCTTTCGAAGTGGACTTGGTGGCAGAATTGACCGTCATCAATCCTTTCGATTTTTTTGTTGAAGAGTATGCTGAAAATTATCCTTTTGAATATAAGCCTGAATTAAAGACCGAGTTAGCCCCTTATTTGCGGGTATCTGAAGATGGTGAAAAATTAAAAAAATGGTTGAGTGGTGTAGACACATCTGAAGTTCGCGTTCAGGATTTTCTGGTGCAACTTAACCAACGTTTAGAAAAAGAAATTGGCTATAACATCCGCATGGAACCGGGTGTTCAAAGTTGTGAAGAGACACTTGAATCTGCAACTGGCTCCTGTCGTGATAGTGCCTGGTTAATGGTACAAATTTTACGTCACCTTGGTCTGGCAAGTCGTTTTGTTTCAGGTTACTTAGTGCAACTGACTTCAGATGAAAAATCACTGGACGGACCTTCTGGCCCAGAAGAAGATTTCACCGATTTACATGCCTGGTGTGAAGTATTTATCCCCGGTGCTGGCTGGATTGGTCTAGATCCGACTTCAGGTTTATTCGCCAGTGAAGGCCACATTCCACTTGCATGTACCGCAGACCCGGGTAGTGCCGCACCTGTAACGGGCGGCATGGATGAATGTGAGGTTATTGACTTTAGTTTTAGTAATACAGTGATTCGTGTTAGGGAGGATCCACGCGTAACCAAGCCCTATACTGAAAAACAATGGAAAGCGATCAATGCTTTGGGCGAAACTATAGATGAAGAGCTCATCGCTGAAGATGTGCGACTTACCATGGGTGGTGAACCGACATTTGTCTCTATCGATGATATGGAAGCTGCGCAATGGAACACCGATGCACTTGGAGACCATAAACGCATACTGGCAGGTCAATTATTACTAAATCTGAAGGAACGTTTCTCTACAGGTAGCTTGCTTCATTATGGTCAAGGCAAGTGGTATCCAGGCGAAGAAATTCCACGTTGGGCACTAGGTACTTACTGGCGTAATGATGGCAAGCCGATCTGGAAAAACCAGGATCTAATCGCCAAAGACTATGAAGATTACAAACAGACGCCTAAAGACGCTAAAGAGTTTTCTCGGATTTTAACCAAGCATCTAGGGCTGTCAAATAAATACATCATTCCAGCTTTTGAGGATCAATTATATTTTCTCTGGAAAGAGGGCACGATCCCGATAAATCTTGATTCACAAAAAGCCAATATGAAGGACTCTTTGGAACGCCAGGCAATTGCCAAGGTACTGATGCAGGGTGTGGATAGTGAAGTTGGTTATGTGCTTCCGATTAGCTGGGATTACAATGAACTTAAGTGGCACAGTGCGCCTTGGCAGTTTAGAAATGATCGACTGCAACTAATACCCGGTGACTCACCGATGGGTCTCAGATTACCGCTGGATTCATTGCCATGGCAAGCCGAAGATGAGCGCGAAGTCCAGACTGAACGTGACACTATGGAAGATTTGGCGGAGCTGGATGATTATTATGGTGAAGTTGTCGACCGTTATGATAATACGGAGGAGGAGGATGAAAATGAATCTAACAAAGGTATTCTTGAAAGCTATTTTGGTTGGCTAAAGCGTAAATCTCGAAAACAAGAGCTGCCAACTGCTGACATGAAGCTGGAAAAAAATTCAGGTAAAGAAATCAGCAATAAGGAGAAAGACAAGCAGAAAAAGAATACCGAAAAGTTTATTGTCGATGTGCCACATACCGCGCTTTCGATCGAAGCACGAGATGGTTATTTGCACGTATTTATGCCACCTTTAAGTTACCTGGAGCACTATCTGGAATTGATCAGTGCAATAGAGCTAACAGCAGAAAAGATGAAAACACCGGTTCGTATCGAGGGTTATCCACCGCCACGTGATTACCGTGTCACTTCATTCCAGATAACCCCGGACCCTGGTGTTATTGAAGTCAATATACATCCATCGAATAACTGGGCTGATCTGGTAAAGCATACTGAAATTCTCTATGAAGAAGCGCGTATCTGTCGCTTGGGAACAGAGAAGTTTATGCAGGATGGTAGACATACCGGAACCGGTGGTGGTAATCACGTCACACTTGGTGCAGCGCAACCTACGGATAGTCCATTTTTAAGAAGACCTGAGTTATTGCAGAGTTTTGTTACTTACTGGCAGCATCATCCAGCCTTGTCTTATTTGTTCTCGGGTTTATTTATTGGCCCGACAAGTCAGGCTCCGCGAGTCGATGAAGGCCGTGATGAAAAGCTCTATGAACTGGATATTGCATTCTCGCAAATGCCAAGTGGCGAAACTGATCAGCCCTGGTTAGTCGATCGTTTATTGCGTCATCTATTGACTGATATCACGGGTAATACGCATCGTTCAGAGTTTTGTATCGATAAGCTATTTTCTCCAGACTCAGCTTCGGGACGTCAGGGTATTCTTGAGTTTCGTGGTTTTGAAATGCCGCCACACCCTCACATGAGTCTGATGCAAGCCTTGCTGATTAGAACCTTGCTTGCGTGGTTCTGGAAGAAACCCTACAAGAAACCTTTGGTTCGTTGGGGTACACAACTCCATGACCGCTTTATGCTCGGACACTATGTCGCTGCGGATATGAAGGAAATTATTCGAGACCTGAATGATGCGGGTTATGACTTTAAATTTGAATGGCTTGCGCCTTTCCTCGAATTCAGATTCCCACGATACGGCACTTTGCAGATAGATGATAAGCAAGTAGTTTTGCATGGCGCGATTGAGCCCTGGCATGTGCTGGGTGAAGAATCGGGCAGTCAAGGCACAGCGCGTTATGTAGATTCTTCAGTAGAACGCGTCCAATTGACCGTCAGTGGTTTTACTGATTCGCGTTATATGATTGTGTGTAATGGTCATCGTGTACCATTAAAGAGTACCGGTACCCATGGCGAGTATGTAGCGGGAATTCGCTATCGAGCCTGGAATCCGCCATCCGCATTGCACCCTACGATTGGCATTCATGCACCGTTGGTTATTGATGTTGTGGACACCTGGAATGAACGCTCAATCGGCGGTTGCACATACCACGTGGCACATCCGGGCGGCTTAAATCCTGAGAACTCACCGGTTAATGCAGTGGAAGCTGAGTCACGCAGAGTCAGTCGTTTCTGGGACTTTGGTCATACACCTGCAAGTGCACCTGTTATTTCACCACCATTACTTGGCGGTAAGCAGAGCTTCGTAACGCATCAGAAGAGTAGTGCTGATTTCAGTGAATTGTCAGAACAAATGACGGCTGAATATCCGTATACTCTGGACTTGAGATGTTATAAATCCTGAAATGAGTAATGAACCAGACTTATAAAAATGGAATGTTATGAGTCTGGTTTATTTTTGAATTAAAAATGCCCCAAAAGTATGGGGGTGGCTTTCTTTGGCTCACCAAGAGCCAAGAAAGTCCGTCGTAGATTCCACAAGGAATTGTCGACGTACAATCTTCGAAAAACCACAGAATCTATTCAATCACAAATTTTTTCGATAAAACGTTCACCAGGAGCCAAGAAAGTTCATAGTAGATTCCGTAAGGATTTCTATGAGTCATGGTCTTATCAGAGTGCTTTAGAGTAAAAGCAAAAATCTAAGTCATCATTTCTCAGCTAGCTCTTTCAAAGCTTTATTCATTGAATCTAGCATTCCTGGAACATTTTCTTCAACTGAACCTGCCATAAGTGGAGCCATTAACCCTTTGAAGGTTTCTGTATGGGTTAAATGTGTTCCTGTTGCAGTTTCTTTCATTTCAAATATCTTTTCGTTGGTGAAAACTAACTCTGACATCATATGCGCGCGCCAAAGGAAATAATTTGGTTGTTTGAGCTCTGTTATAACTGGATTATATTTTGGGCCATCTTTACCTTCCTCTTTGCTCATCATAGTGATACTGAGTTTGGATCCAATGGATGACTCTCCTTGTGAAGCGTTGATAATAGGACTCCAGTCCTGCCACTTATTAATATCTGTAATGATGCTCCAGACCTTATCTGGCGGTGCAGAAATATTTATTTCTGTTTTAACTATTTGCGTTTTGCTTCCAGCCATTGCCAGATAAACGAGAACAGTACCAAGCACCATTAACAAGATAAATATTATATTTTTCATAGTATGATTACAGTAATTGAACTAATTCTTAGTTTAGTCGGATGTAAGCTTTATCGCCAATTTTCTGTTTGGTTTGATGAATTATTCAAAAAGTACACAAAAAGTAGGGGGGGCTTTTCTAGGCTCACCAAGAGCCGAAAATGACAGGTCAAATAATTGAGTTATTCGTTTTAAAAATAAAACGATAAGCTCACTTGTATCTCTCAAAAAATCAAAACGCTATTAAGCCGATTAACAGCTATTGCCTGATACAATTGCGCTAGATAGTGCTTATTGACCAAATGGTTATTCCATTTGAACTTAAGGTATTACATATTAATACTATTTTGATAGTGGTTTAGCTTATTCTTGAAATCAGTATTATATAAAAGTAATAAAATCTTGTTGGGATATGTATGAAATTTCTATTTGCGGGAATATTTCTGGTTGCTTCTGTATTGCTGTCTTTTTCGCTAGGAAGTCGCGAGTGGCAATTAGCGTTTATCGGTCTTTCCACTATCGTCGGTTTTTTACTCGGTCAGGTTTTGGGCTTATCCAAAGAGCTGAAGTCTCTGCGTGATGCATTGGCAGAAGATTGGGCTCAGAGGAATGCTGAATCAAATGATGTTAAACAAACTCAGGTATCAGCAGAACAAACTCCGACAAAAATATCGACAACAGCTGATTTGGAAGAGGATGTTAATAACCAAACTGAATTAGTCCGTAAGCAGATAGATAATCAGCAACAAGAATATCAAGATGCAATTTCTCAAGCAGCAGAAAGCGTAGAAATGAACAGCATCGAAACCAGCAATGTTGAAGGCCAACAAGCTGTAGCTGAATCTATTGATGATGCGATATCTGTGGCATCTAGTTCTTCAGATAGAGCCGCGTCAGATGCTTATGTCCCACCCGTAAATGCAGTTGCTGAAGACAATATTCTCGAAAAAGTAGGAGCCAAAATTAAAGACTACTTTATGGGCGGAAGTCTATTCGTTCGTATTGGTATCATCATTTTATTCTTCGGCGTTTCATTCTTACTCAAATACGTGTCAGATCGTGGTTTTTTCCCAATCGAATACCGCCTGATTGTTGTGGTGATTGGCGCGATGGCATTGCTCGGTTTGGGCTGGCGTTTACGCCATAAAAACGAGACCTATGCATTGTTATTGCAGGGTGCGGGTATCGGTATTTTATATCTGGATATTTATGCCGCCTTCGGTATGTATCAACTAATTGCTCCCACCTTAGCGTTTGTTTTATTGTTTGTAGTGAGTATGTTAAGTGCTGCATTAGCGGTACTGCAAGATTCGAAATCACTGGCGGTACTAGGTTTCAGTGGTGGTTTCCTCGCTCCGGTATTGGCTTCGAGTGGATCGAATAATCATGTCTCACTATTTAGCTATTACGCGGTTCTGAATGTGGCGATTGTAGCCATTGCCTGGTTTAAAGCCTGGCGTCCGTTAAACCTATTAGGCTTTGCATTCACCTTTATTATAGGCACAATCTGGGGAGTGCTGCGCTATAACGATACCAAGTTTGCCACTACCGAACCGTTCCTGATTATATTCTTCCTGTTCTACGTGTTAATCGCAGTATTATTTGCATTACGTCAGCCTCCAAAACTACGCGGTTATGTCGATGGAACCCTCTTATTTGGTGTACCACTAGCTGCATCAGCGCTTCAGTATTCACTGGTGAACGATTTTGAATATGGCGTATCAATTTCATCATTTGTGATGGGTTTATTCTACTTGGCGCTTTCTTGGTTTGTCTGGAAACGTAAGGGTGATGGACTGAAATTACTCGCCGAAGCTTTCCTGGCATTGGGTGTAATATTTGCCTCGATGGCAATCCCATTTGCCTTGGCGCCTACTCAGACAGCAGCAGCCTGGGCATTAGAAGGCGCTGGTTTATTGTGGTTAGGTTCTCGTCAAAATCGCCTGTCTGTAAGAACGTTTGGTTTAGTTTTGCAGGTGGGTGCTGGCATGATTTTCCTCGGTCGGTTCAATTATATCGCTGACCTTAAACCCTTCATTAACGGGCAGTTCATCAGCAGTATGATGATGGCAGTTGCAGGTATAATTTCAGCGCGATTACTCGTCAAAGACTTCGAAGGTCGCAGAGTTTGGGAGAAGGGTATTAGCCCTTTAATTTTAGCTTGGGGCGTATTGTGGTTATTTGCAGGTTTTGTATTCCAGTTCTTCGAATATTACGACCTCAAATGGGTGACAAGCAACCTACTCATTTTGAGTGCAATTGTGAGCTTAGGATTTACTCTGGCAGCAAAGCGTTTCAAACCAGAATGGAAGCATGCCTGGACTGTGGCGAGTGGATTGTTTGGATTGGTATTATTACTCGGACTATCACAAGTCGGAACCACCAGTTTCCAGAGCGTTTACCATCCTTCTCAATGGAATGGCTGGATAGCATGGCCGATCGTTTTTGCGGTGTTCTATTTCCATTTATACCAACTACAAAGGCATGACGTTTTTCAGAAAATCCAGCCGATATTTCATAGCCTGTTACTGATTTTACTGGTTACATTAATCACTCTTGAAGGTTCATGGTGGCTGAAAAAGCAACTTTCCAGTTCATCAGCATGGATAAATATCTGGTATGCAATTCCAGCAACGTTGACCTTGTGGATGATTATAAAGGCGAAGTTCTGGCCATTTAGTTCGCATCAACAAACATATCGACAGCAAACCGGTCTTGCATTCGCGGCTTATTTAGCGCTGTGGTCTTTTATGGCTTTGGTGTCAAAAGGGCAATCAGAGCCTTTACCATGGATACCATTATTGAACCCAATGGATATTATGCTGGTGATTGTTTTCATTAGCTTGTTCAAATGGTGGCGCAGTGATGATATGAGTAATATTGGATTGTCTACTAACCGCACACCTGAAAGGAATGCTTTTAACCATCGCACTTTGATTATTGGGTTTGCTGCATTGGTATTCCTATGGCTCAATTTTACTTTGTTTAGAGTGGCTCATCACTGGTTCGGGATTAAATACGATCCTGATGTCCTGTTCAATTCAAACTGGGTGCAAACTGCAGTTTCAATTTTATGGGCTTTGTCGGGTGTACTACTTACCTTGTATTCCAGCCGAAAAAATATTCGCATATTATGGGTTACTGGTGCGGTGTTATTAGGTTTGGTCGTGCTTAAATTATTTGTTATCGATTTGGCAGCATTGGGAAGCTTGGGACGCGTGGTTTCATTCCTGGTTGTAGGTGTATTGTTAACCAGTATCGGTTATTTTGCGCCGTTACCTGATAAGACAGAATCGAATACTGGACCTAGAGAAAAACCGAAAGAACAACCGAATGAAGAGAAATCTAATGAAGATAAAAGTAATGCGTAATTTACTTAAAGTATGTATAGCGGCAGTCGCAACTGCAGCATTACAGTCATCACTAAACGCTGCTCCTTATAACCTCGAAGATTTTGCACACTCAGCAGAATTAACGAATGCCGCGACTTCATTGAGAGAGGTCGATTTACCTCTGTCAGTTTATGAAAAGATGCAGCGCAAAGACTATGGAGACATACGTGTTTTCAGTGCGGACGGCCAGCTTGTACCCTATCAGCTAAGTCGTATTGAAATGGTAAATTCGCAGCAACAGAAACCTTTAGTATTTTATCCATTTACTAAAGAGCAAGCCGCTAATACTGGAAACATAAAAGTAATTATCAATCAAAGACAGCGATCAGGACAACAAAGCATAAAAATAGCCCAAAAGTGGGGGGGTGATCCTGAGAATCAACAAGGCAGTAAAGAATACCAATACATTATACAAAATTCGCAAAAAAAACCTTCCCTGTGCAAACTAAAGCTCGATTGGATCCAGGCTAAACCTAGCATGGTATTACCACTAAAATTAGAAAGTAGTAATAATCTGCAAAACTGGAATAGTTTGAGTCGTAAACAGACAGTATCTAAGCTCAATTACGCCGGTTCAAAACTGATACAGGATGAAATCAGTTTTCCTTGTACAACGCAGAAATACCTGCGTTTAACCTGGTTGAATCCTACTCTTCAAGTCCAGATACAAAAGATTCAAGGTATCTACACCAACAATGGTAAACCGCAAACCCAATGGAAAAGCTTTGGCAAGCCAGGTTATGACAAGGACGGTAACTGGCTATTCGAGACTGATGTCGTTGCTGGTATATCAAAGATGGAATTTGTAGCACCGCAGGATGGATTGTTTTACAAGGGTTCTTTGTACTCACGTAATAATGAAAATGATCAATGGCGCTTTACTTATAACAACGTTATCCAATACCGACTGAATATCGGCGATACGGAATTAAAGAGTAGCGCATTTACCATTCCAGCAAATATGAGCCGTTACTGGAAATTAGAATTGAACGCAGAAGCGCAATTTACCGATGAACAACTCCCAGAAATTCGAGCGGGTTGGGCACCAAGAAAACTGCTTTTTTTAGCGCAAGGCAAAGGGCCGTTTCAGTTAGCCTTTGGCAATCCAAACATAAAACCATCAGAACAACTCGACCTGAATAATTTGATCAAGACAATACGAGATTCGGGCTCCGCAGTCGATAATGTAAAACTGGGTGAAATCGAAAACAGCGGAAAAGTCTTTTCACCAGATACAAACTGGAAGCTTATTTTATTCTGGATAGTACTAATTTTAGGAACAATGCTAATGGCTTATATGGCGTATAGATTGTTTAAGCAGATGGGTGATGGTCAAAACTAAAATTAAAAAAGTGCCTAGAAGGTGGGGGGTGGCTTTCTTAGGCTATTACGTTTTAATAACAACTGGTACTCCACTAACGCTTGTGGAAGTCTGGGTGTTATCAATAAGAATCATGTCAGGTTTTCTTTACCAAAAAACAAGCTGACTTCACTTAAATTCGATGAGGTAGGCTTATTTTATAATGGCGCGGCTTCGGTAAAAGTAGCTGGTCTTTGGGGATTAATAGATATCAATGGAAAATGGTTGGCACCTCCAAAATATGACGATATTGGTAGAAACCACGAAGGAGCTATAGCGGTAAAGCGTAATCAAAAATACGCTTTTATCGATTCAAAAGGAAATGAAATTACAAAGTTTTTTTATAATGGGGCGAACTATTTTTCAAGCGGTCTTGCTGGCGTCAAGATTGGTAAAAAATGGGGGTATATCAATAAAAAAAGCCAATTGCCAATTTCTGCCCGCTATGATTTAGTCCGCGAATTTAAAGAGGGTTTTGCTCCTGTTAAATTAAATAATAAATGGGGTTATATTAATAAGAAAGGTAAATGGTTAGTCCAACCAACCTATGATGATGCGTATAACTTCAGTGAAGGTTATGCAGTTGTTATCGTGAATAACAAACGAGGTTTTATAAATAAGAGGGGTGAATTTAAAATTAAACCATCCTATCGGCGTGTTACTAAATTTTCTGCTCACCAGGAGCCAGGAAAGTCCATCGTAGGTTCCGCAAAGGAATTGTCGATGTACAATAGTCGATTATAGACTGACAAATTTCAATCTCAATAGCTGTCGGTTTAACGCTCACCAAAAGCCTCGTAATGCACAAGTCAAATAATTATTCGGCTAAAGCCTCACCTCAAAGGGCCAGCTAAAGCTGTTGTCTCGTTTTACTCGGCTTAATTATCTTTTTTTAACAACAAAACGGTAAGTTCACTAAAGTCCATCGACGGTTCCATAAGGAGTCGTCGACAGACAATGTTTGATTCACTTCTATAATTTTTTAAACATCAATATGTCTAATTCCTCGGCTGATCAGGAGCCAGGAATAATGATTTCAGATCACGAATAATTATCCGGAACAAAGGTCTGATCGCTTATCGGTGGGCGAACGTAGCTACCACCTTCTTTTCGCTCAGGTAGTTTCTTGATGCGTTCTATAGTTAGGCCTTTATAATCGAATTGTGAGAGTAAATGCGAAATGCAATTTAGGCGTGCTTTCTTTTTTACATCGGCATCGACTACGTGCCAGGGTGCCTGTTTGATGTCGGTGTGTGCAAACATGACATCTTTGGCTTTTGAGTACTCCATCCAGCGGTCGCGGGATTCGAGATCCATTGGGCTTAATTTCCAGTGTTTTGTTATATCTTTCAAGCGGCTTTGGAAGCGTTTTTCCTGCTCCTGATCGCTGACTGAAAACCAGTATTTGATGAGGCGGATACCAGAGCGAACCAGCATGCGTTCAAATTCAGGGCAAGAGCGCAGAAATTCAATATACTCATCTTCAGAGCAAAATCCCATAACGCGCTCAACGCCGGCGCGGTTGTACCAGCTTCTATCGAGTAATACGATTTCACCGGCAGCAGGCAGATGTTCGGCATAACGTTGAAAATACCATTGCGTTTTTTCACGCTCTGTTGGTGCAGGCAATGCAATTACGCGGCAAATTCTGGGATTAAGACGTTCGGTAATTCGTTTAATGGTTCCGCCTTTACCGGCTGCATCTCGTCCTTCAAATATGACTACAATTTTTTCGCCATTTTCTTTTACCCACGCTTGAAGTTTGATGAGTTCAACCTGGAGCCGAGCAAGTTCTTCCTCATAGATTTTGTTTGGAATTTTCTTTTGTTTTGCCGGAGTTGAACCGTTTGCAGTCATGTGGTAATTCCTATCTGTGTTTTAGTGAAAAGACAATAATACCAACAAGTATAGTGTAGATATTCGGCTAGGAACAACTAGACAGGCAATTTTTTTGGGTGAGCTGAATTTGTGAGCTTAACTAACCCTGTTTTTTCAAAGATAACCATGCATGAGTAAAGAGTGTCAAAAGGATAATAAATCCGCCGATCATCGTCATTTTTGAAGGTTCTTCGCTTAGGAATACCCATCCTAAATAGGCCCCCATAACGGTCTCTAGCGGCATAATCAAACTGACTTCAGGTGCTGAAATATAACGCGGGCCCAGGGTTATCAAAGCAAACGCAATGGTGACGACTGCCCCGCCAAGAATCAAATAGGGGATAGCAGCGTCAGATAGCGCATACGACTCAGTCGTCTGGCTTATAATAATCGCAGCGCCGATAGCAGCGACAAAGCCACTAATCACCATCGCTGGTACCATGTTGATGTGTTTGTGATGGCGGGTCAGGGTAAAACTGATCGCCATAAATACCGATGTGCCCAGGGCAAATAAGTCTCCTACCAGACTACCCGAGCCAAAGCTCTTGGAGACAATTAAAATTATGGCGGCAAAGATAATCGCCATTGCAACCCAGGTTCGCAGGTGCACTTTTTCCTTGAGGAACAACCAGCTGAATAATGACGCAAAAGCGGGTGAGGTACTGATAATCACTAAGGTATTGGCGATGCTGGTATTTTGCACCGATGCGGTAAAACAGAAGGAACTGAATCCAAAAATTAAGCCGATCAGAAGTCCGGCTTTACCGATCTTTTTAAATTGTTTGACTGTGTTTTGGCGATACATCAGCAACATCAGAATCAGAATGCCAATACTAAAAGCAATCCCACGCCAATACACCGCTGTCCAGGTATCGGTATTTAGCAGACGAATCAATAGCGCATCAGGGCTTAAAATAATTACCCCGAGGGTGGTAATCAGAATGCCTTTTAGGTGATCGGATGGTTGTTGAGTGTTGGACACAATAGATTGTCTGCTTTCATTGAAATGAGCGTGGATTCTCACCTATATCGTTGGAAAAAGCCAAATGTGATTGCGTTAGCTGGTATTTAATACGTATTAATAATGACAGTTCTGCTGAACATAGTCGAAGGCAGTCCTGCTGAGCGAAGTCGAAGCACCCCCCCGACTTTTTGAATGATAACTCGTTTTTGTTTTTTTAAAACGGCCTTGGAATTTATGCAAAGCTCTTGTTTTTTCTGTTTAACTTAAACGAAAAACTACTAAAAGTATCGATAAATAATACCTTTAGTCATAAATAGACGCACTTTTTCTTAAATAGTTGCTGATAAATAGCTTTGATTTAATCTTTGCATCTCTACACGATATTCGTGATGGACATAATTTGACTTTCAGGAGAATAAAAATGAAAGCTTCATTCTTACAAAAGTTTAAACAAACGTTTAAGAAATCAATTAAAAACGTACTGGCAGTTGCCACCTTAGGCGTTGTCCTACTAGGTGCAACCACATCAGTGATGGCGGCAGGTTTAATGACACCTGTCGATTCGAGCAAACCGGCATTATCCATCAAATCACATCATGTGAATGTGACGATTGAAGATGGTTACGCGGTTACCGAAGTTGATCAAACCTTTAGCAATCCACACCAGCAGGATCTGGAAGCGACCTATAGCTTTCCTGTGCCTGAAAAAGGTGTGGTTTCAGAATTCACTATATGGATTGATGGCAAGCCTGTAGTTGGCGAGGTATTAGAAAAACAAAAAGCCAAGCAACTCTACGAGCAAGAAAAAGCAGCAGGTCGCGATGCGGGTTTAACCGAGAAGAAACAGCATTACCGTTTCGAAGTTAAGGTAAGCCCAGTGCGTGCGATGCAGGAAACCCGCATTCGTTTGGTATATATGCAAGCCGCTGATATCGATAACAGCATGGGTCGTTATGTGTATCCCCTGGAAGAGGGCGAAACTGACGATCAAGCGAATGCCTTTTGGTCATACGACCCAGTGGTTAAAGAAGATTTCTCATTTAATGTGAATCTACGTTCGGGCTACCCGGTTGATGGCGTGCGTTTACCACAACACCCACAGGCAATTGTGAGTCAGACTAGCCAGCAGGAATGGTTGGTGAATATGGGTAATAAGCAGGCAGTAGTTAGCACAACAAAAACTGAATCTGAAACTGAAGCTGAAAACACAGGAACACTAGCAGAAGATCTTGTTAAGAAAACTAACCAAGATACAAGCCAATTTCAAATGCTGAAATTGCAGCAATGGAAGCGTCAGAATCAGGAACCACTTCTGCTAAGTTCAACAGCCGCAATGACTTTAGATAAAGACATCGTTATGTACTGGCGTTTAACGCCAAACCTACCGGGTTCGATTGATCTGGTAACCCATCGTGAGCCTGGCGCAAAACGCGGCACATTCATGATGACGCTAACCCCGGGTGATGATCTTGCGCAGATTACCGAAGGTCGTGACTGGGCATTTGTACTCGATATGTCAGGCTCAATGAGCGGTAAATACGCAACCATGGTCGATGGCGTACAACGTGCCTTGAATGGTCTGAATCCAGAAGATAGATTCCAGATTATCCTGTTCGATAACGCGGTAATGGATCTCACGCAATCATGGGTAAACGCAACACCAGAAAACGTGATTCACTGGAGCAACCAGCTAAAAACAACTGGCCCACGTGGCGGCACCAATATCTATGCAGGTTTAAGCACTGCGCTGAATAAACTGGATGCTGATCGTACTGGTGCAATCGTATTAGTTACCGATGGCGAAGCGAATGTAGGCGTGACCCAAAAGAAGGAATTCCTAAAGCTGATGGCGGGCAACGATGTGCGTTTATTTACCGCAGTCATGGGTAATGGCGCGAATCGTCCACTACTAAACGCGATGACAGAAGTCTCTAACGGATTCGCGGTAAGCGTTTCGAATAGCGATGATATCTCCGGCAAAATCATGGAATTCACCAGCAAGGTGACACACGAAGCGATGCACGATGTTGAGCTAGACATTACTGGAATTAAAACAGATGATATGTCAGTCCAGAAAAAATCACCAGTCTATACCGAGGTCAGCAACTAGTGGTATTCGGTCACTACTGGGGTTCAGGCGAAGCGAATGTCGAGCTAAAAGCCAAAGTATCGGGCGAAAACAAATCGTATAAAACACGTTTTGACTTTCCCGAAAAAGTGAAACCACCAATCCAGAAATCGAACGTCTTTGGGCCTACGCGAAAATTCAGGATCTGAAAAAGCAGATCGACTATCTAGGTTCAGATGCAGACTTCAAAAGCGCAGTGATTGATATCGCAGTAGAGAATAGCTCTAGTAACCGATTACACCTCAATGATCGTAATGCGCGATGAGCAATTCGAAGCACACGGCATCGAGCGTAAAAACAAAGCACGAGTAGCCAAAGAGCAGAAAGCGAAAACACAACGTGCGCAAGCGCCAGTGCAATCGCGTCGAGCAGATACTTCGCAACCAGCGTTTACATCAAATCGTTCATCGCATGGCGGTGGAGGTGGTGGAGCGTTTAATCCGCTGATGTTATTGCCGTTTGTAGTGTTTGCGGTTTATAGAAGGAAGAAAGGAGGTTTTATTGAGAAGAAATAGATATTAAATTAAGTTAATTATAAGAGGAAAAAATGCAGGCTTTGGCCTGCATTTTTTATGGGTGATTTTTATTGAGAATAAACGGTTGTTATTATCCGATAAAATATGGATGTCCTAATTATTTTGCTAATTATTTTGAATTAAAGAATTGCCCTTTAGATATTTTAATA
Source organism: uncultured Gammaproteobacteria bacterium (assembly GCA_963760355.1). Lineage (GTDB taxonomy): Bacteria > Pseudomonadota > Gammaproteobacteria > Thiotrichales > Thiotrichaceae > Cocleimonas. The sequence continues at coordinate 21,875 of CAVXCT010000009.1, read as the reverse complement.
AAAGCGAATATGAACTCAGCTTGGTTGCATATAAAACTTAACTCCTGGGAGTATGCTATTAAATATATTTCAGCAGGTTTGAATGTAAGTATTAAAGATAGCTCGCTCCAAGATTATCCTATAGTAGATTTATTAACAGTATTATTTAATACGAGTCTTGATATACAAGTGCGGAGACAGCGAGTTTCTGAGTTTTTCTTATTATTAAAAACAAATACTAAGGCTTTAAAAGCATTAAAAGTGGTGTTAATCAATCATTTGGGCTCACTGCACAGGATCGAAATTAAGCCATTTAAAGACAATTTAAATTCATGGAAAGAAGTTTGGGAATGTGTAACAAAAGATACAGAGGAGTTAAGCGTAACGATGCGTATATTTTCTGTTGGAATCGAATTTTTATTATCGGATGATAATGATGAATCAATTCTTCTTCAACTGGTTGAAAGTGAGAGGAGTATTTTGATTCAAGCGTTTGGACTAGATGAGGAAAAATAGTCACTTATAAATCTAAAGTTTAAAAGCCCGGTATTTTCGGACTTTTTTGTATCTACGATTTCCACATTCATTTTTCCGCCAAACCGAAAAATGAAAACAGCCTAAAAGTAGGGGGGTGTCATTCGATATTCTATAAAGCCATTCAATCAAGCGGCGCATGAAGTTTAGTTTTACTAGTAATTATTCCACCACGATCGCCCACTTTAATTGAGCCATAGCGTTGTTTGAAAATCTCTGGCAATTCACGATCATCTTCAATCGATAACCACAAGCGATATAAATGGCGTCGGTTTTCTGGTTCTGGCCAGTCGAGAAAACCAGTGCGATCGTGCAGCATTGAGTGGTTATGAACAAACTGCATATCACCGTGTTCGAGTTGCATGGATAAATGCAAGCTGGGTTCATTGGCGAGTGAGTCGAATAGGTCTAGGGCTTCGACGTGTTTTTCTGTGAGTCGAATGGCATCGGGAAATCGTTGTGCACTATCAATATATTGTCGTTGGTAAATGCCTGTGAGTCGCTGGTCGTGCCAATTGAATACGGGTATATCAAAGTACGGGTTTTCACCTTCGGGTATTTCACCACGGCGATCTGTTGCGATGGGTTGAAATAACAACTCAGCCAAATCAGGGCGTAATTCCATCATTTCATTGTAGATGGTTTCTGTACTCACCAATAAAGATTCTCCACCTTCCTGTGCTTTCTTTAAACATAGTAACCCGACTACGTCTGCTGAATCGGTATGAAAGGTTTGGCGTTCTGAGGTTTGATAGATTCGGGCATTAGGGTCGTCTGACTTGGCTCCGATATCCCTGACGTGTCCTAAGATATGGCCATCCGCATTTTGCGATCGGGAGTTTCCTAAATGTGATCCAATACCACAAAATATCGTCGCGGAGGTTTCCTGAGTGTAACCATCGGTTGGTAAACCACGCAATATGCCAAAACCGAGTCCGTTGATTAAAGACTCTTTCAGGTCAGAAAACCTTTCGCTAAGCGTGGGTAAGCTAAATTCAGCTTTGGTGATTTCGCCAATGTCTTTGTTTAAGGCTAAATACTCTTTTGCTGCGGTTTCGAGTTCACCAATCTCGCTTTGAGTGAATGTGTAAATCCATTTTTCAGGCGTTTGTTTTAACGCTTCACCTTTCCAACTTGCAAGAGTGTTTAGTTTGTTGGGTGGCATTGGTATTGCAGAATTCATAGTTCTGTTTTGTCGTATTTAAAAGAAGCGGGTTAATAAAACAGCCAAAGACTGTTTAAATAAATAATAGCTCAAATCATAAACTTGTTAATAATCAGTTTTAGAAAAGCTTTTAGCCGAGGCGTAGCTGACAAATTCATCTGGAATGAATTTGAACAGTTCAGTGTAACGAAACTGCCTCGAAGAGGTCAAGTACAAGGATGTACTTCATTGACAACGTTGGAATGCAATGACGACGGCCCGAAAAGTAAGGTTTTCATTATAAGTTTAAAAAACCTCATAAAAGTAGGGGGGTGATAAAAATCATATTTATTCACTCTGTGGATCGGCATTAATCTTGATAATATTGGACACCCAGTGCGCCAAGCGAAGCTGGCGTTAGATCAAAGAGTGAAATTCTCTTACGCAGTAAGGTGTAGTGAACCGCTGCGACCCCGAGTCATGGGCTGTTATCCGTAAGGATAGGGGCTAAGCGTTGACAGGGGAAGATATAGGCTCAGTATTGAGCTCCGAAAACAACATTGCAGATGCTGACCTCGTTGGGTGATTGGGAAAGCAACACAGTAGTCATACGTTAAATCATGAGTATGGGACTGGTCTGCCGGAGTCATAGACCTGGTGCATGTATTGATGTCTAGCGTCGGAACTTGGGAGATCCTCAAAGCTGCGGTAACAGCAGTGCAAGGGAAAAGTGAGCAACATATAACCCCCTGCATGATGCTTTGAGGAAGTCGGACGAGATCATAGTAGTGATGAGACTAGCGAACAAAGCAGGACGAAAACTGTGGCGGAGTTGGTGGAGCGAAGGGTCTCGACGAAGGGAAATTTATACACAGAACCAGATAGTGGTACTCAGTGATCACAACTATATCTGAGGGAAGGTGGCATAAATACGGTGGTCATGCATTGTGACTGCGCGTTTGACCTGACGTAGGAGCCGTATGCGTTAGTAGCGCACGTACGGATCTGTACCGGAGGGCCGCATTGTGATGAAAATCCATGTAAGTCAGCTCCTTACGGTGACTAATTCATCTATTAAAGCCTAAACTTCGAATGAGGGTTTTTTCTGCCTGCGATTTCCACATTCATTTTTTGCCCAAAAAATGAACAAAAAACCTCCAAAAGTGGGGGGGTGACTTTCAAACTATTTATCTTGACTATAACGGGATAGTCTATGGACATTTTTTCTCAAGATAATACGAAATGCTCCAGTTCCCCAAATAACTGATCCCATGCTGGCTCCTCAGGAAGAATCACATGATTATTGGAATTCAATAAAACGAACTCACTATTTGGAATGTTTGCTGCAAGTTCTCGTCCTTGATCAAGAGGTTGTACACCATCATTAATCGCGTGCATTACCAATGTCTTAACTGCAACCTTTGGTAAAAGAGTGGATACATCGAAGCTATCGAAGGCCCGTCTCATAGCGACTGCATTTCTGGGGTTTGTAGTTAACCTTTGTAATTCTACGAGAGAGTCTGTCTGTTTTCTAGATGCATCGGGAATAAACATTGTGGTGAATGATTTAATAAATGGGCTACCGCTTACTCCCCATCCGTGTTCGATTAATTTCAAAATGGCTTCACCTTGTTCTACATCTGCATTGTTAGAGCGAACTAATCTTCCGGTTGCAAAACCGCCGTGACATATCAAATGACTAATGCGACCGGGATTTTGAATGGCGTAATTGATCGCAATCGGAACACCTTGCGATGTTGAATATAGTACAAAACGTTGATGCCCCGAATGGTCGATAACAGCATCTAGGTCTTGCGTAAATCGATCTAATGAGAAATCTGTAATCTCCCAGTTGGAGAGCCCACAGCCTCGCTGATCATAACGAATTACCTCGAAGCATTTACCTAGCTCATTCAGAAATGGACGCCAAATTGGACTGTGCCAATCATGTTCGAGATGGGTAAGCCAGTGTCCAACTCTTACAAAGGCTATGCCGTTTCCTGTTGTTGAATAAGCGATTCGTGTTCCATCGGCTGATTTACAGTAATGGATTTCTTGATGATCTAGGTAGTTTTTGTTCTTTTCAGGTTTATCTGATTCAGATTCCTCGTTACTTTTTTCTTCGTTGCTCTGGGTCGATTCAACAGTCGGCAAAAATTTGAACCCTTTGCGTGGGACTGTCTTGATGACAAGTTGGTCTTTTCCATTATCACCAACTGCCTTTCGTGCGGCGCTTATTCTTGCGGCGATAGCCGAATCAGAAACAATTCGGCCCTTCCATATTGATTCTATAAGTTCTTGATGATCAATCAATTTACCCCTGTTTTCAATCATATAGACCAGTAAATCGAAAACCTGAGGTTCAATTTTTACTTGATTGTCATTTTCTTTTAATTCCTGAAACTAATATCTAATTCGTAATTATTAAAGAAATATTTCATTGAATTCTATGCCGATGATCTATTTTAAATAATCCTGATGATGGTATTCGAAAAATAAAAAGACAAGGGTTTCACAAGGGTTTCATCAAGTAGCTAAGGCCTAATCATAACATCATATGTTTACTGGAAATTATTCATCAGGAGAGAAACGAATGAGTATTTATATATCAGAAGACATCAAGCGTTATAAAGATGGTTCCATCGACTACAACCACTATTCATTAAAAGGACAAAGTGCAAGAAATAAGGAAATAAATGCACTCTTAAATATGTTTTTGAACACACTTAAGAGAATAAAAACGTGGCAACCTGCATACAGAAAAGTAGGTAGTGCTAACGTTACTAAGCTTAATAGTTCATCTAGTAAAAGCCTCATCTTCGAATGAGGCTTTTTTCTGCCTGCGATCTTCACATTCATTTTTTGCTAACCAAAAAATGAACAAATACCTTCCAAAAGTGGGGGGGGTGGCGTTATAGAGATATTCCCTTGTATCGACCAGCACTGCACCATGCTTACGCATGACCCTGCGTACCCTTCTGGCTTTTTGTAAGCCTGGAAAGGCAACTCAAATACCGTCCAAATACACGCTAAGGTCTAGTGTCGTCTTGCAGACGAAGCTAGTCCTAAGCTCTGGCATAAAGATAAAATTATGGGTGTCCTAATTAAGCTGAAAACACAACGCGTCCAGGCAACAGTGCAATCGCGCCGAGCAGATACCTCGCAGCCCGCGTTTAACTCTAATCGTTCATCGCATGGCGGCGGTGGAGGCGGAGCGTTTAACCCGCTGATGCTATTGCCGTTTGTTTTGGTTGCGGTTTATAGGAGGAAGAAAGGAGGTTTTATTGAAGAGAAATAGGTTTCCATTTAACAACAATATACAGGGGAAATGCAGGCTTGAGCCTGCATTTTATGTGTGTGGGAATTAGAAAAGTGATTAAAAGTAGGGAGGTGTTATTTGATTCAATAGCTGGAATGAGAGGCATGATTTAGTCAATTTAAATTATGGGTGTGCTAATTTTTTATGATTCGTTCTAGTACAAATATACTATATAAAGTTTTGAATATCCGTCATACACTTATTGAGCAAAGATTAAAATTCTTTGAAATACATTAGGATTAAGTACAAATTACCTCCTAAATTGAAGTTACTTTATAGTTTTAATTAGCATTTATGCTTTAACGACTCTGATTAAAAGAGATATTTTTAAATAATTAAAGGATAAAAATCATGAAAACTAACACAAAATTAATTATAGCAAGCACTCTTTTTATAGCACTTTTTGCAGGCCAAACTGCAATCGCAAGTGAAGCTACTGAAGAGAATTATTTCACTACTGCCACAGTAAGCAATGAACAGACAGAAATACGTCGAGACATTGTCAGATACAGTCTTCCGGCCCCTGAAGAAGCCCATGAAAATGAAGACTCATACACTAATTTTTTCCCAGAAGGACAAGGTCAGTAATACAATAGAACTATCCAATTATCCCTTCTTTGAAGCCCTTTACTTAATAGGTAAGGGGCTTTTTAGTGCAAATAATTAACACAGATAAAAAGGAAACGGCACAGAATAAAGGAGAAAATGCAGAGGTAAACTGATACCCATTTTAAGTGATTTTTTAATAATACTCTCCAAAGTAAAATAATTTGGATACCCATAATTTGATCGATAAAAAAAGCCCGATATTATTCGGACTTTTTTGTACTCGTAAGATAATAAATAGGACATCCAGTGTGCCAAGCGAAGCTGATGTTAGATCAAAGAGTGAAATTCTCTTACGCAGTAAGGCGGAGTGAGCCGCTGCGACCCCGAGTCATGGGCGGTTACCCGTAAGGTTAATGGTTAAGCGTTGACAGGGGAAGGTACAGGCTCAGTATTGAGCTCCAAAAACAACATTGCAGATGCTGACCTCGTTGGGTGATTGGGAAGGCAATACAGTAGACATACGTAATCACGAGTATGGGACTGGTCTGTCGGAGTCATAGACCTGGTGCATGTATTGATGTCTAGCGTCGAAACTTGGGAGATCCTCAAAGCTGCGGTAACAGCAGTGCAAAGGAAAAGTGAGCAACAGATAACCCCCTGCATGATGCTTTGAGGAAGTAGGACGAGATCATAGTAGTGATGAGACTACAGAACAAAGCAAGACGAAAATTGTGGTGGTGTTAGTGGAGCGACGGGCTCGACGAAGAGAAATTTATACACAGAACCAGATAGTGCTATTCAGTAATCACAACTATATCTGAGGGAAGATGGCATAAATACGGTGGTCATGCATTGTGTCAGCGCGTTTGACCTGACTTAGGAGCCATATGCGTTAGTAGTGCACGTACGGATCTGTACCGGAGGGCTGCATTGCGATGAAATCCATGTAAGTCAGCTCCTTACGGTGACTAATTATATTTCAGACTATATCCGTTGGTTATTTTTAGTCAGTTGAGAATTCTCAAAGACTTACTCAAGACTATTTCATATCATCATACTTCAAGATGCTTTACATCGTGATGAGACAAGCCATTCATAATCAAATCAGGATTTCTCAACCTTATTATTTTGGAGTTTAAAAATGAAAATCGGCGTTACTTCACAGAATTTTCGTACCATTACTGGACATGCAGGGAAAGCCCGACGCTTTTTTGTCTATCAGCTAGAGGATGGTCAGCAGCCTAAGGAGCTGGAGCGTATTGATTTACCCAAAGAGATGTCAATGCATGAAACGGGTTCGGCAAGCCACCCGATTGATGAGCTTGATGTATTAATTACAGCAGGGTGTGGAACTGGTTTTGAACGGAAAATGGCACAACGTAATATTCGTTTAGTAAAAACCAGTGAATCAGATCCGCTGGTTGCTGTTAAAGCCGTTTTTGAAGGTCAGCCATTGCCTGAAGCATAGTAAATGAACAAATACCTTACAAAAGTGGGGGGGACTCATATTCAGATATTCCCCTGTTTCAACCAGCACTGCGCCATGCTTACGTATGGCTCTGCGTACCCCTCTGGCTTTTGGTAAGCCTAGGAAATGGCAAGCTCATTTTAAAAAACTGTGTTATTTTTATTTTTTTATAAACAATTCACTGCCTTTATCTAATATAACGTTACGCGCAAGTTGACGTGCTGCAGCCATGAGTTCTTCCGCAACATATGCATTGCTGATTACTCTTAAGGTTTCTCCAGCTTTTATGTTATCTATACCTTTTTTCATATTAATCACATGTAGCGGACAAGCTACTTTTTCGATGGTTATTTCGTGATCAAAATGGTGTGTAAGTTTTGACATGTTTATATATTCTGTTGTTTGACTATTGTTACTTATGAAAGTGATACGTATGAAAGTCAGGAATAGTTGCTAGACGCAGTAGAGTCTCGAAATCACCATAAAAAAAGCCCAATACTTAAGAAGTAAAGGGCTATCTAAGGAGAGTTAAACTGTGATTTTTACTGGCCTTGTCCCTCAGGGAAAAAGCTATCTTCAAGTTCAACTGCTTCAGCTTGAATGTTTGCAGAGTGGCTGACTTTAATCATTGCTTTATTCATCATCAGTGATTTACTGTTACTAACGTTACCTAAAAAATAATTAGTGTCTGTGGCTTGACTAGCTGTGGCAGTTTGAGCTGTTAATAGTGCTGTTAGAAGTGTACCTGCTAAGATTGCTGTTGTTTTCATGTTCATAATATTTACCTTTTAGTTTAGTTTAATTTAATTTAATTTTATTTTTTACTGACCTTGTCCTTCAGGGAAGAAATTGTTATCTGATTTTGTGCTCAGTTGTGATCCCTCAGAAGCTGGCATACTGACTTTGATGAAGTTTCTATTAACGTCTGTCTTTACATAACTTGATGTATCGGTTGCAAGAAAGAAATTTTCATCAGTAGCCTCACTTGCTACAGCCGACTGAGCTGCAAAAAGTGCTGTGAGAAGAGTGCTTGCCAAGATTAATGTTGATTTGGTTTTCATATTTAATTTCCTTTAGGTTTTAAGTTGCGGTAAAGAGTTATTTCCTGCCGATGTGAGAATATTAACTATTGATGAATTAAGGATAAACAACGATAATTGCAAATAATTTTTCTCATAATTAGAACAATAGGGTATTAAATGGGTCAATTAGAAGATATGGAGGCTTTTATCCGCGTGGTAGATGCTGGCGGTATCGGTAATGCTGCAGAACAAATGGGAATAGCCAAATCTGCAGTGAGCAGGAGATTGTCAGAGTTAGAAATACGCTTGGGTGTCACATTGATTAATCGCACTACTCGCACACAAAAACTTAGTGAAACGGGCGAATACTATTACGATCGCGCAGTGCAGATAATCAATGAGATGAAAGAACTCAACAATTTCACCACAAATCCAGAGAGTGATTTGCACGGTAAGATAAGAGTGTCAGCACCTTTATCATTCGGCTTATCGCATTTAACACCCGCGCTAGACAGTTTTATCAAAACCCACCCACAACTTACACTTGATGTGGATTTTACTGATAATCAGATTGATCTAATTGGTGGTGGATATGACTTAGCATTTCGAATCGGCGATCTAGATGATTCGAGTTTAAAAGCACGACTCTTGTTCCCTGTCAGTTTTGTTATTTGTGCCAGTCCGCAGTATTTAGCAGATAACGGAACACCAGAAACTCCCGAAGATTTAAAGCATCATCAGTTTCTCAGGTATTCCTTAACTAGCACGACTACTGTGACATTTCTCGACAAAGAAAAACAAAAACATAGCGTCTCCCCCAAAGGGGCAATCGTCGCTAATAACGGAGATTTTTTACGCGATATGGCTGTCGCCAGTCACGGTATTATCCTCACGCCAACCTTTATTTCCTGGCAATCATTAGCACTCGGCGAATTAGTACCAATTATGCAAGATTACATAATACCACCCATCAATGCCTACGCCGTCTACCCACAAGCTCGCCACCTTTCGCGACGCACTCGTTTATTCATTGATTTTTTAGTTGAACGCTTTGGTAATAATCCGTATTGGGATCAGAAATAGCGTGAAGCTGTATTCAATAAATAGGATATTCAATAAAGAAGACATCCATCATTTAGTCTCAAATATCATCCAAAAGTAGGGGGGTGGATGTTTTAGAGTTATTCCCTTGTATCGACCAACACTGCGCCATGCTTACGCATGACCCTGCGTACCCTTCTGGCTTTTGGTAAGCCTGAAAGGGCAAGTAGGGGGGCTTTTTAACTAACTAGATCTTTTCTAAGTATTTGTCTGGCTTTTATTTAAGCTTAAACTTCGCCTGTGTATTCGCCACGCGCAGGGTAATCATTCGCTAGTGAAAAATCTATCGCGCCAAGCAGGTCTTTAAACGGAGGACGAGCAAAAGGCATGGTCTGTGTAGAACCGTAAAACAAGGTACCGTCTGGTCTTACCAAGAAAACACCAGGCTCACTGAATAATGCCGGTTCTTCAATACCGATAGATGTTTTACCGCGTGATGTACTGATATAAAGTCCCCATTCACGCGCATTTTTCAAACTTAATCCGTAACCAAATTTAACGTTTTTCGCTTTAACCTTTTCTGCCATATCGTTTGCACGTTCTTCAACATCACTGCTTACTGCAATAACGTTAACGCCACGCTCAGCATAATCTGCCGCTAAACGCTCAAGCTCTGCAAGATATACCCCACAAATCGGGCAATGAAGTCCTCTGTAGAAAACAACAAGGGTAAAGTTTTCAGCATCAGAGTTCTTGAGATCAAACTCTCCGCCAGTGGTTAAAGAAACATTTAGAGCAGGTACAGCTTCGCGCGGGATTAATGCATTAACAGTCATATTGATATCCTTATAAGTTATGTTTAAGTGATTGTATAGTGATAGTAGTCTCAAAAAAGCAATACTGAAAGAATTGTTGAAAGATCATTCAAAATAAATAAAAAATCCAAGCGATAAATGTGCAAAATAGAGAGCCCCGACTTGCATAAATCCCAATATCGTTTTTAAAAAATAAAACGAGTTGTCGTTCAAAAAATAATATTGGACACCCATAATTTTATACAAAAATAATAATTGTATTATACAAAAGCTTGACAAGAACTAAATATATAACTATTGTATTGTACAAGACCTAGACAATCTGGGCCAAACAAACAAAAAGGAGCTTTAAAATGAAATTAATCTAACTCAAAAATCTACAACGAACAACAAGAAACTGCTGCTAGGAAAGTTCTTATAGGCGTAATGTTCTCGCCTCTTGTGATCGTTTTTTCAATAGCTACTACTCTATCAGTTGTTTCGTGAAAACAAGACTAAAGTTAAATGTTAGACAAAACCTAGACAAAAAATAGACAAAAGACAGTTGGATTATTTTCAACTGTCTTTTGCTTAAAGGATTAAGAGTTAAATTCGATTGGTACTCGTTGAGTGAATTGTTACATCCTCTGGTCCGTAAATTCGAAAATTTAAATCCAGCACACAAGGAATCATTAAATGAAAACACAAATTATTGACTTAAAACGTAGGAACATTCTTAAACAAGGCCTTTTTGGATTGAGCGCTGTTGCAGCTGCTGCAATTGTTAGTCCTAAGCAAGTATTTGCAGAGGATGGATTACCTGAGCTTGCAGAAGGTGACCCGATGGCTATTGGAGTTGGTTATAAACACGATGCTACCGAAATAGACATAGTTAAATACCCTAAACGCGCAGGTGAGGAAGGTGCGAAGCAATTGTGTGAAAATTGTGCTCTGTATTCAGCAGAAAAGGACGCTGGATGGGGTAAATGTACAATATTCGCGGGTAAGCAGGTTAATGATAAAGGTTGGTGTTCTGTTTGGGCCCCAAAAGCTTAATTCTTAACAGATGAAACTAATATTGTTGTATTAAAAGGAGACAATAAAATGAACGCATACGTCGCAAAACATTTAGAACAAGGCTCTGTTCCTACTACCAGAGAATTATTTCAAAGTTATGAAGTGAATAAGGTAGAAATGTCCGAGATTAAGAAATGGCTATCAAAAGGATATGCAGATTTAAAAACTAACCCATTGATCAGTATTACCTATGGTTTGGCATTTGCAGTGGTTGGCTTTTTGCTCAGCATGATCGCAGATGCAAATCCTGTTTTTGTGGGATCAACAACGACAGGGTTTTTATTGGCTGGGCCATTTCTGGCACTGGGTCTCTACTTTGTAAGTAGTAAAATTGAAAAAGGCGAGCAGGTTTCATTTAGCCAGTCTTTAGGTGCAATTAGTCAAAATATGAGATGTATAGGAATCTATGCAATTACTTTGGGATTCGTAATGTCTGTTTGGGTACGCATTTCAACCTTGGTTGCTAGCCTCTCGCTCAATGATGTAACACTTTCAGAAACTGGAAATATTGCTTTATTTAAGAGTCTAATGACAATGGATCAAGGCTTTTCGCTGATCTTCGGACTATTTGCGGTTGGATTAGTCTTCGCCACAGTTGCATTTATAACGGGTGTAGTCACTTTACCCATGCTAATGGATGATAAGGTAGATATAGTTACAGCCGTCAGCACCAGCATCAGAGTTGTTAAGAGAAACCCGTCAGTTATGGCGGTCTGGGCAATCACTATTGCTGTAATTATCGGTTTTGGAGTCGCAACTAATTTCATCGGTTTGATAGTACTAATGCCACTCATTTCTTTTGCAAGCTGGCATGCTTATCGCGATCTGGTGGGTAATGAGCTTGGATAATATCTACTCTAGAGAACATTATAAACATGGCCCCGCAGCAGCGGGGTCTCATACACTTGTAGCTGGCGTCATGGTCTTGCTAATCTTAAATGAATTGCCTTTCTTATTTTTGATAATCAAGGTCTTGTCTAATAATTAGTTATATATTTATTACTTGTCAGACCTTTGTATAATACAGTTATGAAATTAAATTAGGAGAAACTATGACCACACCCGCGGCCGGCTATAAGATAGGTAAAGCATCAAAATTGACCGGAATTTCTACTGACAAATTAAGAATCTGGGAGCGTCGCTATGAGGCAGTTACTCCGATTCGCTCTGATGCGGGTGGAAGACTGTATGCATATGATGACATTTTACGTCTGAAATTAATAAAAACACTCATTGATAATGGCGACTCAATCAGCAATGTCGCAACCCTTGGTCTGAAAGCATTGCAGTCCCGGGTTGCAGAAGAAACCCAGGTCGGCTTGCATGGTTTACCGGATGAGCCGTTACGTATCGCGATCATTGGTGAATCGCTATCTTCAAAGTTCTCATCAGTAAATGAAAATAAAGATGATATTGAAGTCGTCGCTTCTTATAAAAATATTGGCTCGTTAGGCAGTGAAACTAAAACCCCCAAAGTGGATATATTGATTTTTGATAAGCCGGCATTACAGGAAGATAATCTTCAACAAATTCTGGATTTAATGGATCGTTTTAATGCTAGCCATACACTTGTCGTTTACCGATTTGCTACGCAGGACACCCTAAACCGATTGCCTAAGTCCAAATGCAGCGCTTTGCGCGCGCCGGTTGATGCTGCATCAATCAAAGATCATTGCAAAACTTTATTCACTAGAAATAATGCAGCCACATCGCAATATGATATTGATGTTGCAAGTGATACCGCAATTGTCCCGGTGCGGCGTTATGATGATGAAACCCTGGTCAAAATCGCCGAAATGTCGCCCACGGTGAAATGTGAATGTCCGCATCACCTGGCTGAGTTGCTGTTTTCATTGGCCGCCTTCGAAAAATACAGCAGCGAATGCGAGAGCCTGAATGTGGAGGATTCCGAACTGCATGCGTATCTAAGTAATACTGCATCAAAGGCCCGCCACATGATTGAAAATGCCCTGGATAAAGTGATCGAAGTCGAAAATATCCAGATATAAGCTAGAGCAGTGTAAAAAACAGCCCAAAAGCAGGGGGCTTGTCTTTTTTTATTGTATTCAGACCTTATTATGGGCTCAATCGACTAATTACAACCACATTTTTTCAACTGGATACTTTTTTAAATAACAAATAACTTATATTCTGTCTTTATGGAAACGATAAACCCAACACTCGAAGATTTTGAAGAAATTATTGCTTTCTATCCCACGCTCAATCGTAGGGATTTTAACCCTATAATCGAATGGAAAGGTGGTGAAACAATTGAAGATAATGTGAATTTTATGCGCTGGCCAATTTATGATCCAGTCGTTAAAGAATTTTTGAGAGTGGCTTCAAAAGAGTGTTGGCGCGATAATAATTTTAATCAATTTTTAATGAGTAGAATGATTACTAGTGAAGTAGTTATTAAATGTGCCGACCTCTCTCAAATCAAACAAATACTTAGTTTTTGCGTTCGTGGAGATAAATTCATGAGCGAAGGATATATGGGAACCATGATTAAAGATGGGCATATATCCCGATTACTCCAAAGACTCGACAAACTTAAAAATCACGAGAACCTGGTATAAATAACTTTAAAGATACCTACCTTTTATCTATATGAAAGCATTAACTAATGCGCAGGCTCTATATTATTCTGGGTGACCAACTCGATCGTGAATCGTTGATGATGCTTGCCCCTTTACTACCCTTTTTTGGGATTTTTTAGATAAACATGAGATTCGTTTTGCCGACAATCCGAGAATGGGATTTATGCTGAAGAATCTGGAGCGTTTAAATGACGAAGATCGCTCCGCTATCAAACAACACGCCCAAAATATTAGAAAAGCATTTAGCAAGACAGCTCTGGAATGATCCTGGATAGTCACAGAAGATTTACATTGATATTCCTCAGAATAATACCGACATCGATAATTTGACTGATAAAAAAGCCCGGTAATATTGACTCATTTTATTCGCCCTTCGGGTCGTCGTCACTGCGTTTCAACGTTGTCTTCGCTATGTTTCGGCTCACCTCCTTGAGGCTATTTCGTTGATGCGGCTTCGCCTTACCCTACGGGTAATCTTTCTCTGAAAGATGTTGTTTCACTACGCTCAGCTCACTCAACTGACAAATTCACTCCAGATGAATTTGTCAGTTTTGCTCGGTTGGGCTTTTTTGTATCTGCGATTTTCACATTCATTTATTGGCCAGTTGGATTCAACTGGTCGACGCAACACGAGCTATAGAACACTATCAATCGTTTTGTCTAATCATAACTTGGATCTGAATATATAAGCGCTGTAATAGAGCAAGAGCAAACCTTTTTGGTGCGTAGGAAAGATCTTTTATATCAAAATTCCCTGTAACTGTTCGTATTATTTTTTTCTGTTTTTGGCATGTTGTTTGCTGTGTTTTATACAATGAATATGATCACCAATTTGTAATCTTGTAAGGATATAAGCAAAATGAGTAAGAAATCCGTCACTGAATTTTTAAGTAAGGTTGAGCTATTTAGAGGATTTGTCGGTGAGGATCTGGCGCTTTTTGCAGAACATGCCCAATGCCAGAAATTATTCGCAGGAGATATTCTGTTTCACGACCATGATTTGACTGATGCGCTTTATGTGATTGAATCCGGCAGTATTCAGTTGTTTGATGATCAGGGTGAAACGGAGAAGAGCCTCACGGTGTTTTCTAATAATGAATTTATCGGCGAAACCATCCTGATTGCACCCCCACACGAACAAGGTCTTTGTGCACGGCTAGTGTCCGACGTGACTTTGTATCGATTCGAACGAGAGGCTTTGCACGCTTTGCTCAAACAGCGCGGTGATCTCGCACTGAAAATCTCTGCAACCATTTCGCATATCATAATTCGCCGCATGGAGCATGCTAACAGTAGATATCAAAATATAGCAGCGCTTTACCTGGCTGGTGATCAGCGGATTGAGCACGATCTGCTGGGCGAAAAAGAAGTACCGGAAACAGCCTATTACGGCATTCAAACGCTTCGGGCTTTGGAAAACTTTAGCATAAGCGGAATCACTCTGAACTTCTATCCCGACTTTATTAAGGGGCTTGTTAAGGTAAAAAAAGCGGCTGCCATGACCAACCATGATTTGGGCCATATCCCGGATAACATCATCGACGCGATTTGTCAGGCCTGCGATGAGATTGGTATGGGCATGTTACATAACCATTTTATTGTCGATATGCTTCAGGGCGGAGCCGGAACATCCACGAATATGAATGCCAACGAAGTGATCGCCAATCGGACCTTGGAAATATTGGGGCACCGACGCGGTGATTATCAGTATTGCCATCCTAACAATCACATTAACCGCTCCCAATCAACAAACGATGCTTACCCCACCGCGATCAAGGTAGCTCTGATGGACGCTAACGATAAGCTATTAGCGGAAGTTCATAAACTGATAGCGCTTATCGATGATAAGACCTTTGAGTTTGCAAATATTCTGAAAATGGGACGCACCCAGTTGCAAGATGCTGTACCTATGACCCTTGGCCAAAGCTTTAACGCGTATGCCACCAGTCTGCGTAATGAGGTTGAACGCCTCAAAACCTGCAGTTTGCCTTTTCATACCGTGAATATGGGAGGCACTGCGATTGGCACCGGACTGAATGCTGATCAACTCTACCGCGAGCGGGTCGTTCATCATTTGAGCGAGGTGACAGGACGGGATATCGTTTTGGCTGACGATCTGATTGAAGCCACCCATGATACAGGCTCGCTGGTGATGTACTCATCGGCTCTTAAACAGCTGGCGGTTAAACTATCCAAAATCTGTAATGATCTGCGGCTGCTATCATCCGGACCACGCGCCGGACTCAACGAAATAAACTTACCGCCGATGCAACCGGGATCTTCCATTATGCCTGGCAAGGTGAATCCGGTTATCCCCGAGGTGGTTAACCAGATCGCCTTCAAAGTGATCGGCAATGACCTGACTACTACGCTTGCTGCAGAAGCAGGGCAACTCGAACTCAATGTGATGGAGCCAGTGATGGTAGAGAGCTTGTTTGAGTCGATCGAAATTCTTAAACGCGGCATGGATACCCTGGGTAACCGCTGTATTGCCGGCATCACTGCCAATCAAGCCATCTGCGCGGATAACGTAAAGAATTCCATCGGTATTGTTACCGCACTCAACCCACATCTGGGTTACGAAGTCTGCACCGCGCTCGCCAAGGAGGCACTGGAGGATGATCGGAGTGTCTATGATCTGGTTGTTGAACAAAAGTTGCTCTCAAAAGAACAGCTTGATGATGTCCTGGCACCGGAAAATATGGTGCGATAATTGCGGTGCTTTTTTTAAGAAGGAATAAAAAAATAAAAATAAGGCATAAGTAGGGGGGTGCCCAGAAATTCATCTTTTTATTGTACTCTGAACCCGATCAATACATTTAAAGATAAACCTGTTACCTTTCATCTATTAATAATTTTGAATAGTAAAAGAAAGTAGTAATTTCTTTATGTATCTATTTTGTATAAGTGATGCAAAAAAATTTATATGAGTAAAAATAAGCAATTAGAAACACATTTGGTTACTTCTTTTGAAGCATTTCGATCTTTAAAGCATGATTGGGATTCGCTGTATAACCAATCTCAAAAAAGCACTATTTTCTCAAGTTGGGACTGGATGTTTACCTGGTGGGAAGTTTTTCATGATAAATCGCAACGTGAATTATTTATTATTTGTTTATACCAGGACAGTGAGCTAGTCGGGATAGCTCCTTTTCAAATTGGAAGAGGCTTTCCTTTGTCTTTATTGCAGGGAAAGACGTTGCGCTTTATTGGTTCCAGCAGTAAAAATGAGATTATGACCGAGTTTTCAGATTTCATAGTCAAAGATGGGTATGAAAAACAGCTGGTTACAGCGGTTGAAAACTGTTTAATTAAAAATAGAAAGCATTGGGATTTCGCAGATTTAGAATTTTTGCAAAAAGATGCGCTGGTTTTACAGTGTTTTGATCAATCTGAAAAAAAGATTTTTAGTCAGAAAATTCAATATGGGGTGCGTTATCTAGTGCCTAAAATGGCTTCCTCAGAAGATTACCAAAACCATATCAAGTCTCGTTGGAGCAAAATGTTTAAACGAAAGAATCGATCACTAGAACGCGATGGAGAAAGTGTGGTTGAAGGTATTGGTGGGATTGATAATATAAAACCAGCATTTGACCAATTAGCTGATATGCATCAACAGCGATGGCAGGGAAAATTAAAGAATAACATCTTTGATACGCCAGAATTTTCTGAATTTCACCTGAAAATCCTTGAACGTTTAGTTCCCAAGAAAAAAGCCAATATTTTAACCTTAAAGTTGGATGATGATGCCTTGGCCTCATGTTATCTATTTGAAGATAAAGGGCAGGTTCATTACTATCAAAGTGGTTTCTATACAGAGAATGCGAACCGGTATTCGCCATTGTTTCTGTTGATTTGCAAGCAAATTGGTCATGTTTCAAGAAGAAATAAGATCTTTGATTTTATGTTTGATGACAATTCAGCATCGTATAAAAAAGAACAATATGGTGCGCAACAAAAACAAATGTATCGTCTAAAATTATCAACAACTCAATATAGATTGAGTTTGATTAAGAGCATTAAGAACCTGAACCACTTAGGCAGAAATATCAAAGGACAATTAAAGAATAGTTACGCTTTGATTAGTAACAAGCTTTCTAGTGTATTACAACTTTCATGATAGTTTGAATGAATGTTTAACTAATAATCGAGGACAGAGTAAAATAAAGCAATTGAATACCTAATTCAATCTCTCAAAGAAAAACTCCTTAAAAGTAGGGGGGTGACATAAAACCATCTTTTCTTATGCCACCATCACCTAGCCCAGGCTCTTGCGTGAAACTGTAGCTCGCCCAACCCATTCGGCAGTCCGCTTTTCTGTCTGGTATTCCAGATATTGACAAAGCCATGATTAACGCCAGCAAAGACTTCGTAGTCATGAGGGATGTTCAAATTGTCCAGGAATTGATGAATAACAGGAGATGCATGACGTCCCATATTCAAGGCAAATTCATCTCGATCACCAATTGAAATTCGTAATGGAATGCCTTGGCTACGAATCTGCTGAAGGTTTTGCTGGGCAATTTGTTTCGTTTCTTCTAATGCATAATCACTCACAAAAGCGTTAGCAACCGCGGAAGAAAAGCTAGTGGGGTATTTTAAGGCGTAGTGAATTGCGCCACGAGAACCACGAGAGTGACCATGAATGGCAGTTGTTTTTGCGGACATGCCTGCTCTGAATTGTTGGCGGATGAATGCCCGAAGCTCATTCCGGTTTTCGCTAGTTAATAATCTTTCATTGCGCGCAGATGACCATTGCTCTTCTGCATTCCCCTCCAGTCTCCCTGTGCGTAATGACACGATTACCATCGGCGGGATGACTCCTTGTGCTATCCATTGATTTACCTGTGTTGAAGGCACACTGTCGGGGAAACTATGTTCCCAGCCTAACTGACCATGCAGAAAAAACACCAAAGGATAAGTCTTGCTGCTGTTGCGTTTCCATTGTGGTGGTAGATAAACGGAGTAGTCAACCAACCCCCGGGAAGGACTCAAAAATCTTGAGTAGGTATAGCCACCAGGCTTCAATTTATTGGTGAGTTGTCGAGTGTAAACCGCCTGATTTGTGACACGAGTTCGATCGCGTTGCAGTGAATCATCTCGAATAAACCACTTCGGTCTACCCTCATTAATCGTCGCGAATCGATCATATATACCTTCTTGTGAGTAATCGAATTTAACCTCGTTACCGTATTTGAATTTGTAGAGTATTGGGCTGATTTTTTGAAGCTCTGATTTAACTCCAAACAGTGATACGAATAAATTCCCGTTCTGCTCGCTGACTTCAAAACTGACTTCTGAACCGGCAAAAAGACTATATTTTCCGACAAGCTCAGAAGCTGTTGGTGGGCTGGAAGGTTTAACTATCTTAGGACCAATAGAACAGGCTGTGAGAATGCTCAGCAGTGCGAGGATTAAATAATAGGGGGTTAATAAATAATGCACACGGTTCATTGCTTTTGTGTTCCTGATGTAATTCTGGCCTTAAGGAATAGGCAAGTTTATCATTTATCCAATGATGCTTGTGTCCATAAGGGCGCTATAAAATCTCTGGGAGTCAAAATACAGATAGCTATTGTTGATACTGAATTTGATGGTTTATTACCAGCAAACTAGAAAGAATTGAAAAAAAGTGCCCAGCCGAGACAATGTTGGAGCACAGCGACGACAGTTCGAAGAGTGAGGATTTCATAAAATGAATACAAAAACCTCATGAAAATAGGGGGGTGGCTAATTTATGATTTATTAGTATCTATTAACGTCTTTTAATAGTTAAACAACGCCCCCATAATGAAATATTTATAGAAACCTCTATAGGGTTTTCATTGCATGAATTCAAGTTTTACCATTGCCGATAAAGCACCAAAACTTCCCCGTACGCCATGGCCTTTTGCACTGTATTTTTATCGCAAGATTTCGCTGGCGATAGTCAGTATTCTAAGCTTTGAGGCGGCTCAGGCTAGTTGTACTATCATGTTGCCTTATGCAGTTAAGCAGATTATCGACGCGGTAACATTGGCGAACGAAACGGGTGCTGATGTGTTTGATGCGGCTTACGATTCTCTGGTGTTTTTTGCGTTTTTAAATTTAGGTATTGTGCTGTTTAGCAGGGCAAGTGGTGCAATATTGGTAAGTAATGGGCCGCGCTTACGATCCATCATCAGAAGGTCACTGTTTCGTTACCTTCCAGTTCCATTCGCATCGTTATTTTGTCTCCCATTTTGCGGGCTCACTAGCAAACCGGATTACTGAAATCGCCACCAGTTGCATGCATTCTTTATGGACGATTTGTTTTACTTTCTATCCTTTAATTATTCAGTCTACTGTAGCCCTGATTATTTTATTTGGTACGACTCCTAAACTGGCGTTGGTATTGATGGTTTGGTTGGTTTTATACGCATCTATCTCGCTACTATTAGCCAGAAAATGCCAAACTTATTCAAAAACATTTGCGGCGGCACGCTCAAAGGTTACGGGTAAAGTGGTCGATTCAGTGACTAATATGATGAACACCAAAATGTTCGCCCGCGGTGAATTTGAAGAGGATTACCTTGGCGAGTTTATTGATGAGGAAATCGTAGCGGCCAAACGTAACTTCTGGTTTATGGAAAAAATGCGTTGGTTTCAATTTGTTTCAGCGATGGTACTAATGGTTTCGATGGTCAGTTACGCCTTAAAAATATGGTCTGAAGGCGGCATGACTGTGGGTGAATTTTCCATGGTGGCAGGTATTTCGATTATGTTAATCGAAGCTGCGCGCGGGCTTAGCCGCAGTTTTCTCGAGTTCTTCGAATACATTGGCAATATTTCGGACGGTGTATCGATATTTATTCAACCCCATGACATTGTAGATCAGGCGGGCGCTAAAGACATACAAGTCGGCAAGGGAAATATTAAGTTCACGAAAGTAGACTTCACTTACCCTGAAGGTCTGGCAGTATTCAGGCAGATGGATGTAAATATAGAGCCGTATCAAAAAGTCGGCTTGGTGGGCTTTTCAGGCTCAGGAAAATCTACCTTTGTTAATTTGATATTACGCCTATTCGAGCCAGACAATGGTGTGATTAGTATCGACGGACAAGATATTCAGAAAGTTACCCAGGACAGCTGACGTGAGAATATCTCGTTAATTCCGCAAGATCCGATGTTGTTCCATCGTTCGTTAATGGAAAATATTCGCTACGGCAAACTAGACGCAAGCGACGAGGAGGTTATCGAAGCGGCTAAAAAAGCCAATGCGCATGAGTTTATCTTACAAACCGAAGACGGCTACGATTCATTAGTCGGAGAACGCGGCGTAAAACTTTCGGGTGGACAACGCCAACGCATTGCGATTGCGCGCGCGATTCTTAAAGACTCTCCTATTCTGATTTTAGACGAAGCCACCTCATCGCTAGATTCAATCACTGAAAGGAAAATCCAGGATGGTTTGGAACGATTGATGGAGAAGAAAACGGTGATCATTGTTGCACACAGACTCTCAACCATCTCACATTTGGACGGATTTTAGTATTTGATAACGGTGAAATCATTGAAGATGGCAGTCACCAGGAATTACTCGCAAATAAAAGTACTGATGGTTCTGACAATTCTGACAAAACCGGACACTATGCAAAATTATGGAAAATGCAAGCGGGTGGTTTCTTGCCTGAATAGTGTTGTGGTTTGAAATAATGGTAGTCAGAGTAACATCGATTTCTGATTTGATTTTTTCAAACTCTCCAGGAAAAAGTGCCTGAAAGTAGGGGGGTGGGTCAAAATATTTTGTATTTATTAAATTAATAACCAAAATCTTTAGGTACAACAATTATCCCATTATCCGAGATATGAAAGTTTTTTGCGTCTTGCTCTTTATCATAGCCTATTGTTATTCCCTCAGGTATTCGTACATGCTTGTCTACAATACAGCCGCGTAATTTAGCACCGGCACTTATTTTTACATTATTAAAAATAATACTGGATTCGATATGTGCATTTTCTTCTACTCTCACATTCGCGGACAGGATAGATTTAATAATGGTTGCATCTATTACCATTGAACCACTACCAATAATGGCGTTTTTAATATCACCATGTGAGTTATCATTAGGCGTTACTATTCTAGCCGGTGGATGCTGACCATTGTAAGAGCGTATTGGCCAGGATTCCTGATAAAGATTCAACGGAGGTTGCGGCGAAAGTAAATCCATATTGGCATCGAAATAGGAGTCAATCGTACCAACATCACGCCAGTACCGATCTGGTGTTACCCGTCCCTCACTAGTGCCAAACTCATGGCCAACCACATGATGCGATTTGATCAGCTGAGGTAAAAGGTCTTTGCCAAAATCATGCGAAGATGAAGGATT
>CAVXCT010000008.1:0-105109 GCA_963760355.1 uncultured Gammaproteobacteria bacterium | reverse complement strand
TGCAGGTGGCCATACCCGCACCGGGCTCGAAGATAATGTTCGCCTGGAAAAAGATACACTCGCACCATCAAATGCTGCTTTAGTAAAACGTGCGGCAGACCCTTTGCTGAAAATATAATCGCCCTGTAGCCAGTTGGCAGGCTCAAGCCCGCGTGAGATCTCTCAATTCAATCTAGGTAGTGTTTTTGAAATGTGCGCTTATACACGCTAGTTCACAGTACCGCTTGAAAAATGGAGAGCTCAGTAGTCAAGCTCTGTGGCATAAATATTCGGCTGCAGCGTCTCTCACCCCTTGGGTCGTCGTCACTGTGTTCCATAGTTGTCCCGGTTTAAGTCCGCCTGAGTTATCCATTTAAAAAAACGAAATGGCAGGCTCATGGTAAGCAGGGGGGTGTGCTGTATCGGTTTTTGGGCTAGATAAATAGTATGGCGACTACCTTTACCTTTATGTGCCCTGACAGTTTTAACCTAACTTCAAAGCGGGGCTTTTTTTAGTTGCAGGGTGAAGTTGGATCATGCCAGGCTGACCATATAGCTTAATACCCCCCACCCAGAGTGAAATGTTTGTCTGCGTATAGCGTGTAAATTCTCGATTCGAATAGAGATTGTTATTCCCGGCATGCTGACAAGCCTCTGGGCCTTATCAACATCTAGATCTGAACCAGCCTTCTGCGTCATCAGGTAGCTTGCCTTATTTTGTCCTGCTCGGATTTAAAAGAGCTCGAGCCAAACATCACCCACATATTCCAGAATCCGATCATCATCTTAAGGCCTGCAGCACATACACCCAATAGGCCTTTATTCCCCATTCAAGTCACCGGGCTCCAGGAACCAGTTCGGCTACGACAATCACCCTGAGAACTTATTGAAGATGTTTGGCGTGCTGCAGCCAGAGTGAATCCCATCCCCAAGCCTCCGACCAGACACTTTAGTATTTTCGAGCCCTTGAAGATGCGCGCAACCTACGCCAGCTAAAGGCCAGTTCTGGAAGAATGTACGCGACTATTAATTAACTCGCCACGTACACCTTTTAGATTCTTAATAGAAAAATCATTGCCGCGCTGAGTTAAACCTCAATTCACCACCGTCATCGGGAATGTTGGCTGTGCCTAATAATGTCCATGGGATCATGATTTTTCAATTTAGAGAATGAAACCCGAGTATAATGTGACCTCTTTATAAACGATAGGCCAAACGACATGATCATCGTTAATCACATCCAAAAGATGGGTGGCGTAGCTTAGCCAGGCCCCCGATAATTTATGCAGGTACCGTGTTAATGCCTGTTACCGAACGCCATAAAGCCATCAGGCATAAAGCTAGCGCAAATAACAAGCTGATAAGAACAAAAACTGTTCGTAAGTTTCCAAATTCTGTAACCCAGCCACCTTGTGGGTGTTGAGTGTAAAGCAAATTAACGATCATCACTTGCACAAAGAGGAAACCTGTGAAAAACAGTAAAAGGCATTTGAAGGTTTGGTTATTAGTAAGGAAGAAATGACTTTGTTTATTAGGTGAGATCATATCAGCCCTTAGTATTTATGTTTTCCATGTGTCCGATTATGACATAAAAGAATACAAAACACGAACAATGTACTTTTTTAGTCATAGAGTCAATATATATGGAACTACCTCCAAAACTCTAAAGGACGCTGTCAATTTCGTTAGTCTATGACGGTAAATTTTAATAAAGTCTTACCTTAATTAAAAATCCCATTTAATAATCAAATATTTTAAAAATAGTATGCAAAATAATGGTCTAGCATTAAGCCTGTGTCAGGTTTTCTGTCTATATAATCCAAAGGAATAATATAAAATATAAGATATAAAGATGTGATTTATGTTAATAAAAAATAAAGTAATTCTTTCCACTATCTCGACTTTAGCAATATTAAGTATTGCTTTGATATATCTCCTTTATCATTCCAGCCTTTTCATCAAGTATTGGATTCAAACAGACCAAAAAACAGCATAGATAACATCAATTATGGCACTAAATACACCTTGAACCTAAGCGGTCAGCGAAAAGCAGTGGTTAGCACAACATCCCGTTATACGTTTAGGTATAGATAGAGCATTCCCGCCTTTTGGTTCAATCAGTCCAGATAATCAATACATTGGGTATTTGCCGATTTTATGCGGATTATTGAATTTAGATGATATAAAATTTGCATATTGCCAAAGATGCTCGTGGGGGAAAACCATGGGGATGGCGGGCAGGAGAGCTGGATATGATTTCGGCTCTAGTCAATACTGAAGCACGGGAAAGTAATTTTAGAACTTACAGAACCTTACGCACTTAATCCAACGATCATAATAAATGATGGTGTGAATAAGGGTTATCTGAGGTCGTTGAATAATCTAAAAGGTAAAAAATATAGCCATTGAAGGGGTGATATGCAGCAGGAGAATTAAGCCGTAAATATCCTGAGATAATTTTAATTCTTGTTAAAAATACAAAAGATGCCCTCAACCTGGTTTCTTTCAGGGTCTGCAGATGCCTATGTGGGAAATGCTGTTACTGCAAGTTATCTCATAAAAAAACACAACTATAACAATTTATCTTTTTCAGGCGAGACAGAGTATTCCAGTGACCACAAGCACATTCGTGTTGTAAAGAGCAATATAATCTTGGCAGGCATCATAAAAACAGCATTGTCTCCATCTCAGCAGAGGACAGGGCCGCGATTTCAAATCACTGGTTTGGTATGGGGATTCAAGGCCCCTAGATCTCTATGAAGAAGGCCGATTTTCCATAGGTTCCAGTACTTGTCGGGGCTTTAATATTATTACTTGCATGGATTATCAGTCTAGGAAAACACAAAACCAGCTAAAAACAAGCGAACATCTCCTAAAAACAAGCGAACGTCTACTAAAAAGAGAAGTTGAAATAGATCAATTAACGGGCTTGGGAAATAGGACAGTAAATTTAACCATTTACTCGAAAAAGCAATAGAAAAATCCAACGCAACAAATAAACCATTCACATTATTATATCTGGACCTGGATAGAATTAAAGACGTTAACATTTCCCTGGGCCACCATATCGGTGACTTGCTCTTAAGTGAAGCGTCAAAACGACTAAAATACTGCATAGATAATACAGCCAATATTACCCGTGTTGCCGGAGATGAGTTTATGATTATTCTCCACGGGGTAACGGATAAGAAGTTGATTGATATGGACGGCTAAAGTACATCAAAAGCAATTTATGCATGCCTTTTAAAATTAACAAACTGAAATCGTCATCAGCACGAGTATCAAGGAATTACTTGCTATCCAAATGATGCAATAACTGCTGCCCAACCTTATCAATAACACAGATCAAACCATGGATATCTCAAAGAATAATGGTAGAAATTGTTTCTCTTATTTCGACCATAAAATGTCGCAGGATACTGAACTAAAAACAATACCATTAGAGATCTTCGAGTAGCTGTAGAAAAAGAACAGTTTGTTCTTTTTTATCAGCCAATTATTGATTTATCAAAAAACAAAATTTGCAAAGCAGAGGCACTTATTCGTTGGGAACATCCAAGCAGAGGCTTTATTTCCCCTTATGAGTTTATACCTATGGCAGAGGAAACAGGATTAATCAATGAAATAGGAAACTGGACGTTTAAGAAAGCAGTTTCACAAAACTGCCAGAATAATAAAGATTCTAAATAATGATTTCAAATGAGCATCAATACATCACCTTTGCAATACAATAAAAATGGTATGGATATCGATACTTGGAACAGCTATTTACACTCATACGGCCTATCCGGAAAAAATTTGGTAATGGAAATTACTCGAAGGCATATAAATGGAACCGACCCCGGTCGTTTTGAAAAACCTTTTACATCTACGTGAATTAAAGATAAAGGTCGCTACTGATGATTTTGGAACGGGTTATTCTTCCCTTTCCTATTTGAAAAACTTTGATTTTGATTTCTTGAAAATAGACCAAATCATTTGTGCGAAGCCTTACTGTAGATTCAGATGAAATGACACTGGTTAAGGCGATTATCATAATGGCGCACAAACTCGGATGTAAAGTGGTTGCAGAGGGAATAGAAAATAAGGGATTGCTCACAAAGAGATACCTAAATTGATGCAGGCTGTGATTACGGGCAGGAATACTATTACTCTAAACCCATAATAGCTAGAGAGTTCGAAAATTATATATCACAATGGGATAACAAAATACAGACAGAACTCAAACCATAATTCCTTTCCAGAAAGATTCACTCGGATTATCGAATTCGAATGCAACTTTGTAATCTCAAGTTATAAAGAATTACTACGTTAGTAGTATGTAACAAGGGGGACTTCCGTAAGCTCACGAATGGCTATGACATTAAGCAATATTAGTGGTTTATTAATTATTCCAATAAATAAAAGCTATAGGTTAATCAAAAGTAGTGGGGGTGACTTTTTATTATATCTTCTGCCAATGCCTGTTCATAACGAAAGCACAAACCGCCACCGTCTCTATTAGATAGGTGGATTTTACCGTTTAAGCGTTCCGCAATTTCATGGCTAATTGCTAATCCCAGACCGTTACCCGGTTTTCCACTTTCTAACACTCGATAGAACGGTTGCATGACTTGTTGTAGCTCATCTTCGGGATTCTGATACCTGTGTCTTCCACCAACAACACAGCCATATTTCCTTGCTTAAACAGGCTGATATCGACCTTGCCCGTTGCGGGTGTGTAGTGAATCGCATTGCCAATGGCATTGTGAATCAGTTGGCCTAAGCGCCCATTTTGATCTTTCACCTTGATAGCATCTTCTTGCCGTAACATACCGAGATCAATTTCAGCAGATTCAGCTAAGGGATACAGATCTGCAATAGCACCTTTTACGACTTCGTTGAAAGATACGGTTTGTGCCTCTACATCAGCATCAACATTATCAGTATTACTCTGCAAACGCGCTAAATTGAGTAACTGTGCCACCAGGTTTCCCAATCGATCAAGGCCTTGTTCAAGTTGTTGCTGTCGATTATTGCGTTCAGATTCGCTATTTGCCTGTTTTATGTTTTCTGCTTGAAGCGATAGGGCAGTTATGGGGGTGCGTAATTCATGGGCTGCATCAGCAATGAATCGTTGCTGCTTTTCAATCACTTGTCGTACTCTGGAAATTAAGGAATTTATTGATGCGACAAAGGGAATGATCTCGAGTGGAATATTATTCTTGGAGAGTTCCTTTAATTGGGTTCCATCCTGTTTATCAATGCTTTTCGCTAAAAGATTTAGAGAGTTAAACTGGCGACGAATAATGATGTGAATCACTAACAACATAATGGTTACAAGTATCAAAATGGGTATAAAAGTGCTTATGCTGCTACCCCATGCAATTTTATTTCGTAACTCGGTCGGTTGAGCTATGATAAACCGACGTTTACTCGAAGGCTGGGTCATGGCAAGTACTCGCCACTTGTCATGATCCAAAGTGATTGTAGTCAAGCCATCACGAATATTAGGTGAAATGCCCTTTAAACTCTTACGTTTACCTAATTCGTGGATGAAGATTGTCGCTTCTTCTTTTTCATTTTCTTCATAATTACGTCTATCGCGATACTCCTCATTGAGATCATGGAATTTTTCGCTTACATTATTATCGTCATCATTATCATCGTCGTCGTATGATTGTCGTCGTCATTATTTCTATTACCATCTTTAAATTCTGATAAATCTAACTGTCCATTACGTACTAATAAAGAGATTTCTTTCAAATTG
Source organism: uncultured Gammaproteobacteria bacterium (assembly GCA_963760355.1). Lineage (GTDB taxonomy): Bacteria > Pseudomonadota > Gammaproteobacteria > Thiotrichales > Thiotrichaceae > Cocleimonas. The sequence goes on along the minus strand of CAVXCT010000008.1, from coordinate 99,381 downwards.
TTATCTTGAAGTTCTTTAGCTTGTTGAAAGGCCAAAATTCCCGCTGTTGTACCACCCAGTATCACTAAGATAAGCGCGCTAATAATTATCCAGCGATATAACTCGTGCTGTAGTGATATTTGCCGTTTCATTTACTCACCATCCAGCCCATGCCCCTGACATTTTTAATCGCATCTTTGCCCAGCTTTTTGCGTAAGGAGTGAATAATAAACTCGATGGCATTACTCGCCACTTCCTCATTCCAGCCGTAAATACTTTCTTCCAGATTATCGCGCGAGAAAATAGTGCCGGGCCTCAGTATCAAGGTTTGTAGCAACGCATATTCGCGAGCCGAAAGCGGGAATGATGCCCCGTCTCTGCTCACTTCACGGGTAGAGGGATCAAGCTCTAATAGAGAATTACTAAGAATAGGGTTGGCAACGCCATGGTTACGACGTACCACGGCACGCATGCGGGCATGCAATTCATCAATAGAAAAGGGTTTGACCAGGTAATCATCTGCCCCTAAATCAAGTCCCTGGATGCGGTCCTCTACCGCATCTCTGGCCGTTATGATAATGACAGGAAGGTTTTTGGTTTTTCGTAACTCATGCAAAACCTCCAAACCATTTTTACCGGGCAAGCCCAGATCTAACAACACTAGAGAATAGTCCTCAGTGGTTAAACTAGTAAGTGCGGTAATACCATCCTTTACCCAATTGACGGCATACGTAGCATCATTAAGTGCTTGTTTGATGGCGTTACCAATTGATTCGTCATCTTCCACCAGTAAAATTCGCATAGTTGATTTAACTTTATTATTTTTTATTCAGAGGCTCATCCACGACAATGTATTCTGCCTCGATTACCACGCCTTTATCAGTACTTGTATCTGTGACTATGTTTTGTGCTGATGTGATATTTTTCTGATACTGTCGTTGCAAGCGCCAGACGTTAAATGCCACAAAAGGAAAGATCATAGCCGATACTGCCATTAAAAATAAGCTAATCATAAAACCACTGAAAAGCACCAGACTACCCACTATAGATATTAAAACCACATTTGAAAAAAGAGGGCTTCTGGTTTGCTGCATGTTCATTAAATGTTTGAGTTTGCATTGTATACTCCTTGTAAACAGTCACCATACTAAAGATGATGACTGTTTTATTTCTATCAATAAATTAGATAACTACGAAAGTTTTTATGCTTAAGAACTTAATGCTTAGTCCTTATCATCATACACTTCGTTTTTGCCATGCTTCTCATAGTCATTATCAAGCTTCTGTTTTAATACTTCGCCAGAAGTAGCGTCGATTTCTAATTCATGAACCCGTTTATTCACATCGACAACCTCAACTTCCCAGATTGATTTTCCTTTTTCAAGATCAAATTCAACTGATTTCGCTGTACCGGGAACGGTCGAGAGCGCAATTTCTAAAGCTCTATCCATGGTAATTGACGTTTCACTCATCGCAATCGCTTCCTTTGAATCTTTATCATTGCTGCTTGCCTGAGCAACAAATGCGGAACCTAAAAGACCACCGATAATCAGAGTTGCTACTAATACTTTATTTAAATGTTTCATTTTGTATCTCCATTATTTATTTCAAAGTTAAGTAAATTTCTAAACGCTTTATCTTGTAGCGTTGAAAGAAGGATAAGTCTTGAAACTTAGCTGTAACTTAGGAGATCAAAAAAAATTTAAACTCGAAGCGTAAATCTCGGGGCTTGCCCCCGAGCTGATAGCTTACAACTGGGTTTTTCCCCATTTTTAAATAGTCAGCTTATGGAGTTACAGAAAAATACGCATCATGTGTATCGGGGTTGATGTACCCTCTTGTTTGGCTTCCGAAATAGAGCCATAAGGTCTTCTGTCAACCTTATCGAGAAGTGTTGAAAGGAATGATTGAGAAACTTGGGTATGACTATGTTATTCATATCGTCGAATTAGAAATACCAGAAGATCATATTCACATGGTAGTTCGCGGAGTGCCAAAGATGTCTCCAAGTGATGTGATGCAGATTATCAAAAGTATCTCTGCTAGAGAATTTTTCCGTCGTTACCCCGAGATAAAGAAACAATATTTCTGGGGTGGTAAATTATGACTCAAAGTTACTTCGTTGAAACGATAGGTAATGCCAACGAGGATGTAATTAGAGCTTACGTTCGAGATCAGCTAACAGAGCACGAGAAAAAGGAAGATAGATCGAAACAGCTCCGTTTGTTTTAAAACTCGGCTCGCTTGCGGCCGAGTTTTTTATACTTTTGAAAAATAGCTTGTACAGAGGTTGCAGAAAATTGCTGATAAAGAGTTTAAGCAACTGAATTAATTGAATTATTATAAATAGTGCCAGCCGAACATAGATAACGTATTTCGTGTAGTTACTAGAAAAAACACATAAAAGTACAGGGGTGGCTTTTCTAGGCTTACCAAAAGCCAGAAAAGTCCGTCGTAGATTCCGCAAGGAATCGTCGACGTACAATGATCGATAAACCACTGAATATATTCAATCACAAATTTTTTAAGTTAAACGCTTACCAAAAGCCAGAAATGACAAGTCAAATAATTATTCAGCTGACGCCTCTCCCTACGGGTCAGCTAAAGCTGTTGTCTCGCGCAGCTCGGCTGAGTTATTCATTTCAAAAAACATAAAGGTAAGTTCACTAAAGTCCGTCGTAGTTTCCACAGGAATCGACGATGTATAATGTTTGCGCGTGGGATGTAATTTATTGGTAATGTTATGTTTTTCGTGTAAATACTAATAAAAGTGCTTAAAAGCAGCGGGGTGAGCTTAATAAAAATCAGAAAAGCAACATGTGAGAATGAATGCAACGACCTTTCCAGTAGTATTTGTTTAAACGCCGTTGCAAGGCCACGCCTCGAATGCGGTCCACAACCTTCAGGTCGACCAGACATTCATAATTTGAAGGTGGTTTATCGCCATTCTCGAAAAACGATATACTCTTAACCACGGAAAAGTCACTCAAAAATTCCCTGATATCCTTTTCATCTACATGATCGGGTAGATTTCCAAATACAAAATACATACTAACTCCCGCAAGAATAGTCAAAGTATAGTAGTGCAAATTATAAATAGTGTCATAAATCTGGATTAGTATTTAAAAAGAGAAAACTACTAAAGTGAGTAGGTCGGATCAGCATAGTACCTTCCGACAAGATGACCTCAATAGCATGTAAATACCGGATTATGTTATATATCCGGCCTGTACGTTAAACCATATTTGTGCTGGATTTCACAGAATGTGACAACGGCCTCAGTTATATTCAAATTTCAATTTGAAAAGGAAAGGCTATGAAATTCACAAATCAATTCAGAACAATTCGAGGCATATTCTATCTTGCCGTTATCTTAAGTTGCTTCGCCTTTACTTCTGCGAAAAGTGCATCTTTGAAATTTTCCAATGCTACAACTGTGAATATTATTTTTACAAATAATAAAACAATTAAAAGGAATCTGAATATTGCCATAGGCCCACTAGCGAATGGAGATTTTGGAAGTGGTCGCATAGGTGGTGAAAAGGATAATTCAAACAATATTGATTCATCTATTTCAAATAATTGTTAGTGGTACTGTTGAAAGTAATTGAGAAATCCAAAAAATATGTGCTTTGCATAAATTCCAAGATTGTTTTTAAACGAGAAGCGTAAATCTCGGGTGACTTGCCCCCGAGGTGGATAGCTTACAATGGGTATATTTCCATTCTGAGGTATCAAGCTTATGGAGTTTCAGAGAAATACCCATCATGTCTTTCGTTTGATGTACCAATTTTTTTTGGGATTCCTAAATACAGACATAAGGTATTTATTGAGCCTTATCGTGGGGCTCTGAAGGGAATTATTGAGAAAGTAGCTTATGACTACGATATTGATATAGTCGAGCTAGAAATACCAGAAGACCTTATTCATATGGTCGTTCGTGGAATACCCAAGATGTCACCGAGTGATGTGATGCAAGTGATAAAGAGTATTTCAGCAAGAGAATTTTATTGATTTTAACCCGATATAAAGAAACGTTATTTTGGGGTGATAAGTTATGGACTCAGAGTTATTTTGCAGAAACAATAGGCAATGCAAACGAAGATGTTATAAGAGCTTGTGTTCGAGATCAGCTTATAGAGTATGAGAAGCGAGAAGATAGGTTGATACAGCTTGGTTTGTTTTAAAACTCGGCTCGCTTGCGGCCGAGTTTTTATCTAAGTATAAGAAGCTATTAATTATAAAAGAAAAACCTCATAAAAGTGGGGGGGTGTTTTAAACCTTTACTTGTTAGGATATTGCGATGGAAACCATACTCATTACAGGCTGCTCGAGCGGCATTGGATATCACGTGGCTAAAGGCTTAATGGCACGTGACTATAACGTTTATGTAACTGCGAGAACTGACGAAGATGTTAAACGTTTAATATCCGAAGGTTTCAAATGTTTACAGCTGGACTATGCAGATTCTGGGAGTGTTCAGGACTTAGCCAATGAACTGATGCTCTTGGTTGGCACCAATCTATACGCTGTATTTCATAATGGTGCTTATGGACAACCCGGTGCTGTTGAAGATCTCACCCGTGAAACCTTGGAGAAGCAATTCGCCGCCAATGTATTTGGCTGGATGGAACTCAATAATCGTTTGCTGGTGTTGATGCGTCACAATAACCGGGGACGTATTATTTTTAATAGTTCGGTGCTTGGTCTAGTTTCTTTACCTTTTCGTGGGGCCTATAACGCCAGTAAGTACGCGATCGAAGGTTTTGCAGATACCTTACGATTAGAACTGTCTGATACCAATATCAAAGTCTCATTGATTGAACCGGGGCCTATCGAAAGTCGTTTTCGCGCTAATGCATTGCTGGCCCTGAAAGCTAATGTGAATATGGACGATAGCGTACATCGCGATCGCTACCGGAAAACGCTGCAACGCTTAGAGAAAGAGGGTAATACCGATTCTTTTACGCTTCCCCCTGAGGCGGTGTTAGATAAAGTGATTCATGCGTTGGAAAAAGAGAATCCACAAGCGCATTATTATGTAACAACACCGACCTATATTATGGGCACCTTGAAGCGTTTACTGCCTGCGAAGTGGATGGATAAATTTATCCTTAAAGTGGCGGGTGGTGAGCTTAATGAATAATGTAATGATTAATGAAGAGGTTGTTGATATCAAATGTTGGAATATTTATTTTTTAATCGCGAAATTGCGTAAAAGTTTATTTCTTTTATGAATAGGAAATCTCTGGAATGGGAAGAATTTGTCGACCCAATGCTGGATACCATAGTGATTAAAACATCTGAAGATATAGACGATGATTTATGGAATGAGCTCGATGATTATCACGAATCATTAGGCTCTGAAGATCAGATAATGCTCGAACAGGCAATGGAATATTCGGAAACTGAAATCAGTGCGGCGGGCATCTATATTCAACTTGCGGGCAGCAAGCAAACGGTGGCACAGGTCAATCCAGATGTGATGAATCGGATGCTGGATGTTAACTCTATGGATGAGTTTAATTCGTTTGTTGAAACTATTGTCAGCAGTGTCGAAAATCCTGATGATTCACCAATTTGTCTTAAGAATTAGCAGAGTTAACTCATTGAAAATAAATAATGTCTTTGTTTGATAGTTTTTTTACAAATTATCTGTTCGTAGAAAGTAACTCGCAATTAGCTTTACTCACCGCTGTTGTCTTTTTAGCGGCAATAGTGCGTGGCTGTATAGGTTTTGGCTTTTCTGCATTAGTGGTTGCTAGTACCAGCTTTTGGTTAGATGTGAAGTATATTGTGGTGATGGTTATCCTAATGGAAATTATCGCCTCACTGTTTATGCTTAAAAACGTAAAATTGGATATAGATTTTAAGGTACTCAGATCGCTCATTTTTACAGCTATCATTGGTAATATTATCGGTGTTTTACTGCTGGCTAATCTAAACCCTGCCTATCATCAGGTACTTATTAGCATGTATTTATTGTTTATTGTTGGCTTTAGCTTTTCGCGGTTTACCTTTAATAAACCAGTGACCCAGCTACGGTTGAATTTTACGGGTTTGGTCGCAGGTTTTTATGATGGTATGGCCGCGATTGGCGGGGTGTTTCTGGCAGCGATGTTGACCAGTTCGAGTTTCCCAGTGAGAACGATTCGGGCGACGGCAGTCGTATATTTCTTTATCGTTGAGCCCACTTTTTTTGTTTCCGCTTTTTTCAATGGTTTGTTGAGCAAGGAAATTTTTTACACAACTGCACTATTGATCTTACCCATGTTGATTGGCATTAATTATGGTTCTAAATTGTTTATCGTCCTCTCTGAAAGAACTTTGAAACGAATGGTGTTGATTGCCTTATCTTGCCTGTCATTTATCGGTTTATTTAAAGTACTTGTCAGTTAAATTGCCCTTATTCTTCAAAAAACCCTTATAAGTAGGGGGGTGACTGATCATAAACTAGCCAAATGGTTGATTGAGAATTCACATCAGGCTATGCTAATATTCACATCCCCTATACCCCTGTGGAATAACTATGGTTATTTTTAATCGTAACGGCGTAATAAAAAGCGGCGTGTCAAAGCACGTGCTACTTTTGCTATCAAGTCTGATAATTTCAATTGCAGTAGTGTTTGCAGTTAATTTAAAGATTGGTCATAAAGATGCCAGCGTTCAATTAAAACTTACTGAAGTAGAAGATTTTCATTCAATGGACTACGTGCCGTTAGAATCAGGAATCGATTCAATTCCTCATCAAGAAAAACCACATAAAGCCAAGATTGCTGTAGACGATGTCGATAAAAATAACCCCGTTACTTTTTTAACTGATGATGAAAAGCCAGCTGTAGTCGCAAAAAATACAGTAACTAGTGCAGCAAAGAGTGCAGTAATAGGCACAGGAAAAAGCAATAAATTATCTTCTAAAGTAATAAAGATCAGTAATTTTCCTGTAAAAGATGGTTCGTTGTCTTCTGGATTTGGCATGCGTAAACACCCCATATACGGCCATGTGAGAATGCATTCCGGTATTGATATTGCTGCGGCATCTGGCACCAAAGTTCAAGCGATGGGAGATGGTACGGTTGTCTTTGCAGGTAGAAAATCAGGCTACGGCAATAATATTGAAATTAAGCACGGTAATACCGTTTTAACGAGATATTCACATTTAAAAGAAATTCTGGTTGAAGTGGGTCAGAAAGTCACGCCGGCAGACGTTATAGGTTTAGTCGGTAATACAGGTGTTTCAACGGGACCGCATTTGCATTTAGAAGTGGCACTTAATGAAACTGAAGTTGATCCAACTATTTTCCTTGCGGGAAAGGCTACAGTGGCAGCAAAACCTGTAATTCGTCCATTAGCAAAAACAACAGCTGAGCCTGAATTGGTGGCTAATTTTGATGAAGCAACCTATCAAGACTATTTGCAAAGTTTTGACGGTCTCTATGGTTTAGTGGTGCCGGGCCAGGCGAATTAATCCCACTAGACCTTAAGGTTTCCGTAAAGTCGCGCATATTTAACCGCTGTCTAATATTTTCAGTGGTATACAACTCGCCACGAGGGTTCAATGCCGCCGCTCCTATATCTATGGCTTCTGCAGCTAAAGGAATATCCTGGGTAATCACCAAATCACCTTGTTCTAGCCTCTTAACAATTTCGTTATCAGCGACATCAAACCCTGCTGCGACTTGAAAGAATTTAATGAAAGGTGAAGGTGGAATTCGCATCGCGTGATTGGCAATTAATGTTGTTAGTATTTTCTTACGGGCCGCTACCCTAAAGATGATTTCCTTGATGGGTGCTGGACAAGCATCCGCATCGACCCAGATTTTCATAATACTCACTCAAACAACTGTTTATATGTTGAATATCATAGCACTATGCTTGCTTATGCTGTAACCTGCGCGCGATTAACTATTTTCATAAAAAGAAGGTATTTGTTTTCTGTTCTTTGTCTTACATCAAAGGCAACAGAGAAAGCGATACAAAGATCAAGAGATTATCATGAGTTTTGAAACCCTGGGTTTGTCCGATAACATCCTAAAAGCACTAACACGAAAAGGCTATACCAAGCCATCACCGATTCAGGCACAAGCCATACCTGCGGTATTAAAAGGCAGAGATATAATGGCTGCGGCACAGACTGGTACGGGTAAAACAGCGGGTTTCACCCTTCCAATTCTTCAACTGCTGAGTAAAGGTCAAGCGGCTAAGACTAGGCAAGTACGCACATTAATCATTACCCCAACACGTGAATTAGCCGCGCAAATACAGGAAAGTGTAGAAGCTTACGGTAAGCATCTAAGGTTGACCTCGACCGTTGTTTTTGGTGGCGTAAAAATTAATCCTCAAATTAAACGTTTGCAACGCGGTTCGGATATTCTGGTAGCAACGCCTGGAAGACTTTTAGACTTACACCATCAAAAAGCTGTGAAATTTGATGATCTTGAAATTTTAGTGCTCGATGAAGCAGATCGCATGTTGGATATGGGATTTATCCACGATATTCGTAAAATCATTTATCATCTTCCCAGTCAAAGACAAAACTTATTATTCTCTGCGACATTTTCAAACGAAATACGCAAACTTGCTAAGACTTTGGTAAATGAACCTGTTGAGATTTCAGTGAGTACTCGAAATACAACAGCCGATACCGTAAAGCAGTGGATTTGCCCAGTTGATAAAAAGCAAAAGTCTGAATTACTAGCGCACTTAATCCATGATAATAAATGGGAACAGGTGTTGGTATTTTCTCGCACCAAACATGGTGCTGATCGTCTCACACGTCAGCTAGAGAAAAAGCAAATTACAGCAGTAGCGATTCATGGTAATAAAAGCCAGGGTGCCAGAACTAAAGCGTTAGCAGCTTTTAAAAAGAATAATGTCAGAGTGTTGGTGGCCACCGATATCGCCGCTCGAGGCCTGGATATCAATCAGTTGCCGCAGGTTGTCAACTTTGATTTGCCCAATGTACCCGAAGATTATGTGCATAGAATAGGGCGTACAGGCCGTGCTGGCCAGGTCGGACAGGCAGTTTCATTAGTCAGTGCAGATGAGATAAAACAACTAAGGGATATCGAACGATTGATTGGGCGTTTATTGAATCGTAAATTGATTGATGGTTTTGAGCCTGATCATGATGTCCCTGCAACGACGCTAACGGCACAAAAACCAGCCCAAAAGCCGGGGGGTGGTAGTGCTAGACCGAATAAGAAAACCAATTATAGAAATCGTAATAACTCTAATAAGAACGCTTATAATAATTCCAACAGACGTTCTAATAAAAGGAGCGGCAGTCAAAGCTCTCAGAACAACAACAAAAGTACGGCTAATAAGTCGGAATCACGTCCAGGCTAGCAATAAATAGACACTGCTTAAAAAGTGATTTCTGAAAGATGAAACACCTTGTAGAATAACTTGCTGTTATCAATAAAGAACATGAAAGACCATTTATGAAAGTTCTAGGCATTGAATCATCTTGCGATGAAACTGGTATAGCGATCTACGATACAGAAAAAGGTTTGATCGCGGATCAGTTATATTCTCAAATAGCCGTACACGCTGAATACGGTGGTGTGGTCCCTGAACTTGCCTCGCGTGATCATATTCAAAAAACTACGCCCCTAATTAAAGCTGCACTCAAAGAATCGGGACTTACATTTAAAGACATCGATGGCATTGCTTATACACGTGGGCCCGGATTGATTGGTGCTTTGATGGTAGGTGCTTCTATCGGTCGTTCTCTGGCCTTGGGTCTAGGAATTCCTGCGGTTGGTGTACATCATATGGAAGGTCATTTGCTAGCACCGATGCTGGATGAAAATCAAATTATAGATTTTCCATTTGTTGCATTGCTTGTATCTGGAGGACACACCATGCTGGTTGAAGTAAAAGCCATCGGCGATTATAAAATCATGGGTGAATCCTTAGATGATGCGGTTGGTGAGGCATTTGATAAAACGGCAAAGATGCTTGGTTTAGGTTACCCTGGCGGGCCAGTGCTTGCGGCCTTAGCAGAACAAGGCGAAGATGGAGCTTATGTTTTTCCTCGCCCAATGGTGCGTCAAGGTGGTTTGGATTTCAGTTATAGCGGGTTGAAAACATTTTCGCTAACTACCTGGAATAAATCTACCAAAACAGAACAAGACAAAGCCAACATAGCACATGCGTTTCAAGAAGCGGTAGTCGATACCTTATTCATAAAATGTAAACGTGCCTTAAAAGAAGCTCAGGTCAGTCGTCTAGTCATCGCTGGTGGTGTTGGGGCTAATAAAAGGCTAAGAGAAAAACTACAAGAGTTGGATGCGGATATTTTCTTTCCTCCAATGCAATATTGTACCGACAATGGCGCGATGATTGCCTATGCCGGAGCTTTGCGGTTAAAGGCAGGACAAAGCGAACCTGCAGAAATACAACCTAAGCCACGTTGGTCTCTAGAAGAGTTAAGCACTATTTAATTTTATATAAAAAGTGCCTAAAGTAGGGAGGTGGCTTTTCTAGGCTTACCAAGAGCCAGAAATAACAAGTCAAATAATTAAGTCATTGGTTTTAAATTGCAAAACGATAAGCTCACTAAAGACCCTCGTAGATTTCCTAAGGAATTTCCGATGTTCGTAGGCCGATAAACTGCTAAAGTTGTTACAATGGTCTACCTGTTTTCGCATTAATAGCATGCAGCATTTGACCATCAGGGTCATTATCAACCGCTTTAGGAATCCATTTAGACATACATGCACGATCTTTTACACAGGGATCAGTTAAAGCTTTTAGGAAGCTAACCAGATTTGTAACATCCTGCTCAACCAAATTTGGTTTAACTTTTAAATCAACACCTTCATCTATTGCTTCTAAAGTATTTTCTTTAACAAAACGAAGGTCGATAGATTTCTGTTTTAGTTGTTCTGTATTGTATTTTTTAGCAGATTCAATCGGGGATAGCATATGACGTGTAATGCCTTCAAGTGAGGTATAAGCACCATCGTGACCCCAAGGACCAGTCACTTCTACATTGAGAAGGGTTGGAGTACGGAAGCGGAATTTATCACTGTCATTTTTGGTAACCAAACTGCATCCATAGTCGTTATTACCGGTTTTACCACTCTTTTTTCCTGAGCCTATTTGCGGCATCGCTGTGTTATAGGCTTTTTCGTTAGTAAAGAAATCACCTGAATGACAGGATGCACAACCAGCACCACCGTCTTTTTGGGCTGTATAGAATAACCATGCACCTTTTTTGGCTGAAGCAGAGAGAGCTTGTTTATCACCTTCTATATATGCTTTCCAGGGGTTGTTGATGAACACCTGTGATCGCTCGTATTCCGCTATTGCTTCTGAATAGTTCTGCTCAGTGATCAAGTCTTCCATTTTACCTTTCGGGTCAGAAAACCCTCTTCTAAAAGCTTCTATCCAATTTTCTTGAAGTCTTGCAGCTAAAGCTCTTCTTAATGTCTGGTTGTGTGAATCATTCAAGTATTCACCGCGCATTTCATCGATTGAGGTAATGGGAAATCGTGCTTGAGCTTGAACTAGTGTTTCTCCAGCAAGCGCGTCAGGTTTAGGATAACTCATATCTGGTGTATGAATATCGTACTTGCCGACGCGTTCAATTCTGGCGTCGTGAAACAATACTTTTTTCCAGAAAGCCACATTAAATGTGGTTGGTGCATTTCTAGGTACTTGAGTTTGATTTTTACCCGTTATTTTACGATCAGATCCAAGGATATTAGGATTTTTTGAATCAATACCTATTGAAAGTGATAAATCATCTCCACCGCCAAGCATTGGATGATGACAACTAGCACAGGCTGTAGTGTTATCGCCACCCAAAGTTTTTGAATAGAATAGTTTCATACCTAACTGAGCTTTGGGGCTATCAATACTAGCTAGAGGGTTGTCAGATTCAGGGGTGCCTGTGAGTTTATGACGCGTAATCAATGATGATAAATCAATATCAAGTTGTGTATTACTAACCTGAGTAGGGGTAGAGTTAGCAGAATGTGTAGCCTGTGCGTTTGCTGTAAAACAACTAAGCAACACTAGTGTAATAAAGGCTGATTTTACAATCAGTACTTTTTTTATTATTTTCATCGTAATGACTTAATCATTAATAGGGCTTATTTTAAAACATTAATCTAAAGCAAGTCTATGTAGTCTAGAACTTATAGTTTAATGCCAATTGTATTTCATGTTCATTAAATAGAGGTAAACTGAGGGGTTCTGCCGATGTCTGGTTTTTAGCCTTACTAGTATCTAGGATTTGTGTTTGATTGGAAGCTAAAGTGACTCCTGCAACCAGTAACTTTTCTTTTTTCCATTTGTTTTTCCAGTGTTTCATAAACATTTTTGCAGCTAGGCGACTACCCATGCGATTAAGTTTTCTATAACTATATGGAGAATTGTTGGCCATGTTTTTCTTTATTCTTCTGCTTAATAGTTTTTCACCCTTGGTTGCCGCAAGGATTACTTTGATACCGCTTGCTCCTTGTTGATGAATTAAATATCTTTGGTAATCCTCAAGTTTTGTATATCCGTTCTTTTTTAATCGATTTTCATTTTTTGCTAAAAGTTTCTTACTCATCTTCAGTGACTTTGAATAAATCAATCTGTCTTTACGGCATTGTAGTGATTTACAACCAATATCTTTTAAGGCTCTTACGGTTAATTGGTGGTGACCACAAGGTGCTGTAGTGTAAGTACAGCTTCTACTTTTATTTCGTGGTCTATAAAGTAACTTTCCTTGTTTAGATTCTATAGAATGAACGGTATCCCAATAAGTTACTTTTGCCAAAACGAAATCAATATCTTTATCTTTTTTTGATGTTTTAAAAGGAGCTAGAGCAACATTTGTGTTTTTACTAAAATTGAAAGTGTTTTCAGGTGCGGTATTTTCAGCTTCAAAATCTAAAGTGCTAATTAGCTTTTGTTTTTGATTGCTAGTTAGTTCGCGGTTATCAATTTTTTGTGCAAAGTTTTGTGCATAGATTGGAGCTTTTATCAAAGAAAAAACGTTATTTTCATAGTAATCACTATCTGTAACTGTTACATCAGCAGTATGCAGTTCATCAAAATCTAAAGTGCTAATTAGCTTTTGTTTTTGATTGTTAGTTAGTTTGCGGTTATCAATTTTTTGTGTAAGATTTTGTGCATAGGTTGGAGCTTTTATCAAAGAAAAAACATTATTTTCGTAGTAATCACTATCTGTAACTGTTACATCAGCAGTATGCAGTTCATCAAAATCTAAAGTGCTGATTAGCTTTTGTTTTTGATTGCTAGTTAGTTCGCGGTTATCAATTTTTTGTGCAAAGTTTTGTGCATAGATTGGAGCTTTTATCAAAGAAAAAACGTTATTTTCATAGTAATCAGTATCTGTAACTAACTTCATGAGTATGCAGTTCATCAAAATCATCACTGACTAATTTTGATTCGATGTTTTTTATCTTATTAATTTTTGGTATGTGTGTTAAATCATTCTCTGCTTTACAGGTGTTTTTTTTATGAGAGCTAATAATCGAAGACATGGCAACAATAAAAATAGCAAGTATTATAGGGTATGTATTCATTTGATAAAAAACCGTCGTTAGCAAGTGTGATATAAACAACATATTTTAAAGATATATTGCTAATGGGTTTAGCCTGCCAAGAATGAAGTTGCTACCATCTAAACTTTCTTCGAGGTTTAACTACCGTTAATCCTTAAGCATTTATAAAATTTAATAAATATTAGCGAGATAATTGTCTAAAGAAGCAGCATATACTTAAAATTAGAGCGATTTGTTTGAAGTGATAGTGGTGTTTGTGTGACAATAGGTTCAGTTAATTACTTACATATTTCAGGAGTTTGACATGGGTGCTTTTGTACTAGGAATTTTAGTCGGCTGGCTTGCAGAGTGGTTGTTTTACACTTTTTGGGTAAAAGGTGGAAATAATTCAGATTGTTCCTCAATAAAGGCAGAGTTAGAAGAAAGAAAAAAAGAGATAAACCGATTGCAAAGCAGATTGAATGACGCAACATCTTCAAAGGCAGCGGCATCATCAACTACTGCAACAAGTGCCACTAGTGCTAAAGCAGAAAGTACAGTTGCTACAACTGCAGCGAGTACAACTAAAACTGTTGCTAAGGCAGCTGCACCGAAAAAGGCAGCTCCTAAAAAAGCCGCACCTAAGAAAAAATCTGCTAAAGGAGTTCCGAAAAAGGCATCTGCAAACAAAGCCGCTTCCAAAAAGACTGCGGCGAAAAGTAGCTCTAAAACAAAGGCGGATGGCGACGACTTTACTAAATTAAGTGGAATTGGGCCAAGTATTGCAGCAACACTTAAGAGTCTAGGTATTGATACTTTCACCAAATTAGCAGAAACTGATGACGATATTCTTCGTGATATGCTTGAAGCATCAGGTGCGCGTTTAAATAATAATAAAGAAGCGATGGATAGCTGGAATGAGCAAGCAAACTTAGCTGCAAAAGGAGATTTTGAAGGCCTTAACAAAATGCAGGAAGCTTTAAAGAAATAATCGACCTGATAAATGATGAAAAAAATGGCTAGTTAAAATTAGCCATTTTTTAAAATTCACTTAGTGGAGCTGTAATTTTCCCAGTTCTTCCAAGATCGAATTGACTAAACTCTCTGCTTGTACACCCATTCCTTTACTCAGAACTTCTGGGTCTCTTTCCCCATCAATGAGCTTCTTCATGATCGCGGCAAGAATACTCATATCTCCACCAGCCTGACTCATTTGTTCTGCCATATTTGAAAGCAAAGTTAGGGCTTGTGTATTACCCCGACTTGCTTCATTAACCATGTGAGCAATCCCTGGTGCCGCCATACTTGGATTTGCGTTTTGAGCTGAAGGATCGGGTAAGGTTGAAGGATTTTGAATACCTTTTAATATTGCATCAATAATTATCGCATCTTCTTCATCCAGGTCTTTTAACAAAGCTTCTGATCGTTCACCTTCAAGGATTTTATATATCCTTAAAACAAGGTTTTGCCAGCCATTTGCTGCACTGGTCTTTAGAACTTCATTGAGTTGGGGCCTTAGCTGAGGGTTAAGATGTGTTTGCACAACCATATTGATTAAACTGGCATGCACTTGAATAATTTGTTCTTGTCGATTGAGTAAATTGCTCATTTTAAGACTGTAACATAACTTTTCAAAACGGTTTAGTTAGGAATGGTATTAAAATCCCCCCACTTACAAGCGGTTTTGTAAAAGAACAAAACTGTTCAAAAATTACTCACACTGGGTTTTATGAACACCTGGGTAATGCCTGGTCAACTGCACTGGCTTATAGTCGCAGTCATAAGATTAAAACCTGCAAAGAACGTTTGGGTTATGAGTTTTATTTAAATGATCCTACAGAAACAGATAAAGCTGATCTATTGACCGAAGTGTTATTGCCTATAAAATAGAGCCTTATAAAATTGTGATGTATTTTTAATATATGATTTGAAGTACACAAAAGGAAAATCTAGATTTTGAAAAATTGGTTGGCACATACATCATTACAATTAATCAGTTATTTACCGCTGAGTGTTAATCATAAACTGGGAAGGATAATAGGTTTAGTTGGTTGGCTTGTATCCTCGAGATTAAGACACATAACCTTAGTCAATCTCAACCGCTGTTACCCGCAGAAATCTAAGCAGTGGAAACAAACAACTGGGCGGCAATCCTTGTGCTCAAGTGCAGAGGCGCTACTTGAAACCCCAACTTTATGGAAAGCAGGTAAGGAGAAGATATCATCCTTACTGCTAAATCCGGATGCATTAGACACGATTACTAGTACCTATAATAAAGGTGATGGTTTAATTGTGGTGGTATTACATCACGGGAGTTGGGAGTATTTAGGTTTGATCACCGCGATGCATATTCAGACTACTAGCGCTTATCTTCCCCTCAAATTGCCTTCATTAAATGAATTAGTCATTGAAGGAAGAGAGTCTACCGGTGCTCGTTTGGTTCCAAGTACTTTTAAAGGAATACGTGAATTAACTAAAGCATTAGCTAACAAAGAATGCATTTGTATTCTGCCGGATCAGGAGCCGCGGCAGGATCAAGGCATTTATGCAGATTTCTTTGGTAAACCTGCTTACACCACTAATTTAATGCCTAAACTCGCCGCACGTCATAATACGCCTGTTCTTTATATTTCAGCTGAAAGAAAATCTAAAGGATATTACCTGCATATCGAAGAAGGCGTTAAGGAACTCTACAATAAAGATCTGGTAACGGCTTGTAATGCAATGAATGGTCAGATTGAATCGATGATAAATAAGTTTCCAGAACAATATAGCTGGTCTTATAAGCGCTTTAAGCGTTTGCCAGGTGGGACTAACCTATATTCTCAAGCGACAAGTTAGGCGCTTTTTGTGCTTAAGATAAAAATAAGCGAATAGTCTATAAACTGGTTAAAAAGCTATCGGCTTGTTTTTGTAATTTTCCACGTTCAAGTAATAGTTTCCAGCGATTTCCGCCCGCTTGACGCCATAATAAAGCAGCGCGGATACCTGATAACAACAGCGCTCTTATTTTGGAAGCATTGGCAGGATTCGCTAAATGTGATTGTTCTCCTTTTACCATTATTTTAGGGCCAATTTTACTTACCGTATTTGAATAAATTTCAGCAAGTGATGCCGTTATGTTTTCATGGTCCACATCGAAGAATTCTAATTTTTTCTGTGTATCTTTAATTCCTTGTATGAGCTGCTGGAATATTTCAGGATTATTGTTTAATTTTTTTTCTAGATGAAGCAAACCTAATGCGTATCGCGTTGCTTCCATGTCTTTGGCTTTACCATCAGGAGTCATTTGTCCTGAGCCCAATTGATACAGCATAGATGTTAAACCAGTCTTCAGATTTTCCAGGCTGCCATACAAATCTTCAGCTGTATCTGCATTATCAGTTAGCACACTATTGATACAGGTATTGAATAAAGTATCATCTACTTTGCCTGTATTTGCGATTTGTGAAACACCATCAACGCATTGAAAAACAGCGGCTAAAGCAATGGCTCGGTTTTGTGTATTTGATTCCACGGATTGATTTACCTATTTGGCTCTATTCTTGATTATATAGTTATTCGATTGGTAAGTTTATTGACTTATTAAGGTTTATTTAAATAACTGTAAGTCAATCACAGTTTGTTTGAATTTTATCGATGATTCCACCGCCTAAACAAATATTATCTTCATAGAAAACAATGGATTGTCCGGGTGTTATCGCACGTTGCTTTTCCTTAAAACAAACAGTACATTTGTCAATATTATCATCAAGAGTGACCTTACATTGTTGTTCATCCTGGCGGTATCGAATTTTAGCTTTGCAGCTAAAATTCTTACTTGGAGCTTCGCCACTTACCCAGTGTAATTGAGAGGCTACGAGTTGTAGTTTAAGTAAAAGTTCATGATTGTGACCTTGGGCAGCAATTAGACGATTATTTTCAAGGTCTTTATCAACAACAAACCAGGGTGCTTCAGATGATGTTTTTAAACCACCGATTCCCAGACCCTGTCTTTGTCCTAGGGTGTAATACATTAAACCCTGATGTTGACCAATTTCTTTTCCATCAGGGTCAGTAATCTTCCCAGGTTGTGCAGGTAAAAAACGTTGTAAAAATTCGGTGAATTTTCGTTCACCAATAAAACAGATACCCGTGCTATCTTTTTTGTTAGCCGTATCGAATCCTGCTTTTTTAGCTAATTCGCGAACACGTGATTTTTCTAATTCACCAATAGGGAAAAGCGTTTTACTGAGTTGATGTTGTTGTAAGGTATAGAGGAAATAAGTTTGGTCTTTATTGTTATCTAACCCTTTCAACATCTTTACCTTAGAGCTGGATTTATCAACTCGTGCGTAGTGGCCAGTAGCAATATAATCAGCGCCCAAATCAAGTGAGAAGTCCAGGAAGGCCTTAAATTTAATTTCTTTATTGCACATGACATCCGGGTTTGGCGTTCGACCTGAACGGTATTCTTCAAGAAAATACTCGAATACATTATCCCAGTATTCGGTTGAGAAATTAACCGTATGTAATTTTATCCCGAGTGCATTACTCACCGATTGAGCATCAGCAAGGTCTTCTGTTGCCGTGCAGTACTCTTCGGAATCATCTTCCTCCCAGTTTTTCATGAACAGGCCTTCAACCTGATACCCTTGTTCAATCAGTAGTAGTGCCGCGACAGATGAATCCACGCCACCAGACATGCCGACTATGACTTTTTCTTTTTGCATCAGTTATTCAAATAATTTTTTTATTAAGATTAATTCAGTTTTTAAATTATAGTTCAGTGCGTTTAGATTTGGGTTCAGATCAAGGAGCTTTGGAACGGAGAATGTGAGCATATATTATTAAGTGACCATTCGAGTGCAAAAGAGACGCTGAGATGAAGTCAAATTTGAATGCACTGAGCAATGATTTTACCAGGGGATGATCGAACCATCTATATCCAAGAAGCAGCCGCTGTCTTCAATTGTACAATCTGAAAGATTTTTTCTTAGTAAGGTTGCAGATTCTTTGACAGAGATCTCTCCGTTTGGACCTCCCATGTCTGTACGAACCCAACCAGGATGTAATATCAAAGAAGTAATATCAAGGTGCTTGAGATCATGTGCTGCACTGACCATAACTGCATTTAAAGCGGCTTTAGTTGCGCGGTAGGCGTAAGAACCACCAGACGTATTATCAGCCATACTACCCATTTTACTGCTGATGCTAGCTATAATTTTTTTATCACTAATGGCCACATTATCAATAAAATTTTCCATCATTTTCATTGGTCCGATTAGGTTTATAGCAACGGCTTCATCCCAGGCTGCACTATTCGTTTTACCAAATTCTGTCGCTCCATATCCATAGACTCCGGCATTGTTAAGCAAGATGTCTATCGGTACATTTGTTAGTGTTTTATGTAGCTCTGACATTTGATATTCATTGCTGACATCAAGTGCGTGGATACTAAGTAAGTCTTTGCTGCTTGCCGCAAGTTGATTTAATTCTTTGGCATCTTCAGGAGATCGACAGGTTGCGAAAACACGCCAGCCTTTTTCTACATATTGTTTACAAAGTTCGAGTCCGATACCGCGATTGGCACCTGTTATGAGTAGTGTGGGCATATTGGTAGTGTATTATTGATTAGTTGAGTAAGTCTTTATGTAATATTCGACAAATGTGGGTCTATTAAACCTTATTTAAAGGAGCTTAAGTTCATTGATAGATTCATCTTAGTATAAATGCGAGTATAATCCGACCACGATTTTAAAGTTAGACAATTTCTATGGAAAATTTCCAAGCAAACCTGTCACAAGTCAAGGATTCGCAAGTCAAAATGAGCCAATACGAGATGACCGATTATAAGATGACAGAATACAGCCACGGTTCTGGTTGTGGTTGTAAGATTTCTCCAGCAATTTTAGATGTGATGTTACAAAGTCAGATTCCTCCTATGCTTGATGATGCATTACTGGTGGGTAATAGCACTCGAGATGATGCCGCGGTGTACAATTTGGGAAATGGTACTGCAATCATCAGCACTACCGATTTCTTTATGCCTATTGTGGATGATCCCTATACTTTTGGCAGAATTGCAGCGACCAATGCGATCAGTGATATTTACGCAATGGGTGGTAAACCAATTATGGCGATTGCTATTTTTGGCTGGCCGCTGGACAAGCTTCCTGCTGAAGTGGGACAATTAGTCATAGAAGGAGGACGTCAGGTTTGTAAAGATGCTGGGATGTCTTTAGCAGGTGGGCATAGTATTGATGCACCAGAACCTATTTTTGGACTGGCTGTAACGGGAACTGTTGCGAGCGATAAAGTAAAACAAAATTCTACGGCGATGGCTGGAAATAAATTGTATTTAACCAAGCCTTTGGGTGTAGGGATTTTATCTACCGCACAAAAGAAAAAATTGATTAAAGAAGAACACGCGCACCTTGCGCCAGATTCAATGTGCCAGTTGAACAGCATTGGTGAAAAGCTCGCACAACTCGATTGTGTTACTGCAATGACCGACGTGACTGGTTTTGGTTTAGGTGGTCACTTACGTGAAATGTGCGAAGGTAGCGGTCAGAATGCAGTGATTAATTACAGTAAACTACCTCTACTACCACACGTACTCGAATACCTGAATTTAGGCTGTTCACCGGGTGGCGCACAAAGAAACTTTGATAGTTATGGTGAATGTTTGAGTAACATAACTTCTACGCAACAATCGATTATTTGTGATCCTCAAACCAGCGGTGGCTTGCTAATTGCCGTCGATGAGCAAGATGATCAAGCGTTTCTTTCTGTGATAGAAGAAGCAGGACTGTCACTAGAAACGATTGGTTATTTAACAGAAAATAATCCAGAAGCTATAATAGAAATACATGAGTGATCCAGGGCTTGACGGTTTACCTAGAGGCAATTTACCCAGTATAGGTAATTTAACGGATATTTTTATTAATGATATTCCACTGTTGGACGTGCGCGCCCCTGTAGAGTTTGACCAGGGAGCATTTCCTAATTCAGTCAATATTCCTTTAATGAACGATGTCGAACGTGAAGCGGTTGGTATTCGATATAAAGAACAAGGTCAGGACTCTGCGATTATATTAGGAGCTGAATTAGTCACTTTAGAAGAAAGAGAACTTCGAACACAAAAGTGGAATAGATTTTTTGCCAAAAACCCAAGGGGTGTACTTTATTGTTTTCGTGGGGGATTACGTTCACAAATCTCGCAACAATGGATTGCTGATACTCTCACTGAAGATGAAAAACCTTATCCACGCGTAGAAGGTGGATACAAAGCAATGCGAACTTTTTTGATTGAAAGCATTGAGCGTATCAGTCAGGAAATTCCTATTATCGTGTTGGGCGGCAGGACTGGTTCGGGTAAAACCAGATTGTTAAAGCAATTACCCAATAGTATTGATCTAGAAGGTCTGGCGAATCATCGTGGCTCTGCATTTGGCCCAACGGCAACTCCTCAGCCTACCCAAATAAATTTCGAGAATGCACTCGCAGTGCAACTGCTCAAAGCAGAAGCTGCGGGCCATAAGTTCCTGATTATAGAAGATGAAGCTCGAAATGTAGGCTCTCTGGGTGTACCTCAGGCATTGTATAACGCGATGCGAACCTCAAAATTGGTGATGCTTGAAGTCTCTCAAGAAGAAAGAAATAAGGTGAGTATCGAAGAATATATCCTAGATACACAGGAATCTTTTAATCATGTCTATGGAAAAAAAATAGGTGCAGAAAAACTCTCAGATCATTTACTCAATAGCTTGGGAAAGATACAAAAGCGTTTAGGTGGTGTTCGTTATAAAGAGGCTCTAAAGCAGATGGAAGAGGCAATTGCACTTAGAAATGATACTGGATCAGTAGATGGTTTTATACCTTTGGTGAAATCCTTGCTACTCGATTATTACGACCCTATGTATGACTATCAAAGCTCTAAAAAGAAAGATCGAATAAACTTTACAGGAGGCTTTGATGAAGTAATGTCTTATTTAGACACTTTATAAAAAGTGCCTATCCGAAGCGTTGCGAAGACAATGTTGGAACGTAGTGACGACGACCCGAAGGGCGTGTTTTTCATTTAAAATGAATAAAAAACACGTAAAAGTAGGGGGGGTGACTTAATTTAAGTTAGTATTTAATTAGTATCGATAAGTTTCTTAAAAAGAAGCGGCTTTCTTAGCTGCTGCTCTACCTGCTGCGCTGCCAAGACTAGCACCAGTCCCGCCTGC
Source organism: uncultured Gammaproteobacteria bacterium (assembly GCA_963760355.1). GTDB lineage: Bacteria > Pseudomonadota > Gammaproteobacteria > Thiotrichales > Thiotrichaceae > Cocleimonas. The sequence goes on along the minus strand of CAVXCT010000008.1, from coordinate 77,681 downwards.
AATAATTCCTCCAACCGTTCCACCGACGACGCTACCTGTTGTACCAGCTACAACTCCGACTGCTTTTACTGGAAGCTTAGCTACGGTTATAGCACTACCTACTACTTGTTGAGTTGAACAAGCTGAAAGGGTAAGCGATAGAGTGATTGATAATAATATGGTTGGTGTTTTCATAGTGTTTTCTACAAGTATTCTTAAACTTAGATAGAAAAGATTATCGCATATTTAAATTAACCCAGAATTAACAAAAAAATTCTCGCTGCTTATGGGCGTTTCTTTCTTATTATGCTCATAACAAGACTCATTCCAAAAAGAATGATTACGGTTGCGATCCACATCCTTGTTGTTACTTTTTCACCTAGAAGTAGATATCCCCATATAAATGAAAATATAGGAATCAAAAAAGTAACACTAGCGGTTTTCATCGGACCAATAGCTTTAACTAAATTAAAGTAAATGATATAGGCTAGTGCTCTACATAATGATCCAAGAATAACGGCATAAATCCAATCTAGAGAAGATATATTATGTAAATCTGGCATATTTGGGATCAATAAGATACTCATGAAGAGTGCTGCAAATAATAAGCTTCTGGAAGCAGCCGTTATAATTGATACATTCGCCAAATACTTCTTTGTAAGGTTAGTCGCAATACCATAGGAAAAAGCAGCTGAGACTCCTGATAAAATGGCAAGCCAGCTTGTAATATCTATGCTGACCTTATCCAATGCTAAGTAAATCAGCCCAGAAATACTTAGAAACAAACCAAGAAACTGGATTTTAGTCATTTTGTCATGTAACCATATATGAGTAATCCAGGCAGTAAAAACAGAAGTCATGGCGTTTAAAATTGAAACTGTTCCACCAGTAAGATTTAAACTTGCATAGGCTAGAAATGTAAAAGGTAATGCTGAATTTAATAAACCTATAATTTATAAGATTCGCCAATGCTCAAGAAACTCTTTAAATCTTCTCTTTTTAATTAGAAATACCAGCATGCATAAAGCAGCCACTATTATCCGAACGGCAATTAAAGCAATAGGTCCGAAAGCTTCAACACTAGCTCGCATAAAAATAAACGAACTCCCCCCAAATTGCTGAGAGGAAAATTAAAAATAATGCATTTGCATTGGTCATATTGTTTTGTTTATAGCACTTATTATTAATAAAAATAAAAAAACCAAGTCTAGTTTAAGTCTTGTATTGTGGTTTAAATAATTTATAGAAATATCGATTCTGTTTATTGAAAACCCAATGATGATTGCAAAGGCTAGAGTATTTTTTAATACATACAATTTAACGTGATTATTATTAAGTTTTAGTTTGCCTTTTCACTAACTGGCACCTATAGGGTTGTTTTTAAACGTCACTATAAAATTAACCAGGCCCCAAAGTATGAATTTTCAAATAAATAGCGATTCTGTTACTCAGTTGATACAGAATGATATCTCGAATGAAGTAAAGCAGGCAGAAGACAATCTGGAATGGTTAAAGAATGAAATGAACCCGCTTTTCTTTGTTTTCAATCAAGATGAAACGGAGGCTTTATCATTATTGACTAAGAGCTTGCATAAATTAGATTATCATCGACGATTATTGCTAGTTGATAGACCCGAATTAACCATGCTGGCCCAAATTAATTCAAAAGGTTCTTTGTATAGAAGTTTGCAAAAGTTACCTGAAAAAATTATATCTTATGCAGAGGTTACTACTTCACGAAATAAAATTACGGGTAGTGATCATCAACTAGAAGCGTTAAGGTTTGATTATTCATCAAAGCTCGAAAGCGAAGTAGCCAAAACACTTGAAACTATTTCTGTAGATACTACGTTATTAAAAATTATCGAAAATGAGTTAAAGAACTCGTGTAAAGACTGTGGTCAGGTTGATACAGAATCGTATTTGAAAATCCTACAAGCTAATAGCCCCGAATATGTACGTGTTTCACCTCCAGGTAGAATTGCTCGACTCATTAATCTGTATGCTCAAACAGATATCAATGACGGAATTCATTTAGACTTAGAGAGTATTGAAAGTAACGGAGGTAATCAAGAATACCGTATTCTTTTCGGTATTTCCAATCCACCTAGCAGGGGTTATTTAGCTCAAATCCTGGAAGTATTTAATCGCTTAAATATATCACTAAGACGTTCCTATAGCCTGACATTGAGTAATGGCGTCTACCCTTATTTCCTCTCTACTTTTTATGTCAATCCAAGGGATAATTCAATACTTACAAAAGACAGCGAGTTGTTTTTAAATCTACAAAGAGAAATCTATAATACCCAGATTCTTTCTTCGCGCTCCCGTAGTTATAAAGCCTTGGTTAAAACTGGAATAACATCAGGTACGGATGCCAGCATGATCGATGCCATGATCAGTTTTTGTCATACCAATCTGGCACATAATCATCCTGAGAATTATTCATTAGAAGGTATACGTAGAGCATTTCATAATCATCCTGAAGTCACCACTCAGTTAGTTGACTTGTTTTATAAGCGTTTTGATCCAAAACAAACTAATCGCAAGAAGGCATATGCGGACAAGTTAGCAGTTACAGCGACTGCTATTACAGATTTCAATTCGGGTCGTAAATTTCTCGATGACTTCCGTAGAACTGTATTTAGTTGTGGATTGTCGTTTATTAAACATACCCTGAAAACGAATTTTTTTGTTCAACAAAAGCATGCTTTGTCTTTTAGATTAGACCCTGCATATCTTGAAGAATTAGGAGAGTCGGTTACTGAGGATTTACCTGCCGACAGACCTTATCGTGTAACTTTCTTCTACAGCAGAAATGGTATTGCTTACCATATCGGATTCTCTGATATCGCTAGAGGAGGTTGGAGAACCATTATTACCCAGGGACGTGATAACTATATAACCAGTGCAAATACGATGTTTAAAGAAAATTTTGTGCTCGCACACACGCAACACCTCAAGAATAAAGATATCTATGAAGGTGGTTCGAAAATGGTTGCGGTTTTACGAGCAAATAGTAATGCTAATGCGGAGTCTAATCGTCAACATTTGTACAAACTTCAACTAGCGTTTATTAACGCTTTTTTTGATTTATTTGTCACTGAAGATGGCGTGGCAAAAGATCCTAATGTAATTGATTACTATGCAGAAGATGAGCCGATTGAACTGGGCCCAGATGAGAATATGCACGATGTGATGATCGAAATTATCGCGAAACAATCAGTAAAAAGAGGTTACCTGTTAGGTCCTGGTGTTATGTCGAGTAAGCAGGTCGGAATTAATCATAAAGATTATGGTGTGACGTCTATCGGAGTGATTCGTTTTGCTGAAGTAACGATGAAATCTTTGGGTATAGATATGCATAAAGATGAATTCAGCGTGAAATTTACGGGTGGTCCGAATGGAGATGTGGCAGGAAATGGTATGCGTTTACTTATGGAGCGTTGTCCCAAGCTTAAAATAAAGCTTATCATTGATGGCTCCGGCGCACTATACGATCCTGATGGTCTTGTTGTGGAAGCTCTGGATAAGGTTGTTTTGAAATCTGATCTTGAAGATTTCGATCCAAACTCATTACATTTGGGTGGTTTCCTGCTTTATCGTAATCAAACCCGTAAAGAAGGCATGCTGGAGCTCTATAAGAAAGTCCTTATGACTGATCAAGGCCTTGAAGAATTATGGGTTTCTACGGACAAATTCTATAAAGAGTTTAATAGTCTGGCATTTTCTGTGGAAGCTGATCTATTTATACCCGCAGGTGGTCGACCTGAAACCATCGACAAAGATAACTATCAAAAATATTTAAATGCACAAGGAGAACCCAGTGCCAAGGTCATTGTAGAAGGTGCAAACTCTTATATCACTCCATTTGCACGCCTAGAATTACAACGTCTGGGGGCGGTAATCATTCGTGATGCATCTGCAAATAAATGTGGTGTAATTTCATCATCATACGAAATCATTGCTAATCTTATGTTAAGCGAAGAGGAATTCTTAACACATAAAAAAGAGTATGTTGAAGATGTTATTGTTAAGTTAAATGAAATGGCAGAAAGAGAAGCTACATTGATTCTTGATCGTTATGCTGAAAGTCATGGGACAATTCCATATACCGATATTTCAAACGATATAAGCAGCGAGATTAATGAGCACTATGCAAGAATCTTCAGCTATTTTTCCAATAATCCAGAATTAAGTAACCAGGCAACTTTTCAGAATGCGATGTTATTACATATGCCTCATTTAATTGGTAAGAATGAAAGCTTTAAAAATAGACTTTCCAGGCTTCCTGAAAAAGTGAAATATGCTATTTTGGCAAGCAAGCTATCTTCTGCGATGGTTTATGAAGGAGATAACGATAGTATTTATGCAGGAATGATAGAAGCTCAAGTGAATAAATTCCCAGGTTTTAGTTAAAAAATATTTATTCTAATAATTTATTATACAAATTTATGTTACAAATAGAGCATGGTAAAAAATTACATTAGAAACTTTTTTTTTCTATGTTTGGCACTGTTGATTTCAGCCCCTGTGTTTGGGGCTGAAAATGTATGGTACTTAGAAAAAGAAGAAGACAATATCCAGGTTTTTATCGCTGAAACTAAAGGATCACTGGTTAAATCCTTTCGTGGTGTGGTTACCGTTAATAGTTCACTAGATTCTGTGTTGTCGGTAATTGCCGATGTGTCTTCATATCCCCGCTGGTTGCATAATTGCAGAAGTGCAAAAACGATTAAACGTGTGGGTGAGAATGAAACATTTAACCATATAATTACAGATATGCCTTGGCCAGTTGTCGATAGAGACAGCATCGTTCACTCAATCAAGACACAAAATGATTCGACGAATCAAGTGACTATTAAATTTGCGGCAAAACCAGAAATGCTGAATAAATTACCGAAAACCGTACGAATTACCGATATGCATGGTCTATGGGAATTAACGCCATTGCAAAATGCGAATTTAAAAATACTCTATCAAATGAGTGTTGACCCTGGCGGAAGCATTCCGAAGTGGTTGGTTAATTCATTAGTGGTCGATATACCTTTTAATACTTTAAACAATTTACGCCGAATAGCTAAAGAACCTCAGTATAAGTAGGGAGATAAATACAACCATTTAGAAAATACACTCCCCCACTTTTGAAGTGTTTTTAATTAAGTATTTTTTTATAAGTACTCTGAAATGTTCAATAGACCAAACAAGTAGATCGATTCATTAGTTGAGATATTTTCGAAATGCTTGCGTAACTCGATTAATAATTTCTCAGCGTATCGGGTGCTAATTTCTTCATTATCCGCAATATATTTCATGCGTATACCCGAAATAAGATACTTTATTATAATAATCTTTTTGGGTGTAAGCGTTTGTAAAATAAGCAGAATAACTATATAGCGAGCATCTTGGTGGATCATGGCATGGTCATGATATTGAAGAGCAGATTACCAAAACCACATCGTTTGGTTTCTTTTTCTAAGAGTGAGAATTTATCAGAGAGTGTTTCAATGTAGTATAAATTTTGTATAAAATATTTGTTTCAAATGAAGGTTAAATGATCTAAAGAACCCATTCTAGCATTACCCATAAAGAATAATTAACGGGTACTATAATGTAAAACTATAAAGGCATAAAACTCTACTTTGCGCAAAATATATTTGTTTATAGTAACTGCAACTAAATAACAACCCGCAATAGTTTTTTAGTATTTCAATCATCAACGCCTTGATTTTCTCCTCCTATCAAAGCATTGGTGATTTTTTAAGTCTATAGTTTTTAGGTATACGAGTTTAATTTAAATAGTTTAATTCTCACGCATCAGTTCCAGCATTTGATCTGCACTCATAGATCCACTCATATCTGAACCTTCCAGCAAGCTTTCCGCCAAATCTCTTTTATGTTGATGCAGTTTAACGATTTTTTGCTCAATTGTGTTTTCAGCAACCAAACGATAAATAGTCACAGGGCGCGTTTGACCGATACGATGCGCACGGTCTGATGCCTGGTTCTCAACAGCTGGATTCCACCAAGGGTCCATATGGATAACATAATCAGCAGCAGTCAGGTTAAGTCCTGAACCTCCGGCTTTCAAGCTGATCAGGAATAATTCACCTTCACCATTCTGGAAGGCATCTACACGAGCTTTTCTTTGGGCCACTGGGGTACTTCCATCCAGGTATTGGTATTTAATGCCTCGCTCATCTAAATACTCACGAATAATCGATAAGTACTTAACAAACTGACTGAATACCAATGCTTTATGATTGTTCTCGATGAGTTCTTCTAAAAGTTCGCCAAAGCGATCAAGTTTGCTGCTTGAAAGCGTAGAGTCATTCATTACTAACTTTGGATGACAGCTGGCCAGGCGTAGTTTGGTGATAGCTGCAAGTACTTTAAGGTGTTCACCACTTTGTTGTTGGCCTTTATCGCGTGCGAGGTTTTCCAGAGCACTACTTCGAACCGCTTCATACAATGAACGTTCGCCTTCAGACAATGGAATTTCAACCGTGATTTCAGTTTTGGGTGGTAATTCATCCAATACCTGAGTTTTGGTACGACGCAAGATGAAAGGTTGAATCAGTTTTTTTAGATGTTGACGAGCATCAGCGTTATTGTCCTTTTCAATAGGACTAATATAATGTTGCATAAACTGTTGTTGCGTACCCAAAAGTCCCGGGTTTAGAAATCTAAAAATACTCCATAACTCACCAAGGTGGTTCTCAATCGGAGTACCGGTTGTTACCAGCTTGAAATCACCCTGTAGCTTATGTGCTGTTTTGGTGCGTTTCGCGTTTATGTTCTTAATTGCCTGGGCTTCATCTAAAACAATAGTCGCCCATTTTTTCTCGATAAATTCTTCTGCGTCTTGTTGTAGTAGACCATAACTTGCGATCACAACATCGAATTCAGCGGCATTATCAAGGAGAGTCTTACGACAACCTTCGCGGTAGAAATGTGGCTTTAAGGTCGGTGCAAACTTACATATCTCAGATTCCCAGTTGTTGCTTACGGATGTCGGTGCAACCACTAAAACAGGACCGAGACTAGCACGTTCCAATAGGATGCTTAGGGCTTGTATGGTCTTACCCAGACCCATATCATCAGCTAAACAGGCGCCTACACCCCACTTCGCCAGTCGGCTCATCCATTTGAAACCATCTTCCTGATATTCACGTAATTCTGTTTGTAATGTTGAGGGGATTTGCGGATGGTGATCATCGAGCTCTTCAATACTACGAATATGTTTTTCCCAGGCTTCATCGACACTGAGTTCGCCAACCATATCTGTTAGATCTTCCAGGGCTAACGATGCAAGTCCACTTATTTTTGCACCATCACCATCGAGTTCAGCGTAGCGATGAATTGAATCGAGTTTCTTTCTAAACTGATGTGTTAGCGATAGATATTGTCCATCTTCCATCTTCAGGAAGCGGCCTTTATTGTTTGCTGATAAATTGAGTAATTGCTTGAGTGATACGATCAGGCTTGGATCAGTTGAAACGGTACCTTCAAGGCTAAACCAGTCGCCACTTTTGTTAATACTGAGGCGTAGATTATTAGTGTCGAAGTGTGAGGCTATTCGCATTACTTCACCTTCAGGCCAGGCGATAATTACATTGGCTTCTTCTGCATCAGCCTCTCTATGAAGTTGTTCTAATAATTCTAAACAATCTTGCGGTTCATCAAGAAGGTACTCGTCATTAAACTCATCTTCCTCACCCAGAATACTACTGTGCTCTAACAAAGTGTCTAAAAGCTCCTTTTCTTTGTCGAGATCACGTGTAGTTTTAAAACGCTGGCCGTCGTGTTCAATTGAAAGCTTGGCTCGACCATGACCAGGAGGGAAATAGGCCCCAAATTCTCCAAAAGGTTTAACCCGTAAAGTCGCTCTCAGTCCTTCACCGTAGGGTAAAAGATTGGCATGAATGCGAGAATCAGGTTGTATTTCTTCGGCATCAACAACACCTTCGAGATCAGACTGGATACTAATCATTGGTGCCAGTGTGCCTAAGGTCTCGCGTAAATCTTTTTCCGCTTCGCGTGGTATAACGATTCCATTAGAAATAATTTCACTGAGGCGCATGACCTGTTCGTTTTTTTGATAAATACAAAGACGAGTTGGGGTTTCTTTTACTATTAAATATTGGCTGTCTTCCTGACTATCATCGAATGCAGGGTAGAAGCTAATGCGTAGATTTTCGTTTTCTTCACTAACGAGTAACTCGAATTCACTTTGAGAAAGCTCAATCGGCGTATTGCGTGCTCCGTCCCAGTAAAGATTCGGGTGATTAACAAGTTTTGGCCAGGCATTATTCAAATCTAGCGTAAATTGAGGACCTCGATGGTAATACGCGTCATAGTCTGGTTGTTCGAAAATAGTAGAGATAAGATCGAGGTCTTGATCACTCAACTGTGGTAACTCGTGTCTCTCTTTTTTAAGTCGTTTTAATGCTATATTGCGACCTTTTGTCCATGCACCTGCGGCTGTTCTTTTTTGCAGTTTGGGCGTTAGTGAATACTCATTGTATTTATCTACATCTAACATCCAAACCACTCGTTCCGCATTATCTGGACCACTAATTGGTTTATCCTTACTCGCCAGTTGATTCATCGCATTTAATGCGCGTTCCCATTCTGCTTGTGGTTTTACAAGGTCAAAAAGCGTAATAGTGTTCAATTGTTGATGAAGTTTATCTGCTTCGACTTTGTAGGTTTCTCTATCTTCTTTTTGTTCAGCAAACAAAGCTAGTGCTTGAGCATATTCAGCTGCTAACCAGAGGTATTGGCCATTTCGGGCGCGGTTATATTTTGCTTCTAGAATATCTTGCACACCGTCAGATATTTTTTGTCCCAACCAGTGTTTAATCAGCGAGTATAAAAGAACACTATAAATATTATTTTCTAACTCTTTTAAAGAAGCATTAAAATTAAAAATTCCAGTGGCAACTGTATCGGCATAGGCACTGAGTAATTGATGGTCAACATCTTGATCTAATTGTTTAAATATTTTTTGCGCGACACTCAAATGCTGTTTATCACCTGAGGTAATTAAAGCGAGTAAATAAAATTTTTCTAACTCATTGCCAAACAGCACCATGGTGTTTTTGCGTTTGGAATATACATCACGGTAAATATCGGTCGCATTTTCATAGGCTTGAATAGCACTCTCGGTATTTGCATGGATAAGTTGTTTGGCGGAGTTAGCTAAATGCCAGAATATATGGCGATCATCGTAAGAACTAATGTCCCCATTTGAAAGCATCGAGCTAGTTTGTGAACTCGATGCTGGAGGTAGAGCGGGAAATAGTTCGTAATTTCCAGAAAGGATGCTGTACCTTGCTTGAGGTTCTAATAGATGGAATTCAAACCCGGCTAGATTTGGTATATTTTGTTTTCTTTGCTCAAGCAGTTCCCATAACTCCGTTTGCTTATGAAGGCCATCTAAACTGTATTCAGAGAGTCCCATAAAAGCCATGCTGAACATTTCATCGCTAAGAACAGATAAGAGTTTTGGATTGGCAGGTGATCCGAATGTAGATGGATAGAAGCCAGGGTTGATCAGTTCAGATTCGCGATATTGGTATCGTTCAAATAATAATGCTAGCGTGTGATCTAGCTTTTCCGTTTTACCCTGGAATAAATAAATTCTGGCGTGAGATAGGCCATGCTCAACGCTCTGCCATAGGATACGCCCAAATGATTCTGTTGCAGAGAAGGAATTTAAAACCTGATCAGCGTATGCATCAAAGACACCTTCTTCTATTGCGCTTAAAAGCACATCATCACGTATTTTAGCCGGTACCATGTATTTGCCCTGGCTGCCTTCAATCCAGTTTTCATGTATCAGGTCAACTAGAACAGGGCGTAAACTATGTAGGGTGAAACTATCATTGATATTTGGGTCATCGATACCGAGCCTGTGAGCACAACTGGCTAGAGGCGTGGCTGCAACGGGTGCGTAAACAATCGCCAGAATTTGAATTAATGATCGTTGTAATTGTGTTAAATCTCTGAATGCTGCCGGGTCAAAACTGTGATGACTCATAATTATAATTTCTATTGAACGAGTGGAACCGAGCAATTATAAAATGTTTTAGCTCTTACGTCTGCTTTTGTATGAATATTTATCTGCTTTAGATGCTTAATATTTACTGTTTGAGTTGTTGACACGAGACATTACAATCACTATATTAGCGCCCCTTGATTTTGCTGATTGGCAAGTCAGTTTTGGCTATATAGCTCAGCTGGTTAGAGCACATCACTCATAATGATGGGGTCCCAAGTTCGAATCTCGGTATAGCCACCATATAAAAGTAATGTGAGTTTTATCATAATCTCTTATTACTTAAGAAAGGCCACACATTTGTGTGGCTTTTTTTGTATTTCTGCTACTCAAAGGGACTTCAGTAGAGGTCCCATAGGTAATATGTTTACCCCCAGAAAACTGCCTTAAAGTAGGGGGGTGACATTAGACATATTGTACGTTTATTGCTGATTGCTGATAAATACGATTAAAATATACATATAACCTACATAATTTGAAGGTTCTGGTATATCGCTAAAGACGGCATATTGGACTGGATAGAGTGTAGTTTTCATATTACTATGTCGAACTTTAGTTCGTTTTGAAAAGGTAGGAGTTTTACGTGAAATTATCTGGCGCTGAGATATTTATAGAATGTCTAAAAGCGGAAAACGTTGATACCATCTTTGGTTATCCTGGTGGAGCTGTTTTATTCCTCTACGATGCTCTTTATAAAGCTGAAGCAAGAGGAGATATAAAACACATCTTAACGCGTCATGAGCAAGGTGCAACTCACGCAGCAGAAGGTTATGCAAAATCAACTGATAAGCCAGGTGTCTGTATTGTAACTTCAGGTCCTGGTGCTACCAATGCAGTAACCGGAATAGCTGATGCTTATATGGACTCTGTGCCTTTAGTGGTTATCACTGGACAAGTTCCGCGTGCTTTGATCGGTAATGATTCATTCCAGGAAATTGACATTGTAGGTATTACACGCCCCTGTGTTAAACACAACTTCCTGGTTACTTCGATTGAAGATATTGCGCCCACAATGCGCAAAGCCTTTTACCTGGCAACTTCAGGTAGACCGGGTCCTGTGCTCGTTGATATTCCAAAAGATCTTACAAACGGTGTAGAAACGATCGAATTTGAATACCCGAAAGATCTAACAATGCGATCTTATAACCCGACAATAAGAGGGAATAAGAAGCAGGTTAAAAAAGCACTGCAGATGATAGCTGAATCTAAGAAGCCCGTTCTCTATGCGGGTGGTGGTGTCGTTTCATCAAGAGCGTCAAAAGAACTGACCGCATTTGGCCAGGCATTTAATTTTCCTGTTACTAATACCTTAATGGGGTTAGGTACTTATCCGTCTAATGACAAGCAATTTATAGGTATGTTGGGAATGCACGGTACGCTAGAAGCAAATCGTGCTATGCATTACGCTGATCTTATCATTGCGGTTGGTGCGCGATTTGATGACCGTGTTACAGGAGACTTAAACAAGTTTTCACCCTATGCAAAAGTTATTCATATCGATATCGACCCTGCAAGTATTTCTAAAAATGTAAAAGCGCATAACCCTATTGTGGGTGATGTAAAGCAAATATTACAAGAATTGGCTGACCAGATGAAAGAGCATGCGATTCATCCTGATAAGACTGCTTTTGACGCATGGTGGAAACAGATTAGTGGATGGCAGGACTTAAAGTGCTTAGATTACGAACAGAATGACGAAACCATCAAGGCACAATACGTTGTTGAGAAACTTTGGGAAATAACTAAAGGTGATGCCTATGTAGCATCTGATGTTGGTCAGCATCAAATGTTTGCCGCACAATACTACAAATTTAATCAACCCAATCGTTGGGTAAACTCGGGTGGTTTGGGCACCATGGGCTTTGGTTTACCAGCAGCTATGGGTATTCAGCTCGCTCACCCAGATGAAGTGGTGACCTGTATTACCGGAGATGGCAGCATTCAGATGTGCATCCAGGAACTTGGTACTTGTAAACAATACGGTTTGCCACTAAATATAATCAACCTGAATAATGGTTACCTCGGCATGGTTCGCCAATGGCAAGAATTCTTCTATGAAGAGCGTTACGCCATGACCTATAACGAATCATTACCTGATTTCGTTAAACTCGCTGAGTCTTACGGTCATGTTGGCGTTCGCATTGAAAAGCCAGGGGATGTTGAAGATGCTTTGCGAGAAGCTATTGAAGATACTAAACGTTTGCATTTCCTTGATTTCGCCATTGAAATGGAAGGTAATGTTTATCCAATGATTCCAGCAGGTTACGGACATAATGAAATGTACCTAAATAAGCAGGATGCCATTGACGATGCTAAGAAATAAAACGGTTGTTATAATATGAGACATATAATTTCAATATTAATGGAAAATGAGACGGGTGCATTATCTCGTGTATCAGGCTTATTTTCACAGCGTGGCTACAACATTGAATCTCTAACTGTTGCGGCAACGGATGACCCGACATTATCAAGAATGACGTTGGTCACTAAAGGTAACGATGCATCTATCGAACAAATCGTGAAACAGTTAAATAAACTGATCGATGTTGTAAAAGTGATGGAGTTATCAGATTATTCACATATCGAACGCGAAATGATGTTTGTCAAAGTTGTTGCAATGGAGATGGATGCTTGTGAGTCAATCAAGCGACTTTCCGATATATTCCGTGGACGTATCATAGATGTGAGCAATCAGATGTATACTATCGAAGTCACAGGTAGCCCACAGAAGCTCGATGGTTTTTTGAATACCATGAGAGTACATAAAATCGTTGAAGTGGTACGATCAGGCGCAATGGGTATTCCTCGCGGAAAAGCTTCTCTAACAGTGTAGTTGTAGAAGTTATGAGCTAGAAAGAACTGTATTTAATTACATTAATAAGCGAACTTAACTACTTAATTAATATAACTAATTAACAAATAAATTTACTTTAAGGAAATTTGAAAATGAATATTTATTACGATAAAGACTGTGACCTGTCTATTATTCAGGGCTTAAAAGTAGCCATCATCGGTTTTGGCTCTCAGGGTCACGCACACGCTGCCAACCTTAAAGATTCTGGTGTCGATGTTACTGTTGGTTTACGCCCCGGTTCTTCATCTATCGCTAAAGCTGAAGGCTATGGCTTAAAGACTGCTGACGTACCAACTGCAGTAGCAGAAGCTGATGTAATCATGATTTTGACTCCAGATGAATTCCAGTCTGAATTATACCATGACGAGATCGAACCAAACATTAAACAAGGAGCAGTACTTGCATTTGCACATGGTTTTGCCATTCTGTTTAATCAGGTAGTTCCACGTAAAGATCTGGACGTAATCATGATTGCTCCAAAAGCACCAGGACACACAGTCCGTTCTGAATTTGTTCGTGGCGGCGGTGTTCCAGATTTAATCGCAATTGAGCAAGACGCTTCAGGTAAGGCAAAAGACATCGCGCTTTCTTACGCATCAGGTATTGGTGGAGGCCGTACAGGTATCATCGAAACTACTTTCCGTGATGAGTGTGAAACTGACCTATTTGGTGAGCAGGCTGTTCTTTGTGGTGGCGCAGTAGAGCTTGTTAAAGCAGGCTTCGAGACACTTGTTGACGCAGGCTATGAGCCAGAAATGGCATACTTCGAATGTCTTCATGAGTTAAAGTTGATCGTTGATCTAATGTTTGAAGGCGGTATCGCAAACATGAACTACTCAATCTCTAACAATGCTGAATATGGCGAGTATGTAACTGGTCCTAAAGTGATTAATGACGAGTCTCGTGCGGCAATGAAACAAGCGCTTCATAATATCCAGACTGGTGAGTACGCAAAGCAGTTTATAGCCGAAGGTGCAGGTAATTACCCATCAATGTCAGGCTACCGTCGTAAAAACGCAGAGCACGGAATTGAAGTTGTAGGAGCAAAATTACGTTCTATGATGCCGTGGATTACGGAAAACAAGATCGTCGACCAAGAGAAAAACTGATTTAGGCATTCGTCTTTTATCCCAGCTCGGCGTTGATACAGAATCTCTGCTCTGGTTAATCAAGTTTAGACGCAGGCTAAATTGTTCATGTCTTTTCTAAAACGAGTTGTAATAGTGAGCTATTGCAAGGAGTTTTGGGAAGGACAGGAGCAATTTCAACAAGCATAAATTAATTGTACTAGAGTAGAGCTTTTGTTTTTACTCGAATGATCACGTACTTGATGTACGCTCACATTCTCCGTGTGCTGACGCTTTGATCTGAAATAAAATCCAAACACCCTAAGTAATTTTTTAATGTGTTTTAAGAGTCCAAAGTTTGTTTGGGCTTTTTGTGTTTGTGACTTTGAAAAATGACACCCCCCCACTTATAGAGGGTTTTTCTTAAATTTTGTTTTCTAGAAATTCCCTCAGAAAGCATGTCCGCTGATTTCATTACTTTTGAGTTAAGTATTTCGGGATTCTGTAAATATTCGTTTAGGTACAACGTCACTTTTTCGTGCTATCAGCGAATAAAAGTATCAGCAAACAAAATGATCTGACTCGATTATTACTCTAAAAGTCAGTCTTGTATGTATGCCAGAATAAATCACAAGTTTGTTCAACGCATCATAATAAAGAGTAGATAAAATACCTGTGAATTTATTGCTTGTGACTTTTTCTGCTAAAGTTCTTAAAAAAGGATCTAATACAAATATTATTTCGTAAGTTTACCTATGTTATTATCGTTGAGGCCTGCTTGGCTTAAGAATAGTAAAAATGAATAAATTCGAGAATTCTCTCACTACGGCAAAAGGTGATGCACGCGCTTTTGTGGATTTAAATCAACTGACTACGTTTTGGATAAATACTGGCACACTTTGTAATATTACCTGTAGCAATTGTTATATTGAATCATCACCCAAAAACGATGCATTGGTATATATGACCTTTCAAGAAGTGAAAACTTATCTGGATGAAATTCGTGATGAAGAAATGGCAACGACGGAGATAGGAATTACGGGTGGCGAGCCATTTATGAACCCCGACATTATGCCAATAATAGAAGAATGTCTAAGTCGTGGGTTTAAGTTAGTTATTTTAACAAACGCTATGCGCCCGATGATGCGGCATAAAGATGATTTGCTTAAGATTAATGATCAATACAAAGATAATCTGCTTCTACGAGTTTCAGTCGATCATTTTAATCCCAAAATGCATGATGAAGAACGCGGAATTGGCACTTGGGAGATTGCGTTAAATGGCCTAAGCTGGCTTTCTGATAATGGTTTTAACATTAATATTGCTGGTAGAACACGTTGGGGAGATGAGCTACAAGTATTGCGACAGGGTTATACTACACTTTTTAAGACATACAATATTAACGTTGACGCTAATGATACTATGCAGTTGGTTTTATTTCCTGAAATGGATGAAGCTGCGTCAGTGCCAGAAATAACCACAGAATGTTGGGATATTCTAGGCGTTAAGCCTGAAGAGATTATGTGTTCAAATTCTCGTATGGTGGTTAAACGGAAAAGTGCGGAGAAACCAGCCGTTATCGCCTGTACTTTATTACCCTATTCTGAAGAGTTTGAATTTGACTCGACCTTAAAAGAAAGCTCAAAACGCGTGTACCTAAACCATCAATATTGTTCTAAATTTTGTGTATTGGGTGGTGGTTCTTGTAGCGCTAAAGCTGATTAAATAACCTATGAAAAAGTCCAATAAAATTCTGCAAGACTACAAATGATCAGATTATAGGAGTGTCATAAAGGGAATGGTAACTCCCTTCAAAACAGACGTAACACCGGAGCAGATCACTTATAGTCTCGCCCTGTGGTAATTAATCTGAGGTTTCTTATCCACTCTTTTAGTTTTGTTTGGTTTTCATTTAAACTCTGCGGCATTTCTAAGAGCATAGTATTGAGATCAGATTCAGTATCTACATCGGTCAGCATGCCTAGTTCGTAGGGCTTTGAGTCTAGTTGAGCTACTAACGTAGCTCTGGTTTTAGCATCGCTCCAAGGTGTTGTTGACCAAATCTGAGCTGGGATATTTCTTCGTCCCGCTAATAAATAGTAACCACCATCGGTAGCAGGCCCAATCGCATAATCGTAAGACTTTAAAGCTTCCATCGCCTGTTCTAGTTTTTCTCTAGATAACTGCGGAGCATCTACACCTATCAAAATAACACCATCATGTGTTTTTAACAGTTCGTGGTAAATTTGACTTTGACGATCACCTAAATTCCCTTCTCCGGTATGCAATCTATTAAAATCACTCCACAGTAGATTATTCAAACTCTGTTTTTCAGCTACCGCCCAGTAAGGATTAATTGCTATTTTCTTGAGTGTACTAACAATACATTTAAGGCTTAACTGATAAAAATGTAATGCCTTTTCCTGCCCTAAAGACGCAGCTAAACGCGTTTTTAAAGGTGACACCCCCGGGGTTTTAACGAATACTGCGATGGCAATTTTCATATTTTTTTAAGCATGAGTTTAAACATGATATACCAGTGGGTAAGAGAGGTCCTTACCCAACCTTGTGAACGGTATTTGCGAGCACTACTGACCAAAAAAGAAGGAACCTCGATCAATTTAACATGACGCTTTTTTAGCCAAACGAACGAATAACAAATCTTCGCCATAGAGTGTGTCTTCTGGGTAAGCACCAATCAATTTAAATTGCTGTTGAGAAAGGCACAGCGCTTGATCACCATAGGGCAAGCCTATTAATGAAGAACGAATATTAGCGCCATGAGCATTTATTGTGCTGAGCCCACCTTCGGCAAATTTCAATTTGAAATAATGCAAGGCATCAGGGAATTTCTGCAAAGACTCTTTCAGACTTTGTATATTCTCTTTAGTGATTTGGCTATCCGCATGGATAAACCACAGTATATTTCTAGTGGCTTTATCAGCCCCAACATTGAGGCTTTTGGCACGCGTTCCTTCGTATGAAACAATTATTTCTGCCCTGGTATTTTCCAAGTTTTCTAATAATGAATTTAACGTTGTTTCTTGATTCCAGCTAGGAATGATAATGCTGAAATCCTCGAGGCATTGTTGGTTTAGTTTGTTTTGTAAATCTTGCTGATTTAGCTGATTTTTCTCAACCACGTAATACTTTCAACCAGTGCATTTGCTCTTCACTAATGGACTCGTCAGGCGTTAAAATTGAAGCTTGCTAAACTGTTACGAATACTTTCAGGCGTTTCTGTAAGGGGTAATTTAAGTAGTTCTGCGAGTAAATCCTGGGCTTTATTCAGCGCGCCACCATACACATCAAAAAACTTTTCGACACTGACATGTTGTGAAGGGTCTTCCATCCAACAATCATAATCAGTCACCAAACACACCGTCGAGTAAGCCATTTGTGCTTCGCGAGCCAAAAACACTTCTGGTATATTCGTCATTCCAACCAAATCACATTTCGCTTGATCCCGTAAGAAGAAACTCTCACTCTGCGTACCAAGCCTAGGCCCTTCCACACAGCCATAATTTTTACCCGTATGAATATCGAGTTGTAGTCGTTTTGCAGCAGATTCAATATCACCACTTAACGCAGGACAAACAGGATAAGCCGTCGAAACATGACCAGCTATCCCATTACCAAAAAAAGTATAATCGCGTTTGCCACGGGTATGATCAAAATATTGCGACGCTATAGCTAGATCACCCGGTTTAATTTCTTCGCGCAAACTGCCCGCAGCGGATACACCAAATACACTGCGCACACCTAATTTTTTTAACGCAAAAATATTGGCTCGATAATTAACCTCATGAGGCAAAAATTGATGTCCTTTTCCATGACGTGATAAAAAAAGAATCTTTTTATCAGAGAATACACCTTCAAGAATTGGCGCAGAGGGCTCGCCAAAAGGCGTTTTAACTTCATGTTCATTGATTATATCTAGCCCTTTTAAATCATATAAGCCCGACCCTCCGATAACACCTAACATAAATACTATTCCTTAATTTTATATAGCTTTGTTATTTTCTAAACATTAATGAAAATTTTAAAAATCTTCTAGTGATTCGAACTATTTTTGTTGCTAGATTCACTGCTCTTTGAAAGGCATTAACAATAAACCTTTTAAACCACTTTCTCCGCCTGGATATTCTTTCAAGCCAATCTTCATTGACTCGTGCCCATCTTTTGGTTGTGCGATATAACTACCGAAAACTCTATCCCATAGTGAGATATTAAAACCATAGTTGCTATTGGTTTCTTTGCCATAAACCGAGTGATGTACTCGGTGCATATCAGGGGTTACAAATACCCAGCGTAAAATATTGTCAGCGGGTATTCGCGCATTACTATGATTAAACATGGCCATACCGTTCAGAATAATTTCAAATATAATTACGGTAGCAGCAGACAAGCCAAGTATCCAGATAGCCGCAAACTTGATCAGCATTGAAAGAAAAATCTCAATCGGGTGGAAGCGAATAGCTGAGGTAACATCCAGCGTGCTATCACTATGATGTACGCGATGTAAACGCCATAGCAGCGGAACCATATGAAAGATGCGATGTTGCCAATAAATTAAAGCATCCAAAACGATCACGCCTATTACTAAAGGTAGGCTAAACCCAAAAAGGGAGAGATCATTATCAGCGACATACATCGCAAAAGCAGCAGCCGAGAATGGTAAAGCAAGCCTAATGAACAAGGTTGAAATTACCATCATTAAAGAATGATTAACCCAGCGTTTAGCTTTAACTTTGATCGGTTTTTCATAGTTTCTACGTGGCTTAAGTACCTGCCAAACAATCATAATCGCAAGAATACCAAAGAAGGCTAATAGCCTAATTGTAGGTTCGTTTGCGATAAGATTGTTCATGTATTAGCCTCTTCGCCAAGTATGAAATTTTTCTACCCATATTAGCAGTTTTTCTGGTGCATTTTTTCGTTTCCATTCGCCGGCAACGTATTTGTTTGCCTCAGACATGGTTGGGTAGATGTGAATAGTGCCGAGTATCTTATTCAATCCCAGCTTATATTTCATAGCTAAAACAAATTCTGCAATAAGGCTGCTGCTGTCTTTACCTACAATCGTTGCGCCAAGAATAGTGTCTTTTCCTGGCTGAGTAAGTACTTTTACAAAACCCTGATCGGCGCTATCGGCAATGGCACGATCGAGATCATCCAGTCCATAACGGGTCACTTCGTAAGGAATACCTTGTTCTGTAGCCTCCTGTTCATTCAATCCAACCCTTGAAACTTCAGGGTCTGTAAAAGTAGCCCAAGGGATAACACGATAATCAACCTTAAAGCGTTTCGCGAACCCAAACAAAGCGTTGATGCTGGCAAACCAAGCCATATGGGATGCAGTGTGCGTGAACTGGTAAGGGCCTGTAACATCGCCTACCACATGGATATTTGGATAGTTTGTTTCCAGGAATTGATTGGCAGTTATTGTTCCATTTGGATTGATTTCTACGTCGAGGTCTTCCAATCCAAAGCCTGTTACATTGGCTTTACGTCCGATAGCTACAAGTAATTTATCAAAAGGTACTTCGACGGTTTTCTCACCCTGCTTACACACCAATACATCTTGGACATCTCGTTGAATCACTTCAACAGCTTCATGCTGAGTGAGCACTTGTACTTTATCTGCATTGAAGCTTTCAAGAACTAACGCTGAAACGTCTTCATCTTCGCGGCTTAATATTCGTTCTTCTCGTTCGATTAAAGTTACTTGTGATCCAAGACGGGCAAACGCTTGTGTTAATTCAGAACCTATGGGTCCGCCTCCTAAAACGATAAATTTCCCCGGTAATTCATCAATTTCCCAAAGGCTGTCGCTAGTCAGATAGTCGACACTATCAAGTCCGGGAATTTCTGGTATAAATGGTTTAGCACCTGTCGCTACGATAATATTTCGAGTAGTTAATACTTCGCCATTCACTTCGACTCGAAATGGATCGAGAATTTTCGCTTCACCTTGAATGACGTTGACGCCTAGATTGGTATAACGTTCTTCAGAGTCGTGAGGCTCTATCTTACGGATGACTTCATGCACGCGATTCATCACCGACTTGAAATCAACTTCAGCTTCCATTTTTTCAATGCCGTATCGTGGAGCATGCTGTGCTTCAGAGAGTAACTTGGCGGTGCGGATTATCGCTTTACTAGGTACGCAGCCTGTGTTCAGGCAGTCGCCACCCATTTTATGTTTTTCGATTAAAGTAACCTTGGCTTTAACGGCTGCAGCAATGTAGGAAGACACGAGTCCTCCAGCACCTGCTCCGATAACTATCAGGTTGTTATCGAATTTTTCAGGCTTATCATAATTAGCGTAAACTTTATTGGCTCTTAGTTTATCCATAACCTTACGTGCGGCGAGTGGAAATAATCCAAGTATGACAAAGGCAAAGATAAGACCAGGGGAGAGAATGCCAGAGAGTGAATCAATTTTTGCAAGTTGCGTTCCAGCAAAAACATAGGCGATAGTTCCTGCTAACATGCCTATCTGACTCACTAGAGCAAAGGTTAAGACTGGAAGTTTGGTTAGCCCCATTACGATATTGATTAAAAAGAAAGGGAAAAGTGGAACCAAACGCATAGCAAACAAGTAAAAGGCGCCTTCTTTCTTTATCCCTTCATTCACTGACTTTAGTTTTTCAGGGTAACGAGACTCCATCGTATCGCGAAGTAAATAGCGTGTTGCTAGAAAAGCCAAAGTTGCACCTAAGGTGCTGGCAAAAGAAACCATGATTGTGCCTGTCACCAAACCGAATAATGCGCCAGCAAGAATGGTCATAATGGCTGCACCCGGTAAACTTAATGCAGCTATAGCAACATAGCTAATAAAGAAAATGACTAAAGTCAGCAATGTATTCTCAACATAAAATGCCTGGAAAGCTGATTGTTGTAACTTGATATAGTCTAGAGAAAGAAATTGTTGCAAGTCTAATAGGAAGAATGCAACAACAAGACTGAAAATGACTGCTAGTATGAGAATTTTTTTGTTCATAATTTATTTTTGAGAATTATTTAAGCATTAGTTAATTTAGATCTGTTTACGCAACTAAATGAAAAGTGGATGCGTAAGAGATAATGTTCATTCTTTTACTTATGCTCAGAACCTAAAGTGTCAGAGCGTGTCTGAGAATATTGAGATTACTTATTGATAATGAATTAATAAAGCATAGATAAAAACAGGAGAAACTCATCGATGGTAAAACAGATAGTGCAACTCATCACTTTGTTGCTGATTAGCTGTAACTTATTAGCTAATGATAAATTACCGGTTGGTGATTTTTCCTCTGGCAGTTTGACGGGATGGGAACAGAAATCCTTCAGTGGCACAACTCAATATAACATAGTGGACCAAGCTGGTCGTAAGGCTTTAAAAGCGAGCAGCGATAAAACCGCTTCTGGTCTCGTCAAAAGAATTAAAGTTGATTTAAATAAAACCCCATTTCTTAATTGGAGTTGGAAAATTGATGGTCAACTGAAAGACTTAAACGAACAAAGCAAAAACGGTGATGATTATACTGCGCGTGTTTATGTGATTATTGATGGTGGTTTATTTCCATGGAATTCCAAAGCATTGAATTATGTATGGTCGAGTAATCAAGCTCGTGGTACTACATGGGGTAATGCCTATTTACCTAAAAACGCCAAGATGACAGCAGTTCGAGGACAACAGGATCGTGCGGGCGTTTGGCAAAATGAAAAGCGCAACGTCAAACTAGACTTTCAAAAACTCTACGGGAAAAATCTGTCAAAAATTGATGCTGTAGCAGTGATGACGGATACTGATAATAGTAAGCGGAAAATTACCGCGACCTATGGCGATATTTTCTTTACCGCGAAATAATGTGATAGTGAATCTGCTATTTTTTTTCCGACTTAACCCCCTTTAAACTTTGTGTATATCGGGGTTATAAGTTTAAACAAAAGTACTAAAACCCCGCCAGCAATAATACCAAATAAACCATTTAAAATTGTTGGAGTAATCGCTGCCCAAAAACCACCAAGTGGTAAAGATTTTAATGACTGGCTGAAATGCAGAAAACCTTCGCCGATATCATGGAAACCGTGCACTAAAATACCACCGCCAACCAGGAACATTGCTGCAGTGCCTACAATCGTTAGTGTTTTCATTAGAATTGGGGCAAATATTAAAATACCTCTTCCTATAAAGCGCTTAATCTTACCCCATGCTGTTCGTGCCTTACCCATAATTAAATGAAGTCCTACATCATCCATTCTTACAATGCCGGCGACTAAACCGTAGACCGCTATTGTGATAAATATAGCTATTCCGGACACGACTAATGCTTGTAACATGAATGATTGATCTTTGACCGTGCCTAGGGCGATAACAACAATTTCAGCGGATAAAATAAAGTCTGTACGAATGGCTCCGCTGATTCTTTCTTTTTCGAATTCGACCATATCGATTGCTGGATTTTGTAGTGCTTCGAGTTGTTCCTGATGATGCTCTTTATCCTCATCAGCAGAATGTAAGAATTTATGAGCTATTTTTTCAAAACCTTCAAAACATAAAAAAGCGCCACCAATCATTAATAAAGGAGTAATCAACCATGGAATAAAAGCACTAATCGCCTAGCGCTGCAGGTACTAAAATAAGTTTGTTCTTGAAAGAGCCTTTTGCTACGGCCCAAACCACAGGAATTTCCCGTTCTGCTTTGATTCCTGAAACCTGTTCTGCATTCAATGCCAGATCATCACCGAGCACACCTGCTGTTTTCTTTATTGCCACCTTACTCATTACCGCCACATCATCTAAAACGGTAGCGATATCGTCTAACAACATTAATAAACTGCCAGCAGCCATAGTGATTCCTTAATATCTAAATTTGAACACGGATAATATCATTAAATTTAGATTTTTAGCTTTAATAATTTAAACGTTGTAATCTATTGCCTATAATAGTATTTATTTTCAACTTTTTAAAAAAGTAGGGGTGACTCATTTTATTAATAATTAACTCAGAATTCTAATAGAAAACTTAATATATTATTTGATGATTTTTTAAATTCTGAATGTCAATTTCTCGCGCTTTGCAACGCTAAATGCTACCCTTCGTTTCTTTAGAAATTTATTAGATTGATATCATGATTGTTACTCGTTTCCCTCCTAGTCCTACTGGTGATTTGCATATTGGTGGTGCTCGCACTGCTCTATATTCCTGGCTTCATGCCCGTCAGAATGACGGTAAGTTCATTTTACGCATTGAAGATACTGATCTGGAGCGTAACTCACAAAAATCAGTGGATGCGATTATCGATGGTATGAACTGGTTAGGTCTGGATTATGACGAAGGGCCGATTTTTCAAACGGATCGGTTTGACCGATATAAAGAAGTGATCCAGCAGTTGCTGGATGAGGGCAAAGCCTATCGTTGCGATTGCAGTCCTGAAGAGCTGGACTTAGTGCGCGAGCAGCAACGCGCAAATAAAGAAAAACCAAAATACAACGGTAAGTGTCGTGAGCGCAATGATGTTCCTGTTGAAGGTTCGGTGATTCGTTTCAAGAATCCACTCGAAGGTGATGTGGTCATCCACGATCTTGTGAAAGGCGATATTGTTATTAATAATCGCGAGCTGGATGATCTTATTCTTGCCCGTCCGAATGGAGTGCCTACCTACAACCTTACTGTGGTTGTTGATGATATCGACATGGAAATGACACACGTTATCCGTGGTGATGATCATATCAATAACACCCCAAGGCAGATTAATCTGTTTCTGGCTTTAGGCGCAAAACTCCCTGAATTTGCACATGTACCGATGATATTGGGAGATGATGGTAAGCGCTTATCAAAGCGTCATGGTGCTGTTGGAGTGATGCAATATCGTGATGACGGATTTATCCCACAGGCATTATTAAATTATCTTTTACGTCTGGGCTGGTCTCATGAAGATAAGGAAATTTTCAGTCGTGAAGAAATGCTTAAGCTGTTTAAAATTGAAGATGTAAACGTTGCACCATCTACTTTTAATACCAAAAAATTAATCTGGGTGAACGAGCAATATATTCAAACGCTACCTGCTGAAGAAATTGCTCAACACTTGGAATGGCATCTGGATAATCAAAACCTAGATACTTTAAATGGCCCAGCCATTACTGATGTGATTAATGCGCATCGCGAACGCGCTAAAACACTCAAAGAACTCGCTGAGAATATTCGTTATTACTACGAAGACTTTGAAGATTTTGATGAGAACGCAACGAAAAAGCACTTTAAAACAGGGACGCCTGGTATCTTGCAGTATCTGTTAGATCAATTTTCTGCTATTAAAAACTGGAATGCAGAAAGCATCGATTCTGTTATCAAAAAAACCTGTGAAGAGTTGGAATTAGGCATGGGCAAGATTGGGCCTGCATTGCGTGTCGCGGTTACTGGTGTTGCGATGTCACCTTCTCTCGATGTAACTTTGAATCTAATCGGTAAACAACGTACTTTGGAAAGAATCGAAAAAGCAGTGGCTTTTGCTACGGCTAAATACGCAGAATAAGTATAGGAAAACCCTCAGAAAGTAGGGGGGTGACCTTTTCATATTCCTTAACCAAACAATAACTAACCAAGAGAACAAGATGACACGGTACATTAAACTAATAAGTCTATTCGCTGTAATGATAATCAGCATTCCTTCAATGGCTGCATCAGATCTAAAGCTTAAAACAATTACAGCTAATATCTATGCAATAGTCGGTGAATTGAGCAACCGTAGCCCGGAAAACCTAGGTAACAATGCAACCTTTGGTGTTGTGGTAACAGAAAAAGGCGTTGTGTTAATTGATTCTGGAGCTACCTATAAGGGTGCAGAGAGAATCCACAATGTCATCAAAAGCATAACGGATAAACCAATTGTTACGGTTATCAACTCGGGTGGGCAGGACCATCGGTGGTTGGGAAACGGCTATTTTAAAAAGCTGGGTGCAAAAATCATCGCCAGCAATAATGCGGTTGCAGATCAGAAAGCACGAACACAGGATCAATTCTTTGGCTTAGGTACCTTGATAGGTGATGAAGGTATCAAAGGTACTGAAGCTGTTTATGCTGATACTACTTTTGATACAAAGCTTTCATTTGAATTGGGAAATAGCCGTTTTGAAATTACCCATGCGGGTCAGGCACATACGCCAGGTGATAGTTTTATCTGGTTACCTAAGCAAAAAGTAATGTTCACGGGTGATATCGTTTATATCGAACGCATGTTAGGTGTAGGCAGTCAGTCAAATAGTAAGAGCTGGGTAGCTGTATACGAAGCAATGGCAGCACATAAACCAGAACACATTATCCCGGGACACGGTAATCCAACCACATTGGAAACTGCGAATAAAGATAGCTATGGATACCTGAAATATTTACGTAAATCCGTTGCTGAATTTATTGATGATGATGGCGATATTTCTGAGATTGGCAAGGTTGACCAATCTCCGTATAAATATTTATTTAATTATGATTCACTATCAGGAAGAAATGCACAGCAGGTATATACTGAGATGGAGTTTGAATAGTTTTTGAATAGTTACTAAAGCTTAAAAAGTCACCCCTCACCTTTAAGCCTATTTTGTAAACCATGTTATTTTTCTTCTATCAGTGTATGATACTTATGGGGGATGGGGTGTTCGTTATTTACAAAATATTATTAGCTTATTTATGTTTCGACTAAAAGCACAATTTCTCACGATATTTTTTCTTCAAATAGCGTTTCCATCAAATTTATTTGCAGATAAGCCTTTACGAGTGGGCCTCACTTATTGGCCTCCTTATCAAATTTATGATGAAGAATCAGTTATCAGTGGCATTGCCTTTGATGTGCTGATGGAGGTTGAAAAGAGGATGGGCTTAAACCTAGAGATCATAAGGTTGCCACAGAAGCGTATGCTCGTATACTTTCAAAAAGGGGAATTGGATATAGAGCCAGCAGCCAATCCAAAGTGGCGCTCAGCCTATAAACACTTATCAATCTATTCAGTCCCTTATTTCCAGGTTCAGCATGTAATTTATGTAAGAAAATCCACAGAAATTAATGGTAATTATGTCGCGGACTTTAAAGGCAAAACTATCGGCACAAGATTAGGCTATAACTACGATTTAACCATTGGTAAAGGGTTAAACGATGGGTTGATTAAAAGGAAAGATAGCCAGCAACATGATACAAGTTTAATGTTACTTAAAGCAGGTCGTATCGATGCAATTGTAATAGATCGTCAAGAATTAAAGTATTGGATAAAAACATTAGACTTTGATACTAATAACTTTATAGAAGCGTATGAAATTGGTCCGTCTATTGATGTATCCATGCGTCTGCATAAAAACCAGTATCATCTGTTGCCTCAAATAAACCAAACGTTAAAAGAAATGTTAGAAGAAGGGTTTGTAGATAGAACAATTATAAAATATACCAACAAATCTGAAGTTCAGAGAATAAGCAAAAATAATTTAAATAAATTGATATACAATTATTAAAACTGATTAACTTTGTTTAATCATTTTTTATGCTAGCTCTTGCAAATTGTTTATCTAATGGTAATAGAGAGATCACATAAAAAGCAGGAATCGTGGCAATAATTACCCAGATAAAGAAGTGAGGATAACCCAGCTTTTCCTGAATCCATCCACTAAACATCCCCGGGATCATCATTCCCATGGCCATAAAACCTGTGGCGATTGCGTAATGAGCGGTTTTAAAATGTCCTTCAGCGATATAAATCAGATACATCATAAAGGCAGTAAAACCAAAACCATAACCAAACTGTTCAATGGCAACGAGTATATGTATTACCAGAGAATTTTCGGGTTGTTGATAAGCCATATAGATATAAACAAGGTCCGGAATATTGATAGCCAATGCCATCCACCATATCCATGCTTTAAGACCATGATGTGAGACTAAAATACCTCCTAGTATTCCGCCAATTACCAATGCAGAAACGCCCACAGTTCCATAGATAAAACCTACGGCCTCTGTGCTCAGGCCTAGTCCGCCAGCGCTTCTATCATCGAGCATAAATAGGCTGGCGATTTTTCCTAGCTGTGCTTCACCGAGCCGGTATAAAAGGATAAACGCAATAAACAAAACAATGTGTTGCTTGCGAAAGAAGCTTCTAAATACTTCAAAATAAGAGGTTATAGATGATTCTGATTTAAGCTGTTGAGTGTGGGATGTTTCTTTTGGAAGTATGCATGCATGATAAATGGCAACGCCGACTAGAATCAGAGAAAGCAGTGCCATCGTTAATTGCCAGGCAGTTCTAACATCATAAATATTTTCAAGTTTCCCGGCTAAAATGACAATTAATCCTTGCCCGGTAATCATTGCAATTCGATAAAATGTTGAACGTATTCCTACAAAGAACGCTTGCTGGCCTTTATCCAGAACTTGCATATAGTAACCATCCGCCGCTATATCATGCGTTGCAGAACTAAAGGCGAGTAACCAGAAAATCACCAGTGAATAGCGCAGGTAATTATCAAATGGAAGCGTAACAGCGATACCAGCAAGGCCAGCCCCCAATAATAACTGCATGCTAATTACCCAAAAACGCTTAGTGCGATAAATATCTACAAATGGGCTCCAGAGTGGTTTTATCACCCATGGTAAGTAAAACCAGGCAGTATAAAAAGCAATTTCAGTATTGCTTAAACCAAAACTTTTATACATAAAGGTTGAGAGCACCACAATTGCAAAGTAGGGAAGGCCTTCGGTGAAATATAAGGTGGGAATCCAGTACCAAGGTCTTAGATTAGCTTCTGGAATATTAGTCGTATTTGGCATTATTCATTCCCCAATTTATATTTTCTAATTATTTTTATGCGTATTAATAGATACATTGAGGTTATCATTACAATGCGTATTTAAACAAATACAAAAATGCCCTGAATACACGCTAAAATCTAGTATCGCCTAACGGCGAGCTAGTTTTAAGTTTTAGTATGCATGAGTTGTCCATTTCAAAAAGCGAAATAGCAAGCTCATAGAGACTAGGGGGATGACTCTCTTAAGTAGTAAAAGGATACTTATGCCGCATTGTATAATCGAACACTCAGATGATTTGTTAGAAAATGTAAATCAGCGACAATTGATAGCTGCTGTTTTAGCAGGGGCAAAAAAGTCAGAATTATTTCAACTAGATCATATTAAGTTGCGTACTCAAGCTTATGAGTATTATCAAAAAGGCGATGTACAACAGGCCAATTTTATACACGTAACCATTAGGATTCTACAAGGAAGGACTATTGAGCAACGTCGGAGCCTGTCTGAAAAAGTGTTGCAAGAGTTTGATACATTAGCACTAAAAAATGTAACAATGACGGTAGAAATTATTGAAATGGAAACTGCTAGTTATTCGAAAAAAGTAACTTAACTTTTCCTTTCCTATAATTTACTTTTAATTTTCCCGGCTTACTTCAACTTCAGGAATTCCCGAGCTTGAAACTCTAGCTTTAATCGAAATTGGTTGGCAACACACCTCACAATCTTCTACATATTCTTGAGAGCTAACTGAACAATCAATTGTTATTTCAAAAATTTCCCAGCAGTAGGGGCACTGGATGGTTTTAGCTTCTAGTCCGTTCATAAGTCTAATCCGTTCATAATTATAGTGTAGCTTATCTATTTAAAGCTGTTTAGATTGCATTAACATATACCCAGTGATTCTTCATTCTACGAAATTCACTTTTTTCATGATGTGAAAATATTTCATCTCCAATCTTGAATGTTGCGACGAATTCAACGGTTCCTTGTTTATCTTGTAGGCCACCATCGGTAGTTGAAACAATCTCAAGAGAAATGAACTTTTCCGTTTTACTTTCTTTTAAGCTTTGTAAGGTTGGTCGTGTTTCTTCGTCCCAGGTTCGATAAATATATCGCGAATTATTTATTAAGTACGCACAGTATCTAGAACGCATCAATGCTTCCGCGGTCGGCGGGTGTAATTTACCTTTGTGAAATTTACCACAACAAATGGCGTATTTTAGATTAGATCCACAGGGACAAAGTATCGGGAGGTTCGGCATTAATGATTAGTAGAAGTATATTAGCAATTTAGTCAATGCTCGCGTCAAACTCGCCATCTTTCAATGTAATTGAAATGGAACTGACATTACCGGTTTGCCTAATCGAAGTGATCAATGATTCGGTTTCTTTATTTTTCACAATCGCATAGCCGCGATCTAATGTTTTTAAAGGACTAATACTATCCAGAGTTGCCATTTGTACATGAAATAATGATCTGGAACTCTTCAATATCGATTGTATGCTGTGGTTCAGGCGAGATTGGAAATGACCCAATTGTTGTTTCTGTTGTTGTATTTTTCTATGTGGGAGTGTGGCATGTAGTCTGTTTTGTAAATAAGTAATGCTCGTTTTTTTCTGCTCTAGTAGTCTCTTGAGCTGCTGATGCATGCGTGATTCAACCTCATCGAGTCGTTGATATTGTTGCTGAATTTTTTGAGAGGGTTTTTGCAGCGTTAAGCGAGATTGCAACCATGATAAATGTTGCTGTCTTAATGAGATAGCCCTTTGTATTCGTTCTTCTAACCATAACCTGGTTTGAATCACATCGGTAATCAACTGGTTTCTATCTGCTGTAATAAGTTCGGCCGCAGCAGAGGGTGTTGGTGCGCGTAAATCAGCAACGAAATCTGCAATTGTAAAATCGATTTCATGTCCCACACCGCAAACGATAGGTGTTTCGGAATGAAAGATAGCATTGGCTACATTTTCTTCGTTAAATGACCATAAATCTTCTATTGATCCTCCGCCTCTAGCAAGAATAACGACATCACACTTTTTATCAGCATTAGCTCTCCGGATTGCTGTTTCAATTTCTAATCTGGATGCTTCGCCTTGAACAGCAACAGGGTAAATCAATACAGTGGTTTGTGGGCTTCGCCGTTTAAGAACATTAAGAATGTCTCTTATTGCTGCGCCTGTAGGAGAGGTGATTACAGCAATACGTTTGGGGTATTCAGGGAGTTCTTTTTTGTGTTGTTCAGCAAACAGACCTGCGGTAGATAATTTTTGCTTTAACTGTTCAAACTGTTTTTGTAATTGACCAACACCTGCATCTTCCATGTGTTCGGCTATTAGTTGATAGTCACCACGCGGTTCATATAAACCAACTCTACCTCTTACTAAAACCTTCATGCCATTTTCAGGCTTGATGCTTAATTTCATGTTCCGGTTGCGAAACATCGCTGATCGGATCTGCGACTTATTATCTTTCAGAGTAAAATACAAATGGCCTGATGAAGGTCGAACCAGGTTAGAAATTTCACCCTCTACCCATAATAGAGGTAAACCGTGAGTTAATAACTGGTTAACTTCGGCATTGAGTTCAGCAACACTTAAAATGGTACGATTGGTGTTTTGCATCATAGAGTTATACTAGTTGATACAGGGTTCATGGTTTGATTTTTGATTAACCGGAAGCTTAGAAACGTGGACCTGCAGTTTTGGCAAGGGCTGCCTGTCTTCTTACCGCAGAGATTTGTTCAATAATAGTGTTGGCTAATATTATCGCTTTTTTGTTTTTTCCTTCATTTGCAGCGGCTTCTGCTTGTTTGATTATTTTGCCGGTATCGCGCCATTCGAAACCTAGGTCAGCGGCTTCTTTTTGAGCTGCTTTGGCTGTATTGATTACATACTCCACTTCATTCGCAGAAACTAACGCAGAAAAGGCAAAAGTAAATACAATAAAGATCTTTTTAATACTCAACGATTCCTCCAAACGATTGAATTTTTTCAAACCAATCCAGTATGCTTTTAATTGAGTTCACGAGCAACGAGTTTATTTTCGAATATTTATCTTTTTTAACTCGATACCAGTTTACCTTGTAAAGGTCAATGACTATAATTACCTGCTAATATATATTAAAGCCCTGAATTATTTTTCAGGGCTTTTTTTGAATTTAAGTTATATGAAGGCTTCTTATACTAAACCCAGCTTTAAGAAAGACTTAAATCAATCCATAAACCCAACAAAAACCGGATTTACCTTATGAGAATACTTGAAGAAGCACTTACATTTGATGATGTACTTTTAGTGCCAGCACATTCTAATGTGTTACCTGCAGAGGTTAATTTGAGTACTCATTTAACAAAAAAAATCGTGTTAAATATACCTATGCTTTCTGCGGCAATGGATACGGTTACCGAAGCGAAACTGGCTATCGCACTTGCACAGGAAGGCGGTCTTGGCATAGTGCATAAAAACATGAATATCGACGCACAGGCTAAAATTATTTCTACTGTTAAACGTTTTGAAAGTGGAATTATCAAAGAACCCATTACCATAACTGAAGATGTATCTGTTGGTGATGTAATGGCATTAACAGCTAAACATAAAATCTCAGGTGTCCCCGTGGTTGCTAATGGAGATGATTTGGTAGGTATTGTCACAAGCCGTGATTTACGTTTTGAGACTAATTTAAATCAGCCTGTTTCAGAGATCATGACGCCTAAAGATGAATTGATAACAGTCTCTGAGGGTGCCAGCAAAAAGGAGATCAAAAAACTACTACATACACATCGTATTGAGAAAGTATTAGTAGTAAACGATAATTTTAAACTACGTGGTTTAATTACAGTTAAAGATATTCAAAAATCAACAGATTTTCCATATGCCTGTAAAGATAGCTCCGGTAGTTTGCGTGTTGGTGCAGCTGTAGGAACAGGGCACGGTACTGAAGCGCGAGTAACCGCATTAGTAAACGCCGGTGTGGATGTGATTATTGTAGACACCGCTCATGGTCATTCACAAGGAGTACTGGATCGAGTGAAGTGGGTTAAACAAACATTTCCTCAAGTACAGATTATCGGTGGTAATATCGCTACAGGTGAGGCTGCTTTGGCTTTGGTTGAAGCAGGAGCAGATGCCGTTAAAGTAGGTATCGGGCCTGGCTCAATTTGTACTACAAGGATGGTCGCTGGTGTCGGTGTTCCACAAATTTCAGCCATTATGAATGTGGCAAAAGCGTTGAAAGGTACAGATATTCCGCTAATTGCTGATGGGGGAATTCGTTTTTCTGGTGATATCGCAAAGTCTCTAGCAGCAGGTGCACATTGCGTGATGTTGGGTGGTATGTTTGCAGGTACTGATGAAGCACCAGGAGAAATCATAATATATCAGGGACGTTCGTATAAGACATATCGCGGCATGGGTTCAATTGGTGCGATGGCAGATGGCTCCAGTGATCGTTATTTCCAGGAATCAGAAAACGCTGCTGATAAACTCGTACCAGAAGGCATTGAAGGACAGGTTCCTTACAAAGGCCCATTAGCGCCAATTATTCATCAGTTAACAGGTGGTATCCGTTCAAGTATGGGCTATGTAGGTTGTAAAAATTTAAAGGAAATGCGTAATAAGCCTGAGTTTGTACGTATTACCGGCGCGGGTATGAAGGAGTCTCATGTGCATGATGTGACGATTACAAAGGAAGCCCCAAACTACCATTCATAAACATTCTGATTATCTCCTTATTTGTTCCATTCCAGTGTTGGTAAATAGCCACTTACATTTTTAAGCTCTCATTTGCCGCTTTGGACTGAAACAAAACGGAGACAATCAAAACGATTCTGACTTTTTCATATAGTCTTTTAAAAGATATAAAATTATGACAAATAATATTCATACAGACCGTATTTTAATTCTCGATTTTGGTGCTCAGTACACCCAGTTAATAGCACGTCGAATTCGTGAGGTTGGGGTGTACTGTGAAATTTATCCCTGGGATGTCAGCGATCAGGATGTGATTGATTTTGGGGCTAAGGGTATTATTCTTTCTGGTGGTCCTGAATCAACGATTGCTGATGATGCCCCGGTTGCTTCACAAGCTGTATTTGAGCTTGGCGTTCCTGTATTAGGTATTTGCTATGGTATGCAGACAATGGCAGCCCAACTTGGTGGTAAAGTTGAGAATGCAAAACACCATGAATATGGCTATGCACAAGTTAGAGCACGCGGCCATACAAAGCTGCTAAAAGATATTGAAGACCATGTGAGTGAAGAAGGCTTTGGTTTGCTGGATGTCTGGATGTCACATGGAGATCATGTAGTAGAGATGCCAGAGTCATTTAAACTGATGGCGAGTACCGATAATGCGCCAATTGCAGGAATGGCAGATGAGGAAAAGCTATTTTATGGGATTCAGTTTCACCCTGAAGTGACCCATACAAAGCAGGGAGCGAGAATTCTAGAGCGTTTTGCTAGTAAAATATGTAACTGTGCAAATTTATGGACAGCACAAAATATTATCGATGACAGTATCAATAATGTTCGTCAACAGGTAGGTGATGAAGAAGTAATCCTGGGTTTGTCGGGTGGTGTAGATTCATCTGTAGTTGCTGCAATGTTACACAAAGCCATTGGCAAGCAGTTAACCTGTGTATTCGTTGATACTGGTTTGCTTAGGTATAAAGAAGGCGATCAGGTCATGTCGATGTTTGCTGAACATATGGGCGTAAAAGTTATTCGTGTTGATGCCGAAGCACGTTACCTGGCTGCTCTTGAAGGTAAAACCGACCCAGAAGAAAAACGTAAGATCATTGGTAATCTATTTGTTGAGATATTCGACGAAGAGTCCGCAAAACTGACAAATGCTAAATGGCTTGCACAAGGCACAATTTACCCTGATGTTATTGAATCGGCTGGTAGTAAAACGGGTAAAGCCCACTTGATAAAGTCGCACCATAATGTCGGTGGTTTACCGGAAGATATGAAACTCGGTTTAGTAGAACCATTGCGCGAATTGTTTAAAGACGAGGTACGTGAAATTGGTATCAAGCTGGGTTTGCCGGCAGAAATGGTCCAACGTCATCCATTCCCGGGGCCTGGTTTAGGTGTAAGAATACTTGGTGAAGTAAAAAAGCAATATGCTGATATCTTGCGACTTGCCGACAATATATTTATCGAAGAATTGTATAAACACGATCTCTACCACAAGACTTCGCAGGCA
This sequence comes from uncultured Gammaproteobacteria bacterium, assembly GCA_963760355.1. Taxonomy (GTDB): domain Bacteria; phylum Pseudomonadota; class Gammaproteobacteria; order Thiotrichales; family Thiotrichaceae; genus Cocleimonas. The sequence goes on along the minus strand of CAVXCT010000008.1, from coordinate 43,742 downwards.
TTTGCAGTGTTTTTACCGGTTAAATCGGTGGGTGTTACAGGTGATGGTCGCCGTTACGATTACGTGATTGCACTTCGAGCGGTTGAAACAATTGATTTTATGACGGCGCGCTGGGCACATCTGCCTTATGAATTCTTAGGTTTGGTTTCTAATCGCATTATTAATGAGATTGAGAATGTGTCACGAGTGACTTATGACATTTCAGGTAAGCCACCGGCTACAATTGAATGGGAATAAATTTATTATCCATATAATTCGTAAAACTCGCTATTTCTGCGTTGGAAAAATAGTCACTTACTCTTGTAAGCTCCTATTTCTCCGCCTTGAACTAACAAGTTTTCCATAACATATGAAAAACAAATTAAGTTTCTATGTTTACTGAAAAACCAGCTGAAAGTGGGGGAGTGACTCTTATAAATCCAGAAGACCTTGAAAAACATCACAAATGGATGAAGCATGCCTTAATGCTGGCGGAACGTTCTCGTGATGAGGGTGAGGTGCCTGTTGGTGCTATAATCGTAAAAGATGATGAACTGATTGCAGAAGGCTGGAATCGACCGATTGAAACTCACGATGCGACGGCGCATGCCGAGATTATGGTAATTCGTGAAGCAGGGCGGGTACTCAATAATTATCGTCTGCCTGATACTCGTATTTACGTCACGCTGGAACCTTGCACGATGTGTGCGGGTGCAATTGTTCATGCTCGTATAGGTCATTTATTTTTTGGTGCACCAGATCCTCGGACGGGTACTGCGGGTAGTGCTATTGATCTCTTTTCTCAAACTTATCATAATCACCAGGTTGATGTGACAGGTGGTATTATGCAGGATGAGTGCGGTGAGATTTTAACAGCGTTCTTTAAAGCACGCCGTAAATAAGAACATCGAAAAAACTGCTTAAAAGTAGGGGGGTGACTTTATCTTACCCCGTGAACAGGCCCTAAACAGGAAAGTACTATGGAAAAAGATGAATCAGTGAGCGTATTAGGTGAACCATTGGATATGTGTGGTGATCAGCCTATAACCGGTTTCTACCGCGATAGTTACTGTAATACCTGCGATGAAGATGTTGGTTCGCACACGGTGTGTGTTGAAACCAGCAAATTGTTTCTTGATTACTCGAAAGCTAAAGGCAATGATCTTTCTACGCCTGCGCCACAGTTTGGTTTTGATGGTTTATCAGCGGGTGATAGTTGGTGTTTGTGTGCGGCACGCTGGTTAGAGGCTTATAATGACGGCGCGGCGCCTAGGGTGTATTTAAGCAGAACACATCAGAGAGCTTTAGAAATCATTCCCTTAGATATTCTTAAACAGTACGCGACTGATTTAAATTAATCTTAATAAAATAATTTGAGTTCTGCTAATTTTATCTAAAGGTTAATACAGGTATAATGTACGCCGACTTTTTAACCGAACACACTTAATCTAATGTTTAATACCTTATTAAAAACAATGCCAAAAACACCTTCAGAAAAATTTGTTGTTTGTGCTTTATATCACTTTGTGATTCTGGAAGACTTTGAAGCATTGCGCGATCCGTTACACCAGGTAATGGAAAAAAACGGGGTGCGAGGTACTTTATTACTTGCACGTGAAGGCATTAACGGCACAATTTCTGGTACTCGTGAAGGTGTTGACGCGGTTTTGGCCTGGTTGCGAAGTGATTCACGATTAGCAAAAGTAGATACTAAAGAATCCTTTGATGACGAAATTCCGTTTTACCGTACGAGGGTAAAACTTAAAAAAGAAATTGTCACTATGGGTATCGAAACTATCGATCCTAAGGAAATTGTTGGAACCTATGTAAAACCAGAAGACTGGAATGAGCTGATTTCTGACCCCGATGTGTTACTGGTGGATACACGTAATGACTATGAAGTGGCTATAGGCACGTTCCAAAATGCGGTGAATCCTGATACTACCGTTTTTCGGGAATTCCCTGCGTATGTTGAAGATAATCTAAATCCTAATAAACACAAAAAAGTAGCGATGTTTTGTACTGGCGGCATTCGTTGTGAGAAATCCACTGCTTATCTAAAAACCCAGGGTTTTGAAGAGGTTTATCATCTGCAAGGCGGTATTTTAAAATACTTAGAAGATGTCGCTGAAGATGAGTCAATGTGGGAAGGTGAGTGCTTTGTTTTTGATAATCGGGTATCAGTGAATCATCAACTAGAAAAAGGCTCTTACGATCAATGTCACGCTTGTCGTATGCCAATAACCGAAGAAGATAAACTTCATTCAAATTTTCTTCATGGTGTAAGTTGTCATCATTGCCATGATCATACGGATGAAGTGCAGAAGCAGCGTTACCTGGAACGTCAAAGACAGATTGAATTAGCGCGTCAACGTGGTGAAGAACATATTGGTGGTGATGTGACTAAATTTGCAAATCAGCATCGAGATGAGAAGAAACAGTTTAAAGAAACTCAAAAGAGCCAAAACAAAAACTAGACTTCTAATGCCTGTGATTTCTCTTTTTTGTAATTTTCAAAGTCGTTTACTTTATTAAAGAAAGTCCCACACTTATATGCACTGTATTTCTTGTTTACCAGAAAAGTAAAACGATAGAAGCAACGAAAAGGACAGCGAGTACTTCTACTAAAGCTATTGACCATTTGCGTATCGATAATTGCAAAGGGTATAACAGTCACAGCCGCCACAATTGAAGCTGTATATTGAGAATATCTTCAACTGAGCGATGTATATTGATTTTCAGCATTGAATATTATCTTGTATGAATTATTTTTAATTGCTCAGTGAATTAAAATTAAGATTATCCAAGATAAATATGATAGGCAGGAAAGCCTGAACCTATGCATAAGTTCATATTATAAAAGATCGTTGGTTGTAGCTTGATTCAACTCATCAAATTTTAATTATATAGAGTTTGTCTGCCATTTCAGAAAAGATATAAAAATGACTAAATACACTTTAAAATCTAGTATCACCTATCGGCGAGCTGGTTTTAAGCTTTGTCATTAATTTTCGGCTATCACTTCACCCTGCGGGTCGTCGTCACTGTGTCCCAACGTTGTTTCGACTTCGCCTCGGCTGAGTTATCCATTTCACAAAACGAAATTGCAATCTCATGGTAACTAGGGGAGTGAGTATAAAGTCAATTCTAAGACTTATTATTACTTAGTAAATTAAATTCATCATAGCAATCATCACTACTAGGAATAAAATGGTCATTATTCCACCTGCTTTCATAAAATCAGGTACGCGATATCCACCTGGTCCCATGATTAAAGCATTTACCTGGTGCGTAGGAATCAAGAAAGAATTAGATGTGGCAATCGCAACCGTTAACGCAAATACGGCTGGGTTAGCTCCAACACCGATCGCAATATTAACTGCCAGTGGCACTAATAGAACAGTTGCGCCAACATTCGACATAACCAAAGTAAAGAAGGTGGCTAAGATAGCTACAGCAGACTGAATTACCCAAATAGGCATTTCACCTACTACGGATAAAGTTTGTTCTGCAATCCATTTAGCTGTACCACTTTGTTCTACAGCCATACCCAGTGGAATAAGGCTTGCTAATAAGAATACCGTTTTCCAGGAAACTGCGCGATACGCTTCATCAACATTTAATACGCCCGATAAGATCATACCGATAGCGCCAGTAAGCAAAGCGATTGATAATCGAATATCAGTAAATAACACCATCGCCAAAGCAATGGCGAAAAACAATGCGGCATATCCAACTTTTTGAGGACGTGTTTCTTCACGTGGATATTCTGTAGTGATAACTACAAAATCAGGTGAAGTTTCCAGACGCATTAATGATTCCCAGGTAGTGTGAACAACCAAAGTATCACCAGAATGAAAAGGCATATTTCGGATGTCTTCATCTTCATGCATGGTTTCTCCATCTCGATGTAACCCTACCATTGCAATACCACGGGTTTTACGTAACCAGATATCGCGAGCACTTTTACCAATAAGGGAAGAACCAGGAGGAATAACAACCTCTGCAATACCTGCTTTACTCGGAGATAAATCTTCGGCGAAAGTACGAAGTTCTTTACGTTGTCTTAGGTTGTATTTTTCGACGAAATTTTTCAAATCGGTTCTTTCAGAAACAATACCAAGTACCATACCCGCCCGAAGTCCGGTATCTCTATCTAGAGCTCCAGGGCCTACACGTGTTCCATGACCAGATTCTTTGGTGGCAATAATACGAATATCATAAGCATCTTCAATATCGTCTAACTTCATACCGATAAGATCGCTGTTATCAGTAACAACTACTTCGTACATATTGTAATCAACACCATAGACGTCATGAAAGTAAGCCATGGTGTCTTCACCACTGGCATTACTTTTAGCACTGTCTTTGAGTGATTTGGGGAGAACAAAGCGACCAAATATAACGAAATAAATGATTCCAGTAAGCACTAGGGCTAATCCAACGGGTGTTGTTGAGAATAACGACCAGAGCTCCATTTTTTGATCAGAAGATAATGCGCCATTTGAAGTTTCAATAAGATCATTGAGCAAAATCAAAGGTGATGAGCCAACCATGGTGACTGTTCCACCAAGTATCGCACAGAAGCCCATAGGCATCAGTAAGCGGGACATTGGCAGGTTGGCACGTGATGATATTCTTGAAACGACAGGTAGGAAAAGTGCGGCAGCCCCTACGTTCTGCATAAATGAAGATATTATCGCTACCGTTCCGGAAATTATAGGGATAATACGTCCTTCAGAAGTGCCACCAATATTCAGGATAAAACTAGAAACTTTAGACATTATTCCGGTTTTATCGAGGCCTGCGCCAATTATCATTACTGCTATAATCGACATGACTGCGTTACTCGAAAAGCCATCAAACAAGTGTTTGGTATCTACTAGTCCATTCTCTAGGCCCATAACAGGCGCAAGTAAACTACTTAATCCAAGTAATACCATAATACTAATGGCTGCCACATCAATATCTACAATTTCAAAAACAAATAGGTAGATTGTTAGCACCAGTATTGCTACAACCCAGGCAATTGTTATCGTTGGTGTAAGAGAAGCTAGATAAAAAGCTAAAAGAGAAAAAACAGCAAGCATTGCTATTTTTTTTATCATTGTTTTTTTCGCCAATTTGTATTGACGGCTAGAAGATTCGTCTTTTACTTCTATTGGAGCATCTATAGATTGATTCATGGCAATTATTTTAGAATAATGATGAGAATATTAGTTTTTACTAATGTATTAAAAATCGCGCATGATACTCCTTATTCCTTACATTTAACAGGGATGAATCAGGCTTTTTTTATGGAAGCTATTGGTATTTACTTATAGGTAGATTGATAGTTTTTATGAACAGGTAAAAGTCACCCCCCGTTCTTATAGGAAGCTTTTTTGAGCCATAAAAAACTGCCTTTTTTATACTTCAGATTTGTTTTGATGCTGGTACATATCACCAAAAATTTTTTGGCTAATATCAAGAAATTCCTGAGGAAGATTATTTTTATCCATATCTAAGGTACGATGTAATAACCAGTGCTCGAAGCTGTCTTTTTCTCCAGCGAACCTATCATTGCCTTGCCATTTGTTTTGGGCTTCTTTTGTATTTGTGTAGTTAGGATTTTTATACATGGCAAACGCACTTTTAGGAAAGAACAACAAAGGGTAACTTAAGCCAACCCAATAAAAGTCTAATAACACTTTAAGTCGTAATTTAGCTTCATTAATAGGTGTAAGGTGTAGATCAACTTCGGGAGAATACATAAAACTGGACTTCTCACAGCTTAAGTCTTCAATCGAGTTTAATATTAAATGGTTTAGCCAGAAATTAATATAATCGCCAGTAAAAGGCTTTGTGACAACTTTTAGTAAACGACCTTTATCTACCAATTGATCGATGTTTCCATGTATTGAAAAGTCATCAATCTTTAGGTTGAAATAGTGCGTTGGGTTTTGACTTTGCGCTACATCGCTGTCAGGTAAGCTGGCAATATAGTTTTCAGTGATGTGTTTTTCTCTGAGGTAAATTTCATCACCAATTTGGCCGTAAGGTAATAGTCCTTTTGCTCTCGCAATTAATTGTTGTTCGTTACTTTGTCTTTCTTCAAGAGCTACGGTTTGAAGAGCATGACTTTCTAGTATTAGGTTTCTTACATCTCGGTCTTTAAACGATTCTAATTCGAATGGTTCTCTAATATTTAAGCTAGGATCGTCATCAAAAGTCTGGATAGCAAAGCGCTGTTTTAAAAAATACCGAGATGGGTTTTTATAAAAGCTAATTAGATTGGTTAAAGAAATGTCTTTGTAAGATGGATCAGGTTCTTCAAGAGCCTGTTTGATAAATACCTGAGAAGCTAGTTCTTCATTTTTGTTTAAAGTACAGTATTCTTTTGCATAAGAATACAAGGATTTATTCGAACCATTTTTTTCAAAGTGGTTTTCAAAGTACTTGGGGCTAAAAGCCTGTAGTGGGTGTTTAACGATGAGAAGTTCAGCTGCGATATTGGTATAAATCGCTAACGTTTCGAGTAGCTCATTCACCAACACAGACGGTGGAATGTCCGAATTATCTTTAACACTTAAACCATTAAAACTAATGATAAGTTTGCTTCTTGCAGCCAGTAGCGATTCTAAGAACAAGTAACGGTCTTCATCTCGTCGTGAGCGATCACCTTTTAAAGGCTTGCTTGCCATTAAATCGAAACTATGGTGTTTGTCCTGACGCGGAAATTCTCCATCGTTCATTCCTATAAGTGATACCACCTTGAAAGGCACACTGCGCATTGGCACTAACGCACAAAACGTTATGCCATAACCCAGAAATTTCTCTTTTGCTGAAATGGATTGGAAACACGACATTAGCATCTTATTAAAAACAGAATATGGGACTTTCTGATCAAATTCTGTAAATACACCCAGGGCTTTTAGATCTGAAATAGCATTGATCAGGAGTTGTTGATCAGCGTTTTCAGAAGTTATTTTTTGAAGCAGGGTTTTGGTTTTATCAATCCACTCAGACAGAGTGAGGTTTAAAGAACTCCAAAGATTTATAGAAAAAATACTATCTGTGAATTGCTTAAAGTTAGCCAGCATGATTGCTTCACTACCTTCAATATCAGTAAATGCGAGTAACGATAATAATCGCTCTGATTCAAAAAATGTTTCCGTTATTATTAACTCTTCTATATTTTCTCCTAAGCTATATCCCAAGAGAATCCTATCTAAAGCATATTTCCAGGTGTGTTCTTCTGAGTATGGGAGCTGATTCTGGTGTCGGCTGGCTGCACTTATGCCCCAACGAATATTGGTAGCTTTGGCTATCTCCCGGCATTTTGCAATCTGGGTTTCATCCAAATTAAACTTTTCACTAATGTCAGAGTAATTCAGGAGTTCAAACACCGACTCAACATCAAAACGTGTATCAGCTAAGGTAAATAATTTTTCTAAGGCTTCAGCGATTTGAAACACATTGAGTGTTTCCCGGTCTGCAATACTAAAAGGTAAAGTAGGATTAGAAGTTGAGAAAACAGCTTCAATATAGGGTGCATATGTCTCGACATCAGGCATCATTACCACAAAATCACTGGGTACTAGTGTTGGATCGTCATCTAACTCTTTGAGTATTTGGTCATGCAATACTTCAACCTCACGCATTGCAGTATGACAGGCATTGATTGTTATGCTGTTATCCAATTCGGTAATCTTATCTTTTGTGATTGCAATAGGTTCAGCTAATTGTTCAATGTCACTCTGGAGAATGCCTAGAACAGTGTGATGACTAGTTTCAAGCTTCAATTGGTCTGGGCTTTCTTCGTAACTAGGCAGGCTCAATAATTTATCAATGAAATCTCTACCTTGTTTAGCCATACTCGCAAGCATTGGGTTTTGTATGTCCATATAGGCTTGAACTTCTTCATCCATTTTAGCGATGGTTTTTTCTGACTGAATATCACCCCAATAAATATCCTGACAAGGATTAATCAGGAACAGGTGTACATCGGTTTTGTTCCCTAATTCACCTAGCATATCTATATAACCAGGTGACAATGCAGACATAGAAAAGAAGCTAATTCTTTCTACAAGTTTACTTTTATCCAATGATTTAAATGATTCTTTGAATTGATCTTGTAGAGCTAACCAGTGGATTAAATTTCTAACTTCAACACAGCGTTTCCATAGGCGTGACTGCCAATGATTATCGCTATTCCACTCGGGTGATTCCCAGTTTTTAATCCAATCACTCCGGTAAAATAGATATTGATCCATTAATTGTGATAACTCACAGGATATTTCCCAGGTTGCTAATTCATCTTGATTATCAGTATCGCCAATGTAGTGCTGTAACTCAGGGTAATTTCCGGGGTGCTGGCTTAACTCGCGCATGATATGAAAACGCATTGTCTCAGGTGTGCATTGATTGTTTTCAGGTATATCACTGGAGACTAAACGTAGTAAGCGCCACATGAATTCTGCAGGAAAGAGGAATTCTGTATTTGCGCTAATGCCAGATGTATCAGCCATTTGCATTGATAACCAGCGTGCCATTCCCGCGTTTTGCACAACTACTGTTTCAGTTGCAAAAGTAGTGGATAGAGGATTTTTTACTAGTTTAGAAAACTGGTTTTTTAGTTGCTCTAGCTGATTGCTGGTATGGATGCTTAACATAGCTTGGTATGATACCTTAACCTGGAATGTGTATATAGAAGTGGATTATCGTTATAGTTTTTTGTTAAGTCAGGCTTTAGTCTTTCGCTAAATACCTTTTATCCGTAGCTAAAATGCTTAGCACTTTAGATAAGATAGTATGTTTATATAGGTTTGTATTTAAGTCTGTTTTCATTTATTTCTTCATGATCAATCATGATTTGAGCAGATATTATGATTAAACCAATACTAGAAATAATATTGTGTTGATTCTATGTGGATCATAATTAACGATTGGGTCGTACTGCCTGCATGCAAGGTGGAGTATAGACCTGATTATTTTCCATCAGCTTCGATCACCAAAGGAAAGAATTTAAGTAATCCATGTACGCGCAACAATTTAGTTTTTCTCCAGATCAAGCTGAGGAAAGTCTCACAGCCTTATCAAACCGAATCTCTGTAATCACAAAAACGGAAGAATTCTTTGCGCTTCGCGATCAATGGAACGCCATAAACCAGAGTTCTCCCAAAGGCACTATATTTATTTCATGGGAATGGTTATACACATGGTGGGAAACGTATTGTAAGGACGGAAATCGACAACTGTATATTCTTACTTGCACTAACAATCGCAATCAAATTATTGGAATTGCTCCATTTCAGATTTTAAGTAACCCTAAAAAGTACTTTCCCTGTAGTCGCCAGCTCATCCTTCTAGGTACGGGTGAGACTGATGGCAGTTATGTTTTTGGTGAGTATATGGATTTACTCATTCAGCCAGGACAAGAGCAGCGGGTCGTTGACAGTTTCTCAAGTTATTTAACTAAGAACAATACTTTGTGGGATGGTATGAAATTTCATGAATTACTCGTTGATTCATACCTTTCAAAATTATTCTCAAAACAACTAAGTGAAAGCTCTTTTGAGATGGTCAGAGAAGTAAAAGAAAAAGGGTTTAGAACCTATATAGATTTACCCGATACCTATAAAGATTACCTGATGGGATTGCGTAAAAAAATGCGCAACAATATCACCAGAACGTTCTCCAGACTCGAATCAGAACAAAACTATACTATTGATACCATTAGTGATGTAGAGAAAGTTAATGAGTCCATAGAGGTTTTAGCTGAACTCAATCGTTCACGCCGTGGTGATATGAAAAAATACAGTGTATTTGAACAAGAGAATTTTGTTAAATTCCATCGCAGGGTAATCAAGCGCTTGTTACCAAAAAATCAAATCAGTCTCAAAATTCTTCGTTTCGGCGATGAGCCAGTGGCAGCCCTTTATTCATTTATTGATGGTGATACGATTCATCCTTATCAAAGTGGTTTTGAAACAGATAATGGACATCGCTATTCCCTGCTAACTACAATGTTAACCAAGGAAATAGAAAGCAGTATTAATAATCAAAAACTGAAAAAATTTAATTTCATGTATTCTGACGAAGAAGCGACTTACAAGAAACGTTATTCAGGTACAACTGAGGTTATGTACACTTTATCTTTTGATAAGACTGGGATCAGATTTTCTTTATACCAATGGATTCATGGAAGCTTGAAGCAATCGGTAAAAAAGCTATTAGGTATATCATAGCTATTAACTAGTTGATGACCAGTTAACATCTGAAACAAACAACAATCAAAATACAGTAATGAATGTTTATTCTTCTATGTATGAAAAGGCCGTTCGGCTAGTCTTACTCAACTTACTCAAACCAGTTTCGCTATCAGCATCTATCTGGATATCAGATACATAGGAGCTTGTTCTACTGCCTTTTTTAAGTAAACTAAGCTTGTTACAAGCGTAATAACTAAATGATTTTATCGCTGGCAAAAGACCCTGTGTATTCGTTGGTCTGTTTTTGATACCTAATTTTTTCAGGAAGTAATAATTGGCACCATGAACACCAACTAATTTTCGACTTTCTTTTGATTCATAGCTGCTAGTCAGGGAGACATTCACAGTAATATTCTCTACACGGTGTGGAGAGTGCTGAGGCCAGCTCACTGCTTGTCCTTCTTCTAATGACACCATGTAGGCATGTTGATCGTACCAGCTTTGATACGGCATATTTTCATGCCTTTCGTGTGCAATGATTTCTTCGATATAGTGTTGTGGGGTAAAGCGTTTGTCTTGTGCAGGATAAACCCAGAATTTTTTAATTCCACGAATATGCCACAACATATTCGGGTCAGTATCTAAGTGGTAGTAGACCTGTATGCCAGGAGAAGAAATCAATAACGCATTAAAGGCATTTCGAAGATTGTGAATATGAGGGCAATTAGCTCTGATCTTTGAATACATTTCTTCGATCAATTTGCCATAGTGTTCATCATACTTATCGATATTGACAGCATTGATCCAGATCCGCCCTTTTTTCAGAGCTTGCATAATTTCAATACCAGTACTATCAGCGATATGCACAGGCGTCCATTCATTATGGTTTTCGGGGTTGGTTCCCATGGTGTAGCATTGCAACCAGGTTCGTGGGTAGTTATCTAGTAATTGAACCAGTGCTTCATCACTGAATAATTCTGACTTATGATAATCATGCCTTAAAAGTTGTATTTCACGACCAAATTTTTTGTATTCATCAGCGCTCCAGTCAAAGCTATGTTCACTACCTGTTGAAGAAACAGTTAGTGGAGTGCCATGTATTTGAGAGTCATGGTGAAGTTGATGTGAAATGTCTGTCATTGCAACTTATTTAAAGTTCTTTTATAAGTTAACAGCATAATGTTTCTTAAATTATATGACTAGCCAGTCTGTCACTAAATCACTCTATATAATCCGTTTCAGGTCAAAACAGATACCACTTAAAAACCTTGTAAAAGAAGGGGGGTGGAATGGCACTTACTTAAGCCTTTTTGTATGACCGTTTTTTCTCACTTCCTCTCGAGCTATAGTCCTTTGTTGCATTAATTTTGGATACATCTTCCCCCTATATTTTAAAGCTCGTGGCTCTATTCGCCCAGGACGGTTACCTACACGTCTCTGGGCGATTAATACAAACAGAACCTGTATATCTGCATTAGCCTCCATAGCTCCCTGGTGATTCCACGCTAACCACACTTGTATCGTATGTTTAAAACTTATTTGCTGGGGGAGTCGATCTGATAACAGCGCTGATTGCGCCATCAGTAGCCTGATAAGGTTATAAGCCAGAAAATAAACCCATATTTCTTTCTCAACCATCTCAGGTGTTTTACAACTCAACTTTTCCATCCCCATTGTTGTCTTTATAAATCTAAAATTAACTTCAATTTCCCAACGTCTTTTATACAGTGATTTTAGCGCTGATTTTGTTGCAGCCTTGGGGGAAAGTAGCGTTGTTATGAGCACTTTGCCACCCGCTTTAAGTTCTCGAATCATCAAACTATCGGGAGCGTTATGATAATCTTCCACTGTCATCCACTCAGGTTTAACCTTGGGTTTTGTTAATTCAACAAGATGGTCTTTTATTCCCTGTCGCTTTCCTTTGCGAAAATCCGTCGTCCATTTTCGTGCGCCCATTTGTTCAAATAGACCCTCTATCCCATTACTGATTAAATAAGCCAACAAGAAGTAAGAACCATAGAGCGCATCTCCAAGGATAATATCACCCGCTTCAAAGGTACTGTGCATCTGTCGTAACAGACTCTGTTCGCCCGAACCCTTTCCCTGAAACTCACCAATAGCAGCATCAATAACGGCTCCACTAGAGAAACAAAAAATACCAACAACACGACAAATGGGAAAACCTAGACCTGCTCCCTGGGACTGTTGCTGAGGGTATTTCTCCTGATTAGCCACTGTGTCTGGCATGATCATCGATGTGCCATCAATGATACGTAAACGTCTTCCCTGCCACAGCCACTGAGTAGGAAGCTGAGTACCCATTAGTTGCCCCGTATGTCGTGCCAATGACGAAACCATCTTTAAGGGTAGCCGTTGTCTCGCCTTGCAGTAAGCACCTGTGGCTGTACTGGCTACAGGCAATCCTCCACATACCCGGTTGATAACCGCGTCATTAACCGCTTTCTGGCAGGAGCGATCTTCATTAAGTGATTGTGCCATAAACATCGAAAGCGTTTCTGTCGGTGGGTAAAGGCGTTCTCGGTGCTCGGGTAATAAGTTCTCTACCGTTGATAGCAACTCTGGACTCGTGAGCAAGTTGAAAAAGCCATAGGAATCGGTATTTTGAGCACGTTTTTGAATGGTTTGTTGCTGTTTTTTGGCAAGTTTGCTACTAATACTCATAAGATGGGATTACCTGATAATGTTGGTTTTTTTAGTCGAAAATAACTTTATCAGGTATCTTGTCTTTTTACATAGGGATTCAATGGGTTATGCTTAAGTAAGTGCCATTCAAGGGGGGTGGTTTTTCTAGGCTCACCAAGAGCCAGAAAAGTCCATCGTAGATTCCGTAAGGAATCGTCGATGTACAAAGGTCGATATTCGAAGAATAAAAACTACAACGCCAATATTCTTCTATTACAAATAAGAACCAAGTCCTTAGGACGTGGAAGAGGTTTTAGGCTGTAGCCTTAAGAACCTGCTTAGGCTCATCCTAGACTTCTTAATCGTTAAACAACAAATCTATGAGGAAATGTTGTGTAGGTTTAGTAAATCATCGCACATTAGTCTAGCAGACTGGTTTTAATACGCCCTTCTAGGGCGAAGACAAAACCACGTTCTTAGAACGTGGATTTTTACTTAAACGCTCACCAAGAGCCAGAAATGCCAAGTCAAATAATGACTCGGCTTTCGTTTCACCCTGACGGGTCAGCTAAAGCTGTTGTCTCACTTCGTTCGACTGAGAAATTCGTTTTAGACAACAAAATGATAAGTTCACTAAAGTCCATCGTAGATTCCGTAAGTAGTCGTCTATGTACAATGGTCAAACTGAATTAAGTGTAATGAAAATATTTAATGTCCCTTAAGTAAATCATGGACCAATTGTACCCAGTAACTTGCCCCATCTGCCGATACAGAATCATTAAAGTCGTATTGAGTATTATGTAACATACAACCACCTGCTAGTTCATCTTTAGGAACTTCACCATTACCAATCCAGATATAAGCTCCCTCGCTGGCGTTAAGAATAAAAGAGAAATCCTCTGCGCCCATACTCGGTGGCAGACGTGCGCATTACATTTTCTGTGCCAACAATTTTAGCCGCCGATTCAGCACATTTTAGCGCATGTTTAGGTGTATTAATTGTTGCAGGATAACCGGTTTCTATATGCAGTGTGCCCTTTGCACCCATTGCCGCACAGGTATTTTCAACGATTTCTCTCATGCGATGTTTGAGCATTTTACCTATTTCAGGGTTGAAGTATCGTAAAGTACCGGTAAGCTTCATTTGATTGGGAATTACGTTTGAAATGCTGCCCGCTGCAACAATCGTAATGCTGATAACTGCAGTCTCTACAGGTGGAACATTTCTTGAAACCACTGATTGCAAAGCGGTAATTACATGAGCACCAGCAAGCACTGGATCGATTACTTGATCCGGCATGGCGGCATGACCACCTTTACCCGTTATGGTGATATTGATTTCATCGACTGCTGCCATTACATTGGTATCGTGTACGGCAAATTTACCTGCAGCAAGTCCAGGCCAATTATGCATGCCATAAACCGAATCACAGGGGAATTTTTCAAACAGTCCTTCTTCGACCATAAACTTACCGCCGCAACCACCTTCTTCGGCAGGTTGAAAAATAAAATGTACGGTCCCAGCAAAATCATTGTGTTGTTTTAAGTAAACCGCGGCACCGAGCAACATGGTGCTATGGCCATCGTGGCCACAGGCGTGCATTTTTCCATCGTGTTGTGATTTATGTGCAAACTCATTCAGTTCCTGAATCGGCAAAGCGTCCATATCTGCACGTAAGCCAATACTGCCGCCTTCCTGTTTACCTTTTACTGTCGCAACAATACCGGTCTTGGCAAGTCCTCGATGATGCTCGATATCATGTCCTTCCAAAACAGAGGCGATGTAATCACTGGTTAATAATTCATTAAAACTCAGTTCTGGATGTTGATGTAACCAGTGCCTCCAGGAAGTCATTTGATGGTGAAGTTCTGAGTCTTTTAATATTGATGACATTGTATAACCTGTTGTTTGTAATGGTGTATAACTAATAGATATTAATCTATCCAGCCGATTTCTCTGGCTGTTTTCCTGCCAATAACTACTTTGTCTAAGATCCTGGCATTTTAACTTCTGATTGGGATACTGCAATTTGTCCTCCCATAATTTCAGCCAGAGTTTGTGGATACAAAGGTTCGCGAGAAGGTTCTGCATAACCGTCTGGATAGACTGGGTAACCCAGATTGTAGATCATATTTATCTGTTGCACCTAGTGTATGGAAAAGCTCATGCATAATGACAACATTATTTTGTCCATTGTATTTTTTATGCGCAAATAGATGGTTGATAGCGATTTTAGCTTTTTGTAAACCAGTAGAATGTTTGAGCGCCTTATGTTGCTCAGGATCATAAAACAAGGCGTAAGAACGAATTTGAGGTTTTGCGCCTAGGTAATTATCTTCTTTCCAGGCCCAGTAACGCAGTTTGATACTCCACCACAATACATCTAATCCACTTCTGTTAGAAGGTATTCTTGGGTGGAAGCGATTTTATCTCTGGCGCTAATTTTATACTCAATGGAATGGAAAATTCCTTGCCATAGTTTTGACCTAATATGATAAGAGTATCGTTGATTGACTCATAACTGGATTCTTGCAGTTGAGAGATATAGTCCGCACTCACCTCGCTGCCATCAGCATTGATTGGATAGATAACGACGCGTAATGAACGTTTCCAGTCTGTAGCGCGTTGATTGCTCCAGAAAGTATCAAATCCGACATAGGCAAGGATAAGCAAAAGAATGGCAATTCTGATTGTTTTAAAATTCATATGTATTTTATGATTGTTAATATCAAGATATCCAATGATGGAGACTGTATTTTATCGCAAGCTACCTAATATTACGCTTATATTAAAAGATATTAATCCACACTAATATTCAGCTTAAACTAATTAGTGTAATATCCACGCCACTTATGATATTTACATTTTTGGTAAATGTTAAACACGTTATAAAAACAGACAGTTTTAGGAGATACAAACATGTCGGAAGTTACACGCGAGCAAATAGATACAGTGTTACAAAGTATTCAGGAACGCTATCTTGAAAAAGATCTAGTTGCCGCTAATCTTGTAAAAGATGTTGATATTAAAGGTGATACGGTTTTTGTTCGTCTAGAGCAAAACTACCCAGCCGGAGGTTACCGAGATGAATTGGCTGAAGAAGTTAAAGCTAAATTAGAAGCTGAATCGGGTATTGCAAAAGCTGAAGTGACGGTTGAACAAAAAATAGCTGCTCACTCAGTACAAAAGAGCCTTAAGCGCATTGAAGGTATCAAAAATATTATCGCTGTAGCTTCGGGCAAAGGTGGTGTGGGTAAATCAACAACTTCAGTGAATATCGCACTGGCACTTGCTGCCGATGGTGCATCAGTAGGCATGTTGGATGCTGATATATATGGCCCAAGTCAGCCACGTATGCTGGGCATCTCTGGTCAGCCTGAATCACCAGATGGAAAAACCTTAGAGCCAATGGTCAATTATGATATCAAAGCGATGTCGATTGGTTTTCTGGTAGAAGAAGATACACCAATGATCTGGCGTGGTCCTATGGTTACACAGGCACTTGAACAATTGCTCAATGATACAAACTGGGGCGAACTGGATTACTTAATCGTTGACCTACCTCCTGGAACCGGTGATACACAATTGACTTTGTCGCAGAAAATTCCAGTCAGTGGTGCCGTAATCGTTACTACGCCTCAAGATATTGCTTTGCTTGATGCACGTAAAGGTTTGAAAATGTTTGAAAAAGTAGAAGTACCTGTGCTTGGTGTTGTCGAGAATATGAGTATTCACATCTGTAGCGAATGTGGTCATGCAGAGCATATCTTTGGTGAAGGCGGCGGCAAACGTATGGCAGATGAGTCAGATGTTGATTACCTGGGTGCATTGCCTCTGGATTATACAATTTGTCAGCAAGCGGATGAAGGAAGAGCCAACAGTAGTTGCAGATCCTGATGGCAAGATTACCGAATTTACAAAGAAATCTCGCGTAAAATGTCAGCCAAACTAGCATCTAAGGGCAAAGATTACAGTACTAAATTCCCGAACATCGTGATTCAAAATACATAACGTACAAGTTCTAGCAGAAGCAGCAAACTTCAGTATTCATAGCAAGTCGTTTTGATATGCCTCATAAGGTTTCTTATGGGGCATTTTTGTTTTAAGATAACGCGAATATTTAGCGTTTATTTAAACTATTTTTAATCATTTTTTTATTAACGATAAAGGGCCTTCAGAATAATGAGAAAATAGTCACCCCCCCACTTTTATGAGGTTTTTTAATCATGCAGTGAAAACCTCACCCTACGGGTCGTCGTCGCTACACTCCAACGTTGTCTCACTTTGTTCGGCTAGCCAGTTTTTATTGTCTAAATGTTCTTCTAATTTTATTCGCCTTATTTCTTTCTGCGTGTTCGTCAAGTGGTATCAAAGGACTGGTAGAGCAACCCACCATTCAAGTACACAAGGTACAAATGGGTAATTTCAGTTTAAGTGGCGGTAGTGCTACCTTTGTTTTAGATATTCAGAATCCTAACAACTTTGCAATTCCATTGTCTGGGTCTTGACTATGGCTTACGTTTAAATGGTGTTCAGGTGGCACAGGGCGTTAAAGAACAACGAGTCAATATCGGCGCAAAACAAAGTCAAAAATTAGAAATTCCATTACAATTAAGTTTTAGCAATATGGTTAATATGTTGCCAGGATTATTACGTAATAGAAGTCTTGAATTATGATCTTGGTGGATCAATCCACTTGCCTTGGTTTAAGATACCATTTAATCGTGCGGGTAGTACTACCATTCAATAATAGGGTTTTTTATTGCCATCGAAATTATCATTAATTTAAATTAACCAAGTCAAGTAGCAAACTTATGAGTATAAAGTCTGATAAATGGATCCGCAGAATGTCGGAACAGCATGGCATGATCGAACCGTTCGAATCAGGTCAGGTACGTGAGAAAGATAACCAGAAAATAGTTTCTTATGGAACGTCCAGCTACGGTTACGATGTACGATGTGCTGATGAATTCAAGATATTTACCAATATCAACTCAGCGGTTGTTGATCCCAAGGCATTTGATGAAAATAGCTTTGTCGATATTCAATCAGACGTTTGTATTATTCCACCAAATTCGTTTGCTTTGGCTCGTACAGTTGAATTTTTCAAAATTCCAAGAAGCGTACTTGACGGTGTGTCTGGGAAAGTCTACTTATGCGCGTTGTGGCATCATCGTGAATGTAACACCACTAGAGCCTGAATGGGAAGGTCATGTAACCCTGGAATTTTCCAATACATCACCATTACCAGCAAAAATCTACGCTAATGAAGGTGTGGCGCAAATGCTGTTTTTTGAGTCGGATGAAGTATGCGAAACCTCTTACAAAGACCGTGGCGGTAAATACCAAGGTCAACAAGGCGTTACCTTACCTAAGACTTAATTTTGTAATTAATAATTTACTGTAATAAGCAGTTATAAAAAGTGCCCAAAAGTAGGGGGGTGTCTTTTTAACTATAATCAACCTACTGATATTACTTTTATTCAAAAGGCTCACTTATGAATTCAGAAAAAGTTATTTTTGCATTTTTTATTGTGTTGGCTCTGACGCTTAACTTTGGTTTTTTTCTGGGTGGTATGGACGATGCCGGTCATCATAATATTTACGAGCTATATGCTGCAATTGTAGTTAGCTTTATTTCAACCATTTTGAAAGTTGGAGATCGTACACATCTTGGTGCTGTTTTCCTTGCCACCAGTCTGGTTGCTGATTTGCAATTAATTGCTGCAGCGGTGGTCTGGGGGTTCGCTGATCATGTTGTAGGATACACCCTCGGTGGTGATCCATTGTCTACGGTAGTATCCCTTTCTGGCGGAGCTTTACTGGCTAATATAATTTCAGTCGTCTTATTAGTTTCAGAAACTATCACAGTACGCAGATAGATTCCTTGTCAGCCTTGATTAAGTTGAACCATGTCTAGATTTATTCCATATTCTTGTTTCGTCAGGCTGCGTTCGCCGCTTATTGTATTGATTGCTGCCTACGCTATATCAATATTAGGATTTGTGCTGATCCCTGGCATCGATGATCAGGGTGCTCCATGGAGAATGTCATTTTTCCATGCCTTCTACTTTGTCAGTTTTATGGCAACCACTATTGGTTTTGGTGAAATACCCTACGCATTTACCGATACTCAGCGCTTCTGGGCTTTGATCACTATGTATGCAACCGTAGTCTGCCTGGCTCTATTGTATTGGTATGCTGTTAAGTATTTTTAAGGATACTGTTTTTCGTCAGCAAATGAGGATAAATAGTTTTCGTAGACGTGTAAGAAATATCCGCGAACCTTTCTTTATCGTCTGTGGTTACGGAGACACAGGAACTCAACTTACTCGATCATTAACCAATATACATATTCTGACAGTAGTTATGGATATAGATGAAATTCGCATTACCGAACTGGAAGGAGACGATTTCAAATCTCCTGTTTTTGGTCTTTGTGCAGATGCTTCTCAATCTGAATACCTGAAAATGGCAGGTGTTACTCACCCCTGGTGTCAGGGAATGGTTACACTGGCCAATGATGATACGGTAAATCTGACTGTTGCTATTGTGGCTCAACTGTTGAACCCAGATTTACGTTTGATTGCACGTGCAGAAACACCCGAATCAGAGGCAAATATTTTGTCCTTTGGTGCAAATGAAGTTATTAATCCATTCGAGACCTTTGCCTCGCGACTGGCGTTAGCAATCCGTTCACCCAGTCTTTACTGTTTGTTTGACTGGATGACTGGGATTACACATCAGGTAATGAAAGAGCCACCAGTACTAGAACCAGGCTTATGGATCATCTCTGGTTTTGGACGTTTTGGGAATTCACTGTATGAACATCTGGATGATGAAGATGTAGATTTACGGGTTATTGAATCTGATCGGACAGTACGGGATCTCCCTGCCGGTACGGTTATGGGTAGGGCAACCGAAGCGGCTACATTGCGCAAAGCAGGAATCAAGGAAGCTGTTGGCATTATTGCTGGTACAAATATTGATGCCAATAATCTTTCAATTTTAATGACAGCGCAGGAAGAAAATCCTGACCTGTTCAGGGTGGCGCGTCAGAATGAAGATAAAAATACACATCTTTTTGAAGCAGCTAATCTGGATATGGTGATGCAACGGGGTAGCGTTATATCCAATACTATCTTCGCCTTGATAAAAACGCCATTACTGGGTGATTTCTTACGTATTGTTTCGCGTTTTAAGAATGATCGCGCTAATGAATTAGTCAGCAGTATCATTGGTGTAGTTGAGAATGATATACCTGAACTATGGGAGTTAACGGTAAGTGCCGAACAAACTCCCGCCTTATATCAAGTGTTACTTAATCAACAATTACTGGTTTCAGATATTTTATACGGAACACAAATGACTAAGGATGGGTCTTTTAATAGTCAAAAGAAAACCCTACCGTTATTTTTGCGAAGAGGTGATGGCAATGTGTTATTACCTGAAGGAAACCGAGTTATAAAAGAAGGTGATCGCTACCTTATTTGTGGTAGTACTGAAGCTCGTGACTATATGCTTCATTGCCTTAAAAATATTAATCTGCTGGAGTTTATTTTAACGGGAGAAGATAAGCCCACTGGCTGGGTTTTAGGAAAGCTCTGGGAGCGCAGACATGGAAAAGATAGCAAAATAATAAAAGATACTAAGCTAGTAGACCAGCAGGAAAACCAAACAACAGACGTTTTATCAGAAGAGGAAATCAAAAAAGATGAATCAGAATAAAGTGTCTGTGTTGTTTGTATGTATGGGCAATATCTGTCGTTCCCCGACTGCTGAAGGTGTTTTTCGTCATACGGTTAAACAACAAAATCTTCAGGATAGAATTCATATAGATTCTGCAGGAACTCACGCATATCACATTGGCGAACAGCCTGACTCTCGTTCTCAGACAACTGCGCGGAGTAAAGGAATAGATTTATCAACACAAACAGCGAGAAAAGCGATCGCTGAAGATTTTGTAAATTTCGATTATATAATTGCTATGGATAGATCAAATCTAGAAAACCTAAAAGAAATTCGTAGTAGGTCTACAACTGAAGGAAAAGCCAATTTACATCTGTTTATGGAGTTTGCTTCAGCATGGGAAAATAATGATGTGCCTGATCCATATTACGGTGGAGAAAATGGGTTTACACAGGTTTTTGATATGGTGCAATCAGCATCGGAAGAACTATTGGATCATATAGTTAAAAATGATCTATAGGTCTAGCATTGCTTAAAAATATCAGTTTAATATTGAAATAAACCTGGCATACTAAAAATTAAAAAGCACAAAAACTAAATGTTTTTGTACTTCTATCAAACCGTATCAAAAGTATTTACCAGAAAAATTAATCACTAGCTTCTTGCGAGGGTGATTTTGCCTCTGGTTTTTTCACCACAACTTCTACAGGCTTCTCAGAAGTTTCGACTTTTTTATTAGATGATATTCTTTTCTTGGTAGTTGTGGTCGTGGTTGATGTTTTAGTTGCAGGCTTGTTAGCAGCCTCATTACCTTTCTCCGCTATAGTTTTGTTAGATGCAGAATCACCTTCGGATTTCTTGGTCCTAGCTGGCGCACGTTTTCTAGGTGCTGGTTTAACAGCAGCAGAAGACTTGGATACTGCTCCAGACTTTGCTTTAGGAGTTGTAGGGTTTTCAGATTTATTAGCAGATACCTCGTTACTTGCTGTCGTTTTACGACGAGTAGTTGTCGTCGATGTTGTTTTAGCCGCAGGCTTTGGAGTTGTAGAATTTTCAGGTGACTTTGTTTCAATAGAGTTGTTCACAACTGAGCTTTCTTTTGCTGGTGCGCTTTCTTTAGCTGGCGCGTTATCTTTAGCTGGCGCGGATGCTTTAGCTGGCACAGCTTCTTTAACTGTTGCACCTGCTTTCGATGAAGTGGTTTTCTTAGCAGGTGCTCTTTTCTTTGCAGTAGCAGGCTTCTTGGTTGTTGCTTTAGCCTCTGTGGTTTTAGATTCAGTTTGCTTGGCATCAACAGCTTGAGATGACTTTGTCGTCGTATTACTATCTGCTTTGATAGTTTCTTCCTTAGTTCCTGCAGGGGTTTTTTTGGCTTTATTATCAGTGGGATCTTTTACTGTCTCAGAAGTAGCTTCAACCTTACTGGATTTGGAATTAGACGACTCTGTAGTAGTAGAGCTTTTACTCGTATTAGATTTGTTGCTGGCTTTTGGCGTTGCAGGAATCTTAATCTCTATAGGAGATTGATCCTGTTGTTTTTCTTGCAGCTTAGTATTTTCATTAGCTTTTTCAGTTTGAGGCTTACGGTTTTGCCTAGGAGCCTTATTGTCTTGTTTTACTCTTGCTTGTTTAGGGGCTTGTTGATTGCTTTGATTAGCAGCAACTTCAGTAGGCTTATTCTGTTTATTTTCGGTTTCTACAGGATGACTTTTCTGATTCTGTCTTTGCTTATTATAAGTGCGTTTATCCTGCCTAGGAGCTTGTGATTTAGTATTGTCCTTTTGATTCTTTCTTTGAGCATTGTTTGCTTGAGGAGTGTTTTGTTGCTTATTAGTACCCTGGTTAGCATTGTTCCCCTTAGCATTCGGATTGCGATTTTTCTTATTCGCATTCTGGTTACTATTAGGTTTTCGACGATTATTGCTCGAGCGATTAGTATTACGTGAATTATCATTCCTGGTACGGTTGTTACTGTTATTTCGAGCCTGTTGTGTTCTTTTTACTGGTCGTTGGCGTATTTTAGGTGCTTCTTCAACTTCCTCGACTTTCTTGCTGCCAAATAATGCACTGAATATTCGAGTAACTACACCAGGATTTTTCGTTTCTTGTAAAGCCTGAGGTGATGGTGCAGGACTAGCAGGTGTTACATTACTAACTACTGCAGTTTCAACAGCCTGTGGCGTGGTCTCTTTAGTGCTTTCTGGTTGTATTTCTGGTTTGGTGATTTGTTTGTAGCTTTGAACCGATGACTCTTCTACATCACTTTCTTTACGACGAATGATCTCGTAATGAGGGGTGTCTAATTCTGGATTCGGTAAAACAGTTAGTTGTAGATTATGACGCGCTTGACTTTCAATCAGGCTTTTACGTTTTTCATTAAGAATGAACGTTGCAACTTTAACGGGTGTTTGCGCAACTACTTCAACCGTTCCTTCCTTCATCGCTTCTTCTTCCATAAGTCGAAGAATAGATAGGGCCATAGACTCAATGCCGCGAATGGTACCTTGACCGCTGCAACGTGGACACACAATCTGGCTTGATTCACCTAAAGACGGACGTAGTCTTTGGCGAGACATTTCGAGTAAACCGAAACGTGAAATGCGTGAGATTTGAACTCTGGCGCGATCTACTTTTAAAGCATCTCGTAGTTGGCGTTCAACGGCACGTTGGTTTTTATTAGGTTGCATATCGATAAAATCGATTACAACTAAGCCACCCAAGTCACGAAGACGTAACTGCCTGGCAACTTCATCGGCTGCCTCTAGGTTATTATTAAGCGCTGTTTCTTCAATGCTACGACCTTTGGTCGCTCGTGCAGAGTTAACATCAATAGATGTCAGAGCTTCAGTATGATCGATTACGATTGCGCCACCAGAAGGAAGAGTGACTTCACGATGGAATGCCGATTCGATTTGATGTTCAACTTGGTAACGACTGAACAAAGGCACTGTATCTGTGTAGTGTTTTAGTTTGTTTAAGTTATGAGGCATTACTGCATTGATGAAGTCATGTGCCTGTTGGTAAACACGCTCATTATCAATAATGATTTCACCGACATCTTTACGGAAGTAGTCTCGTAAAGTTCTTATAATGACATTACTTTCCTGGTAAAGAAGAGTAGGGGCTTTGGTTTTCTCGTGCGCGTCTTTAATCGCTGCCCAAAGTGTTTTTAAATACTCCATGTCCCATGTGAGTTCTTCTAACTCACGGCCTACACCAGCTGTACGTACAATCGCTCCCATGCCATCATCTAGATCTAGTTGATCAAGAATTTCACGGATTTTATTTCTGTCATCGCCTTCTATGCGACGAGATACGCCACCAGCACGAGGATTATTTGGCATAAGTACTAGATAGCGACCCGCCAAACTGATTTGTGTAGTTAGAGCGGCACCTTTATTGCCGCGCTCTTCTTTGTCTACCTGGAGTAAAACTTCCTGACCTTCTTTAATGACATCAGAAATTGATGGGCGTCCTTTGTTTTTATCGTTTTTCTTGGTTTTAGATTTATTCCAGTACTCACGGGATATTTCTTTGAAGGGTAAAAAGCCATGGCGTTCAGCACCGTAATTGACAAATGCTGCTTCAAGGCTTGGTTCTACACGAGTGATAATGCCTTTATAAATATTGGCTTTCTTTTGTGCTCTGAAGGGATGTTCGATGTCTAGATCATATAGATATTGACCATCGACCATTGCAACGCGTATTTCTTCTTGTTGTGTCGCGTTTATTAGAATTCTTTTCATTGGTGTACATTACCTGTTTTGTATCGGGATTAACCGATGCTACAGCTCACGTATTGCCAATTAGGATAGGTGTTGTTACGTTAACTAACTATAAAAACGTTTTCTATCTACACTAAAAACCACTTTAAGATACCTACGATAAGCATCTTAAATGTACTTTAAAGTACACACTAAAATTATATAAGCTATTGTATTTTATAGCTTTAGAAGTAAATTCTTGAGAATCCCTGTTTGGATTTTAGTCCAATCCTGTCTTCAGGTTATTATTATGACTACAAATGTTTCTACAAAATAATTACAAATATTTAAATAATGATGTGTAAGTTCTGAAGTTGATTTCAATTTGTTTTTACAACTTCAAAAATTGTTTTAGTTGGCAAGGAGCTGTGTCCTTAATTATTTATCTGTTTGTCATTTCGACCAGATAAACGCTGTTGTTTTATTCAAGTTAATATATGATCTTGAATAAGAAAATATTTTGATTTAAAAAACATATTAAAATCAGTTATTAATTCTATCAATTTTGATGTTTTTCTACAACTAATAAATTCCACTTGTGTAAACTCTAACTAATGAAAGACTACTCTAAAAAACGCACTAAAAACGTAATAAAATCAAATGCTAAGAGTGATTCTGATAACATTAAAATAAAGCAGCTACCAGAAAATGTGCTAATGCATAAAGTTAGGTTCGTTACTATCGATGCTTCTCACGATGGGCAACGCATTGATAATTTTTTGTTAAGAGAGCTAAAAGATACACCACGTTCCTATGTTTATCGTATTTTACGTAAAGGTGAAGTGAGGGTTAATAAGAAACGTGCTAAACCGACCTTGAAACTTCAGGATCAAGATATCGTTCGAATTCCGCCGGTTTTTTTACCTGCAAAAGAACAACAGGCTACTGTGCCCAAATCATTTCTAAACGCATTATCAGAATCAATCATTTTGGAAGACGATGATCTCATCCTGATTAATAAACCCTCTGGCTTAGCTGTACACGGTGGTTCTGGGGTTCGTTTTGGTTTGATAGAAAGCTTCAGACAATTACGTCCAGATTTACCTTTTGTTGAATTGGTGCATCGATTAGATAAAGAAACCAGTGGTATTCTAATGTTGGCTAAAAGTAGGGGGGTGTTATTAGAATTACATGAATTGCTCAAACAGAAAAAAATCAATAAGTTCTATCTAACTTTAATCCTCGGTAAATGGCAAGGAGGCAAGCAGCATATAAAAAATCATCTGCAGCGAAATCGGGGAAGCAAACAAAAAGTTCGAGTGGTGGATGACAAAAACTCGTTTCGAGCCAAGGAATCTGAAAGTATTTTCAGGCCATTAGATATCTTTGAAAAACATAGTTTGCTAGAGGTTGAACTCCTCACGGGGCGCATGCATCAAATTAGAACTCAGCTTGCCGATATCGGAAATCCGGTAATGGGAGATTCGCAATATGGAGATTATTCTGCAAATCGTGCGGCTAAAAAGGAAATTGGTTTGAAGCGCTTATTCTTACATGCGTATCATCTTAACTTTAGACTTGGCAGTAGTGGCAAACTATACGATTGCAAAATTGAATTGCCGACTGAATTATCTTCCGTGATACGACAACTTAAATATATTTAACTAATTTCAACATAATCATATACAAACAATGAATAAATACTCACTACTGGTGTTCGACTGGGATGGCACTTTAATGGATTCTAAAGCGCAAATTGTGAACTGTATGCAGTCTGCAATTTCAGAGCTTGGTCTGGAACCGCGCACAAATGAACAAATCAGCGATATTATCGGTTTGGGTTTAGAGGAAGCTGTGAATTCACTTTATCCGGCTCTTAAAGCTAAGGAAGTGCAACATACCTCTCAAACCTATCGTGAGCATTATTTGTTTAAAGATAAAACGCCTAGTCCTTTGTTTCCTGGTGTAGAAGAAGTCCTTATAGCATTAAAAGAAACGGGTTATGAGTTGGCTGTGGCGACAGGCAAGTCCCGTCGTGGTTTGGATAAAGGCCTATCGGAATCAGGGTTGCATGATTTTTTCCCGATTACACGCTGCGCCGACGAGACACGATCAAAGCCTCATCCGCAAATGCTTGAGGAAATTTTGGTTGATTACAATACGCAGGCTAATAAAACACTAATGATCGGTGACAGTGAATACGATTTACAATTGGCGAAGAACGCTAAGGTAGATGGTTTTGCCGTTAGCTACGGTGTGCATGGCTTGCTGCGCTTACTTAAGCAAGATCCTGTGGGTTTTATTGATGATATTAATCAGCTGCCGAAATGGCTAATTGACCACGCCTAATATCTTTTACAATTAAATGAAAAAATGCCTGGCCTTTGGGCAGTGAAGACAACTTGGAAGGCAGTAACGAATGCCCGAAGGGTGTGTTTTTAATTTAATATGAACAAAAAGCAGATAATGCTAAAGCTAATAATCGAGTATATCGTTTCAAACAACTAAAAGAGCTGAGCGAAGCGATACTAATGCTTTTTACAAAAGCAGACTCGAAGGATAAGACGCAGCCGCAATAAAAGCTCGCTACAAGCAGGGGGGTGTCATTATCATCATTTTAAATTAATTTTATCTGCAACATTATCTGCTGCTACATGGTAATCGGGATCTTCAACAACATTAACTTCCACTAACGGTCCTGCTTTTTTTAATAAAAGGCGACATTCTTTGCTTAGGTGTTTTATGTGGAGTCTTTTACCAGCTCGGTCATAGCGATCTGCCAGTTTATCAATTGCTTCGATTGCTGAATGATCTGCAATACGAGAGTTTTTGAAATCAACAACCACATCGTCGGTATCTTTTCTAGGTGTGAATATTTCCTGAAAATTACTGATTGAAGCAAAAAATAGAGGACCCGTAATCTCGTATACTTTGTTACCCATACGATCAAGTCGAGTTTCAGCTTCGATGTGTTTTGCATGCTCCCAGGCGAACACCAATGCTGAGAGAATTACACCTATTATTACAGCTAGTGCTAAGTTATCTGAAACAACTGTTATTGCGGTAACTGTTACGATAATCAACCAGTCTGTGATTGGAATTTTGCCCAGTAAGCGTAAACTTCCCCATTCGAATGTGCCGATAACCACCATAAACATAACACCAACGAGAACAGCAATAGGGATCGCTTCAATTAAAGATGAAGCATAAAGAATAAAAATTAGAAGAAATATGGAGGCAGATATACCAGAGAGGCGGCTTCTACCACCAGACTTGATATTGATAATACTTTGACCAACCATGGCGCAACCACCCATACCGCTGAACATGCCAGTTACTGTGTTTGCAACACCTTGACCGATACATTCACGATTAGGGTGACCGGTAGTTTCCGTCAACTCATCAACCAGGTTTAAGGTCAATAAACTTTCTATCAATCCTACGAGTGCCATAACTATCGCATAAGGGAAAACAATCTTAAATGCTTCCCAGGATAGATCAACTTCCGGCAAATGGAATGGTGGGAAAACACCTTTTATGGATGCCATATCTAGCACAGTTCGAGTATCAAGATTAAACCCAATGACTAACAAAGTACCAACTATAATAGCCGCCAAGGTCGATGGGATAGCTTTAGTATAGCGTGGTAATACTTGAATAATCACCATAGTAAGCACTATCAGTGCAATCATAATATAAAGGGCAGAACCTGAAATCCATTCGTGAGCTCCGTTAGGTCCTGGTATTTTGAAATGTTCAAACTGCGCGATTAATATCACCAGAGCGAGCCCGTTTACAAAACCTAAGAATACAGGGTGAGGCACGAGTCTAATGAACTTACCCATTTTCAAAATGCCGAAACTGATTTGTATCAGCCCCATCATCATAACTGCAGCAAAAAGGTATTCTTCACCATGCTGTAGCACCAATGTTCCAACAACCACAGCAATTGCACCCGTTGCCCCAGAAATCATGCCTGGCCGTCCACCAACTATGGACGCTATCAGACCAATGGTAAAAGCGGCATATAAACCAGTCAGAGGGTGTAAATGAGCAAGAATGGCGAAAGCGACGGCTTCTGGGACAAGTGCGAGTGCTACAGTAAGTCCAGAGAGTAAATCGTTTTTAAGACTTTCAGGACGTTTTGAAATTATGCTGAACATGTGTGATTACTTGGCTATATGATTTTGGGCGCAAGTATACAGTTTTTAAATAAAGTTAATACCTTATACCTAAATAAGATAAGTAACTATTCGTTAGCAATTTTAGTTGATAGCTATTTATAAATTGAAAGAGCTTTCATCTTTAAGAAATTGATTATTATCATTATATTGATTAACTAGTTACTTATTTCAGACAACTAAAATTAACTTTCTGCGGAAAATTTAACTTTATGATCCTCATTGTGTCGTCAGCCAAGTCTTTCTTGCCAAGTCTTCTGGATGCACACACTTTAATCTGTAACGCTTCTATAACCGCTGGAGTGCCTTGATGATGTTTGATTGCATAATCTGCACGGTTAAATGCTGCGAGATAAGCACCACGTTTCATATAGTATTTTGCAATATTAACCTCTGATGCGCCTAATGTATTTTTAAGATAGTGCATTCGCTTTCTGGCATCAACCGCATAAGGGCTATTTTTATGTCTTGTGATCAATGTTGAGAAATCATTAAACGCTTCTTTTTGGCGAACTCCGTCTAAGTCAGAGAAATTACGCGGGAAAACTTTATCAATAATGCTTCCACCTCGACTAAAGTTAACCAGACCACGCAAATACAAGGCATAATCCATACGCGGGCTTCTTGGATAAACACGCATATAGCGGTCGATAGTATCTAAAGCTGTATCAGGCTCATCGTATTTATAATAGGCGTATGCTTGTTCTAATAAAGCCTGTTGTGCATAACGTCCCAAAGGATACTTGGCTTCTAAGGCTTCGTATTTTTTAATGGCTTCTTCGTAATTTTTTCCATCCATCGAGATTCTGGCATCTTTGAATAATTGTTGTGCTGTTGCATTTGAATTTTCGGCCGATATGCTCTTTTTCTTTTGTGATGAGCACGAGCTAAGCATTACAGAAATAAATATCATCACAGCTATCATCCAAAGCGAACTGGATTTATTGTGATTAATAGAAGGTTTAAGTGTGTTCATGAAAGGCCCTTGTTTATTTTATGCTTGTTTTATTTATCACTTGTTATTTTTTGCTCAATTATACAGCAGTTTAATTATTAGAACAGTATTACAACATCCTGAAGAAATATTACCTTATAATTGACAGTTGTTTAAAGAGAAGCGGTCTAAATAGTAGTAAATATGAGTAGTTATGAAAACAATATAGAAAATAATGAAGCGATAGTATTTTCAATTCCCGAGGAGTACCTGGGGGAAAGGCTAGACCGTGTAGTGGCTGAATTATGCCCGCAATTTTCACGCAGTCAGTTACAGAAGTGGATTAAATCTGGCGACATTCGTATTAATAACAATACTGCAAATGTTCGAGATAAAGTGGTAGGTGGAGAAGAAGTTATTGTCACGCCTGTATTGCAACAGCAAACCTATGATTTACCCGAATCAATAAAACTGGACATCGTCTATGAAGACGATCATTTACTGGTTATTAATAAGCCTGCAGGTCTAGTTGTGCACCCAGGTGCAGGCAATCAAAGTGGAACATTGGTTAATGGTTTGCTTGCTCATAATTCTTCCCAGGAGAATCTACCCAGAGCGGGAATTGTGCATCGATTAGATAAAGACACTACTGGTTTAATGATGGTAGCAAAAACATTAGAAACTCATACTGCACTCGTTAATCAGCTACAACAACGAGATGTAAAAAGAGAGTATTTAGCGCTTGTTTGTAAAGAAGTCATCGCAGGAGACACTATCGAAGCCAATATTGGTCGTCATCCACAGGATAGAAAGAAGATGACGGTGTTGACTAATGGCGGTGGTAAAACAGCGATTACTCATTATCGAGTTGAACAGAAGCTATTGCAGCATACCTTATTGAGAGTCAACCTGGAAACGGGTCGAACGCATCAAATCCGCGTTCATCTTGCATGGAAACACATGCCTATTTTAGGTGATAGAGTCTATGGTGGTCGATCCCGCGTTCCTGCAAATATTGATGAAGCGTTGCGCGAACAATTGCAAAAAATGAATCGTCAGGCATTACATGCGACTCGCTTAACAATTATGCATCCACACACAGCTGAGAAAATGTCCTGGCAAGCAGATATGCCAAAGGATATGCAAATTCTAGTAGATCGGTTAAAGATTGCAAAAACAGCCTGAAAGTAGGGGGGTGGTTTTGTATTTATTAGTCTATCTAGCTTTAGACAAACTTAGCCATAGACCTAGTGCGATACAGCCTCCTCCAACTAGATGGAATAACTGGATAGTTTCTCCAAGAAAAACGATTGCTAGAATGGCACCAAAAAATGGCATAAGGTGGATGTATTGTCCCCCTTTGGCTGCGCCAATTTTATTCAAACCGTAGATCCATGCGAGATAAGCAACTATCGATGGGAAAATCGCAATATATAAAACGGCTTTAATCATGGTGCTATTCCAAACAATCTCTGGCTCATTAAATGGATTCCATAATGTAATTGGGCACAAAACTGTTGAGCCAATCAGTATAAGTATGCCTAAAAATGCAATGGCTGACATTTCTTTGGGCCGTAGGTATTTGAGTAGAATTGAATAAAGTGCCCAATCTAATGCTGCCAGAAGCATCCACAGATCACCTTTATTGATGGTCAGTTGTTGTATCACAGTGATATCAAGTCGAGTGATAACTGCGATAACACCTAATAACGAAACAATGACACCTAACACTTGTTTAATGGAAATGTTTTCTTTAAAGAAAACTCCTGAAATAACAAGTATAAATATGGGAATAAATGAATTAAGTAAGGTCGCATTCGTTGCTGTGGTGTATTGCAATGCAATATAAGCAATAGAATTGAAGCCAGTAATACTCAGAACAGCGAGAAGTGCTATACCCCAAAAATGTGCTTTGATGATATGTCGTTGTTGCCATAAGGGCTTAATAATAAAGGGTAGCAAAAGGGACAAAGCCAGCAACCAACGTGAAAACGACAGGCTCAAAGGCGCATGGGCATCGGCTACCGCTCTACCTACAACGAAATTACCGGACCAGAATAATGGGGGTAATAACAGAATAAAGTAAACACTTAGCCCATTATTGACAGGTTTATTTTTCATTTATTATTTAATTAATTTTTTCTTGGTTATCCACTTATTCTGGATAGTGAACTATTGATGATCCATAGCATGTAAGGTTCTAGAAGAAAATTCACGTCGATAAATGACGATTGTGACCAATAAAGTTGCCGTAACAAAAACGAATGGATGGATAAACCAGGCGAGGGCAGCTAGGGCGTATTCAAATCCCCTCATGCCATCAACATAGTGACTACTGGCACGGTTAATTACCGTACCTAGGTTGTTGGCGTATGAGTATATTTGTTCATCGTTATCAAAAACATTGGGTGCTGCGCCAATCATGATAACGGTATAGTTGTATTGTCTGATAGACCAGGCCAGTTTGAAAAAAACGAATATAAAAATCAGAATAATCAGTAATAATTTAAGTTTCCAAAACGGTGCAGAAACATGCATGGCAAGCGGCAGGTCATCTATCACTTTCATCGCTTTATCAATCACACCAAAAACGGCAATTAAACTGGCTAATACCAGTAAGCTAGTTGATGCAAAAAATGAAGAGCTTCGCATTAAATGACCAACCAGGGCCACATCCGAGATACGGTTATCCCGTTCCAGAAGATTCAGCATCCACTGATTTCGGTAACTCATTGATAAGCTGTAGAGTGTGTTTTTATCTTTGCTTTTGTAGTGATTACTTATCCAGTTTATGCTGAACCAGCATAGTATAAAAAGTAATAAAGCAAAAATATCCGACAAGGATATATCGGAAGGCATATAGATTTCCCAAAAATATATTTAGGGATATTATAGTTTACTCCTGGATATAAATATCCAAACATTCATTCGTTTTTTTATTTTACTTAGCAGAAAAAAACCATAAGATAGTTAAGTATTACCGTTTTCTTCTTGTAAGAAAAGTAATTTAAAAATTTACAAGAAACTAGACTTAATCCAGCAAATAATCGTCGTCAAATACTTCTTTAAGACTACGCTCAAGTGCTTTTCGCTCTAGGTAGTCTTCAATGTTTCTACGCACAATGTGTGCTTTGACTTTTTTGCCTGATTTATCATCGTCGCTGACATCTTCCAGATTTGGAATTACTTCTGCGTCATCCAAGTCTGGATTCAACGTTTGATCATTGTATCTCATATTACTACCTTCCCCTGTTAGCAGTTCTTATTGTTATTGTTTATTAAAAGCTATTATATTTTTATAAAACAAGAATCATTAACTGACCTTATCTTGATATACATTATGAGTGTATAGGTATCATTATAGTTATCTAAGCTTAACCCCAGATGAGCGGTAATAAAAAATATTAAATTTTATTTATGTTAATAATAAATCTTTATCTTGTTGGGTAAGTAATTGTTGTTGCTCGTTTTTTAATACACCATTGATGTCATTGGCTAGACTTTCAACGGTGTTTAATAGGATAGAAACAGTTGTTTTTCCATTAATATTGCTATTTGGGAGCATAACAACAGATAACCCAGCAAGTTTTTTGTCAGTTAAATCCTGGCTTGTTAATGTCCAGGGATCAACGCCATTTGCAATCCTAAAAATGCTTTTGCTATCTAAACTCTTATCAAAATAATGATAAATATCATTTTCACCTAACTGCAAACCATTCTTAGCCAAAGCTGTAGCAATGATATTTCCATCAAGGCCATTTTCATCTTGAGCCGAAATAAACAGCACGATTTGTTGTTTAATGGGTTGCGGCTTAGTTTCTGAGCTGACTAAAGTATTTTGGGCAATACTTTGATCAGCAACAGAAGTGGAAACTGTTTCTTGAACTGGTGCTGTCTTCCGAGATGCTTTGATTCCATCTCTTGCAGGAATGTCATCCAGAATAGAGGTGAAGGTATCGCCATTTTCATCTTTGATATCGGGTAACAGCGATACATCCTTGTTGGGCAATTTACTTTGAGTAATGCGACTCATTAAGTAAAGTGCAATAATAAAAATGATTCCCACAATGGTTATTAAAATACTGGTTATATTCATCGGTTACTCTTGATTAATCTTTTATTCATTTTGATTTTATTCTTCCACCATACGCGAAGCTTCATTTACATCGACAGTAACGAGTCTTGAAATGCCTGGTTCACGCATTGTGACACCTACCAGATTCTCTGCAAGTTCCATGGTTGTTTTGTTATGAGTAATAAAAATAAACTGTACTCTGTCTGACATTTTTTTCACCAATTGACAGAATCTTCCCACGTTCGCTTCATCTAGCGGTGCATCAACTTCATCAAGCATACAGAACGGAGCTGGGTTTAACTCAAAGATGGCAAATACCATGGCGACTGCAGTCAACGCTTTCTCACCACCCGACATTAAATGTATACTCGAAATTCGTTTTCCCGGTGGTTGCGCCATTATTGCAATGCCCGTGGTTAACAAGTCATCACCTGTCATTTCAAGATGAGCTTTACCTCCACCAAACAACTGCGGGAACATATCTTGAATACGAGAATTTACCTTTTCAAAAGTTTCCTTAAAGCGGCTTTTGGTATCGCGATCTATTTTAGCAATAGCACCTTCAAGTGTTTCAAGTGCTTCCATTAGATCAGCATCTTGATTATCGAGATAGACTTTGCGCTCGCTCTGGGTTTTATATTCTTCAATTGCTGCTAAGTTGATAGCTCCGAGTCTGGCTACTTTAGTCTGTATGCTTTCCAATAAGTTCTTATGCGAGTTAAGCGTTACACTTTCATCCATTTCATGAGAGAGTGATTCTGCATTAAACTCGGTTTCATCAAACTGCTCTTGCAAAGTTTGCTCGCGAACACTGACTTCTTGCCATTCCATTTTAAGGTTTTCGAGCAGTGTTCTGAAGCGATCTACTTCCTGTTCTGCTTTATGACGACTTTGTTCGAGTTCTCTGACTGTGTTATCGATTTGTTGTAAGGCATCTCTGGCTTTGGCTAATTCTGTTTCGACTTGTTTGCGTTTCTCTAATAGTTGTTCTAGCTGCTTGGCTGTATTTTCCGCAGAATCGTTATCTACAGCATTATCCTGTTCGATTAACTGGATTTTACGTTGTTGTAATAAGCTTAAACGTTCTTCGAGACGGTTTAGCTGTTGCTGTGCACTGATTTGGGTAGATTTAAAACTTTCAACTTTAATCTGCGTTTGTTGTACATGGTTACTGAGTTGTCTGGTTTGCTCTTTCAGTAAAGTTACTTCTTCAATTAAAGGTGAGTCTTTACCGTCAATATCAATTTTTTCAGATTCTAGGGTTTCAAGTAAGCTAAGCGACTGATTGCGTAAATGAGTTGCACTTTGATGCGATTGCTGGTTTTTCGTTTGTTGAATTTCCAATTCAGTCGCTTCATCGAGTACTCGTTGCTGATTAGTCTCTGTTTGTTTGATGCGGTTTTCACTGGCGTAAATAACAGACTGTGCTTGTGATTCTTCGCGGTGTAATTCATTTAAACGTGTTTGCAAATCAGACTGCTGTTGTTCTAGGGTCTTTATTTGCTGCTGTCCGTTTTCCAGAGACTCTTCATAGCTAGAAAGTTGTTCTTTAACCGTTTTAATTTGAGTAGTGTTTCATCAATTTGCTGTTGTCTTTCGAGGACACCATCGTGTTTATTTGCTGATTCTTTAGCTTGAGTTTTTAACCAATTAGATCCTAATAGGACTCCATCTTTAGTAATAAAAACTTCACCAGCTTTTAGCGAATATTGTTGGGAAATTGCATCACTTAGTGAATCAGTGCATTTAAAGTTTGTTAATAATTGGTGTAGATAATCGGGCTTTGATACTTTCTCAGCTAATGTGCCTGAAAAACTGCCTAAAAGTGGGGGGGTGTCATTATTACTTTTAATGATGAATGAAGCGGAAACATCAGGGACATTTCCCATCAATTTTCTTAATTGGTGTTGTGATTCAATGGGTTTTGATTGAAGAAGATCACCCAGTACGACTTCGAGTGCCTTTTCCCAGCCTGATTCAATACTGATGATTTCTGCTAATGGTGAAACATCAGCAAGGTTATTTTCTGCTAACCAGTTCTTGAGTCTGTTAGCGGATTTATCTTTACTGTCTTTTCCTAACCCCGCGCGTTGTAAAACTTCAAGAGATGATAACTTGCCATTTAAGCCCTGCAGTTCCGAACGTGACTCCTGTAATTCGTTCTGAATTACTTTACTCTTTTCGAGTTGCTGTAGAAAGGTTATCCTTACAGCGGTTGAATTTTTCCTGTACCTGTTTTGTTTTCTGTTTGGTCTCAGTAAGTAGTTCAAGCTGTTTAGCGAGTTCTTCTTTGTGTGAATCTGTATTAAAGATACCTTTATCAGTATTGAGTTTAAGCAAACGGCTGGCTATTTGCTGCAACTGGTTTTCTAGCTGCTCCATACGCGCTCGTTCAACCTGTGCTTGCTGAGCTGGTTCTGCGATTTTCTGCTGTAAGGAATTCCAGTTTGTTTGCCATTCTGAGAGCCTGGATTCAGCTATGCTAAGTGCTTCAGACGATTTAGTTAATTTGTCTTGTTCTTCAACTAATTTTGGTTCTAGTTTTGCTAATTCTTGTTGTGAAAGTTCAAATTGCTTACGATCTTCTACTGCATGTAGATTAGCTGCATCAATCTCGCTATCCACTTGATTTAATTCACGTTGATGTCTTTCAGCGAGTTCTTTTTGATGTTGTATGGTTTGTTCTAAGCGAGAAATTTCAGAGCCAATCTGATAATAATTGGCTTGAACAGTATTAAAATTATCATTTGCTTCGGTGTGTTCAGAGCGTTTAGTCTCAATCTGGTTTTCTAGTGAACGTTGTTCGGAGAGTTGCGCCTGATGAGATGTGGCTTTTTCGTTGATAATATCTTGTCTTGAAATAATATCCTGTTTCACTGTGTTTAAGCGTAACAGGATTAACTCTGCTGTTATGCGACGTTCTTCTTGTTTAAATGCTTTAAATTTTTCAGCAGCTTTAGCTTGACGATTTAAATGTGATAACTGTTTTTCTAATTCTTCTCTTAAATCACTCAAACGATCCAGGTTTTCCCGGGTATTTTTAATACGACGTTCTGTTTCCCGGCGTCTATCCTTATATTTAGAAATACCCGCAGCTTCCTCCAAAGTATTTCTAAGTTCTTCAGGTTTTGCCTCAATCAAACGAGAAATCATACCTTGTTCAATAATGGCATAACTTCTTGGTCCAAGGCCTGTTCCTAAAAAGATATCAGTAATATCACGTCGACGGCAATGTGTTCCATTAAGGAAGTATTTTGATTGACCATCCCTGGAAATCAGACGCTTTATGCCTATTTCAGAAAATTTTGAGTACTCTCCACCTAAGGTAGAATCAGAGTTATCAAACAACAGTTCTATGGACGCCTGACCAATGGGTTTTCGTGAGGATGATCCATTAAAAATGACATCATCCATCGATGCACCACGAAGATGCTTTGCGGAGCTTTCACCCATGACCCAGCGAACTGCATCTATGATGTTAGATTTGCCACACCCATTCGGCCCAACAATACCAGTAAGATTGCTCCGCAGGTCTATTGTTGTAGGGTCAACAAAGGATTTGAAGCCGGCAATTTTTATTTTGCTTAGACGCAATGTAGGAGAGTTAAACTATAGAACATAGGCGCACAATGATAGGTAAAGAGGCCATACGTTTCAATAAAAACCTAAACTCATTTATACGTGTTATTTTGTGATTAAATTATCTCATTATTTAAGTGAATCTAGAACCTATAAAACGTTACCTATATCCAGATTGAATGATGTCCAATTCAGCAAAAATTTTGTTCTCAACTCCCCCTTTTTTGCCACAATTTCAAATAATGAAAGTAAATAATTGTTATGAGTGTGGAAACGATTGCTTATAGTGTTGATCAAAGAATATACAACATTTGTTCCTGCAAAAATGGTTCAATTAAACAACTACCGTTTATCCGCTGATATAGACCAAGCCACATTACTTTGTATCAGTCAGATTTTGATTTAATTATTCTGTCTAGATCAAATGATGCAGTTATGTTTTTTTAGAATTATTTAACACAAGGAGTCAGTGTGAACTTATATGTTGCAGAAGAAATGGGAAAAGGAGGTTCATACGTTGCACCGGACCCACACTTTATAAGTACCATTGCTTTATTCTCCAGCAGTTTACCCTGGGTTCGCTTCAAGAAGTTTTTTGAAACAAAAAAAATGGTTAACTTATCCGCTAATGAACAGTTAATTTTATTGCGCTTGGTCGCACTTCAAGAGGTACTTTGTCTAGATGATGATGGCTTGCTTCGTTGGGCAAAACATCAGCTATTCTTATTTAGTTTTATGCAACCTGATTTTCAGCCCAAGTTACCAACGAAAGAATTACTCAATCAATTCAGAAAAGAATTTGATAAAGTTGGTCTGTTAAAACCTTTTAGAAAACAATGCCAGCGTTTAATTGCAGAGCATGATAATCGTTTGCCTCCTATAGATGCTGACGAAAGTGTGGCTACGGCATCCTTACTTTCAACAGAAGAAAAACCAGCTGAAAGACAAAGTGTGAGCGATTCCAAGGTAGACTTGCCAAATATTCCTGCACATAACAAGGGAGATTGCCCAAATTGCGGTAGTCAAAATGTGATTAAACTAAAACCCTCTCAAGAAGTGTCTAGTCTACCTGATATACGTTTTCTACGTTGCCGCTTTTGTGGGAATACGTTTCGAGAATAATCATTTGAAAAAGGATTTCTTTAAATCCAAAAATGAATAAAAACGTTCCTAAAGTAGTGGGGTGTACTTTATTTATGAGTTGCCTTTTGTCGATTTATTATTTATCAGTCATCTAGCATAGCTTGTAAGTTCGAAATATAAGACTGTGCTGTTTCCTGCATTTTTTCTGGTGATACATCAACGCGGTCTGCCCACTCGATGTTACTATCGGGTAATTCTTCCAGGAAACGGCTGGGCTCACAACTGATTCGTTCACCAAATTTATTGCGTACTTTGGCGTATGTAATACAAAGCTGTTTTTTGGCGCGAGTGATACCCACGTAAGCTAAGCGACGCTCCTCTTCAAGTCCATCGTCTTCCATGCTGTTCGCATGCGGTAAAATTTCTTCTTCTGCACCAATCAAAAAAACATAGGGAAATTCTAATCCTTTAGCAGTGTGCATTGTCATAAGACTTATTGCATTTTCTTCCTCTTCTTCCTGATTCCTTTCAAGTAGATCCATAAGACTCATATGAGCAATGATCTCACCTAAAGTTTCTTTACCTTCACCATCCTCAAATAATCGTCTGGTCCAGTCGATAATCTCATTAACGTTGGCCATACGTTGTTCTACCTGTTTTTCAGAAGCTGATATATTTAGTAACCAATCTTCGTAGGCAGTTTCAGTGACAATTCTTTCTACAATTTCTTGAGGTGAGGTTTCATGACTTTGTTGAATGAGTTGATTGATCCAGAATATAAAGCTTTTGACTCTTGCATGAGCTTTTTGCGATACGCGTTGTGCAAAACCCATTTCCTGACTTGCGGTAAATAGACTGATATGACGTTCATTTGCGTAGTTACCCAATTTTTCCAAAGTGCTAGCGCCGATTGATCTTTTCGGTGTATTAATAACACGCAAAAAAGCAGCATCATCTGAAGTGTTTACCAACAAGCGCAGGTAAGCAAGAATGTCTTTAACTTCAGCACGCTCGAAAAAGGATTTACCCCCACTTATTTTATAAGCGATATTATTGCTTCTCAGATATTTCTCAAATAAGCGGCTTTGGTAGTTACTGCGATATAGAATGGCCATATCCTGATATTTTGCATGATCACGAAAGGTATACTTCATGATCTCACCAATCACAGTTTCGATTTCATGTTCAGGGTTTTTACAGGGGATGATTCTTATTTTTTCTCCTTCACCTAAACTGCTCCATAACTTCTTATCAAACAAGTGATCATTATTTGCAATCAAGGCGTTTGCGCTGTCGAGAATTAACGCAGTTGAACGATAGTTTTGTTCGAGTTTAACAACTTTTAAGGTAGGATAATCTTCTTGTAATTGGGCAATATTTTCCGGTTTTGCGCCACGCCAGGCGTAAATAGATTGGTCGTCATCGCCTACAACCGTTAATTCTTTGCGTAATCCTGCAATAAGCTTGACCAGTTCATATTGGCAAATATTGGTATCTTGATATTCATCGACGAGTAGATAGCGTAATTTATTTTGCCATTTTTTTAAAATTTCGGGTTGTTCTTTGAACAGTTGAAGAGGCAGTAGAATCAGATCATCAAAATCTATGGCATTATATGCTTTCAACTGTCGTTGGTAACTTCTATAGAGTTTGGCTGTATGGATTTCATGGGATGATGTTGCGACTTCAAATGCCTTATCAGGTGATAAGAAGTCATTTTTCCAGCGTGAAATTATCCAGCGTGCATCATCATTGTCTTCACCTTGGTCATCACTAACGACTTCATTCATGGTGAGTTCTTTGATGATGGTCGAGCTGTCCTGGGCATCGAATATAGTAAATCCTGGTTTGTACCCTAAGGCTTTATACTCTTTGCGAATTATATCAAGTCCAAGTGTGTGAAATGTTGACACAGTTAGTCCTTTACTTTCTTCAGCGGTGAGAATTTCTGCTACACGCTGTTTCATCTCACGAGCAGCTTTATTGGTAAATGTGATAGCGGCTATATTTTTGGCATCAATTTTAGCGCTGCGAATTAACCAGGCTACTTTTTGTGTGATTACTCGAGTTTTACCTGTGCCAGCTCCTGCTAAAACTAAAAGAGGGGAGCCAATATGTTCAACAGCTTGCTGCTGCTGGGGATTCATTTTGGGTTTGTCTGCCACAAGTATTATTTCTAGATTAAAAGATACGCTATGGTAGTCGTTGAATCAGGCTTTTGCATTAGAAGTTTTAAAATTATTTTTCTATTTTTTACAATATGTAAATTTATCTAGTAGCCTTTTATACCGCTAATCTATTCGTTTTGATAATAGAGGAATACTGCATTAATATAGACATATTCCTAATCGAAACATAATTTTAATAAAAATAATCGAGTTGTCGGGCTAACAATGAATAAAGAAAAAGTCATCAGTATTATCAAAAATGCGCGTGAATCACATGAAATCTGGATTAAACATGGGCAGATTCTCATTGATGGATTGAATTTAGAAAATGCGCAAGCTCCTCTGAATTGTAATGACTGTGAGTTTGACCTTTGGTTTAACTCTAATGGAACTATGCTAAGAAACTTCAGCTGGTACGAAGAAGTTAATGAAATACACGTTAAACTTTCATAAGGCTTATAGTGTTCTTTATTATGAGTCGATGCGTATGTATAACCCTAAGACGCGTGCTGAATTAATTGAGAGATTTAATGATTTAGAGTTGCAATCTAATTCATATCAAAAGCTTCTGGAAGACGTTCATGCAGAGTTAGATGACATGATCGTTGCTGATTTTGAAGAGAAACTAGCAGATGAAGTTGTCAATCCTGAAGATCCTAAAGAACAAGAAGAAGCTAACACCGTGAATGAAGTAATAGTAGAAGAAAACAACTCAATAGATAAAAGCGCAGAAAAACAAGAAATTGAAGAATTAAAAGTGGATTTAGAAATGCCGATTGATTTTCAGGATGAACAAGAAAAATCAAACGTTGATTCAATAGAAGAAATGACTAAAGTTGCTGTCATGGAAATCCAGGCCGAACAGCCAATAGCAGATATAAAACAAAGCGAAACTGCTCCGGTTGAAGAGATCATATCAACGAATAGTTCTGATCCTTTCCACCAAAGACAGATTTTAAAGCAACAAGATATCAAACAAATCGAGCAGGAAATTGAATTAACCCAATTAGAATTAAACCAATTCAATGAACGTCATAAATTGACGCAGCAAAGCATCCAGCAACTTGAACAGTATTATTTACTTAAGCATGAGGAAATGGAGATAGATCAACGTGAGTATAATGAGTTAGAAACTAAAAAGTTAGAGCTGAAAAACCTTAAGGAAAAAGAATTAGCCAAGCTTGATCAACAAGCTTACCGTAAGATGCAAGAACTCGATCAGTTAGAGATGGTTGATAAAAAGCTGGAAAAAAAGAAAGAAGAAAGTGATATTTTCAAAAAGCAGCAAATTGCCCAACTAGATGAGCAAACAGAACTTAAGATTAACGATATCAAACAGTTAGATAAGCATCTTGATCTACGCCAGAACGACCTGCAAAAACTAAAAGATCAAGTAGCCTTAGTCGAACAAGATATCGCTGATCTAGAGTCACAGAAAGAGGATAAGAACAAGGACTTGGAAAGTATCTCTGAACAAAAAAATATCAAGATTGAACAAAGTGATTTAGAAGCG
Source organism: uncultured Gammaproteobacteria bacterium (assembly GCA_963760355.1). GTDB lineage: Bacteria > Pseudomonadota > Gammaproteobacteria > Thiotrichales > Thiotrichaceae > Cocleimonas. The sequence goes on along the minus strand of CAVXCT010000008.1, from coordinate 2,000 downwards.
CAACGCCAACAAAAGTTGGATCAGCACAAGGCAGGTGTGCAAAAAGAGAAGCAAAACGAGTTAAGCTTACTTGAGCAACAACAACAGTTGCGTAAAGATGAACTACAGGCCGTTAGAAAAGAGTTAAAAGATTTAGGGCAAAATAAAACCGAAATTGAAGTCGTTAGGCAGCGTGAATTAAGAGAACTTGAAGAACAACAGTCATTAAAACAAGAAGCTCTAAAGAAAATAGAAGAAAACAAACAGGCTAAACGACAAGAAATCCGCGAGCTTGAATTAAAACATGATCAGTTCAAAGACTGCATCAAAGAAATGCAGGAGCAAAGACATTTCCAATCCTTTAGCGCAAAAGAGAATTTAGTTAAAACTTAAGCTAATTTTTCTTTAGAAAAACCCGGGCAGTTTATTGTGAATGAAATATCAATAAACTGCCCGGGTTTTTAGTTTTTGCAATTAGAAAGTTTAAGATAAGTGAAAAAGTAACTTTTCTGTACTATGTTAATGATGTAGTACCCATTAATTTCATGCATTTCATAACAATAGCATAGGATGTCTGATGAAAACGATTAAGCAAATTCTGGCGGCTAAAGGTAGCCAGGTTTATGTGACTACTCCCGATACATGCGTCATCGATGCTGTTAAAAAAATGGCAAAGATGAAGTGTGGTGCGTTAATTGTCTTACAAGAAGATGATATAAAAGGTGTAATTACTGAGCAGGACTTCACCCGAAGAGTATTACTACAAGATTTAGATACTGCGAAGACAACGGTTCAGGAAGTGATGTCTTCCGGAGTCTCAGTGATCGAACCCAAAAACACAGTGACTGAAGGCATGGCGATCATGACTGAAAAACGTATTCGCCATTTACCAGTGGTAGATTCAAATAATGCTTTGATAGGTATTATTTCTATTGGCGACTTGGTCAAGGAAGTCATCGCTGAACAAGAGGCACTTATTGACCAACTAGAACAATACATTCACAGCTAATGCTGTAACTTATAATAAAAATGCCCTAAAAGTAGGGGGGTGGCTTTAATATAATTTGTTTAAGTAATCAATCTCTTGCATGTACAATTAAACAATGCATATTCTTATTTTAGTAGTGTTTATTGTATTCATTATCTTCGTTCCACAGTGGTGGGCGAAACATATATTTAAACGCTATTCTAAAGAGCAAGATCATATCGATGGCACAGGTGGTGAACTAGCTGAACATCTACTAAAACGTTTTGAGATGTCACATGTGGGTGTAGAGGTCACTGAAGAAGGTAATGATCATTACGACCCCGAAACTAAAATGGTCAGGTTGTCACCAGGTAATTACCACCAAAAGTCATTAACGGCTGTTGCAGTGGCAGCTCATGAAGTAGGTCACGCAATTCAAGATCACCAGGGTGAAACCAAATTAGCGTTGCGCACAACGTTGGTCAAATCATCGATAAAATTACAAAAGTTTGGTTCTGTAATAATGATGATTATGCCGATTGTAGTAATTGCCACACGAAGCCCATTAGCCGGTATTGTATTTTTTGCGACAGGGCTACTCAGTATTGCTGGTTCTTCAGTAGTGCACTTAGTGACTTTACCGGTTGAATGGGATGCCAGTTTTGGCAAAGCCATGCCGATACTTAAAGAAGGCTATATTCGTGAACAAGATCATGCCGCGGTTAATTCGATATTAAAAGCTGCGGCGTTTACCTATATCGCCGCTTCTTTGACCAGTATCTTGAGTATCTGGCGCTGGTTGGCGTTACTTAGACGTTAGTGCTGGCAATTCCAAAAGCATAGTCATAGTTGAAAAACCCGCTAAGCCGAAGATCAGTGAAGAACACCCTTAGGGCGTGTTCATCATATAGAATGATTAAAAAACACTTTTGCTAAAGCCAATCACCGAGTTTAATGTTTCAAACAACTAAACGAGCTGAGCGAAGCGAAACAAATGCTTTTTACAAAAAACAGACCCGAAGGGTAAGGCGCAGTTGCAATAAAAACCCGCTAA
>CAVXCT010000007.1:0-190150 GCA_963760355.1 uncultured Gammaproteobacteria bacterium | reverse complement strand
TTATGAATAAGCACAAAAGTTTGTCTACTATGATTAATAGTGCATTTTTAATTCTTTGTGGTGTCGCCCTTAGTTGTAGCGCAATAGCAAAACAAACTGTTTTACTTGATGTCAACGGACAACCTCTGTCCGATGAAGTATTGATGTTATTAATTTCTAGCTCAGGGAAATTAAACTCATCTAAATCAGTAATAAAGACAACTGAAAAATCAGACATAAAGAAATTTCCACAAAAGCCAAGAAGAAAAAGACCGCCATCTAATCCAGTCCTTGAAATTGAATTATATGATGCGCTTAAAGCGGGTAACACTCAACGAGCCAAGCAACTCATAAAAGCTGGCACTTCGCCTACTCATAAAAGCCCCAATGGTGAAACCCCACTTGGTATAGCCGTCTCAAGAGGCTGGGCATCAATGGTTGTTAAACTGATTGATAACGGTGCAGACGTAAATGAAAAAGGCGCAAGAGGGGTTACTTTGCTTCATATAGCAAGCGCAAATGGTCTCATTGATGTAGCAAAAGTACTTGTTAAATACGGCCTGAAACCTGGTCAAAAAACAGATAAGAATTGGACTCCACTTCATGTTGCAGCACGCTATGGCCATTGGCAGTTAGTGCAATACTTCCTTTCAGTGGGTGTTGATCCAGATATCAGAAACTCAGATGGTAAGACAGCTCTTGGTCTTGCGCGTCATCTAAAGCATCAAGGAATTATCAAAATATTGACTCGTGTAACTACGGTTAGATCTTTAGATTTCTCAAGTGTGAAAACTAGCAAAAAGAAAAGACGAAAATCTAAACGTAAATAATTTATGGTTAAAGATCTAACCAGAGACAAATTTGTTTGATAGATTCTGAAGAATTTTCGAACGAAATAATCGGGTATTTAATTTTTTGTGACAGATCTTCAAAATTATTCATGCTACGATTAACAGAATTACTATATGTAGCATTGTTTAAAACAACACCTAGCAATGATAAACCTTGTTTTTCAATAGCTTCAATACTAAGCAATGTATGATTTATACAGCCTAGGCGATTGGATACGACTAAGATAATTGGCAATTTAAGTTCATTTGCCAAGTCAGAATTTAACCCATCAGCGCAAAGTGGAGAATAAAAACCTCCAGCCCCTTCTACATACAGAAAATCATTTTCAGAGTTTAAATTATCAGTACATTGCTCGAATATCTGCTTTATAGTAAGTGACTTGCCCTCCATTCTAGCCGCCCTATCAGGTGAAATAGCTGCTATAAAACGATTTGGACAAATAACATCAAGCTTATCTTCTTTATGTGCAGCATGAGATAACTTCCAAGCATCGCTAAGCGTAATATCTTCTGGCCATCCTGACTCTACTGGCTTTCTAGGTTCAACAGAAACACCTTTTTTCATTAATCGTTGAATTATTTTCTGTCCTATCCAAGTCTTGCCTACGTCAGTATCAGTTCCTGTTATAAAAACGCCTTTCATTTAATCTCACCCCCTGACTTTCCGTTTACATTGTAAATAATATTTGTCGCCTTACCGACTACATCTGATATTGAAATCCAATCGTACATTCTACTATCATCACCATTGTTTCTGTTATCGCCAAGAACAAACAACTTGTCCTCTGGAATTCTCAACTCAGGCGTAACCAAGGAGCAGGGCTTAATTCTTTTTGTAATATAGGATTCAGGGATAGGACTATCAATAACAAAAACTGAGCCAGTATCTATTTTTAATCGGTTTCCAGATATAGCTAGAACTCGTTTAATTAAAGAAATAATTCTGTACGAGTTCTTTTTGAGTGTTCTATTGAAGACAACTACCTCATTTCTTTTTGTTGATGTATCTAAGTCAGTTTTATTTGAAATGATAATGATATCCCCAGGATTCAGTAAGGCTTCATTGATTTAATTGGTATTCGATATATATCCATTCCAAACAATCGAGGACGAATATTTTTGGATTCAGTATCATATGGGTTGATAAAGTAAAGGGAAACCATCGAAGTTAAAGTAAACACGGCCATTCCAATTAATATAAAATGTAGGTAAGAATAAAAAGACTTTAACAATCGTAGAATAAACGCATTAACTACATATTAGCAACAAAATAAACAGGTTCAGAAAAGGTAATAATTATGCAAGCTCCAGATATAAATGCTGTTAGAAACTATCTACTTGCTTTACAGGATTCTATCTGTGACCAACTTTCCGAAGAAGACGGCAAAGGTAATTTTGAAGAAGACTCTTGGACACGTACACCTAGCCCGAATTCACCTGTTATGCATGGTGGTGGTAGAACAAGGTTACTTGTAGATGGCGCAATCATTGAACAAGGAGGGGTTAATTTTTCTGATGTCAGAGGAGATAAAATGCCAGGATCTGCGACTGCCCATAGGCCAGAATTAGCAGGAAGAAGTTTTCAGGCGTTGGGAGTATCACTAGTGATTCACCCTAAAAATCCATATGTACCTACTTCTCATGCAAACGTCCGTTTTTTTATTGCCGAAAAAGAAGGTGAAGATCCAGTTTGGTGGTTTGGTGGAGGTTACGATCTTACTCCATATTATGGGTTCGATGAAGATTGTAAAGATTGGCATAAAACAGCCAAAACGGCTTGCGAGCCTTTTGGAGATGACGTTTACGATGAATATAAGAAATGGTGTGATGATTATTTTTATTTAAAACATCGGGATGAACAGCGTGGGATTGGCGGAATATTCTTTGATGATTTAAATAATTGGAGCTTTGAAAAATCTTTTGAATTTATGAGAGCAACTGGGGACAGTTACATCAAAGCTTACAGGCCCATAGTTGCCCGCAGAAAAGAACTGAAATATGGAGAAAAAGAACGAGACTTTCAACTTTACCGGCGTGGCAGATACGTAGAATATAATCTAGTTTATGATCGTGGAACTTTGTTTGGTTTACAATCAGGTGGGCGCACTGAATCAATTTTGATGTCGATGCCACCATTAGTTAAATGGAAATATAATTGGCAACCTGAAGAGAACTCAGATGAAGCGATGCTTTATGATCACTTCCTAAAACCAAAAGACTGGGTTAATTATTAAGGCTTACGGGAATTAAGAACGGCGAGGGCTTTACTTGCGCTAATTAGTCCTTCTCCGTACTCTTCATCTCTTCCCGGCTTACCTAGGTCAACCGCTGTTTTGGTTAGAGCTGAGTCAAGATTATTGTTGCCTTTCTGAGAAAGTAAGAGTGCTACAATGCCAGTGACATGAGCAGAAGAGATTGATGTACCAGTAGCTAATTTATACTTACCATCTGGAGCAATAGTTAATATATTTACACCTGGTGCTGAGTAATCTATAAAGCGGCCTTTATCAGCCATATTGAATAATTTTTTATTCTCATCAATTGCGGTTGCACCAATTACTCCTGGAATCAGAACTGGGTAAATAGTACTACCCCAATTACCGCCATTTCCGGCAGCGGCAACAACCACTATACCTTTGGTAACGGCTTTCCTAACCATTTTCTCTACAATTGAATCTTTACCACCAGTAAAGCTTAAATTAATAACATCGACATCATGTTGAATACATGCATCGATCGCCGTAGCAACATCAGCAGAAGACCCTTTTAACAAAGAAGGATGGTTTATTTCAGCCTTGAACGCCCCAATAGAATAGAGTTTTGCTTTAGGTGCTATACCAATGTGTGGGTTCTGGCTAACTAGAACTCCAGCAACTGAAGTTCCATGGAGCAATGCTTCTTTATTTTTTATGTCAACTTTGAATAAATCTTTGGTTTCTATAAGTGCATTAGATAAAGATGGGTGGAAAATATCGATAGGTGTATCAACCATGCATATGGTAATTCCTTTACCTTTTGTAGTTTTATGCACAAAACTTACGCCAGTATCATACATGGAATAAGCATTTTTAAATGAAGTTGAGGCTGGTTTAAAAATATTATTAGTCTCAGCACTGACACTTTTTTCTTTCTTGTTTATAGATGCACTTAAGTTTAATGGATTCTGCCCATTGGTTTTAGCAACTAACATTCCAGTTTTAACAGATGCAAGGACCGTACTGCTTGCTGGTTTTAAATTATATTTTTGAGTTATTCTTTTTACTTTTGAAGTATTTTCAGTTGAATACAATAAAACAACTTCGTCTTTTATATAATTAGATCTACCTGGTTTTTTAACGACTTTGGGCTCATATACGAAATCAAAATACAAAGGTTCTATATTTTCATCATCAACAGCATATTCATCAGCTTGAACTGTGCCGATAGCTAAAACGTAAATAGCAGAAGTAATTAATATAAATAATTTAAAATGCTTCACCGGCAAACCATATCAATTCTTTGTTAGAAGACAGAGATGATAATACTTCTTTGACTTGTGTATTACTTAATTTTTTATTAAAGCTAATTTTATACATCCCTTTTTTACCCTGAACAGACTCAACTTTCTTAAGTTTACCTTTAAGCTGAGGTAGTGATCGCAATGAATCTAGTGAGCCATTTGTCCCTACAAGTAAAATAGTAGTAGATTGTTTATTATTAACAATTTCTGACTTTGCTGCAGCAGGCGTGAAATCATTTTTTTCCGTGAATAATGGAGCAACAAAAGCCATAAGCACTGATAGTGAAATCACTAATAGAGCTACACTTGCAAATCGGGCATATTCAGTAACTCCAAATGTCGTTGGTAACCAAGATGAAATCGTACTTTTAATTTTACCTATAAAACTTTGGTGATTGTTAATTGAATTGCTGACAGGTATTTCAAGGGATGTGTTGTCAATCTGATTGAAAACATTCTCTAACCTTGATTCTGTTGACTCAAGTGCTGATAAGTTTAGTAAAGATTTATTATCTGTCACTAGATTAAAAACTTTATATTCTTCTTCTACTAGAGATTCAAGCGCACTATTTTCGTAGCAGCACTTCATCAAAGTAAGCTTTATCTTCAGAAGAAAGCTGGCCAATTACAAACCAGGGTAGTAACTGTAAAGCCCTTTCCGGAATTTTATTAGTATTAGTATTCATTGGTATTTTCTAAAAGATCTGTGTTAGAAAGAAGTGATTTCAGATGTTTTCTTGCATAAAACATGCGAGTCTTAACGGTATTTTCAGAAATATCTAGCATTACCGAAATATCCTTTATTGAAAGTTCACGATAGTAAACGAGCTCTATGACTTCCCTATGTTTCTCACTAAGTTTCGCTAAATTATCGACCAACTCTTGATCTCTTTCTGAAATAATTACTTCTTGTTCTGGTAATAGATCTGTATCCTCTATATTTAATTGCTCAAAATCATCATCCTGCAGTAACTCTTTATTCTTCCTTAGATAACCGATCATCCTAAAACGTGCAATCGAATGAATCCAGGTCGAAGGTTGCGATAGACCAGAAAAGCTACCTGCTGAGCGCCATACTTCAATTAGTGCTTCATCAGCTATATCAGCGGCCAATGCAACATCATATTTCAACATACGGCTACAAAATTTAATAAGCCTTGGTTGATAGCTTATATATAACTCTGTAAAAGCGTCACGATCTCCTTTTGCTATTCTTTTTAATAGCTCTGTATCTCGCTTCCCTTTTTCTTCCACTGATTGCTTATTGTTCTTCACAACTGCGTCCATTTACTGTGTCGTTTTGAATCAAAAAAATGTTCAAAAATAAATTATTCTATCCGAAAATGAAAAAAAGTAATAATTTAACACATTTATATGAACCTTAATGAATTGAATTACAACAGAGTACATGTGAGACGGTAAAGTTGGGCTTGATCAAAGGGGATTTTTAGACCAACCACATTCACGAGTAAAATCTAGCGGTTTGCTCTATACCGACTCCCTCGCAACTTTAAGCGGACTTTATGTCCGCTTTTTTTTTGCTTGTCTCTTTTTTAGCATACAATGATGTCTTTACTATTAATCATCATTTATCTATGCAAAAACAAATCAGCTTAGGGGTTGTCATGGACCCTATACAATCAATAACAATCAAAAAAGATAGCACTTTCGCAATGATGCTAGAAGCTCAGCGAAGGGGTTACGTTATTTACTATATTACCCAGAATGATTTGTATGTTAAGAATGGCATTGCTTTTGCAAATATGTCAAAAGTAAAAATCGTAGATAATCCCGATTCCTGGTATCAATTGGAAGAATCCGAAAAAAAGCCGTTACATGAGCTATCTTGCATCTTGATGAGAAAAGATCCTCCATTTGATATGGAGTATATTTATTCCACGTATATCCTGGAGCTCGCCGAACAAAAGGGGTGTTTAGTCATTAATAAACCTTCCAGCATACGCACAGCTAATGAAAAGCTATTCACCGCATGGTTTCCTGACTGTTCTCCTGAAACACTGGTTACAAGAGACATGGAATTAATCAAAGCATTCCATGCAGAATTAAAACGAATCGTTGTGAAACCGCTTGATGGCATGGGTGGCTCAATGGTGTTTCAAATTCAGGATGGTGATGCTAATAGAAGCGTAATTCTAGAAACAATTACCAAAAATGGCACTCAAACCGTAATGGCTCAACGCTTTTTACCAGAATTCAAAAATGGTGATAAAAGAATACTAGTGATTAATGGAAAACCATTTCCACATGGCTTAGCAAGAATTCCTGCAAAAGGCGAAAGCAGAGGTAATTTAGCAGCTGGTGCAAGCTACGAGGGAATAGATCTGACAGAGAGAGAGTACGGGATATGCAATTCAGTAGGACCAAAACTTAAAGAAATGGGGTTGATATTCGTAGGTCTTGATGTTATTGGAGACTACCTTACTGAAATTAATGTTACTAGTCCTACCTGTATCCGCGAATTAGACACGATATATTCGGCCAATATTTCCGGCTTACTTATGGATGAAATTGAAATTAGATTAAAAGAGAAATAAAAATGAACACCAGAGTAAAATGGCTAGACCATATGAGTTTTGTGGGTGAATCTGGCAGTGGCCATTCAGTCGTTATGGATGGGCCTCCTGAATACGGGGGCAGAGACCTTGGAATACGCCCAATGGAAATGCTGCTTTTGGGTCTTGGAGGCTGCGCTTCTTTTGATGTTGTATCAATGCTAAAAAAAAGCAAACAGGACTTAGTCGATTGTGAAGTTGAAATAACGGCAAAACGTGCAGATTCTGAACCAAAAGTTTTTACTAACATCCATATGCACTTTATTGTTTCTGGAAATGATATTTCTGAGAAGAAAGTAATCAGAGCAATTGAGCTTTCAGCAGAAAAATACTGTTCAGCCTCTATTATGCTAGGAAAGACCGCTAAAATTACACATGACTATGAATTAAAATGATTAATAACACCCCAGTTATCAGATGTATTTGCTGAATAATACAATTTCGCCTATATTTGCCCGATTTTAAAATCTAACCAATAAGAATAATACTAAATAGGTAAACCAAAGGGGTAATCATGAAGTGCGTGAGAGCAATTTCTATGAGTTTAGTTGCAGTAAGCTTGTTCTTGGTTCAAGGAACGAGTTTTGCAGCTTACTCGTCGAAGAAAAACGATATAGATTTAAACGAGGCTTATAATTTGTTAGTTAAAGGTAATAAGAATCCTATAACTACTCGCACCAAGGCTAGTCCCAAAAAAATTCCTCAAAAATACAAAGCACTACAGGTTGCTAAAAAACAAATACATAAGCGCTATAAATGGGGGGGTGATAATCCAAATATAGGGTTTGATTGTAGTGGTTTAATCCAATACGCCTATAAATCAATAAAGGTAAGCATTCCCAGGTCTGCAGAGGCGCAGTACAAACACGCTAAGAGAGTGGCATTAAAACATCTAGAGACTGGGGATTTGATATTCTTCCATACAAGAAGAACTCGTGCCAAGGTAAATCATGTAGGTATATATTTAGGTGGAAATAAATTCATTCATGCCCCTAGAAGAGGCAAGAATGTTTCTGTAGCAAACTTTAACAACTATTGGCGAAAAAAGTTTGTAGGCGCGGGGCGCGTCTAATAACTAATCTGCAGCAGGTTTCTCCGTATCTGTCGAACCACTAGTTTCTTCATTAGTCGTTGATTCTTCTGTTGTCTCGTCGTTGGCTGTAGCACTTTCTTTAGCTGGCTCACTTTCTTTGGCTGGTGCACTTTGTTCGGCTGGTTCACTTTCTTCAACAGGCGCAGCTTCTTTAACCGGATCAGTGTTTTCAACTGATTCTGTAGATTCAGCTTCTTCAACCTTCGAAGCGGCTTCTCCCACTGAAGAAATTGAACTAGTTTTAGATTCGATTGGCATACCAAAATTTAACACGTTGCCTTCAACGGCGTGGCGCTTCGCCATAAAAAAGAATACAGTAGCTGCTAGAATTGTAAAGATTAAGATTCCGATTGAGTTGTTTGATAGTTTCATTACTTTGATCCATATTTGTAATTAATTAAAATTATATAATTGATTTAGCTGATTCTAACCTAACAGTTAAATCTTACTTAAATATATTAAGTCGTTCTACTTAATGAATAATTTGCCAAATTTGCCAATGCCGTTTTGAATTCAGATTCAGGTAAAACCTTTAAGCAGTTGTTAGCCAACATTGTTTCTTTTTTCGCTACGTTTATTGTATATTCTAAAGAATTGGTTTTTCTAATAATGCCCGTAATCTCTTTAATAAAATCAAGTCCACCTTTTTCGATCGCTTGTTTGATCATGTTGACATCTTCTGTTTCGCCATTCTTTTCACTTTTGCTTAACGCATATATTAATGGCAAAGTCGGCTTACCTTCTGCTAAATCATCCCCAACATTTTTACCCATTTCATCTCTATCAGCACTATAGTCTAAAATATCGTCAATTAATTGAAATGCAGTACCTAAATGTGTTCCAAACTTTGCGACAACAAGCTCATCTTCTCTAGATAAGCCTGATAATACAGCCCCTAGTTGGCAAGCGGCTTCAAATAACTTTGCAGTTTTCGAGTAAATGACTTCTAAATATCGCTCTTCACTGGTATTGGAGTCATTAATATTCAGTAGCTGTAATACTTCGCCTTCTGCGATGATATTTGTGGTGCTTGCCATAATATTCATAATATGCATTTCATCAACATCAACCATCATTTCGAAAGCACGAGAATACAGAAAGTCGCCAACTAAAACAGCAGCCTGGTTTCCCCAAACATTATTTGCTGTATCTTTACCGCGACGCATCTCAGATTCATCTACAACATCATCATGTAGCAAGGTAGCGGTATGAATGAATTCTATAATTGCAGCAATATCTACATGTTTATTACCTTTATAACCACACGCGCGTGCCATGAGTAGAGCCAACATAGGTCTTAACCTTTTACCTCCACTGTTAATAATGTAATGACTCAATTGATTGACTAGTACAACATCTGATTCAAGTCTCTGTTGAATCAAGGCATCCACAGCCTTCATATCTAATTCAACAAGATTTTGTATTGTTTTGTAATCCACGCAAATTTATGACTTAGTTATTGAATTAGGGAATGCTAGGTAGATGCAGCGGAAGTGTCAAGGTAGAAGTCGAAAAACCCATAGTTTTATTAATTTAAATAGCAAATATAATGTTTGACTAAAAATAAAACTACTTGTAGAATTTTGCGGCTTAAAACAAATTATATGTTTACTGGAATAATGATCCGGTTAAATCACAGAGGTTAACAAAATGGCTCATAAAAAAGCAGCGGGTAGTACACGAAACGGTCGTGATTCAAATTCAAATCGCCTAGGTGTAAAGAGCTTTGGTGGCCAGGTAGTTTCTGCAGGAAGTATTATTGTTCGTCAGCGTGGAACTCACTTTCATCCGGGTACAAACGTTGGTTGTGGCAAAGATCACACTTTATTTGCAAAAACTGACGGTGTTGTTGTTTTTGAAGTTAAAGGCCCGAGAAACAGAAAATTTGTAAGTATTCAAGCGGCATAAGCGACTCACATCTTTATTAAAAGCCCCGCTTGTCGGGGTTTTTTATTGCCTGTTATTTATATTAGATTCATATAAAATCAAACCATGAAATTTGTAGATGAAGTTGTAATATCAGTTAAAGCCGGCGATGGAGGAAACGGTTGTGTCAGTTTTCGTCGTGAGAAATACATTGAGTTTGGTGGTCCTGATGGTGGTGATGGTGGAGATGGTGGAAGCGTTTATCTACAAGCGAATAAAGGACTAAATACATTAGCCGACTTTAGACATGTTCGTTTTTATGAAGCTGGCCGCGGTGAGAATGGTGCAAGCCGAAATATGACTGGAGCCAAGGGCGAAGATAAAATTGTTCAAGTTCCTATAGGAACGATGATCTATGTAGAAGAAACCGACGAAATGATTGGGGATCTAACAAAAGACGAAGAAATGATTAAAGTAGTACAGGGCGGCTTTCATGGATTAGGTAACTTGCGCTATAAAAGCTCAGTTAATAGAGCTCCTCGCCAATCTAAACCTGGCTCTGAAGGTGAAACGCGTTCTCTTAGACTAGAAATGAAAGTTCTTGCAGATGTTGGGCTACTAGGTCTACCTAATGCGGGTAAATCAACCTTAATTAGTACCATTTCTTCAGCAAGGCCAAAAGTTGCAAATTACCCTTTTACGACGTTATACCCCAACCTCGGGGTGGTTAAGGTTGATGCTTATCAAAGCTTTGTTATAGCTGATATCCCTGGGCTTATTGAAGGTGCAGCTGAAGGAGCTGGTTTGGGTATTCAGTTTTTAAAACATTTATCAAGAACCAGCTTACTGCTTCACCTAGTGGATGTTGCACCCATGGATGAAAACGAAGACCCCGTTGAATCAGTTAGAATAATTGAAAATGAGCTACAAAAATTCAGCACTGATTTAGAAGAGCGTGAACGTTGGTTAATTCTTAATAAAGTTGATCTACTCCCTCCTGATAAACAGCAAAAACATTGCGACGATATAGTGAAAAGACTCAACTGGAAGGGTAAAGTATTTATGATCTCTGCAGCAACAGGGCTAAACACAAAAGCACTGACCAACCAAATTATGCAATCTCTAGACGATGAAGCTTACCTAGAAACACAAAATCAAAATGAGCAGGATTAAGTACACTAAACAAGCCAAGCGCTGGGTAATTAAAATTGGCAGTGCACTGCTCACAAAAGATGGCAAAGGCTTAGATTACGAAGCAATCGAAAGCTGGGCTGAAGAAATGGTTCAGCTTCGTCAGCAAGGCATTGAAATAATCCTGGTTTCGTCAGGCTCAGTCGCTGAAGGCATGAGTCGCATGGGGTGGATAAAACGCCCAACTGAATTAGCAGAATTACAAGCCGCAGCTGCAATTGGCCAAACTGGCTTAATTGAAGCATACGAAAACCAGTTTAAAAAACATAATATTCAAGCAGCTCAAATTTTACTGACACACGATGATGTAAGTAACCGTAAACGCTATCTCAATGCCCGGAACACATTACGAGCCTTGTTAAAATTTAAAGCCCTGCCCATTATTAATGAAAATGACACTGTTGCATTAGAAGAAATGCGTTTAGGTGATAATGATACTTTAGCCGCTTTAGTGGCTAATATTACCGATGCGGAGTTACTGGTAATTCTGACAGATCAACAAGGCCTTTTTAATAAAGACCCTCGCCATAACAAAGATGCAAAACTAATTACAGAAGAAAGAGCAGGTAACGATAAATTACACGAATATGTCGGTGAAATTAAAACATCGCTTGGTAGTGGAGGAATGTCTACCAAATTAACAGCCGCACAACGAGCTGCCCGATCAGGATGTGCAACGATTATTGCATCTGGTAGAGAAAAAAACGTATTGGGTCGTATTGCTGCAGGAGAAACAATAGGGACACTACTGACACCTGAGGACGCCCAGTTTTCAGCCAAAAAACAATGGATAGCAGGCCAAGTGAAGGCAAGTGGAACGTTGTATCTTGATGCTGGTGCGAGTAATGCAGTACAAACTAAGGGTACTAGCCTTCTCCCAATTGGTGTAGAAAAGTCAGAGGGTAATTTCAAACGCGGCGATGTTGTTGATTGTAAAAATCATCAGAACCGAATCATTGCACGTGGTTTAATCAACTATTCTGATAAGGAAGTTTCTCTTTTAGCCCAAAAACCAAGTAATAAAATAGGTGAAATTTTGGGTTATACAGGCGAATCAGAGCTAATTCACCGTGATAATCTAGTCGTGTTGTGATTTTATAGTGCCAAACTAGCTCTTTTTTATAATAAGTCACCCCCCCTACTTACAGGTACTTTTTATTGATCTTTCAATCAAACTAAGCACTTCGTAAACCCTTATTTTATCCGTTTAACTCCCATTTAATATAAATTACCCTGCTAAGACGCGCGCTTATCGGAGTTTTATTGATTTCCTAGCCATGTAAGCGTTAAAGTGTCAGTAATGAAATAGAGCATATACTCTATCTAAAATATAAAAATTATAAGGTTATAGTCATGATTTTAGTCGGATCACTCATCTTTGCGTTTCTCGTTGCACTTTTCTTAGTAAGTAAGATAGCAAGTATGCTTCATGCAAAGAAACCAGATATGGGAAGAATTTTCTTAGCATCTATTGTTGGCAGTATCGCTGCAGCTATTACTTTAATACCCTTAGGTATATTCCTTGGCGGTATAGATCCAAATATTATGTTGATTCTATCCATCGCTATTGTATTCATCGTTTCTAGCATGGCCTTCAAATACATCAATATAATGACTTGGAGTGGTGCCATTACTACTAATATAGCAAATATTGTTTTAAGCTTAGTCGCATTAACTGCTTCAGTTGTTTTAAACGGAGGATCAATTAACGATACTTTAGCTAATATAGGCAGCTTTGCCAAAGAAAATGCCAATATGGTTCAAAGTGTTGCAACTGGTGATTTAGACAATGTCATGTCAAAAGAGCCTGAAATAGCCACTGATGATGCTAAAATGGATCTGGAAGGAAATGAAGTAGTAGCAATCGATAAAGAATTAATACTTGATGATGATTTCGAGCCTACATTTAAAGAGAGTGATTTACTTCCTCCAGGAACAGTTAAAGAGCTTAAAGCCAAAGAAAAGAAAGTCTATATAGAACCAAAATTTAGAGTGGTAAGTATTTCAAGTATTCGTTCTGCTGTCGGTAAAAACATTAGAATTTTAAACAGTAATGACACAAGCATTACTGGCTTACTGAGAAAGGTTAATGGAAACAATGCTGTGATCGAACAATATTTAGGTGGTGGTGTTGCTACTACTCCAGTATCTCTAGCTAAAATTCGTAAGCTTGAAGTTTATAGATAAATTTATTAGAAAATTATTCATATTAAAAAAGCCTGGTTTACCGGGCTTTTTTATTGGTCATCACTAACTGCTTTTTCATCATCAGTTTCTTTTCGTATTTTCAGCAACGTATTAATTGCTGCAGCCGCAACATCACTTCCACCTTGGTGGCCTAAAACTGTAATACACGGAATATCCAGTTGTTTTTGGTTCTCCCATAAATAATCCTTGGACTCAATAGTACCGGCGAACCCAGAGGGTGTTGCTATAATTAAACTAGGCTTCTTATAATTTTCATCGTCTTTAGACTCTACTAATATTTCTAACAAACGAAACAACGCGGTAGGCTCTCTACCAATAACAATTACACTATCAGATAAATAGGGTTTCCAAAGATCAACTGCTTCCATACTACGCGTATGTTTATTAGATTTTGCTTGTGAAATAACACTAGCCTTGTTTATTAAACAGATAGGCTCATCTTTTAGATATTTTTGTTTAATTGAACACGCAACATTTTCTGTATCGCAGAGCAAATCAAAATCTTCTTCAAGCGCCTCTAAAGCTGCTTCGATCGCTCCCTTACTAAAACGTATATTTTTCAGGAGTGAAGTATCTCCTGCCGCAACGATCATCTGCAATGCAACTGCTTTTTCATTATCGTTATAGTGAGTTAATTCAGAGTTTTCTTTAACGGCTTTCATGGAAAGCTTTTGAATTTTCTTGGGGTTTTTTTCGTATTTAATCATATATCAGACTTCGTCAAATTAATTGACTGCCCTAACTGGAATGCTAAAGAGTATAGAAGAACTTTTACTCAAGTAAGCAAAAATAAGAATTTATTTTTTAAGCATTTACATAGCACTTGTGGTTTCTGTTAGATAAAATGTAAAGATCATTCATCTTGCTATTTCTAAAGTGAAGCTATGCCAACACCAGTATTTGAAACCAATCTGAAGCACTTACCTCTTATTACTCGAGGCAAAGTTCGTGATATTTATGATGTTGATGACAAACATATGCTAATCATAACCACAGATAGATTATCTGCATTTGATGTTGTTCTTCCTCAACCTATTCCTAATAAAGGCATAGTACTTACGCAAGTTTCTAATTTTTGGTTTGATAAACTTTCACACATTGTGCCAAATCATTTTAGTGATTTAACGCTCAATGACCTAAAACTAAATAAAGATGAACGAGAAATGCTTGAAGGCCGCAGTGTCATAGTCAAAAAGCTTAAGCCTTTGCCCGTTGAAGCGATTGTAAGAGGCTACATTATTGGCTCTGGCTGGAAAGATTACCAAGAGACAGGACAAGTATGTGGCATCGACTTACCAGAAGGCTTAAAGCAAGCAGAAAAATTACCCGAAGTGATTTTCACTCCTTCTACAAAAGCTAATGTCGGTGGTCATGATATCAATATATCATTTAAAAAAATGCATGCACTCATCGGAGGATTTCTTGCAGGTGAAGTTCGTCGTATCAGTTTACAGCTTTATACTGAAGCTGCAGAGTTTGCTCACAGCAAAGGAATTATAATTGCAGACACCAAATTTGAATTTGGATTAGATGATAACGGACAATTGGTTTTAATCGATGAAATCCTATCACCTGACTCATCTAGATTCTGGCCTGCGGATCAGTATCAAGAAGGAACTAGTCCGCCATCATTTGACAAGCAATTTATTAGAGATTATCTAGAAACATTAGATTGGGATAAAACACCCCCCGGACCTCATCTACCGTCTGAAATTTTAGAAAAAAGTGCTGAAAAATACCAAGATGTTGCCAACTTACTATTAGGCACATAGAACCAAATCCTAAGCTGGGAGTCCTAACTACATTCTAACCGCCATGTATAGTATTATGGCGCTTAAATACCATAGAGCAGCATAATGAGCGCAACAATACAATCTAAACCAAAACTACCTGGCTTTATCAGTCTATTGCTTGTTATAGCGCTAGGTATTTCGCTCGCTAAATTAATGTGGTTGCTGTTGACACCTCCACCCAAAATTAGCACTTCTTTTTCTAACGAAACTAACAGCTTAATTAAGCCTAAAGCTCAAATAAATTACGGCAAGCTCATTGCGGACCAACACATCTTTGGTGAAGTCAAAATTGAACCTGTTGCTGTAGTAGAAAAAAAGCCAGAAATAATTAAAAAAGAAGTTGTAGCACCTACTAAATTAAATTTAAAACTTCATGGCATCGTTGCCTATAAGTCCAAAGGGGGTTTCGCTCTGATCTCCGCTTCTAATGGCCCTCAAAAAGTGTATAGCAAAGGGGAAACAATTCAGGAAGGTGTAATAGTCAGTGACATCCTACCAGAGAAGGTAGTCCTTGATAATCTTGGCAAAACGGAAGAACTATTACTGCCAGTTAATAAAGTTACACCAAGTTCAAGAAGACGCACAAACAATATACCTTTAAGGAACGTTCCTTTACCTGGAAGCGAGTCACAACAAAAAAAGCTTATTCGCTCACCTTTAGCTACTGCAAATTCTGCAGCACCTAATCTTTCCAAGTTAAGAGAAGACATTATTTCAAATCCAACTAAATTGATGGATGTGGTAAGACCTTCGCCTGCGATTGTTGATGGTCAGTTTATTGGATTTCGTATCAGGCCTGGAAAACAAAGAAAGATGTTTAACCAGTTAAACTTCCGTTCCAACGACATCATTACGGAAGTCAATGGCATTGTGTTAGATGACCAAAACAAAGGTGCAATGGTATTAAGTGAATTATCACAAGCTGCTAATATTTCGGTCAAAGTAAAACGTGGTAACCAAGAATTAATGATCGACCATTCTTTCTAAACTTGAAAATAATTAAATGCTTCGTTTCTTATCGTTATGCTTTCTAAGCCTTTTCTTAGTTTCATGTTCTGATAATAATAACTTGCCCAAAAAAGTAGTACTGCAGGGCAAAACAATGGGAACCAGCTATTACATCACATTAGTCGTACCTTCTAAAGAACTCGTTAATCAGCTTGTTTTGCAATCTGAAATAGATAATATCTTGGAAGACATTAACCAGAAGATGTCAACTTATCAATCAGATTCAGAAATTAGCAACTTCAATGCTAACTCTTCAGCAGACTGGATTCCTACATCAATAGATTTTCATCAAGTAGTAAAAAACGCTCTATCAATTTCAGAACTTTCTGATGGCTCTTTTGATATCACCATTTCACCTTTAGTAATGCTTTGGGGTTTTGGACCTAAAGTTAAAATCCATACACCCAAAAGCGAAGATATAAAACTAGCAATGTCCCACACTGGTTATCAGAATTTAGAGATTCAAGATAACCCTCCTGCACTTAGGAAAAATGACCCACTGCTCAAAATAGATCTATCATCAATAGCTAAAGGGTTTGCCGCAGATAAGATAAGTGATTTTTTAAATGACAATTCTATGGTTAACCATTTAGTAGAAATTGGCGGCGAAGTTAAGGCTAATGGTACAAACCTCTCTGGTAAAAAATGGCGTATTGCTATAGAAAGCCCTGATATAAAATCAAGAACATATAATAGCTTCATCGAACTCGATAATACTGCTGTGGCGACTTCAGGTGACTATAGAAACTACTATGTTGAAAATAATGAACGACTTTCACACATCATTGATCCGAAGACAGGTTATCCGATTAAGCATAAACTTGCATCGGTCACTGTTATAAGCAAATCTACGATGCTAGCTGATGCCTGGGCAACAACTCTGATGGTTTTGGGAGAAAAAGAAGGGAAAGAATTAGTTTTAGAAAAAGACCTAAGTGCGCAAATGATTATTAGAAAGGGAAATGGATTTTCATCCTGGAAGAATAAAATGCCCTTAAAGTAGGGAGGTGTGAATTCAAGTAATAAGTATAATTAAATTCACACCCTACTTACAATGAGTCTTTATTGGTATTTAGCAGCGCTAATGAATTCACCGAAAGATTCGCACCAAATTACCACTGTATTAAAGTTATCTGGATTGATTGTTTCTGGAACTGGGACAACAAAGTTCTTAAAGGTTTTTACATCTCCCACTCTAATCATTTTAGATTTCAATTCATTGAATGAAACTTCGGTTTCGATAAAGTCTGGTGACAAATAGAGTTTGTAATCAGGACCAGGGGCAATTTCTCCATCAAGTGAGATAAACTTATTTCCTACTGAAATGATACCTTCGCCCCAATGTAAGAAGTCACTGTCCGCAAGCTCCTTTTTGAATTCACCTTTATAAGTAGCTTGTGCTAAAGCCATTTTCATAGTTTCACTGCTTGGTGCTTCTGGAGCAGTAATGATGGGAAGTGCATAGATTCCTAAAGCAAAACCGATTGCAGCAAAGAATAGATGTGAAATTAATAAGATGAGTTTTTTCAATGTATTCTCCTTCTGGCGAGTTCTGTATTATATCGCTTTTGAATCCCGGTAAATATTTTTTTCTATCGGATGATTTTTGCCACTCTAAATCTTTAACACAGTGATCAAAGTATGCGGAATCTTCTTCGTCCAGATGTTTTAATTTTTCCATGAAGCAGATAAAACGGTAATCCGTTTCTTCGCCAGAAAAAACAATATACTTGGTGGGCGGCTCAACAGCCTTTTCATCTTCATCGAGAATCCCTTTTCGCTTAATTTTAGGAACCTTGTTCAATGAATGTTGACGAATTGCTCCGCAATAATATTCTAAATCTAATGAACGTTTTTCCAGTAAAAAGTTTCATTCATCAAACTTATAAGCATTGGTCAAGAAAGTCATTTCATATTTTTCACAATGGATTTAAGGATATTCTCCCGCTATGAGATTGTTAAGAATTAGTTTGTTAGTCATGAGATGTAATTCCTTTTCATAAACTTGCATGAATTAAAGCTTATGCCCGGATAAAATCATCAACCCAGATGTGAATTTTGATGCTTCGCTTCTTTAGATATCTGCGCTTGGGTTTGCCATCAGTGAAATAGACCGGAATTTACGTTTCTTCAAGAAAGGCATAGATTTCTTCGCGGTCTTCTTTTACAGGTTCTCATAGATTGCAGATACAAAGTTTGAACCCTTTAGCTTGAAGCATTAGAATGAATGCTTTAAAAAAAGACTTATCAGCACTGATAGCGTTATCCCAATCAATTGCAATTTCATTGGATTTTTTACCATCTAACAACAGATAAATTTCGATGAGAAATTCATCATATTTGTGCACTAAATTATGTTTTTTTCTAATAAAAAGGTACTGATTAGTTGATAAGCAAGAGATCCTTGTTGTTTTTCGTGTGGTAATAAAAGCTTAGTTTGTTATCTTCATCTATCATTAATGAATCATCATAGTTACTTCATTTCTGGGCTAAATGAATGGTGTAAGCTTTGCTCTGTTTTACCTTTTTGTAATTACCAAATATCTCTTGCAGATTACGTTTCATATATTGACGCAACCCGTTTATCGTAACCAAGTATAAGCTGCCTCCCTTTTCTAAATGATGATATGCATCATGCAACATCAAAGACATCATTTCTTTACCAACTTTGGCGGGTACATTAGAAGCAATAACATTGAATCTTTTTGAACTTTCAATATGATGAAAACCGTTACTTAGTTGTGCTGTCGCATTTGTAATTTTGTTTAGTGCGGCATTCTTATTGGCGTAATCAACGGCCATAAAATCTTTATCAACCAGTATAGTTTGTCCATTAGGTGCGAGTTTTGCCATAGTCAATCCAATCGGACCGTATCCACAACCTAAATCAAAACAATCATCACCAGGATTAATCTTGATGTAATTCATTAAAAGTTTGGTGCCATCATCTAATTCTCGCGGCGAAAATATGCCCCAGGTACTTTTATAGTTAAGGGTGATGCCACAAAGCGTTTCACTAAACGAAATATCCTTACGATATTCATCTAACTGTTTTTTATCTAACATGGTTTTAATCTTAAGGTTGGTGCTTATATAAAGCGAAGAAAAATTTTATAAGAGTGACTAATTATAAAAGCTACTTAGAAAAGTGGTGCGATTTTATGCGTAGCTATCAAAGCTGCATAGACAAATGCAACGAGTCCAAACAACCATAGTCCACTTGCCACAGTTTTGGATAAGCCTTTTTTGAGTGCAATTGTACCAAACGCAACAAATAACAATAGGCTGATAATTTTGGTCAGGATAAAGCCGTCTGCAAAAGAGAGTTTTTGCGCAAAGCCGGTATAAACGCCTAAACCGAATAGCAATAAGGTAAATATAGATGCTATTGATAATACTACGGCTGAATTGGTTTTAGTCGAGTTAGCCAACATCATAACCCCACGAATGATATAGATTATCAATGTGGCAATAGCGATGCCTGAATGCGCTTTTATTAATAGCGTTAAATCCATAACTACTCCGTTACTGAGTTCCTAGAAAATGGGACTATGCCGATAATTGATTAAATATGGCTTCGGCTTGATGTTTTGCATCAGTTAAATCATCTGCAAGTGTGCAGAAGTGTCCCATCTTGCGACCTATACGAGCTTCCATTTTTCCGTAAAGGTGGAGCTTGCTCGATGGACTCTTAAGTAATATATCCCAATGTGGTTGTGTATTTTCTCCAGAACCCCATAGATTGCCTAGCATATTCGTCATGACCACTGGACTCAATAAACGAGAGTCACCAAATGGTAGCCCACATATCATCCGTACTTGTTGCTCAAACTGTGAAGTAACGCAAGCATCAATCGTGTAATGCCCACTATTATGTGTTCTTGGTGCCATTTCATTGACGAGTAATTCGCCTTTTTTGGTGATAAAGAATTCAACCGCCATAACGCCAACATAATCGAGTTTATCGGCTATTCTTTGTGCAGCAGCTTGTGCAGCAGTTGCTATATCATCATCAACTCTAGCGGGAGCGAGGGTTTGATAAAGAATTCCGTCTCGATGAATATTTTCAGCAACAGGGAAACATTGAGTTTCGCCCTGTTCATTTCTACCAAGAATCACCGAAACTTCACAATCAAGGTCAATACGTTGTTCTAGAACGCAAGAAACCTGACCTGTCTCTTTAAATGCTGCTTCTACTTCATCAGCACTATTTATTGTTTGCTGGCCTTTACCATCGTAACCAAAACAAGCAGTTTTTAAAATTGCAGGGAAAGTAACATTTTTAACTGCATTGGCGATATCAGAACTCGTATTAATCACACCATATGGAACAGGCAGCAAACCACATGAAAGAATAAATGCTTTTTCTACAATGCGATCTTGTGCTTTTTCAACAGCACTTGCAGATGGGAAGACCGGGCAATATTCCGTGAGCTTGTTGAGTACATCCGCGGGAATATTTTCGAACTCCGTTGTAATCACATCACATTGATTACCGAGTTTGATCAAAGCTTCAGCATCATTATAAGCTGCGATGATGTGTTCGTCTGCAAGTTGCCCAGCAGGGCTGCCAACATCAGGCTCCAGAACAATAACCTTATAACCGAGATTTCTTGCAGCGATGGTAAACATACGACCTAATTGGCCGCCGCCGAGCATTCCGAGTGTTGCGCCTGGTAATAACATTCGTTTTACTCTGGAGGGAGTTGCATATTCATCGCTACTTGCTTTTGTGCTTCACGAAATTCAGTGAGTTTTTTAGCGATGGTTTCATCAGAAATAGCTAGCAACGAAATAGCAAATAAAGCGGCATTGGTTGCACCCGCTTCACCAATAGCAAAAGTTGCAACCGGTATTCCAGCAGGCATTTGTACGATAGAGTGGAGTGAATCAACGCCTTTTAAATAACGCGAAGGAACAGGAACACCAAGAACGGGTACTTCTGTTTTAGCTGCAAGCATTCCAGGTAGGTGAGCTGCACCACCAGCACCAGCGATAATAGCGTTTAAACCACGCTCTTTAGCAGTACTTGCGTATTCAAAGAGTAGGTCAGGTGTACGATGTGCTGACACTACTTTATATTCATGTGGAATTCCAAATGCTTCTAACTGTTCAACAGCTTTGGACATAATATTCCAATCACTGTTGCTGCCCATCACCACACCAATAAGGACTTGAGACGTAACTTGAGACATTACTGCGTTCCTTAAATCTCACGAAACGGGGCATTATACCCCGAATAACACTGTTGTTGCATCATTGTTACTTACTTAACGTTATATTTTAGAAAGTCAGTTTATCAATAACGGTGTTTAAACCAGGACTAGTTTCAATCATCAATCTGATTGGAGGTCCGACATAGCGATTTACGTCTTCCTCAAATAGTTGGTCATAATTACCGATTTCGGCTATATCTGCCGCTGGTTGTTCAAGCAATAATTTACGTCCACCACGAGAGTCCATGGCATATAAACGTAAAAACTGATTTCCGGAACGCCGTGCATTGGTGTAATGCCACAAAAGAGAGAGCTTGTTCTTTGCTCCACGTTTTAATGTAATGGGTGGGGAAATCGAAGAGTTTCCTGTTACCGCCCAACCTTGAATACCAGCCCCGCTAATAGCCATACTAGATTGTGGTCTTGCATTATGTGCTTGTTGTGCAGCTGCTGGTTCCAGAAATTTATCCCAGTTGTTTTGAGCGGGTGCCTGCCTTTGAGCCTGTGGTGCAGGAGCTTGTCGTTGTACCTGTCTTTGAACCTTTTGCTGTTGTGGGGCAGGCGCACGAGGTGCTTGCTGTCTCTCTACCACAGGAGCAACATAGGCTTTTCTTGGTGGTACATAGGTCGAGTTAGATCCCAGGTAATCCATCAATGCCAAATACTTAGGCGTAGAAGGTTGATGCAGGTAATCTAACATACCAAAGAAGTTTTTAGGTTCTGGCTCACCGATACCGTAGAAGTGCAGCATCAGTCCACCGCCGCCTTGCTGCCATGCATTCAAGTACTGCTGGTACGCTTGTCTCATACGAGGGTCTTTTTGTGCACTCATAAATAGATTGAGTACTCCGGGGTCTTTAACGGTATGCGGAGGGTCGTAGCGTATTAAATGCTGACCAGCTTCATAAGCTACTAATTGAAGATTGTATTTATCTGCAAGTGCTTTGTTCTGTGCTATTTGCGAACGTAGCAAGCTCATGGCACCACCTTCAGGACTTTTAGCAACCATGCCACCATGAAGAATTTCCTGGAATAAGCGAGATTTTCCGCCATCACCATCTCGCGTCCAGCTTTTAACGGTTGCACGGTTCTCTTTTCGGGCAATGTAATCACCAAAATAGGGGCCTATCCCATAAGCATCAACATGTCGACCACAACCGTTAGCAGCTTTCCATAGAGGACAATCAAGGATTTCTTTACCTACCCAAGGTACTGAATTTAATGAGCCAACCGCACAAATAACTCGATTGCGCTGTCCCCCGAATTCTTTTTTGAATATCTGGCACATTTCCACACTGCGTTTCGCATACCAGTTAGCTGCCAGCAAAACACGACGTTTTCCTTGTGGAACTTTTGGATAAGGGAATTTCCATAAAGCATCTGCTTTTCTTGCTGCATAGGTTGCAGAAGGGAAGATGGTATTCCAAACCTCGTTCGAGAATTCCACATAGACTTTTTGGTCTTTGCGTAAACGGTTCTTAACCATGCGAGCATATTTTTGCATATAGTCATCGCTGGCTTTGTAAGGAATACTTAACCAGGGAGTGGCATTGATAGCATTGGCTAAATCAACCATACGCTCAGCAGGCACGCCATTATCTCCGGTATAATGAGCAGTACCGATGGTTGCACGTTGGTTCCACTCTACAGCCATGTTTCCTCTAGGGTTTGTCCAAGGCATGAAACGCAAAGAATGCATCTCTCTGATTCGTGCTAGATAATCTGGATTGAATACCTGACGCTGATAATTTTTTTCGTTAGCTTTCGGAACAATGCGGATATTACGAATATAGTTTCCGTTTCTTCGTGGATCAGTTCGAGTAATTTGAAGTTTCAAATTACGCTTTGGTGAGAGCAAATCAAATTCGATATGCCCAGGTCTTTGATAACCCATGCGTAAGTCACCGGTTATTTTCATTATGCCTTCACCTTCATAGAGGACAACATAACGGCCTAACGGGAAGTGTTCAGAAAGTTTCCAGGTGCTGGTTACACTGGTAAAAATAGGTGATTCATTTGGTGTTGGTAGAATTCTTACCCAACCGTTTCCATCCAATTGAAGTTGATCTTGCTCTTGTGAATTTAACGAAGTTTTACGCGTACAATCAGGGTCGATCGGTACTCCTGCACGCCAATCAAATTCACACGAAGTAAACCAGCCGCGAGAGCTTTTGAATATGTCAGTAAAAGGAATGGAAGATGTTAACTTGCCCAAGTCACCAACATTAATACCGAGCTTTGGGTTTTTGCTATAACGGGCACTACTGGTTTGAACAAACCCTACGGTTAATGTAAGTAGAATCATCAACTTAATATAACGGGATAACATCTATTTCTCTCCTTGAAATAAATTCACATCTTGTGATTTTTAACGGCTGAGCTTAACGATAAAAATAGTGAATGGCAAACCATCACGCAGCTTAGTTCACTATTCTAACTGACAAGTGCCAAAATCACCTAAAGTCTTAGTTAATAAGATAAAATTACAATATATAATTAGAACATACAAAGCACCCCCTCCCACTTTAAGCCTTTTATGTTAACTATTGTTTATTATGAATTTAATATGAAATGCTAATGACAAAGATTTAGGAGTTTTGTTTAAGCTCTAACTTCTTACCTGCAATCATTATCAATAGTAGAACAGGGATACCCATCAGTGCAGTTATCAGGAAAAAGGCAGGATAACCCAACCCTTCAACCATAGTACCTGAATAGCCGCCCAGGATTTTTGGTAACAAGGTCATCAAAGAGCTAAATATCGCATATTGAACTGCGGTGAATGAAATATTAGTCAAACTAGAGAGAAAAGCGATAAATGCCGCGCTGGCTAAACCAGCTGATAAATTATCTGCAGAAATCACAAGGTAAAGCATTAACATGTTGTAACCTGTACTCGCTAACATCATAAACAATAAATTTGTTGCGGCGGATAACAAAGCTCCTAAGAACAGAATTTTTACTACGCCAAAACGTACTGAAAATAAGCCACCCAAAAAGCCGCCAGCGATGGTCATAAATAAGCCGAAAGTTTTAACCACACTTGCGATTTCTACTTTTGAATAACCTAAATCCTGATAGAAAACATTGGAGATTACACCAAGCACAATATCAGCAATTCGATAAAGCCCAATCAATGCTAGCAGTAAAAAAGCCAGCGAATAACCATAGCGCAGGAAGAAATCCTGCACCGGGCCAACATAGGTCTCTTTAACCATGGTTTTATTTACGAGATTGGTTTTAACCAAAGCATAGGCAATAAGCGCTGCAAAACCCAAGGCAGATACAAGACGAATTAGGGACACGATAAAATTAGCCAGGTGACTATTGGAAAAAGCTTCTTTGAGCGTGTTTATAAGCTCTTTTGATACGTCACTACTGAAATAAAAAGTGAGAATAAAAGCAGCAACAATCGCAACGAATAAAAATAAAAACCTAAGATAATCATTGGCTGTGTATTTGGTTGCTTTGTCTTTAGAGACGCTAGGCTCAGGAATGAATAGCGTCGTTAGCACACCAACTAACATAACGCCAGCCATTATCATATAGCTGTATTCCCAAGCTTGATAATTGTAAAAGTCTTTACTAGAGCCAAAATAACTCGCCAGAAATAAAGCGCCTGCACCAGCCACTAACATGCCGATCCTGTAACCCGCGATATAGGTGGATGACATTAATGCCTGTAAGTCTGTTTGCGCAGATTCGATACGATAAGCATCAATCACTACATCTTGCGTTGCAGATGAAAAGCCTAATAAAACCGCAGCAATAGCCATTAAGTTAAGGCTTCCACCGACTGTCGGATCAGTCTGCGACATCCATAAAATAGCAAGGATAATGGCGAGTTGTGACAACAGCATCCAACTGCGTCTTCGCCCTAATATTTTGGTTAATAATGGCAATGGCAGTTTATCTACTAAAGGTGCCCAAACGAATTTAAACGAATACCCAAGTGCTGCCCAACTAAAGAAGGTAACTGCTGAACGTTCAACACCTGCTTCGCGAAGCCATAAACTTAACGATGAAAAAATCAATAGAATGGGAACGCCAGCAGAAAAGCCTAGAAATAACATGGTTAGCACTCTTGGGTGCAAGAATGCTTTTAGTGTATCTCCCCATGATTTTTTATTTTCAGTCGCATTATAATTTCTAGTTGCGCTAGGATTATTGATTGAATCAGACATATTTAGCCCATAGCCGATTTAGTATGGTGTGAATCATACCTGAAAAGTCACCCCCCTACTTACAATGAGTTTGCCATTTTGTTTTTTGAAATGGACTACTCATCAATACCAGAGCTTAGTGCTAACTCGCCACTAGGCTATACTAGAACTTAGCGTGTATATAGGCATATTTTGTGGACCAATATCAGCTATCTGCGGTTGGTCCCCAAAGAATCTCATCGAGCACTCTATCTTTATCTGAAGTCACAGGAACGACTTTACCTTCTTTGATGTGAACGCCTTCGTTCAATAACAATATTAGTTGTTTTTTGTAGGGTTCACTGCCTGTTTCGAAGGCAATTGTGCGATCAGATTTTACAACTCGATGCCATGGTAGTTTTTCTTCAGAGCGACTGATTGCGCGGGCTACCATTCTTGCGTGTCTGGGATATCCCGCAGCGCGGGCAACTTCGCCATAACTCATGACGCGCCCAACCGCTATTTGGGAAACAACATCCCAAATAGATTTATCGAAAGACTTTTGAAAAATACTCATTTTTTATTTAAACAGAAATAGGAAAGGTCACCCCCCTACTTATAGCCTGTTTTTTAAGTGTATTGAGGCTCGTTACCTGCTTTCCATTTGATATTACAGCCCATTGATGGTTTTTGATTCACTGGTTGAGGTTCACCCGCCAACAATAATTCAGCGGCGTTAATCATATCTTCGCCGGTTACTGTAATACCTGAATTCGGACGCGCACCATCAAATTGACCGCGGTAAAAAAGCTTGTGATTAGCATCAAACATAAAGAAGTCAGGTGTACATGCAGCTTGATATGCAGCTGCTGTTAGTTGTGATTCATCGTATAGGTAAGGGAAGGAGTAGTCAAAAGCCTCCACATCCTCAACCATTTTATCTGGAC
Organism: uncultured Gammaproteobacteria bacterium; assembly: GCA_963760355.1. Taxonomy (GTDB): domain Bacteria; phylum Pseudomonadota; class Gammaproteobacteria; order Thiotrichales; family Thiotrichaceae; genus Cocleimonas. The sequence goes on along the minus strand of CAVXCT010000007.1, from coordinate 163,784 downwards.
TATCATCGGGGTAGTTTTCTACGTCATTGGCGTTGATAGCGATTACCTTTAACCCTCTGTCTTGATAGTCTCTCGCAAATTGCGATAAAGCATTTTTGATTAAAATGACATAAGGACAGTGATTGCTAATAAATGCAATTAAAACGGCTTGGCTTTTATAGTCTGACAATGAAACCATATTACCTGTTGCAGGCTCGATTAATGAAAAGTCAGGTGCTTGTGTACCAAGTTCTAACATTGTGGATGGGGTTTCAGACATGGCATTGCTCCAAACAAATTATTTAAAACACACAAGATAATATATTCAACAGCGCTTTGCACGTGAATGATAAGCGAAAAAAAGCCCGAGTGTCTTAAGACCTCGGGCTTTTTAGAATAAAAACTAAGTTACATTATTTAACTAACAATGCATTGATTTCATCTTTAGTTAGTTTTGCTAACTTAACAGAACTATTTTTAGCTTTTACAAAAGTTCCTGGCGAGCTGTTTAAGCGAACTACCTGGTCCATCAATTCAGCATTTTTTAAAGAACTTGATGCTGTAGCAACTCTTTGTGGAGCTGCTTTTGGTTGTGACCCAGTACCCAAAAGATTAGCCGCTTGTACTAGCTGGTTATAACTCATCTGGTTTCTTTTAGGCTGCGCCTGTGTTGAAGCATAGTAAGTCCGTGGAGCTTTCCCTACATGAGCCGTTGTATAACGATAATGCCCAGTGATTGGGAATCTAAACAAAACATCTTCCATCTGAGGACCATGCGCAATGTTGTGAACAATCATCAAACGATTAGGATCAGCACGACTCGGTTTATCAACAACTACGCCAATATGTGGTAAGTCAGGCCCAACCATCCAGGTTACAAGATCACCAGGCTTATAATCGCGGGGATTACGAGTGACAGGTAACCCAGCGCCTTTGCGTTGGAAAAACTGTCTTAAATTATACACACGACGGTGATCAATATTAGTATCAGGGCGTGATAAACCCCATTTACGTGGGTTTGGGTATGAATTGAAAGCAGCACTCATATCCTGGTGTACTTCTTTTTGTAAATCGATACCCAACTTTCGATAAGATCGAATGACAACATCCGTACATACACCAATATTTGAAGGAACATCGCCCCATGGGTATGCAATATTTACGTATTTGCCATCGTATCTAACGCGAGATTGTAGCCGTTGAAGTGCGGCATTAGACAGTTTGCGAGAGAAAGGACTTACATTGTTATTCTTATCTCTACGCACATTGGGTTTTGGAGAGCGCTTTTCATATACAACTGGAAGCATTTCTTTAGAAGTTATATCTGCAGACTTAACTGGTTGTGTGCTTGAACATCCAGTAATGCCAGCAGATATTAGTATAATTGGCATTAATAGTGTGAGTTTCTTTGACATGAATTGATCTCTTGTTATTGTTCTTTTGTAACAGGATAATGCAATGTAACTGAGCACAAGCTTAACCACTTAAGATAGTTAATATTTGTCATAAAAAAAGAACTGCCCAAAAATAGCACAATTTTGAATTTGCTAAAAGCTGGTTTTTGTATGAAAAACTTCGAATGAATTAACAATAGGTTAAATTTTGCTTTTATAGGCTATTTTTTCTAACACATACGCAACCGCAACAAATCCAAAAGTAGCGGTAACCATCACTGATGAACCTATTCCACCAGCGCAACTTAAATCGGTAGGTGCAGCCTCTCCCGTTGGTTTATTGTTCGACATTTCTCCTGAGCTCAGTGGGTATTTCAAGTGCTCCGATGAAAATACACAGGGTATCGAAAAACGGCGTTTCACATTTTTTGTAAAGCCATAATCCTGGCGTAATAACCTTCGCGTCTTGGATAACAAAGGATCATGTGCAGTTTTACTTAAATCGGAAATTTGTATCAAACTCGGGTTGGTTTGGCCTCCAGCTCCACCTAAAGTAATAATTTTGATCTTTTGTCGTTTACACCAAGCGATCATGGCGGCTTTTACTCGTGAATCATCAATACAATCAACAACAAAATCTGCATCTATTGAAATGATATCTTCAATATTCTCCTGAGTGATAAAGTCATCAATGGTGACAACCTCGCATTCAGGGTTGATATCTTTTATTCTACCAGCCATCACATCTATTTTGTTTCTACCCAAGGTGCTGGATAAGGCGGGTAATTGACGATTGATATTTGATTCTGCAACAACATCCATATCAACCAAGGTGATTTTCGCAATGGCATTTCTAGCTAGCGCTTCAGCTACCCAGGATCCAACACCTCCTACACCAATGACTAATACATGGGCTTTTTGAAATTTTAGTAAAGCTGTTTTTCCATATAGACGTTGTACGCCACCGAAGCGCCGACTTATATCTGCTTGTTGATTAGTTATAGTCACTTAAAGTATGGTCTTATTGAGATGTGAGAAGCTTAGCTTAGTCCCAATTAATTAAAAAGTGCTTATTAAAAGGGATTTAAAAAGTTACAAACAACTCTATTTTCTATAATATAATCACCGTACAGTTAATAACTGGGAAGTCATTCACAGAAGAAGGGGACGCTTTGATGAATATTCACACGATAAACCATAATGCATTGACACATTTGATTGAAGCAAAGGCTGTTTCTAATGCAAAAGCAAATGCTGATGGGGATACTTGGACATTAACAGTTTTTGCTGGTAATACAGCTAAAATTGTCATGGCGAAAAATAGTGGTAAGGCACGTATTTGGAGAAAATTAGATACACTCGCTAAATACTTACAAGATATCGGTTTGGATAATTTTGAAATTAACCTGGCTGGTTATGATCCTTTCAAGAAAAGCTTAAGACGTCCTGATAGTGCTAATACCTTAAAGAAAACACATCAAGCACATAAGTCATATCAAAAACAATCAGCAGAAAAGTTAGTCTCAACATCTTCTACTACACCGGTATCTTCCCAGCCAGCAGAATCCCCAGGATTTTCAAATAATACCGATAGAGCATTTCAAACGGCTAAAGAAAGATGGGAAGAAAGACGTGCAAAAATTCTTAAGAAAGAAGATCCAAGAGCCAAGTAAGCTTTAACACACTTCATGTACTAATGTTAAATTAGGTTACTGACCTACTTATAGTCTTTTTAACATTAACATCTTCATAAAAGCTTTTTTAAGAGTGAAAAATGAGCAGAAAACCAGTGATTTGTTATAGCGTCGATCAGCTACCGCCTATACATACTGATTTTTATAACAGTGTGCGCACTAATATGAAAAAAATCAATGAAGTGCTGATCCCCCCTAGAGACGCCAAAACGTTTGAAGTACCCGCTGGGCATGTTTTTAGAATAGTCAGTGTTGAAGGGCCTCAAGTAGGTGATTTAAATTTATGGAATCAACATGATTTAACCGAGCGTTTTTTCAGCGGAAAAACCCGCCAACTTCATGCAAGCCACGTTACGACAGGCGATCGTTTGTGGAGTACCTTGCCAGGTTTACGGCCATTAGCAACCATCACTCACGATACCCTAGACTGGTATGGCTGGGATGAAGATGGCGCAGGCGTGCATGATGTGATTGGTACACGCTGTGATCCATATACAAATTATATGCTGAATGGCGTTGATTATCATTACTGCTGTCATTCAAACCTGACCAGATCATTAGTAGAAGCGAGGGATTTACCCATTATAGAAGCAGAACTGCACATACACGATGTGTTAAATGTCTTTATGTGTACAGGTTTTACAAAAGACACGCATCAATACTTTATGAAAGCCAGTCCCGTCAAACCGGGCGATTATATTGAGTTTTTTGCCGAGATTGATTTGCTCGGCGCGCTATCTGCTTGCCCTGGTGGTGATTGTGGCAGTAGTCACTCAGACGATGATGCCGTTTGCTATCCGCTATTGGTAGAAATATACCAGCCAAATGAAGGTGTTTTGGGTGATTGGAGACCGACAGAACGCAATGCTTATTCTGGAACTCATGGGTTGAAAGAGTGAGTTACCCCTGAATAAATATGTGTTTCCAACAACGATGATTAAAAATATCGGTAAAAGGTATGTCAAGACTATTTCAGCTTTAATATCCTTTCAATGGTCGATACAAAAAGTTGTCAATTGTTTTTCCTCTAACCCTAATTATTCCACTGTTATTTCTGCCCGCTGTTTATATTGATATACTCCTGACTTTGAAATATCCCCTTGCCTATTATGAGCCAAACAATAGACGATAATATTCGTCACATGAAGCAACCTATTGCCATATCTAACTGGCTTTATTCCGTAGCGTTTCTGGTTTTTATCATGATTATTGTTGGTGGCATTACGCGGCTGACCGAATCAGGACTTTCAATTACCGAGTGGAAACTTATAACCGGTGCTTTACCACCATTGAATGAGGCGGCATGGTTATCTGAGTTTGATAAATATAAACAAATCCCGGAATTCCTGGAGATAAACGGCCCTGCGGGGATGACCCTGGTAGATTTTAAGTTCATCTATTTTTGGGAATGGATTCACCGTCTTTTAGGGCGTCTGATTGGTATAGCTTTTGCACTGCCACTTGTCTGGTTTGCCTTCAAGCGTGCGATACCTGAAGGTTATGGTTTAAGACTTACTGTATTGTTGTGTTTAGGTGGAATGCAAGGAGTCATTGGTTGGTGGATGGTAACCTCCGGCTTAACCGAACGTACCGATGTTAGCCATTTTAGGCTGGCGACCCATTTGTTGACGGCATTTCTTATTCTGGGCGCTTTAGTATGGACCGCTTTAGATCTAAGGCAGCATGCCAAAGGCCAAGACAGGAAGTCTAAATTGACCTTTTTTGGTTTGTTGGTTTTTGTAATATTATTCGTACAATTGCTATTCGGTGCATATACAGCAGGACTCAATGCGGGCTATATGTCCAGAACCTGGCCATTGATGAATGGTGCTTTCTTTCCCTTAGGAATAGATTGGACCAGCGACCTTTGGACTAAACTCAATAATAACCCCTATATGATCCACTTTATTCATCGCTGGTGGGCCTGGTTAACGGTTGGTTTTCTGATCGTGTTAGCGATGCGTATACGCGCTCAATCGAGAAAAGCATCGATAGCAATCCACAGTGCTTATGGTGTACAGATATTGCTCGGTATTGCGACTGTGATGACCAGTGTAAACATGCATTTTGCGGTACTGCATCAGGCAGTGGGAGCGCTGGTGGTCATTTCGACCGCTTGGGGTTTACATCTATTGGGTCGTTATCCATCGGATGTTGGCAACCTAGCAGGTCCTGAAGAGCAGATTTAGAATATAAAGTCTTAGTCTGATTTATAAGAGAACAAGGTAAGTTAATTTTAAACTTACTTGATTATTCGTTTTTTCTTATACATACAAAGATATTCGTTACCATTAAATAAGCTGTTTTAAATATATAAATCCACACCCCCCTACTTTTGGGCACTTTTTCTAAAAATATATTCAGAGTTTTTCTATTATCAAATACCTATTTACTGCATAATTCTCCGCCTTAAATTTTCAAATCAAAATACTAAAAAAGGGCTGACTATGTGGTTTAAAAATCTCTATCTCTATAACTTCGAAAAAGACTTTTCCCTAAATGCAGAAGAGTTACATGAAGAATTGGCAAAGAAGCCTTTCACTCCGTGTTCTGCTACTCAGCGTGAAAGCGCGGGTTGGGTTCCACCATTGGGTAAGAATGCAACTTCATTCACGCATGCATCAAACGGTTATATTTTATTAAGCATGGCGCGTCAGGAACGACTTCTTCCTGCGGCTGTAATCAAAGAAACCCTGGATGAAAAAGTAGAAGCGATTGAGCTTAAAGAAAACCGTAAAGTGAGTTCGCGTGAAAAGAAAGAATTGCGCGAAGATATCGAACACGAGTTATTACCAAGAGCCTTCACCCGCACCCAGAAAATTGATGCCTGGATTGACCCTAAAGGCGGTTGGTTGATTTTAAATACACCTTCTGCGCCACGCGCTGAAGCATTTACAAAATTACTCCGTAGCACTTTGGGTACTTTGCCAGTGACGTTACCAGAATCTGAAATTTCGCCAGCAGTTGTGATGACTAACTGGTTGAGTAGTTCTAAAACACCTGAACCGTTTGCATTAGGCTACGAGTGCGAATTAAAAAATCAGGGCGATGACAAAGGCAGCGTGACATTCAGACAGCACGATTTAACATTGGATGAAGTACAGACCAGTTTACAAGCTGGTAAATATGCAGCGAAGCTTGCATTGGAATGGGATGAAAAAATCAGCTTTGTGTTGAGTGAAGATATACAAATCAAAAAACTTAAATTCCTCGATGTGCTTGAAGAGCAGTTAAACGATAACGACCCGCAATCACACGAAGAGCATTTGGATATTCAATTCTCTTTGATGACGGGTGAAGTTTCGTTAATGCTTAAAGATTTGATGCGTGTGCTTAATTAATTAGAATCTAGTCAAATAAGTAGTTAAATCAAAAAATAAGTCACCCTCCTACTTTTGAGCACTTTTTTAGTTTCGATTACGAAAAGTGCCTAAAAGTAGGGGAGTGACTTTTTTATATCTATTTCTTATGAATCCGGCTGAAATCAAATGTACCGTGTTTCATCGGTTTACCAAGTACCAGAGTCTTAATTAGTACTTTATTATTACGAATTAACTTCATCGTAGCTTTATCGCCTGGCTTTTTATCTAAACGCCACAAACTAACATCGCTAGTTTCTTTAATAGTTTCATTATTAATAGCAACAATCATATCGTTCGATTTAATTCCTGCTCTCGCCGCTGCACCTTTGGCTATGACTGAGCCAACCTTTACGCCTTGTTTAGTATCACCCATAGTGATGCCGATTAGACCTGCCGGTGGTAATTTAGCGTCTTGAGAAAAAAGCAAATAATCTGCGTTTTCAGGAGATGGATTATCACTTATGTTGCTTCTATTCAGAATTACCATAGAATTTTTTCCTAGCTGCCTATCTAACCTGCTCGGAATTCCTTCTCGATTAATTAGGTGACCACTGCCAGCAATCACAACCATTTTCTGTTTTGGATGTTTTTTAAGATATTTTGAAGCAGAAAAAGCCATGCCTTCATCCCATGCTAATTGCGCATCGTAGAAGTTTTCAAAGTCCTTGCTGTTGTTTTTCACTCCGTGAGAATGCATCGAATACACAGATTTTAAACGCGCCGCATAATTTTTATTCGATCGATCGAGAATCTTTGGTAAAAGAGCACGATCCTTTTGCGAAAGCCCCTTAATACTACTTTTTGAAACCCGCTTAGTAACTTCGTGGGGGATATTTAATGCTATCAGTGGAATTTTATTTGCTTTTGCATAATCAAAAATAGGACGATACAAACGGAAATCGTATTTCCAGCGTTTATACCATTCCACTTTTCTTAGCATCTGGCGTTCATTGATTCGCCCTGCAATATAATCATCTAACGCTGATTGAAAAGGCTGTTGAATCATTTCTAATCCAATACTTAGGTCACCCCCCCACTTTTGATGGGTTTTTTTGATAACCGCGAGTTGATTGAGGTGATGCCCATAATCAGTATGCGATTCGCCAACGAAGATAACGCGATATTTACCCAGTTGATTTGATAATGAATCCAGTGGCTGAATAGCCTTTAAATCAAGAATATTGATCTGCTTGTCATGGTCAGATTGTGGTGAAACTGTACTGGATTTATTCATTGCCGGATTCTGTGAGCAGGCACTTAATCCAAGCAAAACAAGAAGCAGTAAAGGGACATTCAGTAAAGAGATGCTTGGGTTTAGCTGTATTATATTTCATATTTTCATTGTACAAGTTGTTATGGGTATTTTTACAATATTTTTACAAAGTCATTACACCGTTTTCACTTATGATTAGCTTAACTCCATTAAATTCATTCTTCCTTAAACAACAAAGAAAAGGTGGGAAATAACATGAAATCACATTGGAAGAAACTATTAGGAGTTCTGGGTATTGCTTCATGCAGTCTGCTGGCTAGTGCTCTAACAATGACAACTGCACAAGCAAAACAGGTCGAATTACGAGCAGAACTAGGCAGTCCTGTAATAGAGGCTGGTAGAAAACAAACGACATTCTTAAAGATCGCTTAACGGGTTTTAAATTAGACAATGAATCAGATCGCACCCCAGCGAATATCGCAATTGTGTTAGATAAATCAGGCTCGATGGCGGGTGAGAAATTAGAAAGTGCCAAACAAGCAGCACGTATGGCAGTCAGTTTGTTAAATGAAAACGACATTATTTCAATTGTGAGTTATGACTCAACCGTAAACGTACTGGTACCTGCAACTAAAGTTAGCGATAAAAAATCGATTCATAGAGCGATCGACAGAATGCGTTCTAACGGAAAAACAGCATTGTTTGCGGGTGTCAGCAAAGGTGCAGCAGAAATTCGTAAATTTCTAGATAAAGACCGCGTTAATCGCGTTATCTTATTATCCGATGGTCAGGCGAATGTTGGTCCGAGTTCACCAAGCCAGCTGGGTGACTTAGGTGCTTCATTAAGTAAAGACGGCATTACAGTGACAACAATAGGTTTAGGCACTGGTTATAATGAAGACTTAATGGCTAACCTAGCCGGTTATAGTGACGGTAATCATGCCTTCGTTAAAGATGCAGAAGATCTGGAAAAAATATTCAAATATGAATTTGGCGATGTTTTGTCTGTAGTTGCACAAGATGTAGAAATTGAAATTCAGTGTAAAAACGGTATTAAGCCGATTCGCATTTTAGGCCGCGATGGAACCATTTTAGGCCAAACTGTAAAAACCAATATGAGCCAGCTCTATAGCGAGCAGGAGAAGTTCGTTTTGATTGAAGTTGAAGTTCCAGCGGGTAGAGCAAAGCAGCAAGTATCGTTAGCGGATGTCAGTGTGGCTTATCAGAATATGCAGAGTAAAAAACAGGATAGACTCGCTGATAATATGAAAATTGCTTACAGCGCATCCCAAGCTGATGTAAAACGTGCATTAAACCGTAGCGTAGAAGTGACTGCTACCAAGCAAGTTGCTAATGAAGCCAGTAAAAAAGCGTTACGTTTGCGTGACAAAGGACAGCTTAAAGAAGCGCAGGATGTGTTAAAAGGAAGTGCTCGAATCATTCAACAAAAAGCAGAACAGCTTGGTGGTCGAGAAGCAGAAGCATTAAATTCTTTTGGTTCTTCAATTAGTGCTGATGCCGATACCATTGTTGAAGAAAAAGACTGGAACAAGAATCGCAAGTCTTTCAAAGCAAAACAATACAAGCTCGATAAGCAACAGTCTTATTAATAGAAAGAGTTGAAGGGATCCATATGTAATGGATCCCGCTTTTTTCTATATAATCAGTCTACTGTTAAATTTTCAATGTTACTTTAATGATAACGGAATAATTCCTTTAAATGCTCCAAAGCGCTAAAAATAAAAAATTAATTATCATTCTGGTATTGATCGTAGTGCTGCCATTATTATTGCTTGCATGGCAAGGCTGGAAAATTAACCAGGATAATAAACAGCTAAATAGCGCACGTTTTGATAGCTTGGTGAGTGCCAGATTGAGCCAGGTAGACACGGTTATCCAAAGCTATTTCGAAGAGATGCAAATCAAGTGGGGGCTGCAAATTCAGCAGTGGAGCTTGAGCAATAATGAGATTAGAAAGCGCATTGATGATAATGGTAATATACGTCAAATATTTGTTATCGACGCTCAGAATAAACGCCAGTTTCCACCAAGAAATGAGGCGGTAACCCAGTCAGAACAAACTTTTGTCGATCGACTAGAACTGATTTGGCGTGATCCTCAGATGCTGATTACAAATCAGAGTAATCAGATAGAACTTGGTCAACAAATAGCTGCAAATACAAAAATAAGTCCTCGCTCTGCCGCTCCCTCTTCGTCTTCGAATTTTTCCTCAGCTTCAACAATGATGAGTAGTGACGCGATTGTGCAAGTTGACGGAGAAGTAAAGGATCAAGAAAATATACAAGCAATAGAGCAGATTGCTTTTCAAGCCGAAGTGGCTCCAGTAGCCAAATCAGCACCAAATAAGCCATCTAAAATACCCAAAAGTAGAGCAGACGCACCTAAAAGCAGCAATAAAGCAAATCGACAAGGTTGGTATATGTGGCACTGGGGCAGTCATTCTAATTTGATGTTTTGGCAACAGAAGAACGATGGCACTATTGTTGGTGTAGAAATGGAGCCTGTGCGAGTTAAGGCTGATCTGATTAGTCGTTTGCCAGATACTGTTCCTGGTGATGCAAGTAGCGATTTTCGTTTACGTTTACTGGATACCGCTGGGCAGGTGGTCTATCAGTGGGGCAATTATCAGTTAAGTACTTCTAAAGATATTCCCCAGCAAAAGCGCCCTTTGAGTTATCCGCTATCTAGCTGGGCGCTGGAATACCATGGTGAGCCGTTTAATCAATCTGCTTTGTCTCGATATACCTTATTACTAACCTTTTTAGGTTTTGCGTTTTTGATCTCTGCATTGGCGTGGTTTTTATACCGAGAACAAACCCGTGAAATGCGTTTGGCAGAACAGCGCGTGCAGTTTGTTAGTCAGGTATCACACGAGCTTAAAACACCGCTGACTAATATCAGAATGTATGCAGAGTTGTTGGAAGATAAGCTTGAAGATCAATTAGGTGATGAGGAGCAACAACCTAAGCGCTATGTGCAGATAATCACAGATGAAAGTAAGCGATTATCCCGTCTAATTTCTAATGTATTAAATTTTTCCAGAGCACCAAGAATTCATAAGCGAGAGATATTTCCTGATGATGTCGTAACACAATCAATCGAGCATTTTGCACCTAGCTTAAAAGCAAAACAGATTATTTTAGAAATAGATTTAAACTCTGATGAAGAAATTACAAGCGACCCAGATATTTTAGAACAAGTCCTGAATAATCTCTTAAGTAATGTTGAAAAATACGCTGCTAGTGGAAAACGCCTGGATATCAAAAGTGAAATAAAGAATGAGCAGTATCACTTGTCGGTTCGTGATTATGGCGATGGTATTTCAAAGAGCGAACGTAAGCATATCTTTAAACCTTTTTACCGCATAAATGACAGGCTAACAGAAGGTGTTAGTGGAACTGGAATCGGTTTGACGATTGCCAGACAGCAAGCGCAGCATCTAGGCGGTTCTTTAAAATATATTGAAGTAAGTCCAGGCGCTTGTTTTGAATTGCGTATACCTACTAAGTAAATAACAAGACAAAACAAGAGAAAGCAAGGTAGTAATAAACATGAAAATACTAATCGCAGAAGATGATCATAATATTCGCCAAGGCTTAGATGATCTTTTATCTCAAGAAGGCTATGAAATTGATGCGGCGGAAAATGGCAAAATTGCACTCGAGCATTTTAAACAGCAAAAACCGCAATTCGTGATTCTGGATATCATGATGCCAGAGATGGATGGCTACGCAGTGTGCCGGGAGATACGTAGTATTGATAACGACATTCCGATTATATTTTTGAGCGCAAAATCAGAAGAAATAGACCGTGTAATTGGACTTGAGTTGGGTGCGGATGATTATATAAGTAAACCGTTCGGAACCCGTGAAGTCGTTGCAAGAATTAGAGCAATTACTCGCCGTTATCTAAAGACTAATAACACGCCTAGTGAGCAAACAAGTTTTAGTTTTGGTGATTTAGAGATCTACCCGAATGAACTTAGGGCAAAAAAGGAAGACGGTTATATCGACTTAAGTTTACGCGAGATAAAAGTGTTAAAAACGCTTTCAAATCATCAAGGCGAAGTTGTTACGCGCGATCAACTGTTTAATGAATGTTGGGGTTACGATCATATGCCAAATAGCAGGACTCTCGATCAACATATTTCAAAATTACGTAAACTGATAGAAACTAATCCTACCGAACCTGTTTTGATAAAAACAGTGCATGGGGTGGGTTATCGTTATGAATAAGGCAAATTAAAACTATTATAAATCTTCCACTCGACTCGGAAAGAAGCTCAAAGTATCGAGGATATAAGTACCTGCACAAACAGCCTATAACTAGGGGGGTGAGTTTATTAGATTATCTAGTGGTTATTTACTGCCACGAGTTGCAGCTTTACGCATACTTTCATTTAGAACTTTTTTACGAATACGAATGCTTGCAGGAGTGATTTCTACAAGCTCATCATCGTCAACAAATTCTAATGCTTGCTCAAGTGTAAACTTGATAGGCTTAACCAGGATTAGGTTTTCATCGGTACCAGCAGCACGGATATTGTTTAATTGTTTTGCCTTAAGTGGGTTTACAACCAAATCGTTATCGCGACTATGTATTCCTACTACCTGACCTTCATAGACTTCTTGAGCATGGTCAATAAACATTTTACCGCGCTCTTGGAGGTTGAAAATAGCAAAGGCTAATGCTTTACCTGTAGCGTTAGATACTAATACACCACTGCTACGTTGCCCGATTTCTTCTTTGATGAAAGGGCCATAGTGGTCAAATGAGTGGTAAATCAAACCTGTTCCTGAAGTGAGTGTCATGAATTCAGTTTGAAAACCAATTAATCCACGTGATGGGATTACATATTCAAGACGAATACGTCCTTTGCCGTCAGTTTCCATGTGTTGAAGGGCGCCTTTACGTTCACCCATTTTTTCCATGATACTTCCCTGATGGTTCTCTTCGATATCGATCGTCAAATTCTCATACGGCTCTTCACGGCTATCTCCTTCACCCCGCACTACCACTTCAGGGCGTGAAACTGCAACTTCGAAACCTTCGCGACGCATATTCTCAATAAGTATACCAAGGTGCAATTCTCCACGACCAGATACTTTGAATTTATCGATGTCGTCACCTGGCTCAACGCGCAAAGCAACGTTGTGTAATAACTCTTCATCAAGGCGTTCTTGAATATTACGCGAAGTGACGTATTTACCTTCTTTACCTGCAAACGGTGAATTATTTACCTGGAAGGTCATACTTACTGTTGGTTCATCTACGGTCATCGCAGGAAGAGCAACAACGTTATCAGGGTCACATAGCGTGTCTGAAATATGCAGTTTATCCATTCCGGTGAAAGCGATGATGTCGCCTGCCTCGGCTGTTTCAACGTCTATACGGTCAAGACCATTGAAACCCATAGGTTGTAAGATACGCCCGTTACGAATTTTGCCTTCAGCATCGATAACTTTAATTGCGCTGTTGCGTTTGATTTTACCCTGTTTGATACGGCCAATACCGATCAAACCAGTGTATGAGTTGTAGTCAAGCTGAGAAACCTGCATCTGGAATGGTGCATCTGGATCAACATCCGGATGGCTTACGCTATCAACAATAGTCTGGAATAACGGCGTCATGTCGCCGCTGTCAACTGTATCTTCCAAGCCTGCATAACCGTTGATTGCTGAAGCATAGACTACTGGAAAATCAAGTTGTTCGTCACTTGCTCCGAGCTTGTCGAATAATTCAAATGTTTGATCAAGTGCCCAATGGGGGCGTGCACCCGGACGGTCAATTTTATTGATAACTACAATTGGCTTGAAACCCATTGCGAATGCTTTTGATGTGACAAAACGCGTTTGTGGCATTGGGCCATCAACTGCATCAACCAAAAGCAATACTGAGTCAACCATGGATAAAACACGTTCAACCTCACCACCAAAATCGGCGTGACCAGGTGTGTCTACGATGTTGATACGGTAGTCTTTCCATTTAAGAGCAGTATTTTTTGCAAGGATGGTAATGCCACGCTCTTGCTCAATCGCATTAGAGTCCATCATGCGCTCTGAAACATTGGCGCGATCACCAAGAGTACCAGATTGCTCTAGCATTTTATCTACCAAGGTAGTTTTACCATGGTCTACATGGGCAATAATGGCAATATTTCTTAAATTTTCTATCACGACAAAAGTCTCTGTTCTTTAAAGGAGGGTTGGTATGCAGTCTATGTACTGTGGCGCGCGATTATACAAGGTGTTTTGTATTAATAATACTCTTTATTGACTACTATATTTGGAACTAACTAATACGATTTATAACAAAAAAATCAGGCAAATCTTAAGTTTGTGACTTAATTCACAGAAGTTAAATTTTACTTAGTGTATTTACTGTCTAATAAATAGAAAAATTAAAAAAGTTCAGAAAACTACAAGTTTAAAGAATTGTCTCTAACGGGATCTAAAAACTAGGTGAGACGATTTAAGTAAGGGAGTGTAGATGAGTATATTAATTATAGATGATCAAATTCTTTTTGTTAATGGACTGAGAAATCTTTTGATTGACTATGATGAGTCAATACAAGTTGAACATGTATATAATATAGATAACAGTTTAACTTACATTCAAAATCATAAAAAACCTGATTTAATATTACTTGATATAAATATTGATGGTGACAGAGGTTTTTGTTTATTTAATCACTTAAATACGCTTGATGTTGAAATACCAGTCTTGATCGTATCAACAAAAGATTCACCTAAAATTGCTGCAATTGCAACTGAAAAAGGTGCGCTAGGTTTTATTTTAAAAAGTTGTGACAGTGAAGTTATGCTTGAGGCGATACAAGCGCTTTTAAATGGTGAATCTTACATATTAAAACCTGAGTATAAAAATACACAATTCTGCGAACGGGTAACCACTAGACAACAGGAAGTTCTATATTTATTATCTCAAGGCTTACTCAATAAACAAATTGCGAGCGAGTTAAATATATCAGCCAATACTGTAAAAGCCCATCTACATGATTTATTCAAGCACTTAAAAGTCACTAATAGAACAGCTGCTGTTAAGAACGCTCAAAAATACGGCCTTATATAAGTATAAGTGTATAAGGCGTTAAGATCCTCTTTCTGAGAAAGGCGAAGTCTCAAAATTACTTAACAGCTTAACGAGTTTAAGCTGTTTTTGGTGTTCAACTATTTGTGAGCTTGTTTTGGCGTTTTGCCTTAACATGGCAAATAGGGATCCAGCAAAATAACCTATAACAAAAATTCCACACCACCAAAATGTTGGGATCAATATAGAAACGATTAGGGCTACAATAAAGCTAATAACGAAATTTTTACGCCATGAGGATGAGCGTTGATTTTGAATAGCCTCCCACTCATCTTTAAAATCATTTAGTGTTTTTTCAAGTTTAACAACTTCCATGAGATCTACATCAATGTTCATACCTTGATTCCAGAGTAAGTGTAGGTATATTTTCGGTCCTATAGTACCGCTTGTCAGAGATACTAATGACGCAAAAAACCCGTTCTGAATCTCTTAATTAACTAGAGTGTATATTGAGCTCAAGACTCAAATAATAATTAAAAACTAACTGGTACTTATATGTATTGCCAGGAGATTTAAGTAGGGTAATGGAATGAGACGGCTGAGTTTCTCAGACACACGGCATCTTGTAACACTACAGCTTTAGGGCAAGAGTGGGGTAGCGTAAAAGCATTGGAAGGAAAAACCCGCGTGGAAGCTATTAGTATTCTGCTATCTCCATCTGCCATAAAAACACCACCTCCATCAAGATTAACGCCATGGGCCAATGTCAATCGCGTGCGTATGCGCAATGGTGCTGGCAAGAAACAAGCCCGAAAAATGATGAAAAGAGAAGGGGAACGGCTTAAACGCTGGTGGATGCTTCATCTTTTGCAAAACGATACACCTGTTAACGAACACATGACGCTTTTCTGGCATAACCTCTTTACTTCTTCAATAGAGAAAGTCGAACAACCCAATCTAATATTAAATCAGAACAAATCACTGCGTGATAATGCGATGGGTAACTTTCGTACGCTATTACATAAAGTAGCTCGTGATCCAGCGATGCTGGTATATCTTGATGGCTCGGAAAATGTTAAAGGCAGTCCAAATGAAAATTTTGCCAGAGAATTGCTTGAGCTATTTACGCTAGGCACCAGACACTAAATTACCTGCTGATAGCAAGCACCGCAGGTGAAATACTCAAAGAAGCGGGTTTAGTCAAGAAACGCAAAAAACGGTATCACGTTTATGCAGACGAACAAGCCTTTGGTGATTGCCAGGAAAGCAACCATACCTGGGGCGTCGACTACAAAGGACAGTTCAAGCTTGGCAATGGCCAATGGTGTTACCCGCTGACGGTCACTGATAACCATAGTCGCTATTTACTGCAATGTAAGGCACTAAAAAGTACCGCTTACATTGACGCCAAAGGCTGGATGGAACATACCTTTAGAGAATACGGTCTACCTCAGAATATCCGCTCAGATAATGGAACACCGTTCTCCTCCATGGCAGCGGGAGGCATTAGTCAACTATCTAAATGGTGGATACAGCTCGGCATACGACCTCAAAGGATAAAGCCAGGTGATCCACAACAAAATGGTCGTCACGAACGTATACACAAAACACTCAAACAGGAAACGGTCAAACCTCCTGCTTACAATGAACGCTCTCAACAAACGAAGTTTGATGACTTTGTAACAGAGTTTAACCAAAAACGATCACATGAGGCATTGCAAAGAAAATGCCCAGCAGAGGTTTACGAGCCTTCAAGTACGAGCTACCCAGATACACTACCAGAGATAGTCTATGATGAAGGATGTGAAACACGAAAAGTGAAACGCGGTGGTAAGATCAAATGGAAAGGTCATCATATTTATATCTCTCAAGTACTCAGCCACGACCGAGTTAGTCTTGAAGAAATTGATAATTATCTCTGGGAAGTATGTTACGGATTTTATAAACTGGGAGAATTAGATGCAAAGAGAGCACAACTAAAAAGAGCTACACAATGGCATCAGAAAGTTAAATAGAGTGTTACCTATGTTGCCGGTTTAAAGTGTTACCTATGTTCCAGTTGTACACCCCCTTAACTTTTACTCACTTTTTAGTTCTTACTCGCCTTTGACAAACCTAAGTTATTCCAGATAGTCAGGCTTGGTTCCACCTTATTCATACAATAGAAATGTAAACCCGGTACGCCTTGTTCTAACAAACGCTCACACATTCCAGTGACAAACTCATTTCCTAATTTCTTAATTGATTCAATGTCATCACCATAAGATTCAAAGCGCATACGTAACCAACGCGGGATTTCCGCACCGATCGCGTCAGAAAAACGTGCCATCTGCTCAAAATTAGTGATTGGCATAATTCCAGGCACTACGGGAATATCTATGTTTGTTTTTTCAAGGTAGTCGATGTAATTAAAATAGGCATCAGCATTAAAAAAGTACTGGGTGATCGCCCGATCTGCTCCTGCTTTAACCTTACGGCCAAAATTCTCTACATCCACTTTAAAGTTTTTAGATTGCGGATGCTTCTCTGGATAAGCTGCCACTTCAATCTGGAAATGGTCGCCGGTTTCTTCACGAATAAATTCAACCAGTTCATTGGCATAGTTAAAATCACCAATTTCGCGCATGCCCGAAGGTAAATCACCGCGCAGAGCAACAATTCGATTTATGCCGTTTTCCTTATACGTAGACAGCATTTTGCGAACCTGTGCTTTATCCGAACCAATACATGAAAGGTGCGGTGCTGTTGGAATGTCTGTTTCTTTCTGGATACTTAGAACCGTTCCCATGGTAGCATCCTGAGTTGTTCCCCCTGCACCGTAGGTGACAGAATAAAACGCGGGATTATAGTGGGACAATTCTTTGCTAACTAGCGAAAGTTTCTCGACTCCTACTTCAGTTTTAGGAGGGAAGAACTCAAAGCTATATGAATGTTCTTTCATAGTTGTTACTCCTAGTTATATATAGTATTACTAATCACACCCCCCTACTTTTATGAGGTTTTTTCTATCTAAAATGAAAACCTCACCCTTCGGGCCATCGTCGCTACACTCCAATGTTGTCTCGGCTATGCCTCGGTTTAGCCCTTTTTACTAAAAAGGGCTTAAAAGTAGGGGGGTGTACTTTATAGATCTATTATCTAGACAATTAGCATTAAGCATTTAATACTAAAGTTTAAAGGCTTATATTTTCTTGAAGATCAAGGCGCTACCGCACACAGAATGTTTGAATGTACTTTAAGTACATGATTCATTCGAGTACGGAAGCAACGCCGAGATTCGAGAAAAGATGAGTCTTTAACTAGTAACGGTAGTGCTCTACTTTATAAGGCCCAGCTTTATCAACGCTGATGTAGTTAGCCTGATAATCTGTTAGCTCAGTTAAGTTCGCGCCAATTTTTGCAAGGTGCAAACGTGCTACTTCTTCGTCGAGTGACTTAGGGAGCATGTAAACCTGGTTTTCGTACTTGTCGCCATCTTTGAAGATTTCGATCTGTGCTAACACCTGGTTAGTGAAAGAGTTAGACATTACGAAACTTGGGTGACCTGTTGCACAACCAAGGTTAACCAAACGACCTTGTGCAAGAAGAATGATGCGGTTACCACTTGGAAGAATGATGTGGTCAACTTGTGGTTTGATGTTTTCCCACTCGTACTTTTCCATATCGGCTACAGCGATTTCATTATCGAAGTGACCGATATTACAAACGATTGACTCATGCTTCATCTGTAGCATTTGCTCTTCGTTAATTACGTGGAAATTACCCGTTGCAGTTACAAAGATATCGCCTTGTGAAGCAACGTCATCCATAGTCACAACACGGTAGCCTTCCATTGCAGCTTGTAAAGCACAGATAGGATCAATTTCAGTAACCCAAACTGTTGCGCCTAAACCACGAAGTGATTGCGCACAACCTTTACCTACGTCACCGTAACCAAGAACAACGGCGATTTTACCCGCGATCATCACGTCAGTTGCACGCTTGATACCGTCAACTAGAGACTCACGACAGCCGTATAAGTTATCAAACTTAGACTTAGTAACAGAATCGTTTACGTTGATTGCTGGGTACGGTAACTCACCATTCTTTTGCATTTCGTATAAACGATGAACACCCGTTGTAGTCTCTTCTGTTACACCCTGAATATTCGGACGGATGTTTGAGTACCAGTTTGGCGAAGTTTTAAGCTTTTCTTTGATTGACTTATAAAGCGCAACTTCTTCTTCACTTCCCGGATCATCAAGAACAGAGAGATCAGATTCTGCTTTTGTACCAAGCTCGATGAGCATTGTAGCGTCGCCACCATCATCAAGGATCATGTTAGCAGTGTCGCCATTTGGCCATTCGAAGATTTTGTGTGCGTAATCCCAGTACTCATCCAGAGTTTCACCTTTAGTAGCGAAAACTGGAACACCTGATGCAGCGATTGCAGCAGCTGCGTGGTCTTGAGTTGAGAAGATATTACAAGATGCCCAGCGAACTTCAGCGCCTAGTGCAGTCAATGTTTCAATTAGAACAGCTGTTTGTATGGTCATGTGTAAAGAACCCGCAATGCGAGCGCCTTTTAATGGCTGTTCTGAACCGTACTTTGCACGTAAAGCCATCAGGCCCGGCATTTCAGTTTCAGCAATCTTTAATTCTTTTCGGCCCCAATCAGCGAGGGTGATATCTGTAACGATATAATCTTGTGCGTTTGTCATGGTGTTTTCCTATAGTAAATATAAATTTAGGAACGCAGTTGAAAAATGTAGCTACTCTTCTGAGCCTCCCGTGATCACTTAAAAAGGGATCAGGTGCAGCGTTCCTCAGAAGATTAGCAAATTAATTTAAGCGTCAGCTTTCAATGCTTCTGCTCTGTCTGTTTTCTCCCAGGGCAAACCTAGATTCTCACGACCAAAGTGACCGTAAGCAGCAGTTTGTTGGTAGATTGGCTTCAGTAGATCAAGCATTTTCATGATGCCGTATGGACGCAGGTCAAAATGCTCTCGAACCAGCGTTTCGATCTTTTGATCATCAATGGTACCTGTGCCGAAAGTCTCAATAGAGATTGAAGTTGGCTCTGCCACGCCGATTGCGTATGAAACCTGAATTTCACAACGTTCCGCAAGACCAGCAGCAACGATATTCTTTGCTACATAACGACCTGCGTATGTTGCAGAACGGTCAACTTTAGAAGGGTCTTTACCAGAGAAAGCGCCGCCACCGTGGCGCGCCATTCCGCCGTAAGTATCAACAATGATTTTACGACCTGTTAAGCCACAATCACCAACCGGGCCACCGATAACAAACTTGCCAGTCGGGTTGATGTGGTATCGAGTCTCTGCGTTTAACCATTCAGCAGGAAGGATCGGCTTGATAATTTCTTCCATAACCGCTTCTTGAAGATCAGAAAGACTGATATCAGGACTATGTTGAGTAGATAAAACCACGGCATCAATAGCGACAGGTTTGTGATTTTCGTAACGGAAAGTGACCTGGCTTTTAGCGTCTGGGCGTAAGAATTTAAGCGTACCGTTTTTCATTAGCTCTGCTTGTTTTGCGACAAGTAGGTGAGAATAGGTAATTGGGGCAGGCATCAAAACATCAGTCTCGTTACTCGCGTAACCAAACATTAAACCCTGATCTCCAGCGCCTTGTAATTCTTTATCTTCGCGATCAACGCCCATTGCGATATCAGGTGATTGTTGACCTAGTGCATTGATAACTGCACATGAATCACCGTCAAAACCTATTTCAGAACTGGTATAACCGATATCTTTTACTGTTTCACGTACGATTTTTTCATAATCAACGATAGCGCTTGTGGTTACTTCACCAGCAATAATAATCATGCCCGTTTTAGCCATGGTCTCACAGGCTACACGTGCATTTATATCTTGTTCTAGAATTGCATCAAGGACAGCATCAGAAATTTGATCTGCCAACTTATCGGGGTGACCCCCAGAAACCGACTCGGATGTGAATAGATGATTCCCAGCCATATTAAGTTCTCCTTAAATATTAGCTGAGCGTCGTTGCATATTCATTATACAGCCATCACGGTCTGTGTAATTAGCTTGAGCCTAGTCCATTATTTTGGATAAAAATATCGGATCGCAACGCTCCTCAAGCAAGGGGGCAGTATTCTATCGCAAAAGAAATTTAATTTCTAGTACCCTTATAGACTAAGTAAGTATCGCTTTGGGGAGTTGGAAATACCTCTGAATAGAGGTTGCTGAGTTAGAGTGAGTCGAGCACAATATGACGTTAACTTAATCTGCCTCTTTGCCTTGTAATTGCCTTAAAATAAGGCGTTTATAGATATTAAGCATGTGGTTTGCTTTGTTTATAGTCTCTAAACGGGTTGATTAAAAGAGTAATCATATTACGAAGAAAGTGCCTAAATTAATTTTTTATGTACCTTAAATACATAAGCATTGCTTATGCTTGAGTTGGGCAATATTTAGTTTCGTTTATAGTTGAATTGCAACAGAATGTGCCATCTGTCAATTCAGCTATTTTTAAAATGCGGGTTTTTGACTCGTTTTTACAATAGTTAAGTTAATATGTTTCTAGGTGGCTCAAGCATTGAATACAACCCCAATAAACTATTCAGAAATATATTATCGACATTATTAATATTAGTTAAAGCTAAAATAATCTAAGGAGAGTTAAATGTCTAACCGTGCAACTCTGGCTAACGCCATCCGTGCTCTTGCAATGGACGCCATTCAAATCCCTAATTCTGGTCATCCAGGTGCTCCTATGGGAATGGCGGATATTGCTGAAGTCTTATACAACGATTTTATGAAGCACAATCCGACTAACCCAAAATGGGTTGATCGCGACCGTTTTGTGATGTCAAATGGACATGGTTCTATGTTGCCATATTCAGTATTGCACTTAACTGGCTATGATTTATCGATTGATGATTTAAAAGGATTCCGTAAACTACATTCGAAAACGCCCGGCCATCCAGAATATGGATACACACCCGGTATCGAGACAACAACTGGTCCTTTGGGTCAGGGAATCACCAATGCAGTTGGTCTGGCTTTAGCAGAGAAGGTTATGGCTGCACAGTTTAATAAAGAAGGTCATGAAATTGTTGATCACAATACCTATGTTTTTTTAGGTGATGGTTGTTTAATGGAAGGCATTTCTCATGAAGCATGTTCACTCGCCGGTTCTTTTGGTCTGGGTAAACTGATCTGTTTTTATGATGACAATGATATTTCAATTGACGGTAATGTCGATGGTTGGTTTGTTGATAATACACCAAAGCGTTTTGAAGCATATGACTGGCATGTACAGTCTGTTGATGGCCATGACTCTGATGCAATCATAAGAGCTACTGAAATTGCAAAGACTGAAACTGAGCGACCTTCATTGATTTGTTGTAAAACGGTTATTGGAAAAGGTGCGCCGAATAAAGAAGGTGGTCATCACGTGCACGGTGAGGCTCTTGGTAATGAAGAAATAGAAGCAGCTCGCGAGCACTTGCAGTGGAGTCATGTTCCATTTGATATTCCGGATGAAGTGTATGCTGGTTGGGATGCTAAAGAAGCAGGACAAGCTGCAGAAAATGCGTGGAATGAAAAGTTCGCGGCTTATTCTGAAGCATACCCTGAAGAAGCAGCTGAATTTGAACGTCGTATGGCAGGTGAGTTACCGGTTGACTGGGATGATCAAGCAGCAAAATTTATTGCACATGTAAATGAAAAAGCTCCCACACAGGCTACTCGAATATCATCTAAAATGGCGCTTAATGGTTTTGCCCCAATGCTACCAGAATTCCTCGGTGGTTCTGCAGACTTAACGCCTTCGAACAACACATTCAATGAGTGCAGTGTAAATATCAACGATAACCATGGCTCGACAGAAATGAATTTTGCAGGCAACTACATTTCATATGGTGTTCGTGAATTTGGTATGTCGGCGATTATGAATGGCGTTACATTACACGGTGGTTTGCTACCATACGGCGCAACCTTCCTGATGTTCTCAGAATATGCGCGTAATGCCTTGCGTATGGCTGCATTAATGAAGATCCAGAGTATTTTTGTTTATACCCACGACTCTATTGGACTGGGTGAAGACGGCCCGACCCATCAAGCTGTCGAGCAAATTCCAACATTACGCATGATTCCTAATATGTCGGTTTGGCGAACCTGTGATGCTGTAGAGACAGCGGTTTCATGGAAACATGCGATTGAAAGAAAAAATGGCCCAACAACGCTGATATATTCGCGTCAAAATCTTGCTCATCAGCAACGATCAACAGAACAAATTGCTAATATCGAAAAAGGTGGTTATATTCTTGTTGATACTGATGGAATTCCTGATGCAATTGTCATTGCAACGGGTTCTGAAGTTGATCTTGCAGTTAAAGCTGCAGAAGCATCTGATAAGAAAGTACGAGTTGTATCAATGCCTTGTGTGGATGTGTATGAAGCACAAGATGATACTTATAAGGAATCAGTATTACCTGCAGCGGTTACTAGCCGTGTAGCTGTTGAAGCAGCTATCATGGACGGTTGGTGGAAGTACGTTGGTATGAACGGCAAAGTAATAGGCATGACGACCTTCGGTGAGTCTGCCCCTGCTCCAGAATTATTCGAGTATTTCGGCTTTACCGTAGATAACGTAGTAAAAGCAATTAACGAAGTAGCCTAAATTAGTTATCCAATACGCCCCGCTTAAACCGGGGCGCTATTATTTTTTATCTTTAAACCTTTTTAAATTTTTCAGAGGAGAAACCCATGACAACAAAAGTCGGCATTAACGGTTTTGGACGTATCGGACGTATGGTATTTCGCGCGATCAAAAAAGACTTTCCTAGCTTAGAAGTAGTTGGAATCAACGACTTACTTGATAACGATTATTTAGCATATATGCTTAAGTATGATACAGCCCATGGTCGTTTTAATGGCGAAGTAACTGCAGTAGATGATACTTCTTTTACGGTTGATGGTAGTAAAATTCGTCTTACGGCTGAACGTAACCCTGCGGACCTTAAATGGGGAGATGTTGGTGCTGATGTTGTTATCGATTGTACTGGTTTCTTCTTAACAGAAGAGAGCTGTCAGGCACATATCGATGCAGGCGCCAAGAAGGTTGTTCAATCAGCACCTTCAAAAGACGGCACTCCAATGTTTGTATACGGTGTTAATCATGACTCTTACGATGGCCAGGCTATCATTTCTGCTGCTTCATGTACGACTAACTGTCTTGCACCAGTGGCAAAAGTTATCAACGATAACTGGGGGCTTAAGCGTGGTTTGATGACGACAGTACATGCTGCTACAGCTACGCAGAAAACTGTTGACGGCCCTTCTATGAAAGACTGGCGTGGTGGTCGTTCTGTATTCGAGAACATCATTCCTTCATCAACGGGTGCTGCAAAAGCAGTAGGTGTTGTGCTTCCAGAGCTTAACGGTAAATTGACAGGTATGGCTTTCCGTATTCCAAGTGTTGACGTTTCAGTTGTTGACCTTACGTGTGAGCTAGATAAGCCAGCCTCTTATGAAGATATTTGTGGTGCTATTAAAGAAGCTTCTGAAGGTTCTATGAAAGGTACTTTACAGTACACAGATGAGAAAGTTGTATCTTCTGATTTCCGTGGTATTAGCGCTTCCTCAATCTTTGATGCGGGTGCTGGTATCGCGCTTGACGACACTTTCGTTAAAGTCGTTTCATGGTACGACAACGAGTACGGCTACACATGTAACATGCTGCGTTTGGTTGATCACATCGCTTAATGATTTTCTTTTTGCTTGGAATAAAACCAAGCAACGAAGAAAAAGAAATACTTTTGTGGGTATGTTTAACATACCCACAGATTTATTAAATAAACAGGCTAGCTTTACTTTTTAAAAACCTCTTATAAGTAGGGGGGTGACTTTATTTAAATACTAGTTACTTTATTTAATCAATCTGGAAATTTTAAAGGAGATTCTCTGTGTCTGTAATCAAAATGACTGACTTAGACCTGGCTGGAAAGCGCGTTCTTATTCGCCAGGATCTTAATGTTCCTATAAAAGATGGCAAAGTGACTTCTGATAAGCGCATACGCGCATCTTTACCCACGATTGAAAAAGCACTAGCAGCTGGTGCAAAAGTAATGATCATGTCCCATTTGGGGCGTCCTACAGAAGGATCTCCGGAAGAGGAGTTTTCACTAGCGCCTGTCGCAAATCATATGGGTGGTCTTCTTGGTATTGATGTTAGATTAGTTACTGACTATTTAGATAATGCTCCCGAGCTTGCAGATGGTGAAGTAGTTTTATTGGAAAATGTTCGTTTCAATGTTGGCGAAAAGGTGAATGATGAAACGCTATCGAAGCAATATGCAGCACTTTGCGATATTTACGTGATGGATGCATTCGGTACTGCTCATCGTGCACAAGCTTCTACACATGGTGCGGGACAATTTGCACCTACCGCTGCTGCCGGACCATTATTAGCTGGTGAATTAGAAGCACTGGGTAAGGCACTGGATAATCCTGCTAGACCTATGGTTGCATTGGTTGGTGGTTCTAAAGTTTCAACAAAACTTACCGTTTTAGAGTCACTGTCAAAAGTAGTTGATCAGTTGATTGTAGGTGGTGGTATCGCGAATACATTTATCGCGGCTGAAGGCCATAATGTGGGTAAATCACTTTATGAAGAGGATTTAGTCGAAACCGCGCAGAACTTAAAAGCTGCAGCACAGGCTAATGGCGGCGATATTCCAGTGCCCGTTGATGTAGTTTGTGGCAAAGAGTTTTCAGAAACGGCTGAAGCAACGGTTAAGAATGTTAGTGAGGTAGCTGATGACGATATGATTTTTGATATTGGCCCTAAATCATCTGCTGAGCTTGCTGAAGTAATAAAAAATGCCGGTACCATTGTTTGGAATGGCCCAGTTGGTGTATTTGAATTTGATCAGTTTGGTGAAGGAACCAAAGCAATTGCAATGGCAATTGCCGAGTCTAAAGGCTTCTCGGTAGCGGGTGGTGGTGACACGCTTGCTGCGGTTGATAAATATGGTATCGCCGATAAAGTTTCATACATCTCTACAGGTGGCGGTTCTTTCCTTGAGTTCTTGGAAGGTAAAAAGCTTCCTGTTGTTGCAATGTTAGAAGAAAGAGCGAAGGGTTAATATCCTAGTAATATAGGCAAGTTATAATCTGGCTTTTTACTAGCATATATTAAACATGAGACGAACAAAGATAATAGCCACAATGGGCCCTGCAACGGATACTCCTGAATCAGTTGAAGCAATGATTCGAGCAGGTGTTGATGTTGTACGAATGAATTTTTCACACGGCGAAGTTAAAGACCATATTTGCCGGGTAAAAATGGTACGAGATGCCGCTGATAAATTAGGTTGGTCAGTTGCCATATTAGGTGACCTGCAAGGTCCGAAAATCCGCATTGATCGTTTTGTAAACGATAAAGTAACGATTAATGCAGGTGACAGATTCATTCTTGATGCAACACTGGACAAATTTTCTGGGACTCAAGAAAGAGTTGGGATAGCTTATAAGAATCTTCCCAACGATGTTTATAAAGGAGACGAGCTTTTACTGGATGATGGCCGAATAGAACTTTTGGTGACTGATGTTGATGGCGAAGAGATTCACACTGAAGTAATTGTAGGTGGAGATCTTTCAAACAATAAAGGTATCAATAAACGTGGCGGTGGAATATCTGCCGAGGCTTTAACCGAAAAAGATAAAGAAGATATAAAAACGGCGGCAAAAATTGGTGTCGACTTTCTAGCAGTATCTTTTCCAAGAAGTGCTGCCGATTTAGAATATGCTCGCTTATTAATACAAGATGCAGGTGGTGATGCTGCGATTGTAGCTAAAATAGAGCGTGCAGAGGCAGTAGAGCAACCAACCCTAGACGATATTATTGGTGCGTCTGATGTGATTATGGTTGCTAGAGGTGACCTGGGCGTTGAGATAGGTGATGCACATCTACCCTTGATGCAAAAGAAATTAATTAAACGTGCCAGGAATATGAATTGTGCGGTAATTACAGCCACACAAATGATGGAAACTATGATCGATAATACAATTCCGACTAGAGCGGAAGTATTTGACGTTGCCAATGCCGTTATGGATGGAACAGATGCAGTGATGCTCTCTGGTGAAACTGCTGTCGGCAAGCACCCTGCTAAAGTAATTGCAGCCATGGCAGACATTTGTACTGAAGCTGAAAAATCAACTTCGCAAAACAAATCAAGACATCGTATTGGCAGGCATTTTCAGCGAATCGATGAAGGAATCGCAATGTCAGCGATGTATGCTGCAAATCATATGGGTGTTAAAGGAATTGGAGCTTTAACAGAATCAGGCTCAACAGCTTTATGGATGTCTCGTATAAGTTCGGGTATACCTATTTATGCAATGACGACGCATAAGGAAACGTGTCGTAAAGTGTGTATGTATCGTGGAGTTTATCCAGTATGGGTGCATGAACCATTAACAGACCCGAAACTTGCAAATCAAGTTGTTGTAGAACATTTGGTTGAAGAAAAAATTGTCAAAGAAGGTGATTTAGTAATAGTCACTAAGGGCGATTTGCTAGGCATAGGATCAGATGGCGGCACAAACCAAATGAAAGTAATTCGTGTTGGGGAACATCAGAATGGTTAACCAACTTGAAGGTGTTTTTATTGTATTAAATACAATAAAAACACCAAACCCTTAGTACAGCTAATAACATATTTATACGTATTAGCTTATTTGTAATTTAATGAAAACAGTAAAAGGAGATCTTCAATGGCCCTAATTTCGATGAGACAGCTGCTAGATCATGCAGCAGAAAATGATTATGGAATGCCAGCATTTAATGTAAATAATATGGAGCAGGTTCACGCAATCATGCAAGCAGCTGATGAAACTAATTCACCAGTAATCATGCAGGGTTCTGCAGGCGCACGCTCTTACGCTGGCGAGCCTTTCCTTCGTCATTTAATCACGGCAGCAACTGAAATGTATCCACATATTCCTGTTGTTATGCATCAGGATCATGGTTCAGAACCTGCGGTTTGTTTGCGTTCTATCCAATCTGGTTTCACTTCAGTAATGATGGATGGTTCATTAATGGCCGACATGAAGACTCCAGGAAGTTTTGAATACAATGTAGACGTAACTGCAGAAGTTGTAAAAATGGCTCATGCAGGTGGTGTTTCTGTTGAGGGGGAATTAGGATGTCTTGGTTCTCTAGAAACCGGCATGATGGGAGAAGAGGATGGCCACGGAGCAGAAGGCGCGCTAGATATGGACATGCTTTTAACTTCAGTTGAAGAAGCAGCAGACTTTGTTAAAGCCACTAATGTTGACGCTCTTGCTATTGCTATAGGTACATCGCACGGTGCTTATAAATTCACCGCTGAACCTACAGGCGACGTTTTACGTATCGATCGTATCAAAGAGATTCACGCTCGTATTCCTAATACTCACCTCGTTATGCATGGTTCGTCATCAGTTCCTCAGGATTGGTTAGAGATCATCAATAACTATGGTGGTGATATGGGCCAAACTTACGGTGTTCCTGTTGAGGAAATCGTTGAAGGTATCAAAAACGGTGTTGCTAAAGTTAATATCGATACCGACTTACGTATGGCATCAACGGGCGCAATTCGTCGACATCTTAAAGATAACGCTTCAAACTTTGATCCACGTAAATTCCTTAAGGAGTCTACAAAAGGCATGAAAGAGATTTGTAAAGCACGTTACGAGTCTTTTGGTTGTGCGGGCAATGCGAGCAAGATTGGAAAAATCTATTCACTTGATGAAATGTCTCAGAAATACTCAGCTGGTGAGCTAGATCAGAAAATTTCTTAAATTGAGCTGTTTTTCTTAATATTTGAAAAAGGATGCTTGAAAGCATCCTTTTTTATGTCAGCAAAAATAGGGCTAAAAGTAGGTTTGAATTAATTAAAAGCCTTACCATTACTAAACGAAAGATGTGTCATCTGGGCCAATCATCATTCAAGGCTTTTTGAGCTCTGTAAAATAAATCGCCTTTATGTACGAATAAAAATAAGCGCTATGATCGGCATAAAAGTGACTGAACAACATCATGTACAAGTCTTCAAATTTAAACTTACTCTGTTTAAAGCGCTTTAAACCTCCTGACCCAACATCGACTATTACACGTGACTTATTATCTAACCAAATTAAATAACTTGTTGAAGCATTACCATCTAGAAACTCTGGTACACGTCGTGTGCCTAGCAATTTTATTTTAATACCTTCAGGCTGACATCCATTAGATATGGTTTGAGCAGCAATAGCGTAAGACGTCGATTACTATATAATCGATAAAAACACAGTGAAAGACTGTAGAATATGAGCCTTTGTACGCATAGAATATGCCCGTTTGAAATGAAATAATGGTGTTCATACATTGATTTTAGGATGAAATATAACTGCCTAATCATCAAGCAACTTGGGTTTAATTTTTGTCATATAATCAAAAGATTAGAAGTGCTTTCAAAGGAAATCAATATGCAAAGCTCAAACATCGCTTTATACACATTAGCCACCACAATCTTATTGGTAAGCAGCCTATCAATAAAAGCAGATACCGAATTTGTTTATGATATGTCTGATATTGGTGCCTTACAAAGCGAATATCAAAAACAACTCAAAAAGCCTAAAGTTGTTCCCAAAAAAAGAATTGTTAAAAGGCAGGCTTCAAAACCTGTTACAAAATCCAAAGCTAAACAAAGTGCAATACAAAATTTTATGCAACAAGCACGTCTATTAAATACCCAACAGCAGTTACAAAAGCAACAGCAACTTCAGGTGAGAAAAAGGCAATTACAGCAACTCGCTAAACAACGACAAATGCAGCAGCAAAAAAAACAAGCGCAAGCTGCCCAAACAAAAGCTTTACCAAAAGCCCCAACACCCACTAATAATGAATTATTTGATGCTGCAAGTAGAGGCGATGTACGTACTATCGGTCAACTAATCGCTCGAGGTGTAAATGTGAATTCAGGAAATGTAGCGAGAGAAACTGCGCTGCACATGGCAGCAGCTAAGGGACAATATTCAGCAGTGATCTATCTAATCAATCATGGGGCGAATATTCATGCCCGAACAGTAACTAACTGGTTGCCGATACATCATGCAACGAGGTTTCGCCACGCACAAATTGCCAATTACTTAAAACAGCGCGGCTCTTCTCCATACGCGAAGACTTCGGATGGTTTAAGCGCAATAGATATGGCTAAAGCTACTAATGATAGACGTATTTTAGGAGTATTTGGGGTTCGCTAGAATAACTATAAAAAATAACACACCCCCACACTTTCAAGCACTTTTTCTTTATTCAGATTCTTAAGAATAAGAAGAATAGCTCGTAATCGTTTCTCCGTGTTGATCTACTGAATTGAGTTTGACGTCGTACCCCCATAACTGACGAATGTGCTTCACTACTTCTGTTGTCGCTTGCCCTAATGGTTTTCGGTTATTCATAAAGTGATGCAAGGTAAGTGTTCTATCACCAAGAATATCGACATCAAAAATCTGGATATCTGGCTCGCGATTACTCAAGTTATATTGCTGTGAAAGTTGCTCACGGATTTGCTTATAGCCAAGTTCGTTATGAATAGCTTCGACACCTATCGTGTCTTGCTTGTCATCATCACTCAAATGGAAGAACTTGAAATCGCGCATGACCTTAGGTGATAAATATTGCAGTACAAAACTTTCATCGCGATAATTACGCATTGCGTTATGCAACGTGTCTAACCAATTGCTGCCAGCAATATCAGGGAACCATTCATAATCTTCTTCGGTAGGATGTTCACATATTCTGCGAATGTCCTGCATCATCGCGAACCCTAATGCATAAGGATTGATACCCGAATAATACGGGCTATCGAAATCAGGCTGAGCAACTACACTAGTGTGTGAAACCAAAAACTCCATAATAAAACCTTCAGAAACCAGTCCTTCATCGTAGAGTTCATTCAAAATGGTGTAATGCCAAAACGTCGCCCAGCCCTCGTTCATCACTTGAGTTTGACGTTGCGGATAAAAATACTGGGATATTTTGCGTACGATACGTACTATCTCACGCTGCCAATTCTTTAGTTTCGGTGATGTTTTTTCTATAAAATACAGAAGGTTTTCTTGTGGGTCCTCTGGAAAACGAACTTTCTTTTCTATCTTATCTTTTTCTGCGGGCAATGTGCGCCACAAATCGTTTATGTGTTTCTGGATATATTCTTCCCTCTCTTTTTGCCTTTTTTGTTCTTCAACAACTGAAATGGGAGTAGGGCGTTTGTAACGATCAACACCATAATTCATTAATGCATGACAAGAGTCGAGAACTTTTTCTACTTCTTCTACACCATGACGCTCTTCACATTTTGCTATATAGCCTTTAGCAAATAACAAGTAATCGATAATTGCTTCTGCATCTGTCCATTCTCTGAACAGGTAGTTACCTTTGAAAAATGAGTTATGCCCGTAACACGCATGCGCAATTACCAATGCTTGCATGGTCAAGGTGTTTTCTTCCATCAAATAAGAAATACAAGGGCTGGAGTTAATTACTATCTCATAGGCCAAGCCCATACGCCCTCGCTGGTAGTCTTGCTCCGTACTAAGAAAGTGTTTGCCGTATGACCAATGATTATAGTTAATCGGCATGCCAACAGAAGCATACGCATCCATCATTTGATCTGATCGAATCACTTCTATCTGATTAGGATAGGTATCGAGCTTAAATTTCTCTTTAGCTATTCGACTGATTTCTTTGTCGTATTTATCGAGTAATTCGAAAGTCCATTCGGAACTAGTCGAGATGTAATTCTTTTCAGTATTCGGGCCATGGGGTTGAGCTGGTTCAGATCGTCCATCGACATCAAATTTTGAAAATGGTGTTTGTTTGGTTTTTTTACTCATGCCCGCAGCCCCTCTTTTTTGAACAGCTCACGGAACACAGGAAAGATTTCACTGTTGTTTCTAACTTTACTCAAAGCAAAGCGATCACCGAAACTACCTTTTAATTCTGTATACAGCCGCCACAATTCCTGTGGGTCCTGCTCTCCAATTTCAATATAAGTGAAGTACTGCACTGCTGGTAAGATTTGCTGTGTCATTAACTCACTGCACTTAACTTGATCGTTCTGCCAGTTATCACCATCCGATGCTTGAGCACCATAAATATTCCATTGGTCAGCCGGATAGCGCTCTTTGATAATTTCACTCATTAAGTCCAATGCACTAGAAACCACTGTGCCACCGGTTTCACGGGAGTAGAAAAAGTCTTCTTCGCTGACTTCTTCTGCTTTTGTGTGATGTCTTATAAATACAACTTCTATTTTGGTGTAACTACGCTGCAAGAATAAATAGAGTAGATAAAAGAAGCGTTTTGCCGTGTCTTTGATTTCTTGGGTCATCGAACCTGATACATCCAGCACACAAAACATCACCGCTTTTGGAGAAGGCTGTGGAATTTTTACACGTAGATTAAATTTTAAGTCAAATTCATCAATATAAGGCAAAGCATCTAAGCGAGCACTTAATGAAGCAATTTCTTCTTCGAGCAATAATTTCTTTTTCTTTTGCTTTTCATCATAAGGCTTGGGTGTAGCTTGCAGGAATTTAGCAAGCTCCTCTCGCAACTGTCTGCGCTTCCTTCTTTTTTTACCCCCCAATGCTATTCTTCGTGCTTGTGCGCTACGTAGTGAGCGCACTACGTTTACTTGGTTCGGACTACCCACTTCACTAATACCCGCGCGTTTATAGCTAAAAGAATCGTCAGTGCTTAGTTGAAGTTTGACCATATTAGGAAGTGCCAGATCCTCAAACATGAATTCCAGGAATTCAGCTTGAGAGATCTGGAATACAAACTCATCTTCACCTTCACCTGAATCTGAGGCTTCCCCTTCACCGGGCCCTCCTTGGCCACCTTCTGGTCGTTTAAACCTATCTCCTACTACAAACTCTTTATTACCTGGATGTACAATGCTTTGATTACCACCCTTGCCATGACTGAACACGGGCTCAGATAAATCCTTCTTGGGGATGCTAATGCTATCCCCATTGTCCATATCTTCTAATTTACGCTCGTTAACTGCATCGGAAACAGCCTTACGTATTTGCTTACGATAGCGCTTTAAAAAACGCTGACGATTAACCGTGCTTTTATTTTTACTGTTGAGCCGGCGATCTACGATGTAAGATGACATTTTGTCTCCGTTAGTTTCCTTCGTCTTTATAGGAAAAAGTTACATTATTGTGACTTTCTTACTCTTAAATACCATTCTGCAAGCAACCTAACTTGCTTCTCGGTATAGCCACGTTCCACCATTCTGGAAACAAAATTATCATGCTTCTGCTGTTCCTCATTAGATGACTTAGTGCTGAAAGAAATCACTGGCAATAAGTCTTCCGTGCTTGAGAACATCTTCTTTTCAATCACATGACGGAGTTTTTCGTAACTGGTCCAAACTGGATTTTGACCATCATTATGTGCCTTTGCCCGCAAAACGAAATTTACCACTTCATTCCTGAAATCTTTTGGGTTACTAATTCCCGCTGGTTTTTCGATTTTTTCCAGATCATTATTAAGCGCTGCACGATCCAGAATCTGTCCTGTTTCCGGGTCACGATATTCTTGATCCTGAATCCAGAAGTCAGCATATGTAACGTAACGGTCGAATAGGTTTTGACCATATTCCGAATAAGATTCTAAATATGCGGTTTGAATTTCTTTACCGATAAAATCAACATAGCGGGGGCTTAGGTATTCTTTGATAAAGCCGATATAGCGATCTTGAGTTTCCTGCGGGAATTGTTCACGTTCGATTTGCTTTTCCAGTATGTACATCAAATGAACTGGATTAGCAGCAATCTCTTTTGCATCGAAGTTAAATACTCTTGAAAGAATTTTAAAGGCGAAACGTGTAGATAAGCCATTCATGCCTTCGTCAACACCGGCAACGTCACGATACTCTTGATAGGTTTTAGCTTTAGGATCGATATCTTTCAGATTTTCGCCGTTGTACACACTCATCTTAGAATATGTGTTGGAGTTTTCTGGCTCTTTAATTCGAGAAAGCACAGAAAGCTGCGCCAGCATTTTAAGCGTATCAGGAGCACACGGTGCATGACTCAGTGAACTTGCCTCAAGTAATTTGTTATAGATAAGAATCTCTTCATTAACACTTAAGCAATAAGGCACTTTTACAATTGATATACGATCGATAAACGCTTCATTGTTACGGTCATTTTTAAACGATTGCCATTCAGACTCATTTGAATGAGCGAGTATCATCCCGTCAAATGGGATTGCCCCTATATTTTCAGTCCCGTTGTAATTCTTTTCCTGGGTAGCAGTAAGTAACGGATGTAACACCTTAATTGGTGCTTTGAACATTTCGACAAATTCAAGCAGACCTTGATTTGCCATACATAGTCCACCTGAATAACTATATGCATCAGTATCATTTTGTGAAAAGTCTTCCAGCTTTCTGATATCCACTTTACCAACCAATGCTGAGATATCTTGATTGTTCTCATCACCCGGCTCGGTTTTCGAAATAGCTATCTGGTTAAGTTGAGACGGGAATCTTTTAACCACTTTGAATTGAGTGACATCTCCACCAAACTCGTTTAAACGCTTCACTGCCCAGGGAGACATTATGTTGCCTAAGTAACGTCGATCAATTCCATAGTCTTCTCTGAGTATCGCACCATCTTCACCTGCATCGAATAAACCCAGAGGTGATTCGTTGATTGGAGAGCCTTTAATACAATAAATCGGCATTTTTTCCATCAGCGCTTTTAAGCGTTCTGCTAAAGACGATTTTCCTCCACCAACTGGGCCTAATAGATAAAGGACTTGTTTGCTTTCTTCAAGACCCTGAGAAGCATGACGTAAGAATGAAACAATCTGCTCGATAGCATCTTCCATTCCATAAAACTCTGAAAAGGCAGGATAGCGTTGGATAATTTTGTTCGAGAATAAACGACTGAGGCGCTCATCTTTAGCGGTGTCTACAATCTCTGGCTCACCAATAGCCATCAACATCCTCTCAGCTGCAGATGCGTAAACAGAGGGGTCCTCCTTACACAGCTTAAGATATTCTTGAAGTGAGTATTCCTCTTCAAGAAAAGACTCGTAACGTGACTGATAACTGTCAAAGATGCTCATAATGTACCCCAGGTTATTTTGATAATTGTTTTATGCAACAATAAATCAAATGGCTTTCGGTACTTATTTTTTGCGAACGGTTTCTATTTATTTAAACTTATTTACAGCAATATGCTTTTAAAACTTATACTCGCACCTTGCTTGAAACTCACAAAAAATACGTAACTTTGTAGCTAATAAGTATGAGAAAACACAACTCATTTAATAATAAGACTCGTGTATCTTTATTTAGTTCGACGGAACAGACTCTAAGCCCTTAGTATCTGCCCTTAAAAACTACGCTTTGCTAATTAACTTATAATTTATTGATCGAATTCGAATTGCAATGCGTAAATTTGGTGTTCTATATGCATTTGATGTTGCATAAACCTTAGTTGTCGAACACATCCCCAAAGTCTTAAAAAGACCGAGCTACAAACATTTTAATTATTGAAGCTAGCACAATACTAGCTGATATTCGTTCGCTCGTAAATTGAAAATTAATGATTAGGTTCTATATTTTTAATTATTTGAAATAAATGTTACCTGATTTTATATAAAAAGCTAATCAATAAGTTACAATGAAAAAGTACCTATATACTTTAAAATGATTTGACACCCCCCCACTTATAGCCACTTTTTAATGTTCTATCATGCTTTAACTAAAAATTGCTTTAAGCATGTAAAAGATCATTACCGATAGAATTGCACCAGCAGATAAAGTAATAATCAATGACGTAAATATATTACCTACAACACGTAAGCCTATTGCCGCAATATTTCTTGCCATACCAACGCCTAGAATTACCCCTAATAAAGAGTGGGTCGTTGAAATTGGAATACCATTATAAGAAGCTAGTACAACCGTCATTGCTGCTGCTATCTCTGCTGAGAAACCATGAGTTGGTGTTAACTCAGTAATATTCTTACCCACTGTTGTGATTACTTTGTAAACTAAAGTTGCCAAACCAATAACAATACCACCCACTAATAATACTCAGCTAGGTAATGCTGAACTTGAGGTCAATGCAACAAATTGTGTAATCCTGATTACAGCTGCAATAGGATCAAAAACATTAACTACATCATATGAATCATGAGCAAATGCCATAGTCGATGCAGTAAAATCGTGAGTACCGCAAATAATTTTTTTACGTTAGCAAAGTGAACTCTTTTTTCTGCGCTTTCATTAAACTTTACACGCTTAATCTGCACCACACCGAGTAATGAAATTAAAACACCAAGGGTGCCTGCATAGACAAACTACATACCACCATCGACATCCAAACCTAGATGCTTTAAACCTTTCTTGTTAGTAACTAATGCAATAATATGATCAACGGATAATTAAAATCGTCCATATTTCCAGGCATTTTCAAGAGGTGTTTGGGTATTCAATACCAGTTTTTGAATACAGGTAAAAACAGTAAATGCAATACTAACTACAAGTAATGGTGAAACGACTCAACTCAGTACGATAGTGCCAACTTAGCCCCAACTAACAGCATCCATGCTAACGTCAACTGCAGCAAAACCTACAACGGTTCCTACGATACTATGCGTGGTATAAACAGGCCAACCCCTGTTTGATGCGATCAATAGCCAAATACCGGCTACCAATAAAGCTACTCATATCCCCCATACTAATAATATCGGGATTACCTTCGAATATCTCAAGATCAACAATACCTTTTCGTATTGTTTTAGTTACTTAATCACCAGCTAAATAAATACCAACAAACTCAAAAATCGCTGCGAGGATGATTGCTTAATGTTGATGGTTAGTGCCCAAGACAATGATTAATACCAGGGTTTTTTCTTATACTTTTTTGACTTATTTTTTATATATCATAGTTTCTGTAAATATCAGACAAATGGCAGTAACCTTTTGACTAATATCATTTTTATGCGATCGACTTGGTTTATAATGGTGAAGATATAATAAAAATTTAGTTAGTTAATAGTGATAATTTCTAGGCTTTTCTTCATGAAAATGTACGCCCCAATAGTAATAATACTTAGAGTTCTTTGCATAAGCCTTGTTAGCTTGAGCAGTGTATATGCACATAGTAATGATCCATTAACCAATAATGAAATTTCACGAGTAGGACGTTTAATAACTCCTCCAGCCTTGGCTGCGAAGTTTGAAAGTGGCATTACAACAAGTGATCACCAGGAAGTTCTTTTGATAGAACGAAATGAAGAAAAGGGCGCCCCAAAAGGCCAACGCCGTGCCGACGTTTATATTTACAATTATGCGACTAATGAGTTGCAAGAATCTTTAGTTGATTTAAATACTTCAGAAATCATCAGTTCAGTCACTAAACAAGGTGTACAACTTCCTTTAACAGAAAATGAACTCAAGAGAGCTAAAGAAATAGTATTCGAAGATGAAGATGAGCGACAAATAATTGAGCACGAATACAATAGGATCACTTCAAGAACACTCAATGACACGTCTGAGCTAAATATTAAAGCATTTACATTCACAGCTGATAGTTTGCCCAATAGAATAAATGAGGCGAGTAAACAATGTGGTATTCATCGTTGCGCGCAATTAATGCTGTACACGGATGAAAATATCGTCTTTGAAATTTCCCCTATCGTTAATTTATCTGCTGGAGTTGTAACCCAAAGAATCGGTTTTTAACAATGAATAAAATAATAATCAAAGCAGGCTTAACTCTCTTATCATTAACATCACTGTTATTTTCTCATTCTGCTGTTGCCAGACCAAATGCTTCATCTTGTGCTGCTGGTAATACTATTTCAAAAACATTTTCATCAGGAACAGCCTGGGATTTATGTTGGGAAGTTAAAAATGAAGAAGGAGTGGTTTTGAGTGATATTCACTACAAAGCAGCTGGTGCGACTAGGCGGAAAGTACTAGGTGAAATAAGTCTTTCTCAAATTCAAACAGAATATGATGATGGTTCTCCTGACCAATTTTTAGTCACTGACTTTGGTTTGGGTGGGACTAAATTGCAAACACTTAATTCTTCTATGTGTGAGGGAGGTCAGCTACACAAAGAAGCTGGAAGAAACGTATTATGTGAAATTTCACGTGCCAATGGTTATATTTACCGATATCGAGATAATGTTCGTCGTCAAGGTAGCAAACTAGAAATTCTAAGTGCATCAAGAATCAATTCCAGAGAGTTTATTCTTCGATGGTCATTCCTGGAAAATGGAACCATTGAAGCGGGTATTGGTATTACTGGTCAATTTACTAAAACAACATCAGACTCTAGCGCCGGTTGGACAGTTACTTCTCAAAATAAAATTTCTACAAGTTTTACCGACCACTTCTTTTGGCGCCTTGATTTTGATATAGGATCTAGCAATAGCAATGATGTTGTTGAGCAAATAAAGAGCGTTCCATCTTCTGATCGATTAACCAAAACCAAGCAAACACAGACAATATCCTCAGAATTAGCATCATCGTTTACTCCTTCCGACAAAAAGTTTTGGCGAATTAGGGATCAAAACGAAACGAATATCGCAAGCCAACCCATTTCATATGAAATGGTAATGCTTAATTATGCCCAACAGAATAAGGGAAACAGTACTTTACCATGGTTGAAAAACGATGTTTACATAACGGCTTATAAGGCTTGTGAACGTTTTGCAGTAAATAATCCAACAAACAACTGTGGTAGTAATGTTACTGAGTTTGTTAACTCAGAGAATACAGATGCTAAAGATATTGTTGTTTGGTATCGAATGGTTCATCACACACTTCCTAGAGATGAAGATTTTTCTCCTGTAGCTGTTCAATGGAGTAACTTTATTTTATTACCTCGTGATTGGACAGCGACTAATACGCTGTAAAGTAACAACAACTATACGCGCTTCTATGATATTTCGGACTATGGTATTAACGACAACAATATACTCGGCCTGATTAGCGAATAACGCCCGGCTGGAAATCTGCAAACACGCTCAGGCAAAAGTATTTTGTGTAAACTGATCAAATCCAGATCATTAGAATATAAAAATGGTAATAACGTTTTAATTAAAAGAGTAAATATCTTGAATAAGTTAATAACAAAAATTATACAAATATCTACTTTAGTTATATTAGCCTTTAGCAATGCCAGCGCTGCTGAAGACTGTGGGGATGATTTCTATATCAATGAAATATTCCCAAATGGTGCGCGTTGGGACATGTGCTGGGAACATAAAGATCGAGAAGGAATAATTTTTAAAAGTATCTATTTTACGCCAAAAAATGGAACTCGAAGAATGGTACTGAATCAAGCTGCTATTGCACAAATACATGTTCCTTATGATGATAATGGTACCCGTTTTCATGACTTATCAGATCTGGGAATCGGTGCTATGAATATGCTGGATATTCAAGCAGACGAATGCCCTAGCGGAAACTTACTTCAGTTTAATAATAAAAGCGTGCTGTGTAAGCAAACCACCAAACGTGATATTTCATATAAATCCGGTAGCAATACATCCAATGGTTATAACTTGAGTTTGTTTAGTGTTTCTCCTGTTGGAGCCTACTACTATATCCCTACCTGGAAGTTTTTTGACAATGGAAGTATAGAACCCTGGATGGGGGCAACGGGAGCCTTGCAACGTTTTGGTACAGACCAAAGCACTGGCTGGCTTCTTGCTGATAACAGAGTGGGGGTCGCACATCTTCACAACTTCTACTGGAAGCTTGATTTTGACCTTAATAAAACTCATTTAGATGATGCTGTAGAAGAAGTCAATTTTGAACTTATTAATGGTAAACGACAACGCCGTATCATACCGTTTTCAACCGAAGTAGCACGCAAGATTAATCCTGATACCATGCGTCATTGGCGTGTAAAAGATACTGAAGTTAAGAATAAGAATGGCCATAGTATTTCTTATGATGTATATCTTAAAGATATGGGTCATCAAGATATAGGACCGGCAAGCGAACCTTTT
Organism: uncultured Gammaproteobacteria bacterium; assembly: GCA_963760355.1. GTDB lineage: Bacteria > Pseudomonadota > Gammaproteobacteria > Thiotrichales > Thiotrichaceae > Cocleimonas. The sequence continues at coordinate 124,009 of CAVXCT010000007.1, read as the reverse complement.
ACTCATAATGATTTTTTTGTTACTACACAAAAAAATAATGAGCGCTTTGCTTCTCATAACACCAGTGGTGGTAAAAACCTTGATGAGTTTGTAGATGGTGAAAGTATTGTCGATGAAGATATAGTTGTATGGGCTGGGGTAACTTTTTATCATATGCCTCGTTCTGAAGATGCACCCCATATGGATGCACACTGGAGCCACCTTCAAATTATTCCACGTGATTGGAGTGCTAAAAACACATTAAGTAACCAAGTAGTTAATTCCCCACCTTTTATTACAGTTATCTCAGATCAAAATAGTATTACAGCAACGTCTATAACTCTAAACGTACAAGCTAGTGATATTGATGGAGATAGCTTAAATTTTTCTGCTACAGGCTTACCAACTGGATTAAGTATAAATAATGCATCAGGACAAATAACTGGAACTGTTACTAATTCAGGTAACTATCAGGTACAAGTAAATGCTTCAGATGAGCAACAAACTAGCTCAGCCTTGTTTAGCTGGGTTGTATCTGATACCACAAATAACTCTGGTTCTGGTGGAGGCTCAGTATCTTTATTTTGGCTGATGTGCATATTTAGCTTTACTGTATTAACCCTATCCTTTAGGTCGACAAAAAATGATTAAGCCTATCATTATAGTTTTTCTTTTATTATTTTACATTCCAACTTTAAAAGCTAATAAAAGCAATGTTTGGAGTTTGTTTAAAAACTCTAAAAATAATCACTATCGCGTAAATTTACAGTGTGATCACTCCCCCACTTTAACCGGTTTTCAAGATTGCAGGTTAATTCTCTCTAGTAAATTGAAACAAATAAATAATGCTAATATATTGTTAGAAGGAGGTATGCCGAAACATCATCATGGTTTACCCACTGCGCCTAAAATTTCTTGGGATAATGTTAATAATTACTATAATATCAATGGTTTGAAATTTAGTATGCCTGGTGCATGGCAACTCACATTCCTAATAGATAAAACTGAAAATCTACCGAGAGATCTTGCCACTATTAATTTTATAATTGATTAATGCATATTAACGATGGTTAATTTTTCAAAAAATCTCTCAGTTTTCTTACTTTCATCAATATTCATTACTTTACTCAATGCTAGTACTTGGACAGAAGATGAAATAATAAGGATTAATTCTTTTTCTCTAAAGCAATTAGAAACCGTTGTTGATGTTTCAAATAAATACCTATCTAACAAATATGCTAAAGAACTAGGTGAACAACTTTTTTCAGATACTCGTTTGAGTAGTAACAAAAAAATCTCCTGCGCTACTTGTCACATTAAAGATCAAGCTTTTACCGATAATAAAAATCTGGCTATCGGTCTACAAAAAGGTTTTAGAAACACTTCCACACTTTTAAATGTTGCCCATCACAATTGGTTTTTTGCTGATGGAAGTAAAGATAGCCTCTGGGCTCAAGTATTAAGTTCTTTAGAAAATCCAGCAGAACATAATTTTACCAGACTAGAATTATTAACTTTGTTTCATCAAGATAATAATTATAAACAACTATATAAAAATACGTTTAAAAAATACCCGCCACTAGATTCGGATCCAGTGACATTACCTACTAAAGCAGGCCCTAACTCCGATTTACAAGGTTTAATAGACTGGAAGAAACTTACTAAAAAACATCGTGATGAAATAAATTTATTTTTTACAAATATTGGAAAATCTATAGCTGCATACATAACGACCATTCAATCAAATGCTACCCGTTTTGATTTTTTTGTCGATTATATTAATAATAATTCAGCTAATTCATCACTACTGAACGCTTCTGAATTGAATGGTTATAAACTGTTTATCAGTCAAAAGGCAGGATGTGCTAACTGCCATAGTGGACCTATATTTACTAACAAAGAATTTCACAATATAGGAACAGGAGTATTAGCTAGGGATAATGGTCGATCTGAAGTTATCGAAGCTGTGATTCACGATGAATTCAATTGCTTAAGTAAGTACAGCGACGCAAAACCCGAACAATGTACCGAGCTAAATTACATTAACAGGAATAAACATAGTCTTTCTGGATCGTTTAAAACCCCTTCATTGAGAAACATATCGAAAACATCACCCTATATGCATGATGGTAGGTTTTCTGATTTACAACAAGTTCTAAAATACTACAGCAGTATCGATCAAGAAAAAGCAAAAGAGGTAGATCTACCTCCTGTTTCGTTAACAGAAAAAGAACAACTAGATATTATTAATTTCTTACTCACTCTTTAAATAGTTTTGTGAACACGCAAAACCTTTAGTGTAGCTTAATAATGTGTAACAATATCATTAAATTATTGGGCTAAATGGATTTTCTAATGAGAGTTGTACCACTTATTTTACTATCTCTTCTTTTCACCGGATGTAGTTACTTTAATAGTGCTTCTAACACAATGTCTTCACATCCCCTTAAATCTAAAAATGACGTGCAAATAGAAAAAACGTTAACAAGTGGTACTTGGAAGTACGAATCCCAGCACGATGATTGTAAAGATACCTCATGGACACAAACCTTCTACAAAAACCGCTATTACAAATCTGTGGGCGATGCTTGTTTAATACCTAATGCTTTTTCTGTCGATGCCGAAAACTGGCATATAAAGCGTCAGATTCTATATATCACTAACCTATCCCCAAAAAAAGGTGACGATATAATATTGAAGTATGGAATTGATTTTCTAACTAATCGCAAACTTGTTTTGAGTAGTGGAAACTATAAATATACTTTTCTTAAGTAGTTAATAATTTTTATTAATTTAATTTCCTGCAAGCATCTAATATATATTCATAAACTCTGTTGTCACTAAAGGCAGTGCATGCATTCCAATATGTTTTATTATGATTCGATGGGCACGGTGCTTTGACAAATCTTATTCCAGTTTCGACTTTAGCGCATACCAGCCTATATTCCTTTGTACAGATATCTGGTCTTGGATCTTTACACGAAATCACTTCAGGTAATATTAGGGTTCAATAATGGTTGATGATTCTTTTTTGAGATTAGTCTGGCAAGCCGATGCTGTAAGACACTACTAAAAGATTTAGAATTGCCTTTGCTACATGAAAGTATGTCGATAAAGACTGCTGAAAGTAGGGAGGTGTTAAAAATAACACCCCCCTACTTTTAGGCTTTTTTCTCAGTACATTAATTAAATAAAACTTTTAATTAAAAATTATTTTAGATCTGATAGTTATAATCAATGATAAGAGGCGCATGATCAGAAAACTTCTCCTCTTTGTAGATCTCTGTTTCCACTACAGTACCTTTTAACGAAGGACTAAGTACATGGTAATCAATACGCCAGCCAGTATTGTTTGCATAGGCCTGACCACGGTTAGACCACCAAGTATAGCTATGTTCTTCCTGCTCTAGTTCTCTAAAAGCATCGATAAAACCAACATTATCAAATAGAGTATCTAGCCAAGCGCGCTCTTCAGGTAGAAAACCTGAGTTTTTTTGGTTACCTTTCCAGTTTTTAATATCTTCATTTTTATGGGCGATATTCCAGTCACCGCAAATGATATAGTCCCTGCCAGAACATTTCATCTCTTCCATAAGATTCATGAAAAAATCCATACACTCATATTTAATAAGTTGTCTTTCATCTTTTGCTGAACCAGAAGGCATATACAGTGAAATGATGCTTAAATTTCCAAATTTTGCCTCAATATAACGTCCTTCAGAATCAAATGTTTCATAACCTGTCCCGCTTATCAAATCATCGGGCTCCTTTTTACAATAAAGTGCTGTCCCACTATAACCTTTTTTTACAGCATCATTGTAATAACTATAACCAGGATGGAACATAGGGTCTTCAAGTTGGTGTTCTTGTGCTTTTGTTTCTTGAATACAGGTTACATCTGCATTTTGTTTAGCGAGCCAATCAAAGAAACCTTTTTTTGCAGCAGAACGAATTCCATTAGTATTTGCTGTAATTATTTTCATTTTAAAGTTCTATTGATTCTATACGTCTAAATTAGCTACATTCAATGCATTATTTTCAATAAACTCTCGTCTTGGCTCTACTAGATCTCCCATCAATGTCGAGAATATTTCATCTGCCTGATAGGCATCTTCAATATTTACTTGGAGCATTCTTCTTGTTTCTGGGTCCATGGTTGTATCCCAAAGCTGCTCAGGGTTCATCTCACCCAGTCCCTTATATCGTTGAATATTCAAGCCTCGTTGGCCCTCTTTCATTAACCAATTAATAACGTAATCGAAACGGGAAACATACTCCCTTCTATCTGATCTTTGAATATAGCTTTTATCATTCAGTAAACCATCAAGCTTTTGATTTAATTTAAATAATAACGAATTTTCAGGACTAGCAAAGAAATCATTATTGAAGAAAAATTCAGTATCTACACCGTGCATTCTTCTAGTGATTTGAATACTCCAATCATCGCCTTCAAGTTCTTTTAATTGTGCTTTATAGTTTCGAGTACCATTGAATTTTTCATTAGCCATTTCAACAGCTGCATTTAACCAATCGAAAGCTGAAGAATCTTTTAATTCTTGGGTTCTTGCCGATGTAAACAGCATGGCTTCTAAAATATCTTGATCGAAACGACGCGAAAGACGTTTAATAATGTTGTTAATTACTAAGAACTCATTTGCTAATTTTTCAAGCGCTTCGCCTTTAATTGCTGGTGCACTTTCATCTACAAATAAACCTGCATCTTCTAACGCTAACTGCAATAAACGCTCATTTAATTCATCATCATCTTTAACATATTGCTCTTGCTTGCCTTTTTTAATTTTATACAGTGGTGGTTGTGCAATATAGATATGACCTCTTTCTACTAACTCATGCATTTGTCTGTAAAAGAAAGTTAAAAGTAATGTGCGGATATGAGATCCATCAACGTCAGCATCGGTCATAATTATGATTCTATGATAACGTAATTTATCCGGATCAAATTCTTCTTTTCCGATTCCACAACCTAAAGCAGTAATTAAAGTGCCTACTTCTGCAGAACCAAGCATCTTATCAAAACGCGCTTTTTCTACATTAAGAATCTTACCTTTAAGTGGTAATATGGCTTGCGTACGTCTATCTCTACCTTGTTTTGCAGAACCTCCAGCAGAATCACCCTCCACCAGATATATTTCAGAAAGTGCCGGATCTTTTTCCTGACAATCTGCAAGCTTGCCAGGTAGACCAGCAATATCTAGTGCACCTTTACGACGAGTCATCTCTCTCGCTCTGCGTGCAGCTTCTCTTGCTCTTCCGGCTTCTACCATTTTTGCACAAATGATTTTAGCTTCTTTTGGGTTCTCAATTAAAAACTCTGATAAGCTTTCACCCATTGCTGACTCAACAATACCTTTAACTTCTGAAGATACCAATTTGTCTTTAGTTTGTGATGAGAATTTAGGATCTGGTACTTTAACAGATAATACTGCTGTTAACCCCTCACGAGCATCATCACCTGTCAAAGAAACTTTGTCATTCTTCTTAGTCGATAAAACGCCTTCTCTCTCAATATACTGATTTAAAGTTCTAGTAAGCGCTGTTCGGAAACCAGATAAGTGAGCTCCACCATCTTTTTGTGGAATATTATTAGTAAAACAGAAAATATTTTCCTGATAAGAATCATTCCATTGCAAAGATACTTCTACACCCACATCATCTTTGGTTGTATCAATACTAATTACCTTGTCATGAATAGCTGTTTTCTTTTCATTTAAATGGCTAACAAAAGCACTAATACCACCTTCATATTCAAAAACAATATCTTCACCTTCACCGCGTTCATCAATAAGATGAATTCTTACACCTGAATTCAGGAATGATAGTTCTCTTAGTCTTTTAGCTAAAATATCAAAACTAAACTCGGTGATTGCAAAAATTTTCTTGCTAGGTAAAAAACGGATTTTTGTACCTGTCTTTTCAGCTTTACCAACGACTTCCATTTCCGTAACTGGATCACCTAAACTGTATTCTTGTCTATGTACTTTCCCGTCTCTTTGAATGCTCAAGGTTAGCTTTTCGGAAAGTGCATTTACTACAGAAACACCAACTCCATGTAAACCACCAGAAACTTTATAGGAGTTATCATCAAATTTACCACCAGCATGTAGAACAGTCATGATGATTTCTGCAGCTGAACCGCCGTCTTCATGTTCATCAACTGGTATACCGCGACCATCATCAGAAACAGTCACAGAACTGTCTGTATTCAACTTTACTGTGATCTCGCTACAATGCCCAGCCAAAGCCTCATCTATCGAGTTATCGACGACCTCAAACACCATGTGATGCAGACCGGTGCCGTCATCTGTATCTCCGATATACATACCAGGTCTTTTTCTAACTGCTTCAAGGCCTTTCAAGACCGTTATACTGGAAGAATCGTATTTGCTTGTTTCAGACATTATTTACAACCTATCTATTTGATATCAGCCACATTAAATATTTTATAAAGCTTGTATTAGTAAGGGCTAAATTAACCGATTAATTATATACTATTTCGTTGAAATTGTATTTATTTAAGATAGTCCCAAATCCACACATAGAGACTCCAATTTAATTCTCAAGTCTTAAAACCTGCTTTTTTGACTCATCAGCCGAAAACTACTGAGTCCTTTTAAAGTACAGCGCTCCAACACTCACCTATAAAGTGAATATTCTCCTGAACAAGCTAATTGGGTGTTTTTTAAGTACACCTATCCTGTCACTCTCTCAATTACACTTCCCTTTTTAGCTCTCTAAGCTGTCTGGTATTCTAATGTCCTTATCCTCTCTAATATTGCCTCAAGTAGTTGCTGATTTTTGCGTGTCATTTTTATGAGTATCTGTCTGCTTGTTCTAACGACCTTAGCGGGCATGAAGTAAACCTTCCACCGCAGTGTTACAACACGATGATGAGATAGCGTTTCGGGCAACAGTAGCCGCATCAGTGCAAAGAGGTTGAATGACATGGCGCAAATCATAAAATACAGTGCATTGGCGTCAAAGTCGCTGCATGGTAGCACATTACCGCCAAAATCCAGCTTGAGTTCTTTAATGCGGTTTTCGCTGTCTTCACCGCGTTGGTTATACCAATGGATAATTTGACTATCTGTCCAGTTCTCACGGTTACAGACTATGGCGCGATAGAGGTAGCCTTGATGGGTTATTTCTGTTTTATCTGCAGTTGCCTCATTAAGAGCCAGCTCAGATTGCCCTTTGAGGGCTTTACGCTGTATGACTAGGTTTAGTGGTGTTTCATGATCGGTCATCCAATGGATAATACGGCAGGTGCTTTGGCTAATACTTTGTTCCCCATTCTTATAGATCAGTGGTTGCCAGTCTTTATCATTGAATACCTCAATTTGCTCTTTAATGGCGGCACTCATTTTGGCTCTGATAGCATAATAGATGCTGTGTTGTTCACAGTTTTGAATAATTTTCACCTGGTAGCCTGCGGCATCTATACGCAAGTTCTGAACAAAACAGCCATAAGGAAGTGCCGACTGACACTGCTCAATAAAGGCGAGGTTGTCCTTTGCGGGTGGCTGATTGCCTTCTCTAAAATCACAGGCTACAACCATGCCAACTTCGGCAATATGAGCGACCATCGGCATATAACCCAAGTTCTTGTTATAAGTCCATTTTGCCTCTGCTTTTTGGCTGGTAATCTCGGTGGCATCAATATCAAGTGTGACACCTTTACGTTTGTGCAATGCCGTTTTTAACAGGTGCTGATTAACTTTTTGGAGTGCTTGAAGACCTAGATGACTCTTTCCCATTCGCCTCAACCAGTTTCCTAATGCACTTGCTCTAGGAATGCAATCTATACCCAGCACTTGAGACAGTGCCTGATCTTGATGAAGGTGTTTAACATCATCAAGGTGAAACAGGCCTTGATGCTGCATGAGAATAAGCGTCTCAAAATAGGAAGCGGCAGATATTGCACGATTGCTCTTTGGCTCAGGGAAAGCTTGATCAAGAAGTTTTGATAATCCTAATTGTTCAATCATCAGGGCAACGGTTAGTAATCCTGCTCTCGATGTCAGTTGATCGTTTGTTGTGCCAAGTTTGTAGGGTAAACTATTCATAAGCTTTGGTTGCACCCAATGGGTGATGAGTTGTTTAGCTGCAAACCATTATACAACCAAGGCTTTATGCTATCTTGGAATTTCTAAGTGTGAATTTGGAATAGTTTCATAACTTTAACATTCTGTGAAAGTACCATGTTTCACGTGAAACATCTTTGACTGCTCTAAACCATAATCTAATTCTTTTGTGCTCGTTATAATGGTTTGCAATTCAAGAGCAGATATATACTGAAGTAGTTTTTGTTGATTAGAAATATCTAATTCAGCAGATAAATCATCAAATAATAAAATACCTTTTGTAGATTTGTTTTTAATGATTATTTCACTACGAGCTAATAACAAAGAAATAGCAATCAGTTTTTGTTGTCCACGGGAAGCTGATTGAGAGGCTGGTTTATCTTCTAAGATAATTTTTAAATCTGCTTTATGAGCACCAGTTACTGTCCTCTTAAATTTAATATCTATGTCAGCTTTTGATAAATAGAATTCAAATAAAGATTTTGAGCTTATTTCAACATCAGTTGGAAAACCCGAATATAAATCAATATTTATACTCAGGTTTGGTAATAAGACAGAAGTAATATTGTTAAGAATTGGTTTTATTAGTTCTACTGTTTTTGATCGAAATTCAATAATTTCTGGCTGGTTGATAACCAGTTCACTGGTCCATTTCTCTAGTGCATAAAAATGCTTTTGTGATTTCAAACAGATATTCCGTTGTTTTAATACATGTTGGTAGTTTTTCCATTTTAAATGAAAATCAGGAAATAAATAGAAGGCTAACCAATCTATATATGATCTACGAAGTGAAGGAGCACCAGTAATTAGTTCAAGAGAATTTGGATGAATAATTGTTATAGGTAAATGAGAACTGAGTTCTGCTTGTGAATAGATATCTTTTTGATTAATACGAATTGAAGTTTTACTCTGGCCTTTTTCAATGCCCATTTTAATAATGGAATTGCTATCATTTAATGTGGCATTGACTAAAGCAGACTGATGGTTATGGCTAATAACTTCAGATATATGTGCAGATCGAAAGGATCTGCCGCTAGATAAAAGACTTAATGATTCTAGAAGACTTGTTTTGCCTGAAGCATTTTTACCAATAATTAGATTAAATCCAGGGCAGAATTCTAAAGTTTCTTCCCGGATCAATCGTACATTATTTATATTAAGTTTCTGAATCCACATAAGATCAGAATTTAGAAAACTTTATTATAAGCGAATTGGCATAACAACATAACGTGTTTGTATGTCATCTGGAGAATGTAATAGGACACTACTATCAGGAGTTGATAAGTCTAATTTCACAGTTTTACCTTCCAAATGATTTACCGCTTCCAACAAGTAAGTCACATTAAATCCTATTTCAAATAGGTCTCCAGTGTAATTGATATCAATTTCTTCTTCTGCAGTTTCATTTTCTGGATTATTACTATGTAAGGTCATAACACCATCATATAGTCTAAGGCGTATACCACGAAATTTTTCATTCGAAAGAATAGCTACTCTAGACAAAGTATCTCTAAACTGCTCTCTGTCTAATTCAATAGTGTGCTGACAGTTTGTAGGAATTGCTGCTTGGTAATCTGGGTATTTACCATCAATTAGTTTTGAGGTAAACCTTATATGATCTTTGTTAACACGAATATGATTATCGCTGATTTGGAGAGCTAGTGGTATTTCACTTATTGCGTCTAATAATCTGGTTAATTCCAGAATACCTTTACGCGGTACTATAATTTTAAGTGGAGATTCTAACTTTAAACTATCTACCTCGAATTCAGATACAGCTAATCGATGACCATCGGTAGAAACTGCTAAAAGCTTATTATTCGATAGCTCCAGTAACAAACCATTTAAATAATATCTTACATCTTGGTTAGCCATTGAAAATGATACTCTTTCCAAAAGGAATTTAAGATCTTTCTCTGAAAGGGTAATTTCATTTTGTATAGGAATATCATCAAGTAATGGATATTCTTCAGCGGGCAATGTTGCTAATTCAAATTTGCTTCTTAAACCTTTTATGTGGAGTCTTTCGCCTTCAGTTTCAAAAAGAATAAAACAGTCAGAAGGCATTGCTTTACATATTTCAAATAATTTTCTTGCAGGTGCTGTAATTTGTCCTGTTTGTTCTGCTTGTATATCTAATTTGGCTGAAATTTCTATTTCAAGATCTGTACCAACAAGTGTTAATTGATTTTCAGAGACTTTAATTAAAATATTTTCAAGAATTTTGCTAGTGTGTTTTTTTTCTACAGCACCCACAACATGTGTAAGTTGATCGAGCAATATTTCTTTGGAAATAGTTAATTTCATAATTATATTATATATATATTTAAAAGATAATAGTAGTAATAGGGATCTTATATTTGTGTTTATAAAGTTTAAAAACAAAGTGCAATCAATATGTTATATTAAATAATCCTGTTCATATAGTATCTGAAAAAAAAGATTATGCATGTGCAAAAATTGTGGATAAGTAAAGATGTGATTTTATACCTTATTTTATCCACAGCTTGTTAAAAGTTATACCAAGTACTTAATAACGTCTTATTACACTTGCAATATTACCTTGTTAAGGTTCTTTCTAGTATACGATAGCTTTCATCTAAAGTTGTATCTTCTGTTCTTAATTCTTTGATTTTTTTACAAGCATGTAAAACAGTCGTATGATCTCTATTTCCAAAGAATGTTCCTATTTCAGGTAAACTATGATTGGTTAGTTCTTTGGATAAACTCATTGCTACTTGTCTAGGACGAGCAATAGATCTAGTACGTCGTTTAGAATCGAGATCAGAGGTTTTAATATTGTAGTGCTGAGCGACAGTTTTCTTAATGTTTTCTACCGTTACCATTTTGTCTTGGCTTGCAAGCTGGTCACGTAATGCATCATGTACAAAATCTAAAGTAATATCTGTACGTTGATGTAGGCGTAAACTTGCTAATACTCTTTGTAATGCACCTTCCAGGTCTCTTACATTTGATCGAAAGCGTTTAGCGATAAAAAAGGCAGCATCTTTAGGTAACTCGAGATGAAACTCTTCTACTTTTTTAGTAAGTATAGCAACACGTGTTTCAAGCTCTGGTGGTTCAATTTCTACAGTTAAACCCCAATTCAATCGGGAACGCAGGCGATCATCTATACCTTCAACATCTCGTGGATATCTGTCACTGGTTAGAATTATTTGTTTTTGACCTTCAAGTAATGCGTTAAAAGTATGAAAAAATTCTTCAACAGAACTTTTTTTACCAGCAAAGAATTGGATATCGTCAATAAGTAAGGCATCTACTGTTCTGTAATATACTTTAAATTGATCAATGCTGTTTGTACGCAATGCAGTGATCATGTCATTTACAAATCGCTCAGAGTGAAGGTAGACAACTTTAGCATCTGTATTAGCTTCACGAATTTGATTCCCAATAGCATGCATCAAATGAGTTTTACCAAGACCTACGCCACCATAAATAAATAGAGGGTTATAGGATTGGCCAGGGTTTTCTCCAACCTGTCTTGCAGAAGCTACAGCGAGCCTATTAGATTTACCTTCAACGAAATTTTCAAAAGTCATTGTTGGGTTTAAGTTATTAGTGAAGTTTTTCTGATTGATAACCGGTTGAGGTTGATAATTATTGAAATTAGATACTTTATTACTTCCAGGAGCAGTAATAGAAGCTTCAGTATCTACTGGGGCTGCTTCAGAGAAAGGTATTGTATCTCCCGCACCAATTTGCAAGATAACTTGTACATTATCCCCATTAACAAGTTGATTTACTTTTTCTTTAATTGTATCTAGATGTTGGTCTTTAACATATTGAAAAACGAAGGTATTAGGAGCTAAAAGGACTAAAACATTTTCGTGTTGAGTACCATGTAGAGTACGTAACCAGGTATTGATTTCCTGGTCTGATAGTTCTGATTCTAATTTGTTCAGGCATTGTTGCCAGAGCATAAAATGATACTCCTTATAAATTATTGATAATTAAGGATAAAAGCTATAAATCAAAATCTGATAAATGGCTTGTTGATACTAGTATTTAAATGGAATGTCAACAGTAGAATTTGTTAGGGGACAAAATCCATGTATATTCATTCAGTTCTTATTTTTTTGTACTTTAAAAAAGCTATTTTAAGTGTTTTGCTTTAATAGTACTAAGACTGTTAAATACTACTCTCAAAGATAAGTTATCCACAAGGAGTTTTTGGTTCAAAAAAATAATAAATAAATTGACTTTAATTCATGTATAGCGTATTTTTTCCGCCCTTTGCGTTCCTACACTATTGTTGAATAGATCAACGAAGTGAATAGAATATTTTATTTTTTGAACGTAGTTATAAATAATAGGTTTATAGTCATGAAAAGAACATTTCAACCAAGTAAATTAAAGCGCAAACGTACTCACGGTTTTCGCGCACGTATGAGCACTGTTGGTGGTCGAAAAGTTTTAGCATCTCGTCGTGCAAAAGGTCGTGCAACACTTTGTCCTTAGTTCTAAAGTAGAAATTTCAATTAAGATCTTCGGTTTAGTGTGAAAAAAATAGATGTAGCTGAAAATAGAATTAAGCTACATTTTAATTGTGACTTAAAACTGCTGAATGCTGAAAGTTATAAGTATGTTTTTAATGATTCACAACGTTTTGGCAATCGTTCATTAACTGTATTAGCCAGAGTAAATGAGTTAGATCACCCTAGATTAGGATTAGCGATATCTAAAAAATGCGCAAAAAAAGCAGTCGATAGAAACCGCATTAAAAGATTATTCCGTGAAAGCTTCAGATTAAATCAACATACTTTACCTAATGTTGATATTGTCGCTATGTGTAAGCCAAGTATCCTATCTTTAGATAATGCGGAGATACAAAGGCAAATAGAAACACAATGGCGCTTCATGTGTAAAAAATTCCTCGCATTATCAAACGAATAGAGTCTTTTTAGCCATGGATCAACAACGCCCCTTTCTTTATTTAAGCCTAGTATTTTTAGGTTTTCTAATCTGGTCTACTTGGCAACAAGACCATGCACCAAAGCCTATTACACCAACAAACACTACTGCTCAACAACAGCCAAATAACAGTCAAACTATACCTACAGGTTCAAGCGTTGCAGTAAATGGAACAGATACAATTCCTGCAGCTACTAATACACCTACTGGTAATACTCAAGAAAAACAGATTCATATTAAAACAGATGTACTCGATCTATACATCAGCACAATAGGAGGAACAATAGTTCAAGCTGATCTTCCTACTCACCCAGTTAGTTTAGAAGAACAAGATAAAGCAACTCGAATCATTGATAAGGAATTGCTGTACTCAGCACAAGCTGGTCTTATTTATCGAGGTAGTAACGGTGCCAATTCTGCCCCTAATCATTACTCCAACTTTGATACCAAAATCACCGAATACATTCTTCAAGATGGACAGCAATCAATACAAGTACCTTTAACATGGAGTAATGGAAAAGGAATAACAGTAACTAAAACATTTGAGTTCGAAAGAGGATCTTTTTTGGTTAAGCAGATTCAAACTGTAAATAATCAGACTGAAAAAGCATGGTCTGGTAATGAGTATTTAGAACTCACTCACATAGAGCATAGTAGATCAGGTAGTTTACTAGGTGGAGCTATCGCCTACGTGGGTCCTGCTTACTTTAATAATAAATACACTAAGGTAGATTTTGATGATATCACCGATGGTGTTCTTAAAGATTTAAATAGTTCTGAAATCAATGCTTTAGCTGATGAAGAAAAGGAAGATCGTCTGGTTCAAGGTGGTTGGGTAGCCATGCTGAAACACTATTTTATTAGTGCCTGGGTACCATCTAAAGAAGAGATCAATACCTATTACACTCGTTATAACAAGGCTAGAGATAATTACATCATTGGCGTGAAATCGCCGGTTAAAGAAATTAATGCTGGCATGACTGGTAGTTTTGAGAGTCAACTTTATATTGGGCCAACAGATCAAGCATCTTTAGCTAAAATTTCGAAGGGCTTAGATTTAACCGTTGACTACGGTATTTTTGCTTTTGTTTCTAAGCCTATTTTTTGGGTTATGAGCTTTATCAATCGACATATTGTAAGCAATTGGGGTTGGACAATCATCCTCTTAACAATGTTCATAAAGCTTATATTCTTCTACCCATCAGCATTAAGTTATCGTTCTATGGCAAAGATGAAAAAGCTTGGTCCAAAGATTAAAGAGATAAGTGAAAAATACAAAAACGATCCACAAGCAAAGCAAAAAGAAACCATGGCGTTTTATCGTAAAGAAAAGATAAATCCTTTAGGTGGTTGTTTGCCAATGCTGATACAAATGCCGGTATTTATGGGCTTGTATTGGGTACTTCAAGAAAGTGTAGAACTACGCCAGGCTCCTTGGATTCTCTGGTATCAAGATTTATCGATTAAAGATCCTTTCTTCATTCTGCCGCTGATTATGGGTGCAAGTATGTTTATCCAGCAAAAGCTGAATCCACCTGCAGTGCAAGATCCAATGCAGCAAAAGATCTTTACTTACTTACCTGTGATCTTTACTGTGATGTTCTTATTCTTCCCTGCTGGGCTAGTACTATACTGGGTTGTTAATAACATCCTTTCTATATTCCAGCAGTGGTTTATCAATAAAAAGATAATTGGCGACGGCTAGGCTACTGTTAAGCTTCATTAAATCATTATTGGTATTAACTTATCAGAATTTGAAATGAATACCGTCGACACAATCGCTGCAATTGCTACATCATCAGGTAGAGGTGGTGTAGGTATCATTCGAATTTCAGGACCATCTGTTCGTGATATGGCTGCTGGTATACTTGGTTCCTTACCAAATCCTTTCAAAGCGTCACACCGTCTTTTTAAAGATGCTCATCAAGAAACGCTTGATGATGGCGTCGCTATTTTCTTTCCTTCACCTAATTCTTTTACCGGCGAAGATGTTTTAGAACTTCAAGGTCATGGTGGACAAATTGTTTTGGATATGGTTTTAAAACGTTGCTTGGAGCTAGGAGCACGCATAGCAAAACCTGGTGAATTTTCAGAAAGAGCTTTCCTTAACGATAAACTTGATCTTACCCAAGCAGAAGCCATTGCTGATTTGATTGATTCAGGTTCTGAGCAAGCGGCAAGATCAGCTTTGAGATCCCTGCAAGGCGATTTCTCTTCTTCAATAGAATCTCTGCTTATCAAGATGATTGAGATGCGTGTATATGTGGAAGCAGCATTAGACTTTCCGGAAGAGGAAATCGATTTTTTAGCAGATGAAAAAGTCCTACTTCGATTACAGATAATCAAAGATCAACTAACAGAGATCACTTATAAAGCGAAACAGGGAAGCTTGTTGAGAAGTGGTTTAAACTTGGTCATTATCGGTGAACCTAATGCAGGTAAATCAAGCTTACTCAATGCCCTATCTGGGAACGACACGGCGATAGTAACGGATATAGCAGGTACTACTCGCGATGTGTTACACGAATCAATCAACCTTGATGGCATGCCATTACATTTAGTGGATACTGCTGGTTTGCGCGATAGTGATGATCCTGTTGAAAAGATTGGAATTGAACGCGCCTGGAATGCCATAGAAAAAGCAGATATCGCAGTTTTATTACTAGGTGATACCCGTTTATCTACCAAAAGTGATGAAATAGTTAAAAAGCTTCCAGAATCATTACCTCTAATTGTTGTTCAGAATAAGATCGACTTGAATAGTAAAGATGCTGGAAAAGATGGCGATATTATAAATATTTCGGCCAAATACAATCTAGGAATTGATATCCTTAAAGAAGAACTCAAAGAGAAAATGGGTTATCAAACTAATAACGAAGGAATTTTTATTGCAAGACGCAGACACCTTCAGGCTTTAGATAGAACCCAGCAGTTTGTTGATAACGCAGAAATGCAATTATTAGAGTTTAATGCCGGAGAACTGATGGCAGAAGAGTTGCGACTTGCTCAAGATGAGCTTAGCCAGATAACTGGCAAGTTTACTTCTGATGATTTACTAGGCGAAATATTCAGTAGTTTCTGTATTGGAAAATAACCCTGTATTTTAGATTAAAACAGGCGTAGTCAAAACAATAAAAGTCACCCCCCCACTTTTATGAGGGTTTTTAATGTTGTATAATGAAAACCTTACCCTGCGAATCATCGTCACTGCGTTTCAACGTTGTCTACACAGAGCTTCGGCTAGGCAGTTTTTAGGTTAATCATGTCTTTAGAAGCAGCGATTACATTTACCATCGCAATATTCATTTTTGGAATTACTCCTGGCCCTGGCATATTTGCTATCCTGGCACGTGCTTTAAATACAGGGGCAAATAGCTGTATTTCATTGTCTATCGGAATGGCTGTGAGCGATGTTATTTATTTGATATTAGCAACATTTGGTCTTGCAGCAATCGCAGAAAACTATGGTGGTTTATTTACAGCAATTCGTTTCATCGGTGCTGCTTACCTCATGTATTTAGGCTGGAAAATGTGGACTGCTAAAGTTGATGTAGAAATACAAAATAACAGATTAGGTCGGTCATCTTGGTTAAGCGGCTTTATTCAAGGATTCTTAATTTCTGCTTCAAACCCGAAGGTCATACTCTTTTATATAGCGTTTCTACCTACGTTTATCGATTTAACCAAACTGTCATTTTCGGATATTGTGTTGGTTAGTGGGCTTACTCTATTTGCATTAATAGCTGGTTTAATGCTGGTTGCATTAATGGCGTCTTCGGTTAGGAAATACCTTAAATCCCAGAGAGCATTACAACGTTTAAATAGAACAGCTGGCAGTATTATGATTAGCGCAGGTCTGTTTTTAGTGAGTAGGGGTACTAGTTAGCATCGTTCATTAGCCTAATACTAGTTATGCAAAACTTATCATTATTCATCACGGCAACACTGATCTTGGCAATGACGCCAGGGCAAGATTTTATCTATGTGATGATTCGTAGTATTTCACAAGGTATCCGCGCAGGTTTCATTTCAATTGCAGGGTTATTTATAGGGGTTATACTTCATACCTTGGCAGCAGCTACTGGAGTGGCGGCAATATTATTAACTTCATCATATGCTTTTACGGTGATTAAATTATTAGGTGCAATTTATTTAATCTATCTTGGCATCCAGACGATTAGACAAAAAGGGCGCTTAGAAATTAAGAAAACCACAGATAGGACATCAGATCTAAAATTGTTAAAAGAAGGCATGCTCTCAAGTACGCTTAATCCTAAGTTAGCCCTATTCTTTATAGCCTTTTTACCTCAATTTGTAAAACCTGACTCAGATGCATTTACAAATATGGTATTACTTGGTTTGTTGTTTATTGTTTTGTCTCTACCGATACTCATTGCTGTGGTTTTGTTTTCATCAAAATTTGGTGAAGTGCTTAGCAATAATGAAAAGGTTAATACAGCTATTGCTAAGACAACAGGCCTGATTTTGATAGGTTTGGGTATTAGATTAGGTTTAGTAGAAAACTAATTCACTTATGCTGAGATATGCTCAAGCCGGGATAAATTTTCGCCCTTTAAGTGATACGCCTTACCAAAGCCCTGGACATATCGTCCTTCTGTGGGTGTTAGTTTGAATAAAATAAAATCAGGTAAATTTCTTAGTAAAGGAATGATGTTACCAAATGCACTTTCGAAGTTATCTAAGATATCGCTGTAAGAAGAATCATCAGAATCTATGATGCTTATATCGCACTGATAAGTAATTCGTTGCCTTGCGAATAATTGACGAGAATCTTGTTCATCCTCCATCAACAATATACTGGCCATTGGTTTCTTAATAATATCTTGTGTATGGCTGGCTAATTGACTAAGAAATAAATAAAAGTAACCGTTTTCATCTTCAATAAATGGCGCAAAACTGATATTAGGTCGTCCTGCTTCAGTTAATGTCGATAGAGACAGTGTTTTTACACTTGCTTTAAATTGTAAGAAGTCTTGTTCAGGTGAGTTGTTCATCGTTCTACTTTAAACAGTATGACTATAAATATAAAGAATATAAGTCACCCCCCTACTTTTACGTGTTTTTAATTTTAAAAGATAAATATGCCCTTCGGGCCGTTGTAACTATGTTCCAACGTTGTCTCGGCAACGCCTTGGCTGAGCATTCATTTAATTAAACTTTCTTGTGCTTGTTACTAATACCCCTCTTTTAGTCTCAGGGTTATATATCAATGCTACGGAACGACCTTGATCACTACCAGAAAAGTATGTCTCCTGATTTACAGCAGTTGGCTGCCACCAACTTGCAGGAGGATTACTGGTAAAAAAAGTAGCGTCTAAGACTTCTTGGGTAAGGATATTTTGGCTGAGTTTTTTATTCAAAATATATTTTTCGATTGGGCGACGACCTACGCTAAATGAAAACCAGGAAGATGAGCCATCTATATTCGATTTATTGAAAGCTTGTACATCGGTGATAAAAGCATCGGGTGATTGAAACCACTGTTGAAGCGCCATGATGGCAGCATCTGGCTTTGCCACGCGGATAGCATTTTTGGGTACAGGGAAAAATTTATCTGCAACGAATGGTGTTAAAGCGAGTACCAATCCAGCTAAAATTACGATAGCCATAAGTACGGTTGAGAGTGTTTTCATCTAAAAGGTAGACCTGATAATTTGACGGGAGATTATAACTTAAACAAAGCTTTTGCATTTGCTGTTGTTACGCTTGCTACTTGATTGGTATCAACGTTTCGAATATTAGCAATGGCTTTGGCTATTATCGGCAGATAGGAAGGTTCGTTGCGCTGCAGATGATGAGAGATATCTGGCTGATCAGGTGAGTCAGTTTCTATCAGCATATTTTCCAGAGGAAGGTTTTTTACAAGTTTGTGCAAACGAGTCGCTCGTGTATAGGTTATAGGTCCGCCAAAACCTAAATAGTAGCCGAGATCTATGAGTTGCTTTGCTTGTTGTTCACTGCCAGAAAAACTATGAATAGAGCCGCTTAATGCCGGAAAGGGTCTTAGGTGTTTGAGTACGATATCTAGCGACTTTCGAGCATGAATAATAACGGGTAATTTAAACGCTGCAGCAATTTCTAATTGCCCAACGAAGATATCAATCTGTTGTTGTTTATTATATTCTTGATTACTTTCAGGTATGAAAAAATCTAAGCCGATCTCCCCTACTGCCACAGCTCTATGGTTAGCCAGATATATTTTGAGTTTATCCAGATCATCATACTGTAGCTCATCCATAAACATGGGGTGTAAACCATAAGCTGCATGGCAAACAGATTTATTCGCGTCAACTACATCAGTAACTAACCTCCATCGTTTAGCTGTTGTTGATGAAACGATTATATGAGAAACACCTTCATTTTTAGCCCGCAAGATAGCTTCAGAGCGATCCTGATCAAACTCCGTAAAATCAATATGTGAATGGCTATCTATGAGTTCCATTGTTTCTACTTTTGGGTTTTTACATTCTTTTTACAAAGTTGTTACACTAGTTTAACGAATACAAATAACTAGTTCGATATAGTGATGTTAAATTTTTATGAAAACAACAAAAGGTACAAAAATGTATAAGAATACGTCTAACTCATTATCAAATTTATCTTTCTCATTAAAACAACTTAGTAGTGCAGTTCTATTTGGCTTACTAAGCTCTACTCAATTTACCTCTCAGGCTTTGGCAGATGACATCATAGCAAAATCTAATATTGAAGCCATCACTGTTTATCCGGGTAGCGCTAAGGTAATGAGAGTCAGCAAGATCTCATTAAATGCTGGTAATAATGAAGTTGTAATTGAAAACCTTCCATTGAATTTGAATGAGTCATCATTGCGTGTATCAGGTGAAAGCCAGGCCGATGTATCACTAGGGAGTATTGAGTTATTCAGAAATATTAAAATGGACGTTGTGCAACAACAGGAAAAAGAAATACGTCAAAAGATTGAAGAGGTTCAAATTGAACAAAAAAGAATTCGAGATGATATAAGCCGGAATAAGACCCAAATTCAGTTTATTCGTCAGATGGTTCTGGGTAGTAACAATGCAAAACAGAAAGATAATGAAGTAAAAAATGGAAGCTACACCAATCTCCCATTGGATCAGTGGAAGCAGGCATGGGATACATTGGATTCGGCAACCGCTGAAGTACAAGAGAAAATCAGACAGTCCGAAATTGCTCTAAAAGATAAAGACCTGATACTGAATAAACTGCAACGTGAGCTTCAACAAGTTGCAACTAACCAAAAAGAAAGTCGTAGTGCAAAGCTGCAAGTAGAGTCCAATGGTGCGGCTGAATTAACGTTAAATCTCACTTATCAAATAAACGGGGCCCGCTGGGAGCCTGTATACGATGCCGATTTAGACACCGAAACTGGAGACATCAAATTAAAAACCTTAGCGCAAATCAGTCAACGAACCGGCGAAGACTGGAATGGTGTCGATGTAATTTTATCTACTTTACGTCCTAGTGCGGGTTCGCAATTACCAGAACTTTATCCCTGGGCTTTGGATTTTATGCCAGAACCCATGCCAATGGCTAGAATGGAAAAGAGCAGTGGTGTGATGATGGACAGTGCGATGTCAGAGTTAGCTATGGCTCCTGCTGTCGCACCCGCACCAGTTAGAAGAGCGGCACCAAAGAAAAGCATGCAACAACAGCAGAGCCGTTTAATCAGTGCAGATTTTTCCGCGGAATACAAAGTGCCAGGTAATATCAGTTTAGGCTCTGGTAGCAATAAACGCCGCTTTGCACTGACATCCCAGGATTTTAAATCAAAAATCCAGCTTGCGAGTGCGCCTAGAATGGATCCAAGGGCAATGATTCTTGCCACTACAAAATATCAGGATGAAACACCTTTATTAGCAGGCAGTATGTCGTTATATCGAAACGGTAGTTTTGTGGGTAATACCTTCTTATCACAAAAGTTATCGGGTGAAGAAATTAAATTGTCATTCGGTGAAGACGATAAAGTAAAAATCAAGTATTTACCTGATCCAGATAAAAAACGTAAAGATGGATTATTATTTGGTAAAAAGAAAGTGGTAGAACGTCACTATAAAGTTAGTGTGAATAGCAATCACAATAAACCATATTCATTATCATTATATGATGTGTTACCGGTATCTTCTAATGAAGATATCAAAGTAAAGATTCTTGGAGATCTTCCAAGTCAAACCGATGTAGATGATAAAAAGGGTGTTTCAAGTTGGGATATAAACCTGCTACCGAAAAAATCAGTCAATATTAAGTATGGTTATTCAGTGAGTTATCCTGAAGATCGTATAGTTCCAGGACTATAAAATCTTAATACTATAGGAGTCAGTTCCCAAATAGTTAATAAAGGTTAGAAATAATGAAAACAATAGGTTTGTTAGGCGGTATGAGCTGGGAGTCTACAGAAAGCTATTACCGTTTAATTAATGAGAGTGTTAAACAAAACCTTGGCGGTTTGCATTCCGCCAAGGTAATTTTACATAGCGTGGATTTTGCTGAAATTGAAACACTTCAACATCAAGGTAAGTGGGATGAAACGGCTGAAATATTAAAAACTGCAGCTCAGGGAATAGAAAAAGCCGGGGCAGATTTTATACTTATATGTACCAACACCATGCACCTCGTAGCACCCCAAGTCCAAGCAGGAATTAATATACCGTTGTTACATATTGCAGATGCGACAGCAGAAGAAATCGTAAAAGAGGGAATTAAGAAAATAGGACTTCTGGGTACCGCTTTCACTATGGAAAAGGACTTCTACAAAGGACGTTTGATTGATAAATATGGATTAGATGTCATTATTCCTAGCGGACAAGACAGGCAGATAATTCATCAGGTTATTTACGATGAGTTGTGCTTGGGAAATATCCATGATTCATCGAAACAAGAATATTTACGGATTATTGGCTCCCTGATCGAACAGGGTGCTGAAGGCATTATTCTTGGGTGTACTGAAATAGCGCTTCTTGTAAAACCAGAACACACTAATACCTTACTTTTTGATACGACAAAAATTCATGCACTAAAAGCAGTAGAAAAGGCATTATTAGGCTAAAGTTATAAAAATTGTTATCGGATTGTTTCTATTCATCTATGCAAATTTTAGCAACAGGCTTTACTATTCTGGTAATTTTTCTACATCTTTACTTTTTAGTATTAGAAATGTTCTTGTGGGATAAACCCTTAGGACGTAAGTCGTTTGGTTTAAGTAAGGAATTTGCGACACAGTCAAAAGCGATGGCAGCCAATCAAGGTTTATATAATGGTTTTTTAGCAGCTGGCTTAATCTGGGGATTAAGTTTGGGTGAGAGTGGACAATCAATCATTATCTTTTTTCTTAGTTGTGTAATTATCGCGGGGTTATATGGTGGGCTTACAGTAAGTAGGAAGATTGTAGTGTTTCAGGCCGTTCCCGCATTTATCGCCTTAGCGTTTGTTTTTTTATTATAATTAAAGAGAAAAACGTTTAGCCGAGGCGCAGCCGATAAAGTATTGGAGCGCAGCGACGATTACTAGAAGAGTGAGGTTTCTTAAAAACCTCATAAAAGTAGGGGGGTGTGAATTTTAGATAAAACAATGAGTACGTTAATCATTTTTAATCGGTTGCTCAGGCCTGCTTATCAACCAAAGCGCAACAACACTTAAAACAACCGCTACAAGGATACCAGAAATAAATCCCGGTTTTGCAATGAGGTGAAACAAGATATAACTCATTGTCATACTAATAACTGCAGCCGTTTTGCCTTTTCTTGAAACTACTCCATGCAGCATAAATGCCTTTATTTGAGCACCATATTTAGGGTTTTGATAGACCTTCTCCATAAGTTCTGGCGAACCTTTGGACCAAAGCCAGACCGCTATTATCCAGAAAACCACCGTAGGAAGTAATGGTAAAAACATACCAATGACACCGGTAGCAAAGCTTAGCCAGCCTAAAGTTATGTAGGTATATTTCCGAAGTGTCATTTAATTAGCTGTATTGTCCTATGGACAGATATTTCGTTGGGAAACGAATTATGCCCTAGACGTCTTGATAAAATCTACCATCCAGGATGCAACAGTTTTAGAATCGACTTCTTTTTCTAATGATGCGATGGCTGAATTAGCCGTGTTCTGATCTATTCGGTCTAACCGGTTTTCAATTAAAGCTTGCAAATATTCTTTAGAAAATTCTGGATGACCTTGAAAGGTCATAGTAGAATTCGCATGAAAGCCTGCAATCGGACAAAAATCACTGCTAGCTATCAGTGTCGCATCTTCTGGCAACCTGACAACCTGATCCTGGTGGCTTGCATGCATAGATATTGATTCTAATGGTTTTTTACTCATCCAATCTTGCTGGTTTTTAACTTGCCATTGATGCACACCAACCCCCCAACCTTTGTCAGTAGCTCTATCTACCTTGCCACCTAATGCTTCAGCGATAAGCTGGTGCCCGAAACAAATACCAATGGTAGGAATGCGGACTTGATACAGATCTCTAACCAAGCTTTTGGCTTTATTAATCCAGGGGATGTCTTCAAACACACTAAACTGACTGCCGGTTATTAAGAAGCCGTCACAAGCTTTCAGGTCAACGGGAAACTGGTCAATAGTTAAATCATAAACACTGATTTCAATAGCATTATCTAGTGATTGGAATAAATCAGTAAACATGTCCTGATAGTCACCATGCCCTTTGACTAAATCATTTGCAACATGATCACATTGAAGTATTCCGATCCTGGTTTCCATTTTATAACCTAACATATCACTGAAGTTTTGAGTCTAGCGTATCATAGAGTTGTATGAGAAAAGAATAGGAGCATGGTGAAGATCTCAAAGAAGTAAAAATTGGGGGTTATACCTTGCTATTTTTTTCACTAAGCGATTACAAACTACATCATGATACTGATGCTACTTTGTTTCTACACGGTACAAACTACCACACAGAATACTAAGCTGGTACTAACAACATATCTGGTTCTGCTAATACAGACATTGACTAGATGTAACATTGTAGATAGCGCATTCAACATGACTTCACCAGCACTTGCGGGTTTAGTACAAGCTGGTACTTACTTTGATACAATAACAACTCCGTAGTTGTTTATTTAAATAAATAATTTGGTAGCGTAGGTTTTAAATATTAAAAGCCGAATCGAAAGATAGTGGCTTTGTTATTGTCTTGCTTTATTAAGGGACCTCTGATTAAGTCCAATAAATTTCTGCGAGCCTACAAGCGGTCAGATTCTAGGCATGTCTCGCAGAGAATGGTTATTCCCTTCGCAAGAGATATAACAACGAAGATGACCGCTTGTATGCTAGCCCTGTGGGGCTTAGCCAAAAAACCAGCCTCTGCGTTATGCTCATTTGAAAGGCAATAAGCATTCCTGCATGAGCAAGCCTTGATCCTGGATTTTTTGCGTTGCCAGAAATTATGGGACTTAATCAGAGGTCCCTTAATGAGATGCTTAGATATTAGTTGAGTGTTCCACATTGACCAAAAATTTCATTCTTCGCAGGAGGCATCTGTAAAAAATAGCCATTTTCATCAATTATACGTAGTACTTCTTCAGCCTCTGCTTTAACTAATTTGCGGTCTTTGCTTAGGTCAAACTCGAAAGAGAAAACAACTTCTCCCAATAGCTTCATTAGTGATTCAGGTACATTCGAAAAGTCATCTTTATCTACTAGATAAAGGTACATGCCTTGTTTTTTATTACTTCGGTATACGTAGCAATTCATCGGTTGGCTTTTTTCACCATAAGTAATAGTTGTTTAATTGTCGCGATGGGAATTTCATTCTCATACTTCCCTTCAATGATGACACTGCTAGCAGTAATAGCTTTAACCCGACCTTCGACTTCTTCATTTTGTTGATTAATGATTTTTACGATACGCCCTTGCAGAGTATTAATCTTGTTTACGGGAACGGGATCAAACTGCAATGAATAAAGCGCTTTACTGGGAAGCCCAAGCATATCGGATTCATCAATCGGTCTAGATTGTATCGTTGAAGTATTGAGATTGTTACTTGAGCCTTTATTTGTCAAAATACCACTTTGGGTATTATCACTTCGAAGAATCATCGCTTCAGAAGGTCCATTATTTTTATTCGCGAGATAATTATTAACCGTTTTATTAGCCCCTAAAATCCAGGCTCCGCCTGCCAAGATTAAACCAACAAATCCAGTCAAAAACTTGCCACGGCCTTTATCCCAAAGTGAAGGTAAGGTAACGACATTAAGCACAGGCAATGCAGAGATGATTCCTGTTACAAAGTGGTGTTTAAAGCCTGTAACTATATAAGCGAGATAACTCACTAAAAATAGTAGAACTCCAACACCCGCAATAATAGTTAGTACTAGTTCTATCAAACGATATTCCCCTTTTGGCCAGTATTGTACATGTTCGAGATTAATGTTGCATATCGAATACCATTAAAAACCCCCTCATAAGTAGGGGGGTGACTTTAAATTATTGAAAAACTGAGAAAAAATAAGCAAACGTAAGCTCACCTCTTATCAGGGATAAATAGTTAGCTATATATTATTTAGCTATAATTATCTTTCATAAAAACTAATAATTCCTAAACTCTATGAATCTTGCTGTTGTGTTCAGTCGTACCAATGATGGTATCGATGCCCCTTTGGTTACTGTAGAAGTTCACCTTGGTAATGGCTTGCCCGGTTTTTCTATCGTAGGGCTTCCTGAAATGGCTGTTAAAGAAAGTAAAGATCGTGTAAGAGCTGCTATTATAAATTCACGCTTTGAATTTCCCGCTAAAAGAATCACTGTAAATCTAGCACCTGCAGATTTACCTAAAGATGGCGGACGTTTTGATCTGCCCATTGCGTTGGGAATTTTAGCCGCCTCAGGGCAAATATCAGAAAGTACTTTGTCAGATTATGAATTCATCGGTGAATTAGCTTTGGGCGGCCAATTACGGCCTGTAAAGGGTGTTTTACCAACGGCCTATGCAGCTTGCGAAGCTGGGCGGAAGATATTTTTACCACAAGAAAACGCTAACGAAGCTAGTTTAATAAAAAAGCTAGAGGTCTATCCAGCGAATCATTTGCTGCAAATCTGTTCGCATCTGGCGGAAAATGAAAAACTATTGTCCCATGAAAATACAGATGTTAATAATCAAGTCACATACGATATTGATTTATCTGATGTAAAAGGACAATTTCAGGCAAAAAGGGCATTAGAAATAGCAGCGAGCGGCAATCATAATTTATTAATGGTCGGGCCCCCAGGGACAGGGAAAACAATGCTGGCGTCAAGATTAGCAACGATACTTCCGCCAATGTCAGAGAAAGAATCTTTACAATCTGCGGCTATCGCATCAATCAGCGACCAGGGATTTAATGCAAGCCAGTGGGGGCTTCGGCCTATTAGAGACCCTCATCATACTTCCTCAGGAGTTGCTTTAGTCGGTGGCGGTGCAAAAGTCCGTCCTGGAGAAATATCACTAGCGCATAATGGTGTTCTTTTTTTAGATGAATTGGTTGAATTCGACCGAAAAGTGCTCGATGTATTACGCGAACCATTAGAGACAGGTAAGATAACAATCTCAAGAGCTGCCAGACAGGCAACCTACCCTGCCCGTTTCCAATTAATTGCAGCGATGAATCCATGTCCACAAGGCCGCGATTGTGACTTTAAAAGCAATTGTCACTGTTCATTGGAACAACAACGAAAGCATCGCTCAAAGTTGTCAGCGCCTTTTCTGGACAGGATAGATTTACAAATAGAAGTATTACGATTGCCTCGTGAAGATTTACAAAGCCCAAGTACTGGTGAAACAAGTGCGACAGTTCGTAAAAGAGTAATAGCAGCAAGAAATAGACAGCTACAGCGTCAGCAAAAAGCAAATCATTTTCTGAACAATAAAGAAATCGAAAAGTATTGTGTATTAAGCCAGGCAGACGAAAATCTGCTCCATCAAGTGATGGAAAAATTTAAACTTTCAGCCCGTGCCTATCATCGAATTTTAAAAGTAGCTCGTACCATTTCTGATCTTGAAGGCACTGAGCAAATCCAGACTTCACATTTAAGTGAAACTATAAGTTATCGTGCTATGGATCGAATGAACGGTGTTTAGAATTTCGAAACAGAGTAGTAAAAGGCACAACCCCCTACTTTTGACTTGTTTCTCGTCCTTCGGGTAATCTAAGGCTCCTGTCTTCGCTGCGCACCGGGTAGCACTTTTTAATAGAGACATAAAAAGTAATTAAAAGTAGGGGGGTGTTTATTGATTTGTACTAGACTCAAATCTTTACTTGTAAATCCTTAACTTCCATGAATACACCTTCCTTTATTTCTAAAGATGAAATCCGCAAAAATTTTGCTACCGCTATGTCTGAAATGTATCAGCATGAGGTGCTGGAATATGGGCGCTTGTTATCCCTGGTTAAGCAATCTAATGACAACTTCTTGCAGCGAAATTTAATCAATTTGTCGTCAGATGAAAGCTCACTTATAGGCAAAGAACATCACGGCGCAATTCGTGTTGGATTGGCACAAGAGCTATCTACGTTACGAAGAGTATTTAATGTTATGGGAATGTATGCAGTCGATTATTATGACTTGAGTGTTGCTGGAATACCTGTTCATTCCACGGCTTTTAGAGCTCTAAATCCCAAACAGTTACTAATCAGTCCATTTCGTGTATTTACTTCCCTGCTACGTCTAGATTTAATTGCTGATGAATCTTTGCGCAAAGAAGCCAAAGAGATACTTTCAACGAGAAACATTGTTACTGATGGTTTACTTTCTCTTTTAGAAAAATCAGAGAGTCAGAATGGTTTAGATGAAACAGATTCTGAAATGTTTGTGTCTGAAGCACTTGAAATATTCCGTTGGCATCAACAGGCTAATGTAACAAAAGAACAATATGATATGTTAAGTAATACTCATCGACTTGTCGCTGATGTGGTGTCATTCAAAGGACCCCATATCAATCACTTGACCCCCAAAGTATTTAATATCGATGAGATTCAAAGTGAGTTTAGCAAGCAAGGGTTCAAAGCAAAAAATGTTGTTGAAGGCCCACCAAAACGGGCATGCGATATTTTATTGCGTCAAACCAGTTTTATTGCTCTAGATGAAGCGGTTTTATTTACAGATGGTAAAAATGGAACGCACACAGCCAGGTTTGGGGAAGTAGAACAAAGAGGGATTGCATTAACTCCAAAGGGTCGACAGCTGTACGATGAATTGCTCAATGTAGCGTGTAATAACAAAAGCAATAATGTTGATTACAATTCGAATTTAGAAAATGCCTTTGCTTCCTTCCCAGATAGTTATGATGAACTTCGAGCGCAAGAGCTGGCTTATTTTGAATATTTCGATACACAACATCCTTGCTCTTTAGAAAAACAGAAACTCTCTCTGGAAGCGTTAATTGAAAGCGGCAATATCGATTTTAAACCAATTAGATATGAAGACTTTTTGCCAGTAAGTGCAGCAGGAATATTCACTTCGAATCTGGCGCAAGACAATGACTCTAAAAATGAAATTCAGCAAAGTCCTAATCAACGAAGTTTTGAAGAAGCATTGGGTACTAAGATAATTAATAGTTTCGATTTATACAAAATGCAGCAACAAACTTCTATAGAAAATGTGTTATCTAACTTTTTCTAATAGTTAATACTAGAAAAACCTCAATCCAAGGCGTAGCCGAGACAATGTTGAAGCGTAGCGACGACATTACGAAAAATAAGGTTCTGCAAAAACCGCATAAAAGTGGGAGGGTGGCTTTATTTCTACTTACCCAGTGGGCAACATACTTTCATTCGCAAACAGGCTTTCTATCGTTTCACGCTCTCTGATCACTATCGTCTGCTCGCCATCTACTAAAATTTCGGCAGCACGTGGTCGTGTATTGTAGTTAGAAGCCATGGTGAAACCGTAGGCACCGGCAGAACGAATCGCCAATAAGTCTTTCTGTTCTAACGCTAAATCACGGTCTTTACCAAGAAAATCACCCGTTTCACAGATAGGTCCAACGATATCGTAGATTTTTGTATCGGTGTTGTTAGAGTTATTCTCGTTAACAGGAATAATAGCCTGCCATGCTTGATAGAGAGAAGGACGAATTAAGTCGTTCATCGCAGCATCTACAATTGCGAAGTTCTTCTCTTCGCCATGCTTTAAGTATTCAACTTTAGTTAGTAATACTGCAGTATTTGCTGCAATCGCCCTACCCGGCTCGATTACAATTTCGTATTCTTTTAGTTTTTCATTGGTGAATAATTTTTCGGTGTATTCAGAAGGTAATGGTGGTGTTTCATCTTTATAACGCACACCCAAACCGCCACCTAAATCGAGGTGCTTGATCTGGATACCTTGCGCTTTTAAGCGATCAGCTAAATCCAGTAAACGCTCAAGCGCATCCATAAATGGAGTGACGTCGGTAAGCTGTGAGCCAATATGACAATCGATTCCAGTGACATCAATATTGTCCATAGTTGCAGCACGAAGATAAACCGCATCAACAAGGCTGATATCGATACCGAATTTATTTTCTTTTAAGCCAGTAGAAATATAGGGATGTGTTTTAGCATCAACATCTGGATTTACACGAATCGAAATACTCGCGATTTTCCCCATGCTTGCTGCAACATCGTTTAATCGTTCTAATTCAGCGGCTGATTCAACATTAAAGCAGCGGATTCCTACTTCCAGTGCACGTTGCATTTCATCTGCACGTTTACCAACGCCTGAGAACACAACTTTTTTAGGATCACCACCCGCTTTCAAAACGCGCTCTAATTCGCCTACAGAAACGATGTCGAAACCAGAACCCAAGCGCGCCAGTAAATTTAAAATAGCGATGTTGGAATTGGCTTTTACCGAATAACAGATCAAGTGTGGTTGATTACCAAAGGCATCATTAAAGGCATGATAATGGCGTTCTAATGTGGCGCGGGAATAGACATAACAGGGTGTGCCGTATTGCTTTGCAATGTCTTTCAATGCAACATCTTCAGCAAATAGCTGTCCATGTTTGTAATTAAAATAGTCCATATCAATGCTTCTTTGGCGTTTGTACAGTATCGGTACTTTTTGATTTATCTACAGAACCATTATTATCTGGCAGGTACAAATCACCTTTATTGCCACAACCCGATAGTGTGCTGGAAGTACTCACGATGAATAATACAAAAATCAATAATACAAAGAGTTTTTGGGCCCAGCAGATATTCTTAAACATGGCAGTTCTGTATCTGAATCTGTGAAAACGTTGAAGTATACCAACTCTTTACAAAAACAATAGTACTGTATGCATCAACAAAAAGTGCCTATAAGAGGAGGGGTGACTTTTGTATACAGAGTTGAGCCAGTTAAAGAAAAAATTACAAATCCAACATGATTTTTAGCGGCACTCTTGTTCCGGCAATCCTACACGCCTGAATGGCATAGCCATAGGGAAATAGTTTATACAGATATTTACGTGTAGCACGATCTTTCCCAAGGTGTTCTTTCATCGACTTAAGCGCATGTCGGGCTTCCGGCACACAACTACTGTATTCGTATTGCTCGCGAATATAATTGACTACAAACCAGTGATCATCTGACATTTCAATATTGGCAAGTTCTGCCTGTTTGATAGCTACTTCAACATTCCAGTCCTCTGGATTAGTTAGAAAGCCATGCATATCGATGGGTATATCTAAGCCATTGACGTTAATGTGCTCAGCAATTTCCATGCGGGTATTACCAGCAGATCGTCTTGATTCATTTACCATATTAGATATAAGTGTTTCCCAAATAGTAACTAAGCAGCAGAGTTCCTTAAAAAGACTTTACCGTCTTCGACCATTGTTTCATACACATTGGTGCAACCTTCATCCGCTCCCAGAGCTTCGCCCGATGTTAGACTGATTTTCCAGTTATGTAAGGGGCAGGTGACAGAATCACCATGCATAATGCCTTGTGACAACGGGCCTTGTTTATGTGGGCACTGATCTTTAATGGCAAAGACCTTATCTTCTTTACCCCTGAATATTGCAATATTGATGGTATCTGTTTCTACGACACGTGAGCCCAATACAGGTATTTCATCTAAGGTTGTAATTTCTAACCAATCACTCATATTCTCAATCCTTTTTTCCTATTACTTGCCGATTATGCTTAGCCGCTTATGCTGCTGTAATTTTTATTGATTTAAACTGATTTTCATCCATACCATCGGCATGTTTTTTCCATGGGTCTATTTGTGCCGGTTTTTGTGAAATCAGGAATCGCTCATAGAGTGCTTTACGATTAACTTCATCGTCTAACACGGTAGCTTTAATTTTATCCAAGCCTACTCGCTCTATCCAGGGTGCTGTTCTTTCCAGATAATGCGCATCTTCACGATAGTATTGGCTGAAAGCTGCGCAGTATTCCAAAACCTCTTCTTCTGTATCAACCTTGATCAGGAAATCAGTCACACGTACTTTGATACCGCCATTACCCCCCACATGAATCTCGTAACCTGAATCGACACACACAACGCCGAAATCTTTGATGGTTGCCTCGGCACAATTTCGTGGGCAACCAGAAACCGCCAGTTTGTATTTATGTGGCATCCAGGAACCCCAGGTGAGCTCCTCTAATTTAATGCCTAAACTAGTCGAATCCTGCGTTCCCATTCGGCACCAGGAATCACCGATACAGGTTTTACAGGTTCGCATTGCTTTACCGTAAGCATGGCCAGAAACAAAACCGGCTTCACTTAAGTCTTTCCATACTAGCGGCAAGTCTTCTTTTTTAACACCAAACATATCAATGCGTTGGCCGCCAGTGACTTTCATTTCAGGGACTTTGAATTTATCTGCGACATCAGCTATTGCTCTTAAATCTTTTGGAGTACACATACCGCCAAACATACGAGGTACAACTGAATAAGTACCGTCTTTCTGGATATTGCCATGTGCCCGCTCATTTATAAAACGGGATTCAGGATCGTTATAATTGGGATTTTCACACAACAAATAATAGTTGGTTGCCTGCCGACAAACCGCACAACCATCTTCTGTTTTCCAGTTCAGATAAGTTCGGACATCGTTGTGATCTTTTAAACCTTGCTCTCGAATAGCGTCACGCACTTCATCGTGAGTTAATTCGGTACAGGTGCACAATGGTTTTTTGCTGGGAGCTTCCGAATAATCACCGCCCAAGGTATGTGCTAGCAGGGATTCAACTAAACCAGTACATGATCCACAGGATGCCGATGCCTTTGTGTGTGCACGAACATCATCCAGTGTAAATAACTTTTTTTCTGTAATCGCACCTACTATTTCGCTTTTACAAACACCGTTACAGCCACAAATTTCAGCATTATCCGCCATTGCTGCAACACGCGTTTCATCGCCGTGACCCGCGTCACCCAAATGTGCCTGACCGAATAAAATTGAATCTCTGAAATCGGAAACATTAGTGCCATCCTTCATCATCTGGAAATACCAGGTGCCGTCCATGGTGTCGCCGTATAAACATGCTCCGACAATCACATTGTCACGCAGAATCAGTTTTTTGTAAGTGCCGCAGGCAACGTCGCGGAATAACAGTTCTTCAGTATCTTCATCACCGGTAAAGTCACCGGCAGAGAATAGCGAAATTCCCGTAACCTTGAGCATTGTCGATGTCACCGTACCTTCGTAACGTCCATAACCCAGTTCAGCGAAGTGATTTGCGGCAACCTTGGCTTGTTCAAATAAAGGGGCAACTAAGCCATAGACTTCACCCCGATGCTGGACACATTCACCAATCGCGTAAATATTTGGATCGAAAGTTTGCATGGTATCGCTGACGACTATTCCGCGTTCGCAATGTATTCCTGTGGATTGTGCGAGATCGAAATTGGGTTTGATACCGACCGCCATCACTAATAAATCAGCATCAATTTCTGAACCATCATCAAAGCGTAATCCGGTAACGCGCTTATCACCTAAAATCTCTTTAGAGGCATGCGACATTAAAAATTTCATGCCTTTTTCTTCTAGAGAATTTTGCAACATGGTAGCGGCGGCTTTGTCCAGTTGGCGCTCCATCAAAATATCGTTGATATGTACAACAGTTACAGCCATGCCTTGCTTCATTAGGCCATTTGCGGCTTCAAGACCAAGTAGTCCACCACCGATGACAACTGCTTTTTTATATTTTGTTGCAGCATCAACCATGGTGTCGACATCTTTGACATCACGAAACCCGATTACTCCCTCTTTATCTGCGCCTGGTAATGGCAGCATGAAAGAGGTAGAACCGGTAGCAATCAATAACTTGTCATAAGATAATTCTGTTCCATCCTCAGCGACTACTTTTTTACTAAAGCGATCAATTTCAGCAACTTTCTTGCCTTTTTCAAAGCGGATATTATTTTCCTGGTACCAATCATCATCGTTCAGCATGACTTCTTCGAGGGTTTTCTCATTTGCTAAAACAGGAGATAGCATGATGCGGTTGTAATTGCCGTAAGGCTCTTCACCGAAAACGGTGATGTTGTATTTCTCCGGTTCGAGTTTAAGCAATTCTTCAATGGTACGCATACCTGCCATACCATTGCCGATTAAAATAAGGTTTTGTTTATCAGTTTCACTCACAGGGAAAACTCCATTTAAAGTGTTGTTAGATCTCTATGAGCAAGTACCGTGCCAATGTTCCTTAATGGGTGTTTATATTAAAATTATGGCTAGCCGAGTATAGCGAGACAACGTTGGAAGGAAGTGACGACGTCTAGCTGGGCGTGGTTTTGAATAAAATAAATGAAAAACCACGTAAAAGTAGGGGGGTGGTATTTTTCATGCTTAGAAAGCGCACAGATATAGTGCATGTATAGATTGCAGCACTAAAATTGTGCATTGCAACAGGTATTCTTAAATCGCTATTCTGCAGCCATTGTTTTATTGAACACCTAGTATATAGAAGCCTCACAAGTATTTATTTAGGTGTAATTATTTTCTGGCATCGTTCTTGCTTTATAGAAACTGTGGTAACACTTTAATCGCAATAAACAAGTAAAGGACAGACTTATGGCTTATTTAGAACCAAGTGAATTCGTAACCAAGATGGTAGATGCTGGCGAACAGAAAATATTCATGTCTACCAAAGATACATTTATTCGTGCTTTCATGGCTGGCGCAATACTTGCTCTCGCGGCATTTTTCGCAATCACGGTAATCACACAAACAGGTAACCCACTATTAGGCGCAGTTTTGTTCCCTGTAGGTTTCATCATGCTTTATCTGATGAAATTTGACTTGCTTACAGGTGTTTTCACTTTAGTACCTTTGGCAGTTTTAGATAAGCGTGCCGGCTGTACTTTTAATGAGTTAATGCGAAATTGGGGCTTAGTGTTTATTGGTAATTTCTTCGGTGCAATCACTGTAGCTTTCTTTGCATCTTTTATTTTAACCTACGGTTACGCAACAGACGGTGGTTCTATTGCTGAAAAGGTAGGTTCGATAGGTGAGTCACGTACTCTAGGTTACAAAGAACACGGTTTGGGTGGTTGGTTCACAATTTTCATTCGCGGCATGCTGTGTAACTGGATGGTTTCAATGGGCGTTGTAGGCGCGATGATCTCAACTTCAGCGAGCAGTAAGATGATGGCTATGTGGATGCCAATTATGCTTTTCTTCTACATGGCATTTGAACATTCAATTGTTAATATGTTCTTGTTCCCATTCTCAATGATTATGGGTGGTGAGTTCACTATTGGCGACTACCTAATCTGGAATGAAATTCCAACGGTATTAGGTAACTTGGTAGGTGGTTTATTATTAGTTGGATTACCGCTTTACTACACACACGTTCGTACGAGTAAAGCACGTGCTAAAAAAGAAACTATGAATTCAAAACCAGTGACTCAATAAACTAGGGCCAATAAATATATTCAGTAATTGAGCTACAATAAAGCCTCGTCCAAATGGTCGGGGCTTTTTTTTACTCATTATTTTTCAAATGATTTTATTCAAATATTTAGTCTAGCTTTTGGTAAATTGATAAGTAATTAATTAATGAAAAAAACACTCTCTATAAAATCTGGTCTGTATTCAGACAAAGGCTTGAAAGAAATAAACCAGGACTATTGTGCTATTGAAATCCCCGCAGCACCACATCTCGATTCTAAGGGTATTGTGATTGCCTTAGCAGACGGCATCAGTAGCAGCAAAGTTAGCCAGGAAGCCAGTAAAGCTGCCATAAATGGATTTATCAGTGATTACTACAGCACATCAGAAGCATGGAGCGTAAAACGTTCTGGTTTGGTGGTATTAAGCGCCATTAATTCGTGGTTATATTCACAAACACGACAAAGCGAATACCGCTATAACCTCGATAAAGGCTATGTCTGTACCTTTAGTGGAATGGTGATTAAATCAAGTACAGCCCACATCCTGCATGTTGGCGACTCGCGCATTTACCGGCTTCAAAATGACTCAGATTTAGAAATACTCACAGATGAACATCGGGTTCATGTATCCAGCCAGGAATCATATCTCAAACGTGCGCTCGGTATGGATCAACAACTCGATCTGGATTACAGCCGTATTGACCTTGAAAAAGGGGATACCTTCTTATTAATGACTGATGGAATCTATGAATTCATTAGTGATAAGGACATGCTGGCATTGTGTCAAACTTACAAAGCAGATCTGCAACAAGCCGCTGAAAAAATCGCAGAGAAAGCCCTAGATAATGGCAGCGACGACAACATCAGTATTCAAATCGTCTGTGTTGATTCACTGCCAGAGAAAGAAGCCTCCGAAGTTTTTAAAGAAGCAGATCAACTTCCTTTACCTCCAAAACTTGAACCGCGTATGCAATTTGATGGCTATACCATTGTCAGCCAATTATATGCGAGCGCCCGAAGTCATGTCTTTAGAGCGGTAGATGATGAAACACAAGAACAGGTGGTTATCAAAACACCATCGGTCGAACTCAGTGAGGACAGTGCACATCTAGAGCGATTCCTGTTGGAAGAATGGATAGCGCGTCGCATTGATAGCGCGCATGTGTTACAGCCCAGTAAGCAAACGCGCAAACGCAATTTCTTTTATATCGTTACAGAATATATAGAAGGCCAAACCCTCGCGCAGTGGATGATCGATAACCCTAAACCATCAGTCGAAAGTGTACGCAAAATTATCGAGCAAATAGCCCAGGGTTTACGTGCATTTCACCGCCTGGATATGCTGCATCAAGACTTGCGCCCTGAAAACATCATGATTGATACCAGCGGCACGGTAAAAATAATAGATTTTGGCTCGACCAGTGTGCCAGGAATTGATGATATGAAATCATCAGACGAAGACATGCCTATCTTAGGCACTGCACAATTCACAGCCCCCGAATACTTTATTGGGGAATTTGCAACCGCCAGGGCAGATCAGTTTTCATTAGCCGTTATTGCCTATCAAATGCTCTCTGGCAAACTACCTTATGGCTCTCAAGTTGCCAAAGCACGCTCACGTTCAGCACAAAGAAGATTGAAATATAAAAGCGTGATTAGTGATGATAGAGATATACCACTGTGGATAGACTTCACCTTGCGCCGAGCCTTAAACCCTGACCCACTCAAACGTTACGATGTACTCAGTGAATTTGTATACGATCTAAGACATCCCAATAAAAACTTTATCAATCAAACTAAGCCACCACTAATGCAACGTAATCCCACTGTTTTTTGGCAGACAGTTGCCGCGATACAGCTAGTGATTATTCTTGTGTTACTGGCTTCTAAATAATCTAATGAAAAAGTTGACAAAAGTGGGGGGGTGGCTTTAGTTAACAACTTACCTTTTTACCAAGGATGATCATTGTACGTCGACGATTCCTCACGGAATCTACGACGGACTTTAGCGAACTTACCGTTTTGTTTTGATGAAACGGATAATTCGATTATTTGACTTGTCATTTCTGGCTCTTGGTGAGCCTAGAAAAGCCACCCCCCCACTTTTAAGCTATTTTTTATGATTTATGGCGAAGACAAGCCTATATAAATCATTCCAACTACAAACTTAGAATTTACCACGATTTATATTCCAGGAATTTACCGTTCATGGTAATTACAACGCGATCGCCTGCGGGGTTTTCTTCTTTGTCGATATGCATTGAAAAGTCGATAGCGCTCATGATGCCATCGCCAAATTTTTCTTTGATTATTTCCTTGATGGTATCGCCATATACCCCGACAATTTCGTAAAAGCGGTAGACTACAGGGTCTGTTGGAACGATTTTATCCCAGCTTTTGTGAGGAAAGTCTTGCAGTGCAGCTGAAACATCAGCGCTTAAATCAAGAACTTCACATACTTTATCTGCAGGTTCCTTTAACAAGCTGTTCATACCCAAACAGGCTGAGGTTAAAAACACGGGTGATATTGAAACTTTTTCAGCAAGTTCTTCCCAGCTAATCGCTGCGGATTTCTTGGCGGCAAATATTTCTTCAGTCATTTCAATTTTCTTCATCATAATCTCCTTTCAATTTGTGGCTAAAAATAAATGTTTGATTAAGTTGTTTTATTATTATTTGCACCAACTAGATGCATTTTATCTGTGGCAAGCAACTTGATTCTGCTCAATCAGTTTATGGCTATGCCATGCTTTATTTCGGCAAATCTTCAATTTTAACTAACTGTGCGGTGAGGCTATCGGTACTCCCTACTTGATAAGCTTGTTCTACAATCAGTTCTGCTGCCAAATCAAGGTCTTGATTATGCTCAGTGATCGTATCAACAATAAACTGATCGCTTACATGCTCGTAAACACCATCGGTTGTCATAAAAAATACATCGTCTGCTTTTATTGATGTTGATTGGTAGTCGATATCCAATAGCGAATATATGCCTAGTCCTCTATTGAGGTAACTGATTTCATCAGAAACCCTTAGGCAATGATCCGTTGTTAACTGCTCTAGTCTTTCTCCGCGTAAGCGATAGATACGGGTGTCACCAATATGTAATAAATGGGCGGTGGTCGCTTTAAGTATCAGCGCACTAAATGTACATACGTAGTCTTTGTCTTTATCGAGGCGACCCTGGCTTTGCAGGGATTGTGAGTGCAACCATGAATTAGTCGCATTCAATACCAGTTGTGCAGAACGCTTTACAGACCAGTTTTCATTGGTGCAATAGTAGTCGTCTAAAAATCCAGCAACGCTGGTCTCACTTGCAATCTGGCTGATATAACTATTGTTAATACCATCTGCAATGGCAAGTGCAATACCCTTGGAGGTCAGTAAAGGTTCATTGGGATAAAAGCAACCATGAAAGTCATGATTAATTTCCTTACGGCCTTTATCTGAATATTCGCCTATTGATACGGTTAATTTTCCGGGGATTTTGAAATCCCATTTTTTATTTTCGTTTTTACTTAATCCCTTATTTGGTTCCTGAGGTTCGATTATTGTTTGCATGAGTTATACCTTGCCTTAAGAAAAAATAGCATTACATTAGAATGAGCAAGATACATGCCAAGTTGATAAGATAGTTCTTGGTTCAGTATTTCAAGGCGAAGATAAGCTAGAAAAAAACGTGAAGTTTGCATACCCGATACCAATAAAAGATTGTTTGAACAAAGCGAAGAAAAAAGGCTTAGCTCTGCATAAATTATTCGGCTACTCCTCACCATAAAGGGTCAGCTAAAGCTGTTGTCTCGCAAGCTCGGCTCTATTTACGTTTTAAAAACAAAAACGTAATATCATTCAAAGTAGGGGGGGTGACTTAATCAGAAGTCCCTATATCAGAGGCTCCTTAATTTTAATTAGAATTGAGGGGCATTGTGGTGCGATCGATTATTAGATTGCACCAGCTAAGTGCGAGCTAATATGTGCTAACTATGTTGCACTAGCTTACTTTCGCAAGCTAACTGGCACTAGCCAAAATGTTGTTAGATAAGATACCGCGCAACTCTGGCAAACATGAGCCACAATTGGTTCCTGCCTGCAGGCATTCACCTATTTGTTTGGCCGTTGTTAAACTTTTTTCATCAATGGCTTTTACAATTGTATTTTCACCCACATTAAAACAGGCACACACTATTTTACCGGTGTCTTCCTGATCTACTGGTGGCTTGCCGCTAAGCAGGCTGATACGCTCGCTCTTTGATATTTCTTCTTTTTGAAAAAGGCTGATCAGCCAGTCACGCGGGGGCAGTTTTTCATTAGGACCGATAAAAATAATATTGCTGAGTTTTGAGCCTTTGAACTGGGCTGCTCTATACGTATGATTAGATCTATCGAAGTATTCTATCCAGCTGTCATCATTGATTGTACCTAGCAGTTCTTTGGAGAACGTTGCCCAATCTGGTCCACAATGATAGCCAGCCAATTCATAACGCCAGAAACCACGACCACGCGATTTCACCCAATACTTGGCAAAACCAAGATTTAAACTAGTCGCATTGTTTGAAAGAATAAATCCATGCCAATTACCCTGATACGTTTCGATATTCACAATGCCGTGTTTTGATTCTGGTTGTCCGGAAATTGGGTCAACTATTGAAGGAATTAACGTCCCTACATTGGCTCGGCTACTGAATTGACTATTCCAGTGCATCGGTAAAAACAGACTGCCGCGTTGTTGCTTGTCTGAATATTGAACCCTGACGATGACTGAATTATTTAGCGGGCTATTGATGCGCGCGAGACTGCCGTTGTTTAAACCAAACTGCACAGCATCCAGAGGATTTACTTCAGCGTAGGGCTCATGGGTATGTGATGATAAACGTGGTGATACACCCGTTCGTGTCATCGTGTGCCAATGATCGCGTACCCGACCTGTATTAAGTACCAGGGGAAATTCCTTAGTTGTTGAAAATATCGGGGCTTTAGGTTTAACGCTGATAAAATGTGCCTTACCATCGGCAGTGTTAAATTTTCCATCAGCAAAAAGACGGCTTGTTCCTGCAGGTGAATCAGCGGTTACTGGCCACGGTTTAATCGGAAATGAGTCATATTCCTGATCACTTATATTTTGTAATGAACTGATATTAAAAACGCGATGACCAGTCGTTTCTACTTCATTTTCAAATGCTGAGAGTGCCGCATGTTCACGAAAAATATCGGCAGCACTACGGTAAGGGAAATGCTCGGAAAAGCCCATTCGATGCGCAACATCGGTAATAATCTCCCAATCAGCTCTTGCTTGACCGGGTGCTGTTAAAAAAGAGCGGCGTCGTGAAATATGACGATCCGAATTGGTGACGGTGCCATCATTTTCGCCCCAAGTTAGTGCGGGCAATAAAATATCGGCAACTTTTGCGGTGTCTGTTTCGCGTACACAGTCTGATACGACAACTAGATCGCACTTTTGTAATGCCGCTTTGACTTTTTCAGAATCGGGCATGCTGACAACCGGATTGGTTGCCATTATCCAGACTGCTTTAACTTTCCCTTGTTCAATCGAGTCAAATAAATCGACTGCTTTTAAGCCCTGTTTGTTAGCAATAGTGGGCGATTTCCAGAAGCGCTGTACACGATCACAGTGTTCGGGATTTTCAAGCTCCATATGGGCCGCTAGTTGATTTGCCAGGCCACCAACCTCTCGACCGCCCATGGCATTTGGTTGTCCGGTAAATGAAAATGGGCCCATTCCCGGTCGCCCAATACGTCCGGTAAACAGGTGGCAATTAATTATCGAATTGCCTTTATCAACACCGCTGGATGATTGATTGATACCTTGTGAAAAAACGGTCACCGTTTTTTCGGTGTTTGCAAACAAGTCATAAAATCCACTGACATCATCTTCAGCAAGCTCACACTGCTTCGCCACGCTCTGAATGCTTGGCGCGGATTCATGTGCTGCTTGCAGCGCTGCCTCGACTCCACTGGTGCAGTTTTCAGTAAAGAAACTGTTTTCTATTTCTGATTCATTGAGGTAATTAAGAAGACCATTAAATAAAATAGCATCTGTTCCGGGCTTCAACGAGAGTTGAATGTCTGCAGCGCTGCTTGTTTGGGTTTCACGCGGATCAATATTGATGACTTTGAGTTTAGGGTTAGCTTTTTTAGCACGTACTATTTGCTGAAATAAAATCGGGTGGCACCAGGCTGCATTGCTACCGGTTAATACTATTAAATTGGCCTTATCTAAATCCTCGAAAGTGCATGGAACGCAATCCTCACCAAATGCCCGTTTATAAGCGGCAACAGCAGAAGACATACAAAGACGAGAATTGGTATCGATATTGGCGGAGCCAATAAAACCCTTCATCAGTTTATTAGCAACGTAATAATCTTCGGTTAATAACTGCCCTGAAACATAAAAGGCAACGGCATCTGCACCATATTCGGCAATTATTTCAGAAAAGCGCCCCGAAATAGTGCTAAGCGACTGGTCCCAACTAACCTGCTCACCTTTGATTTCCGGGTATAGCAATCTGTCTTGTAAATAGGCAGTCTCGCCGAGCGCTGTCCCTTTAGAACATAAGCGTCCGTAATTGGCAGGGTGCTCAGGATCACCTTTTACGGAGACCACACCGTTTTCATCCATTGAAGCTAATACGCCACAACCAACACCACAGTAAGGGCAGGTGGTTTTAACACTTCCGGCTTGTAATACATTCATGCAGATCTTTAAACCATTTAGTCCATCATAATTAGCATTAGCAACTTATATGCCAAACATAAATAAGGCTATAAGCAGGGGGGTGTCATTTTAAATTTGGTAAACGCACTTGAATGATGCAGATGTTGCTTTTTATGCATTCTTTTGAAGAAGAATATTTCTATGATAATGTTTATTAGGAGAAATCAAAGAGAGTTAAATGCCAATAAAGTACTTAATAATCAGTGTAATAGAAACTTTATGCAGGGCTCTGTATATTTTTTGGCATGGGCTTTGCAAAGGCTTTAATAATTATGGATAAATAGTTATTGGAGTTTTTAGTGAAATTAATTAGTAGTAAAAATAAATCAAAACATAAGTCTAAATATGGAAGTTTCCTTAAACAGTTCTCTTTATCCATAGCTGTAACTGTAACTCTAACAATAACTAGTGCTTTTGTTGCACTACCTGCATCAGCAGAAATCGGCGAACCGGAAAAAGAAGATTTGAAATTTGGCTTCATTAAGCTAACCGATATGGCTCCTTTAGCAATTGCTTATGAGAAAGGCTATTTCGAAGATGAAGGTTTATACGTAAAACTCGAAGCACAAGCAAACTGGAAAGTACTTCTAGATGGCGTTATCGATGGTCAATTAGATGGCGCTCACATGCTGGCAGGGCAGCCTTTAGCTGCAACCATCGGTTTTGGTACTAAAGCTCATATAGTTACCCCTTTTTCAATGGATCTAAACGGCAACGGTATTACGGTATCGAACAGCGTTTGGGAAGAGATGAAAAAGCACGTTGAATATAAAGATGACAAACCAGTTCACCCAATTAAAGCCGATGCACTAAAACCGGTTGTTGAGTCTTATAAAGATAAAGGTAAGGCTTTTAAAATGGGTATGGTTTTCCCGGTATCGACACATAACTATGAATTGCGATACTGGTTGGCAGCAGGTGGATTAAACCCTGGTTATTACGCACCTTCCAAGGGCGATATAAAAGGTCAATTACAGGCAGACGTTCAACTTTCGGTGACGCCACCACCACAAATGCCGTCAACGATGGAAGCAGGCACCATTGATGGCTATTGCGTCGGTGAGCCGTGGAATCAACAGGCCGTATTTAAAGGAATTGGTGTTCCCGTTATTACTGATTATGAGATCTGGAAAGATAACCCAGAAAAAGTATTTGGTATGACTGATGAATTCACGAAAAAATATCCAAATACCACAGTGCGTTTAGTAAAAGCGATGATTCGTGCGGCTAAATGGCTCGATGAAGATAACAACAAAAATAGAATGGAAGCAGTGAAGATTCTTGCCAAGCCAAACTACGTAGGTGCTGATGCTGATGTTATTGCTAACTCAATGACGGGCACTTTCGAGTATGAAAAGGGTGATAAGCGCGAAGTGCCTGATTTCAATGTGTTCTTCCGTTATAACGCTACTTATCCTTACTACTCAGATGCAATCTGGTATCTCACACAAATGCGTCGCTGGGGACAGATTGATGAGAAGAAAGCCGATAGCTGGTATACCAATATGGCGAAGAAAGTTTATAAACCTGAGCTATACAAATTAGCGGCTGAAGAATTGATTGCAGAAGGCAAAATGAAGAAAGAAGAGTTTCCTGATTTTGCGACAGAAACAGGTTTCAAGCCACCACAAAAAGAGTTTATCGATGGACTTACTTACGATGGTAGCAAGCCAAATGAATATATAGAGTCATTCGAAATTGGATTGAAGGGCGAAGATAAAGGTTAACTGTCTCCTAGCGGTGTTCCCGCCCGACAGGGCGGGTTTTTTAGGTCTAGGAATGACTCAATAAATGAGGATTATTCAGTGAGTAGTCAAAGCATAGAAACTAGAACGTTCAATAAAGCTGATTATAAAGCGTTCTTTA
The DNA here is from genome assembly GCA_963760355.1 of uncultured Gammaproteobacteria bacterium. GTDB lineage: Bacteria > Pseudomonadota > Gammaproteobacteria > Thiotrichales > Thiotrichaceae > Cocleimonas. The sequence continues at coordinate 80,559 of CAVXCT010000007.1, read as the reverse complement.
CAAGTTTAACCGCACCTATCCTTGGTGCTTTAATATTTTTAATGTTGTGGAGTTTGTTGGCACCAAAGGTAGTCACTTCTTTGGGTGCAGTGCCAGGGCCAGAACAGGTCTACTCGCAATTTCAAGCATTGCTTGTCGAGCATCAGGATGAACGCCAGAAACAAGCTGCGTTTTATGAAAGACAAGAAACTCGCAATGCTAAAAAATTAGCCAATGATCCGGAGGCTACCATAAAAGTAAGAAAATACGCGGGTAACCCGACATTTTTCGATCAGATCATCACTAGCATCGTTACTGTAATGGCTGGGTTTATTTTAGCCTCATTCATCGCTATTCCTATTGGTATAGTCGCAGGATTAAGCAAAACGGTATACGCCGCATTAAATCCGCTGGTGCAAATATTCAAACCCGTTTCGCCACTCGCATGGTTGCCGATAGTAACAATGATTGTTAGTGCGACATACGTCACATCAGACGATGCCTGGTTTGATAAATCATTCTTAAACTCAGCAATTACAGTACTTTTGTGTTGCTTATGGCCAACCATCATCAGCACCGCAGTAGGCGTGACAACTGTGAGTAAAGATTTACAAAATGTTAGCCATGTATTGCGTTTAAGCTGGTGGACGCATGTGACAAAAATAGTTTTACCTTCAGCCATTCCAATGATTTTTACAGGGTTACGTTTATCGCTGGGTATTGCATGGATGGTGTTGATCGCTGCAGAAATGCTTTCGCAGAATCCCGGTTTAGGTAAATTTGTATGGGATGAATTCCAGAATGGCAGTTCGAATTCGCTCGGTAGAATCATGGTAGCGGTTGTTGTGATTGGTCTAATAGGCTTTTTACTCGACCGTGTCATGTTGTTTTTACAGAAAAAAGTGTCCTGGGATAAGTCGGTTGCGTTACGTTAATAAAAGACTGAAATAGAAATGTAATAGAGGTCTGAAAAGAGGTTTAAATTATGGAACAAATACATCTTGAATTAACTGGCGTAAATATGGATTTCCCCACGCCTGATGGACCATATAGGGCATTAGAAAACGTCAATCTTAAGATTAAAAAGGGCGAATTCGTGTCAATAATTGGGCACTCTGGCTGTGGTAAATCGACGGTGTTAAATGTGATTGCCGGACTTTATCAGGCAACCGCTGGTGGCGTTATTTTAAACGGTAAAGAAGTGACCGTTCCTGGGCCTGAGCGTGCGATGGTTTTTCAGAATCACTCTTTACTGCCCTGGTTAACGGCTTATGAGAATGTTGAGCTTGCTGTAAAAACCATTTTTAAAGGCAGTAAAAGCAAAGCAGAAATGCGTGAATGGATTGAACACAATATGCAACTGGTGCATATGGAGCATGCATTGCATAAACGCCCTGATGAAATATCAGGCGGAATGAAACAACGCGTAGGTATTGCCAGAGCTTTAGCAATGGAGCCTGAGGTGTTACTTCTAGATGAACCTTTTGGCGCACTTGATGCCTTAACACGGGCGCATTTACAGGATTCCGTGATGGAAATTCAAGCCGATCTTGGTAATACCATGATGATGGTTACTCATGATGTCGATGAGGCTGTGCTTTTGTCTGATCGAATTGTGATGATGACAAATGGCCCTGCGGCAACGGTTGGTGAAATACTGGAGGTTAATCTAACGCAGCCGCGAGACAGAATTGAGATATCTGAAAGCAAGCAATACAACCATTGTCGTCATGAAGTTTTACGCTTCTTGTATGAAAGACATGGAAAAAAAGCTGAAGAATTGGAACAACAGGAAACTGCTGAAAAGACAGGTGTGGCGAGTACTGAAGATGCAGTCGAGAGCCAGAGCCCAGTTGTTGACTTTAAAGAAACTCAGCAATCAAAGAATAAAGTAGCTTAGCAACCACCTAGCTACAACATAATAATTACAATAAAGCGGACCGTCAGTCTTTAGCGGGAACTGGCTTATAAATCGGGAACAGAAGGTATTTATATTGGTTTGGTTTCTCCTCCTATGTAGCTTATACCAGAATATCTTTTGTTCCTGATTTCTTTTTTGTAAAGGGTCGGACGCTAAATAAAGAGCTTGTTAAAACAGAATAAAAAAGGTTTAGCCGGTGCGTAGTCAAGACAACATTGGCACGCAGTGACGACGACGCGCAGGGTGTGATTTTCATTTAGTAAGAGAAGCACGTAATGACCCAAACAACAGGCCAAATAATTGAGTTTAACGTTTTAAAAAACAAAACGAAAAGCTCACTAAAAGTAGGGGGGTGACTTTTTAATTTAAACCAAAGGGTAAGAGGTAATAGTTATGAATGCACAACTCTCAGATAAAATAAGTCAGCGTAAAGATCGTTTAGGGGCACAGTTAAAATTTAAAATGTTAGCCATTGCTTTAGATTGTGTTAATTTTTGGGAGTATCCAGAAGAAATTGATCAATACCTTATCCAAACTATTAATAAAATTCCGCAATCAAAATTATTTTATGTGATTGATTTTCAGGGTTTACAGTTAAGCTCTAATATATTTTCTGACGGTTCCAGCAAACGACACGCTCGTGGCCAGGATTTATCACAACGGCCTTATACACATAATATACACAGCGAAAAAGGCTTCTCACTATCGCCCGTGTATCTAAGCAGCATTGATCGCAAACCATGCATTACAGCAACGCATCCCGTATTTCATGAGAATGGCAACTTATTGGGTTTTATTGTCGCTGATTTTGATATTGGCGACTTTCCAGATGATGAAATGAAACTTTGTAAAGAGCAATCCTGGCGTCAAATTAAAGGCGATCCAGCAATTCGAAAAAACCTGTTTCAGCAAGAGCGTGTAATCAGTGCTATGGATCAGCATCTGGATCAGGTACATGACATCATTGCCAATCTAATCTGTAAACGCGGTATTTTCCATGCAAAATTGCATTATGGTAGTTCGCGGGCCACGCTTTGGGCATACGAGCGACCTTATGAATACCAATTACATGTATTGGATGAAATCATCAATCCCGATGTCTGTCTTGCTTATCCCACGAGACCTTATACTACAGAGGCAAGGATTCCAGAGCATAAAGTCAAATTGGTTATAAACAGGCTTAAAGATTTAAGGAATGCTGATGAAACTGTGTATTTACGTTCGGGGTCACTTAATGTGATCAATGGTCTAGTAGGATTGACTTTTTCTTGTGATGGTAGTCATTACATGACCGCTAATGAATTTTTAAATAAACCAGATAGTTTTTGGTTTGGTTAAATGTAAACTGGATAAAGTACACCCGTTCCCTTCCTTTTGATGCATTATTAAACTACTTTCTATAGCTGAAAATGGCCTAATAGTTTGCTTATCTCCCTAATTTATTTCATTATTTTCACATTAACATTATGTGTAAAGTTCTTATATAAGAGTTGTTAATATAAATATTTAGTTGTATTTAGAATTATTTGTTGAATTTTTATGAACCATTTATTTATTAGTAACATGTTGATTCTTAGATAAATTTGACGTTTTTTTGTTGTAAAAAGTGTTTTTTTTATATTATTTTGAACTAAATATCAATGATGCCGTCGAAAGTTTATATGAAGGAACTTTCCTTACCTTCGTATTGGTTCCAGAGAGGCCATGGTTGATACACTTAAGCTGCGCATATCTTCTCCCCATGGTTGATCTGGAACCGTTTTTTTATACAAAATTCATATTTGTAATAACTTTTTTGCAATAAAAAACACCCTCACAAAAAAAGAGAGCCGAGGCTCTCTTTTTTGTGCCCTTAATTTTATATAAAATCAAGGTTTTAGTTGAGGTTGTTTATTGGTTATGGGTAAATTCAGGATAAGCTTCCATACCACACTCACCAATATCAACACCTTCGTACTCTTCTTCTTCCGATACTCGAATTCCCATAATCATCTTGATAACCAGCCAGACTATGAATGAAGTTGCGAATACCCAGATAAATATTGTAGCGGCACCAACTAACTGGCCAACAAAGCTCGCACCATCATTCGTTAAAGGTACCGCGAGTAAACCCCAAAGGCCTACAACACCATGAACCGAGATCGCACCAACCGGATCATCTATCTTCATTTTATCTAAAGTGATGATAGAGAATACAACGATAATACCACCGATTCCGCCGATGATAGTTGCCATTAATGGTGTTGGTGTAGAAGGTTCTGCAGTGATTGCTACCAGGCCAGCTAATGCACCGTTAAGAGCCATTGTTAAGTCAGCCTTACCAAACATCAAACGTGCTACGATCAGTGCAACAATAACGCCACCTGCTGCAGCTGCATTAGTATTCAGGAATACCATTGCTACTGAGTTAGCATTTGCAACGTCACCTAATTTAAGAACTGATCCACCGTTAAAGCCGAACCATCCCATCCAGAGAATAAACGTACCTAAAGTAGCTAATGGTAAGTTTGCACCAGGGATTGGTGTGATTTTTCCGTCTTTACCGTATTTACCTTTACGAGCACCTAATAGTATAACTCCAGCTAACGCTGCGGATGCACCAGCCATGTGAACGATACCAGAGCCTGCAAAGTCAGAGAAACCAAAGTCATCGCCTAGGCTAAACATACCGAAAACTGACTTACCACCCCATGTCCAAGAACCTTCCATAGGGTAGATAAATGCAGTCATTACAGCAGCGAATACTAAGAAAGACCAAAGCTTCATTCGCTCAGCAACTGCACCAGATACGATAGACATTGCTGTAGCAACGAATACTACCTGGAAGAAGAAATCTGACGCGTTCGAGTAAACTGAACCACCATCAAATTTTGCTTCTGCTGATTCGGCCAATACTGCAGCTGTTAAGCCATCAGCGCTTTTAGCACCATCTAAAGCTATATCCTTCAAAAAGATACCGCCGTCATACATTAACTCGTAACCTACTACTAGGTATGCAGTACAAGCGATAGCAAAAAGAGCGATATTCTTGGTTAAAATTTCGGTAGTACTTTTAGAGCGTACTAGACCTGCTTCTAACATTGCAAAGCCTGCTGCCATCCACATCACAAGGGCACCCATTACCAGAAAGTAAAAAGTATCCAGGGCATACTGTAGTTCAAAAATATTGTTTTCCATTTTTTTGTTCTCCTAAATTCGTATTCTATTTAAATGATTCAATTAAAGGGCATCTGGGCCAGTTTCACCCGTGCGAATACGAATGGTTTGTTCTATAGCGGTGACGAATATTTTGCCGTCTCCAATTTTTCCCGTGTTTGCAGCTTTAGTGACTGATTCTATAACTTGATCAACGACGTCATCAGCGACAGCAGCTTCGATTTTCACCTTAGGTAAAAAATCTACGACATATTCAGCACCACGATAAAGTTCGGTGTGTCCTTTTTGTCGACCGAAACCTTTTACTTCAGTAACTGTAATTCCGGATATGCCAATTTCAGATAGCGCTTCACGCACATCATCAAGCTTGAAAGGTTTAACTATTGCAGTGATTAATTTCATTGCGGTTTTCTCCATATTAAATTTAAAAAGCAGTGTGCTTACGCTTACATCGCAAAATGTGTGCCAACTTTTAACATGAGTTAAATCGCCCTATTTACTGGGAGGTTTGTTAGGTTTTTTTATAAAAATCGACAAAAACGCACCAATAAGGTGCGCAAACTCGAATAAAGCCCCATAATAGGGTTTCCTTTGTTAGTTAATGGATTGTCTAAGAGCAAATGGTCATATAAAGCCAAAGCATGTAAGTTGGCTTGAAGCTTGCATTATGTATTTCGATTATAAAATTCAGTAACTAGCTCTGCTAACTTTTGCAGAGCATGTTTATTTCATACAGGAAATTAAATTGGCAAAAGAAACAAACACTCAATTTTCACCTAATGAAATTAGTGACACTTTAAGCACGGCAATTCTTGTATTAGATGAGTCCTTGCGTATCAGGCAGATGAATGCCGCGGCTGAAAATATATTTGGACAGTCACGAGAACGCATACTTAATAAATCTTACTCCACGATTTTACATACAGAGATTATCAAAGATTATCTCGAGTTCGTATTAAAGAATGAAGAACCACAAGCTCTTCGAGGTTGTTATATAAAAGGTCAGTATAAAAAAGACATTATTGTGGACTGTGTAGCCAGCCCCCTTGTTAAGAATACAAAGTTGTTGGGTGTGGTGCTTGAGTTATATCGAACAGACTATCAATTAAGAATAGCTCGCGAAGAACAATTACTAAACCAGCAAGAAGCTACTCAGACTTTGGTTCGAGGTATGGCTCATGAGATTAAAAATCCTTTGGGTGGTTTGCGCGGTGCTGCGCAGTTATTAGATTCTGAGTTAGATAGTGAAGAACTAAAAGAATATACCCGAATTATTATTTCTGAAGCGGATCGCTTACAAAAATTAGTAGATCGTTTACTAGGTTCACGAGAGCCAAGCAAAAATGAATGGGTAAATATTCACGAAGTATTAGAGCGCGTGCGTCGATTGGTTAAAGCGGACATACCCAAGGGTGTCAGTTTACATTTTGACTATGACCCGAGTATTCCTCCATTAAATGCTGACCTGGATAATTTAATTCAGATTGTCTTCAATGTAGTGGGTAACGCGTTAAAGGCTGTCGGTGATTCGGGAAATATTTTGTTTAGAACGCGTATCTTAAGAAATTATGTGATTAACCATAAGCAATATAAGTTGGCTTTGAAGCTTGAGGTTATTGATGACGGAAGCGGGGTACCAGAGAATATTCGCAATAAGTTATTTTTTCCTATGATTAGTGGTTCAGCAAAAGGCACGGGGCTTGGTTTATCCATTGCACAATCTTTAGCGAATCGTCACCGTGGAGTAATTGAGTTTACTTCACAGCCAGGAGAAACCTGTTTCAAGCTGCTTTTACCAATAGATAAGCCTGAAAGTAAATAATCCTGAGTTGTCCATAGACCCAAATGAAGAGCATAGAAATGATAACGAATTATAAAGAGGCGAGACTTTAATGCCAGCAAATAAGCCAGAAAAAATATGGATAGTAGATGACGATCAATCTATTCGTTGGGTTTTACAAAAGGCCTTAGAAAAAGCGGGTATGGAAGTTCATGCTTATGAATTTGCCAGTGATTTAATCCGTGATCTAAATACTGATAATGCGCAATTACCTGAAGCAATCATTTCAGATATTCGGATGCCAGGAATGAGTGGATTTGATTTAATTAAAGAAATCCATAGCAATCACCCTGATCTGCCAGTGATTATAATGACCGCACACTCTGACATGGATAGTGCGATGTCGGCTTATGAGTGTGGTGCGTTTGAATACTTGCCCAAGCCTTTTGATATCAATGAAGCGACAGAGTTAGCGAAGCGAGCCTGTGCTATTAATACAGTAAGCGCTGGGCAGATTGAAGAAATTGAATCGGTTGTTTCACAACAGGAAATTATTGGCCAGTCAGTTGCGATGCAGGAATTATTTCGTTCAATTGGACGACTCAGTAAAACGAGTATCTCGGTATTGATCACAGGTGAATCAGGAACGGGCAAAGAGCTTGTTGCAAAAGCTTTACATAATCACAGTCCGCGAGCTAATAAGTCTTTTATTGCTATTAACACGGCTGCAATCCCCAAAGAATTACTTGAATCCGAATTGTTCGGACATGAAAAGGGTTCATTTACTGGAGCACAAGCACAACGCATTGGTCGATTTGAACAGGCAGATGGCGGTACTTTGTTTCTTGACGAAATAGGTGATATGCCAGCAGAACTACAAACAAGGTTGCTACGCGTATTGGCTGATGGTGAGTTTTATCGGGTGGGTGGCACCAAAGCTATAAGAGTAGATGTGCGCGTAGTAGCGGCAACTCACCAAAACCTGGAAGAACACGTAAATAACGGCACTTTCCGTGAAGATTTATTTCATCGTTTAAATGTCATCCGTTTGCAGATACCAGCACTAAGAGAACGCGGCGAAGATATCATCATTCTGCTCAATCACTTCCTTGGTCAAGCAGCTAAAGAACTAAGTGTCGAGCAGAAAAGCCTAAGTATTGAAGTCAGTGATTACCTACAAACTTTAGAATGGCCTGGAAATGTGCGACAGTTGGAAAACGTCAGTCGTTGGTTAACGGTTATGGCGACAGGCCGAGAAATAACCATGGAAGATTTACCCCAGGACCTAAAAGTAAAGGGCGACCAGAGTGACAGTAATTGGGAAGCTTTGCTCTATCAAAATTTACTGCAAAGACTTAATCGTGGGGATATGCGCATTCTGGATGAAGTCACTCCAAAATTTGAAACTATCGCGTTAAATGCCGCGTTGCAAAAAACGGGTGGTAGAAAAAAAGATGCGGCAGAATTATTGGGCTGGGGTAGAAACACCTTAACGCGTAAATTAAAAGAGCTGGATATTTCTTAAAACCTTTTAACGATCATAGATTTTGTTATTATGCCGCGCGTGATTTTAACTTTAGTGAGAAGCACTTTGATTAAAAAAGTCACCCCCCTACTTATAGCGTCATTTATTGCACTGTTTATTGCACTAGTTATTGCACTAGTTTTATTTAAAACGCTATTTGCCTATTCAGGACATACAGGAAGCATAGAAGCCATGGAAAAGTTACCCGCAGAAATTGTAAAAACCGCAGAAGAAACCGAATACACAGTTATCTGGTTGCACGGTCTAGGTGCAGACGGTAATGATTTTGTGCCTGTGATTCCTGAGTTACGGTTACCGGCTTCGCTTAAAGTTAAATTTATTTTCCCGCATGCGCCATCTCGACCAGTAACTTTGAATAATGGCATGTCGATGCCAGCGTGGTATGACTTGCTTTCATTGGATAGAAGCAACAATGCCAAAGAAGATGAAGTTTTAACTGCCGTTTCATGGATCAATAAATTTATTGATGATGAGATCGAAAGCGGTACACCATCAGAAAAAATTCTGTTAGCGGGTTTTTCACAAGGTGGGGTAATCGCATTTCATACCGGTTTACGTTATCCAAATAAACTTGCTGGCATCATGGCGCTTTCTACTTACATACCTTTTGCTGATAATTTGCTGAGCTCGATGCAAGCAAAACAAAAAGGCATTCCAATATTCGCCGCTCACGGCCAGCAAGACCCAGTTATTCCATTCGCTAGCTGGAAAGATTATGTTCCGCAACTAGAAGCAAAAGGTTTTGATGTGGAAGCTCATTCATACCAGATGCAGCATTCAGTTAATATGGATGAAATAAATGATATTTCTAGCTGGCTGCAGAAGACACTTCAAGCAAATTAAAGCGCACCATTAAGGTGCACTCGTATCGTTAACTGCACTATTAAAGGCATGAGGTATCAATCAATATAAGTTAAGCCATTGTAATTAAATAGAATTTAAAGTTGGCACGCATCATGCAAATACTGAGGTGCGTTTTACCAAACTTTATTTACGCGACATTCTATTTAAATTACATGGAGTATATTGATGAATATCAGTTTTAAAAAAATATTAGCAGGCGCCCTGTTTGCTAGTTTGTCATTTGTTTCCACTCAGGCCTTTTCTGCCTCTCATTCCAAAGGCACAATCAAAGTTGGCGTCTTGCATTCACTATCTGGCACCATGGCAATCAGTGAAACTACACTGAAAGACACCATGTTGATGTTGATTGAGCAGCAAAACAAAAAAGGTGGGCTATTAGGTAAAAAACTTGAAGCGGTCGTTGTAGACCCAGCATCTGATTGGCCTTTGTTTGCAGAGAAAGCACGAGAACTTATTTCTAAAGATAAAGTTGATGCAATTTTCGGTTGCTGGACATCGGTATCTCGTAAATCTGTTTTGCCGGTTATTGAGGAATTGAACGGCTTGATGTTCTACCCAGTTCAGTATGAAGGCGAAGAGTCTTCTAAAAACGTTTTCTATACAGGTGCTGCTCCTAACCAACAGGCAATCCCTGCGGTTAATTACTTAATGGATGAAATTGGCGCGAAGCGCTGGGTGCTTGCAGGTACTGACTACGTATATCCACGTACAACCAATAAAATACTTAAAGCTTACTTGATCTCAAAAGGCGTTGCTGAAGAAGATATCATGGTCAACTACACGCCATTTGGACATTCTGATTGGCAGAGCATTGTTGCTGATATCAAGAAATTTGGCTCTGCAGGCAAGATGACAGCAGTTGTTTCTACTATCAATGGCGACGCAAATGTTCCTTTTTATAAAGAGTTAGGAAATCAAGGTATTTCTTCTGAAGATATTCCTGTGGTGGCATTCTCGGTGGGTGAAGAAGAGCTTTCTGGTATCGATACAAAACCTCTTGTTGGGCATCTTGCAGCCTGGAACTATTTCATGAGTGTTGATAACAAGGACAATAAAGAGTTTATAGATACTTGGCATGCCTTTATCAAAGACAAGAAGCGTGTAACAAACGATCCTATGGAAGCGCACGTAATCGGTTTCAATATGTGGGTGAAAGCGGTAGAAAAAGCGGGTACCACTGATGTCGATAAAGTCATTGATGCCATGGTTGGTATTGAAGTGCCTAACATGACAGGTGGTACTGCAAAAATGCTTAAAAACCATCATTTAACCAAGCCTGTTTTAATCGGTGAAATTCAAGAAGATGGTCAGTTTGACGTAGTCTGGAAAACCGATAGTGAAGTAGCTGGAGATGCATGGTCTGACTTCCTTGAAGGCAGTAAGGATCTAGTTTCAGATTGGACTGATCCAATGCGTTGTGGCAATTACAACACCAAAGAAAAGAAGTGTTTAGCAACAGCTAAATAGTTAACTTAGTTCTACAATCTTTCACCCTGGGTACTGGTTTTCCAGTACCCATTCTAAAATTTGATAGAGATAGAATTCCGCTATGTATCTGCTCTCACAAAAAAATGGAATAGCATCGATTTTGCTGTTCTTAGTATCCCTTGTTTTTTCAAATATTAGCTTTGCAGAATCAGCAGTTGAATCTATAGATAGTCCAGCTGAATTCTCAAATACACTCGAGTTACTGCTATCAAAAAGCTATAAAGATAAAGAACAGGCAATAGAAAAACTCGTTAGCACTAAAGATGAGCGAGTTAAAAAAATTCTGGAAGCCATGCTCAATGCAAGGCTGTTTTACACTAAGCAAGATAAGAAAATTGTTATCGGAGTAAAACAAGATGACGACTATTTAATAACCGATCAATTAACTCAGAAACAGATTGGAACTGTCAGTAAATCTGATCTAAAAAGAATCAGGGTTAATAACAAGCTTCGCAGAATATTGCGTTCTGCTATTGCAACTCTCAGTTTAAGCAGTGCAGATGCTGATGAGCGACTTGATGCAGTAAAGCAAATGTTTGGCAAAACAGATAATGCCGATATTGTTACGCTCAAAGAACACCTTAATACTGAAAAGAATAAAAAAGTTCGTAGTGAAATCCAGACATTAATCAGTATCAATGATTTAAAAACAGGTAATAAGGAAACACAGCTAATAGCTATCGGGGATTTATCCGAGAGCTTGCACTCTGAAGTACGCAATCAATTGGAGTTATTAAAAAGTAACGAGAATCCTGAAATAGCTATAGCATCTGTTGCTGCTGCGAAACGTATTGATGAAAGACTCAGTGTTTATGAAAAAATCAATACGGCATTCTTTGGGCTTAGTTTAGGATCAGTCCTAGTCCTTGCAGCGATCGGTTTAGCGATTACATTCGGTGTAATGGGTGTTATCAATATGGCGCATGGCGAACTGATTATGCTTGGCGCCTACACCACTTATGTCATTCAACAGTTAATGCCAAATCACATTGGTTTGTCACTTATTGTTGCAGTTCCTTCTGCCTTTATGGTTTCAGCGATAGTAGGAATTTTAATTGAGAGACTTGTTATTCGACACTTGTACGGTCGGCCATTAGAAACGCTTCTCGCTACTTTTGGTATCAGCCTGATTTTACAGCAAGCTGTTAGAACCATTTTTTCACCGTTGAATCGTTCGGTAGAAACACCACAATGGATGTCAGGCTCACTTGAGATCAACCCGGCACTATCACTTACGTATAATAGACTTTATATCATTCTATTTTGCCTGGCAGTTTTTGCTTTATTGTTTCTAATCATCAAAAAAACACGTTTAGGACTCAGTGTACAAGCAGTTTCGCAAAATCGCTCGATGGCTAGAGCAATGGGAATCCGGGCAAGCCGGGTCGATGCATTGACTTTTGGCTTAGGTTCGGGTATTGCGGGAATTGCCGGCGTCGCTTTATCACAGCTTACCAATGTCGGTCCAAATCTCGGACAAGCTTATATCATCGACTCCTTTATGGTGGTTGTGTTTGGCGGTGTGGGAAATTTATGGGGAACACTAATCAGTGGTTTCACCCTGGGTATTGCCAATAAATTTATGGAACCATGGGCGGGTGCGGTTCTAGCAAAAATACTGGTGTTGGTATTCATTATTTTATTCATCCAGAAACGACCTCGCGGTTTATTCCCGCAGAAAGGTCGAGCGGCAGAAGGTTAGGGAGGAATAGACTATGTATAATTTATTAAAAGATGATCGGGGTGGGCAGATATTTCTATTTTTGCTTGTTCTTGCAACTGTTTTGATACCTTTTTTAAACCTTACTACTGGTGAAAGTAATCCGTTTCATGTTTCAACGCTAACAGTCACTCTGATCGGAAAGTACCTTGCATTTGCATTGTTAGCGCTTTCTGTTGATCTAGTCTGGGGCTATATGGGAATCCTTAGCCTTGGTCATGGTGCATTTTTCGCCTTGGGTGGATATGCAATGGGCATGTACCTTATGCTTCAGATTGGTGATCGTGGAGTATATGGCAACCCTGATTTGCCGGATTTTATGGTTTTTCTTAACCTAAAAGAATTACCGTGGTTCTGGAATGGCTTTGATAACTTCTGGTACGCCATGATCATGGTGGCGTTAGTTCCAGGCTTACTGGCATTTGTTTTTGGTGCTTTAGCGTTTCGTTCTCGCGTTACAGGTGTTTACCTCTCAATCATCACTCAAGCGCTTACCTACGCTTTACTTCTCACTTTTTTCAGAAATGAATTAGGCTTGGGTGGCAATAATGGCCTGACTGATTTCAAAGATATTCTTGGATTTAGTTTACAGGCTGATAGCACTCGTATTGTATTATTCATTGCATCAGCAGTTGCATTAGGACTTGGGTATTTAGCCTGTCGTGCGATTGTTGTTTCACGTTTAGGCAAGGTGGCCGTAGCAATCCGCGATGCTGAAGACAGAGTGCGTTTCATTGGTTATCGAGTGGACAGAGTCAAGCTGGCAATATTTACCTTTTCAGCAGTATTAGCTGGAATCGCAGGTGCCTTATATGTGCCTCAAGTTGGCATTATAAACCCTGGTGAATTTTCGCCACTGCGATCAATTGAATTGGTTGTCTGGGTTGCTATTGGTGGCCGAACAACGCTTTACGGAGCAGTGTTAGGTGCATTTATTGTTAATTATTCCAAAACTTATCTAACTGGTGCAGCCCCTGAGATGTGGCTATTCGCATTAGGAGCATTGTTTGTTCTGGTAACACTATATCTTCCTAATGGCATTGTTGGTTTATTGAAAAGACGGAGGGTTGAAGCATGAGTGCTCTCGATCAAATTCGTCAAAACTTTCGCCGTGATCAGGTATTTGATGTTGTTAACAAACAGGATTATTCGCGTGTAGATACCAGCCATGGGCAGATACTTTATGTTGAGGATGTGAGTGTTTCATTCGATGGCTTCAAAGCAATCAACGAACTCAACTTCTATATTGATGTTGGTGAACTGCGCTGTATGATTGGCCCGAATGGTGCTGGTAAAACTACTATGATGGATATTATTACGGGCAAAACCCGACCCGATAAAGGAACGGTTTGGTTCGGGCAAAATATTAATTTATTAAGAATGACCGAACCTGAAATTGCTCAGGCCGGAGTAGGACGAAAATTCCAGAAGCCGACAGTGTTTGAGCATCACAATATTTTTGAAAACCTTGAGATGTCGATGGCGGGAGACAAAAGTGTCTGGTCTACGTTCAGTGCTAAATTATCCAGTGAACAACATGACCGAATCGCTTCAGTTATGGATACCATTGGTTTAAGCGAGCATGCAAAGCAACGAGCAGGTGCTCTATCTCATGGACAAAAACAATGGTTAGAGATTGGAATGTTATTGATGCAAAACCCTAAACTATTACTGGTGGATGAGCCGGTAGCAGGTATGACTCATCAGGAAATGGATAAAACAGGTGAGTTATTAACGTCATTAGCTGGAGAACATTCGGTTGTAGTGGTCGAGCACGATATGGATTTTGTACGCTCGATTGCCAATAAAGTCTCTGTATTACATCAAGGCAGTATCCTCGCAGAGGGAACAATGGATGAAGTACAAAACAACCAGCGCGTGATTGAGGTATATCTTGGTGAATAATTCAGAAAAAAGTGTTGTGCTTGATTCAAGGCAAAAATCTATTTTGCAGGTCAGTCAGTTGAATCAGTTTTACGGTGAGAGTCATACTCTATGGGATCTGGATCTATCTGTAATAGAGGGTAAATGTACCTGCCTAATGGGTCGTAATGGTGTTGGTAAAACGACATTATTGCAATGTATTATGGGATTACAGGCCGTGAAATCCGGCAGTATCATTTTTAATGGTGATGAAATTCAGCAACAGATTGCTGAGAAAAGAGCGGGTATAGGACTAGGTTACGTTCCACAGGGAAGACAGATATTTCCTCAGTTAACCGTAGGAGAAAATCTGGAACTGGGTTTATTCGCGCGTAAAGATAAAATCAAAAAAATACCAGAATTTATTTTCGAGTTATTTCCTGTCTTAAAAGAAATGATTTCACGCCGTGGCGGAGATCTTTCAGGTGGACAACAGCAGCAATTAGCAATTGGACGTGCACTAATGATTGATCCTAAAATGCTTATTCTGGATGAGCCAACGGAAGGCATACAGCCGAATATCGTTCAACAGATTGGGGATATTATCACTCAACTCAATCAGGAAATGGGTATTACCGTTTTATTAGTTGAACAAAAATTACCCTTTGCCCGACGCGTCGGCGATTATTTTTGTATTATGGAAAGAGGCAAAAATGTGGCAACTGGTGAAATGAGTGATCTCAGTGATGAGTTGGTGCAGAAATTCTTAACCGTGTAAGGAAACACACAATGAAAAAAGTATTATTAACTGTGATTACGTTATTTTTAAGTATCGGCTATTCAGTAACAGCTTTTGCTCATGCTGGACATTCACATGCTTCAGTGACAAATTTGACACTTCATAACGTTGCAACAATAAGTGTTTATCTGGCTTTAATGGCTGCTGCATTTCTGATCTATAAACGTTTGCCTAAAATTTTGAAGCAACGAGATAAGAAATAACACGTGTCTGCCCCGCAGTTATTAAAAGATGAAATTCAAGGCTGGAAAGCACATTTAAATCTTGGTTTTGAAAAACGCTCTGGAAAATCAGTGCTCACACGTCGCACTCAATCTGGGCCATTGACGGTACAACGTCCATTCTATCCAGAAGGTGATGTTTGTCATCTTTATCTTTTACACCCTCCTGGTGGCGTTGTTGGTGGAGATGAGTTGCATATCAATGTGGAAGCGAAACAACAAGCAAATATTCTTATTACCACACCTGGCGCAACCAAGTTTTATCGGAATACAGGAAAACTTGCTAAGCAGATTCAAACGTTAACGGTTTTAGCTGAATCTTCGTTGGAGTGGTTTCCGCAGGAAAATATTTTTTTTAATCAAACCCACAGTCAGTTAGTTACTCGAATCAAATTGGAAGAAACTGCTAGGTTTATGGGATGGGAAATAAACTGCTATGGAAGGCCGGCATCTAAAGAATTATTTAATAAGGGCAAGGTAGATACAAAGCTTGAAATAACAAGAGATGGAAAGCCGTTACTGCTTGATAGATTAAAGATTATTGATAGCGTTGCTTTGCAAAGTCCTGCAAGCTTAAACGGCTATCCCTGCTTTGGTACATTCATTGCGACTAATGTTACACAGCAATTACTTGAAAAATCGCGTGAGGCAATAACCGACATTGAAGGTGACCAGCATGTTGGGATTTCTTTGATCGACGATATTCTGGTAGCGCGTTGCCTTGGGCAGTATGCAGAACAGATTTCAACTACACTTAAATTAATATGGACTGCATTAAGACCAGAGGTATTAGAAAGGGATGCTTGTCATCCGCGTATCTGGGCAACTTAATCCTAAATAAATAAAATACCCCTAAAAGGTGGGGGGTGTCATTTTTAACACCTTTCCTTACAAGATATTTCAAGGTGAATAACGAATGGATTTAACCCCAAGAGAAAAAGATAAACTGCTAATTTTTACTGCTGCGCTTCTCGCAGAAAGACGTAAAGATCGTGGTGTCAAACTCAATTACCCAGAATCTATTGCCTATATCAGCGCTGCGATTATGGAGGGCGCTCGCGATGGAAGAACCGTTGCTGAATTGATGAGTTTTGGTCAGACCTTACTTACTCGTGACGATGTGATGGAAGGAATCCCAGAAATGATCCACGACGTGCAAGTTGAGGCGACCTTCCCTGATGGCACGAAGCTTGTCACAGTTCATAACCCAATTGTATAAAATATGACTAGAGGAGCCTCTTTATGATTCCCGGAGAAATGATCGTAGCTGCTGGTGAAATAGAACTTAACGTCGGTAGAAAATCAGTAACTGTAGAAGTTGCAAATAGTGGCGATCGACCTATTCAGGTTGGTTCGCATTATCATTTTTATGAAACAAACCATGCGTTACTTTTTGATCGTGATAAAACCAGAGGCTACCGTTTGGATATAGCCGCAGGTACAGCAGTTCGCTTTGAACCTGGACAGACGCGTTCGGTAATACTGATAGAGTATGCAGGTGATCGTAAAATCTACGGCTTCAACGCAGAAGTCATGGGGGATCTCAAATGAGTAAAATTAGCCGACAAGCCTACGCTGAAATGTACGGTCCAACCACGGGAGATCGCTTGCGTCTTGGCGATACAGAGTTATGGCTGGAAGTCGAAAAAGATCTCACAACCTATGGCGATGAAGTGAAATTCGGAGGTGGTAAAGTAATCCGCGACGGCATGGGTCAAAGCCAGCGTGTTTCTGCTGAAGTTGCCGACACCGTAATAACCAATGCCCTAATAGTAGATCATTGGGGAATAATTAAGGCCGATATAGGCATCAAGAATGGTCGAATTTCAGGAATAGGTAAAGCCGGTAACCCTGATGTTCAGCCCAATGTTGATATAATCGTTGGGCCAGGTACAGAAGCTATCGCAGGTGAAGGCTCAATTATTACCGCTGGCGGTATTGATGCACATATTCATTTTATCTGTCCGCAACAGATTGAAGAAGCGCTAACCTCTGGCGTTACAACTATGCTAGGTGGTGGAACGGGACCTGCAACTGGAACCAACGCAACTACCTGCACACCAGGTCCGTGGAATATTCACCGCATGTTGCAAGCTGCTGAAGAGTTCCCGATGAACTTGGGCTTTATGGGTAAAGGCAACGCGAGTTTGCCAGAAGCGCTTGATGAACAAGTTGAAGCAGGGGTGATTGGTTTAAAACTCCATGAAGATTGGGGAACAACACCGGCATCCATTGATAACTGTTTGTCGGTAGCAGAACGACATGATATTCAAGTCGCTATACATACCGATACGCTTAATGAGTCCGGTTTTGTTGAAGATACCATTGCGGCATTTAAAGATCGAACCATTCATACTTTCCATACAGAAGGTGCGGGCGGTGGCCATGCACCAGATATTATTAAGGCTTGTGCAGAGCTTAATGTTTTACCCTCGTCAACCAATCCAACTCGACCTTATACGGTAAACACAGTGGATGAACATCTGGATATGCTGATGGTTTGCCACCATTTAGATCCGAGTATTGCTGAAGATGTGGCATTTGCTGAATCACGTATTCGCCGAGAAACCATCGCAGCTGAAGATATACTGCATGATTTGGGTGCGTTTTCGATGATTGCGTCAGACTCACAAGCAATGGGCCGCGTCGGTGAGGTCATTAGCCGCACCTGGCAAACGGCACATAAAATGAAAGTGCAACGAGGTAGTCTTGAAGGTGATCCTACTCAAAACGACAATAACCGTATCAAGCGGTATATCGCCAAATACACCATCAATCCCGCACTTTCTCACGGAATGTCTCATGAGATAGGCTCGTTAGAAGTGGGTAAACTTGCCGATATCGTTTTATGGAAACCAGCCTTTTTTGCTACCAAGCCCAGCATGATTATTAAAGGAGGCATGATTGCTTCGGCGCCTATGGGCGACCCAAACGCTTCTATTCCTACACCACAGCCCGTGCACTATCGTCCCATGTTTGGTGCTTATGGAGGAGCGCGCTTAGCAACTCGCATGACTTTCCTATCTAAGGCAGGTATAGATGTAGGTATTGCAGAACAACTCAATTTAAACAGCTTGATTGGTGAAGCAAAAGGATGTCGTACCGTGAAAAAAACCGACATGATTCATAATAGCTATATGCCTAAAATTGATGTGGACTCACAAACCTATGAAGTCCGCGCCGATGGTAATCTGTTAACCTGCGAACCTGCAGATGTTCTGCCGCTGGCGCAGCGTTATTTCTTATTTTAATTGATATGTTGAGTGAGATAAGCAAATGATTAAATTCGAAAAAAAGGTGGAAAAAACGGATGCTAAAGCTCAAACGAGCTTAACTTTGGGCAAAGACCAACGTGAAAAAAGTCGACTTAAAGTCACTTTAGATGATGGTCGTGAAGGTGGTTTGTTTTTTGCCAAGGGAACCAGCTTTCAGGATGGTGATTTAATCATCAGCACAGATGGTGAAACCTTAGTCGAGATTAAAGCGGCTGCAGAAAAAGTATCTACAGTGCATTGTGATGATCCATTGTTGTTAGCAAAGGCTTGTTATCACCTGGGTAACCGGCATATTCCATTACAGATTGATGCCACAGAGTTACGCTATCAGCACGATCACGTTCTTGATGAAATGGTCAGAGGTTTAGGGCTTGAAGTGACTACAGAACAAGCACCTTTTGAACCAGAGTCTGGTGCTTACAGTGGGGGTGGACATCATCACCATTCGAATGATCATGATCACAGCCATCAACACAATCATCAACGCAGTCATAGTCATTCTCATGACTGATTCGCATCTAAGCCTGCTTAAACTTTTACAATTGAGTAGTCCAACGCTTCCAGTCGGAGCGTTTGCTTACTCGCAAGGGCTTGAATCTGCGATTGAATCAGGGTTTATTAAAGAAAGTAAAGCCTTAAGGGTGTGGTTGATGGATTCTCTTAACCTGAGCCTGAAAAACATCGACTTACCGATATTTTCACATTTTTACACTGCATGGGAAAATGATGATATCGAAATCGTTATGCACTGGAATCAAACACTGCGTGCACAGAGAGAAACAAGCGAATTACGCAGCGAAGATCATCATTTAGGACTTGCTCTAGCGCGACTGCTAAAAGATTTAGATATCACTGAAGCCGAAGCATTACATAAAAGAGATGATCTTTGTTTTATAACACTTTTCACGTTAGCGGCAAATAAGTGGAACATAGAAATGAAGCAGGCAGCGAATGGCTTTATCTGGTCGTGGTTGGATAACCAGATTGCAGCTGCAATTAAATTGGTGCCACTTGGTCAAACAGATGGACAAAGAGTGTTATCAGATTTATTGCCTGAAATACCTAAGATAGTCGAAGAAGGGCTTGCCATTGAAGATACTGAAATTGGTGCATCTTTACCGATGATGGCAATTCTAAGTTCGCAGCATGAAACACAGTATTCAAGATTATTTAGGTCTTGAGTAAACACATTACTAAACATAGTTTAACATTACATATAATGCAGGAAGAGTTTAGATGAGCAATGATCAGGTATTACGCGTCGGCGTTGGTGGTCCAGTAGGGTCTGGGAAAACAGCATTACTACGTCAGTTATGTAAAAGAATGCAGGACGATTATGATCTCGCCGTAGTCACCAATGATATTTACACCAAAGAGGATGCAGAGTTTTTATTGCGCCATAATGCACTGGATGCCGATCGAATCATGGGTGTTGAAACAGGTGGTTGTCCACATACTGCGATTCGTGAAGATGCTTCCATTAACTTGTCTGCCGTCGATACCATGTGTGAGCGCTTTCCAGGGCTTGATTTTGTGATTATCGAAAGTGGTGGGGATAACCTCAGTGCGACGTTTAGTCCGGAATTGTCTGATCTCACTATATATGTGATTGATGTTGCCGCTGGCGATAAGATTCCACGAAAAGGTGGCCCTGGTATTACCAAGTCTGATTTATTGATTATCAATAAAACCGATCTAGCGCCTATGGTTGGAGCTTCGTTAGAAGTTATGGATCACGATACTAAGCGTATGCGTGGCGATAAGCCCTATCTTTTTACTAATCTAAAAGACGGTGAAAATGTTGAAGCGGTAATAGATTTTATTGTAGATAAGGGCATGCTAAAGAGTCCTGATCAATAAGAATTAAATGATTAGATTGCAGTAACAATATTAAGCGATTGAATTTCTACTGGACTATCAACATGACTCTAGCGAAATCATTAGTGCTAGAATCAGATAGCTTTTGATAATTAGTGTGAGTAAATTGCTTTTGTACTTTATCTACATTGATCTGACAATTTGAAGATGATAGAAAAGATGATGTTGGTCTACCTTCGTTTTTAATATGAAAATCACATTTCGGCGTTTCTTTAATAACTACACTAATCCCAATTTTGCTTGAGCTCGTTGCACTCGGCTGAATACCCGTTTTAACAGCAAAACGGAAAGCTCACTAAAGTCCATCTTAGATTCGGAGAGGAATCGTCGATGTACAATGTTTGCATTGGATAAGGTTGTATTACTTAGAATTTACTTAAGCATTTCCATAAAGCGTTCAAAGCGTGGTTTGTAGCTATCTTTGGTGTTTAGCGAAAGTAAAATACGCGTAGCATGACCGCGAATCTCAGAACGTGGAATAAATCCGTAGTAACGAGAATCAGCACTATTGTCACGGTTGTCGCCCATGAAGAAGTAATGATCTTCAGGAATGGTAATTTTTTCAAAGTTCTTTAATGGGTTGTATTCTGTCGGTTTTACCTGAACCACATGCGGCTCTAAATCACTCAGTGATTCAAGTGCATAAACACCTTTTTCCTTATCGATATCGCGTTGTGGTTCGAGTTTTACGTCTCTTAGATTGGTGTATTGTGCTGCTTCATCGTTGATGTAAAGACGGTTATTTCTTACTTCAATCGTATCTCCAGGTAATCCCATGAGGCGTTTAATCATGCGTTTGTCAGCAGCGGCTGAAGTGAACACGATGATTTCGCCACGTTTAGGTTCTCCCGTTCGCATTAAAGAAATATCCGTGAAAGGTATCTGTAAATCATAAGCCAGCTTGTTTTCCCAAACCACATCACCTTCTAAGATTGTTGGCTTCATAGAGCCTGTTGGCACTGGATGCCAATCAGCTACTGCGCCTCTAAACACAAACAGGAATATGATAAAAAAGATAAACCCCTTGTTGTTTCTGATTATGGAAAATAATTTATTCATAGTGTTATTTAGTGTTTAGTTATGATATTTAGTTACGAATTAGAGCTCGTTGGTAAAATATTTCTTTAAGAATGTATCAAAATCTAACGTATCTTGCGACTCTAAACTTATTTGTTCTTTGATTGATTTTTCTGCCTTTAGTTCAATTTCTGCTTGCGTCTCAGGGGCTAATTTACGTTGTAAAAAGTAATCACGGTGCTCTTCGGATTGACGTTTGGCAAAGTGATAATAGCTTCCATCGCGATTAATAATTTCATTCAGTACTTTAGCCGA
This sequence comes from uncultured Gammaproteobacteria bacterium, assembly GCA_963760355.1. Classification (GTDB taxonomy): domain Bacteria; phylum Pseudomonadota; class Gammaproteobacteria; order Thiotrichales; family Thiotrichaceae; genus Cocleimonas. The sequence continues at coordinate 58,737 of CAVXCT010000007.1, read as the reverse complement.
TGGCGTTAAATCTGGATCTTTAACCAGCTCCATTTGTTCAGAAATAGCATTGGAGTAGCAGCATTCATCATGTGCGTTATTTAGTAAATCTGCGACACCAGACATTTCTTTTAGTATTTGTGTTGCCCAGTTTTTTAAGGTGGTTTCCTCTCCTTTATTGCGCAACGTCAATCCGGGTTTACGACCTTGTTGGGCGACTATACGCTGATTTCTATCAATTTCTTCAGCTTCATTGGCGCAGATTTCCGGGCTTTCTTGCAACAGGCAGAACAACATGAAAATCTCTAAAAAGTAGAGTTGGATTCGGGTTAACCCTGCTGGTCTAAATGCATTGATATCGACCGAACGTAGTTCCACATACTGGATGCCGCGACTTTCAAGGGCATCGGTTGGTTTTTCAAAACCCTTAAGAACTCTTTTAGGGCGAACGCTACTGTAATACTCATTTTCGATTTGCAAGATATTGGTATTAAGCTGCAAATACTTATCACCATCTTTCAGTCCGATTTTTTCGTAATCTTCAAAAGGTGTGTTAATCGCGCAACGCAGGCTGGCGATATAATTTTCAAGAGTGTTGTAATTCGCCTTAATGCCACGCTTGTCTTCTTTACTATTGGTGTATCCAATGTCGCCCACTCTTAAGGATGTTCCCCACTTTTCATAGTAAGTATTTTCATTAAATTCGATCATGGATTGTGGTTTGGGCAGGCCTGAAAGGAAGGATTTACAAATCGCTGGTGAAGTACCGAATAGATAAGGGATGATCCAGCCATAGCGCTGAATATTACGCGTCATCCCCATGTATCTTTCATTAATAAATGTTTGAGACTCAACATCAGAGGCTCCTTCAATTTCTTGAAAAGCTGGCCAGAAATCAACGGCTACAGAGTAATTGAAATGGATACCAGCAATTACCTGCATGATTTTGCCATAACGTTCAGCAAGGCCTTGACGATAGATGGACTTCATCATGCCTGCGTTGCTAGAACCATACTGTGCGATGTCGATATCTTGCTCGCCTCGAATTACACAGGGCATACTGCTGGTCCAGAGGAGTTCATTATCACACAGGTGTTGATAGACAAAGGTTTCGATATCTAAAAGAAAATCCAGTGATTTGTAGGCTCTGTCACACGGAGGAGTGATCAGTTCTAGCATTGCCTCACCATAATCTGTTGTTATCCATGGGTTCTTTAAAGCGGAACCAAGTACTTTAGGATGAGGAGTGGTTGATATGGTTCCTTCTGGATTAACGCGGAGACTTTCTTTTTCTAAGCCAGTTAAAGAATTTTTCAGTAGTTTTGTTGCGCCAGTTGATTCGATCTTGTTTAAGCGCTGATTGAGTGTTTGGTACAAACCAATTCCTTATGATTTATTTTAGTTCATATGTACAGGGATGTTAGCAGGTTTTATACGAACTGTGAGTAGATTCGGATGTGGCTGTGAATATTATCTAAATTAAGGTTGTTAATGCACCTGCATTGCTAGTACATAGATAGATAAAATAACCCATGCCCCCAGGTGAAATACTAGCGCGCGTTTATAACGTACAAGAAGTTTTTCAGGGTGGATACTGCTGATTATGTAAGGGCGTCCATCATCTGGATTAGAAACCACATGCGTTGCTGGGTTTCGGTAGGTTTCTTCTAGTGCTAAATCTACCATTCTGCTGGCAGCATGTTTTGCAGTTTCCAATTCACGATGATCGATTTTTCCATCTTTATTTTTGTCAAAATAATGAAGAAAATTAAAATGATTACGCTTCCATTCTGCTAGTTTTGATAGCATTAAATTGTTTACTTCATAGTCATTACGTTGCTTTTTTAACGTGTGTAATTGACCGAGTACATATATAGTTTCACCAGGATAAATCGCGCTATAGGTGTGATGGTTATAGGTATACACAGGTGTGATAATTTCAGCACCGCGCGGATCTACAGTACAACGACCTTTATCATCGCCCAGTATAAATCCAGCCCAACTATCAATGGCATAGTTTCTAAACCATAGCATTGGAGGTAGTTCAGGGTGAGGCCCCCTTACAGTTTCACCATCATAAAGAGAGGCTCTCCCTTCTAGCTCAACATAACCCTGCGCGGCTGAATTTAAAACAGTTTGAGAGGTATCTTCGATCAAACGTATTCGCCGATAAAGAAGTAATGTAAATATCAGGCTTAAAATAGAGAAAACTGTCATTAATACAGCTTTTTCGTATCGTTGTGAACCGTCAAAAAATAACAAGCTTAGTAACAATAATGGATAAAGAAAAGAGCTTATAATTACAAAAATCCGTCCTTTTAAACGAGTGAGCATACTGTATATATATTTAATCTGGTTCTGAAACGTGGGTTAAATAAAATTTGCAGCGATATCTACATCTTGCAATTCGCTCATGTGAAATTCAAGTAAATCAAACTCTCTGAAGCTGAACATATTAGCAATTATATTATCCGGGAATTGTTGAATTCGAGTATTGCTTAAAGCGGCGGTATCGTTATAAAACTCACGGCGATCTGAGATACTCTCTTCAAGTGTACTGATACGTGTTTGTAAACGTAAAAATGCATCGCTAGCTTTTAATTCAGGATAATCTTCTGCAACCGCGAATAAACCGTTAAGACTTGCTTCCAGTTTCATTTCTGCTGGACCAAGGTGCGGAATATTTTTAGATTTCATTGCAGATTCAACCAGGTTACGAGCTTTAATAACCTTTTCTAAAGTTTCCTGTTCGTACTTCATGTGCTGCTTACAGGTATCAATAAGTTTGGGTAATTCACTATTACGTTGTTTTAGAAGTACATCGATATTACTCCAGGATTTTTTTGTATTGTTTTTAAGAGTAATGAGTTGGTTAAAGATAGCAACACCCCAAAACAATGGTGCTGCAAATAAACCAAGAAATATAATGAGGCCGAGATTCATGACATTATCCTTTTATTTTTATTATGAATGTAATTTTAGCAGAATCGTATTTTGGCGTATTATTTTTAGATAAATGGCATTAAAGAATAGAAGTGAAAAAAAGTGCCTATAAGTAGGGGGGTGTGATTATGTTTATATAAACTATTCAATTAAGGGCAATACCACTAGTCTGAATATAGGCGGCATTTCTTGACAGAATCGCGGTATAAAAATTAAACTAACCGTAATAAAAATTATAAAAGCAACATTTTCAACCTAATACAACCTAATAAATAACTAACAACAAGAATCAAATAATAAAGGTCCCTCTCATGTCAAAGTCAGTTAAATTCGTCAAAATTGTATCGCCTATTGCATTGGCAATTGCACTATCAGCTTGCGGGGGTTCTTCAGGAACCGAATTTGGTTCTGGGGGAACAGCAACTACCGGAACTACGGGAACGACCGGAACAACTGTAACAGGAACAACTGTTGCCAGTTCAATATCACTCTCGGCAAGTTCAAGACAGCTTTTTTCAAGTGGCTCAGAACCGGTTGTAATATCTGCAATTTTAAAAGACACAAATAATAATGTGCTTTCTGATGCTAGTGTCAACTTCAGCGTCGATAATGATGCGAATTTAGTTATCAATGACAATACGGGCGCCATTAATACTGCAGAGCTGACTCCTGGATCAAAAGAAAATCGTAATTTAACGGTTACCGCTACATCAGGAGATCAATCTGAAACCATACTAATTGATGTAATTGGTACACAACTTAAAGTTGAAGGCCCAAGCAGTATTGCAATAAATAAACCAACAGAATATACAATTAAGCTGCAGGATTCAGATGATCAAGCTATTGCATTTGAAGACGTAGTAGTAACTTCAGATCTAGGTAATACAGTTACGCCAGTATCAGGAACAAGCTTTACTACTGATTCAAATGGTGAGTTTTCAATTAGCTTGACAGGAGCGGCGGGAGGCACCGATATAATAACAGCTACTGCATTGGGTGCAACTGCGTCACAATCAATAGATATTTCAGGAAATGATTTAACACTTATTAGTACTAACACAGATATAGAAATAGGAAGTTCTGAAACCATCAATCTGGTTTGGTTGCAAAATAACCAAGCTCAAGCAAATGAGACTTTATCAATACGAACAACTCGAGGAACATTATCCGCAACCACTGTTACAACTGATGCAAATGGTGAAGCCTCTTTCACGGTAAGTTCGACTACCGCCGGTTCTGCGACAGTTACGGCAGAATCAGCTACTGGTTTGACAACTACCCTGGATAGAGAGTTTGTAGCAACTACACCGCAGTATTTAAATACTCAGGCATCTCCCTCATTAATTGGCCCTAACAAGTCCAGTACAATTATTACTAAAGTACGTGACGTGAACGATAATCCTGTTAAAAATATAAAAGTGAATTTTAATTTAACAGATACAGTTAATGGAACACTAAGTAATTCACAAGCTGTTACCGATTCATTAGGTCGAGCGGAAGTGGTATACGCAGCTGGAGATAGTTCTAGCTCATTTGAAGGCGTTAAAATAGACACCTTTTTACAAGATTACCCTACAATCACTGATATGATAAATCTTACAGTTGGCGGTGATGCACTTCGTATAGTTTTAGGTGCGGATGAAAATATTGCGGAAGATACTATTTTCTATAAAAAGACCTTCGGAGTAGTTGTAACAGACAGTGCAGGTAACCCTATATCGAACCAAGCTGTAGACTTTACAATAGCTGCTACTGACTATATTAAAGGCCAGTTAAATCTGGTAGACACCAGTATACCAGCAGATGGCATAGCTGATGAGTGGGCATATTTTCCTACTGTAACTTGTCCTGCTGAAGATTTTGACCATGATGGTAATCTTGATGCTGGTGAAGATACCAATGGAAATGGAACTCTAGAGCCGTCTCAGGATGCAACGATTACAACAAATGGTATAACAGACGCAGAAGGCAAAATGACTGTGCAGGTAATTTATCCCCAAAGTCATGCATTGTGGAGTAGGCAACGCATTACTGCTAAAACTTTGTCTGAAGGAACAGAATATGTAGAGAATACTACTTTTGGAATGAGTGTACTTGCTGCAGATATGGAAGATCCTGAAGTACCACCACCAAATGTTTTTAGTCCGTATGGACAAGCCGCCTCATGTAGCGATCCTAGCTAATCATAATGGTATAAACTAAAAAGCAGATGTTAATCATCTGCTTTTTTATGGGCGTAAGTTTTTGCGACTGTCAACAAAGATGCATAAGAATAGATATCCGTTTCCAGGGATCTTGTAACGATCTTTAGCGATTTGTCCGCATTTAATATAAGACTATTATTTTTTGATAAATAACTCGCTTCAAGCAACAAAGCTTCAGGCGAGACTAAAGCACTATCAGTAAGATGAGCTTGAAGTGTTCCTTGTGGTAATAGGCTATCTGGATTTTCAACCCAGGTTTTATTTTTATAAAACTTTTCCCAGGCAGCTTTAGCAATTTCTTGCCCTGCTTTTTTGGCGTTATTATTATCTGAGGCTATGCCCCATTTTATTAAACCCCAGGATACGGCGGCATAATCGTACAATGTTCCGGGTTTGTTATTCGCTGCTGAACGGCGTAGATTTTTCCCATCCCATAAACTGACTAAGAATTGCGAGAGCTTTTGCCCAGTATTAATTAATGACTTATCGTATTGGATGCCTCTGGCAAACGCAGCTAAGGTCAAACCATTCATCCCAGAGAGTAGTTTGATATCACGGGGCAATTTACGGGTATTATCCCGCTGCAATTTCAGTTTTTTCTTTAAGTTTTCAATTTTGAGAGCAGTCTGTATTTCGGGGATCGATAGGCGTTTTGATAGTTCCTTAATTGTAAGATTTTGACGAGGTAAGTTGCCTGCGGGTAATTCGTTGGCACGGTTGAGATTCCAGTACAAATTGGCTAGTTTCAATTCTTCATTAGTTAAAACCTTCTTAAGCTCTTGCTGCTGCCAAAGGTAAAAACCGCCTTCTTCATTTTGATCATCTACCGAAGACAGGCTGGCGATAAAGGCATTGCTCTTTCCACGCATTTCATTTTGTAGAAAGTATAGTGTTTCCAGAGCAGTCTGTCGGTAGCCTTCGTTTGTATATTGATCAGCAGCATCAAAATATAAAAGAGGCATTAATGCGTTGGTATACAGCATTTTTTCGAAGTGCGGCGTTTCCCAGTCCGGATCGATGGTGTAGCGGTAGAAGCCTCCTGCTAACTCATCATGCAAACCTTGTTGCGACATTTGTTTCAGGGTTAAGTTGATAAAACTATCAGCCTCAGGATTCTTATCTCGACCATTGAGTTTCAATAATGCCCACAATTGTGGGATTTGTGGAAATTTTCGATCTTGACCGAATCCACCCTGCAAAGTATCAGCGTATTCCATGGCTATATCGACATACCTGGCAGACAGGTCCTTAATGTTACCCTCAACAATGCGCTCCTGTTTCTCCAGCATTGCCACTAATGTCTGGCTCATTTCTTGAGCCTGTTTTGATAAAGACGCCTGTTCACTTGTCCATTTACTATTGAGCCGGTCTAATACATCAGAGAAGTTTTTTCGCGGCAGATAAGTTGCTCCAACCAGTGGGTATCCATCAGGGGTGATGAATACATTGAGTGGCCAGCCTGCAGTGCCATTGGTTACCGATACAAATTCTATTAAGCGTTTGTCTAGCACCGGATTTAATTCGCGGTCTACTTTTACCGATATATAGTTTTTGTTGAGTTTTACAGCGATACCTTTGTCCGAATAACTTTCGCGTTGCATCACATGACACCAATGGCAGGCAAAATAACCGACGGATACAAGCAGTAATTTGTTTTCTTTTTTTGCTTTTTCCAGGGCTGGTTTTCCCCACTCCATCCAGTTTACCGGGTCATTGCCATGCAGAGCGAGATAAGGAGACGAATGATTTTTTAGCTGATTAGCAGATGCTGGGAAAACACCAAGAAAAATTAAAATGGCAAAAAACTGTTTCATGTTCATCCTTGAAATTATCTATGTGTTTAAGCTTATATAATACTACGTGTTTTAGCCTATGCTAGTTGCATTGTTATCGCATTAACATTTAATGCCACCCCGCTACTTTTAAGGTGTTTTTATTTAACTTTCAGTTAACATCCACATAGTAGCTACGTTTAATTATTTTATTTCGGTATAATCACCAGCATGTCAGGAAATACTTACGGAAAACTATTTACAGTGACCTCATTTGGTGAGAGTCATGGCCCCGCTATTGGTTGCATTGTTGATGGATGCCCTCCAGGTATGGAGCTTGCAGAAGCAGACCTTCAAGAAGACTTAGACCGGCGTAAACCCGGTACCAGCCGTCATACCACACAGCGTCGTGAATCGGATGAGGTGCAAATCTTATCCGGTGTATTTGAAGGTAAAACCACCGGTGTGCCAATAGCACTGTTAATTCACAACACAGATCAGCGTTCAAAAGATTATTCGAATATCATGGACCAGTTTCGTCCTGGTCATGCTGACTACACTTACTATAAAAAATATGGCTTACGTGATTATCGCGGTGGTGGTCGTTCTTCTGCACGCGAAACCGCAATGCGTGTTGCTGCCGGTGGCATTGCTAAAAAATATTTGAGAGAAAGATACGGCATAGAAATAAAAGGTTACCTCTCTCAGCTGGGCCCTATTAAAATTGAAAGCGTAGATTGGAATGAAATAGCTAATAACCCATTCTTCTCACCAGATGCAAGCAAAGTGTCTGAAATGGAAGCTTATATGGATGCGCTTAGAAAAGAAGGTGAATCTATTGGGGCAAAAATTACAACTATTGCTACTGGTGTACCTCCAGGGCTAGGCGAGCCTATTTTTGATCGGTTAGATGCGGATATTGCTCATTCGATGATGAGTATTAATGCATCTAAAGGCGTAGAGATCGGTGCAGGTTTTGATTCAATCACCCAAAAGGGAACTGAACATCGAGATGAAATTATGATCGATGGTTTTGATGGTAACAGCGCGGGCGGCACTTTAGGCGGAATCTCGTCTGGACAGGATATTGTCGTGCATACCGCTTTTAAACCCACTTCGAGCATTCGTATACCCGGCAAAAGCGTCAATATTCATGGTGAACCCATCGAAGTTGTCACCAAGGGCCGCCATGACCCATGTGTTGGTATTCGCGCAACCCCGATTTGTGAAGCACAACTCGCAATCACGTTAATGGATCACATGCTAAGGCATCGCGCACAAAATATGGATGTTAAAACGGACTTTGCTGATATACCTGCTTCTAATAAGTAGAAACCCGGTTTCTGATTGTACAAAAAGTGCATAAAAGTAGGGGGGTGATGTTTAAATGTTACTTTACCCTTCACTATGCAACTCACTGAACAAGTACGCTTTTTTTCTCGTTTAGTCTAATCGTAGCCTTGTACAAATAGCGCATTTAGAAAATATTCTAATTGTGCTTAGCACAACTGCCATTTTCAAACTAAGATATAGTTTATTCGTCGAAAATTTTTTGTTATTTCATTGTTTGTACCATTAAGAATTATTGCTAAATTAAGGAGGCAAGATGAGTTTAAGCGCGTTATTTCCCATTTTATTGGGTGTGTTTGGTTTAGGAGGGGCTTTTTATTTATATAAAGAAGTTTTAAAGTATCCTGGGGGTGAAAATAAGATAGCAAGGATTGCAGAACAAATTCATCTCGGTGCTATGGTATTTATGCGCAGAGAGTACAAGATTCTCGCTATATTCTGTGCTGTTGTTTTATTCTTAATTTTAATTTCTGATCTTGGTTGGAAAACAGCACTTTCATTCTTGATTGGCGCGTTTACATCAGCTTTAGCTGGCTATATCGGCATGTATACAGCGACCCAGGCCAATGTCAGGACAGCAATTGCTGCTTCAACAGAAGGTGTCACAAGCGCGCTTACTGTTGCTTTTTTCGGTGGTTCTATCATGGGCCTTACCGTTGCCTCTATGGGGTTATTAGGTCTTGGTTTCCTATATCTGTTATTTGGTGGTAACCCCGAAACAGCTCATGTGATTCATGGTTTTGGGATGGGTGCTTCCAGTGTTGCGCTGTTCTCACGTGTAGGCGGTGGAATTTTTACCAAAAGCGCAGATGTTGGTGCTGACCTTGTTGGTAAAATAGAGGCTGGAATACCCGAAGACGATCCAAGAAATCCAGGTGTAATTGCTGATAATGTGGGTGATAACGTCGGTGATGTAGCAGGCATGGGGTCAGATATATTTGAATCCTATTGCGGTTCTATCATTGCAACAATCGCCTTGGCCTCTACCATGGCCGCAACAACACTCACTCAGTTAAATGCATCACAAGATCAACTGATGTTCTTGCCGTTGGTGCTCGCTTCGTTCGGTTTAATTTGTTCAATGATTGGAATTTTTATTGTTAAACAATCTGCAAATAAATCTCCCGAAGTAGCATTACGTACCGGAACCATAGGTGCTTCCATTCTTTTTATCATAATTGCCTTAATACTCATCGCAGTCATGGGAATTAGTTTAAAAGTATGGGGAGCTGTTTTAGTGGGAGCCGTTGGTGGCATAATTATTGGTCTGGTTACGGAATATTATACTTCTGGTTCTCCTGTGCAGAGAGTTGCTAAAGCAGGTGAAACCGGGCCAGCGACCGTTATGATTGCAGGTTTATCTGTGGGCATGCAATCAGTGGTTATTCCAGTGTTAACAATTTGTGGAATTATTCTAATCTCTAGCAACTTGTCAGGACTTTATGGTGTTGCCTTATCAGCCGTAGGGATGTTGGCCACTGTAGGAATCACTATGGCTATCGATGCTTATGGACCTGTAGCTGATAACGCAGGTGGTATTGCTGAAATGGGTGGCATGGGTAAGGAAACACGAGAGATTACGGACTCATTAGATGAATTGGGTAATACTACAGCTGCTATTGGTAAAGGTTTTGCAATTGGTGCAGCAGCATTAGCAGCACTGGCAATTATCTCTGCATTTATCGAGACTATTTCTCACCATCAAGAAGATTTTTCCCTGCAAATTAATGATCCTCTAGTGCTGGCAGGTATGTTCCTCGGTGGAATTTTCCCCTTTGTTATTAGTGCTATTACCATGAATGCAGTAGGTGAAGCGGCTTTTGACATGATAAAAGAAATACGCCGACAGTTCCGGGAAATCCCGGGTTTGCTTGAAGGAACAGCAGAACCAGATACAGAACGATGTGTAGATATTGCTACTACAGCAGCTTTAAAGCGCATGGTTCTTCCGGGGGTATTGGCGGTGTTTTCTCCTGTTATTGTTGGCTTCTTGCTTGGCCCACAAGCGCTTGGTGGAATGTTAGGCGGTGCACTGATCTGTTGTGTATTATTGGCTCTCACAATGGCTAATGCAGGTGGTGTTTGGGACAATGCCAAAAAACATGTAGAGAAAGGTAATCTGGGTGGAAAAGGGTCTGATACGCATATGGCAGTAGTTGTAGGAGATACTGTTGGCGATCCGTTCAAAGACACTTCAGGACCCTCAATGAATATTCTGATCAATGTAATGGCAATCGTGTCTCTGGTTATTGCCCCTCTACTGGTTTAAAAGTCTAAATAGATAAAATCTTAGTATCCAATGGGTAATATTGCCCATTGGAGATATTATTATGTACAATAACGATTATCTGAACCCCCTAATTAGCGGATCCGCTATTGTTCAGAGTTAATCAAACGCTATGGAGATATTATATGCCTGAACTATTTTGTGCTGATTGGATGAACGCCCTCAAAGATGAATGGAACAACGAGCCTGATGTAAAAGATAAATTGGCTGAAATAGGTTTTTCCTCAGTTATAACTTACGGCTTTAAAGACGAAGATAAACCACGTTCAGTTTTTGTTGTAGAAAACGGTGAGTGTATTCGAACTGGTGATTATGATGGCGAAACCGCTGATTGGGACATGCGCGCTGCCCAGAAAGATTGGTTGAAATGGGCCAATAAAGGTATCGGTATGGCGGGTCTTGGCATGGCATATGCTAGCGGCAAATTAAAATTCAAGTCTGGCGATTACGGCGCCATGATGAAAAACCCTAAGATGGCTGGTCCATTTATAAAATTTTTCGGTTTGATGAAAAATATTGATACAAGCACGTAAATTTTTCGCTAGATCATCTTTAAAAATAACTTTTAAACTTCTTGATTGCCTCTTTTAGATCCAATTAGGCATATCAGGTTTTTACATAAAACTGGGGAATAGAATGGGATTTATTCGAAATCTACTTGCGATAATCGGTGTTATTGCATTAATTGGCGGTGGCTATGCTTATAGCAAATTTGGTGGTGAATTAGATGAGCTTAATAAGCTCTCTCCAGAAGCTAAAAGCCTTTACATGAATATGTGGACAAAGCTTAAAAAGACAGGTAATTCTGCTGAGTCTACAGTATGGAAAAGACAGCTTGATGAAGGAGTAAGTCCTGAAGATGCCGCTGAAGCAATGAGCTCTGTAGCAACCGAAGTGAATATTAAAGCAGTTGGAATCTTGCCGTTATCAAAAGAAGTGGAAGCAAAAACTGGTGAAAAACAGCGGTTATTGACTATTTACCAGTATTGTAATCCACTAACAGCTGTGAAAATGATCGAGTATTCAGATGCATTTTCAGCTTATTTACCCTGCCGTATAGCCTTGGTCGAGGATAAGCAGGGTAAATTCTGGTTATATTCACTTGATATGGATTTAATGATCCATGGTGGCAAAACATTACCAGATGATCTTTTCAAAGAAGCGAATGCAGTAAAAGAAGTCATGCTTAAGCTGATGGAAGCCGGTGCGACTGGCGAATTTTAGTTAGATGTTAATACCTTTAGTTTCTAACAGCTATATGAATAGAGGCAATTATCGATTGCCTCTATTAAATAAATACCTACTCATCAAAGAAAATAAAAATAATATCTGAGACAAATACCAGCTATAAAAGCCCAAACCCAGTTCCTTGATGAATATTTTTTCTGGATGAATACCTGTAAATAGACCAGTTGGTATTTCTTTAAACGTAAACGTTTCTGATGCAATGATCAAAGCAAGTAGACTTAGTAAAATAGATAGCCTCGGTCGTGATTCAAAAATCAAAAACGCCAATATATTTAATGGATTTGCATACCAGGCAAATTGAAAGACAACTATACCCAACCAACCTAGAATAAATACCCAGCCACCTAAAATATCTCCACCAGATGTAAAAAAAGTCAATAGGAAAAGGGAGGTTACAAAGCTTAGTAGACCAAGAAACAGCAAAACTTTAGACAGTAATTCAGATAAACTAATATTTGTCTGAGGGTTACATGCATCCAGAGTGTTTTTACAAGACATCATGACAAATTAACGTTAAAGCTGTAGCTGATACATTTTAGATACTCTAAATGGGGTATTTAGGGCGATAGAAAGCATATTTTATTAACCTTCTGTCAGCTTATATTGGTTAAACAGGTCTCTATAAATTACAATTAGGGTGTATAAAAATAAGAAAAAACAGACATTTAGTTATATGCATCAGTTAATAACTCGTTCAATAAGTCGATTGGTAATGGCCAGCTTTGTATTTGTCCTATTGTTGCCTTTAGGGTTTATTATTTCTAGCCTCAGTCAGCATTCGTGGGATAGTGCGCAGGCTGAGTTGAAAGAAAAGCATTTGCTAATCGCCAAGAATATGGCTCAACCAGTGAGCTTGTATTTTTCATCTTATCAGCAGACTTTAGATACGTTTGTAAACTCAACTAATCTATCAACCAAAAATATTGAAGGAATAAAAACCCTCACAGATAGATTTGTAAATAATCTCGATAATTTTGTCGCCATATCTTTTCTTTCTGTGGAAGGTAGTGCTTCAATCGTTTCAGTTAAAGATGAATATAAAGTTAGATCGAGTGAAAACCTCAATTCTTTTTCATACCATGAAACAGAAAGTAAATACCGAAAATACGATACCTCAAATTCGATATCATCTGTAATAAGAAGTACGGTATCGAATCAGCCTATCGTGTTGATGAAGCATCATATTATTGGTAAAGATCTAAATAAAGTAGGAACTATTTTTGTTGAACTTGATTTAGCACCAATTCGTGAAATGTGTAATAAAATTAACTTTGGTGAAAAAGGTCACTGTGTCATTGTAGATCAACTTGGACAAGTTGTTGCTCATCCCAGTAAAGAACTAGAGCAACAGATTCGCGATATATCTTCAATAGGTATATTGGACAAGATGAAAGATAACACCAATGGTATTTGGACATTCCATTCTCCTTACCTTGATGAAGATGTTGTCGCTGGTTACAGCACGATAGATAAACTTGGTTGGGGCACGTTGATAGTACAACCCGAATCAGAGCTTGTATCACCATTTAAAGAAGTTATCTATACGGTGTTAACCTGGTTAACGGTGGGCATTATAATTTCGCTTTTAGTTGCTTATATACTTGCTCAACAGATCACTAAACCATTAAATTCTCTGGTTACTAAGTCCAAGGAAATAGGCACAAGATCTGATAACTTTAATCTTGGGAAGATCCCTAAAAATAGTCCAATCGAAGTATCTGAACTTTGGAGTGCATTGTCTGCGCTGGTTAATAGATTACATAAATCAAATAGAGAAGTTCGCAAACTTAACTATTCCTTGAGCAAGGATATCGAGAAAGCGACTGCTAAGTTACGTGAAACCAATAGATATCTTTATAAAATGAGTAGTAATGACCACTTGACAAATATTGCTAATAGACGTTTCTTCGAAGACTCTGTTAATAAAATCATTGCGAAGCACAATGAAGAAAATGTGGGAATTATAGTCATTGATGTTGATAAATTTAAGTTTATTAACGACGAATATGGTCACGAAGCGGGTGACTTAGCACTCAAACACATTGCAGCAATAATGAAAGAAACCACACGCAGTAAAGATATACCTGCAAGATTGGGTGGTGATGAATTCGTGGTCTACATTAATGGTTGTACTGACGAAGTAATAGTTAAAATTGCTGAAAACTTACGTAAGAAAGTTCAAGATCAACCTATTGATTGGGAAGGTCATAGTATACCACTATCACTTTCAGTAGGAACTGTGAATTGTTCTGCAAAAACAGCTAGATCACTGGATAAGTTACTCAAGTTTGCTGATCAAGCGATGTATGAATCGAAACAAGCAGGTAGAAACCATGTATCTAGCTATGTATTCCCCGGCTCTAATGCAGTGTCAAAGGTAAGCGATAAAAAGGCTACCATAAATAAAACCCTGGATAACGAAGCTGATCAGCAAAAACAGGAACTTGAAGCGCTATTAGATGAATTACCCCACAAACCGGAAGAGCTTACAGATGAAATTTTATCCGTAGGCGCTGAAATTAAAAAAGAGAAAGTAAAAAATATCTGGATTTCGGCCAGATAGATTATGGCAATTCATAAATACACCCCCCTACTTATATCCTATTTTAATGAAATTCATAAAAGGGCTGGTTATTAAACCAGCCCTTTTTTATTTCCTGGACCATTAAAACTAATAGCTAAAAATAAAGACACATTAATAATCAGCTACTAAGATTAAATCTAATATATTCTGTTACTTTTACTTAAGGTTTTCTCATATGACAGTACGCACTGGATTCATTGCAATTTCGATTGGAATCACACTATTGATTTTATTGCTTTCATTACTTTGGAAGCCAGTGCTGTGGACTTTTGTAGTAGTGCTGCCAATGATATTAGTGGGTGTCATGGATATGGCTCAGAAGACGTCTACAATACTGAGAATATATCCTTTAATAGGCCATCTCCGTTATTTTATGGAATATATCCGTCCTGAGATTCAACAATACTTCATTGAGGATGATACTAACGGAATGCCAATTAGCCGGGAATTTCGTGCATTGGTTTATCAGCGTGCCAAAGGTGTCAGGGATACACGACCATTCGGCACCGTGTTTGATGTATATAAACAGGGTTATGAGTGGATTAATCAATCTCTTGAACCGCATGACATTGAAGATAAAAATCCGCGAATTATCTTTGGTGCAAAAAATTGCAGTAAACCGTACGCTGCGTCTCCATTGAATATTTCCGCGATGAGTTATGGTGCCCTAAGCAAAAATGCGATTATGGCGCTGAATAAAGGCGCCAAAATCGATAATTTCGCACACAACACAGGCGAAGGTGGCGTTAGTCCTTATCATCTGAAGCATGGTGGTGACTTAATCTGGCAAATCGGCACGGGTTATTTTGGTTGCAGGAATAATGGGACTGGAGGTTTTGATGAGGATAAATTCATCAAAATGGCAACTCGAGATGAAATTAAAATGATTGAGGTAAAACTATCCCAGGGTGCCAAACCCGGCCATGGAGGTATTTTACCCGCGGCAAAAGTTACTCAGGAAATTGTTGATATTCGTGGTGTCGAAATGGGCAAAGATGTTGTATCACCACGTGCACATTCAGCTTTTTCATCACCAAAGGGTTTACTGGAATTCCTTGCATTACTACGAGAAAAAAGTGGTGGCAAGCCAGTTGGATTTAAGTTATGTATCGGTCATAAAGCTGAGTTTCTAGCTATTTGTAAAGCCATGAATGAGACTGGCTTAACGCCCGACTTCATTACCGTTGATGGCTCGGAAGGCGGCACCGGCGCAGCACCGATTGAAATGGCCAACTCGGTAGGAATGCCCCTGTGGGACGCCCTGAGTTTCGTCCATAATGCTTTGATTGGCACGGGAGTGAGGAAAGACATTAGAATTATCGCGGCAGGTAAAGTGATCTCAGCGTTCCACATGATGCGTGTGTTAGCACTGGGGGCTGATACCATAAATTCAGCTCGCGGTATGATGTTTGCGCTCGGTTGCATTCAATCCCGCCATTGCAATACGGATAAATGTCCAACTGGCATTGCAACTCAGCAACCTGCACGTTACCAGTCACTGGATGTCACTGATAAAGGCCAGAGAGTCGCTAATTATCATCATTCGATGATTAAGCACCTGGTGGATTTACTTGAAGTCGCTGGAATAAATCACACAGAAGAGGTAATGCCCTGGCATATCAATCGACGCGCCAGTGCCACTGAAATCAAGACCTATTACGATATTTATGAATCACTTGACGAAGGCTGCTTATTATCAAAGAAGACGATCCCGGAAAAGTGGCAAAGAAGCTGGAACATGGCTAATACCGATACCTGGGCATTGAGTCCGGTACCAAAGGAAAAGAAACTTGCTATTGTAAATTAGTTCTTTTCTTTTAATTTTCCATGAGTAATCACAGTGCTGTTGAGCGGAGATGAAGCACCCCCCGACTTTTGGGCACTTTTTATAGGCACTTTGTTATGCTTATGACTTCATTACATCATCAGCCACTTCAACAATAATCTCGGCGATTAATTCACAATCGTCGAGTTCAAAGGTCAACGGAATCCGCATATCCATAAGCGTTTCTAGAATGGCTTCGGTCTTCGGCAACTGTGGCATATCCTGTAGGTATTTCCAGCTATCATAACGGCTGGTGTAACCGCTTGGTTCTGCGCCACCAAACCATTTAAGCATCACCCCGCGTTCCGCACAGTGGTGTTGAAATAGTTTGATTTGCTCGCGGTTGAATGTAGGTACTGAGAACTGGATGGAACTAGCAACAAACTGTTCTTTTTCAGGGCGACTAGGAATTTTAATAACAGTACTTTTTTGAAATGCTTTTTCCAGAATTCTATAGCGTGCATTCCAGCGCTCGCACTGCTGTTTCAAATCTCGTAATTGCGGTCGTAAAATTGCCGCACGTAGGTTATCCATTCGACCACTATAGTTCGGCGTTTCAAAACGGATATTTTCAAAAGCTTCTTTGGGTGGAGCTGCCAAGTGACGCTCAAACAACATATAAGAACCGGAATAAATAATCGCTCTCGCCATAATTTCAGGGTGCCGGGTGGTTAAAAAACCGCCCTCACCTGAATTAATATGCTTATAGGTTTGTGTGCTAAAACAGGCGATATCACCAAAAGTGCCGCTTGGGATTCCGTTCCAACTCGCTCCCATGGTATGCGCGCAATCTTCAATCAGGAAAATATCGTAACGCTGGCAAATACCCATAATGCGATCCATATCAGCGATATGTCCACGCATATGTGAAAGCATGAAAAATTTAGCTCCGCTGGATTTTGCCTGAGCTTCAAGATGTTCTATATCAATACAGTAATCTTCAGCAACATCGATGAGTTCCGGCACTGCTCCACTATTGTGAATTGCACCAGGTACAGGAGCTAATGTAAACGCATTACAAAGTACTTTATCTCCCGCTGCAACACCTGCAGCCCGCATAGCTATATGCAAGGCATAACCGCCAGAAGAACAGGCAAGACAATAAGGTACACCCAATGATTCAGCGAATTCTAATTCCAATAATTCTGTTTCGGTTTTTTCATCAGCAAGCGCGTTATAGCGGTGCAATCGTCCACTAAGCATGACTTTAGTCGCTGCTTGAATTCCCGCTTCTGGAATTGATTCCTGCTGGGTAAATGATTTTGTAAATCGCTTCATGTTGTACCTAAATTAACGCCCGTTAGCATGACTATAGACTAAAAAGGTCACCCTCACTTTATCTGTGTTTTTTATTCATATTAAATGAATAACACACCCTTTGGGGCGTCGTTACTACATTGTAAAGTTGTCTTCGCTAAGCTACGGCTAGGCCTTTTTTATTAAATTTTTTGAAGTACCTTGTCTATTGCGAAGTAGCGTATAGAGTCCACTACTCACAACTATCGCGCTACCAATCAAAGTCATCAGGCTGGGTTGCTCAGAAAATACAATCATTCCGAGAATCAAGGCAAACACCAGACGGGTATATCGAAAAGGCGTGACAACTGATACTTCACCTGTACGCATGGCGATAGTTAAAGCGTAATAAGCAGTTACACCAAAAATGATTGCGCCTAAAATTTGTAATGCAGGAAATAAGGAAGGTATCACTGCGCCACCGCTAATCATCAACATGACAAGTCCGATAGGTATTAACACAAAAAAACCGTAAATGCCTAATTGGGTGTTGGAGAGAACTTTAGGTGCTGCTCGTGTTGCAAGATCACGTCCTGCAAAACCAAGCGTACCTAGTACCGCTAAAATAGATGCAATCTCAAAGCCCTCCAGTCCTGGTTGTAGAATCATTAATACGCCAATGAAACCAACCATGATTGCCGTCCAACGATGCCAGCCAACTTTCTCGCCGAAGAAAATTGCAGCTCCTGTCACTACCACTAATGGCGTAGCTTGAAGAATAGCTGAGGCGCTAGATAGTGGGGTGAAAACAATGGCTAGGGTATAGAATACTCGGCCTGCAACTTCAAAGATGGCCCTGAGTAAAATAGGTTTGGATTGAATAGCAGGATGAATGATGACTTCTCTGCGGCGCAGGGTTAGAAATATAAAAGCCAGAGTGCCGCCAACACCAAAAAAGAAAAGGATCTCTCCTACCGGAACTGATTTAGAGGCAACCTTGATAAACATGTCTTCGAAGGTGAAACACGCCATTGCGAGCACCATGAAGAGGCTTCCTCTTAAATTATCCAAAACATTTCACCTAAATCAGCCACTGATAAATACAAACTGTTAGTATAGTTGCTTGTACAAAGAAGAATTTTTTTTGTTTATTATGTGATGAAGGTTATGATGAGGAAGGCCACGGCCGTTGGCTCTCAGCATCAATCCAGGCCGAAACCCAATCGGGCACCTTAGCAAATAAGTCTTCAGTACCTAATGCCGCTAATACCTCTGGGGCGGGCACCAGCCCATCCTTTGAAGTCACGCAAACTTTCATTAAGGCCGAAGAGCAAATCTTATCTTTGCGATGGGTTTCCTGTAAGAAATAAATCCACCTGCCATCGTGGCAAATCATCCTGGAGGTCATGGTAAATTTTTGCAGCAATGGGATTCTTCTGCGGTAACGAATACTGGCACCACCCACGGCCACTCCCCAGCCGTGCTTTCTCATTAAGCTAATAAAGCCAACGCGTTGAGAATAATCCCAGCGTCCTAATTCCATATAGTTGAAATAGCGTGCGTTATTTAATTCACCAAACATATCAACATCCATAAACCCTGCGCGAAGATGCAATACGCTTTCATCTTCTAGGTTTAATTTAGGACGATATTTGGCTTTAACGACAGTGATAATGAGTTTTAGAAATGGGTACATGCTGGAATTGGACTGGTTATTTAGTGCTTGAATATAGCACCCATAAATAGAAAAGCCTGCATTAAATGATGATAAATGACACCCCCCTACTTTTATGCACTTTTTCGTCGAATATTTAAATATCTTTAACTAATCGCAACGCGTCATAAATGGCTGCGTGGGTATTACGAGCAGAGATCGCATCGCCAATTCTGAATAACTGAAAAGCCCCTTCAGGATTCTCTTTGAAGTCCTGTTCCTTACCTTCAATCAGCGCATCATAATTCACTGCCCTAAGGTTAGAAGATTGTGGCTTTAGCTCAAAATACAAATCATCCATTGGCAATGTACCGTGATTAATCACAACTTGGTCATAGATTCTGGTTTGACGCAGATCGCTATAATCAGTGCCGATAATGGCTTTTAGTTGACCTCCTTCGCACTCAACATCCATCAGCCTGCGGGTAACGGTGAAAGTGACGTCTTTATCTTGGAGACTACGCATATAAGGGACTAAATTCATCGCCATGACTTCGGGTGCAAAGCTACGATCTGGAGTCATAATCTCAACTTTTGCACCGGTGTAAGCAATTACTTCTGCGGCCTGTAACCCTGGATGGTCACCAGCGTCATCAAAAATGAGTACATTTTTTCCAGGTAATTCATGACCCGAAATAATATCCCAGCTTGATACGACTAGATGATTGCCTGTTTCCAATACTTCGGTATCTGGCCAGCCGCCAGTGGCTATAATCACAACATCAGGATTTTCATCAATGACTTCAGCAACTTCTGCATAGGTATTGAATTTAAACTTAACTCCGAGCTTTTCGCATTGTTGCATGCGCCAATCTACGATGCCGATCATATCCTGACGGCGTTTTGATAATGCGGTAAGGCGTAATTGCCCACCTGCTTCCGTAGCCGCTTCGAAAACTGTCACTTGATGACCTCGTTCGCCAGCCACTCGTGCCGCTTCCAGACCTGCAGGCCCAGCACTCACTATGACAATTTCTTTTGGTATTTTTACCTTGGGAATATCATGCGGCATAGTTAGCTCACGACCCGTTGCTGCATTATGTATACACAGTGCTTCACCAGCCTGGTAGATTCTATCAAGGCAGTAAGTCGTGCCTACACAGGGGCGAATATCGTGTTCACGGCCCTCTACAATTTTACGCACGATATGTGGATCTGCGATGTGTGCTCGGGTTATGCCGACCATATCTAATAAACCTTCGGATATGGCGTATCTAGCAGTAGCGATATCTGGGATTTTTGCTGCATGAAACGTCGGCATTCCTGTTTCTTTGCGGACTTGTCCGGCAAAATCTAAATGCGGAGAACCCGGCATGCCCTGGATTGGTATGAGATCGGTTAATCCTGCGTCGTGATTGATGCGTCCACGAACTACATTAAGAAAATCGACCATGCCGTTATCGCGGAACATTTTAGAAATAGTGATACCATCTTCGGGGGTTAAACCCTGCATATGTACTTCATCAGCTGTGTAACGCATTCCGATGATAAATTCTGAACCTACACGTTCGCGAATTGCTTCAAGCACTTCCATGGTAAAGCGCATGCGATTTTTTAATTCACCACCATAAGGTTCACCCAAAGAGTTAGTAATCGGGGACCAAAACTGATCCATAAGGTGACCATAAGCCTGAAGTTCAATACCATCCATTCCACCCGCTTTCATGCGTTCGGCAGCATCGGCATAATCTTTAATCAAGCGCTGAATATCCCAGTCTTCGATCTTTTTAGGAAAGGCTCTATGCGCTGGTTCGCGTCGATGTGATGAGGAGATTACAGGTAACCAATCCCCTTTGTTCCAACCCGTGCGTCGTCCTAGATGAGTAAGCTGAATCATAACCGCACAATCGTGTTCGTGGCATGCATCCGTAAGGTTCTGAATCCAGGGAACGACTTCATCTTTGTAGGCCAGAATATTATTAAATACCGGTGGGCTATCTTTTTATACCGCCGCAGACCCCGCAGTCATAGTCATTGCAACACCAGCTTTGGCGCGTTCTGCATGATAAGCAGCGTACTTTTCTTTGGGCATACCATCTTCTGTATAAGCTGGTTCATGACTGGTAATCATGATGCGATTCTTTAGGGTTAAGTGCTTTAGTTGATAAGGCTGCAGGAGCGGATCATTGGACAAGAGAATATCCTCAAGGTTGATTTTACTCTTATCAATGAAAATAGCCCAAATACAAGCTTAAAACTAGTATCGCCTATCGGCAAGCTAGTTTTAAGCTCTGGCATGCGTGGGTTGTCCATTTCAATAAACGAAATGGCAAACTCATGGAAAGTGGGGTGTACTTTTTAATTAATATAAACGCTTATTTATCTCTTATTAATAGCTAATTAGCTTTTAATATCGGCCGTTTTGGCATTACAGAGTTTGATTAAATCATTAGGTGATAACTCTATTTCCAGTCCTCTTTTACCCGCACTGAGAAAGATAGTTTTATGCTCATTAGCTGAATCATCTAAAACAAAGGGTAAGCGCTTTTTTTGACCTAACGGACTAATACCACCAAGAATATAGCCTGTGGCATTTTCTGCAGCAGTGGGATCAGCCATCGATGCTTTTTTAAAGCCCAGCGCTTTTGCTGCGGATTTTAAATTAAGTTGATGACTAACGGGGACAATGGCTACAGCAAGCTGGTTACTATCTGTTGCGGAAATAAGAAGTGTTTTGAAAACTTGGTTGGGTGAAACATTGAGTAAACTCGCGGCTTCTTCTCCATAGGAAGAAGCCTGCGAATCGTGCGAGTATTCATGAAGTGTATATTGAATACCCGCTTTTTTAGCAGCGTCTACTGCAGGTGTCATTTGATGTAAATCATCGCTGATGCATTATTTGTCATACATAAGATTATAGTTAATCACCAAGCCACGCCTATCTGCACTTGTTTCTGATAAGAACTTACCAGACATGCCAGTTGCAGATTCGAGCATTTCCATGTCTTTATTATCAGGCATTACTTTTTTCATCATGCTTGCAACTTTTTCCATGTAACGTTTGCCGTCGATACCAGTGAAAGACATTTGTGGCTTGTCATTTTTATACTCCATCAATGAAGGCTTATCATTGCCTACCATGATGTTTAATGACTTTTCACTCTTGCTTAAGTAGATATCTGGAACCGGTACACCACGGCTAGGAATAACACCTTCTGGTAATTTAACCGCAGAACCATCATCAGGAATTTTTAATGCCATTAGGGGTGGGGCCATCATGCCCACCATAGCTAGCAATCCCTTGGGATCATCTGTTCCCAATGAAACATACGCATCAACCTTTTTTGGTTGCATTCGGTCATCCATTTCGATATCTGAAACTGAAGCGTAGATAGATTTGAATTGAGAAAGACCCATATTCATCACCATCGCTATGCCGCCCATGCCTTTACGGATTTCTTGAGGCTTTATTGAAGTGCATTTGTTGGCTTCTCCCGTTGCAATCAGGAAGCTTGAGTAATCTGTAAGGGCATCACGTAACTTCTTAAAATCGATATTTACACCAAACTCGAAGATTGCACCATCAGTGCGTTGTGGAATATTGGTAGGGTTAGCCAATGTTTGCAAGCTCTCACTAACTCCCGGGGAGGTTTTAATCAGCAGTTCATACTTCATTGATTGAGCTTTAAGTTCTTTAGTACCAAGAAGAATTTCAGGCATATTATTAACGTGTTGCTCAACAACCGCTAAACAGCCTTCTATTTCTCTCTCATCAACCTCTCCCTTCATGCCATCAGCTATAAGTGGTTTCGCTTTGATGAAGACATTCTTTAAATTGATAAAGCCGTCGCCGTAACCTTTGTAATTATTATCTTTCAAGAAAGTTTCCCATTTAGCCTTACTGTAAGATTCTTTAGGATTTGCTTTGCCTGTCAGGTGAGAAATTACCGCTTCTTTCTTTTCAGGTGCAAACGCAGCAACTGCAATCTGGCTGTCTAAAAAGACTAAAGCCATCGCAACTTCGCCCGTTGGGTTGGTTGATGTAAAGCAATCTAATTCACCACATTTGGTGAATTCTATTTTGTAACCAGACTTTTCTTCGGCGCGCTTGATCATGGCCATTAACTTTTCTTTATCTGCATAGCTAATGCGCATAACCGGCATCATGTCGTAACCGTATATCATGCTATTCGCTTTCTTCGAAAGACCTGTTTCTTCAAACTTATCTTTAGCTAGTAAATCACTGTAATCTGCCAGCAATGCATTAAAGAACTTTTCTACACCTTCAGCATCATCAGATTTCCCGTCTGATTTTGTTTCTGCTTGTGCTTTTGAGAACATAGCGAGCATGTCTTTGCCTCGTTTTAAGTGGAACTCCATGACTTCCTCAGGAATCGCATTCTTATTGGTTAGTAAGTAAGACGTATCAGCAGGAACATGGGCTAACATGCTTTCGAAGCCGGCTCCACTTTTTGAGCCACCTAAAAGTTTAGAGAAAAACCCCTCAGCGTTTACTGAAGTAGTAGAAACAGCGCTAAATGAAACTGCCAGGGCGAGTGCTGTACCTGATAGTGCTTTGCTAAATGTTTTCAATGTGAGTACCTTCGCTTTTATAGTATTGAATATCGTTATTTTGAATAGAGTTGTTTTAATATTTTTCAACGAAGTTTATCAAAGTTTTTTGCGATAAAATGTGGAATATGACCAAAAAACAGAATTTATCAGGTTTTATTCTAACCAGGCAGTGGAGAGATACCCCTGATGGAGTCAACCTGAGTTTTTGGGCTAATACTGAACAGGGTCCAGTGCATATTCTTATAGAAAAACAACGGGCTGTTTGTTTTATCAGGCGGTCTAATAATTTAAAGCTGGATTCTTCAGTCCAACGTAAACAGCTTGAACTGAAAACTTTTAAACACGAACCTGTAGATGGCCTATATTTTCCGCAGCAACGCCAACTGAATAACTTGCGCGAACACCTTGCCTACGATAAGCAACAATTACTGGAATCTGAAATCAAACCGACCGAGCGCTATTTAATGGAGCGTTTTATCACTGCCTCTGTAGAAATTAGCGGTGAGTCTATCCAGCGCGATGGATATCTTGAATTTGTTAATCCGTCATTAAAATCCGCAGAGTTTGATCCTGATTTAAGCGTAGTTTCACTGGATATAGAAACCGAAGACCTCAGGGGAAAGTTGTATTCAATTGCAGTGACTAGTAAAGGTGTTGAAGCAGTCTTTATGAATAAAGACGAACCAGAAGAACACCTTGCAAGGGCGGATGTAAGACAAAATATTCGCTGGTGCCAAAGTGAAAAAGAAGTACTCCTTCAATTTTTTGAATGGATGAAACAGCATGACCCAGATGTGATTATTGGCTGGAATGTGGTGGCATTTGATCTGGATTTTCTGCAATGGAAATGTAAGCAGCTAAAATTACCTTTTGCTATTGGCAGGGGCTCTTTAGACTCACATAACTCAGCCATTCTCTCGCCACAAGTGAGTGGCCAAATGCATATCGCCCGAATCCCGGGAAGGGTTGTTCTGGATGGGATAACGAGCTTAAGAGGGGCGTTTTGGTCATTCGAAAGCTTTGCTCTTGATCATGTGGCTGAACAGTTATTAGGTCGAAACAAGCTTATTAATGATGATAAAAATAATGCTATAAGTGGGGGGGTGGGTTTAGATAAACTCAACGAGATACGTCGTCAATATCGGGAAGACCCTGTTGCATTGGCTGAATATAATTTAGAGGATTGCCGACTGGTTGGGGATATTTTTGATAAAACCGACTTGCTCAATTTTTCGATTCAACGTGCAAAGATGACGGGGTTGGCGATTGATCGCCAAGGTGGTTCAACCGCAGCATTCGATAATCTATACCTGCCACGTTTGCATCGACAAGGTTATGTGGCCCCTGATATTGGTAGCCAACTGAATACCAAGAATAGCCCGGGTGGATATGTAATGGATTCACTGCCGGGGTTATATGAAAATGTATTGGTACTTGACTTCAAAAGCCTGTATCCAAGCATTATCAGGACATTTAAAATTGATCCAATGGGACTTGCCGAAGGTATTTCGCAACATTACTTCGATAATACGATTCCAGGTTTTTTAGAAGCAGAATTCTCACGAGAAAAGCATATATTACCCGATATCGTATCAGAGCTTTGGCAACAACGTGATCAGGCGAAAAAAGAAAACAATAAGCCTTTGTCCCATGCAATCAAGATCATCATGAATTCTTTTTACGGCGTGCTCGGCTCATCTGGCTGTCGCTTCTTTAATCCACAACTCGCGAGTAGTATTACCATGCGAGGTCACGAAATTATTCAAATTAGCAAAGAGCTAATAGAGAAGCAAGGCTATTCAGTTATTTATGGTGATACCGATTCGGTATTTGTGCTGTTGGGTGAAAGTAAGACTAATGACGACTGCCAAGCTATAGGAAAGCAATTACAAACAACATTAAATAGTTGGTGGCAACAGCATTTGTTAGATGAATTTGATATCGAATCAAACCTGGAAATTGAATTCGAAACCCATTACCTACGCTTCCTGATGCCAACCATCCGGGGCGCAGAAAAGGGAAGCAAAAAACGTTACGCCGGAATGATTCAAACAGGAGCTGATGAAAGTGCTGAAAAAATCATGGTTTTTAAAGGGCTGGAGTCAGTCCGCACAGATTGGACACCATTAGCCAGAGATTTCCAACAAGAGTTATATAAGCGTATTTTTAATAATGAGCCTTACGAGGCTTATATATCTGATACGCATGATGCCCTGATCAATGGCGAATTAAATCATAAATTGACTTACACCAAGCGCTTACGCCGTCCCTTAGAGAGTTATACCAGTACCCAGCCGCCACAAGTTAAAGCCGCGCGAAAAATGCAAAACCCTGGTAGAAAAATTCAATACATAATTACACTCAACGGCCCAGAACCCATAGAAAGTGCAGATTCAACGCCAGATTACCAACACTACGTGGATAAACAATTGGCCCCTGTAGCTGATAGTATCTTGTATTTTTTAGGCACGACATTCGAAAAAATTACTGCGAGACAAATGGATGTCTTTGGATAAAAATGCCCTAAAAGTAGGGGGGTGTACTTTTCAATTATTATCTGAAGTCAATCAGGCAGAGCGGGATTCTAATTTATCAAGGATTTTCATTACCGAAATCACTGGTCCTGTGCCCATCATTTGTATCCCCCAAAATGGAATGTTCTTGATAGCTGTGCTGGGGAATGGTAGTTGTTTTAATGGGATATCCAGAATGCGATCGGCAAGGCATTTACCCATCACATGCGACATAGCTACACCACGGCCATTGTAACCTAAGCCTGCAATCAAACCCGGCTTGGGTTCATGAAAATGGGGTAATCTATCTTCTGTAACAGCTATTCTTCCACCCCAACGAAAACGCCAGTTAACACCTTTTAGCCTCGGAAAAACGCTTTCCGCATCTTTTATCATGTGTTCAAACCCAACAAATTTATCATTTGATTTAAGCTTGCCATGACCGCCAAAAACCATACGATTATCCGGTTCGCGGCGTGCATACATGATAGAACGTCTGGTATCAGAAATCGTATGCCCTTCAGGAAGTATTTCAGCTATTTGTTGATCATCGAGTGGATCGGTCGCAAGTTGCACAGAAACAAGGGGTAAAATACTTCGCGATAGGCTCTTATATAAACTATCGGTATAACCATTAGTTGCCAAAATGACCCAATCGGCAGTGACTTTACCCTTGGGTGTTGTTACTTCCCATTTATTGTTTTTACGACTCAATGCAGTTACAGGACTGTTAGCAAATATTTTTGCACCCGCTTTTATTGCAGCAGCAGCTTCACCACGTGCCAGTGATAAAGGATGCACAGCACCGCCTTTGGGAGCGACTATGCCGGACTTATAAAGTTTGCTACCAGAGAGTCGCTGTACTTCAGTCTGCTCTAGCGAGATCAATTCCGCACCGTATTTAATCCAGCCCTCAGCATTATGTATCGCAACTTTGCGCGCTTTTTCACAATGATCGACCCTCAGCCATCCATGCTGGCGTGCCTGACAATCTATTTTATATTTAGTAATTAGTTCGAATAGAGCATCTGCCGAATTTAGCGATGCTTCTGTTAGGTTTTCAAAAAAGTGATGACCAATTAATTTCTGGATTGTCTCGGGTGAATTAAACGGCAGCATTGGGTTTACTTGCCCGCCATTGCGACCCGAAGCTCCATAGCCCACATCGTATTTATCCAGTACAACAACCTGAGTATTATTTTCGGATAAATGTAAGGCAGCGCGTAAACCGGTAAAACCCGCTCCCACAACCACCACATCGGTGTGGATTTCATCTTCCAGGTTCGGGTTCGCATCCAGCTTAGTGGCGGTTGCTTTCCATAGTGAATTCATTGAACTTTGATCCATTCTTTTTCCAATTAAATTTAGTACAGTGCTACCTACAGTATAGGAAAATTCTGCAATCTTGTGCCTTCAATTATTAATTTAAGACGGTTTAAATGGACAATAGAAAGGTATCTGGTCAGCAGAGGCTGATTTTATATTTAGGTAACCCATGAGGGTTTTCAGTTTTACTTTAAGGGTATTGAGTTCTATTTAAACCCATAAAAATAAATAAGTTTTTTTTATTTTTTCTACTAAGCTCAGATCAGTGACTCAGAAAATGTATGTGATTTAGCTTATTGCTTTAATTCATTACTAATCTAACACTGCAATAACTAAGTTATATATTTAAATTTAACCAAAAACTATTCATTAATGAGGAGGATCAATAATGAAGAAAATCTTAACACTTTTAATAGCAAGCCTTACGCTAACGCTTTCGGCACAAGTTGCATCAGCAGCAGACGATGAAATCACTGTTGCTTATTTCCTGGAGTGGCCAATGCCATTTTTACTAGGTAAAGCAGATGGCAGCTTTGAAAAAGCAATCGGTAAAAAGATCAAATGGCGTTCATTCGAAACCGGGACTGCGATGTCAGCAGCGATGGCTTCAGGTGACGTACAAATATCTGTAAGCCAGGGTATCCCTCCATTTGTGGTTGCAGCTTCTGCAGGTCAACCGATCCAGGTGGTAGATGTTGCTGTTAGTTACTCAGATAATGATAATTGTGTTGTCGCTACTAAACTGGAAGTAACCAAAGACAACGCTAAAGAATTAGTGGGTAAAAAGGTTGCGGTTCCTCTAGGAACAGCGGCGCACTATGGATTTCTTCGTCAGATGGATCATTTTGGAATCGATGTTTCAAGTCTGAGTGTTGTTAATATGCCACCACCTGAAGGTGCAGCGGCACTTGCTCAGGGCGCAGTAGATTTTGCCTGTGGTTACGGCGGCGGATTAACCCGTATGAAAGAGCACGGTAACATTTTGATAACGGGTGCTGAGAAAGAAGAACTAGGTATTCTTGTATTTGATGTCACAGTATCACCTACCAATTATCTAGCTGAAAACGAAGATCTGGTCGCTAAATTTTTACATATTACTGCAGTAAAGAATAAAGCATGGGCTGATAGTCAAAGTGATGAAATGCTAGCAGTAATAGCTAAAGAATCTGGTATGGATCTTGATGCTGCGAAGAAAGCCATTGCGACAATGAAATTCCCATCGGTTGAAGATCAATTGTCTGAAAAGTGGTTTGGTGGAAACGCACAGACTTTCATGAAAGGTGTAGCTGACGTATTCGTTGAGGCCAAAAGTATCAAGGCAGCATTGCCAAGTTATGATGGCGCAGTAAACATGGGTCCACTAACTGCTGCTAGCAAAATGTAATTGCTAGTAATATGTAAATATCGTCAATTAAATTGCGTGAGTTTACTCGCGCAATTTTTTTCCTAATTTAAAGAAACTTGTTTGGAGAAAGTAATAGATGTCTACAATGTTGATTGATGGCATATCCATGCGTTTTGAATTACCGAATGGATCACATGTACAGGCACTCAAGGATATTAATTTAGAGCTTAAAAGCGGAGAATTGATGAGTGTTTTAGGGCCATCGGGCTGTGGTAAAACTACCTTATTGAATATAGTGGCGGGATTTCTTGCACCGACTGAAGGCCGTATTTGTCTCGACGGTGTGCCAATCTATAAACCTGGCCGTGAGCGCGGCATGGTGTTTCAGGCAGGCGCCTTATTCGACTGGATGAGTGTACGTGAAAACGTCTCATTTGGCCCGCGGATGGGTGGAGAAAAGCCTGATCAATACATGGACAGGGTTGACCATTTGTTAGATGTTGTCGGCTTGCAGGAATTCAAGGAAAAGGCGGTCTATGAGTTATCCGGCGGCATGCAGCAAAGAGTAGCACTAGCGCGTTGCCTGGCTAACGAACCCGATGTTATTTTGATGGACGAACCTCTAGGTGCACTTGATGCTCTGACCCGCGAAAAAATGCAATCCCTGGTGCTTAAGCTGTGGAAAGAGACTGGCAAGACAATTATTTTAGTGACGCATTCTGTGGAAGAAGCGATCTTGTTGGGCGAACGCCTACTGGTACTGGCGCCACGACCGGGACGAATTCATAAGGAATACCGACTACCTTTCGCTGATATAGGTGTCGATGCGGATTTGAGAGAAGTCAAGAAGCATGAAGATTTCGGAAAAACTCGTGATGAAATTCTTAATATGATCTGGGATATGGAAGAAGAGATCATGGGTCGTACAGAGGAGGCTAACGCATGATTGTTTTACTTTTATATATTGCTATTTTCATAGCAGCTTTCTTTTTTGTTCGTTTTATTGTGGGTAAATTTATTCACAAGCATGACGATTTTACGTCATTGAAAACTGTGACATTTGGTGATGAAAGTGCCGTCAAGCCAGATCGTTGGGCCAGCATAATTTCAGTATTAACTGTGTTTGTATTATGGGGCGCTTTTACTAATTCAAAATTGGTGCCCATCCATGTACCCGGTCCATTTTCTGGTGATGCAGAGTTTAACTATGTGCTCGAAGCACCAGATGGTAAGCGCGATGAA
Source organism: uncultured Gammaproteobacteria bacterium (assembly GCA_963760355.1). Taxonomy (GTDB): domain Bacteria; phylum Pseudomonadota; class Gammaproteobacteria; order Thiotrichales; family Thiotrichaceae; genus Cocleimonas. Next base: position 28,654 of record CAVXCT010000007.1, on the reverse strand, counting down.
GCTACAGTATTTGTAAATGTTGTGCCTAGTGGCGAAAAGATAAGTAAGAAAGACGTTGAGCCCGGTGATGGCTTCGCCAAGAATGACTCTGCCAGTGTGGCCGCCTGGCGTTCTGTGTTAATCTCGATGGATAAAAATGATGAAATTTCGCGCAAGGATGGGGCCAAGGTAGTCGAAATAAATGGATCTCCTATCGCTCCCGGTCAAAGAGTCAAGGTCGATTCTGGCGAAGTGAGTATGACTAGCAAAGGTACCTTAAATTATATTCCTGCCAAAGGCATGCAGATGGAACCTGTCTGGTTACCACCACCAGAGGCAGTTGCGTCCCGTTTAGTAGAAATTTCACAGACAGGCTACCAGAACTTCACCCTTTGGGAGCATTTAGGTTGGTCGCTGTTCCGGGTGATAGTTGGCTTTGCCTTGGGAGCCCTCGTGGGTATACCGCTTGGATATGCCATGGGTTTGAGTGACTGGTTCCGTGGCTGGTTTGATCCCATCGTTGAATTTATGCGTCCTGTGCCACCATTAGCCTTGATTCCTTTGGTCATTATCTGGGCTGGCATCGGTGAAGTTGGAAAAATCATACTGTTATTCTTGGCTGCCTTATGGATTATGGCAATCGCTGCGCGTTCAGGCGTTTCAGGAGTTAATATTTCTAAAGTACACGCAGCCTATTCGCTGGGGGCTAGTAAGTGGCAAATAATGCGCTATGTTATTGCGCCAAATTCCTTACCCGAAATATTTACCGGGGCCAGAGTTGCAATGGGAGTCTGTTGGGGAACTGTGGTTGCAGCAGAACTGGTTGCGGCAGAAAAAGGTGCTGGAATGATGATCATGGTCGCATCACGTTTTCAGCTGACCGACATTGTACTCATGGGAATAATTTTGATCGGCGTAATCGGTTATGCAATCGATATTATAATGCGCAAATTTGAGGATTACCTGGTTCCCTGGAAAGGCAAAGGCTAGTTTCTAGTTAATGCAGTAGTAACTTTACTGCAAGATTGTTCAAAAAAGGCGTACTAAACAGTACGCCTTTTTTGTGCTTAAGAAACGAGTGTTTTAATTATAAAAGCCCAGGCTTTATTACTTTTATTCACTGTATGAGTGCTTATAGATTGCACTCCCCCTACTTTTCTGTGTTTTTTATATCAGATGCAAACACACCATGCGGGTCGTCGTTACTGCGTTCCAACGTTGTCTTCGCTACGCTATGGCAAGGCTTTTTTCTAATATAGTTATGACCGCACTAGAGCATTTTCTGGATCATATAAACAATGCTCAGAGACTTCAGCAGGATAGTGTTGTCCTAAAATTTCTATACTTAGTTTTGTTTCACTGCTTACAGGGTCTATGCTTGCAAATTCAGGTTCCACAAAAGCAAAAGCAATATTCTTGTTAACTCTGTGGCCATAAGCACCTGAGGTAACCGTTCCTATTAATGCTTTAGTTCCGTCTGCTTCTGTTGCATAGATCGAATCACCGCTATGCGCAGGAGCCAATTCGCAATCAATAACTAGAGTGACCAGTTGCTTTTGATTTCCTTTTTCTAGTTGTGCTTCTAGCGCTTTTTTACCGACAAAGTCTGGTTTATCCATTTTCACAAAAAAGTCCAGGCTGGTTTCCATTGGGTTACGCTCGTAGATGAGGTCCGCTTTCCAATGCATATAGCCTTTTTCCATACGCATTGACTCTGTTGCGTAAAGACCAAAGTACGATAAATTGAAGGCTGGGCCAGCTTCATTGATTAATTTCCAAACTAAATATAACTGCTCATTAGGAACGTGTAATTCATAAGCAAGTTCACCAGAGAAACTTACCGTCATCGCCATTACTTTGGCGTGTCCGAGCGTCATTTCTTTTACATTCAACCAAGGAAAGCCAGCTTTTGACCAATCACAACGTGGTGAAAGGGATTGCAATAAATCACGTGACTTAGGGCCAGCAACGACAAGAATCGTGTGTGAGGCAGCCATTTCAGTAACGGTAACTGTGTCTGGTTTGTGGCTGTTTAACCAATCAAGGTCATGCCACTCCGCTGCGGCAGCAGATCCATACCAGTAATGTTCTTCATCTAACTTTGCAAGGGTCGCTTCTGCTAACACATTACCGCTGTCGTTGAGTAAATAACACAGGCTAATCTTGCCTATTTTCTTCGGTATATTGCTACAAGTAATGCTATCCAAAAATTCAGTAGCACCTTCGCCTTGAATAGAAAAGCGGTTGAAGCCAGAAACTTCCATCAAGCCAACGTTTTGTGTCATTGCTTCAATTTCTTTAGCAACCACATCTTTAGTTGGTGTAAAGCGGAATGAATGCTCATCAACAAAATCAGGAGTTGGCTTGAAGAAAGAGTGCTCGTTCCCAACCGTTTACTACGCCCCATGCGGCACCTTGTTGATCTAATACAGGGTATAACGGAGTTGTCCTCGCCAAACGCGATGCAGGACGATGCTCATGCGGTAAGTGATAGTGGAATTCGTTTTGGTAGTCTTCAATCGACTTTAAATTTGTATGTTCGGTATTTGCATATTGAGTAAAACGGCGCGGATCAAGACACCATGCATCCCACTCACATTCACCGTGAACGATTAAGTCAGCCAAGATCTTTCCGTGTCCACCACCTTCACCGATACCAGCTCGCAATCCGATCGCACAGTAAGCGTTTTCTATTCCAGGTATTTGTCCAATTAACGGCATGCCATCGATGGTGTAGGTGATCGGGACCATTGATAGTGGTATGAATCCCTGCTTCTTGAAGTGCGGGTAAACGTTCAAAGATACCTTCCATATTATCTAGAAGACGGTCTAAATCAGGTGGGCATAAATCTTTAGTGAAAGCTGGGTCAATGCCATCCAAACCAAACGTTTTACAGGCTTGCTCGTAAACACCGACTAAAAGACCATTCTTTTCCTGACGACTGTAAAAATCATCTAATGGATCACGAATAATCGGCACCTGAAAATCCAGGGCTTCTAATTCAGGAATATCATCCGTGAGGAAGTACATATGCTCCATCGACGTTACCGGGTGTTCAACGCCTAGCATGTTGCCTACTTCATTCACGCGGTAACCAGTTGCATTCACGACTTTTTCACAAGTGATATCACCATTTAGCGTGTGTACGATAAATTCACCATTGGCCTTTTTAGTGATATTTTCAACGGGATTACTTCTGTAGACAGAAGCACCTGCGTGGCGTGCTTTTCGTGCTAATGCTAGGGTAATTCCAGATGGATCAATATAACCATCTAATGGATCCCACCAGGCACCAAGCATTTTGTCCGTGGTTAATAATGGGTGACGCTCTTTGATCTCTTTTGGACTGATGTATTCCATCTCAACACCCATACTTTTCGCCATACCAATATAGTGTTGATACGTATCAATATGATCCTGAGTATAAGCGGTTCGCATACCACCGGTGATATCGTAGTAAAACGGAAAATCATCATCTGCTGCGAGTTCTCTATAGAGATCGATACTATGACGTTTCAAACCAATCATGGTTTGATTGCCACCAAACTGGGTTACCTGAGCCGCTGCATGCCACGTAGAGCCTGAGGTAAGCTCATCTCTTTCTACAAGTGCAACGTCTGTCCAACCCAACTGGGTAAGATGATATAAAGTAGAGCAACCTGCAATACCACCACCGATAACCAAGACACGCGCGTGAGACTTTACTGAATTAGCCATTATTACTCCTAGAGACCTTTTCACGAGAGTATGGTGAGGTAAAAAATAGCGTAATTTCATCTGTTCTTCTTAAAATTGTGCTTAATAGCAGGGCTATTGAGCACAATTTTAGGGGGAATAGAGAGAATTCAAGCATTTTTAATCCGTCGTATCTCTCGTGCAAAGGTCACGTTTAATTTAAAAAAGACGTTAATAACACATAATGTAGGAGAAAATGAGAGGCTGACAATCGAAACTTTCTAATCTATGGTTAAGTTATTTTAAACTATACTTTTATTACAGTACTTCCATATTGGATAAAAAATGAAACATCACCTTCCTTCACTCGATAGTCTCAAAGTCTTTGAGTCTGCGGCTCGGCATTTAAGTTTTAGCATAGCTGCTAATGAATTGTGCGTGACTAAAGGAGCGGTAAGTTATCAAATACGTAAATTAGAAGAGGAGTTACAAAGCAATTTATTCAAACGATCAGTGCGCCAGGTTTATCTTACTGATACAGGGCAAGCGTTATTCTTAACCACAAAAAAGCTATTCGAAGATTTAGAGCAAAGCCTTTCTCGCATACAAGACGTTAAGCAAGAAGCGAGCGTCTCGATCGCCGCTACCACTTATGTTGCGGCACGCTGGTTGTCATTGCGTATCAGTGGCTTTAACGATGAACACCCAGATATAAATATCTTGCTGCAACATTCAGTGAACTCAGTCGATTTCATGCTTGATGAAGTCGACCTTGCCATTTTATGGGGGACGTGTTCTGGAAAGCTGGATAGAAACCGCTTCGCTGAATTGCCCATGAATTTATTTCCTATGATTAGTCCAAAACTATTAGCTGCCCATAAGCTAAGCGATACTGCTCAATTAAGAGTGGACTCCATGCTACAAGAGCCTTTGAAGAATATCCCTTTGTTATGTGAAGACCGCACCCAAGATTTATGGCAGGAATGGTTTAAAGCAAACTATTCTGGTGATCCTAATATTGGACTGAGTAATCCTCGAAGAGTCATCAGTGATGCTAACGTGCGTGTACAAGCGGCAGTCGATGGACAAGGCTTGATCCTGGCGGATGATTTGATGATGAATGAGTTAAATAATGGATTACTAGTAGCACCCTTCAAAAAACAACTGACGGGTTATGGCTATGCTTTTTACTCATCACCTAAACGAATAAATAGCGACAATACCGTAATTCTTAAAAGCTGGATGATGAAAAACTCATCCATCACAATGTAAAAGACACCTCCCTACTTTTGGGCACTTTTTTGTGTTAGTGTCTTTCGCCCTCGCCAGGGCAAAGAATTTTATCTATGGGAAGATGATCAAATTTTGCAACCAGATAGACGTTGGGCTCAGTATCATAAGCGTAGGTTTCAGCACCGTATCTTTGATTCCACGTCGAATGATTCTTAAAAGTTTAATTAAAAAGACGCTGAAATAATCAGCGTCTTCTACAGCGAGACTATTACCATCCCATATGTAAATATGCCCAGATTCTCTCGACGTTCATAGGCAACCATTCATCATAGGAACGCCAGTCTTTGTATTTAGGCAGTTTTACGATTTCGCGTAATTTGTCTGGACTGTGAGTTCCCTTGTCAAATTCTGCTTTTACAGCAGCCATCAAATCTTCGAGATAGTTACGCTGCTCCGCAACTACTGAGCCTGGATCGATGGGTGGTTGATTCGCAGGTCCATGAGCGGAAATCACGTATTCAAAATCCAATTGTTCGATTTCTTTTAATGATCTGATCCATTCATCCGGCCAGAAATCTGGCATGGTTCTAAAGGCTACCCGGCGTGGTGTAACAATATCGACAACGAATAATATCTTTTCTTTGGGTAATAACATTACAGCTAGGCTATTTCCGTGATTAGGTCCAAAATGGATCAATTTCAGGGTTCTGCCTCCCAATTGTAATGTATAAGATTCTTCAAAGGTAATATCAGGTTTCGGTGTGACAGGGCTTGGGTGATCGCCTAATTCTTTCACAATATTCTTGTGTCCGATAAATTTCGCTCCTTCTTCTTTAAAGATGTTACCACCTGAAATATGATCATGATGATTATGGCTGTAAACAACATATTTCACTGGCTTATCCGTAATCTTGCGAATTTCACTGCGTAAAAGCTCGGCTGCTTTAGGGTTCAGCGGGTCAGTAACAATAACGCCCTCATCAGTCACTAGAAACATATTGCGATAAACCCACCAACGAAAGACATAAAGTCCATCACTCACCTGTTTTACGCTATGACCAAATGGTACACCGCCCATAGGTTCCTGAGTGGGAAAACTGGTTGTGGCCATTGCTATGTTTGAAAGGCACAAACCAGTAAGAACGACTAATTTGATTAATAAGTGTTTCATTGCGTAATACTCCTTTATACATAGACAAGATATAAAAGGTATCTGTCTATTTAGTTAGAATAGATAAGTTTTAGGTTTTTGCTCCAAAACTCATTTTTTTCAAGACATCGTCTTTTTGAATGAAATGGTGGTACAAAGCGGCTCCAATATGGCCTATCACGGCAAGCACTAACAAAATCCAGATAACACCGTGGGCAGCACGAAAGAATTCGGCAAGTGATGGGTCTTTACTTAGAAATATTGGAAATTCAAATAAGCCAAAGAAGCTAACTGGCACGCCCGCTGACTGTGACATTAAAATTCCCGACAGTGGTTGCGCAAACATAAATCCGTACAGCACCCAGTGCATTGCATGAGCAAGAAAGTTCTGGATGGCAGGTGTGTCTTCGGGATCTTTTGGGGTAACGTTAATCAAACGCCAGATGAGGCGTGCCATAATAAGCATTAACAAAATAGCCCCAAATGATTTATGCATTCCTGCTGCTTCGAGTTTCTCAGTGCCTTTTGGCATAGCGGCAAGAAAATTACCTACCACAACAGAGAAAGCCAGCATTAGAAACAGTAGCCAATGAAAGCCTTTGGCGACAACTCCATATTTATTAGTAGTATTTTTTAACATGATATTTCTCCGAATAGTTCATAGCATCTGTTTTAAATGGATGACTCGAACACATTAAATGACTCGATTCACGTTTTAAAACAGTCTATATGTTTATTCAACCAACATAAATATGCTATAAAGAAACTTATTGTTTCTGATTGTTTACTAATATGACTATTCTTCCTTATTTAGAGACATTCGCCACTGTAGTCGATAAAGGTAGTTTTACTGCCGCAGCTATCGCGCTTGGTATTTCGAAACCAGTTGTTAGCAAGCAAGTTTCCAAACTGGAACAGCATTTGGGCGTGCAACTGATGCAACGCACTACCCGGCGTTTGCATTTAACTCAGGCCGGGGAAATATTTGCCAGTTATTCAAAGCGAATAATGTCGGATGTTCGAGAAGCCGAGCAGTCAGTTTTACCATTACAAAGTGAGCCTCAAGGCCGGTTACGCATTTCTGCTCCCGAGAGTCTTGCTGTTTCTCTGCTTCCTGAAGTTTTATTAAACTTTCAACAGAAATTTCCGAAGCTTGAACTTGATGTCCAAATATCAGGCCGTTTTATTAATCTGGTAGAGGAAGGTATTGATGTGGCACTTCGAGTGGGTGAGTTGGAAGACTCAAGTCTAATTGCTCGATTGTTAATGCCGTGTAGTTTTCATGTTTGCGCATCAGCTGAATATCTTGAGAAAAATGGTTCTCCATTGCATCCTAGTGAGCTGAATAAACACAACTGTCTTATTTATTCACAAGGACAGAAAGCGACTAGCTGGGGTTTTAAAGATAAGGATGGAAAAATATTAAATGTAAAAGTTGAAGGTAACCTTCATTCGGATGCAGGCAATTTATTAATGATGTCTGCACTAAATGGTAACGGTATATTTATTGCGCCAACATATATGGTTGCCAATGCTTTAAAAGAAGGTCAATTAAAAACAGTTTTAGATGATTACATATCTGCAATGCCTGGCTTATATGCTCTATATCCTTACAGTAAGCTCGTTTCTACAAAGGTTCGAGCATTGGTTGATTTTCTTGTTGATGCCTGGAAGGTATAAGTTTTGTGTGGATGAAATAATTATCTCGTACTAGCTAACCAGAAATTGCAAAAAGTGCAATTAAATCGCTATTACTGTAATGACAGTATTTTGGATATTGATAAACACACCCCCGTACTTTTAGGCACTTTTTCTATTTTACGCGTAACGCCCTGTTAATAGCTGTCATTTCAACGCCTCTAACTGAGTTGGTGGTTAACCAATTTTCAGAAAGCCGGATAAATATCAACTAAAGAGTGCGAGTCTTAGAGCTGGCAAGCGTCAATAGCGGCATTCAATCTTTCGGCCAGTCCTTCGGTTTTATCGATTTGGCGTGAAACATACATCGATGTAGGTATAGAACCAAAGTTCAATTTCGTTAATCCTTCAAAATTCTCAATATCGAGCCCTTTAATGACTACCTCAGGAATTACAGCCCCATCATAACGGCCGAGGTTGGCTAATGCCAACGCCTGAGTCCAATTGTTAACCTCTATAAATTTTGCCTTGTGTTTGGCAACCAAATCTACACTCGCAGTATTACGCACAACAGCAAATGTGTAGGCCGATAAATCATTAGATAAATTTATATTTCTGCGAGTGTACAAGCTAAAAGGAATATCAAGTAGAGAGCGCGTGAATATAGCGAATTTGTCCCGACTTTCGGTTTTAGCCAGAGGCAAACCCAGGCTGATATCACCTCGTTGCAATTTTAGTAACACCCTTTGATGTGGCATCACCTGAAAATTGAATGACAATCCTGACTCATCAAATGGACATTGATAATATTTCGCCAGGGTCCCGACAAACCTGCCATTTTTGAAACTCAGCGCTTGTCGATGTTGGTCAGCAATTCCGACAATAACATCAGCAGCATGGGCCTGATACGAAACGCCCAGTGATAATATTATAAATAGATATTTGACCCTGAACTTAAATATCAATCTTAGATGTTCTAGTTTCATTTGATGGCCCAAGGCTAATCTTATCCTGAATAATAGTAGAACTATCTGGTTTGTTCTCTTAACAAAGAATAGCGCAAGCTCAATATTTATAAGTATTTTAATCGTCAGACTTTAACGCCTCACCTTTCACATCATAGTTACAGTTAGCAGTGATCTTGGCAGGGTAATGCTTGCCTAAAATCTCTGCGGTTAAGTCTGGGTTCTCAGCTTTGATATCAATCTTGGTGAGATCAACATAGGCTAACGTTAAGCTCTTTTGGATACGATGACCATAACCCCCAGAAGTACATTGGCCTACTATTTCGCCATTCATATATAGTGGCTCGAAACCGTTCTGTGCATCTGTCTTATTCGCATGAGCAGTTTTCGAGTCAACTTCGATTGTCACTAATTTTGTTTTAACACCTTGTTCTTTTTGCTTAACGAGCGCTTCCTTACCTTCAAATCCTTTATCCATTTTAACAAACCAACCAAGGCTTGCTTCTAGCGCAGTAAACTCGGTGTTTAATTCAGGGCCCCAAACCGGGTAACCTTTCTCTAATCGCATCGAATCCATCGCACGAAGACCGAAGTTCTTGATACCAAATTCAGCACCAGCTTCATGCAAAGCATCGTATAGTTTTTGCTGTTGCTCGATTGGGTGATGCAGCTCCCAACCTAGTTCACCAACGAAGCTCATACGCAATGCTCTGGTTGGAACGCCTGCGATATCAATTTGTTGACCTGTAAACCACGGGAAATCGGCATTACTAAGGTTTACATCGGTAAGTTTACTTAATACTTTACGCGCATTTGGGCCGGTAATTAAAAGACACCCCCCCACTTTTGTGGTGTTTTTCAGGGTCACTGATCCATCTTTTGGCAGACGACTGACTAACCAGTCGTCGATTAAAATTTCTGCGGCGGCAGGCGACATCATGTAATAACTGCCGTCTTCAAGCATCGTGATAGATACTTCCCAAGCCACCCCCCCACTTTTAGTCAATGGGTGTGAAAGAACGATTTGCCCTGGCTCTGTCGGTAAGTGGTTAGGCATAATGTTATCTAAATAAGCAAGCGCACCTGCACCTGAAACTTCGAATTTAGTGAATGGGGATAAGTCGAGTAGCCCCACGTTCTCTTGAACGTTTTTACACTCTGCTGCAACCGGCTCAAACCAGTTGCCACGACGGAAACTGTGTTGCTCAACAGGTTCCATGCCTTCAGGAGCAAACCAGCTTGGACGTTCCCAACCGAAGTACGCTCCAAACACAGCATTGTCTGCTTTTTGTGATTCGTATACAGGTGTTTTCTTTTGCCCACGCTTTGCCGGGCGCATCGCGTATTCATTGGCATAACCTAGCTGATACTCGTTGGCATAGACTTCAGTACCTTTAGCCACTGTATATTCAATGTCTGCATAATCACCAAAACGCCGAGGGTCTAATTCAAATAGGTCGAGTTCTGGCTCGCCATCAACAATCCACTGCGCCATAAAGTGACCAGCACCACCTCCTTGTGCAATACCGAAGTTAAAGCCGGTAATCACAAAGTAATTATCGATTCCATGAACCGGGCCAACCAAAGGATGACCATCGGGAGAATAAGTAATCGGGCCATTCACAACTGTTTTAATGCCGCCTTCTGCAACCAGCTCAACCTGGGTCATTGCGGTCATCATAATGTCTTCGATTCGATCCAGGCTTGGGGCAAGTAACTCCTGACCAAACTCTTTTGGTACGCCGTCAACTGCCCAGGGAATTCCGTCTGGCTCATAAGGTCCTAAGATAAAGCCTTTGCCTTCCTGACGTAAGTAGTAAGAAACATCCGGGTCGCGAAGCATCGGTAACATCTCGTCGCGGCCTTCTAGCTCAGGAATCGAGTCTGTTACCAGGAACTGGTGCTCCATCGAGCACATCGGTAATTCATGCCCAACCATCTTAGCAATTTCATTGGCGCGGAAACCACCAGCATTCACAATAATGCCTGCGTCAATAACACCTTTAGGTGTAGTGACTTCCCAGCGGCCATCTTCTTTCTGTACAATTTTTTCAACAGGATTTTGACGAACAATCGTTGCACCTGCGTCTTTAGCGCCCTTTGCCATGGCATTAGTGGCACTGGTTGGGTCGATATGGCCGTCGGCTGGATCCCATAAACCACCTAATAAACCTTCCGGGTTTAAATAAGGATAGAGTTCAACCAAGCGTTTAACACTGATCATTTCAAGCTTAAGCCCAGCCAGTTTTGACATTGCTACAACGCGTTCGAATTCATTCATACGCTCTTCGGTATGTGCTAATCGAACTGCGCCAGTTGGGTGATGATCGACGGGATGACCTGTCTCTTCTTCCAAGCGTGCATAAAGCGCAATACTGTGCTGTTGCATTTTCATCACATTAAAGCTATTGCTGAAATGCGGTAAGTTGCCCGCAGCATGCCAGGTAGAACCTGAAGTCAGATCGAGTTTTTCTGTGAGCATGACATCCGTCCAGCCCAATTTTGTCAGGTGGTATAAGGTACTAACGCCAGCTATACCGCCGCCCATAATCAATACATCTGTTTTATTCTTCATCAATTCCATCCTTCATTTCCAGCCTAGTTTTAAGCTTCAATAGAAACTATCGAAGACTTGGCTATATTTATGTGTTGATAGTATTAAGATTCTCAACACTCAACAAACGATATATTATTAGCTTATTCATAAGCAGAACTAATTTATAAAAATACCATGCAAAGACTCCTTACAAACTCGATACAACTAAATTGGTTACGAACCTTTGAAGTGGTCGGTTCTAAACTAAGCTTTACCCTAGCAGCGACAGAATTAAACATGAGTCAGTCTGCGGTAAGCCAACAAATTCAATTACTAGAACATCACTTAAATCAAAAACTGTTTGTTAGAGCAAATAGATCGATACGCCTAACTGACGCAGGTAGAGCTTTTTTACCATTAGTTGAAACTGCTGTTAATCAACTAAATTTAGGCGCAGCGCAAATATTCGCCCCATCAAACGAAGCAACGGTGGATATCAATGTAAACACTGCATTTGCTGTTTTGTGGCTTGCTCCGCGATTGCAAAACTTTAATGCTATCTACCCACAAATTTCAATTCGTCAAAGAAGCAATAACTGGTCAGAAGACTTTAAAATTTCTACAGCTGAAATAGACATACGTTATGGCAAAGGTAACTGGCAAGGGTTTGAATGTCATCAATTGCTAAAGCCTTCGATTCGTCCTTATTGCACCTCATTGAATGCCAAACAAATACGCGAACATTCTGATTTAAGTCGCATTCCCTTGTTGGATGTCGTCGGAACGCCGCAAGGCTGGGATGCATGGTTGAGTAAAATGAAGCTAAATAATCTACCTATGCAAACCAGACAATATATGGATAGCTATGCGACTTCAGCGAGTATGGCCGCCAGCAGCACGGGTATTTGTTTAATGTATGACGAGTTAATGCAAGAAGGTGTTTTTTCTCAACAGCTTGTTGCCCCGTTTGTTGAGAGTATTGATACAGAAAGTTCTTATTATTTATGTTATCGCTCAGATAAGAACTTGTCTGAGGCATCAAACTTATTTAAAGATTGGTTGTTAAGTTCTGTGAAATAAGAAGCGTACTGAATAGTTTATAGGTTAGATAATGTTGAAAGTTATCAATAAAAAAGCGAAAGACATAGTTTTCATTACGTAAGTAAAAACCATGTAAAAGGTGGGGGGGTTGTCATTTTATTGCTTATTTTGGGGATTAAGAATAATAACCTCTATATCTTTACAGTCTCATTTTCATCGATTTTTCTAGTTCTAAGCTCCCCTGAGATTATGGTTGTACCCCCTTTAATTGTTGGGCGACTACTGCCACTTTCAAAAGTTAAGTAAATATTAAGATTTATCATTACGGCATCCCGGATATAAGCCTTACCAATTACTTGAAAAAAATAGACATTCAAACTATATATATATAGTTATGATTAATTTATAACAAATCGACAACAATATTATCTTATATCGAGGAAATAAGAATGATTAGAAATAAAAAGCGATTATTGGCTACAGTAGTCAGTTTGATCTTGTCTGTGGGTACTAGCAACATAGCAACAGCAGATAACCTTGAAAAGCTTGGTTCATTTAAGCGCACTGATACAGGTGCGATGAAAAGAATTGATCAAGATACAAAGTACGCTAACAACCTGCGAAAAATATTGAAGACCATCAAGATGCCAGAAGGCTTTAAGATTGATCTTTTTGCTGTAGTACCAGATGCTCGCAATATGGCGGTTAGTCGAAATAAAGCCACTGTTTGGGTAGGAACACGAAAGACAGCGTTTTGGTCTGTTACCGATCGTGATTTTGACAACGTTGCTGATACGGTTGAAGAATTTAGCCCCAGTGTAAAATTTGATATTCCTAACGGTCCTTGTTACTCACCCGATGGATTTCTGTTTGTAGTTGAACGTAATCGCGTGATGATGTTCCCTGCTGCTGAATACTTTATGGAAGGTTCAGATACAGTAGCAATCCCCATCGTTAAACAAGGTGACTTGATTCCAGTTGAAGAGGAAAGCTACAACCATACTGCGCGTGTATGTGCGATTGGCCCTGATAACAAGCTATATATCAGTCTTGGTCAGCCATTTAATGTGACACCAGAAGATAAAGTAGAATTGTACAAAAAAGTCGGTATTGGTGGCATGATTCGTATGGATCGTGATGGTAAAAATAGAGAAGTTGTCGCAACAGGTATTCGTAACTCAGTAGGGCACGCTTTTAATCCGGCGGATGGAAGTCTTTGGTTTACTGATAACCAAGTTGATGGAATGGGTGATGAAACACCACCTGGTGAATTGAATAGAATGCCTGAAATGGGTAAATGGTATGGTCATCCTTATACGGGTGGTGGAGAAGTACGCACCAACGAGTACAAGGATAAGGAAATACCAGCTGATCTAGCAGCAAAATATGTCAAGCCACAAGTTGAGATGGTTGCCCATGCAGCCGATCTAGGAATGATGTTTTATACGGGTAAAATGTTCCCTGCTAAATACAAGAACGCCATCTTTAGTGCTCAGCATGGTTCCTGGAACGCTGTAAAGCCTCGTGGTGCCCGGGTTATGGTGACATATCTTGACGATGAAGGTAATGCTGCTAAAACTGAACCATTCGCTGAAGGCTGGTTAAATGAGAATGGTGTTTATACTGGACGCCCCGTAGATGTGCAGCAATATGTTGACGGTTCGATACTTGTATCGGATGACAAGGCAGGCGCAATCTATCGTATTTCCTATGCCCAATAAGAGTTAGTAATCAGACATGAAAATATTATCTTTAATTATTCTTGGGGCAGGTTTATCCCTGCCCCTGTCTGTATTTGCGGGTGATTTGGCGCAAGGTAAAATTAAAGCCAAACAATCATGTGCTGTGTGTCACGGGCTTGACGGACAGGCAACTGTTCCTTTAGCCGCTCACATAAGTGGGCAGCAGAGAGACTATATGATTATTCAGTTGCGAGCTTATCGGTCTGGTAAAAGGCATCATGATCAAATGAGCATCATTGCAAAGCCTTTAACCAATGAAGATATAGATAATGTGTCAGAATGGTATTCAAATATTAAAGTGATAATAAAAGTACCAAAGGAATTAGATGCTCAAGAAAAACCAAATGAATCTTCATCTGCAGTTGTAAAAAAAAACATGATTGAAAACGGTAGTGATACCAAATCTTTTAGTGATATGGAAAAAATAGACTCTGAACTAATTAAATCTATACAAAAAAGCATGCAGGCATTTATCAAATAGCCTTAAATAATTTATACCGTTAAATATATGAATCCTCCAAAAGTAGAGAGTGAGCTATTTTTCTAGCAATTTAACAAAATCATCAGTGGCACCTACTAGCGCATCAATCATATCTGGCTCTCCAGCAAGGTGTCCTGCATTAGGAAGGATACGTAATTCTGATCCTGCCAAGGCATTATGAATTCGCCATGAAGATTCAACAGGACAAGTTATATCGTGTCGCCCATGCACAATGATGGTAGGTAAACCCTGCAGTTGTTCACTATTGTTGAGCAAATAGTTTTCATCAAGAAAATATTTGTTAATGGCATAGTGCACTTCCAGTCGAACTTTACGAATTAATTTTTCAATATCGTTATTGGAAATTTCATCTTTCGCTATTTTTTCTTTTGTGGCTTTAATATTAGATTCAGGTAACGACCACGTGACAATAGCATCAGTCCATTCCGTCCAAGTTAGAGCCGCTCTAATATTGAGCTCTTTGTCATCACAGAACAAACAACGATGATAGCTTTGTAACAACGTCTCTGTATTATTCAGCCTTGGTAGGCTATTACTAAAAGTTTCCCATAGTTCAGGAAATAATCGGCATACACCATCCTCAAAAAACCAATCCATATCGCGTTTTGATGCAAGAAAAGAACCACGTAGTATCATACCTAAAACACGTTCTTTGTGTTTTTGCGCATACAGCAAAGCTAGGCTGACTCCCCATGAACCAGCAAAAATCACCCATTGCTCAATCTTTAAATTTACACGAATAGTTTCCATGTCAGTGATCAAAGCGTGCGTTGTGTTTTTATCCAGGCAGCCGTGTGGAGTAGAGCGCCCGCAACCGCGCTGATCAAACAACACAATTCGATATTTTTTGGGATCAAAATACTGTCGATGGCTTGGATTACAACCCGACCCCGGCCCTCCGTGCAGAAAAACAACAGAAATACCTTCAGGGTTTCCACACTCTTCAACATATACCCTATGTGGAGAATCAACCTCCATTTCATAGCTTATCGGTGTAGAAATTTCAGGGTATAAAGGCATAGGGTTAAGAAATTGATAGAGTGGTGAAATAGAATATATTTATTTAAGAAATGATTTAGAAGATCGCATATTACGAAAAACCAAGGGCTTTTCAACAATACCGTTATTTGCATTCTTTTCAATTTTTCGAATATCATCCACTAATTTTGAGTGTAGAGGTGATTTTGAACAAACAGGGTCTGTATTAGCCGCGTCACCGGTCAACATCAATGCCTGACAACGACAACCGCCGAAGTCTTTTTCTTTTTCATTGCAGCTACGACAGGGCTCTTTCATCCAATCAAAACCACGAAACTTGTTAAAATCAGGCGAATCTGTCCAAATCCAATCAATGCTGTGCTGTTTTACATTGGGCAATTCTAAATCAGGGATAAGTCGTGCTGAATGACAAGGCAGGGCAGTACCATCGGGCGTGATCGTAAGAAACACATTGCCCCAGCCATTCATACAGGGCTTAGGCCGATCTTCAAAGTAATCGGGAACGATATAATAAATACGCATTTTATCTTTCATTTTTTCTTGATAGACGTGTGCCACTTTTTCTGCTTTTTCTATTTGCTCACGAGTAGGCATTAACTGTTCTTTATTATGATTTGCCCAGCCGTAATACTGAGTCGTAGCTAGCTCTAAATAGTCTGCCTCTAGAGCGATGGCTAGTTTGATAATATCTTCGATTTGATCCGTATTTTGTCTGTGCAAAACAAAATTTAACACCATCGGATAACCTTGTTGCTTAACCTGTCGAGCCATCTCTAGTTTATGTTGAAACGAATCTGTACCAGAAAGGAAGTTATTTAACTCTTCATCACTCGCCTGAAAACTCACCTGAATATGATCAAGGCCTGCCTCTTTGAATGCCGCAATACGCGCTTCATTCATGCCCACGCCTGAGGTTATAAGGTTCGTGTAATAACCTAACTTGCGAGATTCTGAGATTAGAATTTCCAAGTCTTTGCGCACTAAAGGTTCGCCACCTGAAAAGCCTAATTGAGTCGCGCCCATTTTGCGCGCATCAAGTAATACTTTGAGCCATTCTTCTGTAGAAAGCTCATCTTTATAATTAGCTATGTCTAGAGGATTAGAGCAATAAGGGCATTGCAGTGGGCAAGAATAGGTTAACTCAGCAAGTAACCAAAGCGGGGGATTAAGGGTTGTCTTGTTGTTAGAGTTGTTATTAGAATTATTTAAGCTCAATCCATCCATTTGATTCTGCCTCCGTTATAAATGCAATCACATCATCTGCAACATCTGCACCATCAAATAAATCACTTAGCGCTTGGATTATATTATTTACAGATGCTTCGCCATTGACCTGTTTCATTATCTCGCCAGCACTGCCGCTTAGCTTCACCATACCCTCAGGATAAAGAATCACATGACTTTTTTGTGCTTCTTCCCACTGAAAACGAAACATGCGGGAAAGCTCTGGTATGGCATCTTTATTCATGATTTATACAATTCAGCAATTATGGTAAGGAGGTTTGTTTTCAACGTAAGCCATCCACATACAATCCAGCATTGTCCATAAAATATCCAATTTGAATTGCAGCACGTTCAGCATCTTTTCTTGCTGCTCACGAGTCTTATAATAGTCTAGTGTAATATCGAGGCCGTGTTCTACATCTCGTCTGGCTTCTTTTAAGACGTTTACGAAAATACTCATAACCTTTGACATCGATCCAAGGGTAAAACTCGGGCCAATTATCCAAGCGCTTTTGATGTATTTTGGGCGCAAACATTTCTGTTAATGATGAACTCGCTGCGATTTCCCAAGGTTGCTGTCGGGCAAAATTCACATAAGCATCAATAGCAAACTTAACTCCAGGCAAAAGATGTTCATGGCTTAAGAGTTCTTCACGTGTTAATCCAACCGCTTCACCTAGCGCCAACCATGCCTCAATGCCGCCTTGCTGATCTTGATGACCATCGTGATCGATAATGCGTTGCACCCAGGAGCGACGAACATCGCGATCCCAACAGTTAGACATTATGGCGGCATCTTTTACTGGAATTGCCGACTGATAATAAAACCGATTAGCTACCCAACCCTGTATAGCTTTCTTATCCAGTTTTCCCGAATTCATTAAAACGTGAAATTCGTGATTGATATGATAAAACTTCTCCTTATCTCGAAGTTTTTGTTCAAACTCTTCGCGGCTCCAGGCTTTAAGTTTATCGTTAGCAGTAGTCATTTTTAGTTTGAATTAATCCCTTTAAATAAATGTCTCTTTATAAATGGATGTCCATACCATCAAAAGAAACTTCAATGTTATTAACATTAAGTGTAGCTCTTTCATCAGAAGTTTCATCGAGAATCGGGTTTGTATTATTAATATGGATTAGCACTTTGCGTGGTTTAGTAAGGGTTTTTAGGGTATCTAAAATTCCACCTTTACCAGATTGATCAAGATGCCCCATTTCGCTTGCTAGCTTATCGCTGATTCCTTCATGTGACATTTCATCGTTGGTCCACATGGTGCCATCAATCAGAACACAATCTGCATTTTCCATGGTGTGTTTTACATGGGGTTCGATTTCGCCTAAACCTGGAGCATAAAATAATGACTTACCCGTGTTTTTATCCTCAATCAACATGCCGATATTATCACCCGGCACAGTATTGTGGCGATGTGGAGAATAGGGTGGAGCCTCACTTTTTAGTGGTACCGGGGTAAATTTTAATCCTTTGGCCTGCGGTACTTCAAAACTGCTTTGATCCGTTTTAACCTCGTGCCAATTCACTCCGCGAAAATGTCCAAGAATATTAAAAATCGGAAAACCCGTAGTAAGATCATCCTTAACCGCCTTGGTACAATAAATATCCCAAGGTTTAGTATGTTCCCTAAGCATTAGCAGGCCCGTAGTATGATCTATCTGCGCATCAACAATCACGATCGCGCAAATGCCCGTATCACGAACAGCTCTAGCGGGTTGTAAAGGCGGGAAAGTTTCTAATTGGGCACGAATATCAGGTGAAGCATTAAACAACACCCAGTTTTCATTATCGCTACTCACAGTAATGGAAGATTGCGTACGGGCAGGGCCGTTAAAATTACCCTTGCGAAGTGCTCTGCAGTTTTTACAATTGCAATTCCATTGTGGAAAGCCACCACCAGCACCAGAACCTAATATTCGAATATGCATCTAATTATGTTTTTACATTTATGTGTTTTTATATTTTAAAATGGCAAAAAAAGTCGAAAAAAAAGGAATGCCGAAACATTCCTTGGAAGATTTCTTCGTTTTACTAACGGTTCATAATGTACATTGTTACTTCAAAACCAAAACGATAATCTATATAAGTTGGCTTGTCCCATTTCATATTAATTCCTCTATTTATCAGTTATTGAACTTACAAAATCAGACTATTAATAACTTATTCATTGTCTGATTTAATAATTATAGTACAACAAAATTTCAAGAATTTCTCAAATTCAATGATATTTATAGGTTTATTATAAATATTTATGTAGATTAATACGAACTACTTCTAGCATTTCTATTTTGTATACAAAAATAAACACCACTCAGTGAGCACAATAACGAAACTCCAGCCGTGACGATTAGCACTACTAACAAATCATCGTATTTATCGGGTGAAATCTTGCTAGCACCAATCAATAGCGACATCAACAAAGTAACAATCGCGGTGCCAAACATCTGCCCTAAGAGTCGTGCCATACTAACTAAAGCGGAGGCGATACCTAACTTATCTTTGTTCACCGCACCCATCGCTGTACTGTTGTTGGGTGTTGAGAACAAACCAAAACCAATACCAATAAACAAAAATGCCGCAATAAACACCCACAAAGAATTGTTTATTTCAATAAAAAGGATGAGAGAGATTCCAATAGACACTGACAAACAACCTGCGGCGGCTAGAAGCCAAGGTTTATAATTATCAGAGAGACGTCCAGCCATGGGTGCCAGTACTGCCATAATAACCGCCTGTAGCATAATCAAACGTCCCGCTTCAGTGGGGCTCAAACCTTGGTTATATTGTAAAAACAAACCGATAATAAAAATCAAACCATACTGTCCGCCATACATCGATAAAGATGCCAGCAATGCATTTGAAAACACACGGTTTTCCCAAACCTCCCTAAGCTTAATAATAGGATTCGGAGACTGCTTGTTATGACCTAAAAACAAATACAGAAAACTGGCCGAGATTAATAACGCTAAAACAGCTTGTAACTTGGGTAACTGGCTAACCCCAACAAAAAACGTGATCAACCAAATAGCCAACAAAACTGCACCAATAACATCGAGTTTTAAGGCATTTTCACTGCGCCATTCACCTTTCATTTTGGTTAATAACAACAAAATTCCAACTAAGGCAAAAGGGGCTTGCAACAAAAATATCGAACGCCAGCCAAACAAATCAGTTAACCAACCACCTAAAAATGGACCACAAGTTAAGCCAGTGTAAACCGCAGCAACTACCCAACCTAATGCAGCACCACGACCCTTATCTAAAAATACTCTGGTTATAATCGCCATGCCCGTACTAAAAAATAAGGCTGCACCAATCCCCTGAAGTGAACGAAAAACCAACAACATATGAATAGATGTCGAAAACGCCGCTACTACAGTTGCCAGTAAAAAAACAACCGTGCCAATTAAGTAAATACGTTTACGACCGTAAATATCTGCCAGCCGGCCTGCTGGCAATAAAGTTACGAGATTACTCAACAAAAAGGTAGCAGGAATCCAGCTCACATAAACCGCATCTGCATTTAAATCCTGAGCAATCGCAGGTATAGCAACCAGTGTTGCTGATAAAGATAAAGGGGTTAAAAATGAGCCGATACAAATGATAATCAGAACACTTAATCGTGCAACAGAACTGTCGCGGTAATAATCGTGAGTCAGTTGATCGTTCAAGAAATTGAACTAAGCTTAAAATTAAATATAGGGCAAGAAATAATTAAAAGAAGAATACTCATTACTAAATGTTAGCATGAAACACAGCACAAGGAGGAGAACCAACATAGAAGAGAAGCAACATACAAGCACACCCTCAAAACGTATAAGCTTTGCATTAATCCATTAAAAGCTAGGTGATGTCTTTTTAAGTTTACAAACTTCTATTTACTAAAAACCACCATATTTCCCCTACATTTGTGCGTTTATTTCTGTTACATCGAATCAAATCTAAAAGGTTGTGATAGCGATCAAGGATACTTCTTTAATGATCAAGAATACTTCTCTATTAACGCTGTGCAAATAAAATCAGCTTAGAGAAGTAGAATAGAAATCTTTAATAGCTGTGACATAAAACAGTCCAATAATTAACGACGGATTAGCCTTTTCTGTGAATCCGCTGACAATTAATAATTATTATACTAAGATTATTTTGCCGTATAGGTAATTTATCATTTTCTGGATACATATTGTGACTATTAGACTCGCTACAAAAATACTTTTCTCATTCCTTCTTTGTTTTTCTGCTTATGCATCATGCGAAGATAAAGCGGCAGGAGATAAAGCGGCAGGAGATAAAGAGGCAGGAGAGGCGAGGTACAACAAAACCTGCATCAACTGTCATGGACCCGCAGGCAAAGGAGTAGCCAGCTACCCAAAAATATCTGGGCAGGACGTAGCGTATACGAAGACAAAGTTAGAAACTTACAGAGATGGGATAAAAATTGGCCCTAATTCGTCTTTGATGATCATGATGGCAAGGCCATTGACAGATGAAGAAATTGTCAATTTAGCTGCTTACTTAAAAGATGCAACATATGAATAACACTAACATCAACTAAACGAGGAGAGATATATTATGAATAAATTTGTAAAAGTATTATCCGCGATCACAGCATCTGCTGTGATGCTGGTCGGTTTTGTTTCTAGTGCCCACGCTGCAGAAGGCGGAATGAACGTTCCGACTATTAAAACTTCGGAGCTTATGAAAGGACTTGAAAGTCCCTGGGATATGGCGTTCTTGCCAGACGGTACAATGTTTTATACTGAAAAATGTAAAGGTCTCTCAGTGAGAACCAGTTCCGGTGATGTAAATGCATTATACGGAATGAAGGGTACTACAGGCTATAGCGATTCTGCTGATGACCTTTTCTGTGACGGTCAGGCTGGTATGTTAGGCGTGGTTCCAGATCGGAACTTTGATAAGAATCGTACGCTTTATCTCTATTCATCATCTACTAAACATCGCGGCGAGGGTTGTAAAACGAACTTCGAAAAGTGTAACGGTAATATTGTGATGCGATTCAAGGTCAGTGATGACCTCAAGAGCGTTTCTGACCGTACCGATATTGTTACTGATATTCAATATAAGCCGTTCGAGTCGAATCAACCATTTGGTGGTCCAGGGGCTCATAATGGCGGTAGATTGCGCGTTGGCCCTGGAGGCTACCTTTGGGTAACGGGTGGTGATCGCCATAGAGGCGTTTGCCCACAAGACGGCAAGTTACTTTGCGGTAAAGTACTCAGGATTGATGGGGACGGTAACGCACACCCCGACAACAATCCGCCTGCAGGCTTTGACAAGCGTATCTACACTTATGGTCATAGAAATGTACAAGGTATCGATTTTCGTCCAAGCGACGGCAAAGCATTCACTGCAGAGCATGGACCATGGCACAACGATGAAATTACCGCTTTGGTAAACGGTGGAAATGCCGGTTGGGATCCTGCGGAAAAAATAGCGGGTAGAGCCGCATGCCCGGATCAGTACTGTGGCTATGAGCCTAACCAAATGGATGAGGTGGACCCTGCGGTACGTGCTGCTTATACTCCTATGAGTGATACTCGCTTTGAAGATCTTATGCCGCCTGCCTGGAATAACAATGGTCTTTCTCAAGGAACCGGATCTGCCGCATTCCTTAAAGGCGACAACTGGGGCATCTACGAAGGGCGTTTAACCGTTGGTATCATGGGGATTGCTTTTGGTGGCACTCCAGCTGGATCGCGTATTGATATGTATGATATCGCCGCTGATGGTTTATCGATTAAGAGCGCTATCAAATTGCCACTCGGTTTCTCTAAAAGATTTCGAGGCTTAGTAATGGGCCCTGATAATGCGTTGTACGCAACGACAGATGAAGGTGAAATTTACAAAATCACTGCAGAATAAAAAATAAGTTGTTAATAAAACAAAGCTGTTATTAAAAAATACTCGTGCTATGAAAATAGCGCGAGCATTTTTTTACTTTTGCAGATGATACCCTGCGAATATATCCTCGATAAGTCCGTTAGGTTATTTGCTACATAAGAGCTCAGCAAGCCGCTTCGTGGCAGAATTTTTATTGATATGTTTCTTTGGCTTTTCCTGCATATTGGTTGCCATAGCAGGCTTACTCCAGTCTTTATCGGAGTAAAACGTACTTTGTAGTGTTGTTTCTGCCTGATTGGAGCACTCTATTTTCAACAAGCTCTGGTAACTCGAGGCACCCATAATTGAGGTCTTATATCGAATTCTGTTCCAAACCTTAACTTGATTCGCGCTCATTTGCACTCGTGTGTTATCAAAAAAATAAACATCACCATTCGCCCTAGTCGAATATTCAACCCACTCTGCTATTGAATTATTCGAGAACGTTAACAGGAATATGAAAAATATTTGTCTCATGTTCTTACCATAAAAGACACTATACCACTCGGTATTAGGAATTCGATAGCGGTTCTGAAAAGTACGTTATTTTAGAAGGGAGGCGGGAAATGAAAAGTAGGGAATAATAATGTTAAATCTCACGTCTCTAACTTCGCACACCGTTATGACCATCTTTAAATCCTTAGGAAGATTCGATATACAAGTTGAAATCTGGAGTGACTATGAAAAAAGTCACTCCCCTGATTTTAGTATGTTTATGTAAGAATTACTTTAGATCATTCGCCATAGCTTGTCGATAGTTCTCAGGCACTGGCGTTACAGAATGCGTATAGTTTTCGTGATCAATACCCACGTTTATTCCAGCGCCATCTTTAACAGCAGCTATCATCTCAGGGGTTAATTCAAAGCGCATGAAATGTACCGCAGAGGTTTTATCTTCGGTTTCACGTTCCAGGTCTTCATTGCTGATGGCGAAGGATTTATCGAAACCTTCAACCTGTACCCAGGTTTTGCGATCAATACCGATTAACTGAGATAGCGCTGCAACTCTTTCTGCAACATCGATGTATTCGATCATCATGGTTGCTTTCCAGTTTGTGCCTGTTGGTAGCATTGCGTTATAGACTTCTAATTCTTCGTTAATGCCTGCCGCATCAAATACTTTTTCGGCACGTAGGATTTCCTGAATTTGATACTTTAAGGTAGTCGCATCTTCAAAATACAAAGTAACATTTGGACCAACAGGAAGGTTGCGGCTCTTTTTGTGAAGCATGGTGGCAGAGCGAATTTCTGGTCGCTGTTCCTGATACTGTTCTAAAGAAAGTAAATCATCTCTGGTGAGTTGTTGTGTCATTGTTTTATCCGTTAATCTAATCTATAGCCCGTAAGCCATACGTAATAATGTTAGTGGGTGCTGTGGTTCTGAGCCGTCTTTTAAGCCAGTAGCAATCTGGTGTCCTGCCATTGGGCAGTCACTGCTGTAATAGTCTGATTCAGACTTTTGAACTTTTGTGATAACAGGGCGACAGATTTTCATCGATTTCTCATGAAACTCTTCTTTAACTGCATAAGTTCCGTCATGACCAGAACAGCGCTCAATCGTTTCAATCGACGTATCTTGAACCAGTTGCAACAGGTCTCTTGTTTTCAAGCCCATATTCTGTACACGTAAATGACAAGCAGCGTGGTAAGCAATTTTGCCAAGTGATTTTTTGAAGTCTGTATTTAGCAGTTCTTCTTTGTGGCGCAACATTAGGTATTCAAATGGGTCAAAGATATGTGCTTTTACTTTCTGCACATCAGCGTCATCGGGGAACATCAGCGGCAGCTCTTGTTTAAACATCAACACACAGGAAGGCACTGGCGCAATAATATCCCAGCCTGCATCAATTTTGTTTACCATCTCAGGAATGTTGATATTTTTAGCGTGTTCAACGGCTTTTAAATCGCCCAGTTCAAGCTTTGGCATGCCACAACACATTTCTTTATCAACCAGAGAAACAGCGATCTGATTGTGATGCAGTACTTTGCCCAAGTCTTCTAACAGATGTGGCTCATTGCGGTTGCCGTAACAGGTGGCAAAAATAGCTACTTTGCCTGTGGTGCGTCCCGCTTGTCTAGCATTAGCGTGAGTGCTTTTGCTTTCTTCAATAGTTGATGAAATACGCTTTCTACCTGTTTTACTATGATATTTAGGCAAAATTGCATCAGGATGCACGCCTAGAATTTTTTGTAGTGCTTTTCTTGCTAAACCATTTTGGTTAGCTGTGTTAACAATCGTTGAAACAACAGGAATTCCGGCAAGGTTTCCGACTTTGTCGGTAGCCGATAAAAATTTATCGCGGGTTTTAAAATCACCTTTTTTATGTTTGATAGCTTTAGCGCGAAGCATTAGGTGAGGGAAGTCGACATTCCATTCGTGTGGAGGTGTATAAGGACACTTTGTCATATAACAAAGGTCGCAGAGATAGCATTGATCAACCACTTTAACGTAGTCTTTCTTGTCAACACCGTCGACTTCAAAGGTGTCTGATTCATCAACCAGGTCGAATAAAGTTGGAAACGAATCACATAGGCTTACACAACGGCGACAGCCATGACAGATATCAAAGACACGCTCAAGCTCTTCGTTGAGTTTGTCTTCGTCATAAAAATCAGGATTTTTCCAGTCTAAAGGGTGTCGTGTGGGTGCTTCCAGGTTGCCTTCGCGAACTGCCATAGGTATTAACCTTTTTTCTTAGTTATATGCTTTAAAGATATAGAGAAAAACCCCTCCCTACTTTTAAATGGTTATTTAGAAAAAGTGCCTAAAAGTAGGGGGGTGTCTTTTTAGCTAATCTAATCGATCAGAAGTGATTTTAGCTGTCTAGGTTATCTAGTGCCTTCTGGAAACGGTTAGCGTGTGAACGCTCCGCTTTGCCAAGAGTTTCAAACCAGTCAGCGATCTCGTCAAAGCCTTCTTCACGAGCTTGCTTGGTCATACCCGGGTACATATCTGTGTACTCATGAGTTTCACCAGCAACCGCTGTTTTCAGGTTTTCAGCAGTCGGGCCAAATGGAAGGCCAGTCGCTGGATCACCCGTTTCTTCTAAATATTCAAGATGTCCGTGTGCATGGCCTGTTTCACCTTCAGCAGTTGAACGGAAAACAGTAGCTACATCGTTGTATCCTTCTACGTCAGCTTTTGCTGCAAAGTATAAGTAACGGCGGTTTGCCTGAGATTCACCTGCAAAAGCATCCTTTAGGTTTTGCTCAGTCTTGGTTCCTTTAAGAGACATAATTTTTCTCCTTTTAATTATAAATGAGGTTATAAAAATTGTTATGATTAATATTGAAAGTTACAGACGCAACTTACCTCTATAATATAAGTAGGTTTGGTGAATAGGTCTATTTAAATAATTAGAATGTTTTGATTGATAAAAGCGAATGCTAGATTGGATGCTTATATTTAGCGCTTTTCATTGTTATTTAGGCAGCTTTTTAAATCCGGATAAATTAATTTAATTTTTAAGAACTCCAGCATTTTATAATTTTTGATTCGACGTGATTCTTGCATATACGACAACATACCAGCACTCAAGGTCGTTTCCGCTTCTGCTAGACTGATTTGAGGTGGTCGCGGCAAACCAGCAAAATCAGCTACTTGATTAAAATAATCCGTCATGGTGCTAGGGTTACCATCCGTAACATTTATTATTTCATTTGCTTTGTCACTTTCCATCGCTGCCTTGCAGGCTTGTGCAAGATCATCTGCATGGATTCGGTTGGTGAAACCCGCTTCCTCCGCATTAATAACCGGCAAGCCTTTTTTAAGGCGCTCAATTGGCAACCGCTCAGCTGCGTAAATTCCCGGAACTCGTAAAATCATATATTCACAGCCTGTTTTTTTAGACCATGTTTGTAATGCTTGTTCGGCTGATAAGCGTCGTAAGGCTCTATCTGCTTTAGGGTTTACTGGCGTATTTTCATCTATCCATTCGCCTGAGCTGTCACCGTAAACGCCCGTGGTACTAATCAATACAATGCGGCGAGGTTGAGCGTTATCTAACTTATCTAAAAAACGATTTAAACGCTGATCTTGATTGCCCGTAGGTGTCGGTGGCGCGAAATAAAAGATATCTGAATGAACAAAGTTAAAGCCACTAAGTGAGTAGGCGCTATCGAGGTCAAGTGCATAGGCATCGATGCTTTGCAGTTGGCATCTCTGAACAGATTGAGCTGAAGAAACTACGGCTTTTATGCTTGGTAGTTCAGGTTTATCTTGGGCAGCAAATAGCGCGAAAAGGCGTTCACCTATATCACCGCAACCAATAATCCAGCATGTTTTTAGATGTTTATTTTCATTTTTTGGAGCCATACAAAAAGATTAGCGATTTATCGAGGATTGTACAAGAACACTTTCACCTGCTATCAGTCGGAATCTGCTTGAAAAACATAAGCTTTGCCCCCATGATTGATCAACATATAATCAATTTTAATCGCTCAAATAATAAAGAAACCTTTACGCGAAATTGATAACGGATAGAAATGGCTTATATTTCCCAGTTTCTCCCTAGAAATTAGATTAATAGCACTGCTATTGCTGTAATTTTTAAGAAATAACTAAAAAATTACACTCATTTTTCTCTCGTTATAAATTTCGAGCAAATGTCACAAAAAACTAACAGGAGATTTTCATGGAATTGTTACCCATTGCCATAGTTGTATTTGCCATCATTATGATAATAATGGGCGTCAAACGTGTTCCTCAGGGTATGGAATATACGGTAGAACGCTTTGGACGCTATACACGAACTCTTAAACCGGGTATTCAATTTCTGATTCCATTCATTGACGGCATTGGCGCCAAAGTGAATATGATGGAGCAAGTGACTGATGTACCTCAGCAAGAAGTAATCACAAAAGATAACGCCATGGTTACAGCAGATGGCGTAGTGTTTTTCAAGGTAATGGATGCAGCAAAATCAGCCTACCGTGTAAACGATATGTACCGTGCGGTTCTTAATATCACCATGACTAATATTCGAAGCGTGATGGGTTCGATGGATCTGGATGAACTACTCTCCAAACGTGACGAGATAAACTCTAGATTATTAGTGGTTGTGGATGAAGCAGCAGCGACTTGGGGTATTAAAGTCACACGTATTGAGATCAAAGACATTAACCCACCATCGGACTTAGTAGAATCAATGGGTCGACAAATGAAAGCAGAACGTGAAAAGCGTGCTTTGATACTCGAAGCAGAAGGCACACGTGCGGCGCAAATTCTCAATGCGGAAGGTATCAAACAAGCAGCAATATTAGCTGCTGAAGGTGAAAAAGAAGCTTCCTTTCGAGAAGCCGAAGCCCGCGAGCGTTTAGCCGAAGCTGAAGCAAAAGCGACTGCGATGGTATCTCAGGCAATTGCCCAGGGTGATGTTCAAGCGATCAACTACTTCGTCGCGCAAAAATACACTGAAGCACTGAAAGATATTGGATCAGCAAACAATTCCAAAATAGTGATGATGCCGATGGAAGCAGCTAGCCTAATGGGGTCAATCGCAGGCATTGCTGAAATCACCAAAGAAACATTTGGTAGCGCTGATAAAAACGGAGAAAAATAATGGAAGGCTTAACACATGGGCTTTTTGATAATCTACAGTTCTGGCACTGGTGGGTTTTCGCGATTATTTTAGTAATACTCGAAGTATTTTCTCCTGCCGCATTTTTTATGTGGATGGGTGTAGCAGCGGGTGTAACTGGGTTGGCAATACTGGTAATGCCAGAAATGAGCTGGCAAATACAATTTATTTTATTTTCTGTGGCAAGCATTGCAGCCATTCTGGTTGGACGTACTTTTTTCAGCCGCAAATCAGCGAATACAGAAGACCCAACCTTGAGTCAGCTTGAGCATGAACTCACGGGTAATACTTACGAAGTCGAAAAAGCTATTATCAATGGCAGTGGACGTGTAAAAGTCGGTGAGTCGACATGGAAAGCGCAAGGGCCCGATTGTAAAGCTGGTAAATCAGTTAGAGTGGTAGGCGTGAAAGGGGCGGTACTTTTGGTAGAACTGGCTTAGTTTAAATAATAACTTTTACTTAATGTTTATCTACTTCGA
>CAVXCT010000006.1:0-18769 GCA_963760355.1 uncultured Gammaproteobacteria bacterium | reverse complement strand
CAACATTGCCTCATTTGCCAATTACGTACCGCAAGTTCATTGGCACATTATGGCTCGTTTTAAGTAAGATAGTTTTTCTCCCCCGAACCTATGTGGGGTAAGAAACAACGTCAAGCTAATCTAAACTATCCAGATATGGAAAAATTTATAAAGCAACTGGTTCAAAAACTGTCTTAATACAGTTTCTGGTTCCTGAAATTATTTCTTATCTAACTGCTGTTTTAGATAAGTCAGATAACCTTCCATAAATACAAAATTTTCAGCAGCCGGTTTCACATCATGACCTTCAGCATCTAACTTATTCAATAAATTCTCACTTTGAGTAAGCACAAACCCCATCTGTTGTTCGTCAAACAACTGGGTTGCCAAAGCCAAATCATCTTTTTCTGCTGATAATAAAGTAGGCACCAAATCATCGTTTGCGATTGGTGATTCTGGGTCGAGAATATCAGCCACCAGTTTTGATTCGAGGTATGCAAAATTAGCTTTTCGAGCTGCTTCTTCCTGATCTAATTCTTGAAGTGCATGAGCATCTTTACCTGCTCCCTGACGGACAGATTGCATAATCACTGTTAGTAGTTTTTTAATCGACTCCTGCACCCTACTCTGATCATCTGCAACACTCACTGAAGTAGCATACATTTTATCCAGACCGTCCTTAACTTCCAGAATGACTTCGCTATCTTCGTTCGGTTTAAGAGAAACGGCTTTAGACATCAAATCACGAAAGTCAGACATAAACTGTTGCAGAATATCGTGATCTTTTTTCTGGTTCTCTTGTAATGAGTCACTATCTACTTCTGTTTGGCGCGCTCCAAACAACACATTATTACTCCGACGAATTAAGTGACGCTCATGTGCACCAGGATTTTCACTGGGATAAAATATTCCGTCGATCTTGTCTTCCATTAAAAGGGCCCTTAGATTAAAAATCTCCATGCTAACATGATCGTAAATCAGTTTAAGTATTACCATTGGGGCATGTTAATGGTAGAGGAGCATCTTTGTTAAGTCTAAGTCCTTCATATTTTGACTCACAGTGGGCGTTTAATTGAATTTTATGGATGTTGGAATTTCATTCATCAAATATCAACCATTGTACGTCGATGATTTCTTACGAAATCTACGACGGACTTTAGTGAGCTTATCGTTTTGTTATTTAAAACGATTAACTCAATTATTTGACTTGTCATTTCTGGCTTTTGGTAAGCCTGGAAAAGTCACCCCACTACTTTTAGGGCATTTTTTATTTGAGTGAAAGTTGAAGTTGATTGCTCTAACATCTAAAAAACTTCCATGTTAATATTCTCTGCCATCCAGAAACGTATCAATAACGTAAATACAGACATGAATATCCAATCAGCAATTAATAAAGCCATTGAAAAAGAAAACCTCAGCATTGATGAAATGACTGATGTAATGCACCAGATAATGACCGGACAGGCAACCGATGCACAAATCGGCGGATTCCTGATCGCTATGCGTACTTTATTTAACCTGCTAGGGCCACTAACAAACCCTGCGGGGACACCCAACCAGGTACTCGGTGTTTTTAGTAAAGACTGGGTAAGACCAATTGCAGAAGTACTATTAAAGTTAGGTTCTCAACCACGTAATGGTGGTTCATGCAGAAGATGGTATGGATGAGATTAGTATATCCTCTCCAACTTATGTGGCAGAGCTCAAAGATGGTGCAATTTCAGAATACATCATTAAACCTGAAGACTTTGGCTTCAGCCAGTATCCAATCAGCCATATCCGCGTCAAAGATGCCAAAGAAAGTCTGGCAATGGTCAACTCTGTTTTAAACAATGACAATAGTCCCGCAAGGGATATTGTTGCATTGAATGCAGGTGCGGCAATCTATGTATCGGGCTTAACCGCATCTCACAAAGCAGGCATTGAACGTGCACTGGAAGTTATTGAGTCAGGAGAGGCACGCCAGAAACTACTCGACCTAATCAATGAATCAAACTCGTTCTAATAGAAACTGTGCGAATGGTAAATGGAACTAATGGAAAGTAATACACCTGATATCCTGAAAGAAAAAACTTCATTTTCGCAAACAGCAAGAGATAGCAGAACGTACCCAAAGACTAAGCCGGAATAACGTCATTAAAAATGCAGAAGATGCGTCACCAGTTCGTGGTTTTGTAAATTCGATGCAACAACGAATCTCCAATGGAGAAGCAGCGGTAATAGCTGAAATAAAAAAGGCCTCACCCAGCAAAGGTGTGATGCGTGAGAATTTTATTCCTGCTGATATTGCCAGAAGTTATGAGAAAGGGGGTGCAAGTTGCCTGTCTTTCTCACCGATATCGACTTCTTCCAGGGAAGTGATGAGTTCTTACAACAAGCCAGGGCGGCTTGTAATTTACCCGTTATTCGTAAAGATTTTATGGTAGACCCTTATCAGGTCTATGAAGCTCGTGCGTTGGGAGCGGATTGTATTTTGCTTATCGTAGCGGTATTAAGCGATGAACAAATGTCATCGCTTTATCAACTTGCGCGCGAACTCGGCATGGATGTACTGATTGAAGTACACGATGAAGAAGAACTTGTGCGTTCATTGCCACTAGAGGCAACACTAGTGGGAATCGAATAAGCGCAACCTGCGTAATTTTGAAACCTCATTAGATACAACACTTGACCTACTGGAAAAAATACCAGCTGATAGAATAGTAGTTACAGAAAGTGGTATACATACAGCTGAGCACGTAAAACTGATGCGTGATCACCATGTTAATGCTTTCCTGGTTGGTGAAGCATTTATGCGCGTAGCAGAGCCAGGCGAAGAACTTAAGAAACTATTCTTTTGATGTCTCTTTATTAACCCCTCAAATTTTGACTGCTAATTGGCAAAACTTACCTATGTTCACCTACCCCGAAATTGATCCCATCCTCATCCATTTCACCGAAACAACCGGTGTGCGCTGGTACGGTTTAATGTATGTGATTGGCTTTCTAGCTTTTCTCGTTCTAGGTAAAATTAGAGCCAGACGCCCGCATAGCCCAGTTAAACCTGAACAGGTTGATGACATCATGTTTTATGGGGCGATTGGCGTTATTGCAGGCGGTAGAATTGGCGAAATGTTCTTCTATCAATTCTCAGAGCTAATGGCTGACCCAATGAAACTTTTTCGATTATGGGAACCCGGCATGAGTTTTCACGGTGGTTTAATTGGTGTTTTAATCGCCATGCTAATACTTTCCAGAAAATGGGATCTACGCTTTTTACAACTCGGTGACTTATCGCACCAATGGTGCAGATTGGTTTAGGTGCAGGAAGAATGGGAAAACTGTATTAACGGTATATTGAACTCTGGGGGCGCCCTTATGCCAATATTCGCTGGGGGATGGTTTTCCCTCATGTCGACAATCAGGCCAGACATGCGTCAC
Source organism: uncultured Gammaproteobacteria bacterium (assembly GCA_963760355.1). Lineage (GTDB taxonomy): Bacteria > Pseudomonadota > Gammaproteobacteria > Thiotrichales > Thiotrichaceae > Cocleimonas. Next base: position 15,370 of record CAVXCT010000006.1, on the reverse strand, counting down.
AGCTCTATGAGGTTTATTGGTGAAGGCGTTTTGCTATTCCTGATATTATGGTTCTTCTCCAAAAAATCGCGTCCATTAGGTGCAGTCTCAGGTCTATTTTTACTTGGTTATCGATTTGCACCGCTCAACCGTAGAGTTTTTCAGAGTCCCTGATAATAGTGATTTCCTCGGTATTGAATGGCTTACACAAGGACAGCTGTTATCCATACCAATGATTGTCGCAGGGGGTCGGACTGCTGGTATGGGCATACAAAAGTAACAATGCTGACACAAAACCGGGAAGCAAAAAGGAAGTAAAAGCATGAAGCAATACCTCGATTTAATGCGTCACGTTTATGAAAACGGCACTATTAAGGAAGACCGAACGGGTACAGGAACAAAGTCTGTTTTTGGCTATCAAGCCCGTTATGATTTATCAGAAGGTTTCCCTTTAGTTACTACTAAAAAATGCCATCTGGGTTCTATCATTCATGAACTATTATGGTGACCCTAAAAGGTGATACCAACATCAAATACCTCAAAGAAAACGGTGTCGTATCTGGGATGAATGGGCTAATAGAAGGTAATCTTGGGCCAGTATACGGTTCTCAATGGCGCTCATGGCCCACACCCAACGGTGGACATATTGATCAAATTCAAATGATTATCGACCAGATTAAAAACACCCCAGACTCGCGCCGCATTATTGTGAGTGCATGGAATGTTGCCGAAGTCGAAAATATGGCACTGCCACCCTGCCATGCCTTTTTCCAGTTTTATGTTGCCGAAGGAAAACTCTCCTGCCAGCTCTATCAGCGCAGTGCTGATATCTTCCTTGGCGTGCCTTTTAATATTGCTTCTTACGCACTTTTAACCATGATGGTAGCTCAAGTGACAGGTCTTAAAGCTGGCGATTTTGTTCATACGTTTGGAGACGCGCATTTGTATTCGAATCATTTAGAACAAACTGAATTGCAATTAAGCCGCGAACCTTTACCTTTGCCGACGATGAAGATTAATCCTGAAGTGGATTCAATTTTCGACTTTACATTTGAAGATTTTGAATTACAAAATTACGAAGCTCACCCGCATATCAAAGGAGTGGTTGCGGTTTAGTAATCAAGTATAACTAACTCATATAAAAATACTTTAGATGCACCCCCCTACCTTTAGGTGTTTTTTCTCGCTTCATTGCAAAAAATCTAGTCATAACTCAAATGAAAGGAATACTATAACCTAAGTGTGTTTTTAACCATTATTTTGCTTGTTGCAGATCCCTCTCAATTCCTTTAGATCGAGCAAACTGCTGGTAGGTCCAGTTTTTTTTATAGGCTTTTTCCAGAACATAATTAAGCGTGTTTAGCACTCGCTGATGTCGCACAAAGGAATCTGTTTTTAATACCTGTTTGCCAGCTTCATTAAAAAACAAAAGTGCTGGTAGCTGGGTAAATTCAGCTTGCTCATACCACTGAGACGGGGTAATTCGCTTACCGTCGGGTGCTAATACCGGGGTTTTATTATCCATTGCGTTGAGGCGTACCACCTGGAATTGTTTCATCGTACCCCTAATATCCTCGAGTGTCATAACCTCGTTATGAAAACCCTCACACTCAGTACAGCCCGGTTTCTCAAATATAACCAGCAGAGGCTCACTTGCGGCAAAATGGCTGCGATCCAGTATATAGGGCGGCTCATCAAAAAGAGCATCATCTTTCAAACGGGTATAAGTGTCTTTAGCTGGTTGTTTCGGTATTTTAGTCGCAAGAAAATCACGCAAAGATAGAGATTGATAATGATAGTCGGCGACATAATCCATTAAATGCAAAAATCGTTGTGGAGTTTGATAACCAATCTGACGCAATACCCGTTTGCCATTTTTATCGTAGAACAATAGTGTTGGTGCGAAACCGACACCCTCTTTTTTAGCAAAGTGTTTTACCGCCAGGGTCTCGCCCGCAGGTCCTACCATTTCAGCATCATCAAAAATTTCCATGCCTATTGAATCAAATTTCTTCTGGACGAGTTTGGCAATTTTAGGATCACTCAGGCTGCGGTGAATAAATTGCTCACAATAAGAACAGCCTTTGGTGGTAAATAAAAGCATAAGCCCTTTTTTACCCTTTGTTGAAGCCTCATCATTGCAGTTCGGCAAGGTCCAGAAAAGGGCTTTACAAACCAGTCCGGATATTCGACATGGGTGCTATCTTCAAAATCTTTTGTTGCAGCGGATACCGTAAATCCGATTGAAATAAAAACTATTACGAGTAGTCGAACGAGAAATATACGATGTTTAATATTAGAAGGTGAACTATTCATAACATTATCCTCATTCTGTTTTAAATTTATTATTAATTATTTGCGTTGGTTAATTAAGCTTCTATAAAAATAGTTTAGTTCAATTTAATAGATCCATTATATGTTAAAGCATCCTGATTTTTAGGCGTTTATTTTTTATCATCAGGTGTTTTTTTCCACTGATACACGGGTGCAGTAGAAGTTTTCTCGGGCGATGTATTAACTGTAAGCCATGCAGAAAATTGCGTAACACCTGATCTTTACATTCGCGATAATGCTTGTGTCCCGGCTTGCGGAAAAAAGCGCTTAGTTCGTGTTTGCTCAGTTTAAATCCGGCTTTAGACAAAATATCCAGACTCTTCGGCCTGTAAACCCAGAGCGATTTTCATTTTCATAAAAACCTGATTATTATTTAAACGCTTTTCAACGGGCGGTTTAGGACCTTCGCGCTTACCCCTTTTGGATTCGATCAAATTATTTAAGAATAGTGCGAGTTGGCTATCGGGAAGCGCTTGTTGTGCTGGGTCATCATCACGCTTCATCCAATTACTGATTTGAGCACGCGTCACTTTTTCTTCAGCAGAACTCATTAGAGAGATCATCTTTGAATCATCAAAATCAAAAATAAAACGTACGCGACGCAAAATATCATTACTTTTCAAAATTTATCCTCAAGGAGAAACTATTAGTGTATGTCTTATACCGACCTTATGAGAAAGAACTTTAACAGAGTTTTTAAATAGATTCTGTTTTGATGCTTAAGTTAGGTTTTGTAAAGTAAAGCTAGACACCCCCCTACTTTAGGTTTTACTATAATATAAAGAAAACCTTAGCCTTCGGGTGATCACCATTACTTTCTGACATTGTCTTCGCTTAGCTTCGGCTAGGCAATTTACGTCAATGTTAATTTTACTCATAATATAAACTGTTTTTATCGATTTAAGCTCACATTCATATCTCATAGGATATAGTTTGCCGCAATTTCATAATAAATAAAGGAAGAGCCATGTCTGCTAATAATCCATATGCGACACCACAAGCACCACTAACTACACGAGGCACTGATACCAGTGGTGTGGGTGATTTAAATATTTTTACAGCAGCCGGAAGACTTGGAAGAATCCGCTATTTGATGTACACCATCGGTGTGGGTCTTGCAGGAGGCATTCTTGCGATGATCTTGATGATGATACCCTTTGTTGGTCCTTTTTTAGCTATCGCTTTATATATTGGTATTGTTGTTATTTCAGTTTTACTAACTATCCAACGCTGTCATGATTTCAATAAAACTGGCTGGTTGTCTTTATTGTTATTAGTTCCTATAGTTTCTTTGATTTTTTACTTTTGGCCTGGCACACAAGATGAAAATAATTTCGGACATCAACCTCCGCCAAATAGCACGGCGATTACAGTAGGCGCGTTTATACTGTTAGCATATTTGTACTGGCTATTATCGCTTCTGTAGCACTTCCCTTGTTTATGGGAACACCCGTAAACCTGCAATAAAATAAATTTAAAAAAGTAAACCTGCATGCCTTATGTTACATGACTAGAGTTGTGCAGGTTTACTTCTATATAATTAATGATTCACACTAACAATCAAGTCAAACCTCATACCAGATTTAACTGATACTCTTCCCCGTTAAACTCAAGTACATCACCGTTTACCAGTTTTTTCCTTTTTCTCGTTTCAACTACACCATTTAGTGAAACCAAACCTTCAGCCACAACATGTTTCGCTTCACCGCCACTGGGTAAAATACCTTCGAATTTTAAAACTTTGTATAACTCTACGGGTTCACGGGTAATTTCTATAATGTGCATGTTTAACGAATCCGATAAGCCGTATGACATGCCACGCACGCAGCCGTGATATCAGAAAGCGTTTTATAAGCTGTTAGTAACTCACCTTCTTGAGCTTTCAATGCAAAACGACTTGCAGCACGATGCATACTTGTACCTATGGTCTGCATGCCTTTGGGCATCATACTCGCCATATGGCTAGCACCGTGATTATCGAGTGAACTCATACCAAGGCGGTTTTCAGCTACATCAGCAGCCTTATCGGGCTGGTTATTACCCATTAATTCCAGGATTTCATTTAACGCGGCTACATGATCGCGCATATTCGCCATCATATGCTGTTGCATGATTTCGGGAAATTTCACCAGTTCACGCGAATCCTGGCTAGTATTAGCTAAGGAGATAGCGCTAAAAGAAAGCACCAAAAATAAAAATAAAGATCTGATTAGCTTTTGTTGATTTTTGATAGTAATTTCTCCTTTTCGTTAGTTTATACTACATCCTTCTACTGTTAGGAAGCTCCCTTTAATGCAACATCCACTTCAACTATTGGCGCGCGTGGTCAATATACTAATTGCTGTAAACATCGTGATATTTCTTGGTAGCTCGGGAAATCCAGGTGGATTGAATGACCTACTTGCGCTGCACTTTCCACAGAATGAAAACTATCAAATCTGGCAATACGTCACCCACATGTTTATGCATGGGAGTGTGCCTCACCTGCTTTTCAATATGTTTGCTTTGTGGATGTTTGGCACCCAACTTGAAAACGTCCTGGGTAAATCCCGTTTTACCTTATTTTACTTTGCCTGCGGTGTCGGAGCTGCGCTGATTTATACCGCGGTCAATCATTTTCAGTTTAACGAAGTATATAACATCCTGTTAAATGCGGGTGTCAGCAGCACTGAAATAAACAACATGATCCAACAACAGGTTTATCCCCCAAAGATATTAAGCGCTGAACAAGCAGGTACAATGCTAAACATCTACCATGCACCCATGGTAGGTGCTTCAGGTGCAATCTACGGTGTGTTGGTAGCTTACGCCTTAACCTTCCCCAATGCTAAACTGATGCTGATTTTTATACCCTATCCAATTGCAGCAAAATACTTTGTACCTGTACTAATCGGTATCGACTTATTTTCGGGTGTTACAGGTTTTTCACTATTTGGTGGTGGCGTTGCACATTTTGCACACGTCGGTGGTGCAATTATTGGTTTCATTTTAATGGTTCTATGGAGAAATCTTCTCAAGAAAGATCAATCGTTTAATCACTTCTAAGTTCGTTTTCACATCCAATAAAAGAGTTTGAGTATTGTTACCATCATAAAAAATCGTAATTTACACTAAAATCTAATCAGTATTTTCTAAGAAGTTAATTTTCTTACTCTAATTCAGAAATTCTTCAGGATTACTTTACCGAATTTTAATGAGTATCTAAAAAGACTTTTCATTTATTATTTTTCTTGATTATTTACATTCAGTGCTCAAAGTCTATGACTTTGAACACTATTACTCTAACTTATGACATACTATTAAAGCTAAGACATCTTTAGCATTAATTTGTTGAGCTTATTTACAAACCCAGCTGGATCTTCAAGCTGTGCGCCTTCCGCCAACAAAGCTTGGTCGAATAATATCGCAGCCCAATCAGAAAACTGCTCATCATCGGTTTCTGCTTCCATACGTTCAATCAAAGGATGTGTTGGATTAATTTCCAGAACTGGTTTATTCGATGGCATGTCGTGACCAGCTTGTTTCATTAGCGTTTGCATATAAAGCGCCATATCCTGTTCGTTTAATACAATACACGATGGAGATGAGGTCAAGCGATGCGAAACACGCACGTCTTCAACTTTTTCACCCAATACTTCTTTCAGGTGTTTGATGATACCGTCAGCTTTCTTATCCGCTTTTTCCTGCTCTTTCTTATCTTCTTCGGTATCGAACTTGCTTAGGTCGAGCTCACCTTTAGCAACTGATTGAAGTTTCTTGCCATCAAACTCTTGTAAACCACTGACTAGCCATTCGTCAACCCGGTCACTTAGCAATAGTACTTCAATTTCTTTCTTACGGAAAACTTCTAAATGAGGGCTATTTTTTGCTGCAGCAAAGGTTTCAGCAGTTATGTAATAGATATGCTCCTGCTCTTCCTTCATGCGAGAAACATAGTCTTCCAAAGTCACTGTTTGTTCTTCATCATCTGTATTAGTCGATGAGAAACGTAATAATTTGGCGATTTGTTCTTTATTCGCCATATCTTCACCCGGACCTTCTTTTAAGGCACGCCCGAATTCATCCCAGAACTTCTGGTAATCTTCTTTCTCATTTTTTGCCATCTTTTCCAGTAAGCCTAAAACCTTCTTTACTGAAGCTTTACGCATAGAGTCTACAACTTGATTACTCTGCAAGATCTCTCTGGATACATTCAAAGGTAAATCATTAGAATCGACCACACCACGAACGAAACGCAAATAGTGAGGCATTAAGTTTTTGGTGTCATCCATGATAAAAACACGTTGCACATATAGCTTAATACCATTTTTTTGCTCTGGCTCCCAAAGATCAAAAGGTGCTTTAGAAGGAATATAAAGCAGAGATTTATACTCTAGCTTTCCTTCTACATGATTATGACTCCAGGCTAATGGATTCTCCCAGTCATGAGCAATGTGCTTATAGAATTCCTGGTAATCTTCGTCTTTGAGGTTGCTTTTAGATTCCGTCCAAAGTGCATTTGCCTTGTTAACAACTTCCCACTCATTCGTGAGCTTGCCTTCTTCATCACGTTTAAGCATTTTTACTGGCAAAGGTATGTGATCTGAATAGGTAGAAATTATTGAACGTAAACGCCAATCATTAGCAAACTCTTTTTCTTCTTTTTTGAGCTGTAAAACGATTTCGGTTCCATGTGTCTTTTTAGTTGTATCTTCTAAAGAGAAACCATTTTCACCATCAGATTCCCATACTACTGCTTGATCAGGTTTGTCCCCTGCTCTTCTGGTCGTTAACGTTACATTATCAGCAACTATAAATGATGAATAAAAGCCAACACCAAACTGACCAATCAAATTTGAATCTTTAGCCGCATCACCAGAGAGTTTAGACAAAAATTCTTTTGTTCCAGACTTGGCAATAGTACCTATATTATTGATAACATCTTCACGAGTCATACCAATACCATTATCACGGACTGTGACAGTATTCGCATCCTCATCGAATTCAACTTCTATACGTAATTCAGAATCACCTTCATATAAAGAATCATCCGAAATTGCTTCAAAACGCAGCTTATCACATGCATCTGATCCATTAGATATCAGTTCGCGTACAAAAATTTCTTTATTTGAATATAGAGAATGAATCATTAATTGAAGCAATTGATTTACTTCAGTTTGAAATTCCATGTTCTCTTTTTTAGCTTTTGTTTTAGCCATTGTTAATTTCCTAATAAATCCTAAAAAAACTCTAATAAATGATGTCGAAAAATGTATGGTCAAATAATAACTTTTCAAGCGAAATGTTGTATTATTTGTTCTTTTAGGAAATCACTAAAACAGGATTGTTTATGAGTCGCTCTGGTGGAATGTCGCAGTTGTTAAAAGGCATGATAATTGGCATTGTTTTGATTCTCGCAATTATAGGAACAATGAGCTTACTGGAGAAAGACAATTCTACTGTTACGTCAACTAATGTTGAAAACTCAGATGCTTCGAATATTCAAGCCCCGACCATTAGCATCAATCCGCAAAACAATACTAATGCAAATGCTTATGGTGAAAATTCACAAACTGGTGGGATTAGCTCTAATCAGACTGAAATAAACGTCGATGGCTTAGCAGATGAGTCAATCCCTCCAACTAATAGCGACGAAAAACCTGTACTAGAGGGAGAGAAAGAGAGAGAGGAAGAACAAGAACCCGAAATACAGTATGGAATGCTAACGGTTAGTTCTATTAATCCGGAAAATAAAGAAAAACTAAACGCAGGCTTTGTCATTTTTGATAACGATAATGTAAAAATAGCCGAAACACTTAATGCAAATACCGCCTCTTACAGATTGCCTGTTGGCGAATACAAAATAACTGCGACCTTAGTTCAAACACCTAATCAGTCAGGGCGCCCTGTTACCACTGTAGAAAAAACCCAGCAACTAAAGATAACTGCCGATGCTAAATTAGATCAAGTGTTTGAACTTGAGCCTCCCTCAACGATAGGGATATTGCAGGTTTCTGCAGTTTCAACAAGAGCAGATAATAACGCGGTTCGCTCAAATTTCATTGTACAAAAGGAAAATGGCGAGACGGTTGCTTCACGAAATAATGTAACGAATAGTTTATTTAAACTAGATGCTGGCAGTTATAAAGTCACGGTTAGAAGCGGAGATATCAGTGACTTCCGGACTATTGTTGTGGAAGCAGGTGAATCTACAGAAGAGACTTTTAAGCTACAGGAAGCTGCAGCTCAAGGTCGTGTTTTGATTCGTGTATTCGATACCCGCTCAAGTAATCCAGTTAATGCTGATATATCGATTACCGATGCACAAGGTAATATCGTTCAGCAATTAAAAGCCGTTACTAAAACCGAAATTTCTTTAACTCAAGGCAATTATAAAATTCGCGTGGTAGGCCCTAAAGGCCAATCTAATAAAAATATCAGAGTAATCGCGGGTAAATCACTGAATGAAATTTTCCGTTTTGATGCCCCACAAACGGCAGCCAATAAATCAAGTAACGAAAGTACTCAAATATCAGACAATGTCACGATTAAAGCAGTCGAGCCTGAGCAACCCCCCGTTGAAAATACTTCCCAAGATCAGATAGAAGCTACTCCTGACCAGACCGAACCAGCCGCTATTGAAAATGCCAACATAACTATTCTTGCAAGAAATGCAGCTGATAATCGACCCATAAAATCCAATATCTATATTCAAACGCCTAGCGGCAAACACCTGGATAAAAAAACCTATGTAGATTCCGCAAACTTCCAGTTACCTCCGGGAGTATATAAAGTTACGGTGCGTTCTAAAAACAGAAAAAACAATGTTAAGACCCTTCGTATTACTGCCAACCAGCAACTAAATGAAACCTTTATGATGGAAAGTGTTCTCGCGAATACAGCAGAAAAACCCGTGGTTCTGGCACCACCAAAACCTGCCAAGCCAAATAATCCAGGCATTATCCCTAGTGGTTTTTTAAATGTGCAAATGCGAGCTGGTAACAACCAAAATGCGTCGAATCAAAACCTTAAAACCCATTTCATTGTTACTACAAAAGCGGGAAAAAAAATTGTTGAACTGACCGGTGTAACATCGGGTAACTTTAAATTAGATACGGGTGCCTATAATGTAACGGCGATTCATAAAAATAAACGACGCCAGCAAAGAGTAACAATCAGACAAAACCAGAATACCCGATTAATTTTTAACAGCAGTGATTTTGGTGGCGCTCCGGGAATTGTAAAAGGTTTCTTGAGGAGCATAATCATTGATGAAGCTGGACGACCTTTAAAGGGTAACTTAACGGTTACCGACATGAGGGGCAGGATTGTTGCGAGAGCCAATAACGTCTCGGTCGGACAATTTGAATTAGCGCCCAGAAGGCATACAATCAAAGTGAGTTATCAAGGTCTTAGTGGCAGCGAAGTAATAAAGGTAAATTCCAGGGAAACTACAATCCAGACTTTTACTATTGCAGCAAACACACCTGCCCCTGGTAATACAAATAACAAAAAAAATGATAACAAAGACTTAAAAACAATACTTAGGGATAGAATAAAAGAAGAGTTAGAGAAACAATTTTAGATTTCTCCAGAGTACTTAAAACCAGGTTTAAACCTTGCAAGTAATCTGATTTTTTTAAAAACCGATATCAAATTCCATCCAGCTCGTTTTAGATAATTTAAGAGTATGGTTTTTAGCATCCGCCTCTTTCCATTGTTTTGCATCTGGACCAAGCCAGTGATTTCGGGACGGTGTTAACTTGCCTTTTTTATTGTTGTTCTCATAAGCCAAGCGGCTCCAATAGCCCTTCTTTAGATAGTTTCTGAATTTTCTAAAGGCTGATTTTGTTTTTTCCTGGTCATTACAATTAAATTCAGAACGTCCAAGCCTTATCTCTAACTTGCCACAATACAAGGTATCTTTTTCTGATATTGAAGGGGTAAAAAGTAATTTGCAGTCACCGACAATAAATTCATATATGCAATTCTGACTTACTATAGAGTCACAACTTTTTTCAGCAAAGCTTAGAAATTCGGACTGATCTTTCTCGGTCATAAAAAATAAGATTTCTGCGTCCATAGGAAGTAACTTATGATCTGTTAACTTTTAGTTTCTTAATTTATTTAATATGTTCCAGAATGCCGTCAAGCTCATCCAGATTATTGTACTCAACCACTAACTTGCCCTTGCCTTTATTGTTATATTGAATAGCTACCTGAGCACCAAGAGTTTGAGATAAAGATTCTTCTAGTTTTTGTACTTCCAGCGCTTTCTTTACGGGAGCTTTTTTATCAGCCGCTTGCTCAGGGCTAACAATCTTTTTAACAAGCTTTTCAGTCTCTCTTACCGAGAGCTCTTTCCTGGCAACAATATGTGCCGTTTCAATTTGTTTCATACCTGAGATAGCCAGTAGCGCACGAGCATGGCCCATATCAAGTTTGCCAGAATCTAATAATTCTTTGGTGGTCTCTTCCAAATCCAATAAGCGCAACAAATTACTCACTGCCGCTCTGGAACGTCCTACTGATTCGGCAGTTTGCTGATGGGTTAATCCAAAATCAGCAATCAGTCGACTCATTGCGATTGCTTCTTCTAATGGATTGAGATCTTCGCGCTGGATATTCTCAATTAAAGACATTGCAGCCGCAGCCTGGTCTGGAATATCTCTGATAATCGCAGGAATCGTATGCATGCCCGCAATTTGAGACGCTCGCCAGCGACGCTCTCCAGCGATTAACTCATATTCCCCACCATCGATTCTACGAACCACAATAGGCTGAACCAGCCCTTGTGCCTTAATTGATTCTGCCAGTTCTTGCAGTGCATCTGGGTCAATCGATAATCGCGGCTGATACTCACCCTTTCTGATTTTTTCAACCGGCAGTTTCTTTAATTCGCTATCTTTATTCGCAGTATTATCTTTCGCAGCTGAACTCAGCAGCATGTCTAAGCCACGACCTAATCCTGGTTTTTTTACCATAATAAACTTCCTTGCCAGTTGCTGGTATTTAGTATTTAGCTTTAAGTGTCACAACTAAAGTTGGATATCACAAATCTAGATAGCATTACAGCAGGTATCATTCAAGCTGCTTGTCGAGCAGATTCTTTACGAATAACTTCAGCTGCTAGTGCCAGGTAAGCTAATGCACCACTTGATCGCTTATCATACATTAATGCGGGTAAACCATGACTTGGCGCCTCTGCCAAACGTATATTGCGCGGAATAGATGTATTATACAAAATCTCAGAGAAATGCTGGGCTAATTGATTAGAAACATCGCGAGACAGATTGTTGCGCGGATCATACATGGTTCTTAATAATCCAATAATTTCAAGTTTTGGATTAGAATTGTTGCGAATGGTATCAATTGACCCGATCAATGCCGATAACCCTTCCAACGCATAATATTCGCATTGCATAGGAATTAACACGCCATTGGCTGCTACCAGGGCATTCACTGTCAACATATTGAGTGAAGGCGGGCAATCAATAATGATGTAATCGTAATTTTCTTTGATCGATTGCAATACCTTTTGTAAACGGTATTCACGATCATCCATTTTCATCATTTCAAGTTCAGCAATGGTTAAATCAGGACCACCGGCCAAACCAGCTACCGAGATATTTGCTACGGTTTGTATAGCATCTCCAACCTTGGCGTCTCCCAGCAATACATCGCTTAAAAACACCGGCATATTATGCTTATCCAGACCTATACCAGTGGTTGCATTGCCTTGTGGATCCATATCAACAATCAAAACACGACGTTTAATAACCGCCAAAGAGGCTGCTAAATTAACGCTGGTGGTTGTCTTACCAACACCACCTTTTTGATTAGCAACGGCAATAATTTGAGTCATATTGATTGAACTTGTTTTGGTATTATTAAGAGTGCACACAGTATCAAAAACCAGGGCTTAAGTGTAGAAATAGTGATTATAAAAAGTCAGTTCTGATGAGTTTGTCGAATCACCCCCCTACTTTTACGAGGTTTTTTATTATTATAAAAACAAACCTCGTCCTTCGGAATGTTGTCGCTACGCTTCAACATTGTCTCGGCTACGCTTCGGCTTGCCACTTTTTGAAAATACGGAATTTAACTGTTACAAATAACAACGGCTCTCTTTGGTGCAGGATAACCTTCAATGGTTTTATTGTGATCGCCAGGACTAAGGAAATCAGCCAATGATTCAAATTTCATCCAGTCTGTCTGGCGTTGTTCTTCGATACTGGTTTGATTGATATCCACCACACGAACATTTTTGAAACCGACTCTTTCTAACATTCTTACTAAAAGTGGGGGGGTGGGTAAAAACCACACATTTCGCATTTTTGCATAGCGATCTTCGGGTAATAACAGTTCATGAGCATCTGGATTCGATTCATTTTCAATAACCAAAGTCTCTAACACTAATTCGCCACCTGCACGTAAAAAGCTTTTGAGTTCTTGTAAATGTTCAATAGGTGAAACACGATGATATAAAACCCCCATTGAAAAAACGCTATCAAAGCCCCTGCCTTTATATACCTTGTTAAATGCAGGAAGCTCTTCGCCCTTAAAGGGCAAAAGATGTATCGGGTGTTCGCCAGCATATTTTTTTAAAGTGTGAAATTGCACCAGAAAAAACTGACTAGGATCCGCCCCAATAACCAGTTTTGCGCCCTCAGCCAGCATACGCCACATGTGATAACCATTACCACAGCCAACATCAAGAACGCGGCGATTCTTTAAAGGCGTTAAATGTGGCTGAATTCTTTGCCACTTCCAATCCGAATGCCATTCGGTATCGATATGAATGCCAAACAATTCATAAGGGCCTTTTCGCCAGGGATGCAGGTTTTTGAGGTGCGCAAGCAATTGTTTTCCAGTTGCATCATCACAATCTTGCTTTGCTCCTATGCGAACCTTATCGCTAGCAATATCCATGCTTGAGGCTTTAATTTCTGGAAGTTGCTGAAGAATGGTTTGCCACTCTTGTTTCTTGCCGTGTTGTCTTTGTTGAAAAATTGCTGCAAATTGCTGAGGCAGTGATTCTCGCCATTGGCAAAAATCATTCTCTACTAGATCAACATATAAGCTTTCGAAGTTGATGATCATTTGGATAAACTATTTTCTTTATTCTTCGAGGATTGATTCATTCAGGCTTCAACAGCACTTTTAAGCGCCACCAATGAAATAAAATTAAAACTCTGAAACCATTGATAAGACTCGGTAAAACCTGCCTGTTGCAAACGCTGTTGATGCTGTTCCAAGGTATCTGGAACTAGTACGTTCTCCAAGGCCGCACGCTTCTGGCTAATCTCAAGGTCACTATAGCCATTCGAACGTTTCATATTGTGATACCACTCGATTTGCTGTTGATTTTCTTGTTCATCATCAAAAATGATCTTCTCTGATAAAATCAAAGCTCCACCAGGCAACATGCCATCATATATCTTTTTCAACAATTCAAAACGTGATTCCGGTGCAAGAAACTGTAAAGTGAAATTTATCACCACCAATGAAGCGTTGGTAATATGCGTTTTTTCGATGTCTTCACAAAGTACTTCTAAATCAGATTCTGGCATATGACGAGTCAAACGAGATTCACAGCGCTTTACCATCGCCTCTGAATTATCGATACAAATATGTTTAAGCTTTCGTGAAGACGTTTGGCGATGCATCGCTAAAGTAGCTGCTCCTAAAGAGCAACCAAGATCATACACATTACTTTTGTCTTTGGCGTATTGACCTGCATGGACACCTAATAATGAGATGACAGTTTCATAACCAGGAACAGAACGACGGATCATATCGGGAAATACATCCGCCACCGCATCATCAAAAGCGAAATCAACAACCTTTTGATTACTTGCAAAAATATTATCTTGTTTCATCAATAGCTAGACAATAACTATAAAAGATTAAGCGCCTGGCCATTTGGTATCAGCAGCAAGTTTTCCAAAATTTATTTTCTCGCCGGTACGTTGTTTCGCATCTGGACCCATAAAGTACAGATAAGGCCCAACCAATGCTTCAGGTTTAACCACCGTCGTCATATCTTCACCGGGGAAATTCATTCGGCGCATCTGGGTATCTACCGGGCCAGTATCAATGCTGTTTACCCGAATAAAATTATCCGCAACATCGTACTCGTCAGCAAGAATATCCATCATCGCCTGTGAGCCCGCTTTAGCAATACCGAACGCCCCGTTATAGGCTTTACGGGAATCATGGGCAGAAAAAATTATGGACGCATCTGCAGCGTTTTCCAGTAATGGCAAACACGCTTGTGTGATTAAAAAATTCGCGTGTAAATTAACTGTAATGGTTTTCGACCACAGCTCTATATCGTATTCTTTGAAAGGAATAAATGCGGGTAACCAGCCTGCATTTAAAGCAATACCATCAAGCCCACCCAGTTTTTCCTCGAAAGTTGTTGCCATGTCCTGATAATCTTTAACCGTTGCTCCTTCCATATTCAATGGATAAATTGCTGGCTCAGGGTATCCGCAGTCTTCAATTTCATCGTAAACGACTTCTAATTCTTTGAGTGCTTTCCCTAATAACACGACCGTTGCGCCAAAACGCGCATAAGCTAATGAGATGGCTTTACCAATCCCTGAGCCCGCACCCGTTACCAGAATCACCCGACCTTTTAGAAGGCCATCAGCAGGGACATAATCGAGTAATTCTTGATATTCTTTTCTAAGTTCTGGGCTATTTGTAGAGCTTTGTTGATTCATGAGAAAGTGCTTTAACTATCGCTAAAAGGGATTGGTAATAATTGCATAAGCACGTCCAATCGTCCAGACATGAGTCATTGATAATTATTGATTTAAACAGTAAAAATGACACCCCCCACCTTTTAGGCACTTTTTCTCGTCAAAGAGACTGAAAAGATACAGCAAACTTGTCACTTTTATAAAAACAGAATAAACTGCGCCCCCTCAGGAGAAGTGTCCGAGTGGCCGATGGAGCTCGCTTGGAAAGCGTGTATACCTTTACCGGTATCGAGGGTTCGAATCCCTCCTTCTCCGCCATATTCAAAAAAAGCCCGCTCGACAGAGTGGGCTTTTTTTATATTTGACCG
>CAVXCT010000005.1:0-14181 GCA_963760355.1 uncultured Gammaproteobacteria bacterium | reverse complement strand
ACCTTTCATTTAAGGACGGAGTAAGCTCCTGCCTTTTTTGGTTCAGGTGTTCAGTTACAAAAACAGTGCTAAAAGTACGGGGTGTGACACATATTAAGTATCCCCCATTTTTAATCTCATTAAACAGCCTTTTGACCCATTGCACGCGCTGGTCTAGCTCCATCATGGGTTCGTATTCAAAGTACAGTTTGTCCTGGCCTTTGATGGTGAATTCCCATGGGCGTTTTTGCACGAGTTGCATTATTTTCACGGGGTCGATATTGGGTTTTTCATTAAACAGTATACGCGCCGCCTTCTTCGCCCATATCGAGTTTTAAAATGCCGAGTTCTTGTGCGATTTGTTTGAGTCTGGTTGCTTCAAACAGGTTTTTAACCGGGTCTGGAACTAGTCCAAATCGGTCGATCATTTCGACACGTAATTCACGCAGCGCATCTGCATCTTTGGCGCTGGCGATGCGTTTGTACATAATGAGTCGATTGTGAACGTCTGGCAGGTAATCGCTAGGGATTAGTGCGGGCATGCCAAGGTCTACGGTGGTGCGTGTTTCGCGTCCATCCAGATCCGGGTAGTTTTCCGGATTTGAGTGCTTTAACCGCGCGTTCCAGTAAATCGTTATACATATTGAAACCGATTTCCTGAATCTGACCACTTTGATCATCACCCAGTAATTCACCGGCGCCACGAATCTCTAAATCGTGAGAAGCCAGGGTAAAACCAACGCCCAAATCTTCCAGTGATTCTATCGCCTCCAGACGTTTTTTAGCATCGGCTGAAATGAGTTTTTTACCCGGAATTATCAGGTAAGCATAGGCTTTATGGTGTGAACGACCCGACACGACCACGGATTTGATGTAGCTGCGCCAAACCGAGTTTATCAGCGCGATTAATGATAATGGTATTCGCGGTCGGTACGTCGATGCCGCTTTCGATAATGGTGGTTGCGACGAGTACCTGAAAACGTTGGTGATAGAAATCACTCATGATGCTTTCGAGTTCGCGTTCTGGCATTTGGCCGTGGGCAAAACGTATTTTGGTATCGGGCAAAATGGCAGCTAAATCATCCGTCATTTTCTGGATGGTTTTGACTTCATTATGCAAGAAATAAATCTGACCACCACGCGCTAACTCACGCGCGCAGGCCTCCTGTATCAGTGCTTTATCCCATTCGTGTACGAATGTTTTAATTGAATGACGTTGCGTAGGTGGTGTCGCAATAATCGATAAATCACGCAAGCCAGACAAAGACATATTTAGTGTTCGCGGAATGGGTGTTGCGGTTAGTGTCAACATATCGACATTGGCGCGGAGTTTTTTTAATTGTTCTTTATGGCGCACACCGAAGCGGTGTTCTTCATCGACAACAACTAGCCCCAAGTCTTTGAAGTCGATATCTTTTTGTAATAGCTTATGAGTACCGATAACAATATCGATGTTTCCAGAAACCATTTGTGCAATCGTTTGTTTGGTTTCTTTGGCGGTTTTAAAACGCGATAAAGAACCAATTTTAAACGGCCAATCTGCAAAACGATCGCGGAAATTTTTCGTGTGTTGTTGAACTAGAAGCGTGGTTGGTGCAATTATCGCCACTTGTTTGCCAGAGTTAGCCGCAACAAAGGCTGCACGCATCGCCACTTCTGTTTTACCAAAGCCCACATCGCCACAGGTAACACGATCCATCGGTTGTGCAGAAGTCATATCTTTGATTACCGTTCCGATAGCAAGTGCCTGATCGGGAGTTTCTTCAAACGGAAAGGTATCTGCGAATGCCAGGTATTCGAGCTCATTAAAAGGAAAAGCATGGCCTTTTTGTGCCGCGCGACGTGCGTGAATTTCTAATAACTCAGCTGCAATATCATGTGCTTTTTGCGCTGCCTTTTTACGGACTTTATCCCAGTGTTCTGTCCCTAGTGTATGTAGCGGTGCATGTTCTGCACTGACACCGGTATAGCGACTAATAAGATGCAATGAGGAAACCGGCACATAAAGTTTATCGCCTTTGGCATAGGTGAGCAGAATAAACTCTTGCTCAATGCCACCCGTGGTGAGTGTCTGCATGCCTTGATAACGACCCACACCATGTTCTTCATGCACCACCGGATCGCCTTCTGTTAAATCAGTGAGATTCCGAATTATCGTATCGGCATCACGAGTCGGTTTTTGTCGGCGGCGTTTCTGTTGTACCTGCTGTCCAAGCAGCATCGCTTCAGGAATGATCGCGAGTGAATCAGAACTTTCATGGCTTCTAATCCAGACACCATTTTCCATCGGGGCAACAGCTAATCCCATTTCTGCGTCAGACGCGATGAATGCTTCCCAGCTTTTAAATACTTCGACTTTAAAGCGATTATCTCGCAGTAGGCCAAGCAGGTTTTCACGACGGCCTGCGGAATCGGCGGTAAATAATACGCGCCCTTTTGTTTCAGCACCGAATTGAGCCAGGAATTGATTGAGTAGAATTAATGGAGTTTCAGAGCGCCCTTGAATCAATAATGACGGTAGAGTGCTTACCGGATAATTGTAATTATTATCTTTGTTTTTATCTGTCTTTGGTTGCTCGAAATGATGGGTTTCAATGCGACGATATTGTGAAATCTGATCAAACAGCGTTGTTGTATCGAGAAATAAATCTTGCGGTGGCAATAATGGTCTTTCGATATCGTGTCGGCGTTGTTCGTATCGATCTTCTATCAGTTTATTGAACGTCTCTGCAGCGGCTTTTGTGCTGTCTGTATTGATCAGTAGCGTTTTTTCAGGAAGATAATCAAACAGCGTTGCCGTTTCATCAAAAAATAAGGGTAGATAGTACTCGATACCGGATGGCGCATTACCATTGCTTACATTGTCGTATATCTGGCTGCGCGCAAGGTCACCCCCCACCTTTAAGCTATAATTTTCACGAAATTTTGATATGCCTTTGGGATTTAATGGAAACTCGTGCGCTGGTAATAAATCGATCTGTGGTATTTGCTCGATGGTACGCTGATCTTCCGGATTGAAACTGCGAATGGTTTCAATCTCATCATCAAACAAATCAATTCTGTAGGGCTTGTCGTTACCCATAGGAAACAAATCAATTAAAGAACCGCGGGTGCTGTATTCGCCATGTTCCATCACCTGCGTCACATTTCGATAGCCTGACTCTTCCAGCTGTTTGCGGAACACTTCCATATTGAGTGTATCGCCAACTTTAAATAATAAAGAGTTGGCTTGAATATAATCAACTGGCGCTAAACGTTGCATCAAGGTTGATACGGGCACGATTAATACACCGTGTTCAATCCTATTGAGCTGGCTTAAGGTTTTGAGGCGGTCAGAGATTAAATCCTCATGCGGGGAGAACACATCGTAAGGCAGTGTTTCCCAATCTGGAAATATATGTACCTGGATGCTTTGATTAGAAATGTTTGAGTCTTTACTGCCTGATTTATTTCCTAGAAAGAAATTTATATTAGCTTCGAGGCTATACGCACTATGACTATCTGGTGTGATAACAACAATTAGACCTTTATATTCTTGCGCTGCATTAGATATCAATAAATCCTGAGCACAACCGTGCAACTGACTCCAACTGGTTATATTGGATGCTTTATCAGGGTAATGCGGGTGTAGCGTACGTGCAGACATTTTATACGAAGAGATAGGGTGCAAAAAACGCGTGATTGTAACGTTAAAAAGTAAGATTAGCGATGATAAAAAACTCAGTCTCGTATATGATGCACGACTTTAAACACTGTAATTTATTCTGTTCTAAAGAGTAGCAAAATATGAAGCTAAAAGGTGAAATGTCGATGCTCAATGTCTTGTATTTGCAAGGGCTTGATTTGCAAACACTTTGTGCCGAACTTGAGCAAAAAAGAGATGAAGCACCGCAGTTCTTTATGCAGAGTCCGATTATTGTAGACTGTGCAGCTTTAGTTGAAACAGCAGAACAATTTGATTTTTTATTACTTCGTCAAAGCCTTTTGGATCTTGGTTTTATTCCAGTTGGCATCCGCAATAATCCTGCCGTTATGAATACGCAACTAATCAATGCTGGTTGGGCCATTATGCGTGAAAGTAGAACTACAACTGAAACAGCTACAACAAAACCACAAGAACAACCCCAATCAAAAGAAACAGCTCCGGCACAACAAGAGTCTGTAGAACAAGCGACACCACAACCAGCGCCTGTGGGAATTAAATCACTAACGATAGATCGACCAGTTCGCTCGGGACAACAGGTTTATGCTGCTGATGCTGATATGACTGTATTAGCGCAAACCAGTGCTGGATCAGAGATTATGGCTGATGGCAGTATTCATGTTTATGGAGCATTACGCGGAAGAGTACTTGCTGGTGCGAGAGGCAACGAGCAGGCGCGAATTTTCTGTCAATCACTTCAAGCTGAGCTAATTGCTATAGCAGGTCGTTACCAATTACTGGATGAAAGCGATACAAAATTGAAAGGAAAACCAGCCATGATTAGACTGGATGGTGAGAAATTAATTATTGAACCTTTGGCGCCTTGACTCGCCAAATTAAATTAGAATTTAGGAATTACAAAGAGACTTTTGCCTGAGATCTTTCTCGTGCACAGTTCTCTAAAATCGATATAAGGGAGATTAGAAATTGAGTAAAGTAATTGTTGTTACATCTGGTAAAGGTGGCGTTGGAAAAACCACCTCAAGTGCAGCGTTTGCCGCTGGCTTGGCAGCAAAAGGCCATAAAACGGCAGTTATTGATTTTGATGTGGGTTTACGAAACCTTGATTTAATCATGGGTGTTGAACGCCGTGTTGTTTATGATTTCGTTAATGTAATCAACGGTGAAGCTACGCTAAAACAGGCACTCATTAAAGATAAACGTGTAGATAATCTTTACATCCTCCCTGCTTCACAAACACGTGATAAAGATGCCTTAAGCAAAGAGGGTGTTGAAAGTGTTATTAATGAATTAAAAGATGAATTCGAATTCATTGTTTGCGATTCTCCTGCAGGTATAGAAAAAGGTGCGTTTATGGCGCTATATTTTGCAGATGAAGCAATTATTGTTACTAATCCTGAAGTTTCATCGGTACGTGACTCTGATCGAATCCTGGGCATTTTACAAAGCCGCTCAAAAGCGGCGGAAGAAGGCAGAACAATTAAAGAGCATCTTCTTATTACTCGTTATTCTCCAGATCGCGTTGAAGGTGGTGACATGTTGGGTATGGATGATATCGTTGAGATTTTATCGGTTCCTTTAATCGGTGTCATTCCTGAGTCAGGTACAGTGTTACAAGCTTCAAATAGTGGTAACCCGGTAATCATGGATAAAGACAGTGAGGCTGGTCAAGCTTATAAAGATGTGGTTGCCCGTTTCCTTGGCGAAGAACTGCCACTGCGATTTATCGATGTTGAGCAAAAGAAAGGCTTCTTCAAGAAGCTTTTTGGTTAAGCACAGAGAATTGGAGACAGAATAATGGGTTTATTTAATTTCTTTAAGAAAGAGAAGAATAAAAATACAGCTAATTTGGCGAAAGAACGTTTGCAAATTTTAATCGCGCATGAGCATGCTGATAAATCGAAAAAATCACCAGATTACTTACCAAAGCTACGTGATGAGATAGTGCAGGTGATTCGTAAATACGTACATGTTTCAGATAGTGATGTGAATGTGAATGTAGAAAAGGGCGATGATTTCGATGTGTTGGAATTAAACATTACTTTGCCAGAGAGTGCTAAGTAGCTTTTTAACGGGAATCAATCATTGGTACTTGCCCGTAAATTATTAAAAACCATAGTGTTGCTAATGGTGGTTTTAACCATCATTAGCGCAATCATTTACTTCGTTAAATCACCTTCCTCTAGCAGTAGTTGGTCGTTAGGTAATGCCAGAAGTCCTTCAGTAAAAATTAACAGTGATCAAGTCCAGATCAAGAATTATCGGGATATAGACTGGGCTAAAATCGATAAAACTCCTTCCAATTCAAAACAGGCGCAAAAACAAATAGAACAGCAAGGTTATCGCACGCTTAATTTTCCTTTGTCCGAAATCCAAACCCTCAAAGTCGCTGTATCGCATTTTTCAGCAATCACTGAAATTGCGCATTTGTTTATACTTTTCGAATTAAAAGATAAGACGGTAGTGGGTCTTTCTGTAGAAGCACGCAAAGAACAGGATGAATATTATTCATTATTAGGTGGATTAACGGCTAAGTTTGAAGTGATTTATCTATTGGGTAGTCATAGTGATCTTGTAGGCCTGCGCCAGATGCGTGACGAGGATGTGTATATTTATCCAGTTAAGGCAAAGCCAACAGAGGTGCAGAATCTGTTTAAGGTTGCCGCACAACGAACTAATCAACTAGATAAAAAACCCGAGTTATATCATTTGTTTTTTAAGAATTGCACCACTGAAATAGTCGATTTGGTAAATCAACTCTCTGATCAAAAATACCCATGGTTTGTGCAGCATTTTGCTCCAGGTGATGCAGGTAAAGCGCTTTATGATTTGGGTTTGATTGATGTTGAAGCGAAAAGTTTTGAAGAGGTTCAAACGTTAACTTTATATAAACCTTAGTGGATATTAACTGTTTAACACTATGATAGTACTTGTTAAAAAAGCTTTCTGAATATCTGGCTCACTGTGTTTTGCATTGATTGATAGGTGACATAGATAGCTCTCGCGGTTGAAACTTTAGGATTAAATTTGTCCATCGCATGAAAGCTGGCTTTGATTTTCTTATTATGCTCATCAACTTCCAGCACTCTTAACTCAACGCTATCCATACCTCTTAGGACTTCTGCTTGTTTAATACTGGCAGTGTAGTTTTTATAACCTTGAATCTCTTTTATTACAGGCATGCCTAAGGAATCGGTGACCGAAGCCACAATTATGTCATTTCTTTTTAGTTGTTGAACTTGTTCCATTGCTTGTCAAGATTTTTAAATGTGATTTATTACCATTTTTGAGTTTCTGTTATGAGTATAGTCCTATCAGAGGACTGCAGTGTAATTGTGTCTGCAGTTACTTAAGGATGCTTTGATTAAGTCTTATTGAATTTTACAGAATTCATAGAACTTAATTAGAGGATCCTGAATCACTTTGGGAAGTGATAGAACACTCGTTCTATTGATGGGGAACGAGTGTTCATTTTTATCAGGTTTTTCAGGAAAGTATCAACAACCCCTTCCCTACTTATAGGTGTTTTTTTCACGGAAATAGTGAAAACCACGTCCTTCGGTTCGTCGTCACTGCGTTGTCTAAGCTCCGCTTAAGTCAGGCACTTTTTAATCTGTTTTACTGAATGAACTGATAAACAAGTCCAAGAATTGCGCTAGCAATTAGTACCGTCATTATCCCTTGTTTGAATCTCACCAAAGCGATAAATGCGGCGATACCGATTAGAGCTGCTACCCACTCAAATTTACCTGAAAAGTCCAAATCCTGACTATCTGGCCACAATACATGAAGCGCAAAAAATAGTGCTAGATTTAAAATCACCCCGACTACTGCAGCGGTTATCGCTGTCAGAGGAGCAGTGAATTTTAAATCATCACGCGTTGCTTCTACCGCAGGTCCACCCACAAGAATAAAAAGGAATGAAGGTAGAAATGTGAATAAAGCTGCGATAGCTGCACCCACGGCACCTGCCCAGGGTAACATTTCCGGACCAAATACTTCCTTTGTCCATGCGCCTACGAATCCTACAAATGATACAACCATAATAAGTGGACCCGGTGTGGTTTCACCCAGTGCTAAACCATCGATCATTTGTGTGCCTGTGAGCCATGAAAATTGTTCAACACCACCTTGATAAACATAAGGCAAAACAGCGTAAGCACCACCAAAAGTAACTAGTGCAGCTTTGGTAAAGAACCATCCCATTTTAGTTAAAGTACCATCCCAGCCGTATGCCATGGTTAACATAAGCATTGCACCAGCCCAGATGAGCAAGCCAACTATCAGAAATGAGATAATACGGCTCCACTTAAACAGTGCATGTTCTGGGGCAGGGGTGTTATCGTCAATCAATGCCGCACCATATTTAACGTTGGCATCACCATGATGTCCTCCTGCTTTAAATGCTTCAGGCAAAACCCTTGAGCCTACATAACCAATTATTCCTGCGGTTAATACGATATAGGGGAAGGGGATATTCAATACGAAGATAGCGATGAAAGCGAGTACAGCAATTGCTTTAAGTACGTTATTGGGTAGCGCTTTGGAACCAATACGATAGGCCGCAAATAACACGATAGCTGTTACTGCGGGTTTTATACCGTACAAAATACCTTCGATAGCAGGCACATTACCATAGGCCAGATAAATCCAGGTAAGCCCAATCAGAATAAATAAAGAAGGTAGTACAAAAAGTACACCCGCCATAATACCTCCACGTACACCATGCATTAACCAGCCTATGTAGGTTGCAAGCTGTTGAGCTTCTGGCCCTGGCAATACCATGGTGTAGTTAAGTGCGTGAAGAAAGCGTTGGTTAGAGATCCAGCGACGTTTTTCAACCAGCTCTTGATGCATCATACTGATTTGGCCAGCAGGCCCACCAAAGCTGATAAACCCTAATTTTAGCCAGTAAAGGAATGACTCCATTAAACTGACGGATTTTGGTGCTTCCTTGGTGGTAGATTCTGGTGTGTTTAAAGACAAATTATATTACTCCCTTGAAATTGTGCGAACATAGTAGTGGAGCGGTTCAGTTATTACAAAAAAAAGTAATAAAGAAACATGGAAAGTGTTTAGTTGAGATCACCTATAAGATTAGCTCTAACGACTAGCAAGTTGAAGATGTTAAATTTTATATATATAAAAACTCCATAATAAAGAAGAGTTTATTACAAGACTTTGATCTTGCTATATGTAAAATATGAAATTATCCTTCATGTTTTTTTGATTCTGTACAAAAAAGAGTCGAACAAAAAAAGCTCGCCAAAAGTGGGTGGGTGTGATATCAAGCATTTAAAATTTAAGTGATACAATAGGAACAAATATTAATACTAATTCTCTTCCCATTATTATCGTAGGCTCCGGATCTGTAGGTGTACGACTTGTTCATCAATTGCTATATCTTAACTCTCAACAACCCATAAAAATATTTGGCGGGGAAGAAGAAAAACCCTACAGCAGAGAGCATTTATTAGAAATGCTAGCAGGAACCAGCACAAAAGATTCACTCTATGAATCGTCCAAATTACCAGAAAATGAAAACCTTCAGGTTTTTCTTAACAATCCAATTACCGAAATTGATAGTGAAAAACAATTAGTCATTGATGCAAAAGGCGATAAGCATCCTTATAGCTCTTTGGTTATGGCGGTAGGCGCGACACCAAACAGTTTACAACTACCAGGTATTGACCTTAAAAATATTTTTACCTTTCGCAATATACGTGATGCTGAAATATTGAAAAATCGGCAACTCAGTAGCCGTAATACTGTAATCATAGGTGGTGGGCAGGTAGGTCTTGATACTGCCAACGCGATGCAACGCCATAATACAAATGTGACTGTAATCGAGCACAGTTCAAGGCTTATGTATCACCAACTTGATGATCATGCATCCGTCTATTTACGGCTTTATATGGATGATTTGGGTGTTGATGTTCGCACCAATAGCCACGTAATACGATTTGATGGGCTAGATAAAGTAGAACAAGTGATCCTCAATGATGGTGAAATCATTCCATGTGATACGGTAATTATTTCTATCGGAATAAAACCAAATGTTGAGCTGGCCAAAAATTCAGGAATAAGGATCAGCAGAGGAATTATCGTAGATGATAAATTGCAGACCAATAGACAACACATCTATGCAATTGGTGAATGCAGTGAACACAATGGTGTTGTATTTGGTTCTGTTTATCCCGGGTATGAACAAGCAGAATGTTTAGCGAATATTTTGATTAAAAATAAGGGTGAGTACAAAGGTTCAACCACCACATCCCAACTCACTGTTGTTGATTATCCTATCCTGAGCATTGGTGATAATGGTGATGATTTTATTAGTAATAAATCAGTCAAATACCGTGATATTAAAAAAATGACCTACCGTAAACTGGTATTAAATAATGGTAGGTTAAGGGGAATTGTGGCGACTGGAAAATGGGATGATAGGAAACATTTACACCGTATGGTAAAAAATAAACAACGTGTTTGGCCGTGGCAGATAACACATTTTGAAAAAACCGGAGAAATTTAACGCTTCGGCTTATATTCATCGCTTTAATATAAATGATTAAAAATCAAGCGCCAGCTTGGCTCCCATAAATGCCATTAAGCCACTAGCCACTCTATTAATACGTTGTTTAAATCGATTATAAAACCTTTGGGCTTTAGCCGTTGAAAGTGCGACGGACACAATACAATACCAACCAGAATCAATAATAAATGTCAGGATAGCCAATGATCCAGAACGAGTAAGGTGGAACTTCAGTTGGTAAAAAAGCCATGATGACACCACCGATAACGATGGCAGTTTTTGGATTGCTTAGTTGGATAAATAATCCTAATGAATAGGACTTTAAGTAGTTAGTATCTGGTTTTATATTTCTGTTATCAGATACACTAGTACTTTCATCTGAATTATTACTTTCTGAATTATTGCTAGAAGACGTCCAGATTTTAAAAGCTAAATACAGCAGATATAAACCGCCGAAAAGCTTTAAAAAACCATACAAAAAAGGCACAGTTTCAATCACCAGATACAAACCAAAACAGGCCAGTAAGGTAAAGGTAACTGCACCTGTTCCCATACCCAGAGAAGTCGCTATACCATGTGAGCGCGATTTACTTAGCGTAGTTTGAGCAACAAATAAAAAGCTCGGCCCGGGACTCATCACACCAACAACAGCGGCTATCGCAATTGGAACGATAAATAAGTATTCATTCATGCTGTATATTCTTCGCTGTTGTTTATCCTACTCATGTTTAAAAAATAGGCTAAAAGTAGGGGTGTCATTAAATTGGCCATTAGCTATTACATAGCCTCTATTTTCTTAAGTTGGCCTTCTAGTTGAGTTAATGCAGTACGTTGCTCTTCTGCTTGCTGTCTTACCTGATTAACCACTGCTTCAGGAGCTTTATCAGTAAAACTAGGATTGCTTAAACGCCCTTCAACACCAGCAAGATTCTTTTGCACTTTTTCGATTTCTTTTGATAAACGTGCGATCTCTGCATCTTTATCTATTAAACCAGCTAGAGGAATCAAAATTTGCATATCGCCACATAAAGCCGTGGCTGATTCAGGTGCATCTTCACCTTTAGCTAACCATTGTGCGGATTCAATTTTTGCCAATGAATTAATGAAAATTGCATTAGTTGCGAAACGTGATTTATCAGTTTCAGTCCAGTTTTGTAATAGAATAGGTAAAGGTTTACTCGGTGGAATATCCATTTCAGAACGGATTTTACGGATACCGATAATAAAGGTTTTAACCCACTCTAAATCGTCACTAGCCTTATCATCAATTTGGCTTTCATTAACCACAGGATACTGCTGTAACATAATCGTATCGTTGTCATTGCCTACAAGTGGCTTGATGGTCTGCCAAACTTCTTCAGTGATATAAGGCATTATTGGGTGTAATAAACGCAACAGGCTTTCAAATACACGAACCAGTGTTTGACGTGTTCCTCGTTTTGCTTCATCACTGCCCGAGCTATTATTAGAGCCATCAAACAATACAGGTTTAGATAATTCTAAATACCAATCACAGTATTCACCCCAAGTGAATTCGTAGAGTGCTTTAGCCGCTAAATCGAAACGGTATTTCTCGAAATGCTCGGTAACTTCAGCAGTGGTTTTCTGTAGCTGTGAAATTATCCAGCGGTCCGCCAGTGATAACTCGACAGGGTCTTTAGTGTTCAGACCAACATCTTTATCTTCAGTCTGCATCAACACGTAACGCGCGGCATTCCAGATTTTATTACAGAAATTACGGTTACCTTCGATACGTTGCAAATCGAAACGCACATCACGGCCCGTCGAAGCCTGTGAGGCAAATGTAAAACGCAATGCATCTGTGCCGTATGCCGGAATGCCTTCTGGGAATTGTTTTTTGGTCGCTTTCGTAATTTTCTCAGCAAGATGCGGTTGCATCATATTACCGGTACGTTTTTCGAGTAAATCTTCTAAGGAAATACCGTCGATAACGTCTAAAGGATCAATAACATTGCCCTTGGATTTAGACATTTTCTGGCCTTCGCCATCACGCACTAGACCATGGATATACACTTCTTTAAATGGTACTTCGCCATCCATAAACTTCAGGCCGAACATAATCATGCGCGCCACCCAGAAGAAGATGATATCGAAACCTGTTACCAATACATTGGTTGGATACCATGTCTTTAATGCATCGGTTTTCTCTGGCCAGCCGATAGTAGAAAACGGCCATAAAGCTGATGAGAACCAGGTATCCAATACATCTTCATCCTGTCGTAATGGATATTCTGCGGCGAGATTGTATTTTTCACGTACTGCCGCTTCTGTTTTACCCACATAGATTTTATCGTCCGCATCGTACCAGGCAGGAATTCTGTGACCCCACCACAACTGGCGTGAGATACACCAATCATTGATGTCGCGCATCCAGCTGTAATACATGTTTTTGTAGTTATCAGGCACAAATTTTATACGACCGGTTTCTACTGCTTCTATCGCGGGTTTGGCTAAATCTTCAATACTCACATACCACTGATCTGTCAGGTACGGTTCAACTACTGCACCCGAACGATCGCCGCGAGGTACTTGTAGTGTGTGATCTTTTACTTCATCTAGTAAATCCAATGCATCAAGATCAGCGACAATAAGTTTTCGTGCTTCGTAACGCTCAAGGCCGCGATATTTTTCTGGTGCGTTATTATTGATTTCAGCATCAATCGTAAAGATATTGATTTTCTCAAGATTGTTGCGCTCACCGACTTCGTAGTCATTAAAATCATGAGCTGGAGTAATTTTTACACAACCTGTTCCTTTCTCAGGGTCAGCGTGTTCATCAGCCACAATCGGAATTAAACGTCCCACTAAAGGCAATAATATATTCTTGCCAACTAGATGTTTAAAGCGTTCGTCAGTAGGGTGAACCGCTACACCCGTATCACCCAGCATGGTTTCTGGACGTGTGGTTGCAACAACCAGGAATTCATCTGTTGCGTTACCATTGTCATCCGCAATTGGATAACGGAAGTGCCACATCTGACCTTGTTCTTCTTCATTTAGCACTTCTAAATCAGACAGTGCTGTATGAAAAACAGGGTCCCAGTTTACTAAGCGCTTGCCACGATAGATTAAATCTTCATCATAAAGTTGTTCGAAGACTTCAGCAACTGCATCGGATAATCCATCATCCATGGTGAAACGCTCACGTGACCAGTCCGGTGAAGTGCCTAAACGACGTAACTGTTGAGTAATTTGACCACCAGAGTGTTCTTTCCAATCCCAAACACGCTCAATGAAAGCATCTCTACCAAGATCGTGGCGGTCTTTGCCTTCGCCGTTCAACTGTCTCTCAACAACCATTTGCGTTGCAATACCCGCGTGATCGGTACCCGGTTGCCACAAAGTATTATCACCTTTCATGCGGTGGTAACGGATCAACGCATCCATAATCGTATCCTGGAATGCATGCCCCATATGCAACGTTCCAGTGACATTTGGCGGAGGAATCATTATGCAATAAGGATCAGCTTCAGCATCTCCGAAGGCTTAAAATAGCTGTTGTCTTCCCAGTTTTGATACCAGTGTTGTTCGATGTCGTGGGTTGTAGGTTTTATCCATATTATGCAACTCTCCGCGATTCTTTTGCTGTGCTAAAGGGGCGAAAGTATAACTTGAAAGTGACATGTCAAAAAGCCGAAAACGGCTCAAAAGTAGAGGGGTGTCCATTAATCTTGTAACTTCCATTCACAAACCTCCCCAGCATGCAATGGAATAAGTGTTTCTACTTCCATGTTTAAAGAATTTGGTAGATGCCAGTTTTCTTGTGTGAGTGTGATATTTTCTGTATTACGGGGCAGTTCATAAAAATCAGCATCATAGTAACTGGTAAAGCCTTCAAACTTATCCAGAGCTTCGGTTTTGTCGAAGGCTTCCGAATAGAGTTTGATAGCGTGGAGCGCGGTTATACATGTCCGCGCAGCCACAGGCTGATTTTTATCTGTTTGTGTATACGATGCGCTATCGGTGCCGAGGAAGAATTTTGGGT
>CAVXCT010000004.1:0-55674 GCA_963760355.1 uncultured Gammaproteobacteria bacterium | reverse complement strand
GAGAGATTAACTATCAAAGGTAGATGAAATGAATAGGTGTCAGCAATCATGCTTCAGTTGGTTTAAGCTTACCAAGTCCCACATTAAATGCTTCATTAAACAAAAATACCGCAAACAGTAAAAGCAAACCAGTCGCGAGATAAGAAAAATTATCTTTAAGTAATCGCGTCCCAATTTTACCAATGGCTGTATAAACAACAAACATAACGCTAACTACCGCCATCATACTCGATGCAAAAATCAGTGCATTGGTGAGGGTGCTATCAGTCAGATGATTAACAATAGCCGCACCCGATGGAAATAATAACCAGATCTTAGGTGAGAGCAACATGATGATAGCCAGATTAATAAAGCCCAGTGTGAATAAGGTATTGGACTGTTTGCTTTTATAGGTTTTGTAAGCGAGGTAAGTGATGTACAAGCCCCCAAGAATATAGAATAACAAACCAACCTGAGAAAAAAACGTAGACACAAACCCAATAAAGAAAACTGAAATAAGGGCTTGAGTAGACTGAATAAACAGACTGGCCGGAAAGAATACCTTTAAGAAAAATGCAAAGATTTCAGAAACAGAAAGCTTACGCGTTGCCTCCATAACCGATACCCACACCGGACCTGGAGTAATAAAGAAAATTAGCCAAAATAAAATGACTTTGTAGAGAACTTCGGAATCCATATTTTTAAAAGCTTATTGGTGGTTGAGGGGAATTGGTTATGAATAATAAAGTTTTATTTTAGATCACCCCCGTTCTTTGGGGCACTTTTTTATTTATATTTGTGTTAGTGTTTTCGTAGCTTGGGGGGCTTTTGGCTTTTTCTCGGATGGTTGTTTATTGGCTACGAGTTCATTTATTTTGCCAAAATAAACGAATCAGCCGAACGATAGTGAGACAATATCTTTCGCAGAAAGATAGCCCGCTAAGGTGAGACGCAGTCGAATCAACAAAAGGCTGCCCGCAAAAGCACCCTAACGGGTTCACTGCGTTTCTCAATAAGCATGGGAATGAAGGGAACTCGTTCGCACCTCACTCAAACAACCTTCATTCTAATCCATGATTACTTGCGATACTCGTTGCTTTTGAAGGGGTTCGTAATCATCTCTAGATTGGAAAAGAGCCTGAAAGTAGGGGGGTGACATAAAACCCTCAATCTAATCCAAACACACAAACTTCATGCTTATCCAACCACAACGGATATTTAAACATAGCCCTGGAAAACAAACGACTTTGTAAATGATGACTTAACCAGCGACGTAGATTGGTGTATTCGTCTTGTGCAAATATGGGCTTGTTAACGCGTGAAAACTGTCGAATAAAAGGTAGTAGCGCGTAATCTAGCAAGCTGGGTGTTGCACCCATAAAGAATTCATTCTCTGATAAGCGCTTTTCTAGCTTTTGGACAAAGGGTTCGCATTTTAGGCGACACTTTTCGAGATCGTCCCCGTGAAAGCGTTTGGCGCGTTTGTATTTTTCCAGGCTGGGTTTAAATGCTTTGTCATTTTCTTCGATGACGTTTAGCATTTCTGTTAATACTTCCGGGTCGTGAGAATAAAGCAGGTTTTCTGGGTCGGTGCGTTTCAGCGCCCATAGCATTACATCCAGGCTTTCTTCGACGACTTGATCGTTCTCTGGATCAAATCCATCGTCTTTGTTGTGTCTTTCTTTTTTGACGATTAAAACAGGCACAGTTCCTTTGGGTGAGGCTTGTAACATATCCTCTGGTTTGTCTTTCATCGTTATGGCGCGCAGTTGGACTTGTTGCTGGGCTAACAATAGTGCCAGCCTTGCACGCATCGCGTAGGGGCAGTTTTGCAGGGAGTACAGTATCGGTAATGGCAGAGCTGTTGCGTCTGTTTCAGTCATTTTTGTAGGCATATAAAGCGTTATAAACCCTGACTGTATTGTGCGTTTGTCGAGAGCGTTACCATATGGCTTAACTCTAATTGCGCTTGTTCTTTGTCGTAGTCACTGTCTGCATTTAACAGATTTTCGAAGTGGGTGATTAACTCTGTTTTGTCGTGTTCGTGTTTTGAGCCTGCACCGATATTAGTGAGATCAATAAAGAATTCATCAAACAAATCACCGAGATCATTGACGATTTCGGCGTTTAGAAATTGCTCGTGATTGTAAATGCTGGGGTAACCACCACGTTGTTTATCGACTGCATACTTCACGCCTCTGATGCTGGTTATGGTGGTTTCTTTTTTGCATTTCAACATACAGCCATCTTCGATGTTGGGTTTTTTACAGCCAACGGTTTGCTGGAAGAAACACTGGCGGCTGGTCATCATCAGAATAGGGTGGTAGATGCTGTAGAGCATTTTGAAGTTTTTCGGGCGTGCGATATTTTTGATTTGGATGCGGTTTATTTCGTTAGAAATAAAGGCGCCGGCACAATTCAATTCTTCCTGTAGCGTTAATAGCGCATAGGAATTGGTGGTATTCAGGAAAGGACCTGCAATCCATTCGATGCCCATTTCATAGGCGACAAAAGCGATGCCAGTATTGTTGCTGACAATGCGAGCAGGGCGGATACGTTCGAGTAGGCGCACTGATTCATCATAATCTTTACCGATTAATATTGCAGGAAACCAAGGGATAAGTTGTGGATTACATTCAAATATCTCGATGTATTTGTCGTTATCTTCTTTCCAGCTTTCTGGGAGTTTGAAATACACATCGGCTTCGGTGAGATCGCATAAGTGCACATCTTTTTCGTCAGCGATGAGAATCGACATGGTGTGTTTAGTCGATGTTTTTGCATGCTTTTCCAAACGTGGCACGTCAACATGCGGAACGATTTCGACTTCATTATTCAATAAATACGCCGCCCGGTTTTTCATTGCGGTCAGTTCTTTAAACGGAATACTTAAGTCTTCACCTAAGTCGCTACAATCAAACCTTTCTACACTGTAGCCATCACTGGCGAAGTTCTTGAAGCGTTTTTCAATAACGCTTTGGTCGATGGGTAGATCTTTGGTTGTGCGTAACTTTGATTCGGTGTGCAAGGTATGGACTTTGTTTGTTTCAACCTCATCACCAATTGTCATGGTCAAAGTTAATGGCTGATCGAGTTGTCCAGAAAAAGCCATACGTAAAGGAAGTTTTGCAATACTGAGGTATTGTGTTTTTTCTGCCAGCTCTTCACCGAGTTGATCTTTTTTTACAAACAGGTCGTCTTTGATTTCCTGAATTTGTATCACGGTTTTGGCACTACTGTTATCAACCGCGTGTTTAATACTGTTATCACGCGGATTGTCGATGAACATATCTTTAGTCAGGTTACCCTGTAAAAACGAATTCGTGAAATCGCGGTTGAACACTCGATGCAAATTCGAATCATCAGCAATCAATTTACCCGATTCTACAAACGAGTCGATCGACTTACGCCACGTATCGGTGACAGTATAAACATAGTGTGCGTTCTTGATTCGGCCTTCTATTTTCAGGGAATCAACCTGCGCTTCGACTAACTGTGGCAGATCAAAATAGGCAGAGTTGTCTTTCAGATTCAGTGGGAATCGATTACCCGCTTCGGTGATTTCATATTCCTCACGACAGGCCTGGCTACAGCTGCCGCGATTACCTGAGTTACCTACGCTAACCGAGCTGGAGTAACACTGACCAGAAAAGGCGATACATAACGCACCATGCACAAACACTTCGGTAAGCACATCGTGTTCGTGGGCGAGGGCGGTTAATGATTTAACCTCATCAATATTCATTTCACGCGATAGATTAAGGCGCGATGCACCTATCTTTGCGAGGAATTTAATCTGGCCTTCGTTATGCGTAGTCATCTGCGTAGATGCGTGAATGTCGAGCGTCGGGAAATATTTCTTCACCAAATTGAACACACCCAGGTCTTGCACAATGATGCCGTCGATACCCGAGTTAACTAATTTATTCATTAGCTTTATGAGAGTAGGGAGTTCTTGTTCGAGGATCACCACATTGATCGTTAAGAACACTTCACAATCGTATTTATGTGCCAAACGGATAATGCCGGTTAAATCATCAAAAGAAAGATTAGAAGCGCGATTGCGCGCATTGAATTTATCCAGCCCACAGTAAACCGCATTTGCACCGGCAATAACCGCCGCCTTAATGGCTTCAACATCTCCACCGGGTGCTAATAATTCAATTTTTCTACTCATGTTGCTACTCACTAACTTCTTAATACTAAATGTTTCTAATTGGTACTGACAGTGTTGTCTGGGCAGGATGGTTTAACGCGGGATTTTAACGGTAATGGGTAAGTATCGCTATGTTTGTTATTAAAACCAAACTGTACATTTTTCAATATGGTAAATAATAGGAGGTGATTATTGAATTTGTGGCTTTATTTATTCGATATACTCTTATGGCTGTTAGTGATTTTAAAAAACGAAAAACTCTTGAGACTAAAAATGTTCATTCTATAATCGACGTTGTTATATCGACGATTCCTTACAGAATTTACGATGGACTTTAGTGAACTTACCGTTTTGTTGTTCAAAACGGATAATTCAGCCGAGCCTTGGCGAGACAACGTTGGAACGAAGTGACGACGACCCGAAGGGTGAGGCTTTAGCCGAATAATTATTTGACTTGTCATTTCTTGGCTCTTGTGGAGCCTAAGAAAGCCACCTCCCCACTTATAAGCACATTTTTTAAATGTAGATAAACCAAAACTCTGCTTTCATCTGACACCTTGAATGTAGGATAATTCAGATTCAGTCACCTAAAGTCAGCTCCCCACTTATGAATGATATTACTTTTTTGTAGTTTAAAAACGTAAATAGAATTTATGCTTTGCGAGCCATTAACTAATAATGCTCAACGCCATTCTTCCAATTTTCCTACTTATTGTTATGGGTTTCGCCATGCGTCACTACCGTATGATGAGTGACGCGTTCTGGAATGATGCGGAGAAACTGGTTTACTACGTGTTATTCCCTGCGATGCTGATATCGAAAATGTCAGTCGCTGATTTATCAGAAACGGATGCGATTCCTTTGGTTTCTGCCTTGTGGCTGGGTATTGCGATCATTAGTTTGATTACCTTTTTGATAAAGCCTTTTTTGAATATCGAAAACCCGAGCTTTAGTTCGGTATTTCAGGGTGCGGTAAGAATAAACACTTTTATTGGCTTGTCTCTGGCGGAAAATATATTTGGCAATTCTGGCCTGGTGACTGCGGTGATTATTGCGGCAATTCTAATCCCGGCATTGAATTTTGTAGTAGTGATAGTGTTGCAACATTGCGGTGATAAAGACGGTCCGACGAACTTTTTAAAGGTGATTAAACAGATTATCAAAAACCCTTTAATCATTGGTTGTGTAATTGGTATTGGTCTCAATTTGAGTAATATTCAATTACCTTCTCCTGTGCAGATAACCATTAGTCTAATGGGGACTACTGCTTTGCCTATAGGCCTTATGGCCGTAGGTGCAGCATTGATGTTTAAGGACTTGAAGTCGGTGATGTTGCCACTATTGGCATCCAGCGCATTGAAACTGGTTTTTTATCCTATTGTTGCTTATGGCTTAACCATCGCGTTTGGTTTTGATCAACAAACGCAAATGGTTATTTTGATTTTTAGCGCCGTGCCGACAGCATCATCAGCTTATATTTTAGCGAAGAACATGGGTGGAGATCACCAGTTGATGTCACGCATTATTACGTTTCAAACGCTATTTTCTAGTGTGACCTATTTTGTGATGTTTTGGGTATTGGGCGTTTAGGATGGCATTACTAAATTTACCAATTAAAGAATTTCCTTGGGTTCATCCAGTTACCACCACTATTATTATTTCCGCCAAAAGGAAAGAAATTACCGAAACCGTTATTTGATTTGTTGTTGTTTCTTGGGCGCGTTGCATAGAGCAGTTGCTGTCTTTCTGCCTGTGGCAAATCCTGAGCAATCTGAGCTTGTTCGAATATTTCTTCACGGTTGCCTTCATAAGAGCGAACCTGTTTATTCCCATTCGGTCCGACAAATCTGATAATCGCGCGGTATTTATCCTTACCAATTTGTTTAATCGCTAGGCCGTTAAATTCTTTTGGGTTAGGGGTTTGCTGTGAACCGATGACAACTGGAATTTCCAGGATTTCACCCTTACGAACCACTTTGATTTTTACTTCACGACCGGGTTGGTCATCTCTAACAATTTTAATGAACTGAGCAGGGTGGTTGAGTTTGGTATTGTCATAGGCAAACATCACATCGTATGGTTTGAGTTCGCTAGTTGCTGCAGGTGAATCTGTCGAAAAGCCTTTAATCAGAACGCCTTGTTTAACACCCGGAGGTATTTGTGCGTTAACCGCCGAGGGTAAAATATCCAGTAATATCCCGAGGTAGCCTGAAAATTCTCTAACTGGCTTTTGTGGTTGAGCTTGCAGTTGTTGCATCCTCTGTTGAGGTTGCTGGTTCATTTGCCCGTATGAATTGGGATTAGCATACGGATAAGCAGGTATCTGCGCAGAACCTAAAGATGGTTGTTGCTGGAATGGCTGGTCAGGAGGAAAAACAGGGGACTGTGCCTGACTGGTGCCAGTTGTCAGAGCAATCGCAAAAAATGGGGCAATAATAGCTTTCATAATTTATACAACCTGAGTTTATTAATGAATGTTTCTAAGAATGATTTTAGTCACATAATCGTATGAATTGTCTAATAAATGTCAAGTTAACTTGAATGAGTGGAATTTAAAGTACACGCCCCCCACTTTGGAGGGGTTTTTTAGTATTTAGTGAAAAGTCTTATTATCGTTATTTAATAATATATCTCGCCATACTTTCATGCAAAGATCTCAATTGACTATAATCAAAGGCTGGGCATTTAAAAAAATGGTACCAAAGTTAACTTAGAATAATCAAGGTATTGCAGAGGGTTAGCTTGCAAACCTGTATTTTCATAAAACCGTCTTAAATCATTTGAGCTTGAAGCTGTCTCTATAGTTTCTCGTTTTGTTGCTGAATCAATTGCCTGCTTCATTGTAATAATTATGTTGTTATAGTCTGGTTTAAAGCCGTTTATATTATTCGTAATTTGGCAATTCGACATATTCTTGAATTCAAATTCATTTGACACATTGCCCAGTATTTTACAGTTTCTATTTTCAAATACTTTAATTGAACCCGTTGCTTCCTTACTGTTTTTTCCCTTATCTACCAATAAGATAAAATTACCTGCAACCACATTATCAATCCCTCTGGAGAGGGTTACGCCATGATGTTGATTAGATGCACAGAAATTATTTATTATTTTTATGTTTGCGTATGGCAAAGATCTAAATCCAAAAAAAGAATCTCCTCTTTCGTCTCGAGTAAAAAAGCACTGCCAACCTGATAAATTTCGATTAGTTAACGGCGTATCACCCACAAGCGAAATATTGTTACGAATAGTGACATTCGTATTGCTGCGCTTCATTTTAGTCGTATATAGCTGGACCATATCGCTATGAACATACTTTGTTTTTCTCCAGCGTTGTTTATAAAAGACAGGGGTTCTGGTATGCATTAAATTTGAATCGAATAATGAATTATTGATACCACCACCAGAAAACATATCGCTAGCAACTCTGATTGCTTTATTGGCTATCGCATAGAATGAATTCATTTCACTAAATTCAACGGCATGAAATAAATCGGTAAATAGCGTTCTATCAATGAGGATATTATTACTTTGTTTAATAAGTAGACCTGACTGACTGGCCAAAATCATATCTATATTTCCGCGTTTCATCGCGGTTAAATTATTGTTTTTATCACTAAAGTGTAAATTACTTAAACGAACGTTATTTGAATTCCTAATCTGCCATGAGTAATTGTTTCGAGAGGTACCCCATAAATTGTTTATCTTAAAATGACTGATGGTTACATTGTGTAGGTTCTCCCATGTTATGTTTTCAAAAAATGGGGCCTGATTTTCACCTAACATACCAAGAATGAGCACGGGTTCATCAAAACGATGTTTTTGTTTGTAATGATAACGCTTATCTCTGAGGTTGCTTCTTACTACAATTATTTCGCCGCCTGTGGCGTTATCTAGAGCCTGAGACAGTTGCTTAAAATTAAAAACGTTTAACACTATATTGTTATCTATAATTTCAGTTGGGTTAATTTTAACAAGCTTGTTGAAGACAAGCTTGGCATATCAATTTGAAATTGAGAGTTGTCCTTAGAAAAGGACACAAACTCCTCTGCATAACAGTGACTATTTGTGATAGATAAAAATAGTAAAAGAAAGTAGTTAGCAATTTTTGAAATAGGAAATAAATTATAAGGTATTCAATCTGCATTGTTGTTTGTTATTTTTATTAATATCTGCCCCAATTTTCATTGTGAAATTTTCCTTAAACCCTGTAGAAACTTAAATTACCTTACTAGTAGCGAAGCCAATTCAACAATCCTGGCAATTTTATAAATAAGTGGGACATCATAATAACTCAATAGATCCTGAGTTATTTTGAAAAAATAAGGAATGTGTATTTCATTTGCCACACAAAAACTTTCATCTTACCTTCAGCAATAGATTAAAAAGTACCAAGCCGAATCAACATTGGAATGCAATAACGACGGATTGTAGGGTGATTTTTTCATTTGATAAAATTGAGTCGCCAAGATATGGCGACACAATCGAATTATCCGTTTTAAACAACAAAATGGTAAGTTCGCTAAGCTCTGCATAATCGAATTATCCATTTTAAACAACAAAATGGTAAGTTCGTTAAGCTCTGCATAATCGAATTATCCATTTTAAACAACGAAATGGTGTGTTCGCTAAGCTCTGCATAATCGAATTATCCATTTTAAACAACAAAATGGTAAGTTCGCTAAATAATATTGTGTTCAGGCCCATACGGGAAACCGGTAATATTATTCGCGCCATCTTCGGTAAGCACTAAAATATCATGTTCACGATAGCCGCCAGCACCTGGCATGCCTTCGGGTAGCATGATCATTGGCTCCATTGAAACCACCATGTCTTTCTCGAGTACAGTTTCAACTTCTTCTCGCAGCTCCAAACCTGCCTCACGACCGTAGTAATGACACAGTACGCCGAATGAGTGGCCGTAGCCGAAAGTACGGTACTGCAGTAAATCGTGCTCAGCGTATATTTCATTCAGCGCGTAAGCGATATCACAACAGCGTGCGCCGGGTACGATCAGCTTTTTACCTTCATCGTGCACCTTGCAGTTTATTTCCCATAGTCGTAAATGTTCATCCGAGGCTGTTTCAGCGAATAGGGTGCGTTCCAAAGCGACGTAATAACCTGCAACCATAGGGAAACAGTTAAGGCTTAAAATATCGCCGCTTTCAATTTTCTTGGTCGTTACAGGATTGTGCGCACCATCGGTATTCATTCCGGATTGGAACCATGTCCAGCTATCCAGTAATTCACCATCAGGGAATACCTTGGCGATTTCACGCACCATAGTCTGGGTTGAATGCAATGCTACTTCGTGCTCGGGCACGCCAACACCAATAGCTTCAACGCAGGCTGCGCCTCCGATATCGGCGATCGCTGTCATTTTGGTGATGTGTGCGATTTCTTCCGCTGATTTAATCATCCGAAGTTTCATTGCACCGGCGCTGATATCGACAAATTCACATTCTGGCATCGCCAGTTTAAATTTCTCAAGCATTTCGAGTGGGACTTGATCAAACTCGATTCCAACACGTTGCCTGCCTTTGATGAGTGAAGCAGCGGCTTTGTAAAAGTTATCGTTCTGCCAATCGGTGTATACCAGGTTTTCGCCAAATGTACGACGATATGGTTGACCACCATCGATATTCGCAGAGACTGAAATTTGAGTGTCGTGATTTATAACCAATCCATATTTGCGACCAAAAGAGCAATACAGGAAATCACTGTAATAGTTGATATTGTGAATCGAAGTCATCAGGCAGCTGTCGACATTTAGCGCTGACATTAGGGTGCGCAGTTTATCCACGCGTGACTGCATTTCCTGTTTACTAAAAGTAGGATTGACCGCCTCGCCATTAGGCATATTGATGTAGCTTGGCATGTTTAGTGTTGCGTTTTTATTCATGTTTAATGAACCTCTTTAACAGTGATCCCCCTTTTTTGATGAGTAAAAAAGTGCCCAAAAGTAGGGGGTGTCATTTTTAGCTTGAGTAAGCCGTTTTAGAAATGACAATGTAAGTAAACATGATTGTGGTTTTACATTTGCAGTTACAAAAGTATAAAACCACAACCATAGCTTCGCTTGTTTTCCAACGTTAGCGTTGTTGGTTAAATGCTTGTTTTAGCTGAATTATGTGTCTATGCGCGCGATCCTGCATCAACAATCCATTGCCAGATATAATCACTAAAACTTCTTCTGACGATTAACTGGAAACTATCATCACCCGTACGACGCAGAACCACTTGTGACCTGGCAAACACAGTAGTGACTACTTTTCCTACGGGGAAATTACTAATGT
Organism: uncultured Gammaproteobacteria bacterium; assembly: GCA_963760355.1. Taxonomy (GTDB): domain Bacteria; phylum Pseudomonadota; class Gammaproteobacteria; order Thiotrichales; family Thiotrichaceae; genus Cocleimonas. Next base: position 45,243 of record CAVXCT010000004.1, on the reverse strand, counting down.
GCACATCGTAAGTTGTAGATTTTTTCAAGATGGTTTCGGCACGTTCTCCGGATAATGACAGCACAGTTTGACCGCCAGAGACATCCACGATGGCGTAATGACCATTCATTTCTTCGCGCAGTTTTGCTTCAACTCCGAACTCTGTTTTATCGGCAGTGAGTAATAAGTACTCATCTGGGGCTATCCAGTTGATTACAAAATGATTGTTTTCAATGGATGTTAGTGGTTTTCTGGGTAGGTGCAGTTTTGTTACTGCTCTAATGACTTTGCTTGCATCTTTATTCGATTCAGGAATTCGAATGATGAGATGTCCCAGGGCCATTTCTTGCAGGCTGTAATGCTCGTTACCTGCTGGAAATTTCTGCGCAACATGATGCATCGACAGACAACGTTGAATCGTTGTATCTTTAGGATTGAGTTCCATTATAAAGTCACCCCCGTACTTTTATGCGGTTTTTGCAAAAACTTACACTTCGGGGTGTCGTCGCTGCGCTCCAACATTGTCTTGGCTGCGTCCCGGCTAAGTCTTTTTTTACTAAACATTTTGACGCTCCCCCTTTGGGTCATAGAACACTGGGCTGCATATTTCGGCTTCTATAATAGAACCATCGGCTTGCGGCATATAAACCTTGTCACCCATTTTATCCAAACCACCTTTGACCACTGCCATCGCAATACTACGTTTTAGATTGGCGCTGTAATAACTGGATGTGACGTGACCCTCCATGGTCATTGGAATTTGTTGTTCAGGGTCCAGAACGATCTGTGATCCTTCAGGTGCAACCGTTTCGGCATCTGTGGTTTTTAATCCCACCAATTGCTTACGGTTGGGTCGAACACAATCTTCACGGGCTAGAGAACGTTTACCTAAAAAGCTGAATTCTTTCGCGGGTGAAACCGCCCAACCCATATCCAGATCATACGGTGTCATCGAGCCATCGGTATCCTGCCCGACGATGATGAAACCTTTTTCCGCACGTAACACGTGCATGGTTTCAGTACCGTAAGGGGTTATGTCGTATTTTTCGCCATGCTCAAACAATTTTTCCCAGACAGCTAGCGCATAATTGGCCTGCACATTGATCTCGTAAGACTGTTCACCGGTAAACGAGATTCGGAAGACGCGCGCAGGAACACCAGCCACCTCGCCTTCACGCAAGTCCATAAATTTGAAGTTTTCAGGATCAAGGTCAATATCAGTAAGTTCGGCAAGCAATAATCTGGCTTTCGGCCCCGATATGGAAAGCGTTGCCCATTGATCGGTGACACTATTGAAGTAAACATCTAGTTCTGGCCATTCGGTTTGATGCCAGATTTCTAACCACTGGAAAACATGTGCTGCGCCACCTGATGTGGTCGTCATCACGAAGTGGTTTTTTGAAATGCATGAGGTAACGCCATCATCGAAAATCATGCCATCTTCGCCACACATCAAACCGTAACGACAACGACCAATAGGTAGTTTGCTCCAGGCATTGGTGTAAATTCGATTGAGGAATTCACGCGCGTCTGGACCTTGAATATCAATCTTGCCCAGTGTTGAGGCATCGATAATACCCACGCCGTTTCTGGTAGCTAAACACTCACGGTTAACTGCATCATGCATGGATTCGCCATCTTTAGGGAAGTACCAGGGACGTTTCCATTGACCAACGTCTTCAAATTCTGCGCCATTTTCAACATGCCATGGGTGTAAAGCGCTGTAACGTTCGATATCGAAAAACTCATTTACGTTACGCCCAGCAATTGCACCAAACGAGACAGGCGTATAATTTGGACGAAAAACAGTAGTGCCGGTTTCAGGAATCGTCTTGCCTAGTTTTTTAGCAGCAATCGCCATACCATTGATATTACTGAGTTTTCCCTGGTCAGTACCGAAACCCAATGCGGTATAACGTTTTACATGCTCGATCGATTCAAAGCCCTCTTGCACGGCAAGCTCAATACCGGCAGCGGTTACATCCAGTTGAAAATCTACAAATTGTTTGGGTGCGCGACTCGTAGGTTTGAAATGTGGAATATGGAATATCGACATGGATTCTGCAATGTCTACTAACTCAGCCTTTGCATATGATGCGCGTGAAGCATTGAATCCGCATTCTTTGGCGGCAAATGTACCTGCTGTTGCAGCGTCTTGTAAAATTTCGGCAAGTGCATATAAACCATTGCCTGCGCCAGTAGCGATCATGTTTTTATTGAAGTTGTCGGGGACAAATCCCTGAATGTCTTCACGCCAAATTGGACGACCACCTGTATGGCAAGATAAATGAACTACAGGGTTCCAGCCACCTGAGGTAGCGATGGTGTCGCAATCAATTTGCTGTACGCTATCGGTAACGTTTTCACCCCTTTCGTCTATGGGAGCTATCACTGCATTACCAATGCAGGTATTACCCTGTGCTTGAATAATTGCGCTGGAGTAGATGATTTCGATACCGAGTTTAGTGGCTTTTTGAACCACATCTTTTCCTGCGGCAGAGCGGGTGTCGATAATGGCCCTGACTTGTCTGCCAGACTGTTGCCAATCAAATGCCGTATTGTAGGCATTATCATTTGAGGTCATTAGCAATAGCTTCTTACCCGGAACAACATTGTAGCGATTGATGTAAGTCGAAACCGCAGAGGCAAGCATACAACCCGGAATATCATTATTGCCAAATACCAGGGGGCGTTCATGTGCGCCAGTAGCGAGAATCACTTGCCTGGCACGAACGCGATGTATTCTTTGGCGAATTTCATCACTGGGTGCCAGGTCCATTTCTTGATCGGTACAACGTTGATGAATCGTCAAAAAATTGTGATCGTGATAGCCATTTACTGTCGCATTTGTTAGCAACATTACATTTTCTGTTGATGACAATTCAGCGATAGAGCTATTAATCCACTCTTGAGCAGGCGCTCCATCGAGTAAGTCACGCTGACTCAGCAGGTAACCGCCAAACTCATTTTGCTCATCAGCCAGTATAACGCGTGCGCCAGTACGTGCAGCATTTAGAGCTGCTGTTATTCCCGCAGGGCCGCCTCCAACCACAAATATATCTGCGTGCTGGTTGATGGTGTCATAGAGATCCGGATCATTTTGTTTCGGAGAACGTCCCAGGCCGGCACCTTTACGAATCATTTTTTCGTAAGTCATCCACAATTTGCTGGGAGCCATAAAGGTTTTATAATAAAAACCCGGTGGCATAAAGCGACCAAAGAGTTTACCAACAACACCCATCACATCACGTTCGGTGCTCGGCCAACCATTGGTGCTGTGGCATTCTAAGCCTTCGTAAATCTGTTGCTGGGTCGCACGAATATTGGGTACTTGTGTGGCTTCTGTTTTGCCCAGTTGCAGGATCGCATTTGGCTCTTCCGCGCCAGCAGCGACTATTCCACGAGGACGTCCGTATTTAAAACTACGACCAACTACTGCTACATCATTAGCTAAAAGCGCAGATGCAATGGTGTCACCGGCATAGCCTGTATATGATTTATTATTGAAGCTAAACTTGATTGGCTTATTCATATCTACGCGTCTTTGAGCGGAAGCGAGATTCCCCTGGATTCTATTTGGCTGGTGCACTTTATTTCGCTCGCGCGCTTTATTTGACTGGCTCATTTTTTCACCACCTGTTCACTGCTAAGTTGATCATACTTATTGGGAATTGCAGGTGCTGATGGGACTTTGGGTTGTTCGCCAACCTTGTAAATTTCTTTGATTTCGTAAGTAGCTGTATCACGCGTCATGTAAAAAAACTTTCTACAGCCTGTGGTGTGTTGCCATAATTCGTGATGATTTCCACGTGGGTTTTTACGAAAGAATTGGTAGTCTCCCCATTCTTCATCGTTTAATGCCTCAGGGTCGGTTGGGCGAACGATATGCGCTTCGCCCGATGCATGAAATTCTTCTTCAGCACGATCTTCTTCGCAGTAAGGGCAATGGATTAGAAACATAGCGTCATATGCCCCTTCATATTATTCAGTAAAAAATTCGATATGTGGAGATTAATGCAATTCATCAATGTGCTACCCCCGCTGCGCCGTGCTCGTCGATTAGCGCTCCTGAATTAAACCGATCAATTGAGAAAGGCTTTGCCAATTCATGCATTTCTCCTTTCGCCAGTGAGGCTGCAAACACATGCCCAGAACCTGGAGTAGCTTTAAAGCCACCAGTACCCCAGCCACAATTGAAGTATAAATTCTCAATCTCGGTTTTACTGATAATAGGGCAGGCATCAGGGCAGGTATCTACGATTCCACCCCACTGTCGATTCATCCGCACGCGACTGAAAATAGGGAATAACTCGATAATCGCTGCGACAGTATGTTCAATCGTGGGGTAAGAACCACGTTGTCCGTAACCATTGTAACCGTCAATACCTGCGCCAATCACCAGATCACCCTTATCTGATTGACTGACATATCCATGTACATGATTAGACATCACAACAGTATCCAGAATTGGTTTGATAGGTTCAGAAACTAATGCCTGTAACGGGTGTGATTCGAGAGGTAGACGTAATCCAGCCATATCTGCAACTACACCAGAGTTACCTGCAACCACGCAGCCAACCTTACCAGCTTTGATGGTGCCATATTGTGCAGTTTTAACACCCGTTACGGTGCCATCTTCTATTTCAAAACCTTCTACCGCGCATTGTTGAATTAGATCAACACCCAAGTCATCAGCGCCGCGTGCAAAACCCCACGCAACCGCATCGTGTCTGGCTACACCACCGCGTGGTTGCCATGATGCGCCCATTACCGGATAACGACGATTTGCACTGCAGTCCATATCTGGAACAATTTCCTGTACTTGCTTCGCATCCAGAACTTCGCCATCGATACCATTGAGACGATTGGCGTTTACGCGGCGGGTGATATCTCGCATATCCTGTAAAGTATGGCCCAGATTCAATACACCGCGTTGTGAGAACATCACGTTGTAGTTTAGATCCTGAGACAAGCCTTCCCAGAGTTTCATCGCGTGTTCGTATAAAAATGCAGATTCATCCCAGAGATAATTTGAGCGCACAATGGTTGTGTTTCTCGCGGTATTACCGCCTCCCAGATAGCCTTTTTCAATTACGGCTACATTGGTAATGCCGAATTCTTTTGCCAGATAATAGGCGGTCGCTAAGCCATGTCCTCCACCACCGACAATAATCACATCATAGGATTTCTTTGGGTTAGGGTTATGCCAAACACGTTGCCAGTTTTCGTGGTGACTCATGGCATGCTTTAACAGGCCAAAGCCCGAATAATGCTGCATAATTTTTATCTCTGTAGCTGTCTTTAAGAAGAATAGTTTTAAATCTAGTTTAACTGATGTTATCGATCATTTTGTCTTTATGCTACTTTAGTGATTACTTTCCTGAGTCTTAAAGTATCGTTATAACGACATGAGTCAAAAAAATGCCCATGCCGAAGCGCAGTATAGACAACATTGTAATGAAATGACGACTACCCGCAGGGCGAGGTTTTCATTGTCATTAAAATAAAAAAACCTCGAGCTCTGAATAAATTCCAAGGTCGTTTTAAAACTACAAAAACGAGTTGTCATTCAAAAAATAGGAGGGTGACAATTCAGTTACTTATAGTTTTAGCTATTACTAATAAATTTACAACTAGTTCAGTGTTTTACGCGTATCTAATCAAACAGAATTTATATTTAAAACGAAAATTATTAGAGGATGTATGAAAACTCCAAAAATCTGGTCAATTGTTTTTGCCACATTAGTTATCACCTTAACTTTAATTTCATCGACAAATTTAAGCGCTAAACCGATTAAAAACGGTTTTGATCTTGAGAATAGCATCATACCCGTTAATAAAATTTTAAGTGGTGGGCCTCCACGGGATGGAATTCCTTCTATTGATAAACCTGTTTTTTTAGATGCTGATGATGCGGATTATTTAAAAGATATTGATCGTGTTTTAGGCATTGTGGTAGGCGGAAAAGGAAAAGAAGGAGGAAAAGCAGAAGCACGTGCCTATCCTATTAAGATTTTAAACTGGCATGAAATTGTGAATGATGAAATTTCAGGCAAAGCCATCGCTGTAACCTATTGCCCGCTGTGTGGCAGTGGCATTGTGTATGCGGCTGATTTTGAGGGCAAAGCACACAAATTTGGTGTGTCTGGTTTGTTATATAACAGCGACGTGCTGCTTTATGATCGACAAACAGAAACACTTTGGTCACAGATTTTATCCAAAGGAGTGAGTGGAGAGTTGGTAAATAAAAAACTGGATGTGATTCAATCAGCGCACACCAGTTGGGCATCGTGGAAAGCGCAATATCCGGAAACCAAAGTACTTTCGAAAAATACAGGTTTTTCTCGAGATTACAGTCGATCACCTTACGGTAGTTACGATAAAGATGTCAGTATCTATTTTCCGGTGGCTTTCAAAAGTAAACGCTATCACCCGAAAGAAAGAGTGTTGGGTATCACCATTAACGATAAACAAAAGGTTTACCCATTTGCAGAGCTTTCCAGGTATTTTGCAAAGAACAAAGAATTCAATCTTACTGATAATTTTGAAGGACAGGAATTAAACCTTGAATTCGATATAGAAAACAGAGACGGTCAGTTTAAAAATGCGAATGGTGATGTTGTAACCAGTACCAATACATTCTGGTTCGCCTGGTATGCGTTTCATCCAGAAGGTGAGATTTATAAATTTACAGATGACTCAAAATAATCGATTTGTCTAAATTTCATCAATTTGCTAATCTATGTCAAACTTTTTGTGCTAAGTAGGTATTAGTATAAAAGTACAAAACCAAAGAGGAGGTAGACTATGCATGATATAATGAAAGGTCTTCAAAAGGATCATCAGAACCTGGCGCAAGTGCTGGAAATTATGCAACTTCAATTAAAACGAATTGCAAAAGGTGATGATGCTGCACTTGAGCTGATGTCGGACGCGAGCAATTACATTCAGAGTTACCCGGATTTGATTCATCATCCCAAAGAGGATAAGATTTTTGAAGTATTCCAATATCGCTCAGGTGAAGAAGCAGAAGCTTTGGAAACTTTAACTCAACAACATGAAAATTTGCCTGCTACTACCATCGAATTCCAATCTAAGTTAGATGAGGCAATTAATGGTTTAGGCTTTATAAGTCGAGATGATTTAGTAAAAAATATACAGGACTTTATCAAGCTTGAATGGGAGCATATGAATCTAGAAGAATCTGTAGTATTTCCATTGATAGACAAAACACTGAAAGACAAGGATTGGAAATTGTTAGAAGATCTTATGGAAGCTGATAGTGACCCTCTATTTGGCGATACGATTGAAGAGAATTTTGAAAATCTCTATCAATCCATTAACGCACAGGCTTCATAATCGTTACTTAATATTTCCGTAATAGTTTTAGAGTACGTTATTGAATTAACGTACTCTTTTGTAAAGCGCTTTTTATTTTACACGCATTCCAGGCATTGCGCCTTCATCTGGATTAAGAACGAAGATGTCTTTGCCCCCAGGGCCAGCTGCCAATACCATTCCCTCAGAAACACCAAAACGCATTTTACGTGGTGCAAGATTGGCCACCATTACTGTCATTTTTCCTTGCAGATCTGCTGGATCGTAGGCTGACTTAATTCCGGCGAAAACATTACGCTGTCCTTTTGTTTCTCCTTCACCCAGATCGAGTGTGAGCTGGAGCAGCTTATCAGCGCCTTCGACATGTTCTGCTTTAAGTATTTTAACCACGCGTAGATCTATTTTGGCGAAGTCATCAAATTCGATCGTTGGGTTTATTGGGTCATTCTCATCAGTTACATCGCTCATTTTTGTATCCGTTTCCTCTACATTTGAATTGGTATTGTTCTTTGTGTTGCTACTGCCTTGCAGGACTGCAGCCTCTGCCAGTAGCAGTTTGTTTGCTTCCAGCATGGCATCTACTTTATCTTCTTCGATACGCGTCATCAGTGGTTTAAATTTTTTAATATCACTTGAAAGTAGGGGGGTGGCTATATCACTCCACTTCAATTTACCCGCATTCAGGAAATCTTCTGATTTCGTTGCTAGCTCAGGTAAGACTGGTTTTAAGTAGGTAATGATTGCGCGGAACATATTGATGCCCAAAGAGCAGATATCTTGTACTTCCTGCTGGCGTGTCTCGTCTTTGGCTAATACCCAGGGTTGTTTCTCATCAACGTATTGATTGGCAAGATCAGCTAAGGCCATGATTTCACGCATGGCTTTGCTGTAGCGACGATCTTCATAGGCTTGTGCAATCGAATCACTGGCATCAATAAATTGCTGATACAAAGCTTCATCAGCTAAGCTAGCTGATAGTTTTCCATCAAATTTTTTGCTGATAAATCCTGCGCAACGAGAAGCGATATTTACCACTTTACCCACTAAATCACTGTTAATACGCAGTTGAAAATCTTTCAAGTTAAGGTCGATATCATCAACTGTATTACTGAGTTTCGCCGCGTAGTAATAACGTAATGGCTCAGCAGGTAAGTGATCTAGAAATACACGTGCCTGGATGAAAGTGCCGCGTGATTTAGACATTTTCTGACCGTTTACATTTAAAAAGCCATGGCAGAAAACAGCCGTAGGCAAACGCATACCAGCCGATTTTAAAACCGCCGGCCAGAATAGGGTGTGGAAGTAGGCGATATCTTTACCGATAAAATGATAAAGCTCAGTTTCATTGTTCTGGTTTCTCTCAGGATTCCAGTATTCGTCGAAATCAATATCAACGTCTTTACGATCACAATAGTTTTTAAATGAGGCGATGTAACCGATTGGTGCATCCAGCCAAACATAAAAATACTTGTCTTCAGTGCCGGGAATCTTGAAACCCCAGTAAGGTGCATCGCGGGAAATATCCCAATCGTTGAGGCCGTCTTCCAGCCACTCATTCATTTTATTAGCGATTTCTTTTTGCACACTACCGCTATTTACCCATTCCTTAAGAAAGTCTGCGTAATCGCTGATTTTAAAGAAATAATGTTCGCTATCTTTCTTGATTGGCGTTGCACCGGTAACAACCGAATAGGGGTTTTTAACTTCAGTCGTGGAATATGTCGCGCCACAGGATTCGCAGTTATCACCGTATTGATCAGCTGCACCACAATTAGGGCATTCACCTTTAATAAAGCGGTCGGGTAAAAACATATTAGCTTCAGGGTCGTAAGCCTGTTTGATGGTTTTAGTTGCGATATTACCTTTAGCTTTTGCTGCTAAATAAATGTTTTCCGAAAAATATTTGTTTTCTTCAGAATGCGTTGTGTGAAAGTTGTCGTATGAAATCAAAAAGTCGTTGAAATCACGCTCATGCTCTAGTTTCATTTTATCGATGAGTTCTTGTGGCTCGATGCCCTCTTGTTGAGCGCGCAACATAATCGGCGTACCGTGAGCATCATCTGCCCAGGCAAAGATACAACTATTTCCACGAAGACGTTGAAAACGTGCCCAGATATCCGTCTGAATATACTCCACCATATGGCCTAAATGGATCGGACCATTGGCATAGGGAAGTGCAGATGTAATCAGTATTTTGCGTGGTTTTTCAACAGGATTCATAGGGTCAGATTTTGCAGGAGTAAAGAGGGTGTAAATTAACAGACTGTAGTCTTAATCGCTAGTAGGGATTTTGCACGATTACGCATTATACTTCAGTAGTTTATCTATCTTTAATCATTCTTTAATCAAGGTTTTGTCTCTATAATGAGTATTTTTTGTAATCAGTATTTCTATGAAAAGTCGACGTTTATTGTTTCGCGTTATTTTGAAATCACTTTTTTTTGTCGGGTTTGTTGTTCTAATAGCGGTTTTTTTAAATTCGTTATTCACTAATAAAGAGGACAAAAGCAATATCAGTGAAAATAATAAAAGGATGACACTAGTTTCCATCGATATTAGTGATATGCGAAAAGGACAGGTAAGAAGAGTGCGCTGGGGAGTAAAGGAAGTCGCTGTGCTTTATCGTCAATTTTCTAAAAAACCCCAAGTAAGCAATAATCTAATTGATAAATCTTCTAAAGAAAAATCACATCCTTCGTTGTCGGCTGAGACTCGATCGATCAAACCTGAATATTTTGTGTTTATAAATCATGGTGATTCAGGTAATTGTCCTTTGTACTATGCAATGGGAGAGTTTAATGATACCTGTACCATGAATATTTTTGATGAAAATGGCCTTGCAATTCAACAATCTCAACTAAAGTATAAAATAAAAATTCCACCACATTACTTTGAAGGAACGACGATTAAAGTCGGTTCCTGGAAATAAAATGACACCCCTCTACTTTTTGAATGACAACTCGTTTTTGTAGTTTTAAAACGATCTTGGAATTTATGCAGAGCTCGAGGTTTTTTTTAATGACAATGAAAAACATACCCTTCGGGCCGTCGTCGCTTCACTTCAACGTTGTCTCACTGTGTTCGGCTAGGGGCTTTTTAAATAATTTGCATAGCGATTGCTATGTATTTATGTATCCTTTTGTAGATCATGTCAGACATAGAAAAAAATCTTGAAGCCCCGATAAGCCGGTAGAAGCTTTGGTCTAATATTTGTCGCTGTACCCTGGATTCGGAAAATAAAAGCGCAGCTATACGAAAAAAAGATTCTATTGAAGGCTGTTTGGGTTACGCGAAAAGTTTACAAAACCAAGATGCCTTGATGAGTTGTGGTCAGGGTCTTATAGATCAGTTAAAATCGCTGAGGCCAGATAAAAAATATTAGGAAAAAGAGCATGATAAAGAAATATGCTGAGGGTGTTATTAAAATACGTTGGATGCTTCTAATACTGTCGGTTTTATTGATGCTAATTGCTGCTTCTGGTGCGAAAAATCTATTTTTTAATAACGATTACCGTATTTTCTTCTCCGAAGAAGATCCACGCTTAAAAGCCTTTGAAGACTTACAAAATACCTATACCAAAAATGATAATGTAATCCTTGTGCTGGCACCAAAAGATGGGGTGGTGTTTAAATCTGAAACACTTACTGCCATCGAAGATATTACCGAACAAGCCTGGCAAACTCCCTATTCGATTCGTGTCGATTCTCTTTCAAACTATCAACATAGTGAATCCATCGGGGATGATATGTCGGTGGCTAATTTATTTGAAGAAGCTAAAGACCTAAATTCAGAAAACTTGGAAAGAATTAAATCTGTGTCTTTAAGCGAGCCATTATTATTACATCGTTTGATTTCAGAAAAAGCACATGTAACAGCCATTAATATAACGATGGAATTTCCAAAAATAATTCCTGATGGAAATGGTGGTACTAAAGCTGCTGACCCAACTAAACAGGTTACTGAAGTGGTAGCTTCTGTCCGCGAGCTGAAATCTTATATCGAAGCAACATACCCAGAATTAACAGTGTATTTATCGGGAATAGTGATGATGAATAATGCCTTTGGTGAGGCAACTATTTACGATATGTCGCACCTTTTACCATTGGCTTTGATACTAATATTGATTACCGTATTTTTATTGTTAAGAAGTATTTCAGGGACAGTAACAACCTTGCTGGTCATTATGTTTTCTGTAGTTACGGCCTTTGGTTTGGCAGGATGGTTGGGTATCGAGTTGTCTTCTCCTGTGATGTCTGCGCCAGTCATTATTATGACCTTGGCGGTGGCTGACTGTGTGCATATTCTTTCCACCTGGTTGTCTGAAATTCGGCACGGTTCTGATAAGAAAACAGCAATGGTAGAGAGTCTTCGCGTCAACTATATGCCAGTGTTCCTGACTTCTGTAACAACAGCAATTGGCTTCTTATCGTTAAATACCAGTGATGCGCCTCCTTTCCGTGATTTGGGGAATGTGGCGGCGATGGGTGTTATCGCTGCATTTTTGTTTTCTATAATGTTTTTGCCTGCAATTGCGACAATATTACCGGTTAAAGAACAGAAAAAAGACACACATACCTTAAAAACCATGTCTTCTTTTGCGGAGTGGGTAATTGCGAAGCAAAAATCACTTCTTGCGGGTATGAGTGTTATTGCTGTCGCTTTAATTGTCTTGATACCTATCAATGAATTAAACGATGTATTTGTTGAGTACTTCGATGAACGCATTGAATTCCGTCGTGATACTGATTTCATCAGCGATAATTTAACCGGTATTTATAATATTGAATATTCGATAAATACCGAAAATACGGGTGATATTGCCGACCCTGATGTTTTAGCCAATATTAAAAAGTTTACCGACTGGCTAAATACCCAGCCTGAAGTTATTCACGTAAATACCGTGACTGATACCTTCACCCGCTTGAATAAAAATATGCACGGGGATGACAAAAGTTTCTATCGACTTCCCGACTCTAGAGAAATGGCAGCGCAATATCTGCTGCTTTACGAAATGTCCTTGCCGTTCGGTCTGGATTTGAATAACCAGATCGATATCGACAGGAAAAGTACCCGTATCACCGTGACGATAAAAACACTTTCTACGCAACAGGTACTTGCTATAGAAACCCGGGTAGATAACTGGATGGATCAGAATATTCCTCAATTGAAGGCTGTTGGGGCCAGTCCGACGATAATGTTTGCGCATATTGGTATGAAAAATATTATCAGTATGATTAGTGGAACTACCATCGCTTTATTTCTGATTTCATTAATACTGGTGTTTGCCTTGAAATCCTGGCGATACGGTTTATTAAGTCTGATTCCCAATTTAGTCCCTGCGGGCATGGCGTTTGGTATTTGGGCAATTATCAATGGTGAAATCGGCTTGGCGCTTTCAGTGGTTACAGCGATGACTTTGGGGATCGTGGTAGACGATACCATTCATTTTTTATCGAAATATTTACGCGCCAGACGAGAAAAAGGAATGGGAGCTGAGGATGCAGTACGTTATGCCTTTTCAACCGTAGGCGTGGCTTTATGGGTAACCTCTGTAGCATTAGTGGCAGGATTCCTGGTATTGGCAACATCGTCCTTTAAGTTGAATGCAGGCATGGGTTTGCTGACAGCAATAGTGATTGCGATTGCGCTTATTGTTGATTTCTTGTTGTTACCACCATTACTGATCAAACTGGATGCCTGGCTGAATAAAGATATTAAAGTGGCAGAATCTGTTCAAGCTGCGATAAAAGCAGAGCAAGCATAGCTTAAAATATAATTTAGGTGTGATGAGAGAGTAAACGAACCGACTGTCACCGGGATTGAACTGTAAAGTGATAGATGTGTCTTATTCTCATCGGTATCGCTTAAAAAATATTGTGAATAATTGGAGATAGAATGAAAATAAAACTGTTACTGGTGACAGTATTAACTGTTTCAACACTGGGCTTATATGCTGAAACACCTGCGGGAAAGGGTTTAAAAATTGCCAAAGAAGCGGACGTAAGTGATCAAGGTTTTTCAGACTTTACGGCGAATATGGTGATGACTTTGAAAAACCGTGCGGGTAAAACCAGTCGCCGGATTATTCGTATTAAAACCCTGGAAGGTAAGGGCGATGGCGATAAGTCTTTATCCTTATTCGATGAGCCGGCTGATGTGAAAGGTACGGCGATGCTTACCTTTTCACACGGTTTGAAGCCTGATGATCAATGGCTTTATCTGCCTGCCTTAAAACGTGTTAAACGAATCAATTCGCGTAATAAATCAGGCCCATTTATGGGTAGTGAATTTGCATTTGAGGATTTAGGTTCGCAGGAAGTTGAAAAATACACATACAACTATCTAAAGGAAGAGCCTTGTGGAAGTGGCTGGAAGTGCCATGTTATCGAGCGTACTCCAGCGTATAAATATTCAGGTTATACAAAACAGCTTACCTGGATCGATACCAAAGAATATCGTCCAGTAAAAGTCATGTATTACGATCGTAAAAATGCCTTGTTAAAGACTTTAAACGCAACGGGTTTTAAACAATATGCGGATAAGCATTGGCGACCAGCAACGATGTCGATGCAAAATCATCAGACTGGTAAAAGCACCACTTTGCAATGGACTAATTATAAGTTCAAAACAGGTTTAACCAGTCGTGACTTCAATAAAAAATCTTTAGCTCGGTAAAACAGAAAGTTTAGGGTAAACAATGGCTGTTTCAGCAGAGTATCTAGCCTATATTCAGGATTTACTCTGTGACTTACCTGATTTGAGTAGTAGGACTTTTTTTGGTGGTAAATCATTACGATCTGCCTATTATGAAAATCAAAATGGCGAACTTTGTGAGCAATTAGAAGATACCCAGTTTGCGATGATTATCAATGATGTTTTATATTTTGTCGTAGATGATATCAGTCGTCCAAAATATGAAAAGCTGGGTATGACGCCTTTTCAATACGAAAAAAAGACAGGCATCGTTAACGTTCGAAAATATTACACAGCACCGGAAGAGTGCTTTGAAGATCAGGATGTAATGCTAAAATGGGCGAAACAAGCCTTACAAACTGCGATTCAATTGAAATAGAAATTGATATAGAAAGCACGGAAGCATTTACATGTTGCAACTGAAAATTCCACCTCCGGTATATGCAATAAGTATTGCTCTAATCATGTGGCTGCTCAATCGTCACATTCCTATGGTGGATATCATTCAAGCACCGTGGAATAAAATTGGCCTGGGCATCATCCTTATTGCTGTGAGTTTCGATGTCTGGTCGTTATTACTTTTTCTGAAAAAACACACCACACCCAATCCAATGAAACCCGAGAATACCAGCAGTATTGTAATCAAAGGTTTGTATCAATATAGCCGCAATCCTATGTACCTTGGTTTGTTAATCATTCTATTTGGTTTAGGTATATGGTTGGGTAGTTTGTCGCCTTTTATCTTGTTGCCAGTGTTTTATTGGGTGATCACAGAAATGCAGATAAAACCAGAAGAGCGCATACTGGAACAAAAATTTGGCAAAGAATATTTAGATTTTAAAAACAGGGTTAGACGATGGCTTTAAAAAATCATAATCAATTAAAACAGTGTTTTGGGAATAATCTGGCAGTTTCATTAACAGCTTTAACAGCGTTGTCATTATTCAGCAATGTTATTACTGTTAATGCAGCTGATCTATCGGGTAATGTTTCATTAGAAGGGCGTTTATACACGACAGATCCAGCCTACGAAAAACAGGCTGAAAGTGGGGGGGTGTCTGTGAGTTTTCTCCCTGAGTTTAAGCACAAGTGGGATCAATCAAGGCAACAATTTACATTTACCCCTTTTTACCGCTGGGATGAAAATGATGATGAAAGAACCCATGGTGATATTCGACAACTAGATTACCTGGCAAGTAAAGGTGATTGGGAATATCAAATTGGTATCAGTAAAAAATTCTGGGGTGTTACCGAGTCACAGCATCTGGTTGATGTAATTAACCAAACAGACGGTGTAGAAGGTATTGATGGTGAAGATAAGCTCGGCCAGCCGATGTTTCGGGTGAGTCGACTCATGGATAATGGTTCTGTGGATTTCTTTGTGTTACCGTATTTTCGTGAAAGAACCTTTGCAGGACAAAACGGCCGTTTCCGTACCCCTTTGATTGTCGATGCAGACGTCGCGACCTATGAATCATCGGCAGAAGAAAAACACATCGACTATGCATTACGCTGGTCAGAATCTTTTGATGAGCTTGATATTGGTGTGCATGTCTTTGATGGTACTTCGCGTGACCCGGATTTACGTCTTGGAGTGAAAAATGGCGAGACAGTATTGGTGCCTCATTATCCGCTAATCACCCAGTTTGGTTTAGATTTACAGCACACCGGTGAAGCTATAATCTGGAAGCTTGAGGCGATTCATCGTAAACGCAAAGGAGATAACTATTCAGCAGCCGTTGGTGGTTTTGAATATACACTGCCAGCAATCACAGAATCAGGCGCTGAGCTTGGTCTGTTGGCTGAATATCACAGAGATTCACGTGGTGAAGTGGCGAATGCGCCATTTCAAAATGACATGTTCTTTGGTGCACGTTTAGCTTTAAATGACGCGGATAGTAGTGAGTTACTGGCTGGAGCTTTTGTAGACCTGGATAACTCGACTAAAAGTTTAAGACTTGAAGCAAGCCGAAGAATTGGTAATGGAATGAAGCTGAATATAGAAGGCCAGGTATTTACCGATGTGGACGAGAATGATCCTTTATATACCTTTAGTAAAGATGATTATATTCAGCTTGAACTTCAGAAGTTCTTTTAAGATTTAAGTCGTAGTTTAAGATATAAAAAAATCGCCTATAAGTAGGGGGGTGGCTTTTCTGGCTCTTAGTGAGCCTATAAAAGCCACCCCCCGCCTTTTAGGCGGTTTTTTGTGCTTGTGATACTTAGTTAATAATTAATCAATATTAACGATTTTCGCGGTTATCGATTAATTCATCCACTACTGAAGGATCCGCAAGGGTTGATGTATCACCCAGGCCATCCACTTCATTCGCTGCAATTTTACGCAAGATGCGACGCATAATCTTGCCCGAGCGAGTTTTAGGTAATCCTGGTGAGAATTGGATGATGTTGATTTTTGCGATTGGTCCGATTTCACTACGTACCAGTTTTACCAGTTCCGCTTTCATATCATCAGAGCCTTCTTCACCATCCATCAGTGTTACATAAGCATAGATGCCTTGACCGGTAAGATCATGCGGATATCCAACAACAGCAGCTTCAGCAACTTTCTCGTGTAAGCCAAGCGCTGCTTCAATTTCTGCCGTGCCAAGACGATGCCCTGATACATTTAATACATCATCAACACGTCCTGTGATCCACCAGTTGCCATCCTCATCACGTTTTGCGCCATCACCCGTGAAGTAGTAGCCCTTAAACATTGAGAAGTAGGTCTCATAGAAACGTTTGTGATCACCAAATACAGTTCTGATCATTGCTGGCCAAGGTTTATCAATTGCCAGGTTGCCCGCTGCTGGATTACCTTCGATAACATTACCTTCGTCATCAAGTAGTACTGGGCTAACACCAAAGAATGGAGCAGTTGCAGAACCTGGTTTTAAAGTATGTACACCCGGTAAAGGTGTCATCATGTGAGAGCCTGTTTCAGTCTGCCACCAGGTATCGACAATAGGACATTTTCCATTACCAACTACGCCGTGGTACCACTCCCAGGCTTCTGGGTTGATTGGCTCGCCAACCGTACCAAGTACGCGTAGTGTTTCACGAGATGTTGATTCAACAGGTTCATTACCAGCGCCCATTAATGAACGGATTGCTGTTGGTGCTGTATAGAAAATGTTTACTTTGTGCTTATCAACTACTTTCCAGAAACGTGAAATGTCAGGGTAGGTTGGTATACCTTCAAACATCAAGGTAGTTGCACCATTGGCTAGCGGACCGTAAACGATATAAGTATGTCCTGTTACCCAGCCAACGTCAGCAGTACACCAGTACACATCACCGTCTTTATAGTCGAACACTGCTTCGTGAGTCATGGCAGCTTGAACGAGGTAACCACCTGTTGAGTGAAGCACACCTTTTGGCGTACCAGTAGAACCTGAAGTGTAAAGAATGAATAATGGATCTTCCGAGTCCATTTCTTCAGGTGGGCAATCTGGGCTTGCAGCAGCAATAGCTTCGTCATACCAAATATCGCGGCCTTCTGTCCATGCTACGTCTTCGCCACCACGACGTACAACGATACAGGTAGTTACGCCAGGGCAGTCTTCAATAGCAGTATCTGCATTTACTTTAAGTGGTATTTTACGTCCGCCACGCATTGATTGGTCAGAAGTGATAACCACTTTACAGTCCGAATCGTTGATACGACTTGCCAGTGCGTCTGGCGAGAAGCCACCAAATACGATTGAGTGAATTGCACCAATACGAGTACACGCTAGCATAGCGACAGCAGCTTCTGGAATCATTGGCAAGTAAAGTGATACACGATCACCTTTTTGCACGCCACGGTCTTTTAATACGTTAGCGAAGCGTGACACTTCTTCGTGAAGTTCTTTATAAGTGATTTTGCGGTCTTCGTCTGGGCTATCACCTTCCCAGATAATTGCCACCTGATCACCGCGTTTTTCCAGGTGGCGATCTATGCAGTTATAGGAAACATTCAGTTTGGCATTTTTAAACCATTCGATATGAAGATCTTCTTCATTAAAACTCCAGTCTGATACGGTATCCCAGGGTTTAAACCAGGATACATATTTATTTGCTTGTTCTGCCCAGAATCCGTCGGGGTTTTCAATAGATTCTTTATACATAGCTTTATACTGTTCTGCGTTTATATTTGCCTTTGCTGCAAACTCGACAGATACGGGGTGTACAATGTCTGACATGTGCTTCTCCTATAGGGGTTATCGTTATGCTTATATTTGCGTACGAGTACGACTTCTCACAAATTAATAATTTTTTGATTGTTCATCTTTGATAATTATTAATCAGCATAATGTAATTTAACGTTATATTTGGCAAGTGTTGTTGTCAGTATAGAGCAAAAGATGTATTTTTCTTTGTCAACTTATGTCGCTATCAAGTGTGTGTATAGTTATAGTTAATATGTTTTTGTATTTTAAATCAATGAGATATAAGGTTGGCATGTCAATTGCAATTAGTATTGATATCTTGAAGTGTTTATTATAAAAAGATCAATGGTTTAAAATTCAAGGTATTAGTTTTTGGAATTATAAAAAAAATTAGCTTGGGCGAATTTAGGGTAGGTAAAATATGGGTGCTTTATCAATGACAATACTGATTGGTGTTCTGGTCATGTTGATTGTTGTATTTGCTTTTGTGCTTACTGTGAAAAGTGGGCAATATGATGATATGGAAGGTCCAGCACATCGAATCCTGATGGATGATGATGATCCTAGAATTCCTGGAAATTCACCCGAGCCAGATAGTACAGAGGGTGCTGATCTAGAAAATGTTCAACATAAAAAGTGAATCAGCGCTGATTCGGTAACAATAAAAATGATACTTTAGTATTTCTGATATGAAGGTGAAACAGGAAAAGCTATATAATTAATTTATTAGCGTCAAAAAAAGTATTTTGTTATAAAAATATTTTCTAAGAAACTGTAAAAAAGTTATAGTTGCTTGCTTTTTTAGGGCGATAGCCTACTATGTAAGTTAGTTATTTATATAATAATTGTTGCTGAGGATGATAATAAAAAAACATATCTTCGTATCTTCGCTTTAAATTTGCGAGTAAAGAGTTAATTTAGGAGAATAAAGACCTATGTCAGATAGGAGATTACAGGTATTTCATGCTGTAGCTAGGTTGCTGAGCTTCACCAAAGCTGCTGAAGTACTTCACATGACACAACCTGCTGTGACGTTTCAAATACGTCAGCTAGAAGAGCAATTCGATACCAGATTGTTTGATCGTGCGCATAATCGTGTAAGCCTGACTGAGGCTGGTCATGTTGCGTTTGAATATGCAGAGGTTATTTTTGAAAAATATTCAGAAATGGAAAATGCGATTCGGGAGATCACAGGCAGTATTAGCGGTTCACTGACACTAGGAGCATCTACTACTATTTCAGAGTATATGCTCCCGGCACTCCTTGGTGACTTTAATGCCAAGAACCCAGAAGTTTTATTGAGGTTAAGAGTTTCTAATACAGAAGGCATCGTTTCGATGGTTGAGAATAATGTCATCGACCTGGGCGTTGTAGAAGGACCTGTTACTAACAAAAATCTTCTAGTAGAGATCTGTAAAAAAGATGACTTGGTCGTTGTTGTGCCACCGGAACATGAATTAGCTAAACAAAAATCCGTGTCAGTTAAGAAAATGCTCGAATTTCCTTTTATCTGTCGTGAAGAAGGTTCAGGAACCAGAGAAGTTATTGCTGATCATTTAAACGCGCAAGGTTTAGGAAAGCATGCATTGAAGGCTTGCTTAGAACTTGGTAGTCCTGAAGCTATAAAAGGTGCAATTCAGGCTGGTATGGGTGTTTCTGTTTTATCTAGTGTAAGTTTAGCCAAGGAAATTAAACTGGGAACTTTGGTAACTATCCCACTCGATCCTCCGCTCAGTAGAGAATTTTCTTTTGTACGACAGCGTCAGAAATTCCGTGTTAGAACAATGGAAGAATTATTAGAATTTGCAAGAGCCTATTGTAAAGACAATAAGTAATATCCATTTGCAATTAATGAATCGGAGACAGTGTTCTCCGATTTTTTTGTCCGTAATATTTTGCTTATCATGGTATTATTTTGTTTTAATACCTTTGTCTTTTTATTTACGGTAGATAGAATTAATGTTGCCAACGATGCCAATTCAAGGCAGTAAATCAGAACGTAAGCTTATTAAGCTATTTAAAGCCCTTGATGATTCAAAGCAAGAGAGTTTATTATCTTTTGCTGAATTTCTACTCTATCAATCTGATAAAGAATCTTATCCTGATCAAAGTGATGAAAAGCAAATAAATACTAAACCGCTTGATATTGAACGTCCTGAAGATGAAAGTGTCATAAAAGCCATTAAAAGACTCAGTGAAACTTATCCAATGGTGAATAAGGATAATATTTTGCATCCTATTTCCGATCTGATGACGTCGCATATGTTACAGGGAAAGGAAGCAGATAAAATTATCGATGAACTTGAGGCCGTATTTTTAAAAGAATATCAAGGCTCATCGTAAATAATAATAAATTATAAAGTAAAAGAGATCAGCTTAAATTATGTTAAAACTCCTTAATGTACTGGTATCACCGGCATTTTACAGACCCTCAGGTAGCCATATTAGCGTTATTGTTAGTTTTAGGGGCGACTGTTTTATATGTGATCGGTGATGTTTTAACACCATTACTCGCATCTATCATTATTGCTTATTTACTTGATGGCGCTGTGAGTATGTTAAAACAGCGAAAAGTTCCAAGATTGATTGCGATGCTTTCAACCTTTAGCTTATTTATCATTCTTTTATTAATTGTTCTTTTTATTTTAGCACCTCTATTAATAAGACAAGCTACCCAGTTCGTTTTAGAGATTCCAAAAATGTTCGCCCAGGGTCAAACTTTAATAATGCAATTGCCTGAGAAGTATCCTAACGTCATTTCTGAACAGCAAGTTAGCGAATTATTAGTCGGAATCAGAACCCAAATTACTGATTTCTCTCAAGCAGTAGTTAGTTTTTCACTATCGTCGGTTTCTGATTTATTGACTTTTATGGTTTATCTGATTGTTGTACCTTTATTAGTTTTCTTCTTCCTCAAAGATAAGGAGATTATTATTAATTGGTTTACAGCGTTTTTACCAAAAGATAGAACCCTGGTTTCGCAAGTCTGGACCGAAATGAATGGTAAAATTGCTGGTTATGTTAGAGGAAAGTTTGTTGAGATAGTCATAATCTGGTTGGTTTCCTACATTACCTTCATGGTTTTCAATTTAAATTATGCAATGCTGCTTTCTTTTGCTGTCGGTATTTCAGTTTTAATTCCCTATGTTGGTGCAGCACTAGTGACCTTGCCGGTTGCAATAGTCGCTTATTTTCAGTGGGGTTATACTTCAGATGCCCTGTACGTCATTATTGCCTATGGAATCATTCAATTCCTGGATGGTAATTTGTTAGTCCCCTTGCTTTTTTCAGAGATGGTTAATTTGCATCCAGCTGCAATCATTACTGCCGTATTGTTATTTGGTGGTTTATGGGGCGTATGGGGTGTATTTTTTGCAATTCCATTGGCAACCTTGATCCATGCGATTATTAACTCCTGGCCTAGGGCACAAAAAGAACTTGAAGAGTGAACCATATTCTTTAGAGCTTTCTAATGGTTTTCATCCCTATTTGATCGTTCGTTCCAATAGAGCTAAACACATACGCATAAAACTATCCGACAAAGGTGCTTTGAGCCTGGTACTTCCATCAGGTACTGCAGAAAGGGCAGGGCATTCTTTTATACAGTCTAAATCTGCATGGGTAGAAAAAAACCTTAATAAGCTATCCATCACAGAGAAAGAGACTATACCGTTATCACTGGATTTGCGCTTATTAAATGAGCTTTGGCAAATTGAATATGCAGATCAATCTAGCAATCAAATACGTTTGACTGAGTATGATGACTTTAATTTAGGCATTTCAGGCAATACATCTGATATAAAGAAATTACACTCTGTTATTAATCAGTGGTGCAAAAAAAAATCCAGCGTTGTATTCAAATATATGCTCGAACAATTAGCTGAAGAACATGGTTTTCATTATAACGATTTGAGTATCAGGGCACAGAAAACACGTTGGGGAAGTTGTTCAAGTAAAAAAAATATTAATTTAAATTGTAAATTACTATTTATGCCGATTGAGGTGGTTAAATACGTAATGATTCATGAGCTTTGTCATACGCTAGAAATGAATCACTCATCGCGATTTTGGGATCTTGTTGCTGATTGTGATCCAGAATATAAAAAACATAGGAAGCGATTAAAGGAATTAGGTAAAACAATGTTTCTATAGATAAACACTGGTTTAGCTGATAATTATTGTTATTTAATGAGTTAATATTTATAAAAAGTGCCTATAAGTTAGGGGGGTGACTTTAACAATACCCTTTATCAATTAGTGTCTACCGTTAGTCTTGAGATTGGATAAAAGATACTAATTATGCTAAAGAAAATGTAGAATTATTGACCAATACATTAGCTCGGTTCAACTGAGCTTAAGAAACATACAGTTATAATAGTTAAAAATAATAGAGTTGTTGTTTGTGGTTTCTGTTTTAAATTAAACAGTCATTTCGCTGATATTCATTAGCTGTAGTTTTAGTTTTAATGAATATTGTCGCTAACTAGTCACTACCAGGTACAACATAATTATAAAAATAATATTGAGAATAATAGTGAAAAAACTTACTTCCAAAAATATTTATATTAGAAATAGGAATGCACATAAGCAATCAGGCTTTAGTTTGATTGAAATAATGATCGCAGCTCTAATCTTATCAATTGGAATCCTGGGGGTAGCCAGTTTACAGATTATTGGTATGAAAGGTACACATCAATCCTATATGAAACAGCAGGCCATGGGAATTGTACAGAGTCTGACTGAACGTATGCATTCGAATAAACAAGCGGTTATAGCAGGTGACTATGTTGTTCTTGATAGTGCAGCTTTTGATTGTGGGATATTACCGGTTTGTTCCGATTCTTCTTCAAATTGTTCGGTTGCTGATATCGCAACAGTTGATCTACATAATCTTATTTGTGGCTATAAAAAAGGGTCTGCGCCTAGCACTGGTGGGGTTAAGACTGTTACGGCAGGTGATGTTAGTTCATTAATAGATGGTGAACTCATTGTTACATGTCCTACTGTATGTGCAACCGGGGATGTTCAGATAGATGTTAGATGGTCTGAAAGAGGGTTAAGTACAGAGACAACGGTTAAAGATTCATTGGTAGTGACTTCGAGGATTATCCGATGAAAACAAAAACTAACAGTGCCCAAATTTGCACAAAGGGAGTTACTACAAAGCAATCTGGTTTATCACTTGTAGAACTTTTAATAGCGATGATCATTGGATTGTTCTTGCTGGCTGGGATTACATCGTCATACCTTACTAGTAAGAAAACAAGTATATCTAGAGATCAATATTCCTTGCTTCAAGATAATGGTCGTCTAGCACTAGAAGTTTTAACCAAAACCATAGAACACACTGGTTATACCTCTTCAAGCGGAGCTCTTCTACAAAACAAATTCTTAAACATGGCGGTATCTTCGGATACTTGCAGTGATGGGTCACAAAACATAGTTAATACCGGTATTTTTCCTGCTGATGCTACTGTTGATAATGATGCTGGCGACAGTGTTGGTGTCGTTTATCTAGGAGATAGCAATGTTTTCACAGATTGCTCGGGTGGTGTATTGCCTGCAAGCTGTCAGCTCAGCCCGGGCTCATCTACAGATGCGGCAAGTATATATAGCGCATTTTTTGTAGATGCAAATGATAACTTGCAGTGTGCAGGATCAAGAGACGGAGTTCTTCAGTTGATTGCAGAAGGCATCGAAAATATGCAGATATTATATGGCGTAGATGTCGATGGAGATGCCTCTTCTGATGTAGAACGCTATGTTGATGCAAATGACGTTGGAACTCTATGGAACAATGTTGTTAGTGTTCAGGTAGCTATCTTAGTTCGGTCATTACGCGAGGTCAAAGATACAGCAGAATCTGAAACATTTACTTTGCTTGATACAGCAGTTACATCACCTAACGATCGTTTTCAAAGAGCTGTTTTTAGTACAACAATAAGTTTGCGCAACCCTTAAACAAATTGAGTTAAATCTATCATGAGTACATTTATTAATAAACAACCAGTAAAAAAGCATCAGCAAGGTGTGGCCTTGGTTATTTCTTTAATTATGCTATTAGTAATTACCGTTTTAGGTGTCAGTGCGGTTCGCATGTCTAGTTTAGATACACAGATAGCAGGTAATAGCATTTATTCGATTTTAGTTTTTCAGGGTGCAGAATCTGCGTTGAGTCGTTCTGCATCAACTAAAAATTGGTTTAATTTAATTACACCTGCAAGTGATAGAACACTCGATTCAAAGATTGCTGCAGAAAATTTTCCAGCAGAAGATGTAATAGGTGGCGGAAAATTGAATTCTTCTGGCTCGGTAAAATATGAAACAGTACTAAATGGCCCCGTATTTAATGGTGTAGCAAATTCATCAGAGTTTAACTATCAGGTATTCAGGTTTTCCGCGCAGAGTAGGCTAGTGTCTACGGGCGCAAGCGACAGGCATACAGAAGGTCGGGCAGTACAAATACCAAAACCTTAAAGTAATCAATAATATAAACAAGTAAAGTAATTAAATAATTAAAACAATTAGGCAAGAAAAATGGTCTCACTTATCAAAAAACTAGTATCAGGATTAATTTTATTAGGTCTATCAGCAATAGCGACAGCTGATGATATCGATATAATCAATCAGGAGCTTCTGACAAATGCCAATGTACTTTTCGTTATGGATTTATCAGGCAGTATGAACTGGGATCTAAATTCTGATGAAGCTCCTTCAGGCAGCGACCCAACGAGGTTAGAGGTTCTCAGAGGTGCATTTCAGGACATTGTTGCAGATACTGCTTTTGATAATATTAATATTGGCCTGACTACGTTCTCAGGCGATGCTCAAGGTGGCATTGGTAAAGGTCTGGCTCATGGTATCAATTATCCGGTAGCTCCTCTTATTGGTACCGATGCCCAGACTATTCTGAGTAAGCCTGGCTTTATTCATCCGGATATTAGTTATATGCCAGCCTCGGGCACGATGGATACGCGTCAGTATTTGAGTTTGCTCTCGACTAATACTTCAATCTGGGATGCTGGTGGAAGTACCCCTATCGTTGATGCACTATATGAAGCAGCGCGCTATTTTCGTGGAGAAAGTGTTCATTGGGGAAGACAGATTGCCAGTGATATACGTTCAGCTCATCCAGCTACTTATACTGGTACCTTAACCAAAACGACTACAACTATAACACCGGCCTGTACTGCTTCAAGTAGAGTGTCTTGTTCCAAGGGATCCTGTGGATCGACTGAAAGCTGTACAACTAATTATGTTAGCCGGACAAGGTCAGACCCTAGCGGTGGTATTAATTGTACTACCAATACCGGCAATACTTGTACAACGACAGGCGCTAGCTGTGGTCTGGGTACAAATTGTACACCTGAAACTAGAGCTTATACTCGTTATTGTGATTCTGATCAAGACGAAATTCACGATTGTTTAGATGATAATCCAACCTGGCACAGTTGTACCACCTATCCCCACACCACTTGTACCACTAATGATGAGGATGAAAGCGAATGCGAAACAAACACAAGGGTTAGGTGCAAGGAAGATATAACCATAAATCGATGTGATGCTGC
Organism: uncultured Gammaproteobacteria bacterium; assembly: GCA_963760355.1. Taxonomy (GTDB): domain Bacteria; phylum Pseudomonadota; class Gammaproteobacteria; order Thiotrichales; family Thiotrichaceae; genus Cocleimonas. The sequence continues at coordinate 19,510 of CAVXCT010000004.1, read as the reverse complement.
GGATACATATACCTGCGATTTTCCGAAGGAGAGTTGTACTAAATGTCCTGGTGACATAACCACAACAGATGTGAATGGAACTGCTACCTATAAATCACCGATTGTCGAAGAATGTTCCCAGAACGGTATAATTCTGTTATCGGATGGTTTTCCCACAGAGAATCAAAGCGCCAGTCTGGTCACCAGCATGATTGGAGGAACCTATGCCAACGGTTGTGACTCTGGGTCTGCAGATGGTCGTTGCGGGCCTGAGCTAGCGGATTTTTTAGCCACGGAAGACCATGCCGATGGCAGTACCTCAGTACCGGATATCAATGGTATACAGAATGTAGTGACCTATACCGTAGGGCTGGCATTGCCTGCTACTTCACCTGCATCCATATATCTGGATGAGATTGCTACAAAGGGTGGTGGAGCATTTGTTACTGCCAATAATAGGGCTGAACTGACCGCTGCGTTTAAGCAGGCGATCATAAGTCTTAGCGGTAAAGCCAGATCATTTGCTGCTCCTACTTATAGTGTTGATACATCGAATCTACTAACTCACGGTGATTTTGTTTATGTGCCGGTATTTGATGGTATTACTGCTGTATGGCCCGGTAACCTGAAGAAATACAAATTAGTGAATGGTGTCTTGACCGATGCTGATGGCACTGCTGCCGTTGATGCATCAGGTACATTGCTGCAAACTGCCAGAGACTACTGGTCAGCAGTGGCATCTACAGATGCCGTAGCCAGTGGTGGAGCGGCGAATAAGATTGATCCCGCCACCCGTAAAATATTTACTGACAATAATACTACGGGTACGGCTGCGAATCTTCAGGTGTTGGATGACTCTGTAGATAAGACATTATTGGGTAATGCTTCTATGTCAGATGTATACCGAACAGATCTTATCAACTTTATCAGTGGTAAAAAACTGGATGGATCACCTCGACATCATATGGGCGATATTATTCACAGTAAGCCAGTTCAGTTACATATTGCAGGTGGCAGAAATATTATATTTGTTGGCAGTAATGAAGGATACCTTCATGCTATCAACGATTATGCAGATGAAACTGATGTAAAAAATGGCACCGAAGCATTTGCCTATATGCCGAGTGAATTATTAGTAAATATCGATAAACAGTTTACTGGTAATTTATCTACTTCTGAGCATATTTATGGTGTTGATGGACCGATAACACTGTGGCTCGATGAGAGTGCTAGTGCTGATTACTCAAAAGTTGGAAATGGTGTTTTAGATGCTAATGAAAAAGCCTATTTATTCTTTGGCTTACGCCGTGGTGGTAAATCCTACTTTGCGCTTGAAGTTACCGATCCAGATAATCCAGAGCTGGTCTGGAAAATAGACAATACCACTGATGCCTACTTGGCCAAACTTGGTGATACATGGTCACAGCCGGTTGTTGCGCAATTAAAGTGGAAACCCCATAACAACCTAAAACCTGTATTGGTCTTTGGCGGTGGTTACAATGAAGATGCAAGTGGTGAGGAAATTGCTGGTGGTAATGCTGTATTTATCAGGGATGTATCAGATGGCTCTCATGTATGGAGTACGGAGGTTGCTGAGGCGAATGCCTCACTGGCACCAGATAAGATTGGCAATGCTGTTCCTTCCAGAATCCGTGTTCTGGATGTGGATAGAAATGGTTCTATTGATCGCCTCTATTTCGGTGATACAGATGCGAATATCTGGCGAGTAGATCTGAATGCATCGGATTACACCGGTGTAGCCGCTGATAAATCCGATGTTAAACTAGCAAAAATGCATAAATTTGCTGAGCTAGGTGGTGCTGGAAGCAATAATCGTAAGTTTTTCGAAGAGCCCGATGTGGCGATCTACAAACAAGGTGGTAACTTTGTTTCATCTGTGGCCATAGGTAGTGGTGACCGTACTAAGCCTCTGGATGATTCAGTGAACGATCATTTCTTCGTACTTTATGATAAAGAAGTATTGGGCTTGCCTACTACAACCAATATGATTAAAAAAGTGGATCTTAAAGCTGCACCAGTTAGTGCTGCTGATGCCAATGACCCAACTTATAAAGGATGGTATAAATCCCTTACAACTACAACAGGTGAAAAGGTACTATCGACAGCGGTTACCTTCCAGAATAAGGTGATGTTTACTACTTTTGGAACTACATCGCTGGTTGCAGATGCCTGTAATCCTAGCAATACGAATCAGGCTAGACTTTACATCATGGATTTATTTGCAGGTGCTGAGGAAACAAATATTGTAGCTGCCACAGGTGAAATACTTGGAACACCCCAGATTATCTTTGATAGTCTTGAGGCTGAGGATGGTAGCGCTTGTAAACAAGGTGATTGTATTCGTAAGGATTAGTATCGTGTGGGTAGAAGTTGTTCGATACCATTGCCACCACCTCCTCTCCCGCCAGGAGCAGCGGTGCCTTCTACACTGCCAAAAGTGTACTGGATCGATAATCAGCAGTAAAATACTAACAATAAAATGGTTAATGTTATGAATAAGAAAAATTTAAAAGGATTTACCCTGATTGAAATGATGATAGTGGTTGGACTAATCGGAATTATTTCTGCTATTGCCATTCCTTCATACATGAGTTATGTGCAAAAAGGTAAAAGAGCAGATGCAAAAGTTGAGTTAATGAGATTAGCCCAAATGCAGGAAAGTTACTTTGTGCAGAACCTAAGTTATGCAAAAGATTTAACTACTGGGGCAGGTGGGCTTGGGTTAGGTGCGACTGTTACTTCTGAACAGAATGAATATACAATAAGCATCACACCAACTCCTGGGGGTTGTACTGGAACAACGGCTACGCCTTGTACTGGTTATACTTTAACTGCCAATCCTGCTGGATCACAAGCTGGTGACAAAGCATGTTTGGGCTTTACGCTGACTAATACTGGAGCCAGAGGCGTTTCGCCAGCTGCAACTGATACAGCAAGGAATTGCTGGAGGTAATTAATAAATAATTTGTTTTTTCTCTAGGGAGCAAATTTAGCAAGACTTACACGAGGATGTTTATCTAGATCTAAGCGGCTTTCTACTTTTGTAAATCCGCTTTCTGAAAACAGAGTCTGTGTTTTTAAGCTTTGATCATAACCATGTTCAAGTAATAGCCAGCTACTCCGTTGAAGGTAAGTTGCGCTTTGCTGAATGATCTTTTTGATATCTCTCATTCCATCATCTTCTGCAACTAATGCATTACGTGGTTCATGTCTAATTGTTTGCTCGAGATGAGGATCATTAGGTTCAATATAAGGTGGGTTGGATATGATTAAATCAAAAGATAGTTCTGGACCTATTTCAGAAAACCAATCGGAATGAAAAAACTCTATTCGTCTATTTAAATGAAGTTTTTTGGCATTTTTTTTTGCTACTTCAAGCGCTTTTTGAGAGCAATCAGAAGCCATTATAACCGCATCGGGTCTTTCGGAAGCCAATGCCAAAGCAATCACACCAGATCCAGTGCCTAAATCAAGGATTTTAGGGTTTTGAATATCAGCAATTTTTTCTAGCGCTACTTCAACCAATAGCTCCGTTTCGGGTCTTGGAATTAATACATCTGGTGTGACTTCCACTTCAAAGGTCCAAAATGATTTTTTACCAAGAATATAAGCTACAGGGTAATCATCTTTTCGAAGTGTCATTGCTTCTTCAAAACAATTTAGCTCTGATTGAGTTAATTTGTGTTTGGGCCATGTATGACAATAGGTCCGGTTTTTCCTAAGGCAGTGAGCAAGCAATAACTCGGCATCTAAGGCAGGGGAGTCTGAAATAATTTCTAATTCCACCCTCGCCTGAGTTAAAACACTTTGAATGGTATTAACAGGCATGATCGTAAAAAAGCAGGCTAAATGTGGATTTATTAGGCTGTAAAAGCCAATAAATCGCCTCGCAATCATGCAGTGAGTAGCGAGGTGGCCACTCCCGGTTTATGGTTGATCTATTCAACTATTTTCTTCACTCAAAGCAGACAATTGCTCTGCCTGGTATTCATTGATAAGGGGATCAATAATCTGATCTAAATCACCTGATACAAACTCATCCAGTTTATATAAAGTCAGGTTGATTCGGTGATCAGATACGCGTCCTTGAGGAAAATTATAAGTACGAATTCTTTCAGATCGATCACCACTACCCACTAATGATTTGCGTTGTTCAGCTTGCTCAGCATCTTGAACTGATCGCTCTCCTTCAAGAATTCGGGCTTGCAATACTGACATAGCCTGCGCTTTGTTTTTGTGTTGAGAACGTTGATCCTGACATTCAACAACAATGCCCGTTGGTAAATGCGTGATGCGAATCGCTGAGTCCGTTTTGTTAACATGCTGACCACCCGAGCCAGAAGCTCTGAATGTGTCTACCCGAATGTCATTTTTATTGATGTTTTGTGCTTCAACTTCATCAGGCTCTGGCATTACAACTACAGTTGCTGCAGATGTATGCACTCGACCTTGAGATTCGGTTTCAGGTACGCGTTGTACACGATGTGCACCTGATTCAAACTTCAATCGAGAATAAGCACCTGCTCCAACAATTCTAGCGATAATCTCTTTATAGCCACCATGCTCTCCCAGATTTTGGCTCATAATTTCTACTTGCCAACGTTTTGCTTCGGCGTACCGTGAATACATACGGAAAAGGTCACCAGCAAAAATTGCCGCCTCATCCCCACCGGTTCCAGCGCGAATTTCTAAAAAGATATTGCTATTATCATGCGGGTCTGTAGGCAGTAGTAATTTCTGTAATGTTATTTCGAATTCTTCAAGAGATTCTTTAGTTTCTAAAAGTTCTTCCTTAGCCATGTCTTTTAGCTCAGGGTCTTCAAGCATCTCTTCGGCGGTTTCTTTATCTTCGATAATTTGCAGATATTTTTTATATTCTGCGACGACAGGTTCTAACTGGCTGTACTCCATAGAAAGCGCACGAAACTGATTTTGATCAGCCATCACTTCTGGCTCCGCTAACAATCCAGCTATTTCTTCATGTCGATCATTTAGCGTATCAAGTTTATTTAAAATGGATGCTTTCACTGCTTATTATTTTCCTTATCAGTTGGTTCAGTTTTAGTTGCCGTTACTGAAGACAGGTTTAGTATTTTATCCGAAGCCTCAAGTAATTTGTGATCACCAGAATGAGCCGCTTTATTCATCGCCACAGTTGCATCATGCGCAAGTTTATTGGTTAACGTATGTGCAAGAAATGAAAGTGCATCATCTGCTGTTGAGCCATTTTTGATTAGTTTCAGTGCTTTATTCAGGGTTTCATCTTGAATGGTGCTGATCTTATCACGATAACTTTTTATCAGGCCCATTTGATCTTGGGCACGCATCCACCCCATAAAACTTTCAACTTCTTCGGCGATCATTTCTTCGCCCTGAATTGCTGCTTTATGGCGTGATTTCATATTATCTTCAATCACTGATTGAAGATCATCTACGGTATACAAATAGATATCATCTAGCTCGCCAACTTCTTCTTCGATATCTCTTGGTACCGCAATATCAACCATGAAAATCGGTTTGTGTTTGCGCTTTTTTAAAGCCGCTTCAACGGTTCCTTTGCCAATAATAGGCATCGGTGCCGCTGTCGAGGAAATAACGATATCAGCATCAGGTAAATAATCACTGATTTCTTGTAATGTGATTCCTAGGCCATTGAAATCATTAGCAAGTTGGGTGGCTTTCTCTACACTTCTGTTTGCTATGATAATCTTACCGATGTTTGCATTGCTCAGATGTTTACCTACTAATTCTATGGTTTCACCAGCGCCGATTAACAACGCTGTTTTATTATCCAGGTGACTAAATATTTGTTTGGCGAGGTTTACTGCTGCGAATGCCACAGAAACCGGATTTGTTCCTATGCCTGTTTGGGTACGAACTTTCTTTGCGGTAGAAAAAGCATGTTGCATTAAACGTTTTAGAGTGGTTCCGGCTGTCTTATTTTCCGAAGCTGTTTTAAGTGCGTCCTTTAGCTGACCAAAAATCTGAGGTTCGCCAAGTACCATAGAATCTAAACCACTAGCGACACGCATGACGTGTTTAATCGCTTCATCATCCGTATGATTGTAAATATATTCTTTTAAATTTTGGCTATCCATACCATGTTGTTTTGATAGCCAATTTAATATTTGATCTTCAGAGTAATTGGAAAAGGTGTAAATTTCAGTTCTATTACAAGTAGATAGAATGATTACTTCGTTTTCTTTGTTGTTATTTTCAATGTCACTATTAATCTGTGAAAGTGTCTCGGTCAAACCATCTGGCGAGAACGCAACTTTCTCCCGGATTGCGACTGGCGCAGTTTTATGGTTGATTCCGATTACACGTAAAGACATAGGGGCGCGATTATAGCGTGAATTCAGTGGGTTATCACAGGCTAGTTTACTGCTTTGTTTTATAAATACACCCCCCCGGTTATAAGCGGTTTTATTTTAACTACCAGTTAGCCGAACATAACTCGACTTCATTCTTAATAATCAGCTCAGCATGGATTGCCTATGTACACTATAATTAGTGTATCGATGACACGAATTCGATGATCCAGGGACGGATATTTTAATGGCGTTTGCTATTTTTAAACATAAATTTTCATGTTTAAAGCTTGATGAAGCTTCGGATGAAGCTGTTTGTGTTAAAGGTTGTATTGCAAATAGTAAAACATTGATTATTTATTTCCTCAGCTTAATTCTCCTTATTTGTTTTTCTGCAGTTTCCCCGACTCAAGCGCGCGTATTAAATCAGGAAAATACAGAATCAGGCCATTTCAAAGCAGAATTTCTTTATCAGGCACTCACTGCTGAAATATACAGAGAAATGGGGGAAGAAGTACTTGCGGTTGAACAATATCAACGCCTGGCCTTAGAAAGTAAAGACCCAGCTATTGCCAGACGTGTAACCATATTAGCCGCAGCTACGGGACAGCTGCCAAAAGGTCTCAAAGTAGCTGAACGTTGGGTTGCATTAACCCCTGATGATCTGGAGGCAAGGCAATATCTTGCGCTGCTTTATCTTAGAAATAACAAGATTAAATTGTCGTCGGCTCAGCTTCATACAATACATGGTTTGGTTGAGCAAACATCTATTAAAGGTGATGGTGAAAAATCGTCAGAAGGAACATCTGGACAAGTTGTTGTAGTTAACGTCAGTCAGGGATTAACGTTTATTGGATCAGTGTTGGCAGCGGAAACTCATAGGGAAAAAGCCTATAGCGTGTTCGTTGAATACCTAAAAAAACACCAAAGTAAAACGTTTTATCAACAACAAAAACTCATTGCAGCAAACCTGGCGCTAAAAGCAAAAAATTATAAGGCTGTTATATTTGAGTTAGAAAAACTCAGTGACCTTGATCCACAAAATTCAGTAGATGTAGCATCAATGAAGGCAAAAGCTTTACATAAACTCAATAGGCAATCAGATGCTATTGATGTGCTTATGTCGATTAAAGATAATCCAGTGGCAAAAGATAGTAGCCGGCTTGAGTTGGTTCGGTTATTGGTTTTACAAAAACAGAAGAAAACAGCTTTACCGATTTTGCAAAAACTGATTGTTAAACACGAAAAGAACAATGATTTACTGAAGTCATTGATCGCACTGCAAATTGATCAAGGGCAATTGAAAAATGCAGAAACGAATATTCTGAAATTACGGTCTTCTAAAAGATATCTCAACGATGCTGACTATTTTTATGGCGAAGTATTGCAGGCTAAAGGCAGTCTGGAAAAGGCGCTGGAATATTATGTAAAAGTTAACGGCGGCTCTTTTTTAAAAAATTCTCATCATAAAGCTATTTTTATCACCAGTAAAACTAAGGGTGCTGAAGGTATTTCTGATTTCTTTGAGGAAAAGCAGAAGTTTGTTACAAAGACAGTAGATAAAGCATACTGGTCAAAGCTTCGTGCAGATTATTTATTTGACGTTAAAAATTATCCTCAGGCTCTTGTTTACTATAATAAAGCCATAGTGCACTCTCCTTTGAATACCCAATACTACTACCGCCGTGGTTTATTGCATGAACGTATGAGAAAACTGGATTCTGCTGAAAAAGACTTTAATCAAGTACTTACTATTCGTAAAAATGATGCGGATGCCCTAAATGCACTTGGATATATGTTGTCGGTAAACACCAAACGTTTAGCTGAAGCCAAACAGTATATTAGTAAGGCGCATAGTATAAAACCGGATGATCCTGTGATCATGGATAGCTTGGGCTTTGTGCATTTTAAAACGGGTGATTTAACCGAGGCTGAAAAATACCTAAGAAAAGCATTTAAGTTGATTCAGGACCCTGAAGTAGCGAGTCACTTGATAAGCGTTTTGGCGGAGAATGATAAACAAGACGAAGCACTACGTATCTTTAATGAAATGACTAAAAAATATCCTGATAACAAAGTTTTACACAAAGCTAAACAATATTTACAAAATTGATCTATACCTAAGTACAGCTTAATTGATACTATCCTTAAAATGCCACATCATTTTGTAACAGCTTGATCTTTCTAAGGATAATATAATGTCAACAAGGTTCGTTTCTAGATTGAAACCTCATTTGCTAGTTATTACTAGTTTGATTCTTCTGGGTGGATGTACCCAGTACGGTATTCAACCACCTTCGGCAACTTCAGTAGTAGCACCAACAGTTAAGCAATCTGCCTGGAAACAGCGTCAGGCTTATGTTGCACGACGACAAAACTGGAATTTGAACAGCAAAATCTCTTTACGCTATGGTGACGAAAACTATATTTTTGGACTTGGTTGGGAACAGCAACCAGCCAATAAATATACTATGCAGATCACCAACCCTTTAACTGGAGCCTTGGTTGCAAAATTAAGCCGCCAAAATGGGGGGGTTACATTATTATCTGATAATGGCAGAACCTATCGTGATACCGATGAGGAACGTTTATTGCTGAAGCAATCCGGCGTTAGAATTCCGGTCAAAGGCATGCAATATTGGGTGAGAGGAATTACATCTCCACATTACAAAGTAAATCAATTGATTTTAGATAATTTAGGTCGCCCACAAACTTTATACCAGGCAGGCTGGAAAGTAAGTTATTCAAATTATTTGAACAATAATACTCAAGCTATGCCGAGCAAGGTTGTTCTTACCCGAAGCAAAGAAAAACTGTACATTAAATTAATTGCAAAGCGATGGCAGGGTGTTTAAACCATTTCAATGAGCTCTAAGTTATCCTTACCCGCACCAGCAAAGCTCAATTTATTTCTTCATATCACAGCTCAGCGTGAAGATGGTTACCATCTGCTGCAAACTGTTTTTCAATTACTCGATTATTCTGATGAAATCACATTAGAAATTAGTCAGAATGGGAAAATAACGCGTAACAAAACTAACAAAAGTTTTAATACTTTAAATGAGATTCCTTTTGAGTCTGATCTATGTATTCGTGCAGCGAAATTACTTCAAGATCATACTCATTCAAAAATAGGTGCTGAAATCACTCTGAAGAAAAAACTTCCCATTGGTGGTGGAATAGGGGGAGGGAGCTCCGATGCGGCTACCGTGCTACATGGGTTAAATATACTTTGGGAGTGTGGTTTAAATAATCAAGAATTGGCAGAATTAGGGCTACAATTAGGTGCAGATGTACCCGTTTTTATTCACGGTAATTCTGCCTGGGCAGAAGGCATAGGCGAGTTATTAACGCCTATAAATTTACCAGAGTCATGGTTTTTAGTGATTCGACCAGATATCTCTGTATCAACGGCTGAAATTTTTGCAGATCAGGGATTGACACGAGATTGTGAAGCCCTCACAATAACGCGCTTTCTGAATGACACAGGATTCAAAAAACAGTCAAATGTTTTTGAGCCAGTTGTTAGAAAGAAGTATCCAAAAATAGCAAATGCGCTTGATGGGCTATGTTCTTTTTCAGAAGCACGATTAACCGGAACTGGTAGTTGTATTTTTGCTAAATTTGATAGTGAAGATAAAGCAAATCAGGTACTTGAAGCATTAGCAGAGTCGTCAAATAATTGGCATGGCTTTGTCGCAAAAGGAGTTAATCAATCGCCATTGCATAAAGCAATTGCCGCTTTGCAGAAAATTTAAGGTAAGTAATATTTAGTTACAAAAAAATGGGGCGTCGCCAAGTGGTAAGGCTCTGGGTTTTGATCTCAGCATGCGTAGGTTCGAGTCCTACCGCCCCAGCCATATTTTATCGATACATTGTTGTATTTCCCTTTTTTTAAGGAATATGACAATGTGTTGATTCCTTTATAACTTTAGTAGAGATCGATCATGTCAGAATTAGACAGGATGATGCTTTTTTCCGGTAATGCAAACCTTGATCTCGCTCGAGAAGTCTCAGAACTCTTAGATATCAAACTTGGTAATTCAACTGTCACTCAATTTAGTGATGGTGAGTCGCATATAGAAATTCTAGACAATGTCCGTGGACGAGACGTCTTTGTTATTCAACCGACTTGTGCGCCTACTAACGATAATTTAATGGAACTACTGATCATGGTAGATGCATTGTATCGTGCTTCAGCTGGTCGTATTACAGCGGTTATCCCTTACTTTGGTTACGCTCGACAAGATCGTCGTGTACGCTCAAGACGTGTCCCAATTTCAGCAAAGTTAGTTGCTGATATGCTATCAACGAGTCGTGTAGACCGGGTTTTAACAGTTGATTTACACTCAGATCAGATTCAGGGTTTCTTCGATTTACCGGTTGATAATATCTACGCCTCTGCCGTTTTATTAAGAGATATCATTGAGAAAAACTACGATGATCTGGTTGTTGTATCACCAGATGTTGGTGGTGTGGTAAGAGCAAGAGCTATGACTAAAAGCTTACCTGGTGATGTTGGTCTAGCGATTATCGACAAGCGCCGACCAGAACCGAATGTATCTGCGGTTATGCATATCATCGGAGATGTAAAAGGCAAGACCTGTGTGCTTATTGATGACTTGGTAGATACGGCGGGCACACTTTGCCACGCAGCTACGGCACTTAAAGAGCATGGTGCAAAGCAAGTAATTGCTTATGCAACACACCCGGTATTCTCTGGACCTGCATTGGATAATATCGAAAAATCAAAATTGGATGAAATTGTTGTAACAAATTCAATTCCATTAAGTGAAAAAGCACAAAAGTGTGCTAAAATCCGCCAGCTCTCTGTAGCGGACATTATTGCAGATACAATTTCACGTATTCATTATGATGATTCAGTCAGTGATTTGTTTGCACATGTAGTAGACGACTAGTCATAAAAAATTCGTTAGGCTGGCGTTGCTGTAAAGTGACACCAGTCTGACAAAATGCTGCAAAACTTGGTCGCGAGTTTTGCTTTTTTGTTTATGGATTGCTTACGAATATTTATATATTTTTTTATAGTTAATGTAGCAGTTTAAAATTTGGAGTAGTAAAAATGGCAACTAAATATGAGTTGGCCGCGGAAATACGTGAAGACTTAGGTAAGGGTGCGAGCCGCCGCCTACGTCATTTAAATAAAATACCCGCGGTATTATACGGAGCAGGTCGTCCTGCATGGTCTTTATCATTAAATGAAAATCAATTAATGCGTAACCTTCAAGAAGAAAGTTTCTACGCTGCGATTATAAATTTAACACTTGAAGGCAAGAAGCAAAAAGTATTTTTGCGTGATCTACAGCGTCACCCTTCAAGGCCATTCGTTTTGCACGTTGACTTACAGCGCGTACGAGACGACGTTGAGATGACTGTTGTACTTCCATTACACTTGCTTAATGAGGAAACTGCTCACGGTGTTAAGATGGAAGGCGGCGTAATCACTCGTAACCTTTCTGATATCGAGATTGTTTGTTTACCAGGTGATTTACCTGAGTACATCGAAATAGATCTACAGGATCTTAAGTTGGGTGAGTCTCTTCACTTGTCTGATATCAAATTCCCTGAAGGAGTTACTTCTACAGAACTTGCTCATGGTGAAGATCATGACCATCTTGTGGTCTCTATTCACGTACCTAGAGCTGAGGAAGTGATTGAAGATGAAGCTCCAGAAGCTCCTGAGACTGAAGTTGAAGGTGAAGAAGGCGAAGCTGGTGAAGATGCTGCTGAAGGCGGAGATGAAGCTTAATTTAATTAAGCTTTATTGAGCTTAATATAGATAAGATTTCGCAAATGCCTGATCAAGCAATCACACTGATTATAGGACTGGGTAACCCAGGTGAAAAGTATTCTAAAACCCGGCACAATGCCGGGTTTTGGTTTATTGATGCTTTGGCAAATGAATATGGTGCTAGCTTTAAAACGGAAACAAAGTTTTCTGGAGAAGTTGCTAAAGCCAATATTGATGGCAATCAAGTTTGGTTACTAAAACCAACTACGTTTATGAATCGCAGTGGCTTGTCGGCTCATCAAATTTCATCCTTCTACAAAATCAATGTGAAACAGGTTTTAGTCGCTTATGACGAGCTGGATTTGCCAGTAGGCACTGTGCGTCTGAAATTCACCGGTGGTCATGGAGGTCATAATGGCTTAAGGGATTTGCACGCGCAAATTGGCAAAGACTACGCGCGCTTACGTTTCGGAATTGGTCATCCTGGTGATAGCAGGAAAGTGTCGGATTATGTTCTTTCCAAACCAAGTCAAAATGACGAAATTGAAATTCAGACTGCCATCGATCGCGCTCTGAAAGTGGTTAATCTAATTGTTCAAGGCGATGATCAAAAAGCCATGAATACACTTCATACAAATTAAGTCAAACAAATTTAAATCGTTAGACACTAAAATACACTCCCCCACTTTTATGAGATTATTTGAAACTAGCAATTCATTTATGCAAAGCTTAATACTGGCTCGCCTGCAAGGCGAAACTAGAATTTACGTTTATTTAGCTTGTTTTTTCAAAGTGGTTTTTTTGAGGATTTATCATGGGTTTTAAATGTGGCATCGTTGGCCTTCCCAATGTCGGAAAATCAACGCTATTTAATGCATTAACAAAAGCAGGCATCGCTGCTGAAAACTATCCTTTTTGTACCATAGAGCCAAATGTTGGAATTGTTCCCGTACCTGATCCACGTTTGGATGCGCTCGCTGAGATTGTAAAACCAGAAAGAGTCTTGCCAACCACTATGGAGTTTGTGGATATAGCAGGCTTAGTGGAAGGTGCGTCTTCAGGTGAAGGTTTGGGAAATAAATTCTTATCCCATATACGCGAAACGGATGCGATTGCGCAAGTGGTGCGTTGTTTTGATAACGACGATGTCGTACATGTTGATGGTAAGATTGATCCTGTTTCAGATATCGATACTATCAATACCGAGCTAGCGTTAGCTGATTTGGACGTTATGGAAAAAGCCATACATCGTGCAACAAAAAATGCGAAATCTGGAAATAAAGATGCAAAAGCACAACTTGCTGTTTTTGAAAGAATACATGCTCGTCTAGCGGAAGGTCATTCTGCACGTTCTGCAGACCTCAATCAAGATGAAAAACTGCTGGTAAAAGAATACCAGTTGATCACCATCAAACCGATTCTGTTTGTGGCGAATGTTGCTGAAGATGGTTTCGAAAACAACCCTTATCTTGATGCTGTAAAAGAAATCGCCGATAAGGAAGGTGCAGAAGTTGTCGCCGTTAGTGCCGAAATGGAAGCTGAAATGTCTTCCTTGGAGGAGGATGAATTAGTTATGTTCCTGGACGATCTTGGTTTGAAAGAACCAGGATTAAATCGTGTGATTAATGCAGGTTACCAACTACTACATCTTCAAACATTCTTTACGGCTGGCGAAAAAGAAGTGCGTGCATGGACTGTAAAACAGGGTGCTACTGCACCAAATGGAGCAGGTCGAATTCATACAGATTTCGAGCGCGGCTTTATTCGTGCAGAAGTCGTTGGATACGATGACTACATCGAATGTAAAGGTGAAGCCGGTGCGAAGGAAGCGGGTAAATGGCGTCTGGAAGGTAAAGACTACATTATGCAAGAAGGGGATGTAGTACATTTCCGCTTCAACGTCTAAGTTGTTGTCTAACTTACGCTTTATCTTGCACAATAACTGCGCTGAAGAATTATCACTTACATTTGTAAGCTCAAATTATTCGCCTTGTTCTTGAACAAGCTAAAACGCAATTTAAACAATAAATTTATCCTTCCAGGATTTTAAACAAAAAATTCGTCTCCATAAGGTATTAAATAAGTGCCTAGCCGAACGAAGTGAGACAACGTTGGAGTGAAGCGACGACGGCCCGAAGAGCTGTGTTTTTCATTTAAAATGAACAAAAAACACATAAAAGTAGGGGGGTGTCCTTCGACGCTGCTCAGGAACCATGATTAAATATCTACACCTTGAACTAATCAATTGAAAAGTAAAAAACTATGTTAAATAACGAAAACCAACAAGCTATTGATGCTTTGAAAGATGTTGCGATGGCGGGCATTAAAGAGCAGCGCAGTTCTCGACGCTGGTCGATTTTCTTTAAGTTCGCTACTTTGATCTTACTGTTTTTACTGACTATGGCGATAATTGGCTCTGCCATGTCCAATAGTACGCGATTAAGTACTGCGAAAACTTATACAGCGGTTGTGGATATTCAGGGCGTGATTCTACAAGGCGCTGAGGCAAGTGCTGATAATATTATTCCTGCATTGCAAGACGCTTTCGAAGATAAGAAAGTGAAGGGTATTATCCTGCGTTGCAATAGCCCGGGCGGAAGCCCTGTTCAATCAAGCTATGTTTACAATGAAATCAAACGCTTGAAAGCTATTCATAAAGATAAAAAGGTCATCGCAGTTACGGCTGATCTGTGTGCATCAGGCGGTTATTTTATAATATCGGCGGCTGATGAAATTTATGCGAATCCATCCAGTTTAGTCGGTTCTATTGGCGTGCGTATGCAAGGCTTTGGTGTGGTTGAAGCGATGAAAAAACTCGGTATTGAAAATCGTGAATTAACTGCAGGTGAAAATAAAGCCATACTTGATCCATTCTCACCGCGTAAACCCGAAGACGAGGCTTTTGTTAAAGAATTATTGGCTACCACACATAAGCACTTTATTGATGCAGTGAAAGCAGGTCGTGGTGATAGACTTAAAAATGATCCAGATATATTTAGTGGCCTTTTCTGGACCGGTGAAGATGCCAAAGCACTAGGATTAGTTGACGGTTTTGGAAGTCCCGCCTATGTCGCGAGAGAGATTATAAAAGCAGAAACCATGGTTGATTTCAGTCCAGAAAAAGATATCTTTGAACGCCTGAGTAAACGCATTGGTGCCTCAGTAACAAAATTGTTACTGGAATCAGTTAATTCGCCAGCACCGGTTTTATATAAGTAAAAGTCAAAGTAAAACCCTTCAACTACACGCTAAGTTATAGTATCGCCTAATGGCGAGCTATTACTAAGCTCTGGCATACATGAGTTGTCCATTTTAAAAAACAAAATGGAAAACTCATGGTAAGTGGGAGGGGGGGGGTGTGAATTCATTCGTTTAAAGATATTTTGAGGCAGCTCGTTTCTTTATGAGTTATTTACAGCTATTAGATTATGCTGGTGTTGCTGTTTTTGCAGCAACAGGCGCCTTGGCAGCTTCGCGTATTCGCCTGGATATCGTTGGTTTTATCTTTCTTGCTGCAATCACTGGAATCGGCGGAGGCACGTTACGTGATTTACTCCTTGGAAAACTTCCCGTTTTCTGGGTTAAACAACCTCTATTTATTGGTGTTTGTGTACTAGTTGCCGTTTTGGTTTTCTTCACCGCTCACCTAGTTGAGTCGCGTTATCGCTTGCTTCTATGGCTGGATGCTATGGGCATGGCAGCGTATTGTGTAATGGGGGCAATGATAGGCCTAGAATACGGAATATCACCATATGCTGCGATAGTCATGGGTATTTCTACAGCTACATTCGGTGGTATTTTTCGTGATGTTATCTCGGGGGAAAAGTCGGTATTGTTAAGCGATGAAATCTATATTAGTGCCGCCTTGTTGGGTGCAGCTAGCTTTACTTTACTGATTTCAATAGGATTAGCAGATAATATTGCCGTTAGCGTTGCAGTTATTCTAGCGTTTGGTTTGAGAGCCGCGGCATTACTTTTTGGCTGGACAACACCGCGTTACAAACCACGCAAAGGTAGAAAGATTAAGTAGGTAAAAAATTAGATACCCCTATCTGTTTTCACTAAAAATCTAATTGCCGAAAAGACTGTGCCGATTTACCAAGAAATTTCAAAAATGGGCGAACTTGCCGTTGACATGCTATCAATGTCCAAACACAGACCAACCAGTGCGCTGAGTAAGTATTTCCAACGCGATAGTACCCAAATGGCTGTTTCCTATCTTATCTAGACGTGGTGACCAAACAGCGATAGAGGCTTTGCCTGGTACGATGGCGATGATCCCTCCACCCACACCGCTTTTACCGGGTAGACCCACCCGGAACGCAAATTCGCCCGATCCATCATAGTGACCACACATCATCATCAGTGAGTTAATTCGACGTGCGCGTTGTTCTGACACGATTCTTGTTCCTGTACTCTGGTCTACACCGTCTGAAACTAAAAAAAGCGCAGCTTTTGCTAATTGTTCACAACTCATGGCAATCGAACAATAATTGAAATATGCCCACAAAGCATCAGTAACCGCATTCTCAAACTGGCCAAAAGACGCCATAAAATACGCCAACGAGGCATTTCTATTTCCCGTTATTAACTCTGATTGTGCGACCTTTTCATCGATATAAACGCTATCGTCATTAGCGATAAGGCGTATAAATTTCATGATTTCATCAATAGATTCTTCAGCTGAGCGCCCTTCCATGATGGCATCTGCTATGACAATGGCACCCGCGTTAATAAATGGGTTTCGTGGTTTTCCATTTTCCTTTTCCAGCTGAACAATAGAATTAAATGGGTCTCCAGATGGTTCACGTCCAACTCTCTGCCAGATATCATCACCGAACTTTTGAAGTGCAATCGTGGTCGTGAAAACTTTAGATATACTTTGGATAGAAAATGAAGTTTGCGCATCTCCAGCCTGGAAAATATCGCCATTCGGTAAGGCGACAGCAATGCCAAACTGATTTGGATCTATCTCGGCAAGTTGCGGAATGTACGATGCCACTTTACCTATCGCTGGCAATGCAGTGACAGTCGAGGTTATTTCTTCAAGAATTGTTTGTATATCTTCCATTTTTAGCGTGTCACAAATCAGTTATTAATATTTAATAATAACGCGTATTTGTTGGGTGCTTTAGTATTTTAATAGTCTAAAAAGCAAATAGGTTGAGTGTATCGAGAAAACTCTATCTTTGGTGATATTAATTTTAGGATGAACAATTCAACACAATGGATTAGCTATTATAAATAGCTGGATTAACGAGGTGATTCTATCCAGCCTCAACAAATTCCAGGTAACTCGCTTTGAGTTCGGGCATCACTTCGAGTGTCGCTTGATAGCCTAATTTCACTAACTCGACATCTTTGGTGAAATCTTCAAACTGGTACTCTGATGTATCGGGTAAGATTAAAAAATCACTGTTATTTTCGTAGGCATTTTCTAATCCGTTTTGTCCTACTTCTAGCACCCGAAATAAGGTGCTGATAAAGCCCACTTTTTTCATATTGGACTGAGTTGTATTTCCATCATTTTTTGCAAAAGACTTTCGCAGTTTGGAACCAATGTTGACTGATATAACGTAATCAACACTGTTGTTTCTTAGTACCGAACTTGGGACATTATTCAGGATTCCACCATCAATTAGGGCTTCACCATTACGAAAAATGGGGCGTCCTAGTAACGGGTGGTTGATGCTTTCGACCACGCTATCAGCAACATTTCCGCTGACACGAACAGTTTCTTCGCCACTGATAAGATCAGTGGAAATGATATGTGTGGGTAATAAAAGTTGTTCGAAACAGGTATTTTTGCCAAACACTTTATGGAAGCGTTTTTCGATCAGACCCGAGCGAAACATCGCGAGTAAATACCATTTGTTTCCTTGCGGAATATACTTCACCCATCGCGGAGGTTTAATCCCGATCTCAAATAGTTTGAGCATGTGTTCACTATCAAACCCTGCGGCATAGAAAGCGGCAACAATCGCTCCGCCACTGGTACCTGAAATCCTGTCGAAGTAGATATCATTTTCTTCTAAAGCGGCTAATACGCCTATATGCGCTAAGGCGCGAGCTCCACCTCCGCCTAAAGCGATTCCTATTTGAAAATCATTCGCTAAATGAAATAAACGCGTTAGGTCGCGTCTTAATATTTGATGGTCTTGGGCCTTTTCTTGGTCATGGTTTTGGTATTGAAGGCGCAATTCATCATGCGTGGTGTCTACAGTGCTAGTAATGCCGGGTGCTAAAGTTGTCGACTTTTCTTGTGCCCAAACCCATTGTGTTTTATGAAGAATCCTGGTTTGATAATCAAGCAACTCCATGGCTTTGGCAAACGTGTTTTCAGCTCCTTTAGACTGTTCGATAAAACACCAGATACGATCGCATTGGGATAATAGTGGAATAGATTCTAAATCCTGATGGCTAATATCGATAAACACATGATCAACTGCTTCTGAGGCTTTGATCATGTATTGCTGGGTACTTTCTATAGCGTCTATTTCGATAGCAGCGGCAGGCACACCAATGTCTTCCCATAAATTTTGGCGGCCACTAAAAACTGCAATTTTTTTATTTTTATTCGCAAAGAATTCAACTACTTGAACAGCAAAATTTGCCGTAATTCTACAACTATGAACCAGCGCAATGATGCACAGTTTGTTACGTACCGTATCTCCCTTGAGTTCACCTTGTAACCAGCTACCAATAGTGCGGCTTAAGTTAATGGATAAAGCAGGAATTTCTTTTAATAACTCTAAAAAATCATCCTTAGCCACTTCAAGAATAACCACATCACTAAGCGCTATGGCAGAAGCCGTTCTAGCCCCTCCTGAGAGCAAAGCCAACTCGCCGAAATGATCGCCTTCCTTTAAAACATTGAGGTTTTTCTCGACACCATTAGATTTAGTAACGCGCATATTGACGCGCCCCGAGTGGATGATAAATAGGCTCTCGCCGATTTCCCCCTGAGTGCAAATATATTCACCCGTATTGAATGTTCTTTGGTCGGTTTTATCCAGAACGTTTTGTATCTGTGTCTCTGTAAAGTCCTGAAATAATCGCCACTGTTGAAAGGTGTCTTTGATGATAGCCTCACTTGATAAAAATGGTGGTGTAGTAAAAATTAGATTATGAATATAAATATAGCTTATAGAAAAAAAATTGCTCAGCCGAGGCGTAGCAGACAAATTCATCTGGAATCAATTTGTACAATTGAGTTTAACGAAAGTGTCTGGAATAGTTAATGAAATGGATGTGGTTTATAGACAATCCTGGAGCAAAGCGACGGCAGCCCGCAGGGCGGGTTTTCATTAATAAAATAAAAAACCCCGTAAATACACGCTAAGGTCTAGTGTCATCTTACAGACGAGCTAGTCCTAAGCTCTGGCATACATGAGTTGTCCATTTCAAAAGAAGATATGGCAAGCTCATGGTAAGTAGGGGAGTGACT
>CAVXCT010000003.1:0-32637 GCA_963760355.1 uncultured Gammaproteobacteria bacterium | reverse complement strand
GCAGCCTATTCTTTTAAACGATAGCCTGTCTTGAACATCCAGCTAACCACCGCCAGACAAGAGATGAGAAAAACGAGTATCATCCCCAGGCTCAAACCGACATTCACATCAGATACTTCAAAAAAGCTCCAACGAAAACCACTCACCAAATATAAGACAGGATTAAACAAGGTTACCGTCTGCCAGAATGGTGGCAACATACTCACGGAGTAAAAACTACCGCCTAAAAAAACCAAGGGTGTGATTACCAGCAGCGGAATTACTTGTAGCTTCTCAAAGTTATTTGCCCATAAACCAATGATAAAGCCAAATAAGCTAAACGAAATACAGGTCAGCACTAAGAAAGCAACCATCCAGAATGGATGAGCAATTCTTAAATCCACAAAGAAACTGGCAGTAATTAAGATCACAATCCCTAAAATTAAAGATTTAGAGGCAGCCGCACCGACATAACCAACCATAATTTCAAAGAATGAGACGGGCGCTGATAGCACTTCGTAAATACTTCCAGTAAATTTAGGGAAGAAAATACCAAACGATGCATTAGAAATACTCTGTGTCAATAATGACAACATCGTTAGGCCGGGCACTATGAACAAGCCATATGAGACACCTTCAATGGTGTCAATACGTGAGCCAATTGCGGAGCCAAATACAATAAAATATAGTGCGGTAGAGATAACAGGAGAAGCTAAACTTTGAAATAAAGTTTTCCATGAACGCAGCATTTCGTACTTATAAATTACACGAATTGCTTGAAAATTAATGCGCATGAGAATTCTCCTCTTGCTCATTTTGTTGGTTGTTGTCGATATCGCCTTCCCGGACTAAATTAACAAAAATATCTTCTAGCGAGCTCTGTGTGGTCTGCATATCCTTTAAACTCAATCCAGATTCGTTTATGCTTTGAAGTAAAGCGGTAATGCCAGTACCATCACCACTGGTATCATAGGTATATGTGATTACAGAGCCATCTTTTGACAAACTCACATCATATCCAGAAAGTAGTTTTGGTAAAGTATCTGTAGGCTCTTTCAACTCTACAATTAACTGCTTTTGACCTAGTTTCTGCATCAACTCTTTTTTGTCTTCTATTAATAAGAGTTGACCATTATTAATCACACCAATTCGGTCAGCAATTTCCTCTGCTTCTTCGATGTAATGTGTAGTCAAAATTATAGTAACACCAGACTCCCTTAAGCGACGGACTATATTCCACATATCTTTACGAAGCTCTACATCAACCCCAGCAGTAGGTTCATCCAGAAATAGTATTTTGGGCTGATGAGATAATGCTTTGGCAATCAGAACACGCCTTTTCATACCTCCGGAAAGCGTTCTAAGTTCGTTGGATTTTTTATCCCAGAGAGATAAGTCTTTTAACAATTGTTCTAGATAAGCATCATCTTTCTTTTTACCAAACAAACCACGACTGAAATTTATGGTATTCCAAACTGTTTCAAAAGCCCCAAGTGTCAACTCTTGAGGTACAAGCCCAATCATTTCCCGAGATTCCCGATAATTATTAATATTATCGTGACCGTTTACAGCGACTGTACCAGAACTGGGAGAGACGATACCGCAAATGGTAGAAATCATAGTTGTCTTGCCCGCCCCATTTGGCCCCAGTAACGCAAGAATTTCACCTTCTTTAATGTCAAGGTTAATCTCTTTGAGGGCTTGATGACCTCCGTTATAAACTTTAGAAAGGTTTTTGATTGAAACGATTGAATTCATGTCGCGATAGTACGTGCTTTACCAAGTGGCAGCAATTAACTTATGCATCAATTAAAAGTCTTTTAAACGGGCATAAAAAAAGCGCTCAATTGGGCGCTTTATTTCAAAATTTTCTTCAAGATTAATGAATAGATTAAGTATTCTTTATTTCAACCGACCTTAGTAAAGGACCCAATCTCAATGGTTTATTTTGCATTTCACGTGCCAAATCTTCGATAGTTTTTTGAGTTTTATCTTGGTCATTACGTGCAAATACATCATTATATTGTGAAAATTCTATATTAATAGTTTCATCAACATTGTTAATAAACAAACATTGAATTAGAGGATGTTCTCTTTTTCTATGTGATGAAATACTGACTGCATTCAAGTTTTCATCTAACTGAGTTAAGCCAGATACTTTTCTTTCAAATCCATTTTCATCCGTCAGATGAAACGTCATTTTTCCTTGTGTTTCTGAGAGTTGCTCTTCTTCTTTTCGTGTTAGAGTAAAAGTCTTAAACATAATAATTCCTGTTCTTATTATTTAATCATTTTTTTCGTTTTTTACGTGACTTTTTAGATATCTTTTATCTGTCGACAGACAATTGCATTTTCTGTTTTGTTCTAACTGTATTATCTAACCATTTAAAGTATTTACAAGTACTTATGGAAATCTATCTGACAAATGGAAAGATAGCCCTAAAATCCTTCTACAACGCGCCTCAAGATTTATTGACACATATCAAAATTAAGTTCTTGAATCCTTATCAATAATACTTTAATGATTTCTACAGAATAAAAAATGATAGAATATGAAGTTGAAATTTAAACGGGGAAATAACATGCCATACAAAGATATCCTGGTATACCTTGATGATGGAAAATCAAATGCTGAACGCATTACAACAGCTTTTTCTCTAGCTGAATCACAAAATGCACGACTTACAGGCGTTACACTGGCGGCACTCAAACCATCACATATGCGTGTTGCAGATAAAAAAATGCAACGCACTATCTGTATGCAAGAAGCTGAAAAAAGAATTGAAGAATTCAACACACTTGCAGCAAAAACAGGACTTGAATATGCCAGCAAAATTATTTCGGGCAGAAAGAAAGAAGCGCGCGTAAGACTTTCTCAATACGCACGAAATTTTGATCTTATTATTTTCAGACAAGCTAATCCTGAAAATACTAATTTTGAATTGGTTGAGAAAATTGCCAGTAAGATAGTTGTGCTTTGTGGACGTCCTGTATTCTTTATGCCTTATATTGGTGCACATCGTATACCCTTTAAGAACGCTATGATCGCCTGGGATGGTACACCTGCAGCGACTCGCGCAGTGCATGATGCACTACCTATATTAAAAGCTATCAATAAAGTTATTATTACGGTTGTCAGAGAAGGCAAAAGTAAAACAGCCAAAGGTGAACTACTTGCTGATGATTTAGTAGAACATTTAAAAAGACACGGTGTCAATGCAACCGTTAAGCGGATTAATGCAGGGACATTTGATGTGGCTACCGTGTTGCTCAATGAAATTGCTGACAACAGCATTGACCTACTAGTTATGGGCGGTTATGGAACACCAGGTATTAAACAAAAAGTATTTGGCGGTGTGACTGGAACTCTATTGAAAACCATGATTACACCATTAGTGATGTCGCATTAAGCAATCTATAGAGTTGACATATAAATATGGAAAAGTGGCTAAAAGTATGAGGTGGTATAGCAAAGAGATCAATCTCAATTTATAGAGCCTGTAAATTAAATTGTGTAACTACCCATTGTTAATTAACCCCCAAAAGGAGAATAACAATGGGTATTACAATCAACGAAAAGAAGTTAAGAGCTTTGGCAAACGAACTCGCTAAAGATCTTAAAACACCAGAAGATCTCATCGCGCTTACTACACTACTCACTAAAATTACCGGAGAAGCTGCTTTTATATTCAGAGCTTGATTATCATTTGGGTTACAACCAATACGAACACAAAGGTCGACTTAAGGCAATAGTCGTAATGACTACTGAACTAAAACCCTTAAAGTTGATCATGCTGAGGTTGAAATAGACACCCCTCGTGATCGCAATGCCAGTTTCGATCCTCAAATCGTATATAAGGGTTAAACACGTCTTACTGGCAGGACGATCAGGTGTTTACACTCTATTTCAAAGGCATGAGTACGCGTTGTATTAACAGTGCTTTTGAAGAAATGTACGGCGTAGAAATATCCTTAGGTCTGATCTCTAAAAATAACTAACTACGCCATGGAAGGCCTGATTGATTGGCCTGAAAACTAGCAAATAATCGATTTATGATCGAAGTTGAAAAGCAATTAACACCATATTTTTAATGGGTAGTTATACAGAGTTATTTACAGAATCATTTATTGTTTTTTTTAGCAAGTTTTTAAGCGGGTAGAGGAGACTTTAACTAATTCTGTGTAACTGCCTTTTCTTAAACATACTCTTTTAAGCGCTCTTCAAACTCCATGATAAACCAATTAAGTGCAGGCTTCCAATCCCAGCCTTCTCCAATACGAAATGAGTCTAAACTAACACTTTCACTCCAATATAGAATGAGTCTTAACTGACAAATCAGACCTATCTGTTCATGATGCAGGAATGAAAGCCATCATGAATCTCAACGATCTAAAAAATACTCAGTATCTACAAACACAGTGATGCCAAAGCCTGGATGGAGCATACTTTTAGAAAATATAGACTCCCCGAGAACATCCGCTCAGATAATGGTACCCCTTTTTCTTCTATGGCAGCAGGCGGTATCAGTCGACTATCCAAATGGTGGATACAACTAGGCATACGACTTCAACGTATAAAGCCCGGTCATCCACAACAAAATCTTCGCCACGAACGTATGCACAAAACACTGAAACAGGAGACGACCAGGCCACTACCCATAATGAGCGTTCTCAACAAACCAAGTTCGATAATTTAAAAAAGAGTTTAAGCATGAAAGATCACATGAAGCACTGCAAAGAAAGTATCCAGCAGAGGTTTACGGACCTTCAGGAACGAACTATCCGGATAAACTACCAGAGATCTTTTACGACCAAGGATGTGAAACACGAAAAGTAAAACGCGGCGGTCAGATCAAATGGAAAGGTCATCATATTTATATCTCTCAAGTACTCAGCCACGACCGAGTTAGTCTTGAAGAAATTGATAATGATCTCTGGGGTGTATGTTACGGATTTTATAAACTGGGAGAATTAGATTCAAAGAGAGCACAACTAAAAAGAGCCACACAATGGCATCAGAAAGTTAAATAGAGTGTTACCTATGTTCCAGTTGTACATAGAACTGCCTCCCCTACTTTTAACCTGCTTTTAAAGTACCCAATATCTAAATAAGGACTTAGGGTATTTATATTTAATTTCAAAACAAGACGTCAGTACACGCAAAGCGTGAGCATAAATTGGTATGTGATCGTTCGAGTGCTCAGACAACGAAGAGTAGAGGCGAAAATTGAATGCACTATGTTTTTATTCGGGTCGCATATGTGGAAATAGAATGACATCTCGAATTGATGGTGAATCAGTCAGCAACATCACCAATCGGTCTATACCAATACCTTCACCCGCAGTCGGCGGCATTCCGTATTCCAGGGCACGTATATAATCTGCATCGTAGTGCATCGCTTCAACATCACCTGCATCTTTATCTGCAACCTGCTTCTTGAATCGCTCAGCCTGATCTTCTGCGTCATTTAGCTCGGAAAACCCATTACCGATTTCGCGCCCACCTATAAACAGCTCAAAGCGATCAGTGATAAATTCATCGTCATCTTTACGACGAGCCAACGGTGATACTTCTGCTGGATACTCAGTAATAAACGTTGGATCAAGCAAGCGATGCTCGACTGTCTTCTCGAATATCTCAATCTGTAGTTTGCCCAGCCCCCAATAATCCTCAGTGTGAATATCAAGATCTTTTGCCACTTTCTGTGCACGGTAATCGGTTTCTAAATCCGCCTCTTGCAGATCAGGGTTATATTTCAGGATTGAGTCTTTAACCGTAATACGTTCAAAAGTTTTACTAAAGTCAAAGGTTTCACCCTGGTAGGTCACTTGTGTTGATCCCAAAACATCCATCGCCAGACCTTTCATTAACACCTCGGTGGTGTCCATCAAGTCGTGATACGTTGCATACGCCTGATAGAATTCAATCATGGTGAATTCCGGGTTATGCCGCACTGAAACACCTTCATTACGGAAGCTACGGTTGATTTCAAAGACTCGCTCAAAACCACCTACTACTAATCGTTTGAGATTAAGCTCGGGGGCGATTCGTAGATACATACCAATGCCCAATGCATTGTGGTGTGTCTCAAACGGGCGCGCCGTAGCACCGCCGGGAATCACCTGTAACATCGGTGTTTCAACTTCCATAAAATCCCTTTGGGTAAAGAAATTACGGATGTAGCTGATTATTTTTGAGCGTACCTTAAACGTTTCACGTGTTTCTTCGCTCATTATAAGATCAAGATAACGTTGGCGGTAGCGCTGTTCCTGATCGCTTAAACCATGGAATTTTTCTGGTAGAGGACGTAAAGATTTAGTAAGCAACTGTAATTTGTCAGCTTTAACGGTTAGCTCGCCTTTTTGAGTCATGAATAATAGGCCTTCTACACCAACGATGTCGCCGCTATCCCAGCCTTTGAAGGCCTCATAAAGTTCATCTCCCAGCATTTTAATTTGTGCATAAACCTGGATGCGGCCTGACATATCAGAGATTGTAATAAAGCTAGCTTTACCCATAACGCGTTTGAGCATAATGCGGCCAGCTACAGAAACCCGTACTTCGTTTTCATCGAACCACGGTTTTTCTTTATCGCCATATCCATCTTGTAAATTCTGTGCATAATGCTCTCGCTGAAATGTATTAGGAAATGCCACCCCTGCTTCACGCATTTGACCCAGCTTTTCTCGACGTAATGCGATTAGCTGGTTTTCATCCTGGTCTGGTGTTACTGTTTTTTGTTCTTCGCTCATGTTACTTCTCTATTATTTACTGCTGTTATATACGACTAAGTTCTAACGTTTAAAGGCCAGATTTTAAGCTTGCGGTAATAAATTGATCCAGGGAACCATCCAATACGGCTTGGGTGTTTCCTGTTTCTACGCCTGTGCGCAGGTCTTTGATACGTGAAGCATCCAGTACATAAGAACGTATCTGACTGCCCCAACCGATGTCAGATTTATTATCCTCCATCTCCTGATTTTCGGCATTACGCGACTGCATCTCTTGTTCATATAATTTAGCTTTCAATTGCTTCATAGCCGTTGCTTTATTCTGATGCTGAGAACGACCGTTTTGACATTGAACCACAGTATTTGTTGGTAGATGTGTCAAACGTACAGCAGATTCTGTTTTGTTAACATGCTGACCACCTGCTCCCGAAGCACGGTAAACATCCACACGAACATCAGAAGGATCGATTTCTATTTCGATATCATCATCGATTTCAGGTGAGACAAAAACGGCACAGAAAGAAGTATGACGTCGACCACCAGAATCAAATGGAGATTTTCGAACCAGGCGATGTACACCAATTTCGGTGCGTAACCAGCCAAACGCATATTCCCCTACAAAGCTAATAGTCGCCGATTTAATGCCTGCAACATCGCCTGGTGAAGCTTCCATTAATTCGGTTTTAAAACCTTTTGCTTCTCCCCAACGTAAGTACATGCGCAGCACCATTTCGGCCCAGTCCTGAGCCTCTGTACCGCCAGAACCCGATTGAATATCAAGAAAGGCATTGTTCGGGTCCATTTCACCTGAGAACATGCGACGGAACTCTAAACGTTCGACTCCCGCTGTAGAAGCTTCAAGGTCTTGAGTTACCGCTTCAACCGTTTCGGCATCATCTTCTGATTCTGCCATTTCAAGTAAATCATTAGCATCTTCTAACTGGACTGTTAAATCATCGATAACTAAAACAACATTCTCGTAGGTTGATTTATCTTTTCCTAACTTACGGGCTTTTTCAGGGTCATTCCAGACTTCCGGATCTTCTAATTCACGTGACGTTTCTTCTAATAATTCTTTTTTGGTTTCGTAGTCAAAGATACCCCCTCAACGCCACTAAGCGCTGCTGTAAATCTTTAATTTGAGTGTATAGAGGATTGAGTTCCATATAAATTGAATAACAGAAAAAACGGCAATCATACAGGGATTAAAGGGAGAAAATAAGTTTTTTCATTCAGCAAAGTCATGCAAAAAGTTCCTAAAAGGTGGGGGGTGGACTTTTTAGTGATTAAAAAGCACACCCCCCACCTTTCAGGCTGTTTCTTCATAAATAGCCTTAAAATATTTCTCATCTAACTGAATCACCATTAATCGCATCTATCTATATATAACCTACGTATCTAAGGGTATTAGTTTTTTGGCTATACTTTAATTGTTACAAGTTAAAAAAGCTAAAAGCCAAATTCTCCAATTACATTATTACAAATACGAGGTGACTCATTTACACGAATTAATTCAAGAGAGGTTATTATGGAAGTTTCAACAGTAGATCATAATCATGAGAGTCCTACTAGACAAGGCTCAAAGCGCGAATCAAGCAACTTTGAAATACGTAAAATTAGTGGCGATGCAACCGTTCGATGGCTTGGCAAAGGCATTGAGGATTTCAAAATAGCAAATTTAAACAGTCTTCTATACAGTCTTGTTTTTGTCATTGCAGGTGCGATAACGATCTGGTTTACCCGTTATAATCCAGTTTATGTAATGGCAATAGTTACTGGCTTTTATTTAGTAGGCCCACTGGTAGCAACGGGTTTATATGATATGAGCAATAAAATAGAGAAAGACGAGACACCCTCTTTTATTCGTGCAATATCGGTCCTAGGTCAGAATATCCGCTGTTTATTAGGCCTGACGCTCATTCTGGGGGGGTTACTGGTAGTATGGACAGGGGTGTCATCACTCCTTGTCAGTTCTTTTTTCGGTGAAGGCTCGGGTACAACAACTATACTCTCTGGCAGCAACCCCATCCCATTTTCAGGGGTACTTTTAATCGGTGGCATTATCCTTGCTCTACTTGCATCGGCAGTCAGCCTTACTTTTTTACCCTTACTCAATAACCGTAATATAGGTACGCTGACGATGTTGGCGATACTGGGCTTAATAATGCTCGCCTGGGTTCGCATTACCGTATTAGCGATTAATTCCTTTGTTGATAATTCTGAAATGATTTCCAGTGGCTGGAATGCCTTACTCAATGACCCACAATTCTTGATGTTCCTGATTGTATTTTTATTAGCGGGACTGGTATTTGCCGCAATTGCTTTCACTATTAGCGTGATTGCAGTACCGATGATTATTGATCGTCGCGTCAATCTAATGGTAGCGATTTCTACGAGTATCAAAGCAGTACGTCAAAACCCAATAGCAATGTTTCGCTGGGCCGCAACCATCGCAGTTGCTATTGCTGTAGGTCTATCTTTGTTTTTTGTCGGACTGGTAATTGCATTTCCGGTTATAGGCCATGCAAGCTGGCATGCCTACCGTGAACTTGTAGTTGATACCAAAGTTTAAACAGGAAAAGTTTAAACAAGGCAAAGTAAGTGACGAAAAAAAAGGCTCTTATAAATTAATATAAGAGCCTTTTGGATTTTTTGCTTAAAATTTATTTACTTAAGCTTTCCTTTCATAAAGGGAAATACCGGCAAGTCGCAGTCATCAACAGTCATAATTCTGTCATCGACTACTAATTCTCTGTATGCATGCCAGCTTGCATGGCCTACTATTGGCAGGGTGATTGCCACACCAACAAAAGCAAACGCAAAACCTAATCCAATTAAAGCAACTATCGCGAATGCCCATGTGAACATGACTACCGGATTCTTTTTTACCGCTCTTACACTGGTAACCATTGCCGTAACGATATCTGCTTTCCTATGCGTCATTAGTGGAATTGAAATAGCGCTCAATGAAAAACAGACCACTGAAAAGAATAAACCGATAATACCTAATAACGCGGCAAATGGAACTATTTGCTTATTGGCCATCAAGGTACCAAAGAAATCTCCCGTTATAGTCATGCTACCAAAATAAACGGCAAACAGCGCTGCTGTTATAACCGACCAGAATACGATAAGCATACCGATAACAATTGAGAATCCTAATACACCAATAGGGTTGTAACACAGGGCCCTACAGCCTTCATTAAAAGTTGGTTTTACACCAGCCTCTATATGACGACTCATACAATAAAGACCCACTGCGATAACTGGACCTGCCAGATAGAAAATAGTAACCAAACCAAATGTATAGACCGGATTATGATAGGTTAAGTACATCAGCACTAAGCCTATAGCTGCATATAATACGCCATACATTAAACTCAGCATTGGGGATACTTTAAAGTCATTAATGCCCTTACTCAACCAGCGCATTGGCGCACTGCTATCTAATTTCCTGATTTCTATTTTATGAGAGTAATCAAACTCTTCTTCTTCATGAAGAATATCTTGCTGAACTGCAGTCATATATTGGCTCTCCTAGAGCTTTATGAATTTATTATTTTTGTCACTTTTTTCGTCTTAATGGTTAAACACTGTAAGAATATACTTGTATTGTTTTTCTTGTGATGGATCTTTTATTGCGTATTTTTTGATAAAAGTCAAAACAAAATACAATTATGTTTATATCAAATGGTTTAATTCTGGTCTACAGATTTATATATATTTAGAAAATCAGAAGCTATTTTCTTGCGTATTATTAAAGATCTACTGAGAGTTAAGTGCAATATTTACCACTACCCAAACAGCCAGAATAAACGCTAGAGTCATGAAAATACCTGCAACAATAAATGGCATGGCAGTCTTTTTGGAGAAATCCTCTTCCAGGTTTTTCTTCTTCTGAACACCAATCATGGCTGCCATAACGCTTTTTATTGCTCTAAGAAATTCCATGGCCTGACCTTACATTAAATGAATTAAACTTACAGGATAATAGTGATCAACTAACAACACGACAAATAAAATCATCAAATAGTTAATTGAATAACCGAATGTCTTCATAGGAAGTTTTTTATTTTCCGGTTGTGTTAACAATAGAATTGCGTAGTAAAGAAATCCTCCCCCTAGCAACAAAGCCCCAGCAAGATAGATTAAACCGCTCATACCAACTAGATAAGGCATGATGGTAACGATTACCAATAAAATGGTGTAGAGCAATATCTGGATTCTAGTAAAATGATGTCCATGCGTAACTGGCAACATTGGAATATTTACTTTCGCGTATTCTTTTTGACGATGAATCGCTAATGCCCAAAAGTGGGGGGGTGTCCAAATAAAGATAATCGTAAATAACAACAAAGCACCTAATTCAATTGAATTTGTTATTGAAGTCCAACCCAATAAAGGTGGCGCAGCTCCTGCAGCCCCACCGATCACGATATTTTGTGGTGTCGCTCTTTTCAGGTACATCGTATAAAAAACAGCATATCCGATAAGAGCAAGTAAAGTTAAGAGAGCAGTTAATACATTTACCCCAAGCAACAAAATTCCGATACCTAGAACACCTAATACAATGCCAAAAGTCAAAGCAGTTTGAGTAGAGATCTTACCTTCTGGTAAGGGCCTGCTTTCTGTTCGGCTCATTTCATTATCAATCTTTTGATCAATAATATGATTGAATACAGCCGCAGACGATGAAGCAAATGCAATACCTATAGAAGCCATGATTACCAGGTGTATAGGAGGTAATCCTGGTACAGCTAAAAACATACCCACAACTGCAGTTAGCATTATCAGTGCGACAACTTTGATTTTGCAGAGTGTTAAAAAATCTGAAATTGTTGGATCACAAGACAAAGATGTTGAATTTGGCATATTATTATTTATCCAAGATGTGAGTATTTTAACAAGCGGCGTATATCTTTAATCACTTTTTTTAGATCAGGATCTGCTTGTGGGTAGTACATCATTAAATTACCAAACGGATCGATTAGATAAATAGGCATTTTAGCCTGTTCTGGAAATTGCTTTAGAAATTCTGAGTTACCAGACACATTTGTCATCACTAAGTCGGGGTTATCTTTAATCGATATGGTTTTAATTACCTCATGACTAGCAACTAAAACAGTTCGTACTCGACGCATTTGTTCATTCATTAACAACCTGATACGTTTAATTATTCTTAAGCGTGCTTTACAAAATTCCTCACAATTATCATTTTCGATATATAACAAGGTCCATTTTTTTGTTAAAACATTCTCAACAACCGCAGGACTATCGCCTTGTTTTAGGTCAGCAAGTTTAGTAGGTTGAGCGGGCTGTACCAAGAGACCATAATTAACACTGCCCTTTTCAAATCCAAGCCTCTCTAAATTAAAAAACAATAATGTTCCAAGTAATACCGGAGCAACAAAAATTGCTACCAACCAAAGAAATGATTTTTTTCCCGAATCCATCTGTTTTTTCCTAAAGAGTATCTAACGTATTTGATAATACGATGTGTAATTGCTAGAGTTGTCAACAACAGTAGTGTAGCGACTAGAGTATGAAGCATCGCAACAGCTATCGGTAAACCTAAAACAACATTTAAAATTCCTAAAGTAACTTGAGTAAATAAAACTACCAATAGTATTTTCCCCAGTTTTGATATTGCCTCATCAAGTTTAAGCAGTCTCAAGCCTAGTAACAGCATATAGGTGAAAACAATCAAGGCACCAATACGATGTGTGTAATGAATTACTGTTCTTGCCGGGCTTTCCAGAATACCAAACTCATAATCCACACCTGATTTATGAGTAAGCTCAAATCCATTTGTGAAATCCATCTCAGGCCACCATCCATTAAAACACGTTGGAAACTGAGTGCCACAGGCAAGAGCTGCATAATTTGTACTGGTCCAACCGCCTAAAAATATTTGAATAATAACGAATATTAATCCCAAGAATCCAGCAAACTTTAACAACGATGAACTTTGATTCATCGATT
Organism: uncultured Gammaproteobacteria bacterium; assembly: GCA_963760355.1. Lineage (GTDB taxonomy): Bacteria > Pseudomonadota > Gammaproteobacteria > Thiotrichales > Thiotrichaceae > Cocleimonas. The sequence goes on along the minus strand of CAVXCT010000003.1, from coordinate 19,944 downwards.
CTGATAAAATTTTATGAACTGATGATGTTCTATTGTTTAGCCACAACCACCATAAAAGCGATAGAGTTGTAAAACCACCTAGTAAATGAGCCGTGACTATTAATGGACTCAATAATAAAGTTACTGTCCACATCCCTAGCAGCTCCTGAAAGATAACAGTTGCTAGTAACAACAAAGGTAGACCGATGGATTGTTGTAATACATCTCTACCTTTGATTGTCATATAAAGAATAAAAAGCACTACGAAACCTAAAGTACCTGCTACATAACGATGAATCATCTCATTCCATGCTTTGTGTTTTTCTAATGGTCTTGGATATTCATCTGCTGATATTTTTTCAGGTACGCTTAATTGGCCATAACAACCTGGCCAATCTGGGCACCCTAGTCCAGAATCAGTCAAACGAGTATAAGCACCTAGAACAATTACAATTAATGCTAGCAGAATGGCAAAACTCAAAACTTGAGAATATTATTTTTTGATTTATCATTAAATATGTACTGCCTGTATATTAAAAATGAGGCAGATATTAACACTCTTCTAAAATTTGGATAATAAAAAATAAAAATTTTACATCAATTAAATTGATTGACACATCAAGTTTTATTACTCTAGTTTTAATATGTTAAATATTAATCATATAACTCTTTAATTAAACACAATTGGTATATTAGTAAAGCTATAAACACCTAATTAACAACGACTTGTATATAAGAAAATACCTATATACATAAATATTCAATCGCGACTAGCATTAATATTTACTTGGCTGTAGACTTGGAAAAAAATTTAGTGTTTTTTGATATTTATCAATGAACTTTCCAAAATATTAGTGACTTCTTATATTTCAACTAAATTTGAAAATTTGAAGTTAGGCATTTTCATTACCTTGCAATGGGAATACTTACTGATCAGAGGAGGCTATATGCCAAGTAAGATTACTGTTAACGATGTTTCGTATATAAAACAACTCACGAGAATCGTTACTTCCTTCATAAAAAAAATAAAAAACCAGTCAAAGTTTTATCTTTTATCCTTATTTTTCATTCCCCAATTTGCCTTTGCTGAATTTGGCTTGAACCTTACTGAGGGGGTTACCTCTGTTAGTAGAAACATCTACGGCTTACATATGTTGATATTCTGGGTTTGTGTGGGCATTGCAGTAGTTGTTTTTGGTGTGATGGTTTGGTCAATGGTTTTCCATCGCAAATCAAAAGGTGCAAAAGCATCCAACTTTCACGAAAGTACTGCAGTTGAGCTAGTATGGACTCTCGTTCCACTCGCCATATTAATCGCAATCGCCTTTCCTGCTACCAAAGTATTGATTGATTTAGAAAATACCGATGAAGCAGATATGACAGTTAAAATCACAGGCTATCAATGGAAATGGCAATACGAATACATTGATCAGGGTGTTAGCTTCTTTAGTAATTTAACCGATGTACAAAAGAATGCCATGAAAGACAGTGCTTCAAGAGATGGAATGAAAAACTATTTGCTCGAAGTTGACAATCATCTTGTACTCCCCGTTGGTAAACGCATCCGTTTTCTTATGACTTCAAATGATGTAATTCATTCATGGTGGGTAAGAGATCTTGGCGTTAAGCAGGATGCTAACCCGGGGTTCATTAATGACGCATGGGCTGAAATCGATGTACCAGGAATCTACAGAGGTCAATGTGCAGAGCTTTGTGGAAAAGATCATGGTTTCATGCCTATTGTTGTCGAAGCAAAGTCTGAGGCAGATTACCAAACATGGTTAGACGAGCAAAAAGAGAAACAAAAAGCACTAGCTGCCGCCTCTGATAAAGAATGGACAAAAGATGACCTCATTGCCCAGGGCCAAAAAGTCTACAGCACAAACTGTGCGAGTTGCCATGGTGTAACCGGTGCAGGTATACCAGGTGTATTCCCTGCAATTACCGGTAGTTCAATAGTGACAAATACTGATACCAAAGATCACGTGAATATTCTTCTAAATGGTAAAGCAGGAACCGCCATGCAGGCTTTCGGTAAGCAGCTTAATGATAGTGATATCGCAGCAGTAATTACTTATCAAAGAAATGCCTTGGGAAATAGTGTTGGAACTGTAGTTCAACCAACAACAATCAAATCAGCAAGATAGGAGATTCTATAATGTCTACAACAACGACCGACTTACAAGACGAGATCGATGCAATAGAAGGATCTCATGGTTCACACGATGATCATCACCACGGCCCTGAAAAAGGCTTGATGCGCTGGGTTAAAACGACTAACCATAAAGATATTGGTACCTTATACATCTGGTTCGCATTCACCATGCTTCTTGTTGGTGGCGCGATGGCGATGGTAATCAGAGCGGAATTATTCCAGCCAGGAATCCAGCTGGTTGACCCTAATTTCTTTAATCAAATGACTACTTTACATGGTTTGATTATGGTCTTCGGTGCAATCATGCCCGCCTTTGTTGGATTAGCTAACTGGCAGATTCCACTCATGATTGGCGCCAAGGATATGGCATTACCAAGAATGAACAACTGGAGTTTCTGGATACTCCCTTTCGCAGGAATAATGTTATTAAGCACATTATTCATGGAAGGTGGTGGACCAGCTTTCGGATGGACTTTCTACGCACCTCTATCAACAACATTTGCGCCTGATAGTACCGACTTCTTTATTTTTGCAGTACACATGCTTGGTTTTTCTTCAATCATGGGAGCCATCAACGTAATCGCAACAATCATGAATATGCGTGCTCCAGATATGAAGTATATGGACATGCCTCTATTCGTATGGACATGGTTAATCACAGCATTCTTATTGATTGCAGCGATGCCAGTACTTGCAGGTGCTGTAACCATGATGCTTACAGACCGTAACTTCGGCACGAGTTTCTTTGATGCAGCTGGTGGTGGTGATCCTGTAATGTTCCAGCATATTTTCTGGTTCTTTGGTCATCCTGAAGTTTACATCATGATTTTGCCTGCATTTGGTGTGGTATCGCAGATTATACCGACCTTTGCCCGAAAACCGCTATTTGGTTATAGCTCGATGGTTTATGCAACCGCATCAATCGCATTGTTATCATTTGTTGTATGGGCTCACCATATGTTCTTAACTGGCATGCCCATCGCTGGTCAGCTGTACTTTATGTATGCAACGATCATGATTTCAGTACCTACTGGTGTAAAAGTATTTAACTGGGTCACAACCATGTGGCGTGGTTCGATGACATTTGAAACACCGATGTTGTGGGCCGTAGCATTCGTAATACTGTTTACCATTGGTGGCTTCTCGGGATTGATGCTAGGTATCGCACCTGCGGACATTCAATACCATGATACCTACTTTGTTGTTGCTCACTTCCATTATGTACTGGTAACGGGTGCCCTATTCTCAATCATTGCGGCAGTGTTCTACTGGCTGCCAAAATGGTGTGGAAATATGTACAACGAGAGACTTGCCAAGATTCATTTCTGGTGGGCTGCGATCTCTGTAAATGTTTTATTCTTCCCGCAACACTTCCTGGGACTTGCAGGTATGCCTCGTCGTATTCCTGATTACTCATTACAATTTGCAGACTTCAATATGATTTCAAGTATTGGTGGGTTCGCTTTCGGAGCATCATTCATCCTATTGACTTACATTATCGTTGATGCAATCAGAAACGGTGAGCCAGTGAAAGAAGAAAGAGTATGGGAGAGTGCTAAAGGTCTTGAGTGGACAGTAGCTACGCCTGCTCCTTACCACACATTTGATACACCACCTTCAAAGAAAGTAATTCTTGCAGAATCAAGTCACGTTGGTGAGCACTAATAATGGCATCCTCAAACAAATACAGTGATTTAACAGAAGAGCAACTCCTCGCAAAGCAGCGCGCAGCAGCAAAAGTCACAGCCACGATTGTGGGTGTGATCGCCCTCGCTATCTTTGTATTCACACTCTATATGCAAGGCAAATAGGATTTTTTAGAAAAGCATGGGCCAACAGAAACAAACAATTAGTAAAGCCTTTTGGGTCAAACTATTCTTAGTTCCTCTGGGTATGTTTGCTTTCGCCTTCGCTCTAGTGCCTTTATACGACACATTCTGCGATATCACCGGTTTAAATGGTCGTACCAGTAGTTCTAGTTATGAGGGGCAGCCTATCTCAGTTGATGAAACAAGAACGATTACCATAGATTTTTTAGCGGCTACAGCACCGGGTTTTCCGGTTAAGTTTTACCCGATGACCACCAAGATGAAAGTAGTACCCGGAAAACTTTATACCATTAATTACTATGCTGAAAACCGTTCTAATGAAGCTATTATTGGACAGGCTGTACCTAGCGTAGCACCAGGTGAAGCTGCTTCTCATCTTAAAAAACTGAAATGCTTTTGTTTCAACAATCAAAAATTTGAACCAAAAGTACCTGTAGAAATGCCTGTCAGGTTCTTCGTTGATAGTGAGATTGGCAAAGAAGTCCACAATATCACTTTGTCTTATAATTTTATAAAAGTTAAAAATACAGCCACAGAAGGTGTGGCTGGACTCTAATAGGAGGAGATTTATAGCATGCAATCTAGAGAAGAGTATTACGTACCAGATGGAAGCTACTGGCCTATTTTAGGATCTGTAGGTTTGTTTGCATTACTAGGGGGATTTGCTGGTTCATTGCATGGAAGCACAGTGGGTACTATAGGCATGATACTGGGTTTTGGACTTATCATATTTATGGTATTTGGCTGGATTGGTCAAGTAGTGCATGAAAGTGAAACAGGTACCTACAACCTACAAGTTGATAACTCTTTCAGAATGGGCATGGGCTGGTTTATTTTCTCGGAAGTAATGTTCTTTGCGGCATTCTTTGGTGCCCTATTCTACGCTCGACAGCTTTCTGTCCCATGGCTTGGTGGTGAAGGTAATAATGTTTTTACAGGTCAATATTTATGGCCTGAATTTAAATCTGTATGGCCTTTAATCAATATGCCTGACAGTGCAAACTTTACCGTACCAAAAGACATTATTCATGCCTGGGAAATCCCCGCGATTAACACGCTTATGCTACTTACCAGTGGTGCTACTTTGACTTGGGCTCATTGGGCATTAATGAATAAGAACCGCAATCAATTAATAGCAGGTTTGATTGCAACAATTGTGCTTGGTGTTGCGTTTCTTGGTTTGCAGGCTTATGAATACTTTGAAGCATACCAACATCTTGATTTAAAACTCACATCGGGTATTTATGGTAGTACCTTCTTTATGCTGACCGGATTCCATGGTCTTCATGTAACCCTCGGTACACTGATGTTAATTGTTATTTTAATGCGTGCGATAAGAGGTCACTTTAACAAAGAACGTCACTTTGGATTTGAAGCAGTAGCTTGGTACTGGCATTTCGTTGACGTAGTTTGGCTTGGACTGTTTGTTGTTGTTTACTGGCTTTAGATTGATAAATTAAATCATTTTAGGAACAGATTTTTTTAAAGTTGAACATAAATAATGAAATATCTAATTCTTGTATTTTTCATCTTCATTATTTATAGCCTGGGTTCTGCTTTGTATTACATGATGAAAGATGGCGATGGTTCGAAACGCATGGTAAAAGCTTTAACCATGCGTGTCGGGATATCCATCGCCCTCTTTATTTTTTTACTTTTTGCGTTCTGGATGGGGTGGATAAAACCAGCAGGTGTTGTATAGAGGATGGCAGCTTTTAAGCTTCGAGTATCAAGTTATCTTTTTACTCCAAAACCAATACCCACACTTGTCACACTAATCCTTTTTCCAGTTTTAATCTCTTTAGGCCTTTGGCAATTAAATCGAGCTGACGAGAAAAAAGAAATAGATAATGGCATCCAATTAGCAATGGCTAAAATGCCACTTAAGTTGCATGAAACAACATTTGCAACAGAAGAAACGAATAAAACACTACTTCAAGAAGTATATAGACCTGTAACAATAAGAGGGAAATACGATAACGACAATCAGTTTTTACTAGATAACAGAACACACCTAGGAAAACCTGGTTACCACGTATTAACACCTTTTAAGTTTGATAGTATTTTTAAATCAGACACGAAAAGTTCAAGCAAAGCAGTTTTAATAAATCGTGGCTGGATAACTTATAACGGTACACGAGACAATATTCCTAGTATTAACGTCGAAAACAACGACCGCGAAATTCTAGGTCAAATTAAACAAGTAACTGAAGCCATCGTATTAAACGATGCCGATAAAAAAGCAGTACAAAATAGTAATAACCCAAAATTGATTCAGTCGATTAAAATAGCTGAATTAAATCAGGAATTAGATTACGAATTATTGCCAATTATTATCGAGTTAAATAAACAAGATAAAGATGGTTTTATTAGAGTATGGCAACCTTACTACGGAAGTATCGATAAACACAATGCCTATGCCTTACAGTGGTTTGCGATGGCTGCAATATTATTGTTTTTATTTATTAGATTAAATACAAAGAAAACTAAAAGACATATTTTTTAAAGGAGAACACCTATGTCGGGTTCACATGATAAATTACCTAAATTATTTTGGGTCCAAATCATTCTGGTCGTTATAGTGGGTACATTATATCTATTAGCACCAAAAGCAGTAAAACATATCGCCGAAGCAAGTACTGAAGTTAAGCCCCAAGTTAAAAAGGCTCAACAAGCACTTGCGCCTGTTGGCAAAGTTGCTGTAAAAGAAGAAGCTGCAGCAAGTAGTGGTGGCGGAAAATCAGGCGATGTTGTTTACAATGAAACCTGTGGTGTTTGTCATAATGCCGGCATTGCTGGAGCTCCTAAACTCGATGATAAAGCCACATGGGAAACTCGTCTTGCAGGTGGCTTTGCAGAATTAGTCTCATCATCAATCAAGGTAAAGGTGGAATGCCACCTCGTGGAGGCAACCCTGCCATTTCCGATTCAGAAATGGAACTAGCCGTTAGTTATACTGATAAAACAAGCGGGTATTGAACTAGGTGCAACAATCTGTCAAGCACTATGCAAAAAGCAGTAGCTTCACTACAACACCTGCAAAAGAAGAACCTAAAGCACCGACAGACCGCCACCTGAATCACCAAAAATGGTCGAAACACCCGCACCTCCGGCTCCTCCTGCTGCGCCAAAGTCACCAGCTGCTCCTGAACCTGCTACCACGGCCAATGCAATGCCGAAAGCTCCAGTACTTGTTGCAACACAAACAGAAGCTCCAAAGGCACCGAAGCAGCTGAAGCACTAAAACTGAAGCACCTAAAATTCCAGAGCCTGTAGCAGTTGCACAAACAGAAGCGCCAGCTACAGATTTGGCAAAAGGTGAAAAAGTCTATAAAAGTTCATGTTTTGCCTGTCACGAATCTGGCGTAGCTGGCTCACCTAAACTAGGTGACGTAGCTGCTTGGGCACCACGAATAGCTACGGGTATAGATTCGTTGTATAGCGCCTCAATCAATGGAAAAGGTGTGATGCCACCCAAGGGCGGAAATTTAGGCTTATCTGATGAAGATGTTAAAGCAGCGGTTGATTACATGGCAGCTAAATCACAGTAATATGTGATTTATAAAAACAAATCAGACTCTTGTCAAACCCAGAAGAATTAATTCTTCTGGGTTTTTTTATGTCTAAATAATATTTGTATTTTCAGTAATCAGGCTCTGTCTCTGCCGCCTTTATTACCACTGGGAAAAGTAGAAACATTTCCCGTGTTACTCGTGTCTTTAATTTTACACATTCCCTGCTCTTTTACTTCATCGATACGTATCACCGCATGCATTGGAATAAAGCTTCTTTTTACCAACTCGAATTCTGCTTTTAACTTTTCTTCAGAGGGATCAATGACCAACTCACTCTTACTTCCAAAAACAACTTCTTCAATTGTCAGAAAACCATAAAGGTCTGACTCATAAACTTGCTTCGCATAGAGTTCATAAACCTTATCTTGGTTATAATAGGAAATTCTATACAGTTTTGATTCTTCCATTGTGTAGCACTAATTGACAAGTTATTAAGGATCGCCTTTGTATCAGAAAATAGTGTTTAATGCACTCTTAAAAACAGCCTAAAAGTACGAGGGTGTATTTAAAGTTGAACAATGTTTATCTTCGGCTTATATTAAGTCAACAATAAAATTATTAGCGATAATGGAACTATCGATTAGTATTAGAATCAGAACGAGAATCAGTTTTATGGTTTTGACTTAAACCAGATATTTATAATCTGACTTGAATAGTTGGGGAGCTATTAATCCAGTGGTTATCAATTCTCTATAATCACATACAATAAAAATTAACAGAGTATTCATTTAAAGTACTTAGAAAGAGTTTAAGAAATAAAATGGGAAAACTAAATTTCGATGAGGCACGACATCTCGCAGCACGAACAGGTATTGGAGCAGAATGGAAAACCATCCAGCGATTTCAAAACCTGACACGTCAACAAGCAATTGATTACCTCTTAAAAAACCGAAATATGCGAACACCACCTCCACCGGGGATGAGTCCGTGGAGTAAAATGGTCAGTTTACGAGGCAATATGCGGCGTAAAAAAATGGTTACACGCATCTCACGCGTTGAGGGCAAAAAACTACAGGATTGGTGGGTAAAACACCTAGTAGATACCCCATCTCCTTTTTTAGAACGCATGACCCTGTTTTGGCACAATCACTTTCCATCTTCTATTAAGAAAACCACTCAGCCCAGTATGCTTTACCAGCAAAACTTGTTGTTGCGCAAGCATGCGTTTGGAAACTTTGGCCAGATGCTACACGATATCTCCCGGGATCCGGCGATGCTTTTATATCTCGATGGTTACGAAAATATCAAAGAAGAACCCAATGAAAATTTCGCTCGTGAATTACTTGAGTTATTCACCATAGGTCTCGGCCATTATTCAGAAAATGATATGCGAGAAGCCGCACGTGCTTTTACCGGGTGGAGCATAGATGACCGAAATGGACTTTTTGTAAATCATAGTGAAGAACATGACAATGGCGTAAAAACATTTCTTGGGAAAAGAGGTAATTTTAAAGGTGAAGACATCATAAACATCTTGCTACAACATCCCAGAACTGCCGAAAGAATCGCGGAAAAAATGTGGAAAGAGTTTATTAATATTTCACGTCCTGATGCCCGCTTCATTAAACAGTGGGCCCATGCATTCCGTTCTTCCAACTATGATATTTCTACTTTGATTGGTGTTGTACTTAACAGCGAGCCTTTCTGGGATAGAAGAAACCGGGGTGGGTTAATCAAGTCTCCGATAGAGCTCACAATTGGGACTTTACGCACACTTCCCTATTCACTGCGCCGTGTAGATCTGGCACATAATTTAAGCATTATGGGTCAAGCAGTATTTGAACATGCTAGTGTTAAAGGCTGGGATGGTGGAACGGACTGGATCAGTACACAATCGATTCTTAGAAGAAATTCAATGATGACCAATCTCACACGCGGTAATCTAAATGAACATAAAAACCGCGGAGGAATTGCACAAAAATTGCCAGATGTTGCGCCGAAAGTATTACGCGAATGGTTACTGGCTATCGCACCGCTACAGCCAATGCCTACCACACCGGGCAAACAACGATTAACCAGGGCTTTTGTAATCGACCCGGCTTACCAGGTCAATTAGAGACACCCCCCTATTTTTAATGGGTTTTTAAAACAGGGAAACATAATAATAGATACAGAGATAAATATGGATCGCAGAGAGTTTTTAAAATACGCAGGATTTGTTTCAGCATCAGCAACTGTACCAGTTTTAACACCAGAATTAGTGTTTGGTGCTAATGGCATTGGCCAACAAAGAATAGTTGTTTTAGTAGAGCTCAAAGGGGGCAACGATGGCTTCAATACCCTTGTGCCATACACAGATGAATTGTATTACAAATACCGTCCTAGAATCGCCATCAAGCAAAGGCAAGTACTCAAACTGAATAAAGCAATGGGGCTTCATCCGCGCATGAAAGCACTCATGCCATCCTGGAATGCCGGTGAAATGGCCTGGGTGCAAGGTGTTGGCTATCCGCAACCCGTATTATCGCATTTCCGTTCTATGGACATTTGGGATTCAGCATCGAATGCGAATCAAGTCATTGAAACGGGTTGGTTATCTCGCGTTTTACCCAAATATAAAAAAGGCTTGCACGGTATCGCACTGAACAAGGGACAAGCTAAGCTAGGACCTTTAACTGGTAGCCATTTGAACAGTGTTACGATGCAAAACCCTAAAACTTTTTTAAACCAAATCAAACGTATTCAAGATGTGAAACCAAGTAACCTTACACCTGCTATCGCACATGTAAGTAAAACCCAGCATCAACTCTTTGGGGTGGGTGAACAACTCGCCACCAAAATGGGAAAACGTCCCAAGCGTTCGGGCGTAAATTTTTCAAAAGGTGTATTCGGGCATAGCCTGGAATCAGTCGCAGAAATGATTCTAAGCGGTATAGATGCTCCAGTCTATAAAGTCACTCAAAGTGGTTTTGATACGCACTCAGGCCAACGTGGTGCGCAAGATAATGCTTTATACCAGGTTGCCAATGGGCTTGCCTCATTTCGTCAGGCAATGCTTAAAGCAGGTCTATGGGACAATGTACTGGTAGTGACTTATTCAGAGTTTGGCCGGCGCGCTAAAGAAAACCGGGGCGGCGGAACTGACCACGGCACCGCTTCAGCGCAAATGATTTTAGGAGGAAAAGTTCGCGCTGGGATTTATGGCTCGCATCCTAATATGGCTCAATTAGACGCGAATGGAAATGTTACCCATACTACAGATTTTCGTGCTATATACGCCACACTTGCACAACGCTGGTGGAATCAACCCAATCCCTGGAAAGGGATGCCATTAATACCGTTTGTGTAACACTGGATAACACTGACCAAATATTTAGTAGTTTGATTTCACCAATTCGTGAGCTTGCTCAGAAGCAGCAGAGTTATAAACGAATCCCAACACTGACTCGGTGATTTTCTAAATCTCCCACTTCCGCGATTACCCGACCTGCTTTTTCCAGAATAAAAAAAGTGGATAGCTGTTTACTCACTGCTAAACGCCGTGTATTGCATGACGTAAATATTGAAATCTTAATTTAATAAAAGCACTTTGGCTGGGATGTAACGTTGTTCATAACTGATTCAGGTTTTTTACAATCGAACCAATATAATTATCAGGTTCAAGACTCTCTATATAATCACGGTTCGCATCGACAAAGTTCATCATATATTGCATTTTAATCGCATTATCAGTATCACTAAGCGACTGAAATATATCAGTAAGTACCCGTCGGGAAATTCTATTTTGCGGAGAACCTTCATTGATTTTTCGTTGCACCAATTTATGTTTCGCCAGCACATCTATGAGCAATCTCGCCATACTCACCACTTGGCAAGATGCAGCATAACCTAATAAAAAATAACGCCAATCATCTAGGCTTTTTACATTCTGGATATCATCAGAAAAATGTGATGAAATCTTATTGATCAACTCCCAAAAACCATTACGAATTGTTAGATAACGCGACACTAAAGACCATAAAATATCATCCTCTCCAGGCAGAAAATAACCACGCTGAATCGATAGTTTCTTGTTCTGGCTGTTCCTGTTTAAACCCGGTTAGAGCTGCGCTTAGCAATTGATAGACGCTCAGGGTATTGTTAAGCGGTTGATTTTGCATACTTTTATGCTGCCGAGCAGTACAATTTATGCAGTAGTTAATTCTAAAAAAAAAGTTTTTTGGATATCAGTAAGCTTTGGTATTTACCGATCCGCTATCGAAAGGTATGATCAGCTTACCTTTACCATAATTCGTATTCATGATTCAGGACTAGGAAGGGTCAAACCATCGCGGCAAAAAAACTAGGTTTCAAGGGGCACATCACAAAAAACATGTACTCTAGAAGATATTATTATATCTCTATTGCGGTATTAACTATCGCATTAATGCCTTTCAGTCTTGCTAAATCAGAGACCTACGGACCTATCAAAGGTGGACAAAATCTATGGGACATCGCTAACGAGACACGTACCGATAAAACAATTTCTGTTGAACAACTGGCTTATTCAATTTATCAGTTAAATCCGGATGCTTTTTACTCAAGCAATATGAACCTTCTACATATAGGTGTAGTTTTAAACATTCCTGATGCCGAAACCGTATTAAAAACTTCCAAACCTGAAGCACAACAACAATTACAACAACATGTACATGCACTCGATCTAATTCGGGTTGATGCTAAACAATTAAGAAAAGCTAAAATAACCCGCAGTAAATATAAAAAACAAATCAAAGTACTGCAAAAAAGATTGGGTAAATACCGTCATAAGAGTAGAGACTGGAATAAAACTTATACACAGCTGGTAACAGCAAAAAGGAACTATTCTAAATCAAAAAGAAAAGTCGTGAAGTTAACCGGTTTATTATTGGAAAAAGCCACGCTTAAATCTGATTCACCGGTTAAAAAAGTAGTTTCAACAACTGCCATGACCGAAGTAAATCAACGTCTTGCACAAATACAATCAAGCCTGGAAAATCTAAATCACTTCAATACTGAGTTAGTCGAAAAAGTGGCACAGCTAGCCACCCTGAATAAACGGGTAAAGGTTATAGAAGAAGAATTAGGAAAGAATGATGACCTGGTTATTCAACTTAAAAACACTCTGGATCTCGCACAACAAGCTATAAAAGAACAACAATTAAAAAGTGAATACCTGGATCAACGTCTAGAAAAACTAGACAGTATTAACTCTTCACAGATTGATTCTGATGCCATTGACAAGACTACTAGTGCTGAAGCAAAGGAAGAATCTGTAGTTAAAACGTCTACAACATCAAACATTCAGACCTTTGAAAATAATAAAAACGAATCTTCACCCACTGTTACTACAGAAAACCAGCAACAAGAAAACCCCGAAGTTACAACTGAAAATACATCAGACCCAGAAGTAACAGCTCAGATTATAGATACTAAGCCAGTAGAAAATAACGAAACTGAGCCTACCCCTGTTATAACTACAAAGATTAAAGAGCAAGACAACAATAATGCAATAACCGAAGATGCAACCAAACCTGAAATTATGGCACAAGTACAGGACAGCAAGCCTACTGTAAAAGAAGATACAGACCCCGCAATAGCTAATGAAAATAAGGATCAGGATAGTTCTGATATAGCAACAGTAGATGTTAGTGGGCCTGTGATTGCAACTGCGACACCAACAGAAACTGAGAGTGAACTAGTAAAAAATGATGCTGAAGTCGAAGCCTCATCAATCGAAATTGACACCTCAATTCCTCAAATCGTCGAGAGCGATGAAATTGAGAATACTGACACAGCAGCAGCTTCTGATGAAATGTTACTAATGAAAGAAGAAGAGAATATTGTAGTCAACGAAACTGAAAATAAAAAAGAAGAAGCTAATAAAGCTGAGAATGAAGTTGCTACAAAGGTGGAAGAAAATATCGAAATTGCATCTGATAAATTTTCTACGTATGAATTCGAAGCTGAATCGTTAGCTGTTGATATATCAGATGGGCCAATCGTAGATAACAAGTCATCAGAGATTACTCAGGCTAACCTGGAAGCGACTGGAACAAATACGAATACTATCGATCAAGGCTCACTAAAACGTACCAAACTAACTGATGCTAATTACCCTATTGCTGGTAGCGTACCCAGAAAAGAGATCAATACACGTAGCCGCAATGGCAGCACTTCAGATAGTTCCACAAATTACTGGATACAATTGCTTAAAGACAAAATTATTATTATTGGTGGTATTTTGAACGGGATAATTCTACTGTTCGTTTTCTATAAACTATTTAGCAATGGACAACCCGCACTTGAACTTGAAGATACTGACACTGAAAGTGAAAAATCCAATGGCTATATCCCCTGGCAAGACCGAGTAAAGCCCAAAAGACGTATATAAAGCACACCCCCCACCTTTTGACTCATTTTATTCGCCCTACGGTTCAGCTTTAAACAACAAAGCTGTTGTCTCACTAAGTTCGGCTGATGGTTTTATTTAATAGAGTCTTTAATTTCGTTCCAGGCTTTGTGGTTTGCAATCAAACCCAAAGCATCCTGTAATAAACTTTTACCAGGATCAGTATTAAACCATGTAGATAAACCTGATGGATGAGGTAATGGAATACAGTCTGCCTGCAATAATGGTGTGTCTATTACAAATTGTTGACCAACCACATCACTGAGCTTTTTATGCGATAAGTATTGTGAAATGGCTAATTTGCCGATGGGAATAATGAGTTTCGGCGTTAAGATTTCATACTCTTTATCCAGCCAGTTTTTGCATGTCGCAATTTCTTTTTTATCTGGGACGCGATCTCCGCTGCCTTTAGGGTTCTTTCCGGGAAAGCACCGGCATACCGCAGCCATATAAACTTGTTGGCGAAATGCATCTTCTTCAACACCAATCGATGCAAACCATTTGAACAGTGTTTTCCCTGCAGTCCAGCCAAAGGGCTTACCTATCCTACCCTCATGAATTCCAGGCGCCTGACCTACCGTCATGATATTCGAGTGAACAGTATTGCCAGTGATTACTGGTTGAATCATACTCTCACAACGCGAGCAATTAGATAGAGCTTGCTGATGCACTTTAAGTTGCTCTAATTTATAATTATTATCAGTCACCGGATGTCATTAACTTTGAAAAAGCCTCTATAAGTAGTGGGGTGTATTTGTTTTTAACGGTTAAATGCGCTTTACTGATCAATAATCGTTTTAAATTAAAACTCGTTACAACGGAATTCTACAATATGTTAGACATGATCAAAGCCGGCATAGCTTCAATGATGCTTCTATTCTGTACGTTTGCCATCGCCGAACCAGATATTGATCTTATCGAATTGAAACATAAACCACCAGCACCTGATTTTGTATTACCTGATATGCAGGATAAAGATCATCAGCTGTCAGATTACCTGGGTAAACCAGTAATAGTTACTTTTTGGGCGACTTGGTGTCCACCGTGTATAAAAGAACTTCCTGCTTTTAATCGTGCCTGGGCCAAGTTCAAAGATGATGATATTGCCCTGCTCGGGGTGAATATCAATGAAGACATAGAGACTATTGAATCTTTTAAACTTGAGTATCCAATTGACTTTACGATATTACGCGATGAGACATCGGGGCAATTAGAAAACTGGAATATGACGGGCTTACCTACAACATTTATTGTCGATGCTGATGGTCACGTTGTATATCAGGCGATGGGTGAACGCGAATGGGATAATGATACTATAATCAATAAGATAAGAGCGCTTAAGAGAAAAAATATTAAGACTAAAACCTCCCCTAAAACAACCGCAAAATTAACTCAATAGTAATTTAATCAAACTAAAAATAGACTATCACCCCCCTACTTTTAGGCACTTTTTCATTATGTCTATATAAAAAATAGTTGTACTAGTAAATATCCTAATAATTAAAATTAAAATTAGTTTGTTGACAATTTATCATGAATTATTAAATTAAGGGCACTTTGAACCACTTAAAGGTAGATATTGTTAACAATGACCCAGCTACTGCCATCAACACTTTCTGAACGCCAAACGCTTTCCGAGCAGGTTTATAACGAGCTTAAAGAAGCAATCATTGCGGGTGATCTAGTTCAGGGTGCAAAAATTACTGAGGATGAATTAGCAAAGAAATACGGTATTAGCCGTGGCCCGCTTCGTGAAGCATTGCGTCGCTTAGAAAGCATCCGTCTACTTATCAAAATTCCACATGCAGGCATGCGGGTTATCACACTTACTCCTGAAATGATCGAAGAGATCTATATAGTGCGCGAAGCACTCGAAGGGATGTCAGCAAGACTCGCTGCAGAAAGAATAACTGATGAAGAAATAGAAGCATTAAATGCCTTATTAGATAAACATGCTAACAATATCGACAAATCAGATGGCAAACTTTATCTACAACGTGAAGGTAGCCTTGATTTTCATTTTCGCATTGCGCAAGCCAGCAATAACCAATGGCTGATGGATTTATTGAGTAGTGAGCTATATCAATTATTAAGAATGTGTCGTCATCGCACCAGCCAGGCACCAGAAAGACCAACTAAGGCATTAACAGAACATAAGCAAATTGTTGAAGCGATTGCATCACGTGATGCAGAGCTAGCTGAAATGCTTATGCGTCGTCATATCAGCGGCGCATGGAAAACAGTAAAACAATTATTGAATGAAGAACTAACAAATGAGTCACTTCATGAAAAACACATCAAACACTAACATCTGTTAACAAAATTCCAAGCTAATAGAAAATGAACAAGACATTACAGTAAACAACCAAATAAATAATAAAGGATAAACATCATGAGTATGGGAAAGAAATTTCGTCAAGCAGTTGATAATAACAGTCCACTTCAAGTCGTTGGTGCAGTAAACGCCTATATGGCAATAATGGCCGAGAAAGTTGGTCATAAGGCGATCTACCTCTCTGGTGGTGGTGTGGCAGCTTGCTCGATGGGTATCCCTGATCTTGGCATAACTACCATGAAAGATGTGCTTGAAGATACTTACCGTATTACCGACGCATCTGAGTTACCACTTTTGGTAGATATCGATACCGGTTGGGGTGGCTCGTTTAATATTGCACGCTGTGTCCGTGAATTTATACGTGCGGGTGCGGGTGCGGTACATATTGAAGATCAGGTAATGCAGAAGCGTTGTGGACATCGTCCTAATAAAGCCATTATCGGCCAGGATGAAATGGTAGACCGCGTTAAGTCTGCGGTAGATGCTAAATCAGATTCTGACTTCGTTATCATGGCGCGTACGGATGCATTGGCCGTTGAGGGTATGCAGTCTGCAATTGATCGTGCTACCGCTTGTGTTGAAGCAGGCGCGGATATGATCTTCCCGGAAGCAATTAATACGCTTGAGCAATACGAAGAATTTGTGAAAGCTGTTGATGTACCGGTATTGGCTAACATCACAGAATTTGGATCAACTCCCCTATTTTCATCTGAAGAACTAGCGTCAGTTGGTGTTAAATTACAGCTTTATCCATTGAGTGCTTTCCGCGCGATGAGTAAAGCAGCACTTAATGTTTACGAGCACATTAAAGAAGATGGTCACCAGAAAGATGTCGTAGACACGATGCAAACACGTATGGAACTTTATGATTACCTTGGCTATCACGAATACGAACAAAAACTGGATCAATTATTCGCAAGTGAGGAAAAATAATAATGACTGAGACGACTCAAGCAGGTTTTAAGCCGAAAAAATCAGTCGCACTCTCTGGCACAACTGCAGGTAATACTGCAGTTTGCACAGTAGGTCGAACAGGTAACGATTTACATTATCGTGGATACGATATTCTTGAATTCGCTGAACAAGCTGAGTTCGAGGAAATAGCTCATTTGATTATTCACGGTACTTTACCCACTGCATCACAGCTTAAATCATACAAAGCCAAGCTTAAAGGCATGCGTGGATTACCTACAGCGGTAAAAGTGATTCTGGAAAATATCCCACCTTCCGCGCATCCAATGGATGTAATGCGTACCGCGTGTTCTGCTATGGGCACCTGCATGACAGAGAAAGACTCTCATCCAGAAGCTGAAGCACGTGAAGCACTAGATAGACTGATGGCTAGCTTTGGCTCAATGCTGCTGTATTGGTATCACTACAGCCATAATGGCAAAAAGATTGATACTGAAACCGATGATGATTCAATCGGCGGACACTTTCTACACATGCTGCATGGCGAGAAGCCGCCCGAAGAATGGGTGAAGGCGATGCATATTTCACTAACGCTTTATGCAGAACATGAATTCAATGCATCAACCTTCACTGCCCGTGTCATTGCTGGCACAGAGTCTGATGTGCATTCTTGTATCACCGGTGCAATCGGCGCATTACGCGGCCCTAAGCACGGTGGCGCCAACGAAGCAGCCTCTGATATCCAGAAGCGTTACAACGATGCAGATCAGGCAGAAGCAGATATCCGTGAACGTATGGCACGTAAAGAAATTGTTATTGGTTTTGGACATCCTGTTTATACGGTTGCTGATCCTCGTAACGAGGTCATCAAGCGCCTTGCCAAGCAGCTTTCTGACGCTAACGGTAACACTACGATGTTTGATGTTGCAGAGCGCATTGAGAAAGTAATGTGGGACGAAAAGAAAATGTTCCCGAATCTGGATTGGTTCTCGGCGGTTTCTTATGAGCAGATGGGGGTTCCAACAGCGATGTTCACGCCTATATTTGTTATCGCACGGACTACTGGTTGGGGCGCACATATCATCGAGCAACGTCAGGATGGCAAGATCATTCGTCCATCTGCGAACTATGTTGGCCCAGAAAATCTTAAATTTGTACCTTTAGCTGATCGCGGCTGATTGCTTGCATTGATGATTGTAAAAATCGCTCGTATTGATTGTTTGAAGCCTTGAAGCAAAGTTCAAGCAGTCATGTAGTAACAAATTGAAACAAATTACTCACGGAATAAATTTAATGAACACAAATTACCGTAAACACCTTGAAGGCACAGATCTGGATTACTTCGACACGCGCGAAGCTGTTGAGGCGGTTAAACCTGGATCATACGCAACACTTCCTTACACCTCTCGTATACTGGCAGAGCAGTTAGTGCGTCGTTGCAATCCGGAAAAGTTGACTGACTCACTCAAGCAACTTATCGAAAATAAACAGGATCTGGATTTCCCCTGGTATCCAGCGCGTGTTGTTTGTCATGATATTTTAGGTCAAACAGCGTTAGTTGACCTTGCAGGTTTACGTGATGCGATTGCCGATCAAGGTGGTGACCCATCTAAAGTTAATCCTGTTGTTCCGACACCAATTAATTGTTGACCATTCTCTAGCGGTTGAAGCACCAGGTTTTGATCCTGACGCATTCGCCAAAAACCGTGCCATTGAAGACCGTCGAAATAAAGACCGTTTTGATTTTATAGAGTGGTGTAAAACTTCTTTTCAGGACGTAGATGTTATACCAGCGGGTAATGGCATCATGCACCAGATTAACCTAGAGAAAATGTCTCCAGTAATCCAGGCACGTGCTGGTATTGCATTCCCTGATACTTGTGTCGGTACTGACTCACACACACCACACGTTGACGCACTGGGTGTTATGGCTATTGGTGTGGGTGGTTTAGAAGCAGAAACAGTAATGTTAGGTCTTCCTTCAATGATGCGCCTTCCAGATATTATCGGTGTAGAACTTACGGGTAAACGCCAGCCGGGTATTACGGCTACTGATATCGTATTAGCGATCACCGAATTCTTACGTAACGAAAAAGTCGTTTCATCCTATCTTGAATTCTTCGGTGAAGGCACCAAGAGTTTAACCATTGGTGATCGTGCGACGATCTCAATATGACGCCGGAATACGGCGCATCTGCTGGCAAGTTCTACATCGACGAACAAACCATTGATTACTTAAAGTTAACAGGTCGTGAGCCCGAGCAAGTCGCTTTAGTTGAACAATACGCAAAACAAACAGGCCTTTGGGCTGATGAACTTAAAGACGTAAAATACAGCCGTGTTCTTACTTTCGATTTGTCTTCAGTCAGCGCAATCTGGCTGGACCATCAAACCCACACCGCCGTTTAGCTACAGCAGATCTTGCATCAAAAGGTATTGCTAAAGATTTAAACAAAGCACTTGAAGAAGAAGCCGAAGGTAAAATGCCAGATGGTGCAGTCATTATTGCTGCAATCACTTCATGTACTAATACTTCCAACCCTCGCAATGTTGTTGCAGCAGGCCTCATCGCTCGCAAAGCCAATGAACTTGGTTTGTTACGTAAACACTGGGTAAAAACGTCATTTGCACCGGGTTCTAAAGTAGCAGAACTTTATTTGAAAGAAGCAGGTTTACTCACGGAACTTGAACAATTAGGTTTTGGTATCGTCAGGATTTGCTTGTACCACCTGTAACGGCATGTCTGGCGCACTTGATCCTAAAATTCAACAAGAGATTATTGATCGTGA
>CAVXCT010000002.1:0-16137 GCA_963760355.1 uncultured Gammaproteobacteria bacterium | reverse complement strand
GTCTACAAACGGATTATATCGATCTCTATCAACTGCATTGGCCAAACCGTCCGTTCCCACATTTCAATCGTCATTGGCCACAGGATATAAACTATCAAGATATTGACGTTGCGCAAGAGCGTGAAGAGCATTTAGAAATTCTTAGTGCATTGGGTGATTGTGTAAAAGCAGGAAAAATTCGCCATTGTGGTTTATCTGATGATACACCATGGGGTGTAAATGAATATTTACGCTTAGCGGAAAAGCATGATTTGCCAAAAATGGTTTCGATTCAAAATGAATTCAATGTGCTGCATTTAATGGACTCGCCACACTTGATTGAAACCTGTGTGTTAAATGATGTGGCGTATCTCCCCTGGTCACCGCTGGCTGGTGGTGCGTTATCGGGTAAATACCGTAATGGTACATTGCCGCCAAACTGCCGTTGGACTATCGAGCAACGCAATGGTATTTTCCGTGATACCAGTCAATCACATGCAGCGATTGAAGCTTTGTATAACGTCGCGACGAGTCATAATCTCTCATTGACGCAGATGTCATTGTCATGGGTATTTCAATTTAATGGTGTGACATCATCTATTATTGGTGCAACTTCCCTGAAGCAGCTAAAAGAAGATATCGACGCATATAATCTGACCTTATCTGAAGATGTTCTGGCTGAAATTGATACAGTGATTAAACAATTCCCAGTTCCTTTCTAATCTTTTTTGATTGCTTACAAAGACCAGATAAAAAAACTCGGCTCGCTTGTGACCGAATAGTTTATAAAACACACTAAATTCAGGTATAATAACCATTATAAGATTTGTGTTTTATCAATGAAATATTTATATAAGTGACCTAGTATCCTGCGTTAAAATAGAACGAGTTTGACGTAGGAGATTGCACCATGGAAAAACCTCAAAATAACCGCTTGGAAAATTTTCCTGTATCTTTTTTCTCCGTAGTTATGGGTATTTGTGGTTTAACCATTGCATGGGAGAAAGCTCAACACGCTTATCATACCCAACTTAGCATCACACCCGTTATGGTTGGGATTGTTTCAGCGGTATTTATTTTATTTGCTATTAATTTACACTTCAAAAACAGTATTACACTACTCAAACGTTAAAAAAGAACTTCGACACCCGGTTAAATTGAGTTTCTTTCCCAGTATTTCGATTAGTTTTATCCTCCTATCAATTACTTATTTAAATATTAATGAAGCGATTTCCCTTCCTTTGTGGATTATTGGCATAATTTTACATTTAGGATTAACACTGTATGTGATTAACGCATGGATGCATCACGAACACTTTAAAATCAACCATATCAATCCTGCTTGGTTTATACCTGCGGTGGGTAATGTTCTGGTGCCGATTGGCGGAGTAACACTCGGCTATTTCGATATATCTTGGTTTTTCTTTAGTATCGGGATGTTGTTCTGGATCGTATTGATGACAATATTCTTTAATCGTATATTGTTTCATGACCCGATGGATGGACATCTATTGCCTACATTATTTATTTTAATCGCCCCGCCAGCGGTTGGTTTTTTGTCATATGTTCGACTCAATGGTGGCATGGATAATTTCGCTTATTTTCTCTATTTTGCCGCTTTATTTTTAACAATACTGCTGCTTTCACAAGCCAATCGATTTATTCGTTTACCTTTCTTTCCTGGTGGGCTTCATCCATTTCCACTGGCAGCAATTACAATCGCCAGTTTCCCGTCATGTATGAGAACACCCAAAAAGAAATCTATGTTTGGATAGCGAGTGGCTTGTTGGGGTTAGTTACCATAGTAGTAGGGATTATTATTGTGGCTACCTTGAATGCTATCCGTAAAAAAGGCATTTGTGTAGGCGAGTAAAAGTGAGTAAAAAAGCTCTCAAAAAAACCTCGAAAAATCGTACAATTGATATTAGAAGTGGAGGGTGGGCTTTTATTTCTAATTACCGGATGATTTCTAAAGCTACATCAACAACACCCAGACGCGTGCTCGCAATAACGCTAAACGCAGATTTTGATAAGTCGATAATGCGGCCTCTAACAAACGGTCCACGGTCATTTATTCTAACCACTATGGATTTACCATTTCTAACGTTGATCACTTTAACCCATGTGCCAAAAGGTAGCTTTTTATGTGCAGCGGTTTTAGCATTCTGATTAAAACTCTCACCACTAGCGGTTTGTCGACCTTGATATTTATCAGCGTAATATGAAGCTTTGCCTGTTTCTTGATAAGACGAGAAATGTCTTGCAGAACTTGATGGCGATTGCGAACAAGCAGTAAGAACTACTGTAATTATAAATAGAAGTGGTATTTTTAACGGAATCGACATAATCAGATTGTACAAGTTAGAAGCTATCAAACCAAAGCTGCCTCTTTTATAGATGGTTTTTCTGAGCTTTGTTTTGAACCTGGTTCGTCTTGGTTTACTCTTGATTGACCATGCTGAAGCTGTTTTTGGTAAGCAGCGATCACCGCATAAACTTCGTCTTCCTTTTGTAAACGTTTTACCAAGTGAAATAATTCTGCAGCACCCGAATACTGTTTTTGTAAAAAAACCAACCATTGTTTTGTGCGATTCGCAATAAATTTAGGGTGGTGATTATTAGTAGATGCCTTGAGGTATCCAAACATCATTTCCAGCACTTCTGGCCAGCCCATTAATTGATGTGGATCGCCATCAATCTCCGCTTTAATACTCAGCGCCAGGTCAGGGCAGGCTAACGCACCACGACCCAGCATTATGTCCTCGCAGCCGCTATCTTCGCGTGCTTTTTTTGCATCTTCAATCGACCAGATTTCGCCATTGATGATTACAGGTATAGGGCTTATAGCAGATACTTCTTTTACCGCAGACCAATAGGCTGGTGGTACATAACGATCTTCGCGAGTACGTGCGTGTATACACAATTCATTCGCCCCCGCTTTAATAATATTTTCGACGATAGTATGCAAAGAATCATGATCGCTAAAACCCAGACGAATCTTTGCTGTTACCGGTATTTTAGGATCAACCGCATCGCGCACCGCAGCGACGATATGATAAATACGATCAGGTTCGCGCAATAACGCTGAACCACCTTCGCGTTTATTCACCGTTTTCGATGGACAACCAAAGTTGAGATCAATACCCAATGGCTCAAAACTCTGTACACAAACCGCATTGCGTGCCATCGCATCAGGATCGCTCCCAAGTAGTTGTAAATAAACAGGAGTTCCAGCAGGTGTCGTGCCACCACTTTTTAATTCAGGCGCACTGCGTAAAAAATAGCTTTCTTTTTGGGTTTGCCTGCTGACCCGTACAAACTCAGTCACACAACGGTCATAGCCACCAACACGCGTTAATACATCGCGTATTTCATGGTCTACCACACCTTCCATTGGGGCTAAGATTGTTCGCATGTCAGGCTACTATTCGCATATTAGTTTGTTAAAAGAATCCGAAAAATAAGTCGGGGATTATAGAGCTTACGCAGCTATTAGTCAGTGTTTCTCATGCGAAAATGGAAGATAGTATTAACAACGTCGCAACAGCGATGCTCAAATGAAAGCGTAAACGCAGGTATTGTGAAGAAACGAGCAACGACAGCATTTTTAAGTCAGCCAAATAAGCCATAATTATTAACCCCGCCATGACTGCCAACGCTATATTGATTGGTAAAAGCAATGAGAACCACGCCAGTAGAGAAGGCAAAACGCCATACACCAAAAGTTTGCTAGTTTGTTGAGAGGTTAATTGTGTTTGTTTCGTTAAAGCCACTCCCCAACTGACTGCTCCGAGAAAACTCAGAATGATTGCTGCATAGATACCGAGCCACATCGACAAGCGAATGGGTGTGCTGAAAAAGAAAGGGTTATCTCGGGTTAAAAGAATAAATAAGAGTAAAAATGGAGTGACTCCAGCATAACCCAGCAACCACATTATTTTGGGGGGACTCATCATCGTTTATTGCCTCTGGCAGTTAAGATATTCTTTAAAATATAACTTATGTATTTATATTGTACAAATATTGTATAATATATCTGAATTTAGCGTTATTATAGAAATATCAAAACAATCTTTAAATATTATCTGAAAAAAACAATCAGGAAAGCAAAGAAATTCATGGCAGAATCAGGCAAAAATAAAACGGCAAGTATTCCTACACATAGGTTGTCACGCTTTGCCAAATTAGGGTCTTTAGCCACAGGAGTGGCAGGTGGAATGTTAGCCGAGGGCGCAAGGCAACTTGCCAAAGGTAATCGTCCCAAAACACGAGACATGTTGCTCACTCCCGCTAATGCAAAACGAGTTGCGGATCAACTTGCTCAACTTCGCGGAGCAGCGATGAAGGTCGGCCAGTTATTATCCATGGATACGGGCGATATATTACCTGAAGAACTCACTCAGATTTTGTCTCGATTGCGTTCAGATGCGAAACCCATGCCCTTTAGTCAACTGACTAAAATTCTGCATGAGAATTGGGGGAAAGGCTGGAATAAATCGTTTAAGCAATTTTCCTTCGAACCAATCGCAGCAGCATCAATTGGTCAGGTACATTCTGCCTATACCAAAGATGGTCGTCATCTAGCGTTAAAAATACAGTATCCCGGAGTGCGTGAAAGCATTTCGAGTGATGTGGATAATGTTGCTACATTGCTACGAGTTTCTGGTTTGATTCCGAAAGAGGTCGATTTTAAACCTCTGTTAGAAGAAGCCAAGAAACAGTTACAACTCGAAGCAGACTATGAACTCGAAGGAAAGTGGATACAGACCTATACTCAATTACTGGTAAATGAACCTGACTATGAGCTTCCTGAATATTACCCAGATTACAGTACCAAAAATATACTGGCGATGTCTTTCGTGGGTGGTGATCCGCTAGAAACTCTGGGGCAGAAAACTAGTCAGGAACAACGCAACCGTATTGTTAGTTTGCTCATGTCTTTATTATTTAAGGAAATATTCGAATTTAAATTAGTACAGACCGATCCTAATTTTGCCAATTATCAATATGACATTGAATGCGAAAAACTCATATTGCTGGACTTTGGAGCAACCCGTGAATATTCAACAGAAATTTCTTCAGCCTATCGTTCATTAATGCAGGGAGCTATCGAAAGAAATCGAGATGTGTTGCAACAAGCTGCAACAGATATAGGCTTTTTTCAGGAGTTTATTCAACAGCAACAACGTGAAGCCGTATTAGATTTATTTGAAACAGCCTGCGAGCCATTAACCTATGATGGTGATTACGATTTCGGCGCAACGAATCTGGCAAAACGCATTCGTGAAACGGGTATGGCTTTAAGCATGCAACAGGATTACTGGCATACGCCTCCTGCCGATGCGTTGTTTTTGCATCGTAAATTGGCGGGGCTTTTTTTACTGGCGGCTAAGTTAAAAGCTAAGGTAAATGTGCATCAGCTGTTTATGCCTTACATGCGCTAGTTGTGTTATTTGTGGATACAATAATACACCCCCCGACTTTTTAGCTCTTTTTTGAGGAATGTGAGTACCGATTAAATAACAGTGATCTAAAGTTTCAACTAAAGCAATTGAAACAATGAGTTAAGGAAACTATGGTTTAGTTATCTGGGTCACCCCCCCTACATTATTATGCATATACTAGAGCTATGTAATCAGTGACTTAGTTTTTAATTTAATGGCACTGGGGGGTGTACCTAGTACACACGCTGAGATATTAATACAAGCAGAGCAATGATGATTACAAAGGCTGATATTTTGACATTCCTGTGATGTTTCAACGCCTCAGCTGAAATATGGGGTTGATCGTGTGCTCCGAGTTCTTTGAGCAATCTAAAATCAAGATGATGGATTAACTTGTTATATTGTTGTACATGTTTAGCGATAAACACTTTCGCCTTATACCAGATTATAAAGGCAATGATTATGGCGGTGATGCAAGCGATAATTATATATTCCATGCCTTATTTTACACTGATAAACGAGATAAGCTTACGCTGAAAAATTGACGTATTACGCATTTTGAGTAAATAAGTGAGTGATAAAGGCAAAAACTGATTGCCTGGTTGGCTTTCCTTGAATGTAATAAAAAGACATTGTCTTCAGGAAATAGTATGCCTATGCGTCCTGCATCGGTGTCAATATAGAAATTATTGTCTTCAACCCAGTCAAATAATTGTGATAAACATGGTGGAATCGACATTCCAGGGAGCAGCGTCGCCTGTATCTGTGGTTCTAAAATACTCATATAAGTCTGTGTCTGTGTTTGTTAATCCCGGAAATATAACCAAATGCAGCAGCCGTTATCTATCCTAAAGCAAAACTCCATAACATCGATAATGGTTCTAACACAATATATCCTTTTGTCAGAATCAAAACTAACAACCAGGTTAAAAATAGAAAATAGATTACACCAGCCAATGCGCCAGTAAGCGCAAGGTTAAATATCGATAATAAATCATGTTTTTTAAATCCGTAATATACAGGCAAACCAATAACGAGTAATTCCACAAACTAAGGCACATATAAAAGGAAAAAGAATTTAAATGAATTGCTGAGGTTGATACCTTGCCAATTAACCAATATCGGCACAACAAACATCAAAAAAGCAGAGATAAGCGCTGTAAACAATATACTTGACAGGATTCGCATTACTCACCTGTTAGTTACGCTTCATTTTTGACATTAATTCGATATTCACATTTATATTGTAAACGGTTGTACAGTAAAGCAGGGTTTTACTAGAACTAAATATAGAGTAAGGATTGGTTTGGCTCGGATTATATTATTTGCGAATGCTATACTCATTAACTATGAATAAACCCTGCATTATCTGTGTTGCTATCACCGGTTCAGTAGCCAGAAAAGAAAATAATCCGGCGGTACCGACCACGATTGAAGAACAAATAGAATCAGTACACGAATCATTCGAAGCTGGTGCGACAATCGCTCACTGCCATGTTCGCAATCAAGATCAAACGCCAACTTCTGATCCCGAAAGGTTTGCGTTGTTACAACAAGGCATAAAAAAGCATTGTCCCGGGATGATTATTCAACTTTCAACCGGAGGTCGTTCCGGTGCTGGCAAGGAACGCGGTGGAATGCTATCGCTGCGGCCGGATATGGCATCCCTGTCTGTTGGCTCCAACAATTTTCCAACGCGCGTTTATGAAAACCCGCCAGAACTTGTCGACTGGTTGGCAGAAGAAATGTTGAAATATGAGGTCAAGCCAGAAATAGAAGCGTTCGATTTAAGTCATATCGTGCAAGCCGCAAAAATGGCTGATGTTGGCCTCCTGAAAAAACCGCTGTATGTGCAATTTGTCATGGGGGTTAAAAATGCCATGCCAGCGGATAAACCAATTTTTGACTTTTATATCGAAACACTAAAACGCCTGGCAGCGGATGCAGAATGGTGTGGAGCAGGTGTTGGCTCGCACCAACTGGCTGTTAACGAATGGTCAATCGCTGCAGGTGGCCATACCCGCACCGGGCTCGAAGATAATGTTCGCCTGGATAAAGATACACTCGCACCATCAAATGCTGCTTTAGTAAAACGTGCGGCAGACCTTTGTGAAAAATATAATCGCCCTGTAGCCAGTTGGCAGCAAGCGCGTGAGATTCTCAATTTAAATTAGGTAGTGTTTTTGAAAATGTGCGCTTATACACGCTTAGTTCTAGTATCGCTTGATGGAGAGCTAGTAGTAAGCTCTGGCATAAATATTCGGCTAGCGTCTCACCCTTAGGGTCGTCGTCACTGTGTTCCAACGTTGTCCCGGTTTAACCGGCTGAGTTATCCATTTAAAAAAACGAAATGGCAGGCTCATGGTAAGCAGGGGGGTGGCTTCTATCGGTTTTTGGCTAGATAAATAGTATGGCGACTACCTTTACCTTTATGTGCCCTGACAGTTTTAACCTCAACTTCAAAGCGGGCTTTTTTTAGTTGCAGGGTGAATTTTGGATCATGCCAGGCTGACCATATAGCTAATACGCCACCAGAGTGAAGTGTTTGTCGTATAGCGTGTAAATTCTCGATTGAATAGAGATTGTTATTCCCGGCATGTGTAAAGCCCTCTGGGCCGTTATCAACATCTAATAACACTGCGTCATAGGTAGCTTGCCTTGTTTTGTCCTGCTCGGATTTAAAAAGCTCAGCAACATCACCAACATATACCAGAATCCGATCATCATCTAGAGGCCTGCCAGCACATACACCCAATAGGCCTTTATTCCATTCAACAACTTCAGGAACCAGTTCGGCTACAATCACCTGAGAACTTATTGAAGTTGCTTTGAGTGCTGCAGCCAGAGTGAATCCCATCCCCAAGCCTCCGACCAACACTTTAGTATTTTCGAGCCCTTGAAGATGCGCGCAACCTAGCTCAGCTAAGGCTAGTTCGGAAGAATGTACGCGACTATTCATTAACTCGCCACGTACACCTTTTAGATTAATAGAAAAATCATTGCCGCGCTGAGTTAACCTCAATTCACCACCGTCATTGGGAATGCTGGCTGTGCCTAATAATGTCCATGGGATCATGATTTTTCAATTTAAGAATGAAACCCGAGTATAGTGTGTAGCCTTTATAAACGATAGGCCAAACGACATGATCATCGTTAATCACATCCAAAAGATGGGTGGCGTAGCTTAGCCAGGCCCCCAATAATTTATGCAGGTACCGTGTTAATGCCTGTTACCGAACGCCATAAAGCCATCAGGCATAAAGCTAGCGCAAATAACAAGCTGATAAGAACAAAAACTGTTGGTAAGTTTCCAAATTCTGTAACCCAGCCACCTTGTGGGTGTTGAGTGTAAAGCAAATTAACGATCATCACTTGCACAAAGAGGAAGCCTGTTAAAAACAGTAAAAAGGCATTTGAAGGTTTGGTTATTAGTAAAGAAATGACTTTGTTTATTAGGTGGATCATATTAGCTCCTTAGTATTTATGTTTTCCATGTGTCCGATTATGACATAAAAGAATACAAAAAACGAACAATGTATTTTTTTAGTCATAGAGTCAATATATATGGAACTACTTAAAACTAAGGAGCTGTCAATTTCGTTATATGACGGTAAATTTTAATAAAGTCTTACCTTAATTGAAAATCCCATTTAATAATCAAATATTTTAAAAATAGTATGCAAAATAATGGTCTAGCATTAAGCCTGTGTCAGGTTTTCTGTCTATATAATCCAAAGGAATAATATAAAATATAAAATATAAAGATGTGATTTATGTTGATAAAAAATAAAGTAATTCTTTCCACTATTCTCACTTTAGTTATATTAAGTATTGCTTTGATATATCTCTTTATCATTCCAGGCTTTTCATCATTGGATTCAAACAGACCAAAAAACAGCATAGATAACATCATTTATGGCACTAAATACACCTTGAACCTAAGCGGTCAGGAAAAGCAGTGGTTAGCACAACATCCCGTTATACGTTTAGGTATAGATAGAGCATTCCCGCCTTTTGGTTCAATCAGTCCAGATAATCAATACATTGGGTATTCTGCCGATTTTATGCGGATTATTGAATTTAGACTGAATATAAAATTTGATATTGCCAAAGATGCTCCGTGGGGGAAAACCATGGGGATGGCTGAGGCAGGAGAGCTGGATATGATTTCGGCTCTAGTCAATACTGAAGCACGGCAGCAGTTTTTAGAATTTACAGAACCTTACGCACTTAATCCAACGATCATAATAAATGATGGTGTGAATAAGGGTTATCTGAGGTCGTTGAATAATCTAAAAGGTAAAAAAGTAGCCATTGAAAAGGGGTCATATGCAGCAGGAGAATTAAGCCGTAAATATCCTGAGATAATTTTAATTCTTGTTAAAAATACAAAGGATGCCCTCAACCTGGTTTTTTCAGGGTCTGCAGATGCCTATGTGGGAAATGCTGTTACTGCAAGTTATCTCATAAAAAAACACAACTATAACAATTTATCTTTTTCAGGCGAGACAGAGTATTCTAGTGACCACAGCATTGGTGTTGTAAAGAGCAATATAATCTTGGCAGGCATCATAAAAAAAGCACTTGTCTCCATCTCAGCAGAGGACAGGGCCGCGATTTCAAATCACTGGTTTGGTATGGGGATTCAACCTCAGATCTCTATGAAGAAGGCAGTTTCCATAGGTTCAGTACTTGTCGGGGCTTTAATATTATTACTTGCATGGATTATAAGTCTTAGGAAAACACAAAACCAGCTAAAAACAAGCGAACATCTCCTAAAAACAAGCGAACGTCTACTAAAAAGAGAAGTTGAAATAGATCAATTAACGGGCTTGGGAAATAGACGTAAATTTAACCATTTACTCGAAAAAGCAATAGAAAAATCCAACGCAACAAATAAACCATTCACATTATTATATCTGGACCTGGATAGGATTAAAGACGTTAACATTTCCCTGGGCCACGATATCGGTGACTTGCTCTTAATTGAAGCGTCAAAACGACTTAAATACTGCGTAGATAATACAGCCGATATTACCCGTGTTGCCGGAGATGAGTTTATGATTATTCTCCACGGGGTAACGGATAAGAAGTTGATTGATATGACGGCTAAAGACATCAAAAGCAATTTATGCATGCCTTTTAAAATTAACAAAAATGAAATCGTCATCAGCACGAGTATCGGAATTACTTGCTATCCAAATGATGCAATAACTGCTGCCCAACTTATCAATAACACAGATCAAACCATGGATATCTCAAAGAATAATGGTAGAAATTGTTTCTCTTATTTCGACTATAAAATGTCGCAGGATACTGAACTAAAAAACAATACCATTAGAGATCTTCGAGTAGCTGTAGAAGAAGAACAGTTTGTTCTTTTTTATCAGCCAATTATTGATTTATCAAAAAACAAAATTTGCAAAGCAGAGGCACTTATTCGTTGGGAACATCCAAGCAGAGGCTTTATTTCCCCTTATGAGTTTATACCTATGGCAGAGGAAGCAGGATTAATCAATGAAATAGGAAACTGGACGTTTAAAAAAGCAGTTTCACAAACTGCCAGAATAATAAAGATTCTAAATAATGAATTTCAAATGAGCATCAATACATCACCTTTGCAATACAATAAAAATGGTATGGATATCGATACTTGGAGTAGCTATTTACACTCATACGGCCTATCCGGAAAAAATTTGGTAATGGAAATTACCGAAGGCATATTAATGGAACCTACCCCGGTCGTTTTGAAAAACCTTTTACATCTACGTGAATTAAAGATAAAGGTCGCTATTGATGATTTTGGAACGGGTTATTCTTCCCTTTCCTATTTGAAAAACTTTGATTTTGATTTCTTGAAAATAGACCAATCATTTGTGCGAAGCCTTACTGTAGATTCAGATGAAATGACACTGGTTAAGGCGATTATCATAATGGCGCACAAACTCGGATGTAAAGTGGTTGCAGAGGGAATAGAAAATAGATCACAAAGAGATATCCTAATTGATGCAGGCTGTGATTACGGGCAGGGATACTATTACTCTAAACCCATAATAGCTAGAGAGTTCGAAAATTATATATCACAATGGGATAACAAAAATACAGACAGAACTCAAACCATAATTCCTTTCCAGAAAGATTCACTCGGATTATCGAATTCGAATGCAACTTTGTAATCTCAAGTTATGAAGAATTACTACGTTAGTAGTATGTAACAAGGGGGACTTCCGTAAGCTCACGAATGGCTATGACATTAAGCAATATTAGTGGTTTATTAATTATTCCAATAAATAAAAGCTATAGGTTAATCAAAAGTAGTGGGGGTGACTTTTTATTATTCTTCCGCCAATGCCTGTTCATAACGAAAGCACAAACCGCCACCCTCTCTATTAGATAGGTGGATTTTACCGTTTAAGCGTTCCGCAATTTCATGGCTAATTGCTAATCCCAGACCGTTACCCGGTTTTCCACTTTCTAACACTCGATAGAACGGTTGCATGACTTGTTGTAGCTCATCTTCGGGGATTCCTATACCTGTGTCTTCCACCAACAACACAGCCATATTTCCTTGCTTAAACAGGCTGATATCGACCTTGCCCGTTGCGGGTGTGTAGTGAATCGCATTGCCAATGGCATTGTGAATCAGTTGGCCTAAGCGCCCATTTTGATCTTTCACCTTGATAGCATCTTCTTGCCGTAACATACCGAGATCAATTTCAGCAGATTCAGCTAAGGGATACAGATCTGCAATAGCACCTTTTACGACTTCGTTGAAAGATACGGTTTGTGCCTCTACATCAGCATCAACATTATCAGTATTACTCTGCAAACGCGCTAAATTGAGTAACTGTGCCACCAGGTTTCCCAAACGATCAAAGCCTTGTTCAAGTTGTTGCTGTCGATTATTGCGTTCAGATTCGCTATTTGCCTGTTTTATGTTTTCTGCTTGAAGCGATAGGGCAGTTATGGGGGTGCGTAATTCATGGGCTGCATCAGCAATGAATCGTTGCTGCTTTTCAATCACTTGTCGTACTCTGGAAATTAAGGAATTTATTGATGCGACAAAGGGAATGATCTCGAGTGGAATATTATTCTTGGAGAGTTCCTTTAATTG
Organism: uncultured Gammaproteobacteria bacterium; assembly: GCA_963760355.1. Classification (GTDB taxonomy): domain Bacteria; phylum Pseudomonadota; class Gammaproteobacteria; order Thiotrichales; family Thiotrichaceae; genus Cocleimonas. Next base: position 3,600 of record CAVXCT010000002.1, on the reverse strand, counting down.
GGTTCCATCCTGTTTATCAATGCTTTTCGCTAAAACATTTAGAGAGTTAAACTGGCGACGAATAATGATGTGAATCACTAACAACATAATGGTTACAAGTATCAAAATGGGTATAAAAGTGCTTATGCTGCTACCCCATGCAATTTTATTTCGTAACTCGGTCGGTTGAGCTATGATAAACCGACGTTTACTCGAAGGCTGGGTCATGGCAAGTACTCGCCACTTGTCATGATCCAAAGTGATTGTAGTCAAGCCATCACGAATATTAGGTGAAATGCCCTTTAAACTCTTACGTTTACCTAATTCGTGGATGAAGATTGTCGCTTCTTCTTTTTCATTTTCTTGATAATTACGTCTATCGCGATACTCCTCATTGAGATCATGGAATTTTTCGCTTACATTATTATCGTCATCATTATCATCGTCGTCATGATTGTCGTCGTCATTATTTCTATTACCATCTTTAAATTCTGATAAATCTAACTGTCCATTACGTACTAATAAAGAGATTTCTTTCAAATTGTTATCTTGAAGTTCTTTAGCTTGTTGAAAGGCCAAAATTCCCGCTGTTGTACCACCCAGTATCACTAAGATAAGCGCGCTAATAATTATCCAGCGATATAACTCGTGCTGTAGTGATATTTGCCGTTTCATTTACTCACCATCCAGCCCATGCCCCTGACATTTTTAATCGCATCTTTGCCCAGCTTTTTGCGTAAGGAGTGAATAATAAACTCGATGGCATTACTCGCCACTTCCTCATTCCAGCCGTAAATACTTTCTTCCAGATTATCGCGCGAGAAAATAGTGCCGGGCCTCAGTATCAAGGTTTGTAGCAATGCATATTCGCGAGCCGAAAGCGGGAATGATGCCCCGTCTCTGCTCACTTCACGGGTAGAGGGATCAAGCTCTAATAGAGAATTACTAAGAATAGGGTTGGCAACGCCATGGTTACGACGTACCACGGCGCGCATGCGGGCATGCAATTCATCAATAGAAAAGGGTTTGACCAGGTAATCATCTGCCCCTAAATCAAGTCCCTGGATGCGGTCTTCTACCGCATCTCTGGCCGTTATGATAATGACAGGAAGGTTTTTGGTTTTTCGTAACTCATGCAAAACCTCCAAACCATTTTTACCGGGCAAGCCCAGATCTAACAACACTAGAGAATAGTCCTCAGTGGTTAAACTAGTAAGTGCGGTAATACCATCCTTTACCCAATTGACTGCATACGTAGCATCATGAAGTGCTTGTTTGATGGCGTTACCAATTGATTCGTCATCTTCCACCAGTAAAATTCGCATAGTTGATTTAACTTTATTATTTTTTATTCAGAGGCTCATCCACGACAATGTATTCTGCCTCGATTACCACGCCTTTATCAGTACTTGTATCTGTGACTGTGTTTTGTGCTGATGTGATATTTTTCTGATACTGTCGTTGCAAGCGCCAGACTTTAAATGCCACAAAAGGAAAGATGATAGCCGATACTGCCATTAAAAATAAGCTAATCATAAAACCACTGAAAAGCACCAGACTACCCACTATAGATATTAAAACCATATTTGAAAAAGAGGGCTTCTGGTTTGCTGCATGTTCATTAAATGTTTGAGTTTGCATTGTATACTCCTTGTAAACAGTCACCATACTAAAGATGATGACTGTTTTATTTCTATCAATAAATTAGATAACTACGAAAGTTTTTATGCTTAGAACTTAATGCTTAGTCCTTATCATCATACACTTCGTTTTTGCCATGCTTCTCATAGTCATTATCAAGCTTCTGTTTTAATACTTCGCCAGAAGTAGCGTCGATTTCTAATTCATGAACCCGTTTATTCACATCGACAACCTCAACTTCCCAGATTGATTTTCCTTTTTCAAGATCAAATTCAACTGATTTTGCTGTACCGGGAACGGTCGAGAGCGCAATTTCTAAAGCTCTATCCATGGTAATTGACGTTTCACTCATCGCAATCGCTTCCTTTGAATCTTTATCATTGCTGCTTGCCTGAGCAACAAATGCGGAACCTAAAAGACCACCGATAATCAGAGTTGCTACTAATACTTTATTTAAATGTTTCATTTTGTATCTCCATTATTTATTTCAAAGTTAAGTAAATTTCTAAACGCTTTATCTTGTAGCGTTGAAAGAAGAATAAGTCTTGAAACTTAGCTGTAACTTAGGAGATCAAAAAAAATTTAAACTTTTGAAAAATAGCTTGTACAGAGGTTGCAGAAAATTGCTGATAAAGAGTTTAAGCAACTGAATTAATTGAATTATTATAAATAGTGCCAGCCGAACATAGATAACGTATTTCGTGTAGTTACTAGAAAAAACACATAAAAGTACAGGGGTGGCTTTTCTAGGCTTACCAAAAGCCAGAAAAGTCCGTCGTAAATTCCGCAAGGAATCGTCGACGTACAATGATCGATAAACCACTGAATATATTCAATCACAAATTTTTTAAGTTAAACGCTTACCAAAAGCCAGAAATGACAAGTCAAATAATTATTCAACTGACGCCTCTCCCTACGGGTCAGCTAAAGCTGTTGTCTCGCGCAGCTCGGCTGAGTTATTCGTTTCAAAAAACATAAAGGTAAGTTCACTAAAGTCCGTCGTAGATTCCGCAGGAATCGACGATGTATAATGTTTGCGCGTGGGATGTAATTTATTGGTAATGATATGTTTTTCGTGTAAATACTAATAAAAGTGCTTAAAAGCAGCGGGGTGAGCTTAATAAAAATCAGAAAAGCAACATGTGAGAATGAATGCAACGACCTTTCCAGTAGTATTTGTTTAAACGCCGTTGCAAGGCCACGCCTCGAATGCGGTCCACAACCTTCAGGTCGACCAGACATTCATAATTTGAAGGTGGTTTATCGCCATTCTCGAAAAACGATATACTCTTAACCACGGAAAAGTCACTCAAAAATTCCCTGATATCCTTTTCATCTACATGATCGGGTAGATTTCCAAATACAAAATACATACTAACTCCCGCAAGAATAGTCAAAGTATAGTAGTGCAAATTATAAATAGTGTCATAAATCTGGATTAGTATTTAAAAAGAGAAAACTACTAAAGTGAGTAGGTCGGATCAGCATAGTACCTTCCGACAAGATGACCTCAATAGCATGTAAATACCGGATTATGTTATATATCCGGCCTGCACGTTAAACCATATTTGTGCTGGATTTCACAGAATGTGACAACGGCCTCAGTTATATTCAAATTTCAATTTGAAAAGGAAAGGCTATGAAATTCACAAATCAATTCAGAACAATTCGAGGCATATTCTATCTTGCCGTTATCTTAAGTTGCTTCGCCTTTACTTCTGCGAAAAGTGCATCTTTGAAATTTTCCAATGCTACAACTGTGAATATTATTTTTACAAATAATAAAACAATTAAAAGGAATCTGAATATTGCCATAGGCCCACTAGCGAATGGAGATTTTGGAAGTGGTCGCATAGGTGGTGAAAAGGATAATTCAAACAATATTGATTCATCTATTTCAAATAATTGTCAGTGGTACTGTTGAAAGTAATTGAGAAATCCAAATAATATGTGCTTTGCATAAATTCCAAGATTGTTTTT
>CAVXCT010000001.1:0-28929 GCA_963760355.1 uncultured Gammaproteobacteria bacterium | reverse complement strand
AAATATAAAAACATTTTTGACATTCAAAAAATAGGGTGTTGTTCTTAATGTCTATTATTAGTAGCTTGATAAGCTTAGTGCCATCCGACAAGTTTAACTTAATTGCAAATTAATGTCGGATGGCCTTGATTTTCCGACCTACGCGCTATGGTAATTAATTGCATGGATAATATTTCTATAACCCTTAAATTAGTTAATCCAGATATCTCATTTCCTAAAACAGTTAAAACTAGCTACTATCTCCTTAAAAAAAAGCAAATAACAAATAACAAACACATCAATAATGAGCGCCACGGCAGGCGCATTTTCATGTAAAGCCTTAAACATTAAAAACCATGGATTATTTTACAGAACTGGGCTATTTCGGTCTTTTTGTTTCAGCATTTTTAGCGGCGACGATTTTACCTCTAAGCTCAGAAATTGTTTTAAGCGCTTTATTATTAAACGGTTTATCTCCTAGGGCTTTAGTTGTGATTGCCACAGCTGGTAACGTGCTCGGATCTCTTACAAATTACGCCTTGGGCTATTGGGTTAGTCTGGAGGTCGTAAAAAAGTGGTTAAAGATGTCAGAAGAAGAGTTTGTCCGAGCAGAAAAGCGTTTTGTAAAATATGGCTTATTCTCTCTCTGTTTTGCATGGGTGCCAATCATAGGTGATCCACTAACCGTTCTTGCAGGTGTTTTGCGCATTCGTTTACTCTGGTTTGTCATTCTGGTCACTGCAGGCAAATTAATGCGATATACTGTCCTCAGTTATATAGTATTAGCAAACGCTTAAACAGAGACGTTTTGTTATTTCGTAGCTGGAGTTACGAGTCGACTCATTATGCCGCTAGGGCGAATAAAACGTCTCGATAGATCAAGAGCTTTGCATAAATGAGTTATTGGTTTGAAAAACCAAACCGTAAGCTCATTAAATTGGTTCGAGAGGTGACTGAAGCAAGAGACGCTGGTAATTAAATAATCCCGTGACCAAACAAAAGTCTGCTTATTTTAAAACATTATAGTTTAATGTACAGAGCAGAGGCTATGGGGATGAAGGGAACTCGTTCGTTCCTCACTCAGACAACCTTAATCCTGGTCTATTATTTCTTGTGACAGTAATAGCTTAAAAATGGTATAAAAAAAAGTGCCAACCCGAACAAAGTAAGACAAAGTTGGAGTAAAGCGACGATGGCCCGTAGGGCGTGGTTTTCTTTTGTTTTATCTAATTTAAAACCACGTATAAGTAGGGGGGTACTTCGATTATCTCAGGAACCGCTTCAAAACATCAACAGAACTAATTGTTAAATAACATCAAACACCATCGGAGAAATCAAAGACCGCAGGTAACTCCACATTAGGCCACTCAAGCCATGACATATCGAATTTAAACCAGGAATCAGAAGCGCCATCAGTTAATGCAGACGTCATTTCTGATTTCATTTCAGTATAATCGCAGTTTTCTCCAATTACATCGTGATACGTCTTAAATTCAGCGGGTGATGTATACAAACTCATCGACCAGCAATGCCAATCAAAACCTTGTTTCGTTTCTTGAGATGCTTTTTTCACATGTGCGCTAGTGTAATACTTTTTCTTTCCATGATCTCGTACAAGAATTTCTCCTACCTTTTTCCCATAAGCCTTTTTTTCTGACGTTGTTAAAACGGGTACAGTCATTTGTTTCACCTTTTTTTATTTTTTTGTTTAATATTTTAGCATTCAACGTATTAACTCAATCTGAATAATTTATAGAAACTATTGAAAGCTGAACCTTAGTGATTGGTGGGGCTTTACAGGTTCATCAGAATTGAGGGGTATTGTTGTTTTGTAGCTGAAAGCTACGAGTCGATTTATTGCGCCGCCAGGGCGGATAAATCGCATTGAGAGATCATGAGCTTTGCATAAATGAGTTATTGGTTTGAAAAACCAAACCGTAAGCTCATTAAATTGATCCGGGAGCTGGTCGAAGCAAGGAACAATTTATTTCGTAACAACCTTTACGAGTAACTTTCTTTTCTCAACAGCAAAAAGAAAGTAACCAAACAAATACCGTTATTTCAAAAATCATTGTTTAGAGTTGAAAGGGGAAAAAACGGGGTTGAAAGGAACTCGCTAGTGCCTTACTCAGACAATCTTCATCCTGATTTATTATTTTTTGAGATGATAGTTGATTGTAAAAAAGTGCTCAAAAGGTGGGGGTTCTTCGAAAAGCTCAGCAGGACTGACTTTAAAACTCATTTCTCATTCATAATTAATTGAATCATCCCTCGTTCTATCCTAAGCTCCCGCCCATGACCTTTCTCACTCTAAACGTCGCGATGCTCGCGGTATTTATCCCAACTTTTTTGTTTGTTTCTACAACCCCGGGTATGTGCATGACGCTTTCAATGACATTAGGCATGACGATTGGTGTGCGTAAGACATTCTGGATGATGGCGGGTGAGTTGATAGGTGTTGGTTCGGTAGTGGTTTTATCCATGATCGGGGTGGCGGCGATTATGCTGCAATATCCGAACTTTTTTACTTTCTTTAAATGGGGAGGTGGTTTGTATCTTGGGTATATCGGGGTGCAGATGTGGCGTTCTCGGGGGCGTTTGGCAATTCAGAAAGTGTCTGATTCTAAAGTCGAAGTGTCGCGAATGTCATTGGCAACTCAAGGCTTTGTGACCGCCATTGCAAACCCCAAAGGTTGGGCGTTTTTTGTGGCGTTGCTGCCGCCTTTTATAGATCAGTCTTTACCCTTATTGCCTCAGTTGTCGGTGCTTTTACTGATCATATTAACGATCGAATTTTTCTCTTTGACCCTTTATGCGATAGGCGGTCAATCGCTTGCGCATTTATTGCGTGAACGCAGCAATGTACGCATTATGAATCGCATTGCGGGTACGTTGATGATTGGTGTGGGTATCTGGTTAATTACAACTTAATAAAAGTCCATGTTATAAACCACCAACCCGAGCACAGCTGACAAATTCATCAGGAATGAATTTGAACAGTTGAGTGAAACGAAACTGCCTCTAAGAGGTAAAGTACATGGACGTACTTTATAGAAAACGTTGGAATGCAATGACGATGGCGCGTGGGGCGTGGTTTTCATTTAATATAGATAAAAAAACACTAGCTCTGTATAAATTTAAAATATCGTTTTTAAACGACAAAAACGAGTTTTCATTCAAAAAGTAGAGGGGCGACTTACTCTTTATTTTCAGGAATCACTATCATTTCCAGATATCGATATCCTTACCTGATTTGAGTATTTTCTCCTGATAGACTCTGCCAAATTCATGCCAGGTTGCATAGGATTCGTACTCTTTGTCCGCTACGTAGGTTAGCAGTTCAGTCATGTGAAATGATTTTAATAAACCGGTAACGCGGGCTCTTTCTTCGCCTTCTGCATATAACAGCAGTGCTGGGCGATAGCTGATACTGAGCTTTTTTATCCATTCTTTGGCGGTGGTTTTTTTGCCTTCGATATCGATAATTGATTTCTCAGAAAGCGTATCCAGGCGCACAAAATTATACCTTGTCATTAAATTATCAATTTCAGGAACGGCAAGGATGTCCTGGTGAAATTGCTCGCATTCGCCACAGGTCTTATCTTCAAATAGAATCGCGAGTGGTTTGTCTTGTTCGTTGGCTTTTTGAAAGTCGTTTATATCAATGAAGTGTTTATTCGGTAGTAATTCGTATACTACATCGGTCAAATTTTCGCTGCGATAGCTGGCAAGATCAGTTTTCTCGTAGGCTTTTTCCTTGACGAAATTCAATACGGTTTTAAATTCGCGTGGTGTACGGTAACCATCAAGTCGGACTACAACTTTATTATTCGCGTTCATAAATAGTAAAGTTGGTGTGTATAGTACTTTTAATGCTTTGGCGAGTTCCTGTTCGCTGACCTCTGTTTCTTCGTTGAATGCAATCTCGCGACTGCCTTTGATATTGATGTGGATGCTATCAAAATTAGCTTTGATAAATTCCATATTGCCGCCATCTTTTTCAGCGGTTTTGAAATTATCTTGCAGCATTTTGGCGCAATACGGGCAGCCTTTTAAGTCAGCGAAAACCAGCATATGTTTGCCTCCTTCAACTGCTTCGGCGGCATCTTCTCTAAAGTCTAAAAAGCTCTCTTTGAACCAGCTGGGGAATTCAATTTCATCAGCAGCGCCGAGGACTTTTCCCATGGTTGGTGTTGATGTGCTATCTGCAAACGCGGTAAATGTAAGAAAGAAAGAACAAATTGTGAGTAGTAAGAATGATTTTAATGTGAGTAATTTTAAAGACAGATTATTTTGCGGATTCATAAATTTTTCTTCAGTTAGATAAACATGCGGAATGCATTTATCACTAGTGAAAATAACATATAAATTTAAATCATCAAACTCACTTATCTAGTATTTATCTACTGATTAGATAGTTAGGCTATTAGTGTTTATCACTAGATGATTTAGTACTTTTGTGAGGTTAAAACCCAGATAATCACAGTTTTTTCTTTCTTGGATGGGTTTTTGTAGAAGTGCGGCTTGTCACCATAGATGGAGAAGCTATCGCCTTTTTCCAGGGTGAATTGTTTAGTGCCGATGGTGAGATCTAGCATGCCAGAAAGAACGACACCGGCGTCTTCACCGCCTTTGCGTTGGCGAGGTTCGGGGTCGCTTACGGTGCCTGGTTCCAAGGTTGTTTGTAACATCATTATATCGCCACTAAGACGCGCTGAGAGTAATTCTTCGCTGACTCCTGTACCAGAAAACTCTAGATGACGGCGTGTGTTGTGGCGGACAATGTATTCTATTTCATCATCTTTTTGCGGGCTATCCGTGTGGAAAAACCAGGTAATCTGGACTTCCAAGGTATCACTAATTGCCTGTAATACCGGAATCGGTAGCGAAGAAACGCCACGTTCAACCTGACTGAGGTAACCGACTGACTTATTAATTTTTTGAGCCAGATAGCTGATAGTCATGCCCTTAGATTTACGCAGGTCACGTATCTGCTGACCAAGGCGAAGATTGCCCTGGTTAGCTTCTGTATCAGCAACACTTTTAGTAACAGGCTTCGTGGTGCTTGATTTTTTTGTTAGTGATTGGCTCATTTAGATAATGTTCTCGTTTAAAAACCACATATAAGTAGGGGGGTGACTTTAAAAAACCTATTTCCCTAGCACTTGATTTTTTCCATCTTAGGGTCGTAGAATGAAGAAAAAGATGGTTTTACTTTATATCGAACACACTCAACTTCAATCTCAAACTCGCTGGCTTCAAGCCAGGCTTTATCAATACCACCATCGTATTCTACATATCCCATCGCGATTGTGGCGCCCATTGTATGAGCAAACATACCAGAGGTGACACGGCCGGCGATTTCGCCATTGGCGTAGATCGGTTCTTCGTGATAACAAAGTGGTTGATCGTCTTCAAACAAGAAAGCGACAAATCTTTTAGTCAGTAAACCTTTCTCTTTTTGTGCGAGCAGTGCTTCTTTACCGATGAATCCACCTTCTTTATTGAAGTCAGAGGCAAAGCTTAATCCTGCTTCTAATGCAGTGTCTTCGTCGGTGATATCGTGTCCCCAGTGACGGTAACATTTTTCCATACGTAACGAATTCATCGTGTGATAACCGTAAGGTTTGATATCGAATTCTTCACCGGCTTCCATAATTGCATCAAATACACTCGGTGCAAATTCTGTTGGAATATAAAGCTCCCAGCCTAATTCACCGACGTAAGTAATACGTGATGCGCGAACCAGTGCGTATTGCACATCAATTTCCTGAGACGTTGCAAAAGGGAATCCTTGATGCGACATATCCGCTTCTGTGAGCTTGCTGAGTGTGTCTCGCGATTTTGGTCCCATCACAGTAACTACAGCATAGGCAGATGTAACATCGTTGATCACGACAAATTCTTTGTCCTGTTTATTACGATGTAACCAGGCCATGTCTCGTGTTTGACAGGCAACGCCCGAAACAACCAGATAAGCATCTTCACGAATGCGGGTTAGTGTTACATCAGCCTCGATTCCACCCCGGTCATTGAGCCATTGGGTGTATACCATTTTACCTACAGCAACATCGATATTATTTGAGCAAACGCGGTTCATGAACTTGACTACGTCTGGACCTTCAACCTGATACTTTGAGAAAGAACTTTGATCGATTACTCCGACTGCATTTCTCACAGCTTCGTGTTCTCGTTTATTATTGTCGAACCAGTTTTGTCTGCCAAATGAGTATTCGTACTTTCTTTCCTGACCTTCATCTGCAAACCAGTTGGCTCGTTCCCAACCGTTTTCACAGCCGAAGACCGCACCTAATTTGTCTAATTGGTCTTGCAGTACCGAGCGTCGTACGCCACGCGCGGTTCTAAATTGTTTGAAAGGATAATGCGTCTCGTACAGTAATCCTAAGGTTTCAGTGGTACGTTCGAACAAGTAACGCTGGGTGCCCTGGAATGGGTTATTGCGGCGAATGTCAACCGACCATAAGTCCTGTGTTGGATGATCTTTTTGAATCCAGTCCGCCAGTACTTTACCTGCGCCTCCTGCGGATTGAATACCGACCGAGTTAAAGCCTGCAGCAACAAAATAGTTACGGCACTCAGGTGATTCACCTAACTGGTAGCGATCATCAGGTGTGAAAGATTCGGGGCCATTAAAAAATAATTGTAATCCTGCTTCTTCAAGTTCGGGGACGCGATGCATGGCTGCTTCGAGATAAGGTTCTAGGTGATCAAAATCATCAGGGATTTGGTCGAAACTAAAGTCTTCCGGAATGCCTTTCATGCCCCATGGTTTTGCACCTGGCTCAAACATGCCAACCAGTAATTGACCACCTTCAGGTTTATAGTAACAATAGCCATCCATATCACGCATGGTGGGTAAATGGTGTTGTAGATTTGGCATCTTTTCGGTAACCACATAAAAATGTTCTGCGGCATGTAATGGTACGTTCACACCGGCTTTTTCACCAAACTCACGCGCCCACATGCCCGCGCAGTTGACTACAATTTCAGCATCGATATCGCCATCTTCGGTGATTACTCCAGCGGCTTTGCCATCGATTACTTTCATGTCGATGACTTTGGTGTTCTCAAAGATTTGAGCGCCACCGTTTTTAGCACCACGAGCCAATGCATTGGTAAGATCGACTGGACTCGCCATGCCATCATCAGGAAGGTGGATTGCACCGATGACATCTTCGATATTCAACAGAGGCCAGATTTCTTTGGCCTGATCTGGATCGATAACATCACATGGGAAGCCAGCAACTTTAGCCATGGAGGCTCCACGTTTGAGTTCCGCAAGGCGTTCTTTATTTGTCGCAATTGTTAGTGAGCCATTACGCACATAGCCTGTAGCTTGTCCTGTTTCTTCTTCAAGCTTACCGTATAGTTCTGCACTGTATTTGGCTAACATCGACATGCTGTAATTGGCACGAAGTGTTGGTACTAAACCAGCCGCGTGCCACGTAGTACCACAGGTTAGGGTTTTACGTTCAAGTAACACCACATCGTTGATACCTAATTTTGGTTAGGTGATAAGCAAGGCTACAACCGATTACGCCGCCTCCGACGATGACGACTTGAGCCGAAGAAGGTAATTGTTTACTCATGGTGTTTCTCACAAATGGGTATATTTACTAAAAGCTATGTGATGTTAACTAGCTTATGTAGTGTAGTTCTAAATAAGTATTAAAAGACGATCGTTTTATTGCCGTGTACTAAAACACGATCTTCTAGATGGGCTCGAAGGCCACGGGCTAAAACGAGTTTCTCGGTGTCTTTACCTAAACGTACAAGGTCTTCAACTTTGTCACCGTGATTTACACGCGATACATCTTGTTCGATAATTGGGCCTTGATCCAGATCTTCGGTGACGTAATGACAGGTTGCACCGATCAATTTTACACCACGTATTGAAGCCTGATGATAGGGTTTTGCTCCAATGAAAGAAGGTAAGAAACTGTGGTGAATATTGATCACCCTATGCTGATATTTAGCGCAAAGTGTTGGCGGTAAAATCTGCATATAACGCGCAAGTACGATGGTATCTCCCTGATATTCTTCGATGAGTCTTTCTACTTCATCAAAGCCAGGTTGTTTATTATCTTTTTCGATGACTACCTTGTGATAGGGAATACCATAGTGTTCGACCAAACCTCTCATATCATCATGATTTGAAATTACACAGGGAATATCACAATTAAGCTCGCCACTGTGCCAGCGATCTAATAGATCGGATAAGCAATGAGAACTCTTACTCGCCATCATAATGACTTTTTTTGGAGCGGTGCTATCTTCGAGTTTCCAATTCATATTTAGCAATTCAGCCAAAGGCGTGAGTATTTCTCTAAGTCCTTCTAAATCCGCATCTAATGAATCAGCGAGAATTTCAATACGTGAGAAAAACCATTTGGTTTCCTCATCAGAGTGTTGTGATGATTCTGAAATCCAACCTTTGTTTTCGCTGATAAGTTTACTGACTTGGTTGACGATGCCAATCTGGTCAGGACAATCAAAGGTTAATCGATAAGTATGCATTATGGCATCCTGCGGTTATATATATGTTTACAGAGATTGTAGAAGATAAAATGAAAAAATACAGATAAATTTCATTTAAATGATAAAAAGTGAAATTCCAACATTTTAGAGTAGTAAAGAGATGCCGAGATATGATTACAAAAAGGTTAATTTAGAATAGTCTTAATCTTCAAAGTAGGTCAAAATAAGTAAATGAATGAACACTTTACGATAGGTATTGATACTGGGGGAACCTACACCGATGCAGTTGTTGTTAATACCGCAAAAAGGGAAATACTCGCCAGCGCAAAATCATTAACCACTCACGGTAATTTATCTTTGGGTGTTATCGATGCATTGAAACAGGCTTTAGAGGCTGCTGATAAAGCTTGTGCAGGCGTATTTAAGATTGCAGAAGTAAGTCTTGTTTCGCTATCAACAACCTTGGCAACCAATGCCCTGGTTGAAGGTCAGGGATCTCCGCTGGCTGTTTTTTTGCTTGGTTTTAATGATGCTATGGTAAAGCGTACTGAAATTGCCAAGGCAATTCCTGATGCGAAAATTGTGCGAATTAAAGGCGGTCATGTTTACACTGGTAAAGAGCAACAGCCATTAGATACTAATGCAATTCGCGAAGCACTTGCTGGTGAAATAGGTAAGGCTGATGCCTTTGCCGTGGCGGGGCATTATTCGGTGCGTAATCAATCACACGAAAGAGAAGCAAGTGAGTTAATTCGAGAACTAACTGGTGCGCCAGTTACGGCTTCTTGTGACTTATCTGATTCTTTGAATGGCCCAAAGCGCGCATTAACGGCTTGTTTCAATGCGCAGATTGTCTCTTTGCTTGTGCAACTTGAAAGCGCTGTGCGCGAAGCCATGCAAACATTGGGGCTCGATGTACCAATTATGATTGTAAAAGGAGATGGTTCGATAGCCCGTGCAGATTCGGTGATGTATACACCGATTGAAACCATTCTTTCCGGCCCTGCGGCGAGTGTCATCGGTGCGCGTTATTTAACCGGCAAAAAAGACTTTTTGGTTTCTGATATAGGCGGGACGACTACCGATGTGGCTACAGTGGTTAATGGCTGGCCAGCCTTGAATGAAGCGGGTGCCGATGTGGGTGGTTATCGCACCTTGGTTAAAGCAATTGATATGATAACGCTGGGTCTTGGCGGTGATAGTGAAGTCGAAATAGACACATTGAAAAATCTACAACTATTACCTAATCGTGCATTGCCCTTATCGATGTTGGCGATGCGCTTTCCATATATAGAAGAAGAATTAGAAACAGCGTTGACTGCTGATAGCGGTATGCATTCGGCAATACAGTATTTATTGTTACAGTCATATGTTGATTTTTCTGATTTTAGCGAACGTGAACAGGAGTTATTGGGTTTATTAAGTGCCGATAAGCCGATCCGTTTTCGAGAAGTCACAGTCTCTGCGAAAGATCGAAGTACCCTAAAAAGGCTTATAAGTAGGGGGGTGGTTAGAATGTCTGGCTTTACCCCGAGTGATGCAGCGCATGTGTTGGGATTACAATCGCAATGGAATATCAGGGCTGCATTTTATGCCTGCGAATTATTGGGCCGAGCGACGGGCTATGTCAGTGGTAATGTTAGTAGTAATAGCACCGCTAAAAAAATACAGGCTCTGGCACAAAAAGTTCATGGTGCAGTAGTAGAGAAAAGTACCTGGTTAATGATAAATCAACTGGCTGCGAATGTTTTTGATGGCGATAATGTTTTAGTGCGTGCAGTAGCTTCCGGCAACCCTCTTATCAAAGACTTGCAAATAAAATTCGAATCACGCATTCCTTTGGTGGCTGTTGGTGGGCCGGCCGGAATATTCTATCCCGATGTAGGAAAGCGTTTGGGACAGGAAGTGTTAGTACCTGAATACAGCGCGGTTGCAAATGCTATTGGTGCGGCAGTCGGCCACGTAAAATCTACCTGCATTATTGAAGTCACTTTGCACGAGGTTAATGGTTTTCAAGTACACGCTCGAGATGAGGTGATCCGCGCTGAATCCCCCAAAGAAGCGCTTGAGATCGCTAGCCGAATAGCCATCATAGGAGTCACTAAGGATTTGATAACCAAGGGTGGAGAAGTACAAAGCGAGGAAAATATTACGGTAAATATCGAACGGATTGATATCCCGGGAATGGAGGGTGATGCAGGTTTGATTAGTGCTAAAGTAATAGCTGAATGTGAAAGTCACGCGAGTTAGAAATGAGATTAAGAAAGTTTATATTTAGTCTATTTATCAGTAGTTTATTGTTTATAACTGTGGTAAATGCTACTGATAAAGATGTTGTTAAAAACGCTAATAAAGACGCTGTTTTCGATATGCATATGCATTATAAGTGGAGTCAAAAAGAAGTGACTTCACCAGAACAGGCAGTTCAGTATTTAGCGAAACATAATATTTCACATGCTGTGGTGATTGGTAAACCTGCTGAAAATGCATTACTGCTGAAGAAGCTCGCACCAGAAAAAGTTATCGCTATTTTCAGCCCTTATCGTGACTCGCAAGATTGGTATCGTTGGCAACGCAACGAGAAAGTTCTGATTGAAGCACGAAAAGCATTAACATCAGGCGAATATCAAGGTGTAGGCGAATTGCATATTCTTGGCGGAGGATTTGCCCGCAAGCTAGAATCTTCCAAGGTATTAAATGGATTAATGAAAATGGTATACGAATTTGATGTACCTATAATGATCCATACTGAATTCTCCCGCCCCGATTATATGTTAGCGATTTGTGAGAGACACCCAAAAAGCAAAATCATCTGGGCGCATGCAGGTGCGATACTGAAGCCTGGGCATGTTGATGAGGTAATGAGCAAATGCCCTAATGTATGGAGTGGCATGGCGGCGCGTGATCCCTGGCGTTATGTGGGTAACCAGCATACGGATGAAACAGGAAAACTATTGCCAGAATGGAAAGCACTAATGATCAAATATGCGAGTCGTTTTCTAGTAGGTTCGGACACAGTTTGGCCGGTAGAACAACTCGATGGCTGGAGTGAGCCTGATACAGGCTGGGAGCAACTAGGACGGTTCTGGGGATTTCACCACAGTTGGCTAGCGCAATTACCTGAAGATGTGGCAATGAAAATTAAGCATGATAATGCGATAAATTTGTTTAAGTTAAATCATTGATCCCATTGGAAAGTGCGTAAAAGTAGGGGGGGACTTTAACTATACTTTAAATACCTATTTATTACCCCGATTCTATTTATACCCAGTCTATAATCTTATAAGAGTTAAATTAATGAAAGAATTCACATATTTATTTCTGGCTTTGGCTGTCATTGCTGAAGTCATCGCTACATCCAGCTTAAAAGCGACTGAAGAATTCACCAAAGTTATACCCACAATTATTATGATCGTTGCATATTTGGTGTCTTTTTACTTTATGACATTAGTCTTAAAATTTATTCCACTAGGTATTACCTATGCTATCTGGTCTGGGGTAGGGATTGTATTAGTGACATTAGTAGGTGCATGGCGCTACAAAGAAATTCCGGATTTGCCAAGCATTCTGGGTATGGGTTTGATTATAACGGGAGTAGTTGTGATTCATGTTTTTTCAAAAAATATCAATCATTAGGCTCAGCTTATTGTGAAAAAGAGCCTGAAAGTAGGGGGGTGATGTTTATATTAAACTTCTTCAGATTTTTCGCTTTTCTTCACTAATAAACCAATCAAATACTTATCGTCGCCAAAACAACGACTAACCGAAGCGGGTGTTTTCATAAATGAAAATGGAAAAACACTAGCTCAGCATAAATTCCAAGGCCGTTTTAATACTACAAAAACGAGTTGTCATTCAAAAAGTCGGAGGTGACTCTAATTTTTTTGTTAAAGCTTAAAGAAGTGGCTTTTCAGACACTATCATGCCGTCTTCATCGACATAAATGTAGTTGCCAGCATTAATGGTGAGGTTTGAAAAACTCACGCTAACATTGGTTTGGCCAACACCATTCTTAACCGTTTTAAGCGGATGAGTGCCAAGTGCCATCACGCCGATATCCATGGTAGACATGTCTACAGAATCACGAATACAACCATTGATAACGACTCCATTCCAGCCATTTTCGACGGCTTTCGCGGCTAACATATCACCGAGAACGGCGCGTCGCATAGACGCACCGCCATCGATTACTAGAACTTTACCTTTGCCATCAGCATTGACCTGATCCCGAACCAGTTGGTTGTCCTCAAATATCTTGAGTGTTACCACTTCACCGTAGAAGCTCGAACGGCCTCCATAACTATTTAAACTTGTTCCAGCGGCTTGAATCTCTTCGCAGCTATCACCACAAAATTCATCACATAGGTCGGCTGTTTTAAATGACATGATTAAGTCCTTTTTTATTTTTTATAACTATAAAACTAGATGATCTTCAGCTTGATGCTTAGACGTTTCAGTTCAAGGTAGAGCAATGTGACGTTTACAAGTTGTAAACGAGCATTGCTCTTACACAGAAATGGAGCGTATAAGCATTCAGCTGATGATTAGCTAAATTGATTCATAGTATTATCTTCACCAGCAGCTTTCAATGCAGCGTCGCCAGAGAAGTATTCTTTGTGATCATCACCCATATCTGAACCAGACATGTTCTGATGTTTAACACATGCGATTCCTTCACGGATCTCTTTACGCTGAACACCTAATACGTATCCAAGCATACCTTGGTCGCCGAAGTACTCTTTAGCAAGGTTGTCAGTAGACAAAGCTGCAGTGTGGTAAGTCGGAAGAGTGATAAGGTGATGGAAGATACCCGCTTCACGTGCGCCATCAGCCTGGAAAGTACGGATCTTTTCGTCAGCAACAGTCGCTAATTCAGTTTCGTCGTATTTTACATCCATTAGATCATCACGGTTATATGCAGATACATCTTGTCCAGCTTCTGCCATTGCATCAAAGATTTGCTGACGGAAGTTTAAGGTCCAGTTGAAAGATGGGCTATTATTGTATACAAGCTTGGCATTTGGTACTACTTCACGAACTGCATTAACCATTCCGCCGATTTGAGCAACGTGTGGTTTCTCAGTTTCGATCCAGATCATGTCTGCGCCGTTGTTTAATGACGTGATACAGTCAAGAACACAACGCGCTTCACCGGTACCAGATTTAAACTGGAATAGGTTAGAAGGAAGACGCTTAGGACGTACTAGCTTGCCACCCTGGTTGATAACAACGTCGCCGTTGTTCATGTTTTCTACTGTAACTTCTTCACAGTCCAGGAATGCGTTGTACTGGTCGCCTAGATCGCCTGGCTCGTTAGATACAGCGATTTGCTTAGTAAGACCAGCACCTAGTGAGTCAGTACGTGCAACGATTACACCGTTGTCGATACCAAGCTCAAGGAATGCGTAACGTACAGCACGAATCTTCGCAAGGAAGTCTTCGTGTGGAACGGTTACTTTACCGTCCTGGTGACCACATTGCTTCTCATCAGATACCTGGTTTTCGATCTGGATACAACATGCTCCAGCTTCGATCATCTGCTTAGCCATAAGGTAAGTTGCTTCAGCGTTACCGAAACCAGCATCGATATCAGCAATAATTGGCACTACGTGGGTTACGTGGTTATCGATTTGATTTTGTACATCAGCTGCTTTAGCCATGTCGTCTGCATCACGTGCAGCGTCTAATTCGCGGAAAAGGCCACCAAGTTCACGTGCATCAGCTTGACGAAGGAATGTGTAAAGCTCTTCGATTAATGCAGCAACAGAAGTTTTCTCATGCATTGACTGGTCAGGTAATGGACCGAACTCAGAACGAAGTGCAGCAACCATCCAGCCAGAAAGGTATAGATAACGACGGTCAGTTTTGCCTTCGAAGTGTTTTTTGATAGAAATCATCTTCTGTTGACCGATAAAACCATGCCAACAACCCAGAGATTGTGTGTACATAGAAGAATCGTTGTCATACGCTTCCATATCAGTTCGCATAATGTCTGCTGTGTATTGAGCGATGTCTAGACCGTTCTTGAATTTATTTTGAGCGCGCATACGCGCTACTGATTCTGCATTGATCGCATCCCATGAAGATCCGTTTGATTCTTTAAGAGTTGATGCAGCTTGTATATCATCTTGATACTGTGACATGTGTTTTTCTCCTTTTAAATGTTTATTTATGGAGCTAATAATAATTAAGTCATATTTCCCAGAAAAGGAGTAAATATTGGCTTATCCACTAATTTTGTTGCTGTGCAGCAACAGGCTGGCTAAGAGTAGTAGAATTGTATTATTAAACAAGTAACTTATTTGAATTTTTACTATTCAGTCCATAAATAGTAAAAAATAAAACTTAAGTCAGGCAATTAGTGATACTTATGGGAAAATAACGCAAAATATCTAATATGGTAAGAATTTTAAAGGGGGAAATTACTGAAAAATAACCAAGCTATCAAATTAATTTATATTTAAGGCTTCTAAAATGAGTAAAACAGATGCTCGATGGAGAACTAAATTCTGGATAAAAAACCTTTAAAAAAAACTTGATCAGAAAAGATTCTAATGAGAAACAGGGGTGTTTTTTAAAACCAGTTCTGGCAAAGCTTTATTGGTATCTGCCCAATGCAATGACTTACTCCCTTTGATATCTTCATCTATATCTATCACTTGAATATTCACGCCAATCTTTGTGCCGTTACTGGCATGATTATTTGATTTTTCACCAAAGAGTTCACTCCAGGGTATTGCTACGTTTAGTAGATAGCCTGTATCCGTACGAATTAAATGTGTTTGTGATCCTAGAGTATCAAACGGGGTAAATGTGAAGGTTTTTGCTTTTTGTTTAACTGTATCAGCACCAGTCTCTGTATCTGCTTCAGTTTCTTTTTCGATTGGTTTGTCTGTTGTTGTTTCTTGTTCGTCCGTATTATTGCTACTGGTATCCAGCGTTAAGACTATTTCATCACCCTTTTGAATATCGTTATCATTGACTGAAAAACTTAAGTACAGGTGTTTTGTGTCCCAATTTGCCTGCCATTTAGCACTGAGGTTGCTCGCCGATACGCCTGATAATTTTGAAGGTATGGTTTTACTCTGCTGCATATTCCAGATTAACTCTGGCTTCTTTGCATAGTTGACTGGGAACTCGGTTTGTTCCGCGACTATGACACTTTGCGCAGTGGCATTTTGGTTTTCTTCTGGATGAAGGTTGCTATCTAAATAACGTAATAGCGAATCATATTTAGGTGCATCAGCGCGTGCTTGTCTGATGTGCTCTTTAACACCCCAGCTTCCATACCAGCTATAAATTCGAGGTGCACTAAAGGCTACAAATAGCTTTCCTCCTGCTTGTTTCCATTCTCTCAATAATTCATCGTAAATAATACCCATACGAGGATCACGATTGGCGGCATAAAGAAGTGGGTTAGGGTGTTGATCTACTTTTCGTGTATCCCAGTCTACAAGGTGTTGTCCACCTTCATAAGCTATCAAATCGACGCCAAATGACGAGGCTACTTTCTGCTGTTTTTTGATATAAGAGATAATGGTTTTCATACCCCATTTAGAAGTTTTATTCATCATTGCTTTAAACACGTCATCGACATTATCCACCTTGCGCAAAACTTTAGGGTGAGCAGATACATAAGGCCCTATTGCGATTGCATCTGTGTGTTTATAAGCATCTTCATAGGCGAGAATCTGGCTAGACATATTCTGATTACTGGCCCAGCTTCCCAAAACTCGTACCAATTGATCGGTGCCGCCAAACGCTTCTTCCCATATTTTGAAAACTTCTACACTTCGTTTTGAATACCATTTATAACCAGCTGGTGATTTACTTTTATCTAGTTTTTCTTCGAGGCCTTTTTCAATGGCGTAATCGTGATGAATGAAAATAGGGTTCCATACTTCGTTACTGTATTCGATGTATGCTTTAAGATTTGGGTTTAGGTTGGCTTTTACATATTCACTAAATTTTCGCACATAATCATCATTGGCTTTGTAAGGCATTGAAAACCAGGGGTGCGCATTTATTTGATTGGCTAAAGCAACCATAATTTCTACTGGTGCTCCACGAGAGTAGAGCCCAGCGCGTCCTCCCCAGGTTGCTTTATCAAGTGTATTTCTGGTATTCCAATTTTCTACTGGATTTCTTGTCATCCCAGACATATTCATAAAGCGCACAACCTGAAAGTCTTTCATAAAGTTCAGATAATCTGGGTTGAATAGGATTTTGTCGTGGTGCTCTTCAAAAGAAAGGAACTCGCCTTTTTTACAATCAGCTTCGGATTTAACTTTTATATGAGGGTAGCCATCACAAATACCGCCTTCTGGAAGAATACGTATATTTTTGATGTAGTTATCTTTGGTGGTTTTCTTAATAAACAACGATGCGTTTAATGTTTGATCTTTTCCTGCTTTGATTTCGATAACATCTTTACCCGGTCGATGAACCACCATACGTGCATCATTACCGTAAAAAATTTCGCCCTCACCATCATACAGAACAGTATAGAAACCATCTTCAATAGTATCTGCGGGGAGTCGATTCAAGAACTTAGTACCAGCTTTACCTCCATTTAGATTAGTTGGATAACCATTTTTATCGTACTCAACACCTTTACTGCTGCCCCACGGAACTGTTTCTGCAAATGGAATCGCTGGTTTAAATAGGTTTAAGAATTGGACACTTGAAGTATCTTCTCTAACATCTGCGGTATTAATCCCAAGGAAAATATCTTGTTTTGTTCGGGAATTTTTATCAAAGCTGTTCGATACATTTCTGGAATTAAGGACAGATTTCAATTGTCCTGCAGTAGGTGGCTCAGCTGCTGGAGTATGGAAGTTTCTATAATTTTGATAACGTTGATTTAGGTATGCTCCAGCTGCAAGTGTTAATAGAACAATTGCAAGGAATAATAAGCCCTTGATGATTTTTTGCATTAAAGATGTAGTAGATGATGTTTAATAATTATCAGGCATATTATATGCCTAATACCAACTTGCCAAATGCTTGTGGATTCCTCCATGACTGGTCATTTTTAGCATGCCATGCAAGCTTTCCATCACGGCCGCTGCCACTATCATCATCATTGATTTGTACATCAATCCCGATGTTTCTACCTGCAACAGGATGTACACCTAATGTCTTCCAGGGAATAGAAGTTTCAAGGGTGTAGCCTTTGTCTGTTCGTATCATTGTTTGTTTGATTCCTAGAGAGCGTTTTCTGGGTGAGCTCTTACTTAGATTCACATTTCTATCTTTCCAGCGATAGATAAAGTGGAAATCATTTTTTCCATCAAATTTATTAGTGCGGCTGCCATCGGCATCTATAAAGATTTCAATTGAATCATCACCCCAGGGAGCTTCTGAGTCGCGCATAAATTTATCATCGAGTGCATCGACACGTACATGAAGGTAATTATTATCCCAATGGGTTTGCCAGACACCGGAGAGGTCACTTCCACCATTGATTTTACCATCGACAATATTCTTTAGGTGCAAAGCTGCTTTATTACTCCAAAATCGCCCGCGTCCTTTCACTCGGTGCACAACTGCATCGTGAACTGGTAAAGCAGTAGCTACCTTACGGGCTGGTGGTTGAGATTTACCTGGAGTCGTTTTGGCAACGGTTTTTGTAGCAGTGTTTGCTGTCTCCCAAATTGGTTTCGCTGTAGCAGTACTTGCAGTGGTAGTTGTTGTAACCGCTGGTGTTGTAGGGACTACTTTAGGTTTAGTTGCTTTAGCTACAATAGTAGATTTAGTTGTCGTTTGTACCTTGGTCTTAGCAACCATCGCAGGTTTAGCCGGAGTTTTTCCAGGTACATTTTTCTTTTTCTTTGACGGTACCAGGGCATAGACATCACCGACAGGATTTAGCCCCGGTTTATCTAATCTTGCAATTGTAGGGCTGCTACAGCCTCTCCACCAGCATGGGTTTTTACGCGCATACTGCAGTAGGGCACGATGTTTAGGTGCTTTATTGATTGGTTGTGTTATGTACTCTTTAGTACCCCAGCTACCAAACCACTGATAGGTTCTAGGTGCAGAGAAGTTTACAAATAGTTTTCCACCATTGTCTCTCCAGCCACGCATAAAGATGCTATAAGCCTTTGCCATACGCCAATCTTTATTTGCTGCGATCATAAGCTTGGTCGGGTGAGAAGTAACATTACGACTTTTCCAGTCTACAAGATGTTGACCACCTTCATAAGCAATAAGATCAACACCAAATTTTTCAGCAGTTTGAGCATTTTTATGAATATAGCCGAGTACTTTTGGAATCGAGTATTTTTCTTTTGGATCGTACATTAACTTGAATAACTGACTAACAGAACGAGCTTTTTGTGCACTTTTAAAGCTTGGGAAGAAGTAGGGCGCAATTGCAATCGCATCAGTCTTTTTGTAAGCATTTCTATAGGATAAAAGCATTTCAGAAAGACGAGTCCAGCCAGTCCAGCTACCCATAACGCGTACAATACGATCGGTGCCACCAAAAGTTTGCTCCCACATATCAAAAATCTGGACTGAGCGTAACGAGAAATATTTATAACCTGCTTTATCTCTATCTTCATCAAGTTGCATCCGTTCACCCATGTCTTTTACATAATGGGCTTGCGTAAAAATAGAGTTCCACGCTTCATTGGTGTATTCGACATAAGCCTTGAGGCCGGGTTTCAAATTTTCTTTAACGTATTTTGCGTACTGCCTTACAAAGTTATTGTCTGCTTTGTGGGGTAGGTTAAACCAGGGATCTGCATTTAAACGATTAGCTAGAGCAACCATAATCTCAAGCGGTGCACCACGTTCGCCTTGTTTACCAGCCCATGTTGCATCTTTTACTTTTGGGCGTTCGTTCCATGAGCTTATCGGGTTACGCGTAATGCCTGACATATTCATAAAACGGACAACTTTAAAGTCCTTCATATAATCAAGGTATGCAGGATTAAAAATTAAGCCCTTATGATATTTTTCAAAAGCTAAATAGCGAGCACCTTTACAATAGCGTTTATCTTTTACACGTTTGAAAGGATTGTTAGAGCATACACCACCAGGCATAAGAACACGGATGTTACGCAGGTAATTTTTAGTGTTACTGTTTTTGATGATTAGTTTAACACGGAATTCTTTGTCCTTTCCGGCGTGTATAGAAATTATATCTTTTCCAGGTTCGCGGCTAACTAATTTTGCATCATCACTATAACTAAGAATGCCTTCGCCATCATAAAGAACCGTGTAATTACCTTCAGGGACTGTTTCTTTAGGAAGCTTATAAAGGAAGCGGGTGCCGGCTTGCCCACCATTCAGGTTTTTTGGCCATCCATGCTCGTCATAGACTACTTTGCCCTTGGTTAACCATGGGCGTGCTTCCTCAAATGGAATTGAAGTTTTAAAAACGTCAATAAATGGAATACTTGCATCATCATCCATGACCTCATTGCTATTAACCCCTAGTGGTGAACGTGTATTAGGTCCAGCATAGCTGAACTGCATGGAGAAAAGGCACAGTAGAATGAAAAGTAGCCCGATTATCCCTTTTGTCTGATTTTTCTTTGTCGGGTGCAGATTTGACTGAAACTTATTAGGTAAGTAATTCATTATTATTGTTTTAGTAATCCATGTTAATTAGCAATATATGCATCATTATTGGTTTATTCACCTGAATCCGCTCAGTGAATAATCATGACAAGTACTCTAGCAGCAAGTTCTCATGTCCAAGAGACAATATTTTGAGATTACTTTCTGTAATTATAGTCATTAAGAGTACCTGACATTGGCTTAATACAGGCTGACTATAAGTATATAAAAGCTTAGTCTGATTTACTCTTAAATCTACCACTTAAAATCAACATAATATGCTTGACAGCTTTTAACCTTTGCCTCACAATTCGCGCTTCTTTTGGCAGTGGGGCTATAGCTCAGCTGGGAGAGCGCTGCAATGGCATTGCAGAGGTCGGCGGTTCGATCCCGCCTAGCTCCACCATTATTTGTCTAATGGCCAGCTAAAAAGTGGTGTAGTTTTAATGTAATGCGAGAGTTTAATGAGATGCTGATAGCTTAATTCATGAACACACTTGTACGCATTGGTCAAATATTATTTATCAGTGGTTTAGTACTGACCGTCGTCGGACTCATAGTAGGTTTTACTTTTATGTTTCAGGGGAATGATAAATGGGCAATGAGATTTTTATTAGCGGTGCCAACTGGTTTTGTTTTTTTATTTACTGGTCTTGCAACTTCTGTTATGTTCTCGCCCCGCGATGATTCTGATCTTAATAAGAAAAGATCATTGCAGGATTTGCACGATGATGTGTTAGATCCAAACGTAAAAAAGTAGCGTCCTTAATCTGACTTTATTCTTATTAAGTATAGATTAGATTAAGCACATGAATAGTATGTGTCCCCATCGTCTAGTGGTTAGGACACCGCCCTTTCACGGCGGTAACCGGGGTTCGAGTCCCCGTGGGGACGCCATTTTTTACACAGTTTTGTGGTTTTATTACAAAATTAAAATTGAGTAGGTCCAGGGTCCCCATCGTCTAGTGGCCTAGGACACCGCCCTTTCACGGCGGTAACCGGGGTTCGAGTCCCCGTGGGGACGCCATTCAAAACACATCATAATTACTTGCCATTTCTGGCGGTTTATTAGCTTACGATTCTTGAGTTATAAATTTCTGTATTTGATTGACCATTGTACATCGACGATTCCAGAAGGAATCTACGATGGACTTTTCTGTTACCTAGGTGAATTGAAAACCACCCCCCTACTTTTACGTGATTTTTTTCACAAAAATATTGAAAACCACGCCCTTCGGGTCATCGTCGCTACACTCCGGCTTAGCACTTTTCCAAAGTTTTTTTCTATCCAATGCAAGTGATTGAAGCTCTTTAATGAAGAAGCAAATGTTGAAGAGTTTATTAGGTTAAAAAGTATTGTGGCTAGCTAGTTTAATCTAGCTAGCTAATGCGCAATCAATTCACATTGGCAAATGAAGTCTAACTCTGGCGCCAACATGTTGTGATATGAGTAATTCGATTTTTCCGCCAATAGCTTCAACGATTTCGGTACTTACCGCTAAACCTATGCCTTGTCCTTCTGATTGGCTGTCTGCACGTATTCCACGCTGTAATAGCTGAGAAGGGTTCTTATCAGGAAAGCCTAAGCCATCATCATCAATGTCGATAATCAAAATATCGCCATTTTGAGTTGCCGTAATTTCTACAATTTTTTCACAGAAGCGGCAAGCATTATTAGCAAGATTACCGAAGACTTCCATCATGTCATCTTCTTCCATACGACATTTTGCAAAATCATCAACATTGATGATAAATTCAAATGGTTTATCACGATAGACTTTTATTAAAGAGTCTTTCAGGCGGTAAAGAACAGGTCTTACAGCCTGTTGTTTAATAATTGTGCCACCATGTTCGTTTACTACTGCACGTCTTAGCTGATAAGCAATAATATCATCCATGCGTTCGACCTGGGTACGAATGGTATCGTTATTGCTTTTCTCAGCAGAGCTTTGTAAAACTGATAACGGTGTTTTCAAACTATGAGCCAGGTCATCAAGCGCGTCTCTGTACCGTTGTTTTTGACCTTTTTCAGCGTTTATAAGTGCGTTAACTGCACTTTTTACCGAAGATAGTTCAGTAGGATATTCCTTGCTAATTAATTGTTGTTCACCTGATTCAATTTTGTTGATTTCTTGTTCAAATTTTCTAATAGGGGTGATGACAAGGTAACTGCTGACTAGCTGTGAAATCAAAACCAGTATGGTTGTTATGAGAAATAGTAATAGAATATTACGGATAATTTCATCATGACCCTTTTGTAAAGTTTCTGCAGATTTGGCTAGTATCAGCTGATAAGCGCCATTCGGTTTATAGTTAAAACCACGTGCATAAACAATGTAATTTTCAGCACCATCAAGCTTGGATATATTTCTACCTTGAGTATCTTCCGGGTTAAGAATATCCACGCCATCAACATCAGCAGGCATATTAAGGAGAAATGTTGTGAAAACTTTGCGCTTATCTTTGGCAAAACGACCTGCGCTAATATCATTGAATGGGTACTGGCTATGCCAAACAATATTGCCACTTTCGGTGTGCTGGATATAGGCGAACTTTTCTGAACTTAATTTACTAAACTCATTTTTAGTTAAGAAGGCAAGAAAGTCATTTTTGGAACTATTATCAATGACAAACTTACCATCTTTGAAATCCAAAAAGCCCATCAGTTCGAGGCCAGATTCACTTAGTGATGATTCTTCGTCCTTAAGCATTTTATGCTGGGTCACATAATATAAAACACTGCCTAACAGCAGAATACCCAGAAATATAATTGCTAGGGCACTTAGGAATTGCCGACTACGAAGAGAACTCATGTAAATCTATCTTAGATGTTGCATTAAGTGTTGCGAGAGAGGGTAAAGCGGTATCCGCGTCCACGTAAAGTTTCAATAGGATTGATTGATCCGTCTGAGTCAAGTTTCATTCTTAAACGACGAATAAATACTTCGATAACGTTACTGTCTCTATCTGATTCGTCATCATACATACTCTCAGTTAAATCAGTTTTCGAAATGACTTCACCCGCATGCATCATCAGATGTTCAATAACCTTATATTCATATGCAGTAAGTGAGATTTCTTCATCGTCAACCAAAACACGTTGTTCTGAAGTATTCAAACGAATTGGACCGCAAGAAAATTCAGCCTGCGACCAACGACCTGTGCGACGTAGCAGGGCGCGCATACGCGCTAGTAGTTCTTCGTGATGGAAAGGTTTATCCACATAATCATCAGCCCCGGCTTCTAGGCCTTCTACGCGATTTTGCCAGCGTGTACGAGCAGTAAGAATAATGACAGGGTAATCTTTACCAGCATCTCGTAATTGTTTAATTATGTCCAGGCCGCTGACTTCAGGCAGACCTAAATCTACGATAGCAATGTCAATTGGGTATTCTAGTGCGTAATAAAGTCCCTGAGATCCTTCCGCAGCTGCATCGACCACATAGCCTTCCCCTTGCAATGTGTCGATTAGTTGTTCACGAATATCAGTATCATCTTCGACAACCAGTACTCTCATAATAACCCCATTTGTGTCTATATTTTAAGAACTTCTGATCGGTATTCTTTTGTCTAATTATCAGGTAATTAGGTGTGAAAAAGAATACTATATATGGTTATTATACACAGTAAACTAGCGTGCATAATTTTTTTTATGGGGCTAACTATTATTTTTGTGTTTGAACAATTGCTTCGACGTAACAACCCAGTTTAATCATCTGGAATTCACCTTTATCTTCGAGAAATTTTACATGGTGGCAATCTGGGTTAGTGTAGCTCGATTGTTTTTTGATTGAGAGCACTCTACCGTTAAGAATCGTCTTTACCATTGCGATAACTTCTAATTGAGTGATAGGTTGTGTGGCAATAGTCCTTTTGATAGGTATGCTAATTACCTCAGCGTGTACTGTTACAGCTGTAAGACTACCTATTCCCATTAGTAGAATGAAAAACAATGATTTTAATAGAGGATGCTTACGCAACTTTATCCTCATAATGACCCCGAAATTTAGTTATTTATTGGTATAGAGTCTATATATCATTTTATCAATTAACCAAAGCTGAACGAATCATCAGTTACGCTGAGTCATAATATAAAAAAACTTATAAATCAGGCTGATAGCGGTAGTGTCCTGTAATTTTCATGGTAAATAGAATATCTTCGAGTTTCGGCCCCTTACCCATATTATGTACGATTAAAGGCCTTCTCTTATCTTTACTGACTTGATGTGTGACAATACCAATGTGAGGCATGCCAGGCATGATATTCCAGGTCACTAAGTCACCCGGTAAATAATCATTAGCCTTATTTGTAATAGGTAAAGCAGAGCCATTCCGAGCAAAGAAAACGCGTAAATTTAATACACGACGATGATCGATATTAGGGTCGGCTTGAACACGGTCCCATTTAGGTAGATTAGGGTATTGAGAAAAGCTTTGCTTCATATCGTGATTCACACGTTGCTGCAAATCGATACCGAGCTTTCTATAGGATCGAACGACTACATCTGTGCATACACCAATATTTTTGGGTACATCACCCCATGGGAAGGGTATTTCTAGATAGCGGCCATCATATCGAACTTTATGCTTGAGTCTTTCTAAAGCCGCATCCACTAAATCCAAAGAAAACGCAAAACGTTTAATATCAAGATTCGTTGATCTTCCCTGAGAAAATACATTGCTGGTTATAAGTAAATAACAGCTAGTAACTGCTAAGAATTTTGCCCCTAGTTTCATTATGTTAGCCTTTATAATTGTATTGTCTGGATATTTTTAAAATGAGCCCCATCATTTGAATTTTGCAATAATATATCGAAATTGTTTTTTTTTCAGTAAAATGAAAACAATATGGAAAATTTATCCCTATAGATATCAAAAGAAAAATTATCTATGGATATTATATAAAAAGGGTAATAACTTGTGCCACATGTAAAGTGCAAAGGACATTGTTATACATGTCCTGTTCGTCATCAAAGTATTTTTTCTGAATTGCCAGAAGACTCTTTGGAAGATACCATTAAAGATTTTCACACTTCAGTACTAAGTTACGAATTAGGAGAATCAATTTTTCATCAATTGGATGACAGTTCAGAGAGTGCCTACACTCTAAGAAAAGGCTTAATTAAAGTTACCAAAAGTTTACCAGATGGACGTACCCAGATAGTGCGTATATTGGTTGCAGGAGATCTGTTTGGTTTTGATGGCTTTGCCAATGAAAGCTATAACCACACGGCAATTGCATTGACGGATTGTGAGGTTTGTCGTTTGCCCATGGCTGAGTTATCAATTTTACGTAAATCCAATCCTGAAATTGATCAATCCATGGTTGCACGTTTGATTAAGAATTTACGCCAGTCTGAAGATATGTTGTTAGAACTTGGTGCGAAAAAGGCGTCGGAAAAACTAGCCAGTTTTATTCTGCGTTTGAGTTTGTCTGATCAAAACCTATCATTTAATACAGATTTTTCAAGTAGTACACCGGATTCAGAGTGGGCTAAATTGTACTTATCTCGCAGTGAAATTGGTTCTCTGTTAGGATTAACTATCGAAACGGTAAGTCGATTCTTTTCTGACTGGAAACGTAAAGGTTTCATTCAGGAGGAAAAGGGTAGTATTCAGATACTAGATGCAGAAGGGCTGAAAGCCGCTGCTTGCTCAAAAGGTGCCTGTAATTAATAATTAGTCATGTTTATTCACTAAAATTCTTTAACTATGAAACTCGATCAACCACTTAAAATATTTCCTACAGGTATGCACCCGTGTTCGTATCTACCGGGACTTATTGCGAGAAACGCGGTGGTCGACCCAGATTATGAAATGACGCCTCATGTCTATGATTACTTAATACAGAATGGTTTCAGACGCAGTGGCGAGCAAGTTTACCGTCCATATTGTCATACTTGCGAAGAGTGCGTCACGACCCGAATTCCAGTAGCTGATTTTAGTAGAAGCAAAAGCCAACGACGTAACTGGAAACTGAACAGTGATTTAAGCGTCGAAATTAATACTTCTGGTTTTCGTAAAGAATATCTACCACTCTATCAGACCTATCTTGAAAGTCGTCACGAGAGTCAGGATCATGAAGGTGTTGAAAAATTCCTGTTAGCTGACTGGTGTGATATCCATTTCTATGAGTTTTATTCAGAAGATGAGTCAGGTAATAAAAATCTCATTGGTGTAGCAGTCACAGATGTTGTTAAATCAGGCCTGTCAGCTGTGTATACCTTTTTTGATCCAGAAGAAGGGAATAAGCGAGGCTTAGGTGTTTTTGCTGTTTTATGGCAAATTGAACACGCACAAAAACAACAACTTAAATTTGTATATCCGGGATTTTGGATAAAAGATTGTCGAAAAATGAATTATAAGACTCGTTACCAACCAATAGAAGGTTTAAAAAAAGGAAAGTGGATAGCTCTTAAAAAAGATGCTTAAGCGGCAATCCTATAAAACACAGCTCAGGCTAGGTTTACTTATTCTATCTTTAAGTGCATTCGCACTTAGTATTTATCAAGTCACTCAGTACTGGAACTATCAAGAAGTCTTAGTCGATCTTTCTAAGCAATTTAAAAACAATGTAAGTAAAAAAACGATTGAATCTGAAATTAAAAATGCGTTTGACCGTTCAGATTTTGATGATGTATGTATGTACCTTGAAATTGCTAGAAATAATAATTATCCAATAGATTTTTCCAGCTACGAACAACAATTAATAGAACAAGATACTCAGGTAAAACGCATCATCAATAATACCTCCAGCTTTATCGATGGATTCATCAAAGGAGATGGTTCAAACACCGCAGGGATAGCTGGTGCTGTTAGTGCAGATTTTACAGTTGTAGGTGATGTTAGGGATTTGAAGAAAGAAACCAGTAAATATCTAGATGGGAAAGATGTGAATGAGCTAATAGTTATATTATCCGGCACAGGAATTGGTTTAACTGCTTTAACCATTGGTTCCATGGGAACTGCAGCACCGGCTAAAACAGGCGCTTCAATGATGAAGTTGGCAGTAAAAACCCAACGAATCAGCAAGGGTCTTCAACAGCAACTGGTGAAATTAGGCGGAAGAGTTTTTGACTGGCCAGTATTCACTAGATTGATAAAACAAGATAAAAGCTTAAATAACATTCAACGTGCAGCAAAACGCGCCTATCATCCAAAAGCTATTCAACCGTTTAAATCAATTGCGGTACAGGTGAATGGCATCCGGAAATCTAGCTCAGCTGCAGATACTTTACATTTACTTAAATACGTTGAGAACACCGATGACTTACGCCACTTAGAGAAAGTGACCGTAAAATACGGTAGTCAAACTAAAGGGATGATAAAGCTCGTGGGAAAAGGTGCGCTGAGAACAGTCAGGGTTTTGAAAAAAACTACAGAACTACTACTAAGTATTATTAGCAGTATCGTTTCCGGCGCTTTCAGCTTACTTTTGTTTTTGCTAAGACGAACAGTCGCATAAGTATTTAAGTAGTTAAGAACGCCTAAAAGTAGGGGGGTGGCTTTTTTTAGGCTCTCGAGGAGCCAGAAAAGTCCATCGTAGATTCCGTAAGGAATCGTCGATAAACAAAGATCGATAAATGAAGGGTTACTTCAGACCTCAGAGTTTTTAATATAACGCTCTCCAGGAGCCAGAAATGACAAGTCAAATAATGATTCGGCTATCGCCTTCATCCTAAAGGACCAGCTGAAGCTGTTGTCTCGTTTCGCTCGGCTGAATAATTCGTTTTAAATAACAAAACGATAAGCTCACTAAAGTCCATCGTAGATTGCGTAAGGAATCGTCGATGGACAATGGTCGATTTTTAATCCTATGTAGATATTAGACTGTCTTAGTTATTAGCTACTCACACTGCAAACAAGTTACAGCAATCGTATTAATTATGGCTTCTACATTCGCGCCACGGGATAAGTCATTTACGGGCTTTGCTAAACCTTGAAGGATGGGTCCAACCGCTGTGGCATTGCCAAATCGTTCAGCAATTTTATAACCGATATTTCCCGCTTCCAGTGAAGGGAAGACAAAGACATTAGCCGGCGGCTGGAAATCTGAATCAGGCCATTTATTCTCCAGCACTCTCTTTGACATGGCAGCATCCAGTTGAATATCACCGATTATCGTAAGTTCAGGTGCTTGTTGTTGGACTAAAGCTGTAGCATCTCTAACTTTATCAACCATCTCATGTTTTGCGCTACCATTGGTAGAGAAGGACAGCATGGCAACTTTGGGATCCATGCCCAGTAATTTTTTACCATTCTTCGCACTTTGAATAGCAATGTCTGCGAGTATTTCTGCATTAGGGTCGATATTAATGGCGCAATCAGCAAAGATCACAGGGCTTTCCAAAGGTTCTTCTAACAATATAATCAAGAAACTCGATAAACGAACTCCTGGTGCTTCTGTACCCAAAACCTGTAATGCTGCACGGATTACATTGCCGGTTGAATTAATTACACCGGCAACACAGGCATCGGCATCGCCTGCGAAAACCATTAAATCAGCAAAGTAAAGTGGTTGTTTACTTGTGTTGATAGCTTGTTCTGGAGTCATGCCCTTTTGGGCGCGTAATGCAAGCAAGGTTTCAGCATAACTATTATCACTAGTCTCTGGATTAACAACAATGATATTTCCTAAACTTAAATTTAGTGTCTCAAGTTGTGCAGATATTACCGATGAATCTCCTAGCAAAATTATTTCAGCAATTCCTTGCTGATCTGCCGCGACAGCTGCTTCAAGAATACGATTGTCTCCGCTCTCAGGAAGTACGATGCGTTTGGGTGATTGTTTGGCAAGTTCTATAAAGTCAGGATTCATGGATATCTTTGGTTTGTTGTGGAAAGAGTATTTTAATAAAAAGTAGCCTAAAAGTAGGGAGG